>NZ_JAPNLH010000020.1 GCF_026627425.1 Arthrobacter endolithicus
GGATCGTGTCCGCTGGGATGCCCAGCTGCGCACCGATCCTGGTGCACGCACCACGGCCGCCACTGGGATTCTTCTGGGCGTCCATCACGAGGCGGACTGCCCGCTGGCGAAGCTCATCTGGATATTTTTTCGGTGCTGGCATGGTGCTCATCCTTTCAAGGATTCAACACCCTCCATTAAACCCGGGGCAGTTCACCTTATGGATTCATTTCCCACACGGCGCCGGCTAGATCCTGGGACTGGGAGTGCCACTCAGTGGTCGCGCCGCTCATGATCGGCGCGGGACTGCGTGAACTTCGGCCAAAATCTTCGAGCGCGTTTCCCCAAAAACGCGGAAAACCGGAAGGGTAGTGTTACGCCCGGGCCAGTGCCCCCGATTACGGGCGCCAGGACAGGCTGGCCCCAATGGGTAAACACTGAGACGCCCCGTGAGCTCCGTTTGGACAGGTTGATGGCTTTCCGCCCGCTCCTCGTGGTCCAAAGATCGAACCCAAACTCCGCGGCGACAACAACCTCCGGCCGCAGTGCAGGCGATGACAACCTGCGATCCGTTCCAAAGTCACAACAAGTACTGTTGAATAGTTTCGAAACGAATACGTACGGTTACCAGTAAGCCACCCCTGTATCCGCACATGGACTGCGGAAGCTGACCCCCTATGGCGGCCGAACACCCACCTGAGGACCCGTCCTCAGCGCTCCATCCCGGCATGAACCTATGAAACTGTCCCGCAAAGCGTTCCCGCTACGGACAGGCTCTGGGCGAGGTCCAGTGACAAGGCGTTGCGTTGACCGCTTGAACCTGTCGCACGACTTATGCCGTTTTCTGCGGCGACCCCATCTGTGCCGGCCAGCAGACCCGAACGTTAGGGGCGGGCAAGGAGTGCATAAAGATGCTCTCAACTTGCCCGCCCCGCGTTACCGGTACTGCTCTGGCCGTCTCAAGCTGTCCGACGACCAGGTGTTACTGGTGTTGCTCTGGCCGTCTCAAGCTGTCCGACGACCAGGTACTGCGGCACTGCTATGTCCGCCTCCTACTACTTGACGGTCCGGTACTACTGGTGTTGCTCTGGCCGTCTCAAGCTGTCCGACGACCAGGTACTACTGCAACGGTGCTTCCCCCTAGACAAGCAACTTCACCTACTGTGAGCGGGGGAACTTCCGTTCTCTTTTTCTGACGAGAAAAAATATAGCCACTCTCTGAAATCTCGTCAAGTCGACTTGCGCCGGCCCGGTTCTCCCGCGCGACTTGCGTGCCTTGGATGTCTTTCCGGAGGCCTTGGCCACTACCGCGCTGGGTGGGGTTCCCCGGCCTAGGTTGGCACTCAACCGCGCCTGCACCGCCTCCCTATTGGCCACGCCGTCGAGACCTACAGCCCTTCTCATCGCTTGGCCAAGTCATATTTGAGGCCAGCCTGATCACGCAGCTCTTCACATCGGTCATTTTCTTCGTCCGCGTGCTGCTAGCGGCTCTGGTCTGCCGGGCGGCTTCAACCAACACCTGGGTTACTTGCGGTGTTTCCACCCGTCCCGCGGAGCGTTCCCCTCCGGACAACACCATCGATCTTGCTCCCACCGTTGCTATATGCGATCCACCCGCCGCAGGGGGACCCTCATACGGGTCACCCCTTACGAGACGTTTGAGATCCGCATGCGATCGCCAACTGGCGACGGTTGGGCTGTGGCGGCGTTCGGCGTCTTAGGCGCGGTCGTGGAGGGTGATCTGGTAGCCGTCGGGGTCGGCAAAGGTGAACGTGCGACCGAAGGGGCCGTCGATCGGAGCCGAGACGATCGTGTGGCCGTCGGAGAGGAGAGCGTCGTGAATGGCTTGGACATCGGTGGCATGGAGCCAGATCGCGGCACCGATGCCGGGCTGAGCAACGGACGCAAGATCGGTGCCGGGAACGATGTCTCGCAGTGCGAACGCGATTGGCGTCGTCTCGAAGACGACAGCATGGGGAGGGCCGGCCTGAGAGCGGACGAGGCTGAGGTACTTCTCGTAGAACGCCTGCGACGCGTCGAGGTCGCGAGCCTGGAGGGAGATGAAGTCGGGGCCGGTGGCAGGCATTATGATGCTCCTTATTGGTGTGTCTGTTTTCTGACACCGATCAATCTATGTCAGAATACTGACATGAGTCAAGACTTTATCGGCGTCGTCCTAGAGACGTCACTGGGCTTCGTGCTGAAGGAGGCGGCAAGTGCCCTTCGCGCTGCCATGGAGGCAGTGCTGCGGCCGCTCGGGATGACCGTGACGCACTACTCCTGCCTCGAGCTTCTGGCACAGCGCCCGGGCCTGTCGAACTCGGAGCTCGCGCGGGGAGCATTCGTGACGCGGCAGTCGATGAACGTGCTGCTGCAAAGTTTGGAACGAGATGGCTACGTGAGCAGGCCGGCGGAGGCCCCTGTCGGGAAAGTTCTTCCCGCCCGGCTCACGCCACGCGGTCGCCGGAGGCTAGAGACGGCGACCGTTGCGGTCCGATCCGTCGAAGTCAGGATGCTGGGCGGCATGTCGGAGGACGAGCAGTCGGGTGCGTTCAGGATCCTGCAGAGCATGATCCACTCCTTGCGCGACGATAACGAGGGTGCGTAAATCGTTCCGGTGGGCACGTCAGCCATCGCGAACGCAGGACGTTCCCTTGTGACACAAGTCCTGGCCAGAGCATGCCGGCTGGGTCTCGACTCGAATCTGCGTGGTTAGCGGTCCCGCTATCGGGCGGTGCCTCGGGGCGAATGTGATCTCGGGTGCTCTCTCCCGACAGCGATGCATTGGGGCCCGTCTTGTCCGGCGACCTCACCAACGGCGGCCCAGATCTGGGCTGAACTGTCGGTCAGCGCTGAATAGTTTTGGCGTCGCTGCTGGGGTAGTTAGCGGAGACTTATCCGCTGCACAGGGTGGCCGCGGATGTGGCAAGGTGGGGTGATGGAGGAGAGCGCTGTAGACGAGGCTGGGCCGCGAGTCCATCGTCGGGATGCGGCGCGGAACCGAGAGCGACTGATTGCGTCGGCGTTGTCGATGATCGCACGGGACGGTTTCAATGTCCCTGTTCGGATGATCGCGCAGGAGGCGGGCCTTGGTGTCGCAACCTTTTATCGCTCGTTTCCTGACCGTAGTGCGCTGATGCGCGAGCTCGAGCACCGGGCTTACGACAGTCTCATTACGATTCTGGAGTCAATTCGGACTGATGGGGTTGGAGGCCTCGAGGCCATTGAGCGTTTCCTCACCGACTCACTGGAGATCGCCGACCAACTCATCCTTCCTTTGCACGGCGCTGCGCCCATCATGGATGGCGATGCAATTCAGAAGCGGGCGACGATCGATAGCACGCTTGAAGAGTTTCTCAATGAGGGGCGCGTTGACGGATCGATCCGGCACGATGCCAACGCCACCGACATCATCGTCTGCAGCGCCCTCATCACCCAGCCACTTCACTTCACTTCACATTGGCACAGAAGCGCAAATCGGCACATTGCGTTGTTCCTGGCCGGGCTTGCTGCTGGAGCGAATCTTCCAGGACCTGCGGTGGAGCAATCCGATATCGAAGCATCGTTTCGACTTGAGGCGGATGAAAACTCTTAGCCGAGGTAGCGGGAACGACTGATCACGCCGTCAGGATCAACGGTGTCCGCAATGTGGGCCACTCGCTGACGCAGGCCTTCGGGCAACGCGTCGGGAACCGAATCACTCCCCTCCGCCCAGGAGCCGAGGCTCAGCCCAAGATCCACGATGGCGGCGGCCCTACGAACTGTCGCGAAAGCCTTGTTGATGTGTTCGCGAGTGTTCGGCCCGATGAGGGCGCCCACCGCGTGCACCACAAACGGTCCCTGGACGGCTGTCTCGGCACCGTCGCGGGTGCGGGCATCGTTATCAAGTGACCGGATCTCGATCATCGCCAGTGCCGATTCCGCTGGTGCGGCCGTGCGCAGGATGTCGGCAGCAACTTGACCGGTGACGGGGCCGAGCCAGCGGGCTAGGCCGATTGCAGGGACAGCCATCGGAGGATCCAGGTGAATGGTCGCCAATCCGGACGCGTCGGTCGGACCCCAGGTGTCGACGGTCGGCGCAATGACGCGACGCACAGCATCCAGCAGGGGCAGCGCCCCCGCTTCGCCGTCGCTTGATGCCACCGCCAGATGGACGACCGGTACACCCTGGAGCTCCTTCGGGAAGTTTGGCGCGGGAGGTGTGTGCAACACGGCAATGCTTGCTGCAACAGACGCGCCAACCTCAGCGAGTGAAGCAGCCCAGGCCTGAACGACGTCGTCCAGGGCCTCGATCGGCCAGAGCAGATAGCCGGCGTGCAGGTCGTTAATCGGCACGAGATCGAAGTCGAGGTGCGTTGCAATCCCGACGCCACCACCACCGCGGAACGCCCAGAGAGCATCACGGTCCATCGGATCCACTGCATCGTCGGTAGCGAGGCGAAGGTTGCCCTTGCCGTCGACGTATTCGACCGAACGCAGGGCCGAACTGGCAGCCCCGAACGGGCGAGTCAACCACCCAAACCCGCCCCCGAACGTGTAGCCGCCCACGGCAACGGTGGGCGATGAGCCAGCCAGACCCATCAGCCCGTGAACCTCAGCTTTGGGGTTGATTTCTCCCCAGGTCAGCCCAGCGCCAGCTGATGCCGTCCGTGCATCAGGGTCGATCGTCAGTTCGCGCAGACCTGACGTATCGATGATGATCGTGTTGTTCCCCACATGGCCACCCGCACCGTGCCCCGTCGCCTGCGGCATGACCTTCAGGCCTCGACGAGCGGCCTGAACAACGACTTCACTGACCTCCGCGGCGGTCGCCGGCTTCGCGACGAACGCCGGTTCCTGGGTTCCACTGGAATTATCCGCACTCGTTCCCGCCACATACTCAGGCGATGCGGGCGGGTAAAGCTGGACCGATTCGCTCATGCCGGACTCCATTCATCGAGGGTGGCGGTGACCGTCCGGTGGACAACATCGCCTAGGGGACGAAATCGTCCGCTTCTGTGGGATACTTTAAGTATGACTGAAAAGACCGCGCCTCCCTATGCTGTCATCGGTGCTACCGGGCAGCAAGGAGGCGCCGTGGTTGATGCACTTCTCGACCGTGGCGCCAACGTGCGCGCCATAGTGCGAAACCCCGAATCTGATAGGAGCCGAGCTCTCGCTGCGCGAGGGGTGAGTCTCGTTCACGGCGACCTGGACGAAGTCGACTCGATTGCGTCGGCGTTGGCCGATGTGAGCGGGTTGTTCCTGATGACCACCTACGACGAGAGCGACGGCGGGACGGACGGTGAGATTATCCGCGGCCGCGCCATCGCCGACGCTGCGCAACACGCGAAAGTCCCACGCGTCGTGTATTCCTCCGTCGGCGGGGCCGAACGCAACAGCGGTGTCCCGCACTTTGAAAGCAAGCGACTTGTCGAGAAAGCCTTGACCGATGTCGTTCCGGTGTCGTTCGTCCGACCAACGTTCTTCCTGGAGAATCTCGCCCGCTCGCTGGTGCCAAGCGGCGACACCGAGTTCGTACTTCGGCTTCCCATGCCTGGCAATGTGCCCCTACAGATGGTCTCGGTCCGCGACATCGGAATCGTTGCCGCCGAGGTCCTCCTCAACCCCGCCCTGTTGCCCGACGGTGCCATCGAGATCGCGGGCGACGAACTCACCTGTGAAGCTATCGCTCAGCGAATCGGCGAGCACCTCGGCAAGCCCGGGCAATTTCAAAGCGTCCCCCTTAGCGTGTTCGGCGCCGACACCGATCGACAGGCCATGTTCCGATGGTTCGTGGACACGCCCGCCTACCAGGCCAACTTCACCGCAACCAAACGAATCGATCCCGACGTGCTCGATCTAGTCGCCTGGCTTCGACTCAAATGAGACGTCCAGCACGACTTTGCCGATGCCACGCCCGCCCGCCAACTCGAGGTAAGCCTCTCGAACCTCCTTGAGAGGGAAACGAGCACGAATCGGGACGGTAACCGCGCCGGAAGCAACCAGATCAGCGAATTGGACGACAGTGGCTCGAATGTCCGCGAGTTGGTACATGCCCTGGGTGAGGATCCCGAGCCGCTGGCCGGCCGCGAAGTCGATGATCGTATCGATTCGGTCGGGCGAAACGCCGAGCGCAATCGCAAGATCCGCATTGCCGTCCCCATGCGTGTCAAGAAACGCATCGACCCCGCCAGGAGCAGCCGCCTGAATGCGCTCAAGCACGCCGTCACCGTAGACGACCGGCGTGGCGCCGAGTTGGCGGACGGCCTCCTGATCACTGACCCCAGCAGTCGCAATAACACGAGCCCCGGCCAGAATGGCGAGTTGCACCACGGTGGCACCAACGCCGCCCGCGCCGCCCGCGACAACGACGGTGTCCCCTTTGGCAATTTTCACCGCTTGAATCATCGACGTTGCTGTGGCACCAGTGATCGGGATCACCGCTGCAGTCTCCCAGTCGATATTTTCCGGCTTCGTCAGAACGTTGGTGATCGGCACCCGCACAAAATCGGCCTGAGCGTCACGACCGTCGGAGAAGCCGATTACCACGTCATCGACGGTGACACCGGTCACATTGTCAGCCACCGCCACAACCACTCCCGAGAATTCGGTGCCTTGACCAGAAGGAAAATGCGCAGGATTCATCGCGTCCATCAGGCCCTCACGGATGGCTGCCTCACCCGGATTGACACCGGCCGCACGCACGCGGACAACGATTTCACCGTTTTGCGGGGACGGCATCGATACTTCGCGAATCTCCAAGACCTCGAGACCGCCGTAAGACCCGAATTGCACTGCGCGAGGCATAGCGCTCCTTTTTGCATGATCACTAAAGCTACAAAAACCGGAAACCGGATGATTTATTCCGTATTCGGCAATACTCAGCATACTAACGCAGGACGATGTCACGAGCGAATCTATTTGGGACAGGGCCAGCTCGCTGATCGTTAGCCGGGAGTCCGGTGAGGTCCGGCTACCGGGCGCAGCCTTCGCCGACCGGAGGGTTCACCTACCCCAGTCGAAGTTGAGTGGGATGCCCGGGTGGTTAGGCAGGAGAGCAATGACGTCGGGGTCTGCGCCTGAGGGGTGGTCATCAGGTTAGGCGGGCCACCTTTTCAGACTCATCGCCGGTGTTGGTGGCCTGGCAGGTGAGCTCGCTCCCCGTCGCGATCGAAGATCGTCAGCAACTCCACGGGCCCCTCGTGCGCCTCTATGGAGTGTGGGGTCATCGTGGAGAACTCGGCCGCCTGCCCTTCGTGGACCAGGATTGTCCGCTCCCCAAGGCGCAGTCGGATAGTTCCGCTGAGCACGGTGAACCATTCGTATCCCGGGTGCACCTGCGTCTCGTTTACCGCGCGGTCGGGAGTGATCCGCATTTTGGCGATCGTGACGCCGCGGCGATCGCGCTCGCGCGAGAGAACCCACACGGTCGAACCGGCGCTTGTCTCGGGCTCGGGGCGGATGACAACGTCATCGTCGCCCTCAGGCTCAACGAGCTGGTCGAGCGTCGTGCCAAGCGCCTGAGCGATCGGCAAGAGCTGATCGAGCGCGATACGGCGATGGCCCGTCTCGATGCGGCTCAGCGTAGACGCCGACAGGTAGCAGCGGCCGGCGAGCGTATCGAGGGTCCAACCCCGGGCCACGCGAAGGCTTCGAATTCGTTGGCGGACGATCTCATCAAGCAATTCTTGCGTCATACGCAATAGCCTATGCCGAAAACGGATTGCTGCGATAACCTGATTACCGTGACCCAAACCCACACCACTGTGCACCATTCACCTCACGACCTACCCGAACGCGGATTCGCACCGGAGCATGACGCCGGTCTTGCCGAATTTTTAGACCTCGACGCTACGCTAAGTGCACAGGTGTTGGTGGCAGCGCTGAATGCCGCATCCGATGCTCTCGGCACTGAGCCGCGTGTCGTTGTCGACCTTGGTGCCGGAACGGGAAAAAAACTCTTGCTCTCGCGACCCGCTTCCCAGACGCCCAGATTCACGGTCTCGACTCCTCACCCACAATGCTCGTCCGTCTGCGTGCCGCGGCAGCGGCGGGTGAGGTCGCTGACCGGGTCGAGACGCACTTGGTTAACCTCGATGGCGACTGGCCTGCGGTTATACCGGCCAGCATCGACCTCGCCTGGGCGGCGCTCTCGTTGCACCACGTAACCCGCCCCGTGCAGGTTCTGAGGCAGGTATTCGAAGTACTGCGCCCGGGCGGTGTGCTCATCGTCATCGAGCCGAGCGGGGCGACAACATACGAGCCCGCCGACCTAGGCACGGGCAGCCGCGACCTTGGCGAACGTCTTGCCGGTGGACTCCCCGCACCCGGATACCAATTGGCGGCCGAGTGGATGACGGCACTTGAAGCGGCTGGGTTTTCGCTAATCAAACGCCTAGAAATTTCCTTCAATGCGTCGGCGAACACGATAGATGGTGCACGCTATCTCGAGCTGCAAATGACCCACAACCGGGCCATCCTCGTCGATGACCTGTGCGCGGATGATCTCGCCGCGATTGACGCCGCGATATCCGAACTGGCAGCTGGAACCTTTGAGCTCGGGTTCACCTCCAGTCGTGACGTCTGGACCGCCGTTCGTCCGGCCAGCGTCGAGCCGATACTTCCGGACAAGCGGTCAGTCGACCAACTTGTAACGACTAGCACTAATTCAAATGAGAAGGAAACAACCCAATGACCACCAACAAGCAGGCTGATGTAGTAGTAATTGGAGGTGGCGTCGCTGGACTGGCCGCCGCTGTCGTGCTTGGACGCTCACGACGTAGCGTCATCGTCGTCGACGCTGGGCAACCCCGTAACGCTCCCTCCGCTGGTGCGCATAATGTGCTCGGCCTAGAGGGTATTTCGCCCCTTGAGCTGCTAGCCCGCGGTCGTGCTGAGGCCGAGTCCTATGGAGTGAACATCGTGACAGGATCTGCCACGAATGCCTCCGGCGTGCTGGACGACTTCACAATCGAGGTCGACGGTGAAGCGCTCCACGTCAAAGCTCGTCGAGTTGTCCTCGCAACCGGGCTCATCGACGAGTTGCCTGCTGTCCCAGGCATCGAGGCTGCGTGGGGCCACAGTGTCCTTCACTGCGCGTTCTGCCACGGCTGGGAGGTACGAGACCAACGCATCGCGGTGCTTGGTTGCAACGAGAACTCGTTCCATCAGGTGCTGCTATTTAGCCAACTCAGCGATGATGTCACATTTTTCATCCACGATGCGCCCAATCCGACCGACGAGCAACGGGAACAACTCGCGGCCCTGGGAGTAGACGTCGTGACACCACGGGTCGAGCGTCTCCTCGTGGAGGGCACACAGGTGCGAGCGGTCGAGATCGAGGGCGGCCGGTCCTTCGAAATAGACGCTGCCGTTGTTGCACCCCGGTTCATAGCGCGGACCGCACTCTACGAAGCGCTCGGGGGTAACCGAACGACGTCACCGTTCTTCGAACAGATCCCGGCCGATCCGCGCGGAACAACTGCCGTGCCCGGCGTCTGGGCGGCGGGGAATGCGAGCGAAATCATGACGATGGTAGCGGCCTCGGCCGCCTCAGGAGTGACGGTGGGCAGCGCCGTCCACGGCGATCTCGCCGCCGCCGACCTCGCGCAGGCCGTCCGTGCGCGGCGCAAGCCATTCTCAGCTGCAATGGAAGCCGAGAATTGCGAGGCGATTCTCGGCGACCGGCGACACGGGATCTGATGGCGGTCGCTCCAGCCAACCGAGCCAGCTGCCACTGAGAGAAGCGAGCGTCACACTACTCGTCCACGTGGCCCACAAATCGAGTGGGGAACTGGACGCAAGCGTCGCAGTGAAGGTTCGGTTTACGGAGGAGCTGTCGCTGAATGGGTCGCGTTTCCAATCCGATAGGTTGGCGACCCGATCCACGACCTTCATCACCCGCTGCAAAAGCGCCACCACCACCGGAGTCACGGGTGCGCCGCCGTCATTTCTGCTCTTCATGAGTTTCTGTATTCATTTCGACAAAGGGATACGATCCTCCATTTGTGGCCTGGATGAACGACCGCTTCTTCACAAACCCCGCGGCCTCGTACACCCGGATGGCGCGCTTGTTGAACGATGCAACTGACAGAGACAACGTCCGTTCCGAGCCCAAGTCAGCAACAGTCTGACCAATGCAAGCATCTACAAATGCTCGTCCCAGACCGTTGCCCGTAAGGTCGGGCCTCATCCCCAATGAGATCTCACAGAACGTTCCCCTTACGTCCACCTGGAAGAAGCCGATCAACTCCCCTCGGACGTACGCGCCATAGAAATACTCCGGCCAAAAGGTCGGATCAATGAACTCCCTATAATCACCTGGATCGGCATCGGCGTTGTAGAAGTCGTAGGGGGGAGAATATTTCCACTCATCTGCGATCTCCCGCGCGATGTCCGGAAGCATGATGCGGAACTCTATGGCCGTTTGAGAGATTGCCATGAGACCATTTTCGGACATCTCGTCCTTCCTTACAGTAGCTGGGTGGGGTCTAAGCGGTCTCTAGGTGAAGCGCAAGATTTGCTGGCTCAGACCATCTCAGTTCTAGATCGGTGATTTACGTCCCTGCTCACCGGAGGATCCATGGCATCACGATACATGTCGGACCGGCGCGTGCCTTAGCAATTAGTCCAAAGCTAAAAGTAGGTCCTCCCCTCACAAAGGACTTGCGCCCGCGGCGATCGTCCCAGTTAGCGTTCCACTAGCGGAACGGGCTGGGGCGGGGTCCGAGAAATGTTTGGCAGTGTTTCATGAGGTCCCGCGCCAGCAGTGGTGCCCCGGAGGCGAAGAGCCTGGTGTTGGAATAATTGATGTGCTCCTAGACATCCACGGTGGTGGATAGCATGCCGACCAGGGCCGGTACGTCGACCGGCGAGGAAGTATCGATCCTGACGATCCGCGCTATGCCCAGTGGGGCCGCATTGGCCGACCAAGCGGCCCACTCCGGTTCTGAAGTGATCCCCGTGGGATGAGTCTCGTGGCGTTGGCGGTCCGAGTATCTCTTCCACGCCAGGCTGGAAGAAACGTCACACCAGATTTCTACAATTTTGGGACTACTCGACTGGGCTATTCCTTCACACACAAAGGCAAGATCACGCGGCCGGTACCACCAAGACTCGGCGATCACCGTCCCCGGAACCGCTGATATCACCTGCCACATAGTTTCCGAAGCAATCTGGCCAAGCCTGCCGCTACCCACTTTGCCCAGACAGATATCTGCAAGGGCCTCCTTGATCCTGTCTTTCGACACAACTGGCACGCCCAACTCTTCGCCCAGCAGATTACTCAAGGTGCTTTTGCCAGCCCCAGGAAGACCATTTACCAAGATCACAGATTCAGCCATGATCTATTGTTACCCTTCACGGAATGCCGTCCGTTCAGGGTTCCCTTGTGGCGTGCGGAACAGTCAGCGGGTCAGCTGTGTCGTTTGTGCAGGCCGAGGGCTTAGCTCACCAGGGAGACAGTGTTGTCGACGCATCTAACGGCCCACGACCGGCAAGCCACGCCATGAGAGACCGTCTTTCACTGGATGATCCCAGCCGTTCCGGGGCTGTAGCGAATAACACGGGTAGATCCCAGGCCACGTACTCGTCCGGCCAATCCGAAGGGGTGTAGCCGAGGCCGAGATCGACGTGGTGCATTTCCACTTCGCGCAGCCTGTGCGCGGGGCAGCCAGCTGCACCGTAGTGCCCTCCGCCGAGGAAATGGCAATTAGGCCACCCTGCTACTTGTGCACTGGGTAAAGATCTCTTCGAGATGCGACATGCTCACGTTGAGGTCGGCGATAATCTCACGGGCGGAGCGCGTGGATCCTTCCTGAATCTCGTTACGACGTTGCTCCTGACCGCTTTCGTATTTTGGAACGTCTCGTCCATGCAGAGCACCTGATAAACGGCGCGAGTGGGCATCAGCATTACGAGCCAGATGGGTCAGTACATGGCCAACGGTCCAGTCGGGTAAAAGACTTGGTGACCGAATGTCCTTGTCGGTGAGCTGTACCACCCGATGCATCAAGCGTGCCTGCGCTTGGCGGCACAATTGGGATGCGTGCTCCGTCACTCGTTTGCAGGTCATCTTTTCCCACGGTGGTCAGCGCTTTGTCATGACCGCACCCATGGAAGTTCCATCCCGCGCGACGGGTTGATCTCGGTGAAGCCGGCCTGCTCATACAAGCGCCTGCCTGGAGGGTCAGCAATCAGGGTGATGTAGGGGTTTTCCGGGGCACCTTGGCGAATTTGCGCCACTAATGTGTCAATGACCCGCCGGCCCAGGCCTCTGCCTTGGAATTCTGGAAGTGTCGCCATGTCCGCGATGTGAAAGCACCAACCACCGTCGCCAATAACCCGGCCCATGGCCACGGCACGGCCGGCCTCTCTGTCCCGAACATGGCAAAAGAACCAGCTTCCGGTCAGGGCAGCAGCACCCTGTTCGGGGGTCTTCTGCGACAGGCCCGCGTCCTTTCGCAGTGCGAGATACTCTTCCAGCGCGGGAGGATCTGGAATCAGGTCGAAGTTGTCGGCAAAGTTCATGTCTCCAGTGTTCCATTTTGACCCGTGCCTTTTGTTCCGAGAATGGCCGTATCCATGCGACCAAGATGGCGAGCCGTTGGGAACGTGTGCATCAGCAACATCGAACATCGGCACGACACCGCATGGACTTACCCTTTGCTCGCCCGCGGCGTGAGCGGCTAAGGACCCGCCAGCCAAGCGCTGGCCGCAGCGGCGGAATGGGCCTTTTCAGAGCACAACCCTTTTCGGCTTTCGCCACCGAGGGACTCGAACGTCAAAAGCTCAAATACGAGCAAGAGCGATTCGATGTCGAGACCCCGACTCGACACGCCTCTGCACGCGGTGGCCGGCGCGCTCATCGAATGGCTGCAGAGCAACTTCGAGGTGAGCGTTGAGCAAGACCCGGGGGTCGCTGATGATCTCCTCCACTTGCCAAATGATGTTGTTCGAGCGGTACGGGTCGTTCCTCGTGACCCAGCAACGGCAACGCTTTCATTTGTTCTCACGAAGTTCCCTGGCGCGTACCTTCACGTCTCGGCGCCAGTAAATTGTCTGACCACGACGAGGGGGCGCCGTCTGGACCGTCATGAGCGATCCGGAAGGCAACAAGTTCTGTCTAGGACAGCGTCCACTGCAGCAATAGAGACGCCAACTCGCACCGACCATGTCGACTACTCATTTTGCGATAATCTTGCTGGCCGATCCGCTACCGAGACTCGGCCAGCACGTGTCCCGTTGACCGATGACGAATAATACACGTTCAGTTACGAGCTAAATATTGCGATGACTTCCTGCACACTGCTCCGAAATCGTAGCTACGGTCCGTAGTAACCTCTTCCCCGATCAATATCTCTTCGCGCTTTCCTGAGAGCTAGCGCGGTTTCGGGATCCCGGCCCTCAATGTCCTTCGCGCTCTTGTCAAAACTCCGATAGGACCCAAACAAAATCGGCAGCACGCAAAGAACGCAAATCCCTGCAATTATCAAACCGGAAACGATATCCATCGATGGATGCCCCCTTACGTTTGCGAGCAGACGACGCCCGCGACTGCCAATTTCTGCGCTTCTTATCTTTGAGGCTACCCCTCCCTTCTGCTGATGAAGGCACCGTGGCCAGTATCCTCTTCGTATGGAGTTTAGGGTGCGCAAAGCGGCAGTCGATGACGCAATCGGTACGGCGCAGGTGAACGTCACGTCATGGCGGGAGGCGTAGCCGCATCTTCTTTCGCCGACTTTTCTCGCCTCGCTTTCTGAATACGATCTGGCGCAGGGTTACCGTCGTGGTCTCGAAGCAGGAACGGCAGCCTGGGTTGCAGAGGACGAGACCCACATTGTGGGCATAGCGACCGCCAGCCAGCCACGAGAGGAAAATCCGCCCCGAGCCCTGGAGCTCCGCACGCTGTATCTGCTGTCGGCCCATTACGGAAGCGGTGCTGGGCAAGGTCTTCTCGACGCGTCGGTTGGCACCGGACCCTGCATGCTCCGGGTTGCGAGCGAGAATCCGCGCGCGATCGCCTTCTACCGTCGCAACGGATTCACCCTCGACGGTGCGCAAAAGATTGAGAAGTAGTGGGAAAACATGAAATCTGACCGCATGGTGAGGTGAGACGATGTCCTCCGTCCCACTAACTGTCCTCAAAGTGGACACCCGTCCAGGAGTGCGGACACTCTTCGTCGCGGTTTGGTTGCCAGTCGGGTTCGACGACCCCGATCTGTCGGTCTAATTCCGCCCTCGATTGTGGCCGCCCAACGTCCGCGACGGGCGGCGTCCGAGGGCCTGGGACAGCGGAGCGCCGAGGTCAATCTCAGTGAGGCACAATCGAGGGATGACTCTGACTGGCATCTTCGCGATCAAACCGACGATAGAAGGAGGGCGTGCGACGCTTCGGCCGTTCACGCCGGCTGATATCCAGGCGATGGGGTCGATTCTTGCTGACCCTGAGATACTCCGCTTCACCGGCTCTGTGCACACGACCGCGGAGGCGGGGAGTCGATCCCCGCGACTGGACGAGGCTACACGACGATGGTACGAGACCCGTGCGGACCAAGCCGATCGGCTCGACCTCGCTGTCGTGGACCGGGTAACCAACATGTGCGTGGGCGAGGTCGTGTTAAACGACGTGAATGAGCCCAACGACGCCTGCAACTTCCGCATCCTGATGGGACCCCATGGTCGTGATCGTGGGATAGGTTCCGAAGCAACCCGCATGGTCCTCGACCACGCATTCCGGACCACAAGCCTGAACCGAATCGAGTTGGACGCGTACGTGTTCAATCCGAGGGCTCTACACGTCTATGAACAATGCGGATTTGTCTACGAAGGGCGCAGACGGGCAGCACTAAAATTTGATGCCGAGTACGTCGATGCCATCGTCATGTCCATGCTCCGTTCCGACTGGGAACAGGGCATTAGCCGCCAATGACTTGTCCGGTCACCGTTCTATCTACGGGAAGAGCTGTCGCTGACGGTTCGCGTTTCCAATCCGATAAGGTGGCGACCCGATCCACGACCGTCATCACCCGCTGCAAAAAGCGCCCCCCACCGGAGGCACGGGTGCGCGTCAACCGTATGGAGTGGGTATCCTCGGAACCGCACCCGTACACGAACTGGCTGTGGAGGAAACGCGGCCTGCGACGGCGTCTTTCACCAGCGACGATGCCTCAGCGATCCCAGCCCACGAGCACCGCCGAACCCGGACGACGGCTGACGCATAACTGGCCAAGGCTGAACTCCCCCGCTCGACTCATCGCACCCGACCGGCTGGTAAAATAGATACGAAGCGTGGGGTGCTACCGGTTTCTTGCCTCAACAAACAACACACCTCCCCCCACGCGTCAACCGTGGTGCCGAGCCAGCCGCAACGTTGGTCAAGACCCTTCGGCTCATCATCCGTGACATTGATGGCGGACAGTCTGACGTAATCCTAATGAAGCGGCGCCATGTCACTTCCGGGTTTCCGGCAGATGCGTGAGATGGGAGGGGTTCGAAGCGAGGCTTGTGGACCAATCCCGCACCCTAGAGTATAGGCTTCGATCCGGCGTCGAAACGCAGACTCAGACGTTCGAGATCGGTCATTCGGCTCGGCCAGACCGGCTGGTCGCCACAGATGTGTTGATGGCGTTGCAGGCTTATCAGCACATGCGCACCTTACACAACCAGTACCGGCGGCGGCCCGGTCTGGGCCGCACCGACGGGCAACGGCTCGTGCGGGAACCAGGGCATCACGCCGCGGTAAGGTCCGGATCTTCCGTGGATACGCGGGCGCAGCCACGATGATCTTAGTCATGCGATCCGGTGTGTCATATAAGTCCCGCCCCGTTACCGGTCAGTTCACCGGACACCCCTTACTGGACGGTCGGCGGCCAGCAATCGCAAATCTGCACTTCAGGAGCGGATATGTTCGGTGGAGGACCGGCTTACGGGACATATGCAGGCACCTTCGGAAAATGCTTATAATGCGTCTCCCTTCGAGCTTTTGTCGCTCGTTGAAAACCACGACGGCTTGTCGAGATGCTGATGCAACTGTCTATACGCGTCTCGAATGATCAATCTATGGATACGCGGAATCTTCCGAAACGCAGAACGGTACGGTCAGCTTTGGCAGGCGCAGAGTGGTCTTGCTGGAGAAACTTGTCTGCATTTGTGAGAATCCGCTGGAGAAGCACGTTCTCAGCTGCGACTAAGGCGTGGGCGCCCTTCGCTTCGCCTATCGCTTTTCGTGCATCCTTGAGCGCGTCAAGATTGATGCGGTGCCATCGCCGGGCACGGTTGCCTCTTGTCACGCAGTAGAACAACGTAGCGATCGCGCCGACTATGGCCAACAGGCCCACTGCCGCCCACGGCCTCCAGGAAGTGGCAACCTTGAGCTCCGCGGGGCCAATTGCGAACCACACGATCCCGGCCATAAATACTGCGAAGCCAAGGAGGGGCCATCCGAATCTGAAGGGGAATCGGAGGAGTGCTGCGTAGTATACCTGGAGGGATCGGAAGGCAGCCAACCAAAACCTACGTGTTTGTGCCGCTTGGGTGAGGTTCTCGGCGAGTCGGTCAGAGGTACCCTTTACGGAGAGGTTCATGGAGCGGGCAGAAATGCTTGCTTCCCATTCGTCGAGCTGTTGCTCCAGGACGTCCGGATCGAGTCCTGCGCGCCGTGGGGCCGCTGCGCTCTCATCCGCAGCGGCACGGATGGAGAACGGGTCGCGAGCCAACTCCACAGGTTCACCCACATCCTTGAGAACGGACCACAGGGTGACCACCAACGCGATTGCCCCGGCAAAGAATGTGACGATCCCGGCCAGCTGGAGCCATGAGTCTTGTTGTCCAGTGAAGCTTGCGTAGAAGAAGGATGCTGCAAGGCTGACAAAAAGACCTGAAATGAGTGCCCCCATCGCGGGCACAAAAACCGTCTGATACTGCGTCGCAGCTAGTCGAATGTAAGTAAAAGTCTGCCGTTTCGGCGGGCGAATGGTGCGGAGCGTAGCCAGCTCGGCGACTCCGAGCAAAAAGCTCAGAGACACCCAAAGTCCGCCTACACCGATCAGCCATGTTGTGGTATTTTCCATCTGTTCCCTCGAGAAGATCATGCAGCCTCGCTGCCATGTATGTCACACAACAGCTCCGCATTGATGGGTACCACGATATGAGCCCCGTCGAGCGACTCCTGGACGCGATGGTCGCAGTTCATTGGCAGCATGTAGCTTCGCGCCAACCAGGCGGAGAAGGGACGGGGCTGTCCCGCAGGGCGTTCACCTATCGAGAAGGTCTCGAGGCGTCGTGGCCTGTTGCTATCCGGCGCTACTCGGGGCTCAGCATCATGCTGATTTCGTGGCCTCTTCCTCCGCGAGCGTCCCAACGAGTTCGGTGATCTTCACGACGATGTCCTCCATAGGCTCCTCCGCCGTGCTGAATCCACCACGCGACGCGAGCGTGGGGCTGACCTGGTCAAGCTCCTCGAACGTCACACCATGCATGACAGGCACTAGGAGGTTCCGGCGCAGCAGAGCGCTGAGCTCATTGCTCGCGATGCTTCGGTCGGTGCGCAGCTTGTCGAGCATGGCGGGCGTTACCAGCACGATCCCCATGCGCGAACTCACGAGCCCCTTGTCGATGGCTACTCGCATGTCTGTGCCGGGCCGAAGGGTCACCTCGCTGAACCACACCGAGACGTCGTTTCCGACGAACAAGTCGTAGACATCTTTCGCGTCTGCCTGGCGGTCGGGCCAGGCGTGGCAGAGAAACACGTCGTGCGCCTGCGTTCGTGCCACCGCTGCCACGCGGACGGGCTCGAGGTCGCGCACCTGCTGCGGCGTGTACGAGACGGTCGACGTGCTCGGCTGCCAGGCCGGACGGGCGGTGCCACGTCCCCCGCCGCTGCCACTCGACAGGCTCCCGCTCCTGCTCGTAGGCACGACCGGTGCTGGGTAGGACGAGTACGACCGCGGCGCCGAGTAGCCGTACCCTCCGCCGCGACCGTGAACTGGGCAGTCGGCGCCGGCGCCTCTGATGTGGCCTCTGATTGGAGCTGTGCACTGGGACATGTGTTTGATACTACTGGCTCCCCCCGACATGACGCGCCCCTCATCCTCCGCGATAGCAGATTGTCGATATGGGTCGCTCGAGTGGCCCCGCCTGCGAGATAGTCAGAGGTGCTGTACTTGATCCTGCTTTCTCGGACCTGGTCGTTTCGAATGCGAAGAACTCGGAGAAGTGCGCCACTAAACTTCTTCACCGTCCCGTTAACCGTTCCTCAACTGGAGAAGAGGTTCATTGATGACCTTCCTGGAGTCTACGTGTCGGCTAAATTGCCTCCGGCAGTGTTGCCTTCGCGCTCTCGGCCTGCCACTGCGGGTCCGGTCCGGTGAACAATCGGATTTTTTGAATCAGACCTGGTCGTGTCGGCCGCGGAGGTCATTGGCGCTGATAAGCGCCAGGGCGTTGCCCGGCAGCGGGCCGGCGACGTAAAGCCAGAGGCGGCTGAAGTCCCCTGAAACGAGATCGGGCCCAAAAGGACAGGGCGGATCCCGGCAACGTGAAGCAACTGCCTTTGCCGATGCCGGCTCTCGCGTGCGTCCGTGGAGCGTCGTCCCTCCGGCTTCCTAACCGTCCCGGACATTCCCCCATGCCCACCCGGAGACCGCCACAGGAAAAGTGCCCCGCAGCCGCGTGAACTCTTCCTTACAACCGCCCCCGTTTTCGCTCCGGAGGAAAGGTGCGGCGGGATAATCGAAGGATCTAACCAATCAGGGTCCGGATTTGCGGATCAACGAAAGGAATGAAGCGATGTCCATCAAGCGCGTGATCGTTATGGTCCAGGAAAACCACACCACAGACAACTACTTCCGGGCACTGGCGCCCTATGGTGCCAACGTCGCTACTGGCTGGCCGGTCCAGGCGAACCCGCCCGCGTCCGACCAGCCCCACGACCGGCACGCCTACTACGGCTGGCTCACCGGCCAGCACACGGCCACCCGCACGCAGTTCGACACGGAGAAGGTTCTGCCGTTTTACGAATACCTGGCTCTGACCGGGGCGTTTCTGGAAAACCACTGCAGTGGCTTCGGGACAAACTCGACGCCGAATCATCTGCTGATCGTCGGTGGCCAGACCCCGACCCTGCGCAACCCTTCCCGGACCCAGCCCCCGCCGCTGTGGGATATGCCCTCGGTCCCGGGCCTCGCCCAGGACGCGGGAATCGGCTGGGCCTGCTACACCGGCAACAGCAACTACCCGGTCGGGTTCTATAAGCAACTTAACGGCTCCAAGAATTTGATTCCCAACTCACACTTCGTCGCGGACGCCGCTGCCGGGAAACTGCCGCCGCTGACCTACCTGTGGCACAACTCCCCCGAAGACGAACACCCGACCGCCGACGTGACGATCGGGATGAACAAAATCTGGGAATCCGTGGACGCCGTGGTCAAATCCGGAGGCTGGGATGAGACGGTGTTCCTGCTGACCTGGGATGACTGGGGCGGCTGGGATGACCACGTCGCCACCCCCAACGTCGAACACACCCCGGACGGCGTTCAGCTCGCCTACGGGCCCCGGGTGCCGCTGCTGATGTTCGGCGGTCCCGTCAAGGCCGGGATCGATAGCCGCTGGTCCACCCATGCCGGCATCCCCAAAACCGTGATGCAACTGCTCGGGCTGCCCAAACTCGGCGTGGACCGGGTCGATAACGACCCGGGCCTATCTGACCTGGTCGACTCCTCCCTGCATAACCCGCCGCCACCGGCCTACGGAACGAAAGTTACGCTTCCTGCTCCCCCGCAGCCGGCGCCGAAACCCCAACCGCTGCCAGCGCCGTCGGCAGCCACCTCGATCCCGGTCGGCCCGGTCATCCTGCGCGGCGGGGGAACCCTCCCACCACCGAACGACGTCCCCCTCAAAACAGGAAAACCCTAACGCCGGCATCCATACCTCTAAACATGCAAAGAACAGGACAAGCTCCCCGGGCGAAATGGCGTGCACAGCCCAGCGGTACCGGTTCGGTTGCCGGTCCACGACAACGGCGGCCCCGCACCGGTCGTAGGAGGCACCCAGTGTCGAAACGGGTTGCCAGCCGTGTGGCCAGCGGAACCTGTGAGCCGCTCCTACACTCGCGCCGTCGAGCACACTGACGTCCACGGAACACCGTGGCGCATCGGGCCCTGCGGCGGGGGGATCTTGAGCTGCGTCCGGGAGGGCGTGCTGGTTACCGGCGGGAACGGGTCGGGAAATAGTGACTGGATCCCTGGTTCTTGCCTCAGACGTCCAAGCCGACGTGCTATGACTCGGCGGTACCGTTCCAGCCTAACCCGTAGGGGCTCTGCGTCAGTGAGCTCTTGGATCGCCGAGGGGAGCGTCGTCTCGTAGTACGTCCAAATCTCGTCTATGACCTGCGCCGTCCAGACATCTCCGAAGAGCGTGTAGAGGTCGTTCTTCTCGCGCCGCGATGCCCACCAGCGATCCCAGCCGCCAGCCTCACCCGAGCCGCCGCCAGTATGACGGCCGCAAGGGCGAGGCCCAGGCGCTAACGTTGAACGGTGAGCAACTCAAAGCCCAAAAACGATTGGGAGACGCTGGAAATATTCGAGGCCCTCGCCGCCGAATACTTCGCCGCTAAAGCTGCCCTCAACTTCCCGAGCCTCCGCGAAGTGATAGCCCAGGAGAAAGACCCCCGTACCTACTGGCTCCAGCAGATGCAAGGAATGATGCTCCGCAAGTTCTTTGCGGACAATGACAATGTCCAATTGCGCGCCGTCGCCCAAGCCCTACGGGGTTGCGCTGTACCCTCTGCCATCGGCGACGTGGACAAGGTCGCCGGGTGTATTGAATGGCAGTTCGAGCAAGCCGAAGCCGACGAGACTGTGAGCTTCAAAAAGCTACTATCCGAGGGCGGCCAAGACGCTTTCAAAGACCTCATTTACGGCCGCCTCCTCCACGCCGAGGCCCCGAGGTTCCGGCGCACCCAGCTAATGCAGCCCCATGCCCGCGCGGTCGCCCTCTTCATTGGCACCGCTGACGTTCAAAAAACTCTCCAACTTGCGGCGCACTACGTGGCCTTATGCCGGGAGAATGGCTGGATAGCCGCGCCGCCGGAATGACCTAGACTTGAACTGAATTCCCCGCGCCGACACCCAGCGGCTCCGGGACTTCTTTGGTTCCGCAAGCTCGCACTCGTCGAGTAGCCCTGACAATCCCAGACAATCCGCCTCACGGCCTCTAGACCGCCCTTCACCTGGAACTAGCCCTAGGCGGCACAAAGCCGCCAGACCCGCGGCTCTAAACGCGGGCCGCCTTTTCCTGACAGCTAGGGCGCGCGAGGGGCCTTTGTGCGTTGCTGGCGCGCCCGATAGCAGCAGCTAACCGAACCTGACTAGGGCGCTTTCGCGGACAAGTTCTTCTCTACTAAAACCATCGTCCCCGAGCATGGAATTGCACCATCTGTGAGCTGTTCGGAGGTTGTCCGGTTCGTCGTCGCCGCCGTAAAGTGCGATCGACGAGATATGGTCAAGTGTTGGATACAGATCATCCGATGGCCTTGCCTGTGGATCAGTCGGGAGGCCGCAGATCTGGCAAACGTATCTGTCCCGGTCCAGGACGAACTGCCTGTGCTTCGTGTGGCGACCCGTTCCGCGCTTGCGTGCTGACGGCGGAACAGACAGGACTGTTGTTATTCCTTTGCGAGCCTTGCATTCCCTGCACCGGCAATCATCAGGCCGCCCGCCGAGGTCAAGAGCGGCCTTTCTGCATGCCTCATGGTTCTTCACGAACTCGGCCCGCGATGTGCCGGCCTCATAGGCCCCCGGCGAGAGCGCCTCTTTACAGTGAGGGCAGATTGCAAAGTCTGTTGACATCAGCGGCCCGCTGGAAACCATGCTGAAATAGACCGAGCACTGGCCACAACAGTAAGTCCGGCTCGGGTGATGAGCCTCGAACTCCGTCCCGCACCCCTTACACGTCACTTGCTCCCGAAACATCAGCCACGCTCCTTGTCCAGGCTCATGACAAATGCCCTGAGTTTCGGAATGGCCGGAACGTCCACCCACATGCGCCGTGAGTTGCCCTGTGGCGATGTGCCGCCGACCTTATACGCATCGAAGGCGAGCTCGTCGAAGATGGGAGCCAGGGCAGCCGCTTTGGCCTCGGCTAGGTACCCCACCTTGCGCCCTTTGCTGTACACGGCGACGGCGTTCGCATCCCACTTATTCTTCGGCTCGCGGACCAGCACGTAATCGTTCCCACCATGCTTGTAGCGGGCCGAGTCGGTAACCCAGTACGCCGAGCCCACAATGCGGAACCGGCTAGACGGAAGCTCGCGGAGGTCAAGTACCGACAGCGCCGCCTCGTCTAGCATGACCTTCTTCACGCCCGCAGGCTTAGGCTCAATCGCTCCTTCCGGCTCACTCATCGCCCTCACCACCTCCGGCTCGTGCGCCGGAACCGGATGGTCGACTACCTCTTCGGCAGGTTCCGCAACCTCCACAACAGGTTCAGCCACAGTCTGTTTCGGCGTCTTGACTTCCTTTTCCCCGCCCCTAAGCATGGCCGTGAGCTTCTGAATCATCTCCATGACGGAAGAGTAGCAGTGGCGCATAACGCCACCGCCCTCTATACGTCAGCCCGGCCAGTCAGGGTCGAACCATGACAGGTCAAGAGGCGGCAGGAACGGCCATGGTCCGCCTCGACAGCGCCGGCCTGCGCGAAGAGGCCCTGACCACCATCGAAGAAGCCGTCAAACTGTACCGGGGGTTGGCCACCGCCAGCCCTGCCGCCTTCACCTCCGACGTCGCCAGTTCCCTGAACAACCTCTCCAACCAGCTCGACAGTGCCGGCTGGCGCGAAGAAGCCCTGACCACCATCGAAGAAGCCGTCAAGCTGAGATGAGGCGGGCCACCGACCCCGCCTGTCGGTTACGGAATGCAATTCTGATGCGAGAGGGTAGGGCACGCATAAGGAGTCCGATTCCGCCAGTGAAGGTGGTGGTGTGGAAGCCGGGTGCACGAGCAATCTCTTCAAAACCCCATTTATGGTGCAGCTCTATGGAAGGGCCATTGCGTATATTGACGATGTACCACGCCTCAGCTGCCCGAGAAAAGATCCAGTTCATGCGAGCTGCAGTCAGCGCAGTACCGACACCGCGTCTTCGCCAATCTGGATGGACGGTAACGCCACCGAGGTAGTGTTCAGCCGGGGCAGGTTCGTCGGCATAGTTCCAATAGTAAGTTTTTGCCCATCCAATAGCTTCGCCATCGCTTGTGGCAATAACGGTGTGCCGCGGGGGATCAGTTATGGAGGCTACCACGGCGTCTGCCGTTCCCATCGGCCTCCCAGCGGCCCGACTGATGGCAAGAACAGCGTGAGTGTCCTCAGGGTCAGCTGACCGTACTTAGCTCAAGGCGGGAAATGACGGAGAGCTATTGGCTGAGATGGCTGCTCCGCATGGAACTCAAGAGTAAAATGGAGGAGAAGTGTGGGGTGCTGGCGGTTTCTTGCCTCAATAAACAACACCCCTCCCCCGCGTGTCAACGGTCGCGCCGAGCCAGCCGCAACGCTGGTCAAGACCCTTCGGCTCATCATCCGCGACATTGATGGCGGACAGTCTGACGCGATCTGCATGAAGCGGCGCCATGTCACTTCCGGGTACCCGGCAGATGCGCGAGACGGGAGATTTCGAAGCAAGGCTTGTGGACCAATCCCGCACCCTAGACTGCCCACCGGGACGGTCACCGACTTGGTGCCAACCGTGAAGGTGTAACTGCCCGATACTGTGCCATTGTAGTTGTCCGCCTTCTTGCAGATCTTCAACACGCCCGTCGTAGGCGCCGGTGCGGTGATTGTCACCGTCGCGCTGGCGGAGCCGGTTGCAGTGGTTCCTCCCGCGCCTGCGACGGTGGCCGACGCGGTGTCGGTCTCGCTCGCCCCGGCTGCGCCGGTGAAGGTGCGGGTGAACCGGCAGCTGTAGCTGGCACCGGCGGCGATTGTGCCGCCCGATGCGCAGGTGCCCTGGCCGTTCAGGTTGCCCGAGATGCTGTCGGTCAGGGTCGTCAGCGTGACGTCCGTAGTGCCGGTGTTGGCGACCGTCGCGGTGTAGGTGAAGGCGCCGCCGGGTGCTGGCAGAGAGGTCGGGCTAGCGCTTTTGGAGACCGTGATCGACGGGGTCGTAGGCGCCGGTGCGGTGATTGTCACCGTCGCGCTGGCGGAGCCGGTTGCAGTGGTTCCTCCCTCGCCTGTGTGGTTCTTCGTCCAGCTGATCGAGAACCGAACACGCACACCCATCGACGCCGGGACGGGCCTGCCCACGGTAACAGTCCCCGACAATTTTTTGCCGGCTAGTCATGTCGTAAAGGGCTATTGCCACCATGAACAGGTACAAGAACCAACAAGGCCACCAGCCCGAAAGGAAGGAACGAAGATGCTAATCAACCCAGCAGCCAGGACGAGGAGCGACGCCATGACGTAGGCAACCAGGCACCGACAAGGCGTCCCATGAGCACCAAATGTGCACGTTTTGTGCACACTCAACAGGTCAATACGCCCCTGACCTGCCGTAACACTGCGCCCAAGGTGGGACTCGAACCGGCTTCCAGCCCCCGCAAACACAGGGAAGCCCGTGAACATACCGAATCCGAAGCAGTCCGGCACCAGTCCGACCCGATCCGACGCCCAAAGTGTGCACATTGTGTACACCCCGTTTTTTGCCCTCCGACAGTAACCCCCGCGGGCAGGCAATTGTCAGCCACCGACGTTGGCTCAGCGCTCCTCCCCCCTGTGCAGCATCATGGTCAGCGCCTCCTTCCGTACGAAGGAATCTCTCTACTCTCCACCGGAAGTTCGGCGGCTTTCAACCTCTGCGAGCCCTGCCAGGGCAGTAGTTACCGGCATGGGGGGCCAAAGCCTGGCCCGGTGCGCCACCAAGCCCCATCGCAGACACGATCTGAAAGTTTCACGAGCACATTACGTGAAGTACACACAAATCATTTCGCGAGCACACTAACATGAGGCACCCCGGGCGATTTTCGATCGACTGACGCGGCTTGGCGACAGGCGTCTCAATTGTCCAGCCATCGCCAGCACGACATTCTGGACTCATTCGTGTTGATCAGCCAGATGTACGCTGAACCTGGACTCTTCCGCGTTCCATGGCAAGAATAAGGGAGGCCGCGGCGCCAACGATCGTTCACGGTGCGGGTTCTCTTGTCCCCGGGGAAATGGTCTGGTCAGTTTGATACGCTCAATCGAAAGTAGAGCTTTAGCTACACCCAGGAGACGACAGTCGTGGAACTCCGACTCGGGCGAGAGGGGCATGCATCAGGGCAACTAGGTTCTCCCGTCGCCACCCGCCGTCGTCGCACTGAGTGGGTTAGCGAGTGCTCACGTCGCAATGCTTCCTCCGGCGGGCGCTACTCACCATTCCGAGTCAACGGTCACCACGGCAGCGGCACACCTGCTGGAGATCCCGCAGTCTTCTGGAGCGATTGCGTCCGCTGCTCGCCATGACGGGCTGCAGGCGCGGCTCTCGATACGGCTGAAGCAGCCCACCGGGTGATCCCTGCCCGGTTGCCGTTGGGTGAACACGCGCCCGGGCAACAAGTCCTGGATACCCAGATCAAGCTGATCACCCACGCGATCCGTATGGCAGCTTTAAACACCGCCACCATCAGATACACGGATTCTCTCGCGCCAGGAAAACCACGATACTCAGCCCCGTCATTCAAGTCGGATCCACCGAGTTTTCCACCGACAATAAGGAAACCAAAAATGCTCAATGAATTCACAAAGAACAATCTAGATAAGCAAGGATTTGGAAACCTTGATCAGGACGCTAAGTCTTGCTATGCGTGGCCACTGCGATTCGCGCCAGGAGTGGGCACGGTCCTAATCGTTGTCGGATTGACCTTGCAATCGCCCGCTTTTCTTGGACTTGGGGCAGTCGTTCCACTTAGCGGAGCGCTATTCCCTCGCGGAATGATTCTTGATCTGGTTTATAATTTCGGCGTCCGTCATCTATTTCATGGGCCGGCGCTTCCGCCCACGCCGACACCACGACGGTTTTCGTACCTGCTCTCCACCGTGCTACTGACGGGCTCGGCCCTGTCCTCAGGACTCCTGACATGAGATGGTCGGCTGTGTGGCTATGCCCTGCGTTCTCGGGGTTTCGTTGCCTGGGCGAGTGTTAATTTTGCCCTTCTTGTTATATAATTGAGTAGAGGAAATAATCGGTTGTTGAAGGGGTGGGATGATGGGTGTGATGACTGCCCAGGCACCCCTTCCGGTAACTGTTGAGGCCGGTGCCGTGCCGGTTGGTGCGGCGGCGTCGCTGCTGGAAGATGCCGAGGGTGGCCGTGTTTTCCTGTACGGGCAATTGGTCTATGCCTGGGATGCCGGAGACACGGCAACGCGCCGGTTCGCGGCCGCGAAACTGGCGGACATGAAGGCAGCCCCGATGACCGATATTGCTGCCGGGTTCGGCATCGAATCCGGGACGTTGTGGCTGTGGCGCAGGGAGCTGAAGGCCTCCGGCGTGGCCGGACTCGTGCCGGAGAAGCCTGGTCCCCGCCGCGCCAGCAAACTCACCCCGGATGTTGTCGCTGACATCAGGTCCCGGCGTGCCGGCGGGGACACCTTTCGCACGATTGCCGCGGCTGTGGGCGTGTCCGTCTTCAGTGTCCATCGGGTGTTATCCACCGCCCCCGGGGACAGCGCGGAGGCGGATGCGGCCCGGACCCGCACCGCTCCGGCCGCTGACGTGGGGGTGCGGACAGGGTCCAACCCGGCCAGGCAGGACCGGCAAGGCGATGCCACCACCGCCGCAGCGGTAAAGGAGCTGCCGGTGTTGCCCGCCGGGGCGGACCGTTCCGGGGAGCGGGTCTGGGCCCGGACCGGGTTGTTGGAGTGTGCGGCCCCGGTGTTCGCCCCGGCGGCCCGGGTGCCGTTGGCAGGGCTGTTCCTGGCCCTGCCCGCCCTGGAAAAAACAGGACTCCTGCAATGCGCGAAGGAGACGTTCGGGGCGCTGCCGAACGGGTTTTACGGACTGGACACCATCCTGGCCGGCGCCGTATTCCAGGCCTTGGCCGGGGAACCACGGGCAGAGGGGACCACCCGGATCGACCCGGTAGCGATGGGACGGGTGCTGGGCCTGGACCGGGCACCGGAAGTGAAAACCCTCCGCCGTAAACTTGCCGCCCTGGCCGGGACCGGTAAGGCCGGGGACCTGCTCAGCCTGATGGCCACCAAACACCTCAACGGCAGCGGTGACGCAGAGGATGGCAGCCTGGCGGCCGTGCTCTATGTTGACGGGCATGTCCGTGCCTACCAGGGCACGAAGAAGCTCGGGAAAGTCCATTCGACCCGGTTGAAGTTCCCGGTCCCGGCGACGGAGGAAACCTGGGTCGCCGACGCTAACGGCGCCCCGGTGCTGGTGGTCATGGCCGAACCCGGCAACGCACTGACCGGGGAACTACGCCGGCTCCTGCCGGCCCTGCGCACCATCATCGGCGATGACCGGAAGGTGCTGGTCGGTTTCGACCGCGGCGGCTGGTCCCCGGCCCTGTTCCAGCACATGGCAGCAAACAGGTTTGATGTGTTGACCTGGCGCAAGGGCACCACCGCTGACATTAATGACATCCTCTTCACAGAGGTCGCCCACACCGACGACCACGGACAAACCCGGACCTGGGATGCCGCCGACACCCACGTCGAGGTTCCCATCGGGACGACCGGGGAAGTGTTTTCGATGCGTCAGATCAGCCGCCAGGTCAAGGTCCCCGGCGGCGGGTCCCGGCAGATCCACATCCTCACCACCACCACCGGCATGAGCGCCGGAGAGATTGTTTACCGGATGGGCGCCAGATGGCGGCAGGAAAACTACTTCCGCTACGCCAGGATGCGCTTTGCCCTGGACTCCCACGACGCCTATACCAGTACCGATGACGATCCGGAACGGTCCGTGCCGAACCCGGCCAAACGCAAGGCCTACCAGAAAGTCCTGACCGCTAAAGCCCGATACGAAAAGACCATCGCCGATACCGATGCCGCATTGCTGGCCGCCCGGACCCCGGCACCGGGAACGTCCACGGTCCTGATCACCAACACCGAGCACAACGCGATCACCGCGGACCTGTTCACCGCCCAAACCGCCCTCGACCAGACCCAGGCCGCGCACAAGGACATTCCGGCACGGGTCCCGCTCGGTGAGATAGCCCCGGGACAACAGGTCCTGGAGACCGAGACGAAACTACTCGCCCATGCGATCCGGATGGCCGCGTTCAACACCGCCACCACCCTTGCCAGGGAAATCCGCACCAACACCGGCTACGCCCGCGCCGACGACGAAGCCCACGCCCTGATCCGGCAGGCCCTCACCACCAGCGGGGACATCGACCCCAGCCATGACGGCTACCTCACCATCCGCCTCGACCCGCTCCCCACCCGCCGCGCCACCACCGCGATCAGTGAACTCTGCGACCATCTCACTGCCACAGAAACCCGCTATCCCGGCACAAACCAAGTCCTGCGCTACGAAACCAAAAACCGTGAAACGTCGCCACCAAATTAAATACCTATGTCAAGAGTCCTGGTCCTTCTACTACGGGTTATCAACGTTGGGAATCATCCTAGGAGGAGTGGTCGCCGTGGGGGGCCTAATGCTGACCACCACCCATTGGTGTCTCGGTTCGTGGATCTACAGATTATTTTTCCGACATTCAGCGGCAACGTCGTAACTACAGGAGCATCAACGCGGCGCTGTATCTTCACCAATACCCCAAGGGGTACCTAACAGAGGGGAAGGAGATTTCTCATCACTGTTGATGGTGGTCCGCTAAGCCGGAGGGTCTAGGGGCGCGGGCTTGGGGTGGCCCTGGTGATTGTCCGAGGGGTGGTCGTCGCCGGTGTGATCCTGTCCGGAGTCAGGTGAGCCACCCATCATTTTGAGCATGCTGCCGGAGCCGCTGCGGAAGAACACCACGAGCAAGGCCAGCCCGATGAGGATGAAGATGATGTTGAGCCAGGTGGTGTAGTTCCAGCTGATACCGGCGTCGATGATCGAGAGGTGCCGGTTGGTGGGGACCAGGTTCAGGGGGGTGAAGATCAGTTCGACGACGTAACCGGCGAGCACCATCGCCACGTAAAATATCGCGGTGATACGCAGTGCCGCTTTCGTGCCGTAATACTTCCGGTAGATGAGGATGATCGGGATGATAATGAGGTCCGCGAAAATGAAGCTGACGACGCCGCCGAAGCTGATCCCTCCATTCCACAGGACTGCGGCGAGGGGCACGTTTCCAACCGAGCAGACAAAGCTGACGACCGCAATGATTGGACCGATCAGGGGCCCGAGGATAAACGCCAAGGTAGGGTCATTGACGAAGAAGATCGCTTGCAGCCAGGGTTTGGGAACCCACGCGGCGAACGCCCCGGCGATGAGCAACCCGATCAGGATGTCGCGGAGCACAGCCGCCCAATCCATCACGAAGTACCGCGATACCGACGTGACGCCGGCGCGGGAGAACAGCCTCCCCCAGAAGCTGCCTTCTGCAGCGACGGACATATCCATCGCTGCGTGACCCTCCATTGATCCGGCCAGACCCTTGTCGGCTTGCTCCAGAGCGGCATCCACGACCTTCCCGCGCATCCACAGCCGGAATCCGAGAGCGACGAACACGATGATGAACGGGCCGCCGACAAACTCCGCCAGCGTAAACTGCCAGCCCATCACGAACGCCAGAATGAGCCCGAGCTCGAGCACCAGGTTCGTGGAGGCAATCTCGAACGCCATCGCGGCAGTGAAGTTGGCACCCTTGCGAATCAACGCCCGGGCGAGCGCGACGGCCGCGTAGGAGCAGGACGACGACGCAGCGCCGAGACCAGCCGCGATCGTGAGGGAGCGGGGAGAGTCATCACGCATGAGAGCAACGATTCGCTCCTTGCGAACAATCGCTTGAATCACACCTGAGAGGGTGAATCCGAGCACAAGGGGCCAGAGGATCTGCCACCCCATCGAACCCGCGATGGCAAGAGCATTGCCAACGGCTTCCAAGATGAACATGCATTCCCTCCTTCACTTCCTATGTAAGTGTCTACCCCCTTGGGGCATTTGTGGCTGCACTCGTTTCGAAAGATCAGTCAAGGTGACCGGGTCTGGACAGGCCTGCGGACGTCCAGACAGAGCACGAGCCGGTCACGTTCTGGGCGACAAGCCGTGACTCGCGTATCCGAACCCATCAAACTAAAGCCAAAACGTGCGGCCGATGTGAGCGCCTCCTGCCGCCCGCGGGCTGGGAGAGGGGGACAAGTTCGGCGACGGAGCCCCAGATGCGTCCACGGAGTGTATCGAGCAGATTATTGCCGCGACACAACCGAGACAGGAACCGAGATGAGTACATCAAGAGTTCCTGCCGCACTGGCCAGGGTCCAGGGCTCCCGACGGTGATTTAGTTTTTGTTGGCTGGTTCCCTGTTCTTGACGGTGTAGCGCAGGATCAGGTCCGTGCCTGCGTAGCGGATTTCGGTGCTGATGAGGTGTTCGCAGAGCTCGGCGATGGCTTTGCTGACACTTGCTATGGGGAGCGGGTCCAGGCGGATGGTCAGGTATCCGGGCGCGGTGGTGTCGATACCGCCGCTGGCGTAGAGTGCGGCGCTGGCCAAGGCGTCTGCTTCTTGGCTGGCCCGAGCGTAGCCGGCGTTGGTAAGGATCTCTCGGGCGAGGGTCATCACGGTGTTGAACGCTGACATTCGGATCCCAAAGGTGCTCAGCTTGACTTGGGTACCGCGGACTTCCTGGCCGGGTACAAGTTCACCCAACGGCAGCCTGACAGGAATCTCTCGGTGTGCGGTTTCGGCAGTGTCCAGGGCAGTCTCGGGAGCAAGGAGTGGTGCGTGGATGGCGTTGTGCATCGCGTTGGTGATCGTAATTTTCCCGGCACCATATACCGGTGTTTTCAGGGCCAGCATCGCCGCGTCCGTCTCAGCCGATACTTGATGGTAATGGGTTCGGGCTACCAAGACTGTTTTGTAGGCATCCTTTTGGCAGGGTTCGGCACTGACCGTTTCGGGTCATTATCACTGCTGCCGTAAGTATCGTGGGAACCGAGATCACATGCATCCGGGCGTCACGGAATCAGTTTTCCTGCAGCCAGCGCGACCCCCGTTCGATAGATCACCTCACGGATGCCCATCTCGCTGTTGGTGGTCAGGATGTGAATCTGCCGACTGCTTCCACCACGTGCCGGGACGATCCTGCTGATCTGGCGCATGCAAAACACTTCACCGGTCGTAACCGTCGCTATCAGGGGCAAGTCCACGACGGTGTCGGCTGCTATGGATGTCGGTCGGTCACGCAGAGCCGCCGTCACCGACCCGATCCAAACCGGTGGCTCGACGCTTAGAGTGGGTCGCATGGACGATCGACGAATCAGTGCGGCCACGGTTGTGGCCGTGTTAATCGCAGCATCCGTCTGGCCCGCCCGGCACTTCTATTCCGGCCGGGTGCATCGCTGGCGCCGCGGAGCGGGGGCGCCACGCCGCGCCGGGCGACTTGGCCTGCGAGTGTTCGGCCAGGGCAACCCCGTGCTCGTGCTGCTGCCGGGCATCGCAGCGAGCCAGGCCTACTTCGGAGCGGCCTATGACCGGCTCGGCGAGGTCGCGACGGTGGTCGTGATCGACCCCCTCGGCTTCGGCTCCTCGATGGATGCCGGCGTCAGCACCGACTCGTTCGCCCTCGAGGAGCACCTCGCCGCCGTCACAGGCGCCCTCCGAGCCCTCGACCTCGACGGGCGCCCGCTGCACGTGGCCGGCCACTCGATGGGCGCGTCGCTCGCGATCCAGTGGGCGGCGGCGAGCGAGGGCGATATGCGCACGGTCGTCGCGTTCGACGCACCCCTGTTCCGAACCCGGGCTGAGGCGGAGGAGCGGGTGCGGCACATGGGATGGTTCGAGGCGCTGCTGTCGACCGGCTCGTTCGCCCACAGGGTGTGCGCGTGGATGTGCCGGCACCGCTCCGCCGCCTCCGTGCTCGCCGTTGCGCTCAACCCGACGATGCCCGCGGCCATCGCCAGAGACGGCGTCAAGCACACCTGGTTCTCCTACATCCAGAGCTTCGAGGCGCTCGTCGCGGCCGACACCTGGACCGGAGCAGTCGCCGCCCTGTCCGGCCGGGGGGTGCCGGTGCTGCTCGTGGACGGGGATGTGGATCCGGTACAGGTCCCCGGACGCGCCCGCGCGCTCGCGGCGGAATTCCCCAGCGTCACCGCCCTTACCCACCGTGGCGGTCACGACCTCCCCCTCTCCTCACCCGGCTGGTGCAACGACCTGCTCTACCGGCAGATCGCCACGGCCTCAACCCACTGGTCCGTATCGCCGATCAACGATAGGAATGAACGATGACCTCGGGTGAGGGTGTCCCTGACTTGTTCTTTGATGCTCCTATAGTTGTCAAGCTGCGATCTGGGCGTCTTGCTGTTGGTTGAGCCATGCTCGGTAGTGGTGGAGGAATCGGGTGTCGCGGATCGTGCCGCGTTCGATGAGTGAGATCTTGCTGATCGCGCAATCGAGGGCGTCTGCGACCTCGGTGAGGGCGAGTCCGAGGCTCTTGCGTGCGGGCCGGAGGTCGCTGCTGTCCGCGGCCGGTGGCGGGGTAATGATGAGGTGGAAGACCTCGCGGGCGATGGCGCGCTTTAGGCAGCGGAGGATGTCCTTCTTCGTTTTGCCCTCGGCGGTGCGGCGGGCAGCGTAGTCGCGGGTGTTGGGGTCTGTGGCCAGGCGCACGATGGCGATCTGGTGCAACGCGGAGTTCGCGGCCCGGTCGCCGCCGCGGTTGAGGCGGTGACGCGTCGTCTTCCCCGAGGAGGCTGGCAACGGCGCGGCGCCGCAGAGCATCGCGAACGCGGCCTCGGAGCGGAGCCGCCAGGGGTTATCGCCCGCGGTGATCAGCAGCTGCGCGGCGGTGACCGTGGAGATCCCCTAAGTTTGCACGAGATCCGGGTTCACCGTGTCGACGAGCTGGGCGAGGTCGGTATCGTGACCGGTGATCTCCTCATCGAGCTGCTGATAGCGCACGGCCAGACGCTTGAGAGCCGTGCGGGTCCGGAACGCGACCTCGTCGTCACCCACGCGTGCACGAGAGCCTTTAAGGCGCGGGATCAAGCGAATCGTGGGCAGATCCCGGTACTCCACTCGGACGCGTTCGGGAGCGGTCACGATCAGTGACTTGAGCTGCACGATCACCTCGGTGCGAGCCTTCATCGCACTGCGCCGGGCCGCGTTGGTGACACGGATCGCCTCCACGATGCCGATGCCGGTCTTCGCGGTCACCGTGTCATTGTTCGCCAGTGCGATGTGCGCGGCAGCGTAGGCATCGATCTCGTCGGACTTGCCACGCATCCGCCGTGTCTGCCGCGCCGGGCGGATCACCTCGACGACCTCGACGCCCGTCTCATGCAGGTGCCGGGTCAGGCCCGCGCCGTATGAGTTCGTGCCCTCGACGCCGGCGCGCAGCAGCGCGCCGTAGCAGGTGATGAACCCCACCAACGCGCGGTAGCCGGCATCGGTAGTCGGGAACTGCGCCGCGCCAAGGTGTTCCCCGGTCCCGGAGATCACCGCTGCGTAGTGCGTGTCCTTGTGCGTATCCACGCCCGCGACGATCAGAGATTGATCGCTCATGATGTACTTCCCTTCGCTCGTGTTTCACAATGGGAAGTGGCGGCCGGGCAGGCAGACAAGACGTTGACGAGACCGGGTCAAAGAGGTTAAGCTCCTATGAAGTCATGCTCCGCCCAGCTACCACTTTGACACCGCCCGGGGCAGACAGATCAAAACAAAGACAGACCCCCTCGCGGGAGGCGTCAGTCAAGTTGAGGGTCATGACCCGAAAAGCTGCTTCCAGTATCAACGTCAAGCTGTTTGGGTGGTTTTCGGAAGCTGGGGTTTCCCGGGTTTTTGGGCAGGGAGATTGCTTCGGCGCTCTAAATCTGCCGGTGCACAAACCGACACCAGAGGGCGTTACAGACAATGGTCCAGGGTGCCGGATTGGGTAGTGGCTACCGGGCGAAGCGGCGCAGCCGTAGGGAGTTGGCCACCACGAGCACCGAGCTGGCGGCCATGGCGGCCCCGGCGATCATCGGGTTCAATAATCCCAGCGCGGCGACGGGGATACCGATGGCGTTGTAGAAGAACGCCCAGAACAGGTTCGTCTTGATGGTGGCGAGGGTTTTGCGGGAAAGTTCGATGGCCGTGGCGACCTGGCCCAGGTCGTTGCCCATCACGGTTAAATCGGCGGCCTCGATGGCCACATCCGTGCCGGATCCCATGGCCACGCCGAGGTCGGCCTGGGCCAGGGCGGCGGCGTCGTTGACGCCATCCCCGGCCATCGCCACCGTGGCACCCTGCCCCTGGAGTCGTTTGACGGCGTCGACCTTGCCTTGGGGCAGGACATCGGCGAAAACATCTTCCGGGGCGATGCCGACGGCGGCCGCTACCTGGGCGGCGACCGCGGCATTGTCACCGGTGAGCAGGATGGGGCGCAGCCCCAGCGACTTAAACCGGACGATGGCCTGGGCCGAACCGTCCTTGATGGTGTCTTCGAGGCTGATGATGCCCTCAACGCTCCCGTCAACGGCAACCCAGATGGCCGTAGCCCCGGAGTGCTGCTGGCGGCGCAACGTTTCTTGCTCCGTGTCGGTGGGTTGGATGCCGTTCTCGACCAGCCAGCCGGCGCGTCCTGCCACCACCGTGTGCCCCTCAACGGTGCCGCGGACACCGCCACCGGGGGCGGAGTCAAAGCCCGTAACTGGGTAGATGCCGGGGCCTGACGTCGCTGCTGCGGCAATGGCGTAGGCAATTGGGTGTTCACTGGCGGCCTCGACGGATCCGGCCAGGTGCAGCACCTCGGTCTCGTCCAGGGTTCCTAAGGCCAGGGTCCGGGCGACGGCGAGTTTGCCGTTGGTGACCGTCCCTGTTTTGTCCAGCAGGATGGTATCGACCGTGCGGGTGTCTTCGAGGACCTGGGGGCCCTTGATCAGGATGCCCAGCTGGGCGCCGCGGCCGGTCCCCGTCAGCAACCCCACCGGGGTAGCCAATCCGAGAGCGCAGGGGCAGGCTATCACCAGGACTGCGACGGCCGCCGTGAAGGCGTCCTGGACATCGCCGGCGAACACGAGCCACAAAATAAACGTCAGGACGGCGAGTCCAAGCACGATCGGCACAAACACGGCACTGATCCGGTCCGCCAACCGGGCAATCGGGGCCTTTCCGGACTGGGCCTGGCTGACCAGCCGGCCCATCTGCGCCAGCGTCGTCTCGCTGCCCACACGGGTTGCCCTGACCAGCAGCCGCCCGGACGTGTTGAGCGTCGCCCCGGTCACCGTGTCATCTACGGCCACGTCCACGGGCAGGGATTCCCCGGTGATCAGAGATGCATCAATGGCGGATCGGCCCTCCACCACGTAGCCATCGGTAGCGACCTTTTCACCAGGCCGGACCACGAACACGTCACCGGCGACCAGCTGGTCGGCGGGAATCCGAACCTCGACACCGTCCCGGAGCACCGTGGCATCCTTTGCCCCGAGACTGAGCAGCGCCTTCAGCGCGTCGCCGGCCTTGGCCTTGGCGTTGGCTTCCAGATAACGACCCAACAGCAGGAACGTTGTGACGACCGCGGCGACCTCGAAGTACAGATCCGCATGCCCACCCATCCCCGGATGCGCCGTCATCACCGGATCGGAGACGAGCGTCACGGCCGAGAACAGGTAGGCTGCGATCACGCCCAGGGATACCAGGGTGTCCATGGTGGACGCAAGATGACGGGCATTCACGGCAGCGGCCCGGTGGAAGGGCCACGCCGACCAGGTCACCACCGGTAACGCCAGTAACCCCACAACCCAGCCCCAATTCGGGAACTGCAGGAGCGGGAACATCGATATTAGGAAGATCGGGACACTGAATATTGCGGCCAGGATCAATCTGGGCCGCAACTGGGCCGCCGTTCCGCCATGATTAATTTGGCCGTGGCCGCCACCGACCGTGGCGGCATCATGGCCATGGCTGTCGGGTTCGGGGACTCCGACTGCGCTGTGGTCGAGGGCCCTTGGTGTGGTTTTTAGCCGGGCCTTGTATCCGGTGGCGTTGACGGTATCGATGATCTGCTGGTCCGTGACGCCCACGGGAACCGTGACTTCGGCGGATTCCAGCGGCAGGTTCACCGCCGCGTGGACGCCTTCGAGTTTGCCGAGTTTGCGCTCCACCCGCCCCACACACGAGGCACAGGTCATGCCCTCGATATTTAGTTCGATCACCCTGGTCAGGGGTTGGTGGAGTAGTTCATCGGTACTCATGAAGGGATCCTTTGTTCCAAGTCTTGGTTGGGTGTTTAGGCGTTGTTGGCCACGACGAGGTAGCCGGCCTCGGCCACGGCCTCGCCGATTTCCTCTTTCGAGAGCGTCAGCTGCGAGGTCACCATCGCCGTGGAGATGCCGCCGGCGTTCAAATCGACGCTGACATCCTCGACGCCCTTGAGGGATTTGAGCTCTTCCATGACGGAAGAGACACAATGCCCGCACGTCATGCCGGAAATGCTGATGGTTGTCTTCATGATCCTTGCTTCCTTCTCGAAGTTCGCTGCACGATTAGCGCAGCAGCCGACCAATGGCGTCGGCGGCTTCCTTGACCTTGGCGCAGACAATGCCAGTATCCCCGCTGGCTTCAGACTCGCGTGCCGCACCGATCACACAATGCTTGATGTGGTCCTCGACCAATCCCAGGCTGACTGCATGGAGGGCTTTGTTGACTGCAGCGACTTGGGTCAGGATGTCGATGCAGTATGTGTTCTCATCCACCATCCGCGCAATCCCCCGCACCTGCCCCTCGATGCGTTTGAGCCGGCGCAGGTATGCATTTTTGTCCGTGGTGTAGCCGTGGTCGATATGTTTGTCGACAATTTCGCTTGTCATCGTTCCTCCAATTGACCCTCAACACAAAGTATACCCCCATAGGGTATACTTTCGGGGAGTTCTTTCGTTTGGAACTGAGCTGGGGGCGGCCACGGACGAAGAGGCAGCGATCACTGATGCAGCGATCACCTCCATCCATATGTGCTGAACCGGCTAAGCCTCTACTGATTGCCGTCATGTACCGTTTCTCCGTCGGTGTATATCAAATCCGCTGCTGTCCTTGTTTCTCTTCGATTCGCCCCGAGCAAAGCGCTTTGCCAGCAAGTTTTTGGCAGCGTTCATTCCGGCCGGTCCGGGGTTCCACCGAGGGAACGTGCAAGCAGGAAAAATCCCGCTTCATAAAATATGTATCCGCAAACGCCGATGTCGCCGGGCCCGTGCATCACCGAGATTGCTCGTTTGCTGTCTCCGGCACGGGAGAAGGCACGCTCATTGCCGCGACCGTTTCCCTCCCCGTCGGGGCTGCCAGTGGGCGGGGTACTGCGGATTTTTTGCCCCTGTTCACATCCACCGCCGAAGCGCAGGACGCCACATGAGCCGGGCAGGCGTGATCGTCGCCGGAGTCCTGGAAGAAGTGCTGGCCCGAGCGGACGTCGTCGTCGATGCGACACCCAAGCATGTAGCGGGCGGCAATGTGCCCCGCTACCGGGCCACGGGTGTGAAAGCAGTCCTTCAGGGCAGTGAATCCCATGACACCATGGGTCAATCATTTGTCGCCCAAGCCAACGATGACAGCGCACTGGGCCGGGACATGCCACTGGTGGTGTCGTGCAATACGACGAGCATCGTCAGGATACACGGTACTCGGTGCGCTTCAGGACGCGGGCCTGGTGGCCAAGGCCCGCGGAGGCTATATCCGCCGTGCGACCGACCCTTGGGAATCCCATTTGGGCGAATCATGGACACGATGGTCCCGGAACCGAAAATTCCGTCCCACTAGGGCCCGGACACCCGGGCTGTCCTGCCCGATCTGCACGTCGTCACCATCGAGGCCAACGGCACCCACACCTAAAGCCATAACCATTACTGGACGGTCCAGCTCACCCGAGACGCCGGGATGAGGTCCTCGCTACCATTCGGGCCTCACCGCGGTCGCCTTCATCCCGATGGCTGACGGACTCGTCATCCAAAATGCGACGATCGTACTGTCGCAGGATCTGGGGAAGCCACGCGGGGACATGTGGGAGGGCGCCATTTGGGAGGACCTGATCACGATCGTCAAAGACGAGGCCTACCAGACCTATTAGGTCTCCAAATACTCCATCGTTGTGCCGGAAACCATTGATTCGATCCACGCCCTGACGGAGTCAGCCCCGATGGCAATAACGGACTCGACGCTGGGGATACGGCAGGACTTCCTGGCCGCCAGCGCACCCGGCAAGCCGAAGTGCCGGACATACCGATCATGAACCTCACGGGCACGATTCGCTCCCCAGATACACCTAGCGTCGTGATCTCGTTCTCGCGCCGTTGTGGGCTTCGTCGGGGGCATCGGGTGGGCATGCCGCGCACAGGTGACCTGGCGGGCCGGAACCCGGGATGCCCTGCTTGGTCAGTGCCACCCACATGCTCACCAGCACCAGGGCGACACCCAACCATGTCCACGCGGTAGGTCGTTCGCCCAGCACGACCACCCCGATCAGAAGGCCGAATACGGGGATCAAGAACATCCACACGGTCAGCGAGGCCAGCGGCGACCGTTGGGCCTCCACGAACCAGGCCAGCGTGGTCGCCGCGGTCGCCACCAGGCCCAGGAACCCGAGCACGATCATGAACCGAGGGGTCCAGTCGATGGCGGGGGGCCCTTCCACCACAAGTGCCGCCCCGGCCAGCACCAGTCCGCCGATCAGGAAGTGCGCTGCACTGAGCACCACGACGTCGATGCCGGCCATGCCCCGCACCATCAGCGTACCCGCGGTGACCGCGGCGGCCGCGATCAAGGACAGCAGCGCCCCCGAGCCGCCGCCGCCGGGCACCGAAACCACCAGAAGTCCGGTGAAGCCCACACCCAGTGCCACCCCGGTTCGTGCTGTGATTCGTTCCCCGAACAGCCACCACGCGGGCAACAGGATCAGCAGCGGCTGGGCATTGGCCAGCACCGCTGCGACCCCGGTGGCCAAACCGGCGACGCCGGCGAACATCGCGGCGAAGGCCAGGCTCACGTTGACCAGCCCGAGGATCGCAGTCCTTCCCCAGGCGCTGATCGAGGAGGGCAGGCGTCGCCGCTGCCAGACGGCGACGATAGCCAGCGCGGCGCCGCCGAGCAGCGCCCGCAGCGCGGCGAACCACAACAGCGGAGCGTCGCGCAACCCCCACTGGATACCGAGGAAACAGACACCCAGGGCCGCGGTGATCCACAGCATCCGCAGCGGCGAGGGTAGGCCGGTGGCGGTTCGGGCACGGCCCGCGTCAATCGGCGCCTTCACCGACCACTCCGATCCGGCAGGCGTCCGAGGCAGTGGCATTGTCCGACGGGCACCGCAATGATGCTCATGTCAGCGATGCTCGGCCACCGCGGATACTTCGGCCGAAGCGCCTCACCGCGGTTGCGTTCTCCCGACCCATTGTTGTTACCTCTCGAGAAATCGATTCCTGCGCAGCGCCGACGGCGCAAACAGTAGCAGATGCCAGTCTCAACGGTCGCAGAACGAAACCAGCCCGTAAAGGCCTAATCGGATATAGGCCGATGTTAGGGTGCCTGTGCACCTCATCGAGACGTTCCGGTATGGCTGATTGATAGGCTGACTGCGCCCCCAGCGCCGCGCGACGGGCGGCAATTCTTGCTCATCGATCCCGCCGAGCGCGAACTGATCGTCTAAGTAGATGCTCAGCGTCGTGGTGCGTGGCCGCAGCGGCTCCGCTCTTGGGCCTGCGGACGGGCGGAGCACCAGCACCAAGGGTAATGAGTCCGTCCCAGCACATGGTCATCATCAGTGCCAGCGCGATTCACCCGCCAACCCCCGCCCAAATGGGCGCCGTCCCACCCGTACATCATTAGTCCTACCTCTTATTGGAACGTTTTAGCGCCGCTTCGCGTTGTCGTAGGGACCTTCGTCCCTACGCATCCTCATGTTTTTCCGGGAGGCATACGGCACGATTCGAGTGGCGTCGCCAGGTTTCAAGCTCTACCCAGGAACCGCGTCAGCTGTCGCTGCCTATGCCATCGCGGCTGTAATCAGAGCAGCCGTGAAGCAGCCATGTTCAATCGTCTTCGTCGAGTTCACACGGCACGTTTTGACGGTATCCAGCGAGTTTCGGCGGGGCCGCAGCAAGCGGTTCGGCGGTGATACCCGTGACGTGGAGGAATCGCAGAAACGATGCCAACGCGTTCACCGATACTAGAACGTGCGGACTGTGCTGCGATATATCCGCTGACCTCGGCTGCTGACGGTTCCTCGAGCCAATGATCCAACTTCCTGCTGAAACTTTCGGCGACATGCAGGATGACCGGTATCGAGCTCTCGACAAGGCCACGCTCGGTGACCAGATAGCTGCGATACCGCTCCAAAACCAGGGAACACTGATTAACAGGTGCAGGGGCCTCAGGTACCACGCCGATCCCACGCAAATACGCAATCGGAAGCGCAAAGTTCGCCACCGCGATGAACGTCTTCCGCCCCTGGCCCCGTCGAGCCGCGACCAACCGTTCCACGCAGCCAGCACCCAGATCGCCGGCGGCCAGACACTGCCCACGCAACCACTGATCCAGTGCGACAAATTTTGCCGCAGCTCCAGCGTACCGAGACCGGAGCGTAGCCCCGGCCTTCCAGACTCTGCCGAAACCCCTCAACATACAACGAAAGCGGTCCCGTAACGCCCACCGACTGCCGCTGCTTCATCTTGGCTTCCTCTGAACGAAAATCCCGTAAAGAGCACGCATCAACCTACGGCGCAATTATGCCGAACAGTTCAAGCCACGGCAGCCCTCTGACGAGGGAAATCATCCCGGAACGGTTCCGCACTCGGCATAACCACGAGCATGGGATAATCGGAGTTATTCCGATATCGGAATAACAGCGAGGCGCTGTTCAAGACCCTAAAATACGAGCCGGAATTCCCCGCGCGCTTCGCCTCCGTCCACGATGCCTCAACCTTCATCAGCGGATTCGTGGACATGTACAACCATCACCACCAGCACTCCGAGATCGGCTTCCACACCCCTGCGAATGTCCACTGTGGCCACGCCACCGTCATGGCCAGGAACGCTCGGCAACGCTGGCTGCAGCCCGTGCCAGAAACCCTGAACGCTTCACCACCAACACCGGCCCGAAAATCCTCGCACTACCCGACGAAGCGTGGATTAACCGACCAAGGGAAACCACCACAACCGAAGCCGCCTAGCTCCCATTGGTATCGTTCAACTTTAAAACTTCCGACCCGCTCGGCGTGCGGAAGTGACTGTATTGTGTCTGGCCCTGGCGGCGGTCGTGGCGGGTCCGGGTTTTGCCCGCGAACCAGTCCGTGCGTGAGGTCATGACGAAAGTCTGGGCCGGATACCTCAGCGGGGGCTGCCGCCCCCGGATACTCCCAGCTGCCTGCCAATCATCGGCCTGCTCATTGGTGCATCCGCCGACATAGCCCAAGAAACGCTTCCTTCCGAAGATCTGCGACAGCAAGGTTTGGCGCTCCTACGAGCTGAGGTCCGGTCCGGCTTTTCGTCGACAACACTTGGCAGTACCGCGCACGGTTTCCCGTCCCTGGTGGCGGGCGGCTGCGAAGAACCTCACCGCGGAGGCAGCACCGGCAAGAAGTCTGGCCCTAGGAAGCTCCTTCCTTATTCCCCACCCTTCGGGCGCTCACCCTGCGGATGAAGGCGCAGCCGGTGCTGATTATCATGGCGATGAAGGCACACAGCCCGATCACGAACAGGCTCGAAGCGGAAGCCGGCTGCGGAAGAGCCTTGTTCACGGCATCGAGGATGGGTAACCAATAGGCAATGGTTGCCCCCACCCAGACGGCGCCAAAGGCCGCAGTGAGCCACATTAGCGGCTGTCGCCCGGCTATACCGCTGGTGGACAGGCCTGTGAGGACGATGACTAATCCGACCACGGCGAGGAGTTGCGCACCCGTCAGCAGTTGCGAGGCAACGACGCCTCCGAGGACGGCCAACACTCCTATCAGGATGGTCCGCCGGGCGGACAGGGGTAGGCGCTGGGGCGTTTTGCTTGCGGGTTGGTGTGATGCTTCGGTCAAGGGGGTTGCCTCCTGGCAATGGTCAAAAGTGGGTGGAAAATTCACTGGTGTCAGGTTCCGATGTCAACCAACCGGAATGGAAGGAACGTCTGCGGTCCCCACGCACCGGGCGACGGGAGGAGTACCCGAAATCGCCGCTGCAAGGGTGGCTGGCACTTCTCCGGCATGGGCATTGTCGATCCGCACGAGCACCTCACTGGCCGGCGTCCGCCCGTAGGTGGTCAGCGTTATGGTATCCGCGGTCTCATTCACGAGCCAGTCAATGCCGTTGACGGTGGCGCACGTTTGCGTTGTGGGGCCGGGTGCGCGGACGCCGCAACGAAGTACTATCCCGGATGGCGTCCCCCAGACGGCGGTGGACCTGCCGGAGGTTTCCTGGCGATTGAGCCCTGCGACGGTATTTGGTAGTTTGGCCAGCAGGTTGGCGCACTCAGGATTGGCTGCATCGGCTGCGGCTTTGATTTCGACGGCCGGGGCTCGGGAGGTAAAAGTGAGGGTTAGAAGTGCCAAAGCTACAGTGATGCGCTTGATGGCCGCCTTTCGGCGCTTCTGCGGGCGTCGGGGTCCCGCTCTTATGTTACGCTCAGCAAAGCGCATGGTCAGCGGACTCCGGCGTAGGAGTGAAGCCCGGCGAAGTAGACGTTGACGATGCTGAAATTGAAGACCACGCAGAGGTAGCCGACAATGGACAGCCAGGCCGCCCGGGTCCCGGTCCAGCCCCTGGTGGCGCGGGCGTGCAGGTATCCGGCATAAACCACCCAGATCACGAAGGTCCAGACTTCCTTGGTGTCCCAGCCCCAGAAACGGCCCCAGGCCGCTTCCGCCCAGATTGAACCGAACATCAGCGTCAGGGTCCAGCCCACAAAGGCGACGGCGTTGATCCGGTACGCCATATTCTCCAGGCTCAGTGCCGACGGGACCAGGCGCATGAATGCCAGCTTGTCTGCCGTGCCGCTGGTCAGGGCGACCTCACGGCGGGACTGCATTAGTTGCAGGACGGACATAGCGAATGTCAGGGTGAACAGTGCCGAGGACATCACCGCGATGGAGACGTGGATGATCAGCCAGTAGCTTTGCAAGGCCGGCACCAAGTGACCGGCGGGTGTCCAGAAAGCGACGGAGGCGGCAGTCATCATTACCAGCACCAGGCCGATGACGAAGGTGCCCAGGAAGCGCAGGTCCCGTCGGGTGAGGACGATCAGGAACACCGCCGCTACTACGAAGCCGCCGGTCGTGCAGAACTCGTACATGTTCCCCCATGGCACCCGCCCCGCGGCAAGGCCGCGGGTCAGTACGCCTGCGCCGTGAATAACGGCCGCTACCAGCGTCAGTGCGACGGCAACCCTCGCAGTGCCACGGCGCGCGGACCCGTAACGCATCGAATCATCGGCGGTGACTGCGGCGCCGCCAGCACCAGCGGCGGGGACCGCAGCATGAAACGTGGGCCGTTGAACGCGACCCTCCGGGCCACCCAAGGTAGTGTCCTGGTAGCCATCCTCTTCTCCGCTCTCCGAGCCGGTCCCGGACATCGCACGCACGCGCGTCTTTGACGCCGCCGCCGCGGCCTGCTGGCTCTGCGCGAGCACAGCATTCGTCGTCTTGCTGTTCTGCACCAGGTCCCAGGCGAAAGCGACGAATGCGATCGCGTAGGCAATGGCTGCCAGCAGCATGAATCGCTCGCTGTACAGGGCGAATGTCTCATTAATTTGTGGCATTACCAGTCCTTGCTCATTGTTGGAAATGTTTTTGTTTCGCCGATCGGGGCGCCGGCTCGCGCTGTCGGCGCCTTGGTGTCGATGGTCCTGACTTCTTCATCCGGTACTTTCCACTCCTGCTGCAGCAGTCTCCGGATTGCTGCAGCTTCCGCGGGGAGCCGGTGGTTCTCTCCGCGGGCAAGGAGTCCGTATTCGATTAGGGTCCGCCCGTCCGGGTGGGTTCCGGTTCTGACCCAGACGCGGTGCCGGCCTACGAAGAGGGAACAGATCAGACCGGCGATCGCGGCGAGGGCAAAGACCAGTACTCCTCCCTGGCCGGGATCGTGGCGAATATCGATTCCGACGTACCGTTTGATTCCGTCGAAGCTGATGGAGCCCTTGCCTTCGGGTAGCGTGTAGCTTTGTCCCGGGGACAGGACGATACCGCCGGCTTTGAGGTCACGGCCGTTGAGCTGTGTCAGGTTTTTAGTGTCCAGCGTGTACACATTGCGCGGCTGCCCGGTGTTCAGGCCCAGGTCACCGTAGAAGGAGTTTAGGTTGAGCTGGGGGTTGAAGGGATCGGGGTCACTGGCGTAGGAGATCCCCTTGTCATTTACCAGGGCTGTGGGGAGGAAGAATCCGACAAATCCGAGCTGTGACGGTGCAGCGTCCGGTGCCTTAATGACCAGCAGGGAAGTGTAAGCCCCGTCGCTCGGAATGGAAATGACAGGCCCGCTGAAGGCAGTTTTCCCGGTTCCGTCCTTGACCGTGACGACCGGAGCGTACCCATTGCCGACGAGGTAGAAACTGGCTCCGCCGACGCTAATGGGATCGTTGACCTTTAACGTCTGTTTCACTGGTGCCGCGCCCGGTTTGTCCTTGACCGTCATGGCTGCTGTGAAATCGATGGGCTGGCCGTAGTGGGCTTTAGATGAGCGGTCAAAGGTAACCTGGAATCTGTCCAAGGTGATGGCGAAGGGGTCAAGCTTGGACGGGTTGAAGTTGGCTCCGGGAGAAAAGGAATCGTAGCCCACCAGTGTGTTGACGAAGGTATCCCCCTCGACAAGAATCTTTTGTCCGCGGTACCCGAAAAGACCGCCGATGGCAACGCACACCAGGACACCAATGAGAGAGACGTGGAACGCGAGGTTTCCGATCTCCTTAATCAGGCCGCGCTCGGCGGAGACGGATGGCCGGGCCCCTGCCGCGTCGTAGAGATGTATCCGGTAGCGGCGGCGTCTGAGCAGTCGTACCGCATCCCTGACGGCCTGGTCGGCGCTGATGCCGAGTTCTTCCGGCAATGCCAGGGTGCCGTACTCGGGCATCCTGGACAGTCGCCCCGGAGTGCGGGGTGGGGCCGAGCGCATCGTCTTCCAGTGGGCGCGGGTCCGGGGAACCACACAGCCGATCAGCGAGATAAACAGGAGCAGATAGATGGCCGAGAACCAGATGGAGGAATACACGTTGAAAAATTGCAACCTGTCCAGCCACGGTCCGTAGCCCGGATGGTCTTTGAGGTATTGAGTGACAACCGAAGGGTTGACTGGCCGCTGGGGAAACAACGATCCCGGAACGGCCGCAATTGCCAGCAACAGCAGGAGAAACAGGGCATTGCGCATACTCGTTAGCTGCCGCCATACCCAGCGCAGCGTTCCCGGCACCCCCAGCCGCGGCAGGACGGGATCGATGGGCGTATCTTTCATTGCTGCTGCAGCGGCCTCGTTCATTGTTCGCACGGTTTATTTCCCCGCCAGTGCGTCGGTGATCAATGCTTTGAGGGTGCTCTGGTCGGCGAGACCGAGGATGCGGGAAGCCACCTTGCCGGCCTTGTCGATGACGAGGGTGGTGGGGACCGCCTGCGGCGGAACATACTGCGTCATCGCCAGCAGCACACCTCCATCAGTGTCCTGCATGCTGGGGTAGGTGATGCCAAAGGTCCGCTCAAACGCGGCGGCTTCGGGTTCTCTGTCCCGGATGTTGACTCCGTAGAAGAGCACGCCTTCGGGCGTAAATTCCTTGTACAGCGTCTCCAGCCGGGGCGCTTCCAGCCGGCACGGGGAACAGGCCGCATACCAAAAGTTCAGGACCGCTACCCTGCCCGCCCAGGCCTTCGAATCGACGGCCGTCCCATCGAAGAGCCTTCCAGCGATGACCACAGGGGCTTTCCGCTCGGTCTGCGCATACTCCGTCACGGACCCGTCCCCGGCGATGTAGTTCTTGTTATCTCCTGCGTTGGCCTGTTGCGCCAACGAGTCATTCGCCGAGCACGCCGACAGGACGGCCGCGCCCATACCTCCGAGGAAAGAGGCTTGAAGAAAACTGCGCCGTGAAGGGCTGATCCGGGCTGACACGTCTGTTGATTCTGACGCGGGACGGCTGGTTGTACGAGACATTGGAATCCTTTATAACGAAATTGTAACTTCGAGTCTTGTCGGCTAAAGTTGCGTCCATGCATACCCCTAACCGGTATGCTCGTGGTCCGCTTCGCCAAACCCCGTCGGCGGCCCCCGGCCGTCCGATCTCAAGACGGGGGTGGAGGAACCACCACCGGTGCACCTGTGCACCTTGGGGTGAAGCTCTCCCATCGAATCAACGCCCTCACGGTGGGATTCCAGGAGTGCCGGGCAGACCCCTCGCCCGAATCCGACAGCTAACTTCGCCGGCGTCGAGAGGAATACCATTTTGCCTGCCAACCGCCAGCACGGCCGCCGTCGCGCCGTCTCATCCAAGCCCGCATTTGTTTCCCGAGGGCGATACAGCCCTGATGCCGCCGGCCGGGCGAAAGGCAACCGAGGCCAGCAGCTCGGTGCCGCGGCTGTTGTTGCCGGGCTCATCGCACTGACTGCCCTGCCGGCGGCCCATGCAGCGGAACATTTGTCACCTTCGGCTCCTGCCGGTCCTGCCCAGGCCGCGGCACCTGCCCTCTCACAGTCGGTCACGGCAGCCGCTGACGCTTCGCTTTCCTTCGTTAGGCCGGGAGTCACTAGCGAGCCCGCGCAGGAATCGCATCCTGTGCCGGAGCTGCGCCCCGCGGGAACAACCCAAACTCCCGGGCACGACGTATCTCCGCAAGCAGTGCCCGCACCGGCGGCACCGGCACCAGCTTCCAACGGCCTGCAGCCCCCGCTGACTGCCTTGACCGTGACGTCGCCGTTCGGGTATCGGGTAAATCCTTTGACCGGAGCCGCGGGAGAATTGCACAATGGAATCGACTTCGCTGGAGCCTGCGGCACGGCCGTGTTTTCCGCCGGACCCGGAGTCGTTGTCGAAGCCGGATGGAGCCAGTACGGCGGCGGAAACCGCATCGTCGTCGACCACGGCGGTGGCATCAAGACCACGTACAACCACTTGGCTGGCATTGTCGTTCGGATGGGGGAACAGGTCGGACAAGGCGCACAGATCGGCGGCGTGGGAACTACCGGTAATTCCACCGGCTGCCATCTCCATTTCGAGGTCATGGTCAACGAACAGACAGTCAATCCGGCTCCTTTCATCTGATACACCACGTGTCATCCAACAACATGCCGTTAACAGTGGCGGCCTGAACCACTCCAGCGTGGCCTTAACCACTGGCTCATATTCCCGGTGGTTAAGGGCCGAGTTGGTCTCCGTGTTCTCGTTGGTTGGCCAAATGGGCCCGGCTAAGTTCCTCGAGCTGGTCATCGGTGAGTTCGTCGAAGGTCTTGGCCTCGCGCTTATCGCTTCGCGAGAAACGGACAAACATGAGGATGATGAGCGGCAGGTCCACGATTTCGGCCAAAAACCAGAGCAGGTCCCCGGCCAACTGCTGGTCCCGCAAGGGGTTCGGCAGCCAACCCGGGTGGTTGAGAAGAGGCACGGCGGCGCCGTCCAGGATCTGCGGACTCATCCGCATCATGATGCCGGGGATTGCGTCCGCGACGAGTTCGATAAACACGTAGATGAACTCAACCACGATCAGCGCACTGACCGCCCCGGCAGCGCCTTCCTCGATGATTGGCACCGTCATTAACAGCCCCATGAGCGGTACCACCAGAGTCAAGACCGCATCCGCTCCGGGGCTCGTGCGCAAGGGATAAAACAGCGGCGTCAAGAACACGGTAAACATCGTTAGCCCCAGCAGCGCCGCGACGATCGTATTACTGAGCAACCGCATCAGCCGGTAACCCAGAAAGGCTTCAAGCCTGGCCGACCCAACCGGACCCAGTGTCAGCCGGGTCAACGTGAGCGGCTTGCCGAGGCCGGCAAGTAGCGGTACGACAAACAGGTAGCAAGTGATCTTCAGGGTGAAGGCCCAGCGAAGGTCATGACTGTAGACGCCGGGAAACCCGAAGCTCAAGGCCGCAAAGCTGCCTAGTCCCAGAACGTAGAAGGACACAGCTCTCCACAGCGGCCAGTGGATGCCGCGCTGGCGGGCCGAGGACAGGCCCCGTGCATAGAGGGCTGCGGCGGGGACCATGACCACCAACGCGGCCCAGTTCAAGGACCACGACGTAATCACAGTCTCCCAGGGAGGCATATCAGCGCTTCTTTGCCGCAGTCTGTCCGGCCATGACCGCCCCGGCGAGAACCAGCAGGCCGCCGGTCGGATACCCAATCAGGAGATCCTGGATCACCGGAGGTCCACCGACGATGCTCATGTGCGCAATCAAATGAGCGAGCGCGACCAGGGCGCCGACCAGCATGATCGCCTGGCCGCTTCGTACCAGGCGCCGGTGATTGCGGTATCTTTTCGCGGCGTCGTCCTTGGGGAGGTCCTTCTTCATCATGTTTCCTTCGATTGGGCTGAAATACTTGCACGGCAGTTATCCATCGACGCCTCCGGAGCATGCTGCCCCTGGTTCGGGCGTTTGCGGACCTTGAACAAAAGCCTTAAGGAATGCCGGAATACGAGCATCCCCTGCCTCCTGCAAGGCCAATTGATTGCCCCAGGCGGTCACTGTGACGGGCTCGGGCTGGTTGGGGTTGGGGCTCAGTAGGATGTAGGGCTTGTCTTTGGCGAGTGACGTCAGTGTGGCGACGTCGGCTTGCGGGAGACCGGGCTGGTAGCTGATCCATACGGCGCCGTGTTCGAGGGAGTGCACCGCCTGTTGTTCCTTCACGGGCTGGGTGTAGACAGCACAGTTCGTCCAAATCTGGGCGTGATCGCCGCCGACTCCGGGTTGCTGCGGGTAGGCCACCGCTGCCGAGACGTGGTTCCGCGTGAGATCGCTGTAGGTCTTGACGTCAGCAATCGGTTGTTTCGCCGCATCGGCGGCAGCATTGTTCTGCGTTATGGAGCCGGTGACAACGTAGGCCAGTACGGTGATGATGGCGACGGCGAGCAGACCGAAACCTCCGTAGATCAGGAGGTTCCGTTTACGTTGTTTGGCCCGGTGCTGGGCGTAGACGGATTCGACGATTGCCTGGCGTTCTGTTTGGCGCTTTTCCGCGTTGTTCACTGAGTACTTCCATTCCCTGATGTAACGGTGTCCGCGATCGGTTCATTGTCCGGGCTGTCCGGCTGGGCTGCGGAGCGGTCTCTTGGACGCAACGCCAGGAAGCCGGTGAGACAGGTGAGCAGGAGCAAAGCGGAAACCCAGGTGTTGACGCGCAGCCCGAGGATGGTGTTGGCGTAGTCGGAGCGCAGTAGCTCGAAGATGAACCGACCGGAGGTGTAGAAGACCACGTAGAGAGCAAATACTGATCCCGCGCCAAGCCGGTATCTCCTATCCAGGAACATCAGCAATGACGCGGCCGCCAGGCACCACAGCGACTCATACAAGAACGTGGGCTGGAAGTAGCCAAGCACCACGGGTGCCCCGGCCGCGTCCGTGACCGCATGGCCGGTGGCAAAATCCATCTGATGGATCTGCAATTTCCAGGGCAGCGCCGTTGCGTCGCCGTAAAGTTCGTTGTTGAACCAGTTGCCCCACCTGCCCAGCCCTTGAGCGATCAGTATGCCAGGTGCGGCCGAGTCAATCAGGGCGGTAAAGGGCACGTTGTGCCGGCGGCAGCCAAGATAGGCTCCGAGCAGTCCCAGGGCCACGGCTCCCCAGATACCCAGGCCGCCGTCCCAGATTTTGAACGCATCCCACGGATTCTTTCCGGGAACGAAGTAGAGTTCCGGGTCCGTGATGACGTGATAAATCCGGCCGCCCACGATGCCGAACGGAACAGCCCAGATGGCGATGTCCCAGACCACGCCGGCGCGGGCGCCCCGGGACGTGAGGCGACGGTCGGTGAGCCAGACCGCGAAGACGATCCCTGCCAGGATGCACAGAGCATAGAACCGGATCGTCAGGGGGCCAAGCTGGAAGGCATCGATGATGGGTGAGGGGAAAAACAGCTCAGAAGCTGCCGCTGGGTTCATGATCGGCCTGTCTTAGGTGGTGTAGGAGAAGACGCCCATCATGCCGCGTTCGGCATGGAAGGCGTTGTGGCAGTGGGTGAGCCATTGGCCCGGGTTGTCCGCGTCGAACTGGACGGTGACGGTCTGCTTCGGCCTGACAATGACGGTGTCTTTGCGGGCACCGTCATCGCCCACCTGGAATGTGTGGCCGTGGAGGTGCATCGGATGCCACATCATCGTGTCGTTGATGAACTTCACCTGGACGCGCTCACCGATTTTCAGGTCAAAGGTGTTCTCTAACGGCTTTGCCATATCGAAGCGCTTGCCGTTGATTCCCCAGTCGTACTTGTCCATCCCGCCGGTCAGGTGCAGTTCGTGGACTCTGTCCGGCGCCTTCATTGGCAGGGTCACGGATGGGTCGGCCTTGAGCTGACCACCGTCGAGGACGACGCCGTCGAGTTGAGCGGGCAGGTCCGCTGCCGCGGGCGGCGTCCCGATGCCGGTGGCGACGAGTCCGTATGTCAGCTGGCCCTTGCCCTCGGCCAGCGCGAGGACAGGAGTTATTCCGTCCCGGACCGTCAGGAGCGCGTCGATCCGCTCCCCCATGCCCAGCACGACGGCGTCCACGTCCCGGTGCTCGACGGGGAACCCGTCGGTGTGCGTAAGGGTGAGTTTCTGCCCCGGGATACCGACGCGGTAGGCCGTATCCCCGGCGGCGTTGATGATGCGCAGCCGGATGACCTCGCCGGGCTTAGCTGTCAGCGTTTCCGGCTGGGACGGCGGCCTGCCGTTGAAGAGGTGAAAAGGAAACTTCACGTCTCCGGCGTCCCCTCCCAGGAAGTCGCTGCGGGCCCCCATCAGCATGTGCCCCATATCCATCCCACCCTGCCCCATGCCCCCGGACATCCCGGACATACTCATGCCCTTGGACAGCTCCTGCAGCACCTCATCGGGCGTGCCTGTGACGCCGTCGAGCCAGTCATCAAGGACAATGACCCAGTCCCTGCTGTACTGCAGTGGCTCCTTGGGGTCTTCGATGATCAGGGCGCCGTAGAGCGCCCGGGCCCGCTGCATTTCCACATGCGAGTGGTACCAGTAGGTTCCCGGATGGGGCAGCTTGAACCTGTAGGTGAAGTCGGCCCCCGCAGCGACGGGCTGCTGCGTGACGTTCTGGACGCCGTCGTCGTTGTTCCGCAGCGCCACACCGTGCCAGTGCACCGTCGTTCCGTCCGTGAGCCCGTTGGTGACTTTTGCTTCCAGCAGGTCTCCGACGCTCGCACGGATCAGTGGTGCGACGAGGGCTCCGTTATAGCCCCAGGTGGTGATCTCTTTGCTGTCAAGACTGGTCTTGAGCGCCGCAGGTGTCAGTTGTGAGTTGACGGTCTTACCTGTAAAGGTGCGGCGCGACTCATACTCGGCAATCAAGGGACTGTCGGGCATGATGCGTTGCGCCGCCGCGCCGGTGGACTGGGTGGGAGCGGGGTTGCTGGTGCAGGCGGCAAGCGCTGCAGCCGCGGTGGCGGCGACGGAGAGTCCAATGAATGTGCGGCGGTTGACCTCAGTGGTCATGGTAACCATTCCTTACTGATAATGATGAGTTGGGAATTTCAGACCGGAGTGAGGAAGGTTCCGGAGAGGCCCTGTAATTGGTAGATCCACTGCATCCAGAGACCGCTCACCATGAGCAGGCCGAGGGCAATGAGCATGGACGCACCGGCGATATTGACTGCGCGAATGTGCCTGCGGACATAGCCGAGGATTCGCGAGACCCAGCCGAGCCCCATCGCGACAAGGGCAAATGGAATCCCCAGTCCCAGGCAATAAACGAAGGCCAGCAGCGCGCCGCGCCAGGCGTTGCCGGAGGTCACGCTGAGAGTCAGGACAGCGCTGAGGGTAGGACCCATGCACGGCGTCCAGCCAAGACCGAAAACAATGCCAAGAACCGGCGCCCCAGCCAAGCCTGTGCGGCGGCCAAGTGCAGGTTTGCGGGTCTGCTGGAGCCAGGAGAATTTACCCAGCAGCACCAGACCCATGACGATCACCACGATGCCCAGGACCCGGATGAGCGGGTCCTGCCACCGAGTGAGCCATGACCCGACGGCACCGAAGGCCGCGCCGTAGAGCGTGAAGACCGCCCCGAAGCCCAATACGAACAGGCCAACTCCGGCGAGGACGCGGCGCCTGTTCTTAGGCTGGCCCGGATCCGTGAGCCCGGAAACGTAACCGAGATAGCCCGGGACCAGAGGCAGAATACACGGCGACATAAAAGACACGATGCCGGCGATCAGTGCCAATGGCATCGCGATCAGCAGCGCTCCGGAGCTGACCGTCGTGGCGAAAAATTCTCCGATGTTCATTGAGCTACCCGGATACCGCTGGGCTGAAAGTCGTTCCGCCATCCATGGAGACCTGAACGCCGGTACTCGTTGCTGCCCAGATCTGCGGCTTCCCCGCTTCTCCCTCAATTGCTGCGATCGCCTGCACCTGGTCGCTGATCTGGCCGGTTTGCACCCAGCTCAGTCCCGCGTCGCCGGAAAGGTAGACCCTGCCGTCCGGCGTGACTCCGACGGCCGCCGTCGTT
>NZ_JAPNLH010000021.1 GCF_026627425.1 Arthrobacter endolithicus
CTAGGCCGCAATATTAAGCCGAGGAACGGGACGGAGACCCCCGAATCACCAGGGCAAGCGCACCAAGCTCGGCTTAACGTTTTCCTCGGCATAATCGCTATTAAGCCGAGCTCGGCTTAACAGCGACAGAGGAGTGCAGTATCGAGCCATCCGCTATACCGAACGCCTTGCCGAGGCCGAAGCCGTCGCCTCCGTAGGAGCTAAGGGTGATAGTTACGACAACGCCATGGCAGAGGCACTCAATTCACTCTTCAAAGCCGAGCTGATCCGCAACAAGGGACCATGGACCGGGATCAACGACCTCGAAGTGGCCGTCGCTGAATACATTGACTGGTACAACCATCGCCGCCTCCACGGAGAGATCGGCTACATCCCACCGGTGGAAGCAGAAACCAATTTCTACTCAAACCTGCCCGCCATCAAAATGATGGAACGGGTCTAACAAACCCTCCACCAAACCCGGGGCTTGACAGAGGATCCAGCAAAGCTCTCGTACGGTTCGATTGATCACCAAAGTCCGGTAAGGGTCGGTTACGAGAACGCGGTCCGAGCTGGCAGCGCCACATTGCGACGCGAATACGCGGCCGTCTCTTTTGTGATTCACAGGCAGGGTCTGAATACGTGAGATCCGTCTCCCCCTAAGCGTTAATACATCGGTCTGCCCAGTCGCACGCGTTAGGCGGCGAAGGCCGGAAACACAAAATTGAGAAGCAATGGCGCGAGCAGAAAGGCGGGTTCTGCGAAGTCTGCTGGATATACCCCACGCAGCTCCTCGATGTCACCAGACGCGACCGGCGAGATCGACACGCCACTGAGGCAGATAGTCGCGTCAATGTTCGTGTCGAACTCATTCGCAGCGGAGGCTGTCCAGCTGCCGAGCAAGGTGAAATCGGCCATCACTATCTCCACGCCCAACTCCTCGTATACTTCGCGGAGGGCAGCCGAATCAGGCCTTTCCCCGCACTCCAACTTGCAGCCACTGGTCAAAACCACTACCGCGAACGGTCAATCCAAATTGCCGTCTCCGGTCAGTTTAAAGTCGCACCTGACAGTTTTCGGCGGCTTACCTGATGACCACGAGCACCCCTGTCATCTCCGCGGCGCAGCCACAGCACCAGCTCGGGATAGTTGACGTTCTACTCTTCACTGCGAAGCTCTGCCCTGGATGGCGGCGCAACATGACCGGCGCCATACTGAGACTCGCATTCACCGCGAAAAAACATCCGGTCTAGTGTCGAGTAGGAGACGGAAAGTGAAACCCTAACGAGATATGGGAGCAATACCATGAAAATCGGAGTCATAGGGGCCGGCGGAGTTGGTGCCTATTTCGCCGCTGTCCTTTCCAAAAGCGGCAACGAAGTACACCTCCTAAGCACTAAGCGCCACGTCGAACCAATAGCCACCCACGGGCTGACCGTCACCAAGGGAGATGGAAGCCCAAGCTTCAAAACTTCCCTCGCCAGTGTCAGTTCTCAGGCAGAGTCCATCGGGGCCTGCGACGCCGTGATCCTTGCCTGCAAAGCCGGTCAGGTCTCCGAGGCAATAGCCGCCGGCCGCGCGCTCATCGGCCGTGAAACAGCAGTTCTTCCACTTCAAAACGGCGTGACGGCCTCGGAACGAATCACCGAAACTGTGGGTCCGGGCCACGCACTCGGTGGAGTCTGCATGATCATTTCCTACCTAGAAGAGCCAGGGGTCGTGCACCATGTGGGTGGCCAAGCGGCGATTACCCTGGGCGAACTCGACGGCGTGACCACAGCCCGGGTCAAGCGGCTTGCCGAGGCCCTCAGCGCGGCTGGGGTGGCCGCCACCGTCTCGGCGGACATCGTGACCGATACTTGGCGGAAGTTCATGCTCATCACCTCCTACGGCGGAGTCGGTGCCCTCTGCCGGGAACCCGTTGGCCGGACCCGGAACAACGCGCTAACGCGGTCTCTGGTGCAGGATGCCATGCGGGAAGTCGCTGACCTGGCCAGAAGTTCCGGCGCCCACCTGGGGGAATCGGATGTGACCCGAATGATGGCGCAGTTCGATGCCTTCAGCCCCGAGAGCACGGCCTCGATGCAACGCGACTTGGCAGCTGGCCGGCTTTCCGAATTGGAAGAGCAAAATGGGGCGGTGGTCCGCCTCGCGCAAAAGCATCAGGTAGCGGTACCGATCCACACCACGATCTACCGTGCCATGACCCTGCTCGATGGAGCAGCCGATCATAACACTGCACAGGGCGCCTAGCGTATTTCAAAGGGTCACCCTTCATGCTCGTGGTACCCACCCTATTTGCGGCTTCCCCCGAGTACCCCTGACTGAGCGTGTCCCGCAGAGGGTTCCGCTTACGGACTAGGTGAGAGGCCCCGATCTTGTCATGCACAGGTCAATTCCCTCGGGCCCTTCAGCGCTGTCCAGAACCTGGTGCTGGTTAGACTGGCAGGCATGGTTCCGATGCATGGCGCACCCAAAGCGACCAGCCAAAGCGCTGTTCTGCATGATGCTGTTCGCCCCGACTGGTCGGCAGAGGTGGTTTCGTGGCTGTTAGGGTCACCCCCGCCCGGCAACCGGCTAGAAGTCTTGGATCTGGGAGCCGGCACAGGATTAGGAACCCGGACCATCGCAACTCTCGGACACGCCGTCACCGCAGTCGATACAGACCAAGACATGCTGTCAATACTCCGAAAGGTCCGCCACCAGCTCCCGCCCAGGATAGCTGGTCACATCACTACGGCTAGCGGATCGGCGGAACGCATCCCTTTAGAGGATCAGAGTGTCGACGCCATTACGTGCCTCCAAGCCTGGCACTGGGTAGACCCCGAACGAGCAACGTCTGAATGCGATCGTGTACTCAAGCCCAACGGCATGCTGGGCATGGCTTGGCATACTTGGGACCGCACCGACGAATGGGTGAGAGCACTTGCGGCAATCGTAGAGCCGGAGGGAGCTCCCGTTGACCAAACCCACAGCGTACCCCGAGAGTTTGCCGAACGAGGCACCTTTGCACGTAAGGATTTCTCTTTCAATTACGAGCTGCAGGTAGAGCAACTCGTTCAACTCGCCAGCTCATGGGCTTTCGTCGCACAGAGATCCGACCAACGCGCCGTCTTGGCGGAAATCCGGTGTCTCGGCGAACTAGCAGTGTCGTTAGACACGGGCGTTCTTAGATTCCCGCACATCACGGCCGCCTTTCGCCTACAACGACCAAGGAGCGACGTCTCGGTATAGACGGAGGAGCTTTTCACAACGGTGGCTCACCTACGTCGAAAAGTGTCCCAGTAGCGGTTCCGCTACGGACAAGCGGCTAGACAGCATGGTTGCCTCTTCAACAGACCAATAAACCGTGTGACTCAGGACAGGCACGAGGGAGAATATCGGCGAGTGAGTAGAACACGTCCATATATCGCGGCGGTGCGTTCCGCATGGCTCAGAGGCCTCCGGCGACCCGCAGGTTTGCTCCGGTGACGTAGCTTGCCTCGGCTGACAACAGCCAAGCCACCGCCCCTGCGATTTCGTCGCCCTCCCCGGCACGACCCAACGGGATGACGGAGGCTACCTGCGCGGGACGGTCGGGGTCTTGGTGGAATTGCGTCCAAACAGTTCCCGGGGAAACCGCGTTCACACGAATTTCGGGTGCCAGCTCCTTCGACAGACCGACGGTTAACGCATCCACACCCGCCTTGGCAGCCGCGTAGTGCACGTAGGTGTTCGGGCTCCCGAGCGTCGCTGCTGCGGACGAGATATTGACGATCGCCCCGCCCCCGAGCTTCCCGAGTGATGTTTGAGCGTATTTGCAACAGAGAATGATACTAAACAGATTGACATCTATGTCTCGGTGGATCGCTGCCAGATCGTTGTGTTCGAGCCGCCCCACCGCAGTCGCAGCGCCCGCGTTGTTGACCACGCCCGTAACTTTGCCGAATCGGTCGGCGGCATTAAACATCGCAGCCACTGACACTTCCTCGACGGTATCGACCTGCACGCACAGCGCTCGCTGATCCAGAGCACGGATCTCCACTGCAACAGATTCTGCAGACTCGGCATCGGACCGGAAACCAATCACGACATCACGGCCCGCTTGGGCCAGTCTCAGACAGATCGCTCGACCGATCCCGCGCCCGCCACCGGTCACCACCACCACTTCCGAGTTACTCATTTCACAATGGTAGCTGCGCTCCAAGGGCAGTCTTTCAGGAAGGGTTTTCTCTGAGGATGTCCGCCAGGGTGCCATATTGTCGAGGTTCGGGTGATGATCTTTCCTTCTGTAAGCAGTTAGATATTGGAGCCGATGGCTTTGCCGAGCTTGGCGATGGTCTGCTCATTGCGTCGGTAGTGGGAGAACTGGCCGATGCGAGTGCAGATCACGAGATCTGCGCGCTGCAGCGTCGCCATGAACTGTGAAGCGGTGGATTGAGACACTTCCGCACGAGCTTGGATATGCTTCAAGCACACTCCGACCTCCTCCGCTGGCCGGTCCTGCGGCGGAAATGAATTGCCGTCCTTGAGCCAGCCCAGAATCGCCAAGCGAGTTGGGTGGCCGAGCGCTTTGAACGCGCTCACCAGCTGATCATCACTAAGTTCTCCCATACCTCCACTCTAACTCTAAATCGTAATATCACGATCTCACGATGATGTGCTACAACTTAGATCGGTACATCACGATTTTACGATGAAGGAGAAGTCATGGCAACGAAAACTGCTTTGGTCGCCGGCGCGCGGGGTGTGATCGGCGGAAACCTGATCGAGCATCTGGACCGTGCTGGAGATTGGAAGATCATCGGACTATCACGGCGGGGAGGAGCCAGTCAGGGTTCGATTCGACATCTTGCCGTCGATCTCCTGGACAGAGAAGACACCGCAGTGAAGCTCTCCAGCCTGACCGGAGTCACTCATATTTTCTATGCCGCCTATCAGGATCGCACCAGCTGGGCAGAGCTCGTGCCACCCAACGTGGCGATGCTCACCAACGTTATCGATGCGATCGAACCCGTGGCCCCGCACCTGGAACACATCAGCTTGATGCAAGGGTACAAAGTTTACGGCGCTCATCTAGGGGCATTCTCTACCCCCGCCCGCGAAGACGATCCCCCGCACATGCCGCCGGAGTTCAACGTCGACCAGCAACAGTTCCTTCAACGCCGAAAGGTCAACGCCAAGTGGTCGTGGTCCGCACTCCGACCCTCAGTAGTGGCTGGTATTGGACTCGGTAACCCCATGAACCTGGCCATGGTGATTGCCGTGTACGCCTCCATCAGCAAAGAACTCGGCGTCCCCTTCCGGTTCCCCGGCAAACCCGGAGCCTACACAAGCCTGATCGAAATGACCGACTCAGGACTACTGGCTGAAGCGACCGTCTGGGCTGCAACGAACCCCGACAGCAGGAACCAAGCTTTCAACATCACCAACGGAGACATGTTCCGCTGGTCCTCGATGTGGCCAAAAATTGCCGCGTTCTTCGACCTCGACGTCGCCCCACCTCTGCAGATGAGCCTGAGCGACGTGATGGCAGACAAATCTGACATCTGGGATGCAATGGTGGCAAAGCACGCACTGACGAAAACGCCCTACTCTGACGTGTCCTCCTGGCAGTTCGGCGACTTCGTCTTTGCCTGGGACTACGACGTCATCGCCGACACCTCGAAGTCCAGACGTTTTGGCTTCCACACCTATGTCGACAGCGAGGCGATGTTCCTGAAAATCTTCCAAAACCTCCGAGACCAACGGATGATTCCTTAAGGAACCGGCAGAAGCTTCGCAGCCAAAGGGCCTGCCTGCAAGCTGTCCTGACGCGGCCGCTGCTCGAGCTGCGGCCGCGTCAAGACGGTGGTGGCTAACGACGAGACAGTGTTGCACGAGCTCGGATTGAGTCTCACGGATCTTTTACGCACCACGATCTATTGACGGACTACAAGGACTTTGAAGCGATCAATACCGTATATCCCAACCGTATATCCCAACCGCTTGCGTGAACCCTTCCCTGTGCGGACAACACTTCAAGTGGCGGCGCTACCGCTTGGTGCGAAGGTCCAAATCGATACCGTTATCGGTCTCTAGAATCTGATCGCTCAGGCTTCCCCTGCGGGCTCTCGTCTCGATCTCGCAGCGTCCCGGGCTTAGATTCCTTGACGGCCCCCAGCTGACCGCTAGGGCAGAGTAGTCAATATAGCGACAGTTACTGACCTCGTGCGGATGCAGCAGCAGCGGCCAACGGGTCTCGCGGTGCCCGGCCAAGAATCCGGGTGATGTCATCGGTGGTTTCATCAAGGAATCCGTGGGCATCGGCCGTGTGGATGGAGCCACCAGAGCCTCGGGTCGACGGTGGGTCGGATCAGCGGCGCGATCTACGGGCCCGGGTGCGGCTGTTCTCGAGCACATCTTGCGAGTACGACCAATGGGAGTTGCTATCATCGCAGAAGTGAAGACTTCTTCCTTGCCACTCACCCTTGATCCCCGCGCCGCACTGGTGATCGTCGACGTTCAAGAGGCCTTCGATGACGCCGCCTACTGGGGTCCGCGCGATAACCCCTCCTGCGAGGTGAACATCGGCGCCCTGCTGACGCGCTGGCGGGAAACCGGCCGCCCCATCGTTTTCGTTCGCCACGACTCCACCACGCCCTCCTCGCCCCTGCATCCGGACAACCCCGGCAACGCGTTCAAGGAAATTATCACCGGCGCCCCGGATCTCCTGGTGCGCAAGAACGTCAACTCCAGCTTTCACGGCACCCCTGACCTGCATTCCTGGCTGCAGGAGAACGGCATCAAGGAGCTGGTCGTTTGCGGAATCACCACCAATCACTGCTGCGAGACTACTGCCCGAGTCGGGGGCAACCTCGGCTATCGGGTGTACTTCGCCCTGGATGCCACCCACACCTTTGACCGCACCGCTCCGGACGGTGAGAACGTTGCCGCAGCTGTGCTGTCCCGGATGACCGGGGTGAATTTACACGAAGAGTTCGCCACGGTCGTCACCACCGCCGGCTTGCTCGAACAGGTACAGCAACCCGCCACCGCCCGGTAACCGGAGCGGACAGGACTGTCTGTCGCACGTTTTCCCTACGGGACGGCCACGCTGCGAAGTCTTCAACGCCAGCACGCCTTGTTTCGGCGGCGCGGTCCACGACCGGCTGAGGGTAGAGCTGAAAGGTTGGCGTCTCGAACGGAGCGAGAACGTGCTCGGTCTTCCATATTGGGCTGTTACCGCTCAGACGGTTTCGTTCTGTCCTGAGTCCGCCAGGGTGACGCCGGCGACGGACCAGTTCTCACGAGGGAGGTCGTGCAAAACCAACCGGATAATGTAGGGGCGGATTTCCATGGCTTCCAGGTAAGCGGCCGTCGGTGCAGTACGGAATCGGCGCTTTTTAAGCGGAGGAGGGGTGCGCACTGAAAGCCTGAATAAGCGGCTTGTTCAGGCTCTCACGCTGTCCGCGAAAGAACAGGTTAGGGTCGGGGCCCGCGGGCCCCGCAGTGAAGGCGCAAACAAGGGGCGGAAAGCCCGGAACCAATACCGACCGGTGCCCGGTAAAGGCACGGCAACTGCGACATTGCATGCGATGATGGCCGGCTTCATCCCACCTTGTACTTAAAACCACGGTGTGATCCAACGAATCCCAATCGCTCATAAAAGCGGTGTGCGTCCTGACGTGCCTCGTCAGACGTGAGTTGGACAAGCGACGCCTCAACGGCGGGGGCAGCACTTCCAGTGACCCACCGCATCATGGCTGATCCGACGCCACTTGACCTCTTGTCGCTGCGGACACGGACAGCTTCGATCAGAAGCCGAGTCGACCCACGTCGGGCCATGCCAGGTATCCGGGTGAGCTGCATTGTGGCCAGGGGCTCGTCTGTCTCATTCACGACAACGAGTAGGTCGTTGGAGGGGTCTGCGCCGATCGCGGTTAATGCAGACCGGTAAGCGGCGGCATCAGAATCGTCGGCCTTGTCACCCCTCGTTGCGCTGATTGCATCGTCCGCGAGAAGGAGCATCAGTGCACTGAGGTCATTGTCGGAGGCCCTGCGCAGGGTGAACTTCTGTGCCTTAGCGCTGAGGGTAACGGGTAGGTTCAGAGTACGAATCATTCTTTCAGTCTCCCATTTATCGTCCTGTGGAGCCGCCCGGTAAAGGATCCCCTTGTGAAGCACCGCAGTACCCATGTCCGCGCCCGTCGGCAAACCCGTACCGGCCCGCGACTCTCCGGCAGAAAAGCCTCGACCGAGAGTAGTTGGGTCTGTTTGCGTAATCTGAACAGATGCATGCAGCTATAGAGGTACGGCGCGCGGTGGAGTCGGACGCGGACGGCATCGCCCATGTCCACATCCAAGCGTGGCGTGAGGCATACGCTCACCTACTTGAAGAAGAGACATTGGCCGGCCTCCAGGAAAAGCCTCGAGCCGACCGCTGGCGAGACATTATTGGCGACGACGCAACCCACGTGTGGGTCGCCGTCGACGAAGAGGTCATCGTCGGATGGGCAACCGCAAGTGCCGGGCGAGACAACGACGCACCACACCCATTGGAGCTGGAGGGCATCTACGTGCTGGCGAGCCATTACGGCAGTGGAACAGGACAATCCCTTCTCAATGCCAGCATCGACCAACGGCACGCCTACCTCTGGATGGCAGCGGACAACCCACGTGCTCACGCGTTTTACCGGCGAAATGGGTTCACGCACGACGGCGCCACAGAGACTAAAAGCCTTGCCGGACATCCCGTAGAAGTGATCAGACTCAGTCGATAACACCCGGCGAACACAGAGATGTTCCGCTCAGCGTTCCCCTGCGGGACCCGTTTGCTGCACATGGAAGGGCAATTACTTCGCGACCAAGCTTGTCTGTTCCTGGTCACGTTGGCCCTGCTAACGGGGTGCTGCACCTCAGCTACCCCCAAGATGGCTCTTGGAGCTAAGGACATGGTTGAGTTCCAGCAACGAGGCCACGACTTTGCCCCGACCGGCTCTTACGCCAAGATGGAGCAGACCCAAAGGAGCGCAACGCCGCAGTGGGCTAATTCGATAGGGCTGTGACCCTGAAAGCCACGCGAGACGAGGTGTACTTACACGTTATACGCTGGCGTCATGGCACCACCGGAGAAAGGGCCGCTGAAGAATGACTCACGGCAATGGCCAGCAGGTTCGCTCGAGGGGATGCCGCCGAAAAAACGCCGATTCATCGTCTGGTGGCTCGTCTTCTCCTGCCTGTTGTATCCGGTCGTGGCCTTTCCATTGAAGCTTATTGGCGTCCCATATTCTATCGCGGTGTTACTTTCATTCCTCGTCTTCTTTGTCGTCGCTATCCCGGTCATAAGGGCTGCGCGGAGAGAGAAGCGCGAGCTCTTCCAGACAAAGGACGAGGAGCTCCCAGAAAATGACGCGCCAGGATCTGTTTCGCCCCATGCCTAACCAGGCGCAGTTGGGGCAACCTAAGAACCATGCAGGGTTCGTTGCAATGGCACTCAGCCTGCGGAAGTGTGGCCCGCGACATCATCATGGCCTGATTGCGAGTAACCGGAGATTAAAGGCGCAGGGCCCATCATCGTTGTTCACGAAATGGAGGATGGCCGCGCTATCGAGCTGGAAGGCCGGCGGGACGTGTAGCGGTCTGCAGGGGGTGTTGTTTGATGAGGCAAGAAACCGCAAGCACCCCACGCTTAGTGTCCATTTTACCAGCCGGTCGGGCGCGACAAGGCTAGCGGGGGCGTTCAGCCTTGGCCAGTTATGCTTCAGCCGTCGCCCGGGCTCGGCAGTGCTCATGGGCTGCATCTCTGCGGCAGCGTCGTGGGGAGTACATGACCTCATCGATTTCGCTGGGGTCATTACGGCGGACAAGGCGCCGGCATCGATGTCACCTTCCTTCACGTCGCTCGAGAAGGGCCCAGAAAACCGAGCGACACCCGTTACCACGAAGATGCCCACCCAGACGAATGACGCCAGCTGCGTGGCATCTCTTCGACCAACCATTCTGGTCGATGCGCGGGGCCTTGCGCCATGTCTTCTATCACTCTAAGAAATCCTCTGCGCAAGTTTGATTAACCGAATCGAACGACGGCAAAGCGCAGCACGCGTCCTGGCTGGAGGTAGGTGACGCCACTCTCGTGCGCGAAACAGGGGCGAAAATGGTGGCCCGTGACCATGCAGTTCGGTCATGGTTTGAATGTACCGTTTAGCCTCCGCGGGATTCTATCGATCGAAGCAACACCTATTTCAAGGTGATTCGATATGCATTTGAGTTCTTCTTCTCCAACAGGCATCAGGTTTTTGGCTTCAATTAAGCATGGACATGGTCTCAAACCTTCCGCACGGGCGGCCGGAATCCACCGGGAAGTCGGATATCGCTGGTTGCGTGAAAGTTATTTGGGATTCCGTCGCGATGGATTGAGCCCGGCCGAGGCAACGGAGACGTTGGGGTTCACGACCTCCAGGCTCCCGGCGTGGGAGGCGGCAGTCGGCGCGGCCTCAGGCCGCCATCATCTGCAGGTCAGCGTTGAAGCCGAAGCCACATTCTGGGAGGCATTTGTTGCTGGCAAAAACCTTGCCCAGTCGGCTCTTGCGGCTGGCGTTGGCCGCTCGACGGCGTACCGGTGGCTGCAGGCACGCTTCGACCGGCTCCGAGGCCAGAAGGTCACCCTGAAGCGTTGTCAGGCGCTGCTGCGGCTATCGGACCAGCGCTGCCACGGCTTGGAACATGAACGCCTCATCCGACTAGCAACGAAGCGAAATGCGGCTGCCGCGGCACAACACGCCGCCGTCTTGTCCTCGGGGCACTACGCGGACCAGGTGCTGACTTCAACGGTGTCGGAGGCGAAACAGCGCCGCGCCGATCGGAACACGAAGTATTGGCAGCACATGCGGGAAGGCAAAAGCAACGCGGAAGCATGCAGACTTCTGGGTATGCACCGACGGACAGGCACCATGCTGCGGCAAGCCAATAACTACCGAATCCCCTCCCATAAACCTGAAAAAGTAGCGGCGGGCCGCTACCTTGAGACGCGGGAACGGCTGCAGATCGCCGACCTGCTGGACCTAGGTCATTCCATGCGTGCGGTGGCCCGTGAGTTGGGCCGACATCCTTCCACCATCAAACGGGAATTGGACCGCCACAGGGATCTCGAAGGGCGGTATCTTCCGCACACCGCCGACCACGATGCCCGGGCGCAACGGGCCCGGCCCAAGGCCTACAAACTCGTTGCCAATTCACGGCTGCGCAGGCTCGTTCAACGCAAGCTAAACCGCTGCTGGTCCCCGGACGAAATCTGCGGATGGATGAAGAAGACCTATCCCGACGACTGCTCGCTGCGGCTCTGTCCCGAGACCATCTATCGGTCACTGTTACTGCGGGAGGGGCAGGGACTGAACAAGCGCTATGCCACCAAGCTGCGGACCGGTCGAAGGATCCGCAAGACCCGCTGGCGGAACCGGACTGGGCAAGGCTCAAGGATCCGCAACATGACGATGATCGACCAGCGTCCGGCCGAGGTTGAAACCCGTTTGGAGGCCGGCCATTGGGAGGGGGATTTGGTGATCGGGGTTGGATCCGTTTCAGCGATGGTGACCTTGCGAGAGCGGAAGACCCAGTATGGAATCGTCGTTAATCTGCCGCATGACCATACCGCGGCAAGTGTGAACGCAGCTATCATCGGTGCGTTCACAAAGCTGCCGCCTGCCTTGAAGCGAACGCTGACATGGGACCAAGGCGTGGAAATGGCGTCGCATGAGGATCTCACCGAGGAAACCGGGGTGCCGGTGTATTTCGCCGAGCGTTCCAGTCCCTGGCAACGCGGCGCAAACGAGAACTTCAACGGCCTTCTTCGCCAATATTTCCCCAAGGGCACCAATCTCGCCGTTCACAGCACCCAGCACGTCTCGAACGTCATGCGCGCACTCAACACGCGGCCCAGGAAGACCATGGGCTACGACACCCCCGCTGCACGGTTCAGGGCCGAACGCGGTGCATCAATTACAACTATGAGGTAGCCTCGAAATATCGGGACAACGGCCCCAATTTCATTCAATTGTTGCGTCGACCGATGGAATCCGCCCTCCCTTCACCGGGCATTATTGGGGGCGGGTCTTACGGGAATCGGAGGGTTGTGGAAACGCGCTATTTTTAGTCCGGAGAAATTAGGTGGCCCCTGCGCTGTTGGGGGACCGGCTAACGGGCGCTGGCACGGAGCGTTTTTCCAGCATCCGGACTCTTAGCCGCGTGGGGGCAGTGCCAGCCAGTTTTGCGACGCGGGCTATGGCTGTCAGCCGTTAGATACGCCGGCTTCGTCTCGAGGGGGAGCCGGACATGAGCGTTGTAGCGTTAGGGGCTGCACGGCTGCCGGGCAACGTCGCCGACCCCTTAAGGCATGAGTGCATCCACTACAAATGCCTGGGTCAGCTCCTTATGTCGATAGCGGCAACCAAGGGGAAAATAGCACGGCTGCCTGCCCGTATGGCGTGCGGGCAGGCAGCCGGTCATGGTGAGTATGGGCTGTTCCAAGCCCCTTGTGTTTGGGCTGGAATCGCCGGGGTTGTTTTGCGGGTCAGGGGCGGAAGAGCTCCTCGAAAGTTCCCGATGTGGTGGGCGAGCATGTGTTGTCCAGGCAGCCCAGGTGCCACAGGTGCTCGATGGTGGAGAGCAGGGTGTAGTGGTCTGAAAGCTTGTCCGTTGTCTTGTGCGGGCCTTCAGCTGAGTTGATCACGATCATCGGTGCGTGCCCGCCGCCGAGGACGGCGCCGTTCTGACCGACCGGGCTGCCCGGTCCGCCGGTGGATCCGGAGTAGTCGTTCTCGTCCCAGGCCAGGACGATACTGGATTTGGTCGTCTTCCACGTCGGGGAGTCCGTGATCTGCTGGACCGTCTGCTTGACGTAGGCGTCCCCGAGCTGGATCGCGCCGTGGTCAAGGCCCGAGTCCGGGAAGCCGCACTGGGGCAGGTTGATGAGGGCCGCCCCGGAGGGGGAGATCCCGTGCATGTCGTGGCACTGGTTCGGGCTGATCCAGACGAAGTTCGGCACGTTGCCGCTCGCCAGGTCGGTCTTGAGGTTGTTCTCCTGCGGCACGATGTTTTGCAGGCGCGGGCTTCCCGGGTAGTTGATGTCCGAGAAGTACATGAATGGGTTGTGCTTCTGGGCGTACAGCTTCACCGTGGCTGAGCCGATCGTGGGCGCGTACTCGACCTGGGAGCCGGCGCTCGGAAGGCTCTCCATGTACGCCTTCCAGCTCAGGCCCTTATTCTCGAGCTGGTCAACAATGTTCTTGCCCGAGAACATGTGCGGGGTGGACGAGGCGCTGTCGACCTGCGCCGGGGTGAGGAGCCCTGTGGCTCCCGGGTCGCCGGAGCCCGGGACGAACTCTTCCGGGGCGCACGTGACATTCGCCCCGGCCTTGCAGTCGTCCCAGATGCCCTGGGTGCTTCCCGAAATGGTTGCAAGGTAGTTCGGCATGCTCGGGTGGGTGACGCCGTGGTAGTTCGCCGCGGTGTTGTAGCGCCGGGCGAGGGTATTGATGTAGGGCGCGTCGGCGGTGTTGCCGATGACCTGGTCGTAGCCGTGGTTCTCCATCATGATGACGAAAACATGGTCAGGACCATTCGCCCCCTGCCCGCCGGCCTGGGCGACAGAGCCCGACGTCGTCTGCGCATCCGCGGGTGCAGCCGCACCGGCGACTGCAAATCCAGTGAACGCGACGGCGGCAGCAAACGCCGCAGCGCCTGCCCTCCGGCTCTTTAGCACATTGAGCATTGGATATTCCTTTCGGGTGCGCCCCGGACGGGCGCCTGTTTCTCGAATAAATCAGCAAGGTAAGGCACAGTCCTCGGCGAAGGGAACGGCAGTCGCCAGCACTCGCGCCGACACTGGTCCGGTTATCGGCCCAGCTGGGGATCGCTCGTGAGCTGACGGCCGTTCTCGAGCCGGCCGGCGAGGACGCGGACGAGCTTCGGGTCGCTGGCGGAGGTGATCGTCAGGTCGTACCAGCCGCCCTGGGTCGGGATAACGACGGGCTTGCTCTGGCCCGGGTTGAGCGAGAGGGTCTGGGTACCGGCGCCGTACGCATCCTTCAGGGTCAGGGCCATCCCTGCAGGGCCGGTGTTCTCGATCCGGAACTGCGCGTGCGGTGACTTGCCGTCAGTGGTGACGGTGACGCGGAGGTCCGCGGCCGCCGTCGTGCCGGCAAGGTGCCGGTACCAGCCGGCCGGGCCGTGCATGTGCACGTCGTACTCGGCACCGAGCGTCCAGGCCGCGTCCAGTGAGGCCGACGCCCCGATGGTGTATGAATACGGAGCCTGCGCCAGCAGGTTCGATCGGACCTGCACATGCGCGCCGAGGCTGCCCCGGTTCAACCAACGCGCCGTGAGTTTACCTGCCTCGATCTTCGTTTCGACGTCCAGGGCGTAACCGAGCGGGCGGGACGGACGCGTGCCTTTCTCCTGGGACGGCATTGAATTCGTCGCCGGGGGCGTCGGCACGTAGCTCGGGTGTCGGCTGTGGTCCACCGGCTTGTAGGCCGAGGTGTCCGGCAGGGCCGGGGCCGTACCGCCGGCCGCAGAGAAGTCGAACGCGCTGGTGAGGTCGCCGCTGACCGTGCGGCGCCACGGTGTGATGTTCGGCGACGCCACGCCGAAGCGGGTCTCGAGGAAGCGGATGATCGATGTGTGGTCGAACGTTTCCGAACAGACCCAGCCGCCCATGCTCCACGGGGAGACGACGATCATCGGCACGCGAACGCCAAGGCCGAAGTGTCCCGGGACGTCCTTGCTGCCGTAGAAGGTCGGGGTACCGTCGTACCACTCACCGGCCGTCGAGACCGTGGATGCACCCGGGATCTGCGGGGTGTTCGGGTGCGGCGGGACAACGTGGTCAAAGAACCCGTCGTTCTCGTCATACATGAACAGCACAGCCGTCTTGCTCCAGACATCCGGGGTGGAGGTGAGGATGTCCAGGACGTTAGCCGCGTACCAGGCGCCGAAGTTCGGCGGCCAGTTCGAGTGCTCCGAGTAGGCCTCCGGAGCCACAATGTAGGACACCTGCGGAAGTTTCCCTGCGGAGACGTCCTCACGGAAGATGCTGAAGAGGTCCTCTCCGGCCTTCGCGTTCGTACCGGTCCGCGCCTTCTCATACAACGGCGTGCCCGGCTTCGCGTCCTGGTACTGCTTGAAATACAGGAGCGAGTTGTCCCCATAGTTGCCGATGTACGGGTCACCGGTCCAGCCCTCATAGTGCGCCGGGTCCAGGCCCTCGCCGCTGTCCTGATAGACCTTCCAGCTCACGCCGGCCTTCTCAAGCTCCTCTGGGTAGGTGCTCCACCAGTAGCCTTTCTCGTCGTTCCACAGGTCCGGCCCGCCGCCCTTGCGGTCCGGGTCGTCGCCGCCAGCGAACATGAAGTAGCGGTTCGGGTCCGTCGGACCCAGCACGGAGCAGTGGTACTGGTCACATACCGTGAACGCGTCCGCGAGTGCGAAATGGAACGGAATGTCCTGACGCCCGTAAAAGGCCATGGTCGCATCCGACTTCGCGGGCAGCCACCGGTCATACTTGCCCGCGTTGAAGGCCTCGTGGGTCATCTTCCACGAGTGGTCGAGGTCCTCCATGAACTGCATGCCCAGGTTCGGCGCGTCCGGGTGGTACGGGAGGACATCACGCGTGCCGTTGTTCTGGTGAAAGGCGTCCTTGCCGCTGGGCAGGACCGCGGGGTGCGGGTCCGAGAACCCGCGCACACCCTTCAACGTGCCGAAATAGTGATCAAATGCCCGGTTCTCCTGCATGAAGATCACCACATGCTCAATATCCTTGATCGAGCCGGTAGCCCGGTTGGCCGGGATCGAGGCAGCGCGTGCAACGCTTTGGCCGAGCATCTCGGCGATCGCGGTACTCGCAGCACCCGCTCCCGCGAGCTGAAGAAAACGTCGACGATCGAGACCGGGCATGAATTGCTCCTCGTACTAGATATGGCTGGCGACCCCCCAAGGCAGTGTTCCAGCACCAGGTAAAGCACAGGTATCGACACGGTAAACTCTCGGTGGCGTCCACGATGGGAAAACACCAGCAGCAACCACGGGCAATGAACCTCCACGCAACGAACGCTCATGAGACAAAGACGTTCCCGGCTAACTCGTCCAGCGCGGGAGGCACCAGCAACCTCACCACCCCTGCCCCACGCACGTCCACAGTGTTGACGTCAACCCCTATGCCCCAGCTGCACCTCCAGGACCCTGGTGCTCAATTACAGCGAATCACCGAACTTTCGGTCATTCGCCGGAGTTGGACGGTGCCCGGTAAAGGATCGGCTTACGGGCGGCCACATGAGTGAGCTCATATGACGGATGAGCCATAAACGAGTCCTTGGGCATGCCCCTTGTGATTGGTCGTGTGTATGTGATGCAGTGAGTCGATGCATCGCATCCTTCTCCGCGAGGTTGTCATAGACGCCCCGGATGACGTGTTCACCGCAACTCGGCAATTCTGGTCCTCCGCGCTGCTCGCGGAAGCGAGGTTAGTGGAGGATTACCCCGAGTTCACTGGCCTCGCCCACCCGGCCGCGATGTCCTGGGTTGGACTCCAAATCGTGGGCGACGCAGCCGCGCGACTACACCTCGATATCGAAACCGACGACGTAGACGATGCTGAAGTACGACGACTGGCGGACTTAGGTGCAACAATCGTTGCCCAAAGGCGGGCATGGGTAGTGCTGAAAGACCCCGCCGGATTATTGTTCTGCGTTGTTTCCCACGACTCCCCCTGGTTCGAAGAGCGAGCACGCGTCGTTCCCTGACACACGCGATGCTGGCGAGAAACCCTCGATGATCATTAGGCTCAACCCATGACCGGATACCCGCAGCTGCTCCACACGGTCCTCGACACTACTGATGTGCGAGGACTGGCGGACTTCTACCGCCTGCTTCTCGGACTCCAGTACCGGCCAGGAGACGAGCCTCCGACAGAGGGCACGCTCGATGACGTCGATTGGTTGGTACTGACCGACGCGCACGGCAACCGCAAGCTCGCTTTCCAGCACGTTGATCACCTGAAGCGGACAACATGGCCCTTGCCTGATGTGCCGATGCAGATGCACCTCGACCTCAGCGTTCCCGACCGGGAAACACTCGCATACCAACACTCCAGAGCATTGGCGTTAGGAGCTGAGCTCCTCTTCCACCGCACGGAAGACCCCGACGAGCCGTTATACGTCTACGCCGATCCGGCCGGCCATCCGTTCTGCATTTTCGTCGCCTGAAGCAGACTCGAGTCTTTCCGCACGTTTGGCAGACGATGGGCTTGCGGGATTACTTGACCGGCCACATATCGCTGCGGAAACCGTGCCACTTACCGCTGCAACTCACATTTTTGCGGCCGGGGAGTGGGACGGGGTGTCGCGGTAGGGGTTCCCCTCTGGAACTGCCATGGAGCGGCTTTTCAGCTCCAGCGCGCGCATGAATCCACGGGTCGGTGTCCGACCGGCTTACCGGTCGTTTCTGATGCTTCCCGTTGAGTCCTGCCGTCGATCGGCTTGGTAGGGCTGTCGTGCGGGGCGTGGTCTTGGAGCTGGCCGGTTATTGGTGGTTGTGTTTTAGGGCTTGGCCGAGGATGTGTGCGCCTTGTGGATAGGCGCCGGGATTTGGTCCTGAGTAGTTGAGGCGAATGAAGGGACCGGTGGGTTCGGCGGGGAACCATTCGTTGCCGGCAGCGATAATGACTCCGTCTTTCTCGCAGTCGCTGGTGAGCCGTTCGAGGTTGGTTCCGTCGGGCAGGCGCAGCCACAGGTTTAGTCCGCCTTGGGGGATGGTTTCGATATGTGCTTCCGGGGTGTGGTCCCTGAGGCTGCTGACCAACAGGTCGCGGCGTGATTGAAGGAGGTGGCGCAGGTTGCGTAGGTGGGTTTGCCAGCTAGGCTGTGTGACAACTTCCAGGGCGGCTGCTTGGAGAATGCCGCTGACATACATCGTTTCGGCGCCCCTGTCGGCGAGGATGCGGTCTTTGGCCGGGCCGCGGGCGATGATGGCTGCGATGCGGATTGCCGGGGAGACGCTCTTGGTAAGGGATCGAAGGTAGATGACGTGGCCGGAATCGTCATGTGCAGCTACGGGGGCGGGGGTGGTAGTGATGCCGAAGTCATGGGCCCAATCGTCCTCGACAAGGAACGCTCCATGGCTAAGAACGACGTCCAATATTTGCTCTGCCCGTTCCCTGGACCATTGTGACCCTGTGGGGTTGGCGTAGTGGGGTTGTGCGTAGAACATGCGTGCACCGGATTCCTCGAAAGCCCTGGCCAGTTCGACCGGGTCCGGTCCGTCGGGACCGCTGGGTACCGGGATGAGCCGAACACCGGCGTTCCGTGCGGCCAGGATGGCGCCCCAATAGGTAGGAGATTCAATCAGCAAAGGCTGTCCGCTCCCGAGCAGGGCGCTGAAGATCGAGCTAAGTCCGCTCTGGCTTCCCGGCAGCACGATGACATCGCTGGGGGTGGGCGGGTTGATCCCGGCAGGAGTGGCGGCGCCCAGTTCGCGGGCGAACCACGATTGCAGCTCCGGCAGGCCCGCGACGGGCGGGCGGGACAGTGCCGTATCTCCCCGGGCGGCTCGCGTCAGAGCAGCCTGCACCAGTCGTTCCGGCAACAGTTCCCGGTCCGGATAGCCCGAATGGAAACCTATTGCTTCGTTGGAGACGGTGCGCATCGTAGAGGAAGCCGGCGGTAGCAGTACCTGGAGTGAACCCAGCGCGGTGCTTTGCCACCCATAGTCAGAAGGGCGTGCTGTCCGCACGGCTCGCACGAAGGTCCCTACTCCGGGCCGGCTCTCGATCAACCCTTGCATCGTGAGGACTTGCAAGGCCTTCTGCACGGTGACGGGACTGGCTTGAAATTCAGCAACAAGTGCCCTGGTGGAGGGCAAGCGGGATCCCGGTGGGGACGTGGAGATCCATTCCTTAAGTCGCGTCACAATACGGGAGCTGCTATCGTTGTTCATGAGAAGCAATGATAGCGCTACTACGTTTGTTCGCCCAGTGCTACCAAATCGCGCCCCTACGGGCCTCTGGTGGGGGCTGCTGGGTGTAGCGGCCTTTTCCTTTACTGTGCCGCTCACCCGGGTTGCCGTTGGCGGGTTGTCACCGCTGTTTGTTGGTTCAGGCCGCGCGGTGGTCGCCGCCATTTTGGCTGCCCTTGCCCTTGCCCTCACCCGCCAGCATCCTCCGCGCGGGAAGCAGTGGCTGCGGTTGTCCGTGATTGCCGGCGGTATTGTTGTCGGCTTCCCGCTCCTGACATCCTTTGCGCTCACGACGGCTCCGGCCAGCCACGGTGCCGTCGTCATCGCGCTGCTCCCGGCAGCAACGGCCACGGCTGCGGTCCTTCGCGGCCGCGAACACCCCTCGAAAGCCTTCTGGGCGGCCACCAGCGTTGGGGCGCTGGCAGCCCTTGGCTTCGCTTTCCGCCAATCAGGAGGGCTCGGGGCTCTCGGCTGGACTGACCTGCTCCTCTTTGGTGCCGTGATCGCCGCAGCCATCGGGTATGCCGAAGGAGGTCTGCTGGCCCGAGAGCTCGGCGCCTGGCAAACCGTGTCCTGGGCCCTGGTCCTGGCATCCCCACTCATGATCACCCTGACCGGAGTGGCCATGGCCCAACAACCCGCATCAGCCACACCGATTCAATGGGCTTCGTTCGCCTACCTGGGCGTGATCAGTATGTTCTTGGGCTTCTTCGCCTGGTACCACGGGCTCGCTATCGGGCCCATGGCCCAAGTCAGTCAGATTCAACTCGTACAACCCGTCCTCAGCATTTGCTGGGCCTGGCTCTTACTGGGCGAAACCCTGAACTGGACCACCATCTTGGGCGGCCTGGCCGTGATCCTGTGCGCGGGCTCTGCCGTCCGGACCCGGCTCAGCGCATCGCGGAAACCGAAAAATCCCTGACCACCCGCATCTTCTCTTGAAGGAACACTGCCATGTATGTCCCGGAACACTTCACTGCCAGCCCCACCGACATCCACGACCTGCTTAATGGACCATCCGCCGCCAACCTGATCACCATGACGCAGGAAGGGCTGCTCGCCACACTGCTGCCGTTCGTCTACGACGCCACCATCGGTGACCATGGAGCACTGCACACCCACGTGGCCAGAAACAACACCCAATGGTCCGAACCTACAATCAGTGAATCCCTGGCCATCATCCAAGGTCCGGACGCCTACATCTCCCCATCCTGGTACGCAGCAAAGACCGAACACGGACGCGTCGTACCAACCTGGAACTACTCCACCGCCCACGTATACGGCAACCTCATGATCCACGAGGATCCGGCCTGGCTTGGCAACCACATCCGTGCACTGACCAACACCAATGAAGCCGGATCAGAGCCTCCCTGGACGGTGGACGATGCACCCAAGAAATACATCGCCGGTCAACTCCGAGCCATTGTCGGAATCGAACTGGTCATCACCAGAATCGATGCGAAGAAAAAACTCAGCCAAAACCGCCCCGAGACCGACATCCACGGAGTCATAGCAGGGCTCCAAGGACGCGGCCATTTCCACATGACCACCCAAATAGAGCAAACCAGAGCCCGAATAACCAAGTAGCCCAACGGTCCCAACACAAACACCAAGCAAAAGAGAAAAACATGAATTAGGAGAGCACGCAACGCGAAGCTTCAATCACATCGCATCAACCGTCCCGCATACCGTTCCGCTTACGAACGGTTCGTCGCTGTTCAAAGAACTTCGTGCATTCAGTGCCTTTTGACGGCTCTTCGCATTTGAGCATGGTTAGGGTGGCCTAAGAATCTCGGTTGGCGGGATTTTCTATGGCCTGTGTGGCGTGGCGGTGCGCGAGTGAGGTCAGGGTCCCCTTGAATTGGTAGCGACCAAGCTTCCGATCACAAAAGAGACCCTGACTTGTCTGATTCTATGTCCTGTCCCGGTGGGCAGTGGTGCGAACGCGCCGACACGATGTTCGGCCTCGACGGGGTGCACGTACTCTCCGCCGCCAACACTGCTAGCAGGCTCGTCCTTCATGTCGAAACCGATCAGAGTGCCACCGGCTGCCCGGACTGCGGGGTCGCCGCATCGGACGTGTTGCAGGATCTTGGGCCTCGCAGCCTGTTGACTTTGGGTGGAGACTGCACCGTGGAAGTAGCCTCGGTGTCCTGCCTGGCCTCGATCTATCCGAACCTGCATGTGGTATGGATCGACGCCCACGCCGATCTGAACACGCCGGAGTCCAGCCCCAGCGGACATGCGCACGGCATGCCGCTGCGGACACTGTTCGGCGACGGCCACCCGAGCCTTGTGCCGGCCACTACCGTGTCCCCGCAACAATGCGCTCTTCTGTGTGACCGCTCCATGGATCCGCCCGAATGGGCGTTCATCGATGAATACGAGTTGCCACTGCTGACCGGCAAGCAGTTGCAAAACGAACCGCATCGGCTGGAACAGCTCCTTGACCGGTGGCTGCCGGACGGTGTGCCGCTTGACGTGCACCTGGATCTGGACGTCCTGGACACCAAGGTGTGGCCGGCAGTCCCGGTTCCCGAGCCTGACGGCCTGGACATCGCCAGCTTGGTCGATGTGATCAACAAGCTTCGAGCTCGGGGCAAACTGGTCGGTGTTGGTATCACCGAATATGTACCTGGCGTGGACCACGATCCATTAACGCTTTGGCCGGTGCTGAAGGCCCTGGGCATCGCCGTCCATGGCCGTGAAGACAAGGAAGCTCTCGAGGGATGAGGGAGTCTCAGGCGAATACTGCGGATGTTGTAGAACAGCGGGAACCGGATGTGCGGGTCCGTTTTGTCGGCGACTCTTTCGTGGCAGGAGTTGGCGACGCACGGCACCTTGGCTGGGCAGGGCGCCTGGCAGCGCACAGCCATGCTCAAGGGCTGATCTTGACTTCGTACAATTTGGGGATTCGGCGTGACACCAGTGCCGACATTCTTCGCCGTTTCCAGGCCGAATGCACTCCCCATCTGCCCTTCGGCAGTCACGCGGGAGTCGTTTTGTCCTTCGGTGTCAATGACACCATGTTTGAATACGGAAGATCCCGGGTGGCGGCCGAAGACTCGGTCACGCATCTGCGCGCTTTGCTGCGGGGGCTGGATGCGGAGGGGTGGCCCGTGATGATGGCAGGGCCTCCAGCAGTCGATGACGAACAGCACAATGAACGCATCATTGCCCTTGATGCCTCGCTGGCGGCTGAATGCGATCGCCAATCCGTACCCTACGTCAGTGTCGTGCGAGAACTACAGAGTCATGACGCTTGGCGGCGGGAGGTCCGCGAGGGCGACGGCGCCCACCCTGGAGCCGGTGGCTACGGGACTCTGGCCAGCCTGCTGCGCCCGACCTGGGAGGACTGGCTTACTGCCGTGCGCTCCCAGCCGTCAAGAAACTAAATACCTGGCGTCCAGCGGCCTCCTTGGCAGCGTTTCGGCGCAGCTACCCATCACATGTCGGGAAGGTTTCCTTACGGTTTACGCTGTCACCTAACGCACTGGGGAAACGATTCGCCATGCCCCCTACTTAGATGCCCCTAAAGTGTCCGTCTACTATTCCGTTTTCGGAGGTGGTATGGAAGGGTGGTGCAGGCGACTTGGAAACTCAGTGCACTTGATATTGAGCGCCGACACCAAAGACGGCTCAGGTACGGCTGATGGGCAAACGCAGCGTTGGTTGCTCTCGGCGCGTCCAACCAAGAGATTCATAGAGGGCGAGCCCGTCCACACTGGCTGCAAGGTCAACTCTCGCAACAGAAGTTTCGTCACGGAACCATTCAATAAGGGCTTCAACACACGCGCGAGCATATCCTTGGCGACGGTGGCCCCTGAGGGTGATCACATTCGACAGGTGTCCGGTGACGGCGGCGCTACTTGATGGCGACGGCGGTGCCGTGTGCACGTAGCCAAGTGCGGCCGCAACAGCTGTGTCAGCGACGTAAACGACGTACGCGCAAGCGTCCACATTCAAGTGCTCCGCGAACCACTTCGACGCTTCGCAACGCCATGCGGCTTCTGGGCGGCCTTCGTGGTCCATAGTCTCGAACATCGCTGCCCGAAGTGCCACGAGGGTATTGACATCATCGATTGTCGCGCGCTGGATCATAAAGTAATTGTGCCAGAGCAGGTGCAGTGACAGAGCAAGGAAGAGGAAGAGCGTCGAGAGGGCGGCGCGGACATTCTGACCAGCTCACTGACACCGAGTTCCAGCTTGAGTTCCGTGCATCCCACAGAGACCCTTTGGATACCATCAGCCGGCTAACAACAATTCTCGATCAAGCACAAAATAGGGCACCAACTGGCCTTGTAAAACTTGCCAACCCAGTATGTCATCCGCGAATTCGCGAAGGTTACGCGCAACTACGACAGCGTCGTTGAAGGCCTGCGTAAGTCGGCTTTCTCGTATACCAGGCACAAACGCCGTTGACGAGGGGACTTTCGGCTGCTGTCAAACAGTGGGGATAGGCTCGATCGCTGATATCCGGGAGGGGTGTTGTTTGTTGAGGCAAGAAACCGCAAGCACCCACAACTCCTGTTGATCATACCAATCTTCGAACTGCGGACGCCCCCGACGACGGTGGCGCAACAAACGCGACGATACTGACGGAATTGCGATTGGTTTGGGTAAAAAGATCTCCTGGTTGCCGAGGACATCGGGTTGAGCGAGCGCGTCGGAGGGCTCCTAGCGATCATCTATGGGACGGCGCTGACCCGCATCGTCGGGTCTGCCCAGGTTCTGGTTGACAGTTTGGGTTGATATTTTGGTGACCGGTTGAGTGGTCTTGTTATTGTCTCAAACTCGATCGGTGTTAGTTTGCCGAGTCGGCGTTGGCGGCGTCGGCGGTGGTAGATTTTCTCGATCCAGACCACGATGGCCAGGCGTAGTTCTTCCTGTGTTTCCCAGCGTTTTTGGTTCAGCACGTTCTTTTGCAGCAGCGAGAAGAAACTTTCCATCGCGGCATTATCTGCGCGTGCCCCGACCCTGCCCATGGACCCTCGCAGGCCTGCGGAGTCGATCAGGCGGGTGTATTTCTTGGACCGGAACTGCGAGCCCCGGTCCGAATGTATGAGGGTTCCTTGCGGGTTCCGTTGACTGATCGCCGCAGTCAGCGCGTCAACGGCCAGAGCCGCTTTCATTCGGGAATCGATGGAGTACCCCACGATCCTGTTGGAGTAGACATCCTTGACCGCACACAGATACAGCTTGCCCTCACTGGTGTGGTGCTCGGTAATGTCCGTCAGCCACAATTTATTGGCGGCTGTGGCTGTGAAGTCACGCTGGACGTGATCGTCATGAACGGGCGGGCCGGCTTTCTTCCCGGTCCCGCGCCGGCGGTGGATGACCGAGAGAATCCTGTTCTCGCTGCACAGCCGCCCCACCCGGGTCTCGGAAGCCACGAGGCCTTGTTCGTGGACGAGTTCGTCATGGATCAGCCGGTACCCGAACGTCGGCTCCTCAGCATGGATGTCCAGGGCGGTGTTAACCAGGTGGGCTTCCTCCCAGTCCCGGTCACTGACCGGGTTCGCACACCACTGGTAGAAGGCTTGGCGGGAGAATCCCAAGACCCGGCAGGTCACCGCGACCGGCACCCGCACAGGGGCATCCGGGGCGGCCAGTTCAAGGACCAGCGGGTACATCATTTTGGGTTGACATCCCGGGACAGGTAAGCCACCGCCCGGCGCATCACCTCCGCCTCCTGCTCGAGGAGACGGATGCGTTTCTTCGCCTCACGCAACTCGGTCGATTCTTCCCTGGTGACACCGGGGACCACCCCGTCCTGAACGTCGGCGATCTTCAACCACCGATGCAAGGCAGCCGGCGAAACAACGAAGTCCTTTGCGATCTGGACCAGGGCCGATTCACCCTTACGGGCCACCGCGACCACATCACGGCGAAACTCTTCAGGAAAAGCTTTAGGCATGTCAAACATCCTTCCACCTGCAAGCCAAAACTCACAAGTCAGATGTCAATCAAACCCCGGGCAGACCCGGATATCCGACTGTGAGTCTTGATGTGGCTGGTCTGGGACTGGCCGGCAGGGTTGGTGTTGGTTGCCTGTCCCGGTAGTGGCTCGATATCCGACTGGCCGCGCTTCGCGTGCCTTCCTAGCGACTTGCCCGTACCGGGGTGGGCGGCCGACGCCGACCTGGCCCACCTCAATGGCTTGATCAGAGGATTGCCCAACCCTTGGGTTGTGGCCCGTCACAGTAATGCCTTGGAGTGATCTCTTTCCAGACCGGCGTCGGCCGCTTTGCGACCGGACTGTTGCCCCCTCATGGAAGGAATCCGATCACCTTGACCATCGTCGCGCACGCACACCCATTCGTCATCGGCGTGGACACCCACGCCCCGCACCCACACCCTCGCCGTCGTGTCCGCGTCGACGGGCGAGCAGCTCGCCTGCGAGCAGTTCCCAGCCACTGCCGCCGGCATGAAGCGGGCGATCGACTGGGCGGGCCGCCGCACCGTCGGGGACCTCTCCACGCTGTGGGCAATCGAGGGCATCGGCACCTACGGCGCCAAGCTGGCCCGCATGACTGCGGAGGCGGGCTATCCGACGGTCGAAGCTCCACGAACGAACACGCGGTCCCGCCGCGGGCTGGGCAAGTCGGACCCGCTGGACGCCCAGGCGATCGCCACCGCTGCCCTGTCTACCGATGTCACAGCGCTGCGCCACCCGCGTCAGGACGATGGGACACGCGCGGCCTTGCGCGTACTGGTGGCGGCCCGGGACCAGATGACGGCCGAGCGGACCGCGAACGTGAACGCCCTGCTCGCGCTCGTGCGGACGGTGGAACTCGGTGTCGACGCCCGCAAGCCCCTCAAAGCCGCCCAGATCGACGAGATCGCCCATTGGCGCGCACGCAGCGAGAGCCTCGCCGCCGCGACCGCACGGGTCGAGGCCGTCCGTCTCGCCAAGAGGGTCCTCGCCCTCACTGCGGAGCTCGAAGACAACCAGAACCGGACAGCCGACCTCATCCAGGCCAGCGAGGCAGCGCCCCTTCTGGACGAGACAGGGATCGGCCCGGTTATCGCTGCAGTTGTGCTCACCGCATGGTCCCATCCCGGCAGGGTCCGCTCCGAGGCAGCCTTCGCCGCTCTGGCCGGGGTGAACCCCATACCGGCATCGAGCGGGAACACGACCCGGCACAGGCTCAACCGTGGCGGCGACCGACGCCTCAACCGGGCACTCCACCAGGCCACCATCGTCAGAATGACCCACGACCCCGGAACCCGCGCGTACGTTGAACGCCGCACTGCCGAAGGCAAGACCCGACGCGAGATCCGTCGCTGCCTCAAACGCTATCTCGCCCGCCATCTCTACCGGACCCTGAACACCCTCCACGCTCAATCCACAACGCCTTGACAGATATAGAAGAGTCGCTGGGGTTTTGTCGTGAGCGGTGCAGCTCACGGATCCTGTGTCCGAAATCCTCCAAGCGGTCTTGGAGCAGGCCGACCCACAGCCCCTGACGGCAGTTACATAGGTGACCAGTTTTCGAAGATATTTCGGGAAGGGTCGATTAGGCGGGGTGGGTGGAGATCAGGTGGGCGTAGACCACGGTGTTTTCGGTGTAGAGGCGGGAGGAAGGGTCGTAGCCGCCGCAGGTGATTAGCCGGATTTCCGCGCGGTTGGTGTTGCCGTACACGTCTAGGGTGGGGAAGTCATCTTTTTTGAATTCGGCGGAGCGGTCCATCTGGAACACCGCGACTTTGTGGTCGACCCTGGTTACCGAGAATTGCGTTCCGGGCGCCAGCTCGTGCAGCCGGTAGAAGACGCCGACGTTGGTCAGGGTGGAGTTCACGTGGCCCAGGATGACGGAGGGGCCTTCAGTCCCGGGTGTGGGGGAGTACTGGTACCAGCCGGCTGGTGATCCGGGTTCCCCGGGCGGGACATCGGCGGTGCCGTCCGCGGCCTTGCCCAGCTGGATCAGCGGGGTGTGCACGCCGATAGAGGGTATGTCCAAGGCGACGGGGTCCGACGGCGGCAGTACCGGACCCGCTGGTGCAGCGGCCGGGGCGGGGGCCGGGGTGTAAAGGGAAGAGCCCGGTGATGTGGTGGCCGTGCTGATGGCGATGGCAGGGGTGTTCACGGGTGGTGCCTGCCCGGGATCGGCGTGCAGGCCGGCCCCAATAGTGACGGCGCCGCCGGCTAGGAGCATGGCGGCCGCCGCGGACGCTATGAAGCGTCCGCGGCGGCCGTTGTTCTTGGTGCTCATCGACGATCAGCTGAGGCTTAGGCCTTGTTGGCCTTGGCTCCCATCCGGCGGCGGACCGCGAAGGCACTCGCACCGGCAAGCAGCAGCCCGCCACCGGTAGCAATCATGCCAACGTCAGCACCGGTGGAAGACGTGGTCGCGGCTGCGTTCACCACGCCGGTTCCCGGAGCCCCACCGGGCATGGACGTCATCTGCGAAGCAACTAGCGTCCCACACAGTGCCGGGGACGTCGCCGCCAACGGCAGCGACGGCACCAGGTCACTAGGTTCCTTCTGCGCAGCAGCCGGCAGCGTCGCCGGATCCAGACCATGCACGACCACGACAGCGGTCCCGGCCTTCAGGGACGCAGCCGTATCAGCGTTGAGGGTGAACGTGCGCTGGTATGTGAAGGAAGAACCCATCCCGGCTACAGCCAAGTCAGTACCCGCAGCCGGAGAAGTATCGCCACTGGTGGAGAGCGTGGTCCCGATCCCACCATACGCCGGGGCACCCTCAGTGGTGCTGATCACACCGTCACCGCTGGTATCAGCCGACGGAGCCGGGCACGTACCCTTGGCGCCAATGTGGATGTGCTGAACGTGCGGGTACGGCTTGCCCCCAAACGTCTCGGCCAGACCAGAAACGTTCTCCGTCACCGTCGCCTGATCACCGGAAACACTCACCATCACCGAACCCGAAGCGGTACTGCCGTTTAGTGGCTGCAGGTTGGCCTGGTAGGAGGTATCGCCAGCCGCCATTGCTGGACTGCCGGCCAGTGCAAGTGCTCCCAACGCGAGAACGGGGGCAATCAGGAATGCTGATTTTTTCTTCATAAATAATTTCTCCTAGATCAAAGGTGCCTGTCCGGCGTGGTGCCGGGATCACGCCGAGCATAACAGGTTCGGTGTGATTCCGGCCACGGATGGCTTTTGGCGTAGCAATAAATGTAGCGGGCGATACTATGAGGGGCGGAGTTCGCTTCCACTATTGCTCGTGGACCTGGGGTGTCTCACCGATAGAGAAGGTCAATAATCAATGCCGAGCGTGAATTCAGATTTGGGTTTGGGCACTGGTCCGGGTTTGATGTTGGGCCGGCCAACCCAACCCCGACGTGCCCGCGTTTTCATGTCGAAGGTGTCGCCCTGGAAGGTTCTGCAGATTACTTTTCTGTTCTCCATCGCTCTGGGCATCCTCACTGTCGCGGTACGTGCGGGCTTATGGATGGTTTTGGATGCGACGGGACTTCTTGAGCAGTTGAGCGTTTTCCTGACCGGTGTGGTCGGAACGTCGTCGGGGTTTTCCGTGGACTTGCGGCACACCTTCCCTTTGAACCAGGTCGCAGCGGTTGCCTCCATCATCGCCCTCGTGGACGTTGTCCTGATCAGTGTGCTGGCCGTACTCGGGTCTGCGGTGTACAACTTCGTCGCAGTCCTGGGGGGAGGTGTGGAGGTCACTCTCACGGACGGCTACGCGACCGGGTAGAGGGCTGACACCAGCTGACGCCGCCCGCCCTGATCCGGACATTGATAGAAACGCCCATCGCCCATGTCGTTCCCGTCGAATGCTCCAGTTTACCGCCGCCTGGTTTGAGCTCAGCGCCGGTGAGCTCTCCCACGACCCCTAAAAACTCATCGTACGAATCGTAACCAAGGCGTGTCACCGTGGTCACCCTATTTAGATTAGATGCGATAGGCGGGGTGTTCAGTTGGACCTCGTCGATGTGTGTTCGGGGAGCCATGGTGTAAACGATTTGATGGTGGTGGAACGGAAACGGGAATACGGGCCAGCAGGGGGCAACTTGGTCTTTTCAGCAAGACCGTCCGCACCATGGGGCGCCTTTAGGATTGCTTTCAGTAGCTACGCCTCTTGCCGGGATGGGGATTTCTGGGTGCTTATTCCCTCGAGGAGGTATGCTTCGATAGCCGTCGCAGGGACTCGAATCGACTTCCCAAAGTGCACCGCTGGTAGCTCCGCGGACCGCACCTTGCGATACACAGTCATCCGGGAAACACGCAATTTTGTGGCCACCTCAGCCACTGTCAGCAGTTCTACCTCATCAAACTTTTTATCCATCATGTACCCCGTTTAGACCTTGTTGGCGGACGTGCGCCGTGCTTTGACCCATGGCCCGTTCTTCCCGTAGATGGCCTTCAACGCGGGCTGCAGCATGTAAGGGACAGTTAACTCTTGATTCGGAGAAATGAGGACGTCCGGATGGGTCCCGTGGGCGAGTTTGTCAGCAAAAGCGCAAAGACCGGATGCAGCGTTTGAATCACTGCGGTAGGACTCGGGTGGTCGCTTTGGTCATGCACTGCAGGCGACACGACTGATGCAACCATGGGCGCTGGGACCAACGAACGGAGCGATACCACGTGGTGACAGGTGGTGGAACCGTGATATATGGTGGGCCACGTGTCGACGCGAAACCGCTTTGACATCCTTGGATAGATTGCCTAACTCTGCCGCTGTCATCAAGGCCCGTTCAAGACGATCATCCGGCAGAGGCGGAGGGCCCAATATCGAATCCTTGAGAGAGGATTTTGGGGTTAAGACAATACAGCTCATTCCGAGAATGAATTTTCGGGAGAAGACTCTATGTCCGGGTGACTCCCATCCGAACCCGACAGCTAACTTCGCAGGCATTGGGAGAGGCAACAAACATGTCCACAAATACCAATACCGCACGCCATCGTGCTACCCCGGTCCGCCACAGCTCGCTGAAAACCATTTCAACAACCATTAGCTCCCACCGGCGCCTTATCGTAGGCCCGGCAGCCGTCATGGCAGTGGCCTGCGGCCTCACCCTCATGGGCGGCACCGCAGCCAATGCCTCCGGAGAGGTCAGCCCCGTTGCTGCTGCGGACACGTCGTCGAGTGCCAGCACATTCGGAGCCGGCACATACACGGTTCGTTCAGGGGATACTCTCGGTGCGATAGCCGCCCGGGCCGGCGTGAGCCTTGACACGGTGTTCGCCCTGAACCACCTCGGATGGGACTCCGTGATATATCCAGGGCAGACCCTTACCCTCTCCGGCAACGCCCCCCGGTCCGCGAGCGTTGGCAATTCAGTGGCGCCCATGCCTGCCTCCACCGGCTCTCAGTATGCCGGCGTAGGGGTGGGTACCGCTTCTTCTGGTGTGTATCCGATTCTAGGATCGGCTACTTCTGGTATCGCCGGCACCGCCCGGGCTTATGCTGGCGGCAGGTACGTGTGGGGTGGTTCGGTGCCGGGGGGCTGGGATTGCTCGGGGTTCGTTCAGTGGGTTTACGCCCAGCATGGCATTAACCTGCCGCGGACCTTTCAGTGGAACGTCATGACGCCAACAGGTAACCCGCGTCCGGGCGATCTGGTCGTCCAAAACGGGGGGAGCCATGTTGGGATCTACCTGGGCAACGGTCAAATGATCAGCGCGCTGAACCCCAGCCAGGGCACCATCGTCCACTCCGTGGATGCCATGCCCGTCATGGGCTACTACACCTACAACAAATAAAAGACCACGACCGGCTCCGTGCGAGCCGGTAACACACATGGCGGGACTCCGGGACTACCGGCCCGGGGTCTCGCTTCGTTATGCGCGTGAGAGTGTGTGGCCGCTCCCTGATCACGGCGGCGTTTCACATAGATCAGAGTTCGTGGACGGTGGGCACCCCTTGCGACGAGCGCCCTGACCTCGGGGCTACACCGTGGCCGCCCGGGGACGCTTGGGCGCCTACCGAACCTACTGCGGAACCGGAGCCTCTGGCCGCCTGCTCGGTGGATAAAGTGGCGCAGTACCATCAAGTGAATCCTAGTCTGCCGCTGAGGCAGACCTTTCTGGTTATAGTCGGCAGATGCGCTGTCATTGGACCGTACTGATTAGGGCCGGTCGGTCCGGTTAAATTTTGGGGATGATCCGGTCTCCGGTGGCGTTACCTGCCTGGATTTGCATGTTGTCGATGCGTGAGAGGGATGACCGGTAAGTGAAGAAGTGCCACAAGGAATCGATAACGGTCAAGTGATCGGGTAAACAGACCGGATCCGACGGGAGTGCACGTTTTGTGACCCTGAACAGCCGTCGTGGTAACGCATCCTTGGCCAGCACGGCTGGAACGAGATATGGCTCCTCACCCGGGTGCCTGGACCGGCGCGCGCCTTAAACGCTGAAGCATTACTAGATCATCGGTGGATGCAAATGAACCATACCGTTTTCTCACTCGCAGCCAAGGCCTGGCGCGAAGCGTCGTCCTGGAACTCGGCGCCAACCGGTGCCGTGCGCAGTTACAGCAGAGAAGTCGAATGGGACTACGGCGGCGGCGTGGATGTGGGTGGAGTGGCGGGCGCCCTAGGAGGCACTGATGCCGCCGGCGGTGTCGGCACTGGTGCTGGTGCTGGGACGGGTGCTGGGACGGGTGCTGGGACGGGGGCTGGGACGGGGGCTGGTGCTGGTGCTGGCGTTGGGGCCCGGAAGGGTGTTGGGGCCCGGAAGGGTGTCGGGGTGGGGGCTGGTTCTGGTGTCGGGAATCTGGGGAGGAAGGTCTGAGGCGGGGCGATTGTGGTGGTGATGCCGGTGAGCATGGAGGCAGGTGATTGGGCGAAAGCCTGGGTGTTGTATTTTGGGGCGGCGGTGTTCGTTAGTTCCGCCCATTGATTGCGGCGGTGCCATGGTAGGTACCGAACCAGGAATCCGTGACGATGCCGGAGGTTCCTCCAACTATCCAGGTGTTCATGTTGCCGTTGGTGGTCCCGGTTTTGGCGAACACGTTGTAGTTGTCCTTGACGACGGGGATGTTGTATCCCGAACCTTTGGTCAGGACGTCTTTGAGGGCATAAGTGACACCGGCTGCTACGTCCGGGTTGATGGCCTGATGACAGTTCGCGGAGGGTACGGGGTACGTTTGGCCCTGCGACCCGGTGATCGAAGTAAGGGCGATCGGGGTGCATTCGACGCCCTTGGCCGCGAAGGTCGCAAAAGCATTGGCCAAGGTCAGTGGGGCGACGTTGTTTGAGCCCAACAGGGCCGGGGCGATACTGAGGTCATAGGGTCGGGGCGTTCCGCCGTCGAGGAGCCCGGCCCTGGTCGCCAGTTTTTGGACTTCGCAGATGTCCAGGTTCGCTGCGGTCTGAAACGTGACGGTGTTGATTATTCAGAATCAGACGTTGATTGTAGTCGCAGAAATACGGTGCGGTTTTGGCTGAGACACAGCCTTGGCCGCTGCGGTGTATGTTTAGCGCGAGTGGAGTCTGGATGGCTTGATCATGGTCGCTGCGGGAGATTTTACCTCCGACCAGCATCTTATCCAGCACCGTATTGCGGCGGTTCGTGGCGCGCTGGGGTTCGGTGATCGGGTCGTAAAAGGACGGGTTGTTTACAACACCGGCCAGCGTGGCTGCTTGGGGCAGCGTCAGGTCCTTGGAGTGGACACCAAAATACAGGTTAGATGCAGCCTCGATGCCGTAGGCGCCGTTGTTGAAGTACACAATGTTCAGATACGCGCTGAGGATTTCGTCCTTGGAATATTTCTTCTCCAAAGCGATGGCGAGTTTTATTTCCCGGACTTTGTCAGTATCCGTTTTGGCCGAACTGAGTTTGACCTTTCCGTGTTTCCACCGGAGACCTGGGCTTCGATGATGGCGTTGTTCACATATTGCTCGGTGATGGTCGAGGCACCTTGCCGTCCGCACTGGACGGTAGCAGCCAGTGCACGGAGGGTGCTGGTCGGATCAATACCGCCATGATCATAGAAACGGGCGTCCTCTATGGAAACGATGCCTACCGCAATGAACGGAGACATTTGATCCAGAACGACCTGGACACGGTTCTGTGCATAGAAGCCAGCGATCACTGATTCGTCCGCGGCCAAAACCCGGGGGGCCTGCGCCGGGGCGTCAATCCGTGATCCTGTCGTCATGCCGTCGACCAGGCTGAGCGATGTGCTCATCGTCGTTCTGACTACCGTTACGGCAGGTATTGTCAGCCCAGCGGTGAGAACACCACAGACAAAGCTCACCAGCAACAACGCGAGAAGCTTGCCCCTGACGGTGGTCGCGCCGACCAAGTCGAACAAGACGTGCAAGGGTGCTGCCATGCTCACAGCCTGGAGGCAGCATCCAAGCCCTGCCATCCGCGAGCCTTCCGGCACCCGGCAACCGCGACCCCCAGGCAGCCGCTCCGTGAGAGACCGTCGTGATCGCCGGATTCCCTTACGGCCGGCTGCGTCGTCGTACAGTCCTCCGAGGCCAAGCCCTCTGCATTCCGATGGGCGAGCCGTGGTTGAAGCTTGCGACCGGGCCGAAGGACTGGGAACTGATAGCACTGTCCAGCAACTACAAACCCTACGGCGACATCCGTGCCCGGGGCATGAGAATGTCGGGGTGATACTCGGCCGGACTCACCGGGCGGGAAGTCGACAGCCCTCTCACTATCGCGCTCAAGGATCGTAAGCTGGCTGCGGGTATGTTTATTGATCACCTCATTTGTTATCCGTCTTCCCGGTGAGCAGGGATGCGGTTTGGGGGTCTAGGGCACGGAGTGAAACGCTGGGCCGCAGCTGAGGGTGGTCGCGATTGCTTCGTGGATCCCGCGCATCGTGATCGTTTGGGTCCGGGAGGTGGGTCACTTGAGCGCGTCGACTTCGGCTTCGGTGAGGAAGATTTCGAGGTTATGTTCGACGCGTTTGGGCGCAGGGGCGAGCACGCGTTGGATAGTGGCCGCATGCTCCGTGTGCCAGGCGGCGGCGTAGGCGAAGAGCGAGTGGATGGCGGCCAATCCGCGCACCAGTTTAAAACGTCTGTGGGGGAACAGACCCAGGTGGCTGCTGCTCCCTCCTCCCGTTAACGTCACCGCCGTTTTCGGCCTCGTGTGGTCTATCGGCCCGGTTTGGGAGGTCGCGGTTGGTTGTCAGCCGTTGTGTCAGGAAACTTTTCCCCGGTTTAGCCCATCCGTGATCTGATTCACACCGAATAAGTGTTGGGCGTCCCGGGCCCGGGACACCCAACATTGGCTGCAAAGGATATTTACATGTCTAGGAAATCACGCTTGTTGCTTGCTCCTGTGGTGCTTATGGGCGCCCTTGCCCTGGTCGGTGCGCCGGCGATGGCTGCGCCGTCGTCCTTGTTGACCGCGTCATCGATGACCGCTTTGCGGTCCAGCCCGGTGATGGCGGCCACCATCACGATCAAGAATTATGCTTACTCGGCAGCTCCCGCGGTGGCTCCCGGGGCGAAGATCACCATTATGAACCAGGACACGGTGGCGCATACCGTGACTTCCGATACCGCTGGCGCTTTCGACGTCACGGTCCCGGCCGGTGGATCGGCCACGATCACCGCCCCGGCTACGGCCGGCAGTTATGCCTTCCACTGCAACTTCCATTCAAACATGCACGGCTCTCTGGTGGTACAGCCGGCCGAAGCCGCAGCACCGGCCCCTGCACCGGCCCCAGCCCCGGCCCCGGCACCGGCGTCTGCCCCTGCGCCGGCCGCCGGGGCGGCAACGGCGTCGTACCAGGCGAATCTTGGTGCGATCAATGGCAGTAATGCCAGTGGTTCGGTGATGGTGAGTGTTTCCGGTGATCAGGCGACGGTGACGGAGAAGGTTTCTGGTCTGGCCGAGACGTTTGGGGGCAAGCCGTACCCGCACGTTCAGCACATTCACATTGGTGCCAAGGGTACGTGCCCGGCTCCGTCGGCTGATACCAGCGGTGACGGTGTGATCAGCACCACTGAGGGTGTTCCGGCGTATGGTGCGATTGGCGCCACGCTCTCCACCAGTGGCGATACTTCTCCGGCTGCGGGTACTGACCTGGCTGTAGCCGGGATGGGTTCTTCCTTCACTTACCAGCGCACGTTCACCCTCAACGCTGATACGGCTGCGTCGCTGAAGGCCGGGACCGCTGTCGTGGTCGTGCATGGTCTGGATCCGGCGACGCTGCCGGCTGCTGCGCAGAAGGAACCTAGTGACCTGGTGCCGTCGTTGCCGTTGGCGGCGACGTCCCCGGCCCTGTGTGGGACGTTGGTTGCTTCGCAGATGACGTCCATGCCCGGTGGGGCTCCGGGAACCGGCGTGGTGAACGCAGCCGCGACCACGTCTTCCACTGGTGCTGACGTTGGCATGATTGCTGCCGGTGGCGGGCTGCTGCTTGCTGCGGGTGCGACATTCATGCTCCGCCGCAAGACCGGGGCCAAGGCTTAGAGGGTTGCGGATCTGTCGGGAAGGATAGAACGGTTCCGATGAGCCGTTTTATCAGTGGCCGCCGTGGACGTTATGCGGTGTCCGCGGTGGCCACGGTTTTGTTGGCCGGTGGGGCGATAACGGTTGGTATCTGGTTTGCGTCCCGGTGCCGACACGGCCCCGCTGGCGGCCGCCGGAACCAGCGCTGTGATTTAACCAATTTTTGGAGATGGAACGGCATGCTTATCAGGACAAAAGGAACGTACGTTGCTCTTGCAGCAGCGGTGCTGCTGGTCAGTGGTTGCGGGGCATCCGGTAGCGGGGGCAGCCCCTCCCCAGCTGCGGCTGCCCCCGCGACATCTGCGTCGTCGCCGTCGTCGGCCGCAGTGGCCGGGTCCTTGGCCCCGGCATCCGCTGCTGCCACCGGATCTGACACGGCCGCCGCTGCCGCGACCATTCACATCAAGGACTTTGCTTATCAGGGCCCTGCCAGTGTCGCTGCCGGTGCGATGGTGACTGTGATGAACATGGACAGCCAGGCGCACACCGTTACCGCAGATGAGGGCAGCGCCTTCGACGTCACCATCAAGGCGGGTCAGAGCGCGACCTTCAAGGCGCCGGATAAGGCCGGGACCTACGGGTACCACTGCACTTTCCACAGCAACATGCACGGCATGCTGGTCGTCAAATGACGTCGCGGGTGCGGGCGCGTCGAAAGCGGATTTCCGTCATGGACGTCGTGCTGCGGATCCTGATCGCCGCCGCCCTTGTCATTGACGCGGTCGTCCATTTCACGCTTGCCCCCGGCTACCAGCTATCCGCGCCGGACGGGATCGGGGGTGGGAACTTGTTTCGCATCGAGGCGGTCGCAGCCCTTGTTGCAGCGATCTACCTCCTCATCCGCTCGAGCCGTCCCGCTTATGGTTTCGCCCTGCTGGTCGCCGGAGCGGGATTCATTGCCGTGATCCTCTACCGCTACGTCGACATTCCGGCGCTGGGACCGATTCCCGGCATGTATGAGCCCGTCTGGTTCTTCGAAAAATCCCTCAGCGCGATCGCCGAAGCCGCTGGCGCCATCCTCGCGGGGATCGGCTTGGCCCGAGTCCGGCGGGATCGTACCGCAGCCTGAGGGCGTTTGAGCCCAAGGGCGACACCAAGCTATTGATGAGTCTTGTCGTGGGCCAGGCCAGACCTCCAGGTGCAGCTACTATGACCTTGGGAGTTTCCTTGGTCGGGGAAAGGAAATGATAGTTATGGCAGATGGTCCTCTCACGGACACTTTTGGGATGGTGCTTGCTGGCCGGTACAAGATCGTTCGGTTGATCGGGCGGGGCATGACAGCGTCTGTGTACCAAGCGCGGGATGATGTTCTGGGCCGGGACGTGGCCTTGAAGCTGTTTCCCGCCCACCTGGTCGGCTCAGACGAGTTGCACCGGTACCGGGCAGAAATAGAGCTCCTGGCTACTTTCAACCATCCTGCCCTAGTCACTCTTTACGATGCCGGAACAGACACGCGTCTTCCGGATGAGCCTCGGACTTTCCTGGTCATGGAACTCATTGAAGGGACGGACCTCCACGCCCGGCTTCACAACGCCAAGCCACTCCCGCCGGAGTATGTTTCCCGGATCGGAGCGGAATTGACCTCGGCCCTTGACTACGTTCACGGCCGCGGGGTTATCCACCGTGACGTGAAACCGGGAAACATTCTTCTCACCTCCGATTGCGGTGGGAGTGCACCGGTGGCTAAACTAGCCGATTTCGGCATCGCCCGTATCATTGACGGCACGCGCGTGACCGCTACCGGGACCACCGTCGGAACGGCGGCGTATCTGAGCCCTGAGCAGGCCACCGGGCGTGTCCTTGGCCCTTCCAGCGATATTTACTCTTTGGGTCTTGTCCTTCTCGAATGCCTGACAGGGACTCTTGAGTACCCGGGGGGCGCGGTGGAATCAGCCGTTGCCAGGGTCCATCGCTCCCCGCGGGTTCCACCGGAACTTGGTTCCCAGTGGTCGTGGTTGCTCTCGGCCATGACGGCGATGGAACCATCAGCCCGGGCCACGGCCAAGGACGTTGAGGCCATGCTTCGACACATATCAGTCTCCGGAACACCGGAAGGGTTGAGTGGCGGTTCAACGATGGTCCTGCCCGAAGCCCCTACACAGCCTGTCCTGACCGGCGTCCCCACCATCCGCGCCCCCGCCCTGATTCCCACACTCCCCAGCGAAGACGAGGAGGCCGCCTGGCCCCCGCTCACTGGTGGGAGGCGGGTAGAGCGTGCTCCGGTGCGCAGGCGCCTATGGATGACGGCCGCGGGATTGGTCCTGGCCGTCCTGGCGGTCGTTGTCGTGGTCTTTTCAGTGTCATTTGCCCACCCCGCTGCGAGAAATCCTGGCCTAACAACGTATCCAAGTGTCCCCGGACCCCTCGGACAGCACCTGGAGCAGTTGCAAAAGAGCGTGAGGCCATGAGTAAGAAACAGAAGCTACGGTTGTGCGAGATAGCAATGGTGGTAATTGCTGCCTCCATCCTCACCGGCTGCACTTCCACCCCGGCGGACATCAAACCCGGTGCATCAGCGACACTGCAGGCACGGGTCCTGACATTGACCCAGCAAGCGGCCAACAAGGACTTCGGAGCCGCTGCTTTAACCCTGGACGGGCTCACCAGCGACCTGCAAAACGCGGCCGCGAATGGTGACATCTCATTTGCCCGTAACCAGGACATCAAAAACGCCATCGACCTTATCCGCGCAGATCTGGCCGCCACGGTACGCACCCCCACACCCCAAGTCACACTGGAACCCGTGCCCGTACCCGGACCTACACTCGTACCGGCGCCGGCGCCGGTGCCTGTCCCTGCACCCGCACCTATTCCAGCACCGGGGCCCTCAACCGCCCCCTCAACGTTGCCCTCACCCGCACCGGTGCAGCCCGCAACCGTACCGGCACCGTCACCCGTACCGGCACCGGCCCCCACCCCCGCACCGGCGCCCACCCCCGCACCAGCACCGGCACCGGCCTCCACCCCCGTACCGGCGCCTACCCCCGTACCGGCACCGTCCCCCGTACCGGCGCCCACCCCCGCACCAGCACCGGCACCGGCCCCCACCCTCGCACCGGCGCCTACCCCGGCACCGGCGCCTACGCCCGCACCGGTGCCTACCCCGGCACCGTCACCCCCCGCCGGCGCTTAGCCTTAATCCACCGCTGGACTGATGGTGTATCCCGGGATGGAGTTTGCTGAATTGTTCGGGTTTGTGCATGCGGAAGGCTCCGGCCCCGCTGCCGGTGGTGTTCCACGGTGGGTCCTTGATCGTTGTGGTCGGGGGCTGCGGGGTTAGGTCTTCGCCGGCTGGGGAAAGGTGCCGGTGACCAGGGCCGTCTAGGCTCTCTGCCAGGGCCGGTCGGCGGGGAGGTGAAGGCGGAGCTTCGTTGCGGAGGATGCGATTCTGTCCGGGACGCTGATCAGTTGGCGCCGGATCGTTCCGGTCCGGGCTTTCGCCAGCCCTTTCCCTGCCGCTGTTGCGGCGGCACGGGTGAGGCCATATCAGCCAGACTCGTTAGAGACCGCTTGAACGAGAATAGAGGCTGAAGGCGGGGGGATGCTTCACGATGACCACGGGCACCACCACTCCAGCAGGAACGGGCCGGCCCGTACCGGAGGAATCAATCAGTCAGGACCGGAGGCGCCGGAGCAGGGCCACCGAGCCAAACGGTCGGCACGCAGGACCTTTAGCGCCGAGTTCAAACGAGCGATCGTTCGAAAATACGATGCGGCACCGATGGGATCAAAGGGTGATGCCATGGCAGCATTCCTTTGCCGTATGAAGACCGGCACTTTCTGGGTCTGGCCATTGTTGACGCCAAACGGCTTCGCGCGGAAGGCGGACCGGGCGCTGGAGTCGGACCGGCGCCGAAGTATCAGCGACCAGCGGGAGTGTCGAGTTTGATGCGTTTGCTCCCAGGTTGCGGGAGTATTTAGTGAAGACGCAGACGATGCCGGCCGCGACACTCGCGGGGCGGTGTCGCAGAATCGAGGCAGGAACTCGAAGGTGCGAGATGGTCCACAAGCGTCGCTTCGAACCCGGTCATCCCGCGGATCTGTCGGAAATCCGGAAGTGACACGGCGCCGCTACATTAAGATCACGTCAGACTGTCCGCCATCAATGTCACGGATGATGAGCCGAAGGGTCTTGAGCAACGCAGCGGCTGGTTCGGCTCGACCGTTGACCCGCGGGGGAGGTGTGTTGTTTGTTGAGGCAAGAAACCGGAAGCACCCCACACTTCGTGTCCACTTTACCAGCGAGCCGGCTGCGATGAGTCGAGCGGGGGAGTTCAGCCTCGGCCATTTATGCTCCAGCCCTCGTCCTGGCACGGGGTTCCCTGCACGGCCCAGCACAGCCGCAGTGCCTCCATCACCGGCTCCCCATACAGCGGTGGCCGCGGCTTGACTTCCTTCAGGACCAGCGCCGGCCGCAACGTCTTCCTGGCATGGTCTCGATGCCACTGCGTCAGCGCACACAGCTCATCCAGAATCACCTATTTGCCGGCCCAGTCCGAACGAACATAGCGGGTCACCATGGCCTTCGTAACAGCTCGGCGCTCACTCATCAATAGCTCCATGGCTCACAGTGCCGGACCAGCAAACACCGTCCCGGCAGAGACCCCGCTACGCGGGCATTACCAAATGATTCTTCGATAGGAGCTACGCGGGCATCTTTGATGAGTAAATGCGCGGGCTATGCTGTCACGCGGGATTGTGTCATCATTTCCCCATGGTTGCTGGCCAGGCCGAGAAGGATGAACTCAAGCACGCGATCGAGCTGCTACCCAAGTTTGACGATCGTGTGATTGATCTTGGTGCCGAGGTAATTTCCGTGCTTGCTTTTCCTGAGCGGTGGATTCACTGGCGAAACGAAGCGCTCGACCTTTTGGAAGGGCGGAAAGCCAGGCGCCGAGTCGTGGTGGATTGCACTACGCCCGACATCAGTTGGGACCATGCGAATTGGTTCGATGTCGGTGCCACGGAAGCGGCCACGTTGTTACCGTTGGCTTTGATCCGTAAGCAGCCAGTTCTGGCCCTTGAGGTCAGAGACGGTTCCGGATTAATTGTTCCAACGCTGGGTCGCCGTGCCAATACATTGCTTGCCGCCGCGGCGATGACATTCATCGTTTGGCAGGCAGTGGAAGCTGATGCTGACCGAATCATGAGGTACTGGCCTCGTGTGGCCGCTGTGGCGACGGCAGATCCTGTTAGGGCGATGCAACACGCAAACATACTGATTCGTGATCTGGGCTTGCAGGAGATGAACAGCATGATCGTTCGGTCTCTCGCGGAATGCTTTCCGTTAGCACTGGTTTTACCGCGCGACACGCTAGGTCAGCGACGGGTCTTTCAGTATTCGTATCATTGGGAGATGTCTGCAACGGGCCACCGCTTGCGGCTATTCTTTGCGAGCCTCGGCTGGGCTTCGTTCAAATGGAAGACCGAATTGGGGCTGCTCTACTTTGCCGAGTCTTATCATTTTGAGTGCGCAGCACCACCGGGACTGATCATATCTGGATTGGAACTTCCGCGAGACGCCACTGGATCCGTCCGCAGAAGTGGCCGCAGCCGCTATGTGGCGCACGCTGGTGGCAAATACACCTACACGGCGCCGGCAGTCGCAGAGAACGCCTTGATTGCGTTCGACCTAGATCCGGGGAGGCTTCTCCCACGGGTTCTCGCGGCCACGATAGCGGTGGCCTTTCTCTACGTAATCATGTTAGCGATACCGGGTCTCTCTGTGACGCTGACGTCGAAGTCGGCCAGTGGTGCGGCCGTTGCGCTGCTGCTATTCCTGCCAGCCTTATTCGTGGCGCTCAACGCGCGGGCTCCGGAGAACGCGATCGTGGGGGCCATGCAGCTACCCTTGCGGGTGCTCACTTTGGGATTGTCCCTCTCGCTCTTTGTCACAGGTGCGATCCTCATCATCTGCCAGGACTCGGACCTGATTCGGGCTGAATGGTGGCTATCTCTTATATACGCTGCGCTCGGTGTGGTGTCATCATTAATAGGGATAACAAGACTGCATCTCAGGAACGGTGATAAAAATGTCTCACAAAAGCACGGTTAGCACGATACAACGCGGGTCTGATTCGGCGATGTACCTGATCCCCTCGGCCGAGGGCCGCCGCGACGATTCGGGCAATCCTCCGACTGTTGCCGGCTATCAAGAACAGAGGACCCAGTTGATGGCAGCGGTCCGAGACCGTTTGGCGCTCAGTTGCGAGACCGGAGACACAACCGCTCAGGGCAGCGGGACGTAAAGGGACGTAAATAGTCCAAAAGCCTTGCCGCGGGGGTCTCATACCCTTGCTGCACCTCAGTGCATTCTGGGATGTATGACCAGCGGGTATTGGGCAGCCGCAGCCGAGGCGTTCCGAAGAGGTTACAACGCTGAACACTAAAGTGTCTCCCTGCGGTACATCTCGTGGTGTTGTTTCGGCGGGAAGTTTGAATCCGACAGGTGCTGTTCGGTGGCCGTCTATGGGCAGTTTGCCATGGCCGCTAACGGAAGTCCTCTGCACAGCGGTGCATCACCGGCGGACGGCGCTGTTATAGGCCCAGGTCTTTGGCTGCGAGGACCCAGTTGCGGGCCATCTCGTTCTGCGCATCAACGAGCTTCACCCGGGCAGACCCCCCATGATGACACGACACCGTTCGTCTCACATGTTAAGACACTGCCGGCCCGCGAATGACTTTGCAGCCGCCCTGCTTCGAAGGTGGTCCCACGTGCTCGCCGACAAGTTGCACAACTTGATGACTGAAGCGGGAGCAGCGACTGACTAAGGTCTCTGGATGTACTGGGTTCAGAATGGGAAAGGCGACGGCCGCGCGATGGCTAGCCACTTGAATGCCGGGTAGCACGGCACGTCGAGAATCAGTGATCCACGCGTGTGCCTGATTTCTGGTCGAAGCAATGGATCCGTGCACGCGTCACGTTAATGTTTACATGATCGCCGACCGTGTAGTTACCGAATCCCGGCACCCTGGACATGAAAATTTGATCTCCTACGGTAACTAGGACATCGGATACGTTTCCAAGAGGTTCAACAGCTTTGACCACCCCGTGTCCCGGGGCCCCGTCGTCTGCAGGGTGCAGGTCACATTCTTCTGGCCGTAGGCCGACGCGCACCTGGTCCATTCCGATGTCTCCGATGTCGATGGTGAATGTTGTGCCAGGCAGTCCGTATCTACCGATTTCGGCCTTCGTGACTGTGAACAGATTCATCCGCGGTTTGCCGACGAAAGATGCGACGAACTCTGTGGCTGGTTCGTGGTAGACCTCGTACGGTGTGCCGAACTGTTCGAGCCGCCCTCGACTCATTACGGCAATCCGATCGGATAGGGTCATTGCCTCTTCTTGGTCGTGGGTGACGTAGACGCTCGTGGCGCCGAGCTCTCGGTGTAGGAGCTTCAATTCGCTGCGTGTTTGATCGCGAAGCAGTGCGTCGAGGTTTGAGAGCGGCTCGTCGAAGAGGAAGACCGACGGGCGCCGAGCGATTGCGCGTGCCAGTGCGACTCGTTGGCGTTGGCCGCCCGAGAGTTTTTTTGGTTTGGATTGCAGGGTCTGTTCGATCTCCAGACGACGAGCCGCATCTGTGACGCGCGTTTCGATCTCACTCTTTGGTACCTTTCGCATGCGAAGTCCGAAGGCAATGTTCTCGTAGACGCTCATGTGCGGGTACAGGGCATAATCCTGGAAGACGAAGGCAAGGTCGCGCTTATCTGGATCGAGATCATCGACCCGATGACTGTCGATCAAAATGGTCCCGGAAGAAATGTCCTCGAGGCCGGCGATCATGTTGAGGGTTGTCGATTTTCCGCAGCCTGACGGTCCAAGTAGTGATACAAAGTGGCCGTCTTCGATGACATAGCTGAGATCGCAGACTGCGGGTTCGGCGTTCCTTCCGTGCTTCGTCGGGCCGTAGGTTTTGCTGACGTGGATGAGTTCGATCTGCGCCATGACTAGCCTTTCACTGCACCTTCGGTAAGACCGCTAATGATCCATTTCTGTGCGATCAGGGTGAGGATGAGAACTGGAACGGCAGTGATTACGCCGGCGGTTGCTGCTGAGGTGTAGTCCATCGCGAAGAGGCCTTGGAATGCGGCTGTTCGCACTGGAAGTGTGGTGGCGGTGCTGATGGTGAGAACTTTGGCGAGGAAGAAGTCACTCCAGCTGGTGATGAATGCGAGGATGGCAGTTGCTGCCATTCCTGGTGCAGCCAGAGGAAACGCGATCTTGTACATGATCTGCAGCCGATTGCAGCCGTCGATTCGTGCGGCGCGTTCCAGGCTTGGCGGTATGTCCTCGAAGAAGCCGACGAGCATCCAGATCACGAGTGGAAGGATGAATGCCGTGTAGGTGATGATCAGACCGAAGAGTTGGTCGTACAACCCCACCGAGCGCAGCAAGATAAACAGCGGTACCGCAAGGACGATCACCGGTATAGCCTGCACCGTCATCATGCTCAGCAGGAGGGGTTGACGACCTCTGAATTTGAATCGCGCAATTGCATATGCGCTGGCTGCTCCGATCGTCATGCAGATGATCGTCGTCGACAGACCGACGATGGCTGAGTTGGCCATCGGCACGAGGAACGATGAGTCGGACAGTAGTCGGGAGTAGGAGTCGAAGGTGATGTTCGCGAACCCCATATCGAGCGTGCTGCCTTGGAGAGCTGCAGACGGGTAAAGACTGTACGCGATCATCCAGATGAACGGAGCAAGGAAAAAGACCATCAGTAGGACGACGAGAACACCGCAGACCCAGGCAACCAGACGTCGCTTCGCGTTTCGCGATATTCCGGAAGAGATCTCCCTGTGTTTGCGTTGTGTCCCCGGTGCTTCACGCCCGGGCTCTGACCGCGCAGAGACCGCCGAAACTGGGGATTGGGCCTCACCCATTGGCTTCCCTTCTCTTACGACTGAAGCCGCCAAAGACGAATATCCAGAACGCTGAGACAATCAACACAAGCAGCATGATGCCGACTGCCATAGCTGAACCGTAGCCACGGTCCAGGTTGCTGAAGGTGGTGATGTAGTCGAGGAAGTTGATAGTTGTGGTCCCGCTTACGGGACCTCCCGACCCTCCGCTGAGGACGTAGATGGTGTCGAACACTTTCAGTGACCACATTGATTGGACGATCAATGCGAACATTAGCGGTCCACGGATATTCGGCAGAGTGATCCGCCAAAACGTGTTCCAGGCATCTGCTCCGTCGATCGCGGCAGCACGGTAGATGCTCTCGGGTATGCCCTGTAGTGCGGCGAGCATGAGCAGGCACAAAAATGGCAGGAGCTTCCAGGTTTCCGCAAAGATCAGAATATTCATTGCGGCGGTCGGGTCTGCAAGCCATTGGATGTTTTCCTTGATAAGCCCGAGGCTTCTCAAGATGGTGTTGACGATGCCGACGCTTCCATCAAAGATCAGTTTCCACATGATGCCGTTCACGACTGGCGGCACCGCCCATGGCACAAGGAGCAGCACCCGGGCTAGTGTGCGGCCGCGGAATTTGCGGTTTAGCAAGATCGCGATGATCACAGCCAACGCGACCCCGCCGACCACGGTGATAACCGAGAAATACGCTGTGCGTTCCATCGCGGCCCACACTGCTGGATCGGTGATGAGCTGCCCGTAGTTGTTCAACCCGATGAATTGATGGTCAGCGCCCAGCTTGTCATTCCACTGATGGAAGGACATGAAGATGGCGTACCCCATTGGGTAGCCGAGGAGCATCAGGATGATGATTACTGACGGCGCGGTCAGCATCAGCCCGAATCGTAGATCGCGCTTCCTGCTTTTCTCGACGAGAGTGCCGGCCATGTCTTTGTCTCGCCCAGCGCTTAGCTCTTGAGGTATTTCTTGACTAAGTCCTGGGCCGTCTTCTGTGCCGTCGTCAGGGCATCCTTTGGACTCGTTTTCCCGTTCATCGCGTTGATGACCTGCACGGAGAGTGCTAGGTCGAACTCGTTGTCCCACGGAGTTCCGTAGCGTTTCGTCACATACTTGGTCGACTCTTTGTACGTCGTGAGGACGGGCAGCGCGGCAATGGCGGCCGGGTCATTGAGAACAGTTTTCGACACCGGGAACCAGCCCTCTTTTTCGACGATCTGCATCTGCACATCTCCGGTTGTTACGAACTGCAGCCAAGCCAGTGCCGCTTGCTTGTTCTTCGAATACTTATTGATTGCAAAGCCCTCGGAGCCGTCAATGGACGCGGAGCGCACCGAGATTCCCGGGATCAAGCCGTTGCCCAGGGTATCTTTGGTCAGTTTCGAGGTCGACGCAGTTGCAACGGCGAATTGGAAGGGCCAGTTAAATACGCTGCCGGTTTTGCCGCGCGCGAAAAGGTCTGCAAGGTCAGACGCATTCGTGATCTGCAGTGACGACGGATCCATGACTTTGTGGACTTGAAGCAGTTCTACCAACTTGGTCAGCCCTTCAACGCCTGCGTCACTCGCGAATGTCGGGTTGTAGTCGGCATCGTACATCTGGCCACCGCTGAGTAACAGCATCCTCAGGAAGTTCTGGTAGGCGCCAGCCGGGTTGCCCATGTCGCAGGCGTAGCCGAACTGGTCGCCGGATGTGAGCTTCTTTGCCGTCTGCACGAATTCGTCCCAGTTGGCCGGGGCAGCCGCGGGGTCTGCTCCCGCCTTGGTGTACAGGTCCTTGTTCCAGAACATCGTCTGAACGCTGACGAACTTCGGCAGGCCGTAAATCTTGCCGCGCCATGAGACGGCGTCAAGTGCCGGCTGGATCAGGTCGGTGGGCACATCCGACTTGGTCAGCTCTTCTAGCCAACCTGCCTGGCCAAACTCGGCTGACCATCCTGCCCATGTCATGACCACGTCAAACGAGGAATCTTGTGCCGCGAACATCGTGGCCATCTTGTCATGAAGGTCGTTGAAATTGCCCTGCTGATAGGTGGCGACCTTAATTCCGGTTTTTTGTTCGAACGCTTTGATTGTGGAGTTCTTGAAGACCATGTTTGTGTTGTCGTCGAGGATGCTGATTTGACCGGAGGGTTTGCCGGAGCTCTGCAGTGTTCCGCTAGTCGTCTGAGGAGACGTAGTTGAGCATCCTGCAAGAGTGAGGGCGCCGGCTGCGATTCCTCCCAGCTGGAACAGATTACGGCGGCTTAATGCTTTGTTTGTCGCGCGAGACGTTTCCATTGCTATTTCTCCCTTGGAATTTTGATGGTTGTTATTGCGAGTTCTTGGTTAGGTAGACGACGCCGCCGCAGGAGAGCGATTCATGCACGGCCTCAATTGCCTGGGTGACGAGCAGCCCATCCTGATGCGTCGGGACATTGACGCTGGCTCCTCTGACGTACTCGACGAAGTCGTTGACCATATCGATGGGGACTCCACCGATGTTTCCGTTGTGTTCGAACACTGCGAACTGAGGCCAGCTCACTCCATCAGCGCCGTAGTGAGTGACCCCTTGGTTTGCCCCATCGACGTGGAATACACCGGAGGTGGTCTGGATCTCGTACCGGAAGTCGTACACCGCCGGTGCGGTTTCGGGAAGGATCCAAGACGAGTTCAATACAACATACGATCCGTCATCCATTGTGAACGTTGCGCTGATGCTGTCCCAGGTGTCGATGCCGAGCTGACTCAATGTGCCTTTGCTCCCACGTGCATATACCGAAACCGGTGACGTTCCGCTGAGCCAGATGGCGAGGTCGAGCGTGTGTGGCATCAGGAACCACGCCGGCGAACTTCGCCCCGCCCAGGAAAGCATTTTTGATGGGACGAAGATGGTGTCGTTCAGATCGGCCTGTTGGTTGACTACTCTGCCGTTATCCGAGGACTCAAGTAGGTTTTTTACGGCAGTGAAGCGGGGATTCCAGCGGTTCTCGAAGCCCACCATTATTTGGGCTCCGGACTTCGCGGCGGCGGAGATAATTGCTTGGGCGTCGGCTTCCGATGTTGCTAATGGCTTCTCGATCATGAGGTCTAGCCCCACCTGTGCGCAGATGACAGCGGCTTCTCGATGTGCGAAGTCAGGTGTGGAAATGACTGCGGCTGTCAGCTCCGGATGGGCGCCCACCATTGCTTCCACTGAGGAATAGGTCAGAACGTTGAATCGCTCAGCTGCTGAGTCGCGCGTCTGTGAGTTCTGATCGCAGATTGCGATCAATCGCGCGGACGGATTCTCAAAGATCGCTCGCGCAAACATCGACCCGCGGATTCCACCTCCGATGATCCCAATGTTCGCTGCCTTGTCATCGCCCACAGGCTGACCTGCCTTCGGCTATCTTGGAACCAATCTGCGTCCAGATGGTGTTTTATAAGTCAGGCCCACCAGGACTCGCTTGGTATGTATGTTGGCCAATCTTACATACCGTTAATAGACTGTGTCTACGCTCTCCTCGATATTTTAAGTGAGGAGAACAATGGACCCGTAGGAGGTAGCCGAATCGTATGAGCATTGCTGACGAACCTGGGCTGAGCGTTGCTGGCGACTTAGGGCCCATCGCGGACGTGCGCTCCGTGGGTCTAACCAATCGTCTACTTACGGCGAGCCGCATTGGTACATCAAACCGTGGGCGCGTGCTTGAAACTCTGCATCGTTCCGGGCCAGCAAGCCGAGCCCAACTCGCGCGCGCGCTGAACGTAAATCGGGCAACCATTGCATCAATCTTGCAGCCATTGATCGACACGGGAAAACTCGTCGAAGGCCCCCCAGTGGCTGCATCTCGCAACGGCGGAAAACCGGCACGCCCACTGTGGTTCAGTCACGACGGTCCACTGATTGGCGGCGTACAACTATCACCCGACTTCGTAGCAGCGGCGCTCATGGGAATTGACGGTAGCGTGCGTCGGCAGGTCCAAGTCGATTATGAACGAACAGCGACTTCCCAGACCATTTCGGCCGCAATCTCGGAGGCAACTGCTGGCTGCTTCTCCAACACGGAGCTGATCGGAATCGGCGTCGCCGCTGCCGGGATGGTCAACACGCACACAGGCAGTATCATTTCAATGCACCTGAATCACGGACTCGATGGACTTGACGTGCGGGCCGCACTAAAGCAGCAATACGACGCACCGGTACTCGTCGATCACCACCCTAGGGTGCAAGCGCTTGGAGATTTGTGGTTTGGGCTCGGCCGCGGGGTACAGAATTTCGCATCGGTTTACACGGGTGAGGCACTCGGCTTCGGCATCGTATATCGCGACAAGATCGTACGTGGCCGTGAGGGGGCAGGTGGAGAGTCAGGGCACACGACAGTGCAGATCGATGGCCAGTTGTGCCGATGCGGGCGCACAGGATGCTGGGAGACAGTCGCCACACTTGGATGGCTCTGCAAAAAGTCTGCCCAGATGGGGCTTGATGAGGCGGCAACCATGACCTCGGAGAAACTCGCTGCACAAAGTGATGATGGAAACGCTCACGCGGCCGAGCTTATGGATCTCTACGCCCGCAACCTTGCCGTGGGGATGGCCAACAATGAGCAGGTCCTAGCGTCGGGCACTTACATAATGCACGGCGACGTGTGTGGAGGAGGCCCTCGAATGCTTTCGGCAGTACAGGGTTGGATGACACGCCTTGCCCCGGAAAGAGGCATGCCGCCGCTCGTCCTATTCGCCGAGCAACCGGACATAATTACGCTGCTTGGCGGTGCTGGCCTAGTCCTTTCATCGACGTTTGCTACGACCGTGTGAGCTTGGGGCGGATTTGTTGCCCCCAAATCGTTGTTGGGGTATAAGGAGCGGGATTGCCGTGCACTGTTAGCCTGGACGAGTTGGCAGATGAGCTTGGCACCTTTTCGAGATCTCTCTCGGCGACCTCGCCGGAGCGGTTCGCACCTGAAGGCGGTGCAGTCGTGGTTTCCGGTCTGCATTGTCGGTCAGTCTTTGTTCAGCTCCGAGAGGGGATTTTCAGCTGCTGGCCAATAGTCGGGATAGGCTCGACCGCCGATATCCGGGGGAGGGGTGTTGTTTGTTGAGGCAAGAAACCGGGAGCACCCCACGCTTCGTGTCCAGTTTACCAGCCAGTTCCGCGTGGACTGCGGCTCTAGTGCCACTCTGCCCCTCCCCGGCGGAAATTGCCTGAGAGGCGAGGGTGCTCGTTAGAGGCGGGAAGAAGAAATCCATTCAGGGCGGCGAGCACTGGCAGGTGTAGTCGCTTCTTCTAAAGCTGGTTCAGTCGGCTGCTCCGGGAATCTAGCAAGGGGGCCTCAATGCGGCTTAATACGATGATGCAGCACGGCCTGGCAGGGACGTAACCGACGCGGTTTCCCACTACCCTATGATTCAAGCTGGGCATTTTTTGCCGGTAAATCGCGGCTGGTCTCATCACTACAGGGGGCAACAGTGGATGCTCAAGACGAGTAGGTTCCGGAGTTTCAAGGGCGCATCATGTAAGTCCTAAAGCTGCGTTCAGAGCGATACACGAAGTCGGTTTCTGCGCAGATCAGATGGGTAGAAGAATACAGAGCGGGGCGGATCTCTGCGTCCCCGCCTGCTGTCAATCACCGGTACGACGAATATTTAGCAGACCGGGCCTCAATTGGGGATACGTCGTGAGTTCAGCTGCTCCCGCGTATGTCGCATCTGCGTTTCCACCAGCGGCTGCGGGTTGCGGCGTCAGACCAGGAGCCTGCCCCAGCGGGGGTCGAGGAGGGGTATTCCGGCGAGTTGAAGGCATCGCCAGAGGGTGACGGCGACGGAGTCGAGGATGGGTACTTGCGTGCGGTCTTCGAGGTCTTCGACAACGGGAGCCCCATAGAGGTTAGTACACAGGTAGATGAGCGCGTCGGGATGGTCGGCGGCGAGCTCGAGTGAGCCGGGGATGAGTTCTTCGGGTGCGACGCGTGCAAAGGATTCATTGTCGCTGAGTCCTAGGAAGCGGTGCCCGGCAACGCGGATTCCCTCGTCAGCGTATCGGGTGATGATTTTCTCGTTGACGTCCTGGGTATACGGGGTGATGAGACCAATCGATTGGATGCCGAAATCGGTAAATGCGTCGAAGTAGGCCAGAGTCGAGGTTGTTGCGGGCACGCCGGTGGCCGCGGTAATCTCGGCCGCGATCGCGCGGTCGTGTTCGGGGCTGAGCCAGGATCCGGAGGTTCCGTTCCAGGCGATGACGTCCACGTCGGCGGTTGCCAGCAGTTTTGCAGCGTCGCGCATACCCTCGATGTCGAACTGCTTGTCGGCGCTGGCGTCAATCCCGATTCGGGTGACGGGAATTCGTGTCGAGTGGATCGTAACGTCTTCGCGGCCGCCCAGGATGCGGTAGCTCTGGGGCTCGAGGCACGTGTTGGATGACGGGACGATCATGCCGATGCGCTTGGGGTGTGCGGTGTGGTTCATGACTGTGTCCTTCCGGCCGGGGCAGGCATGTTGCTGGGGGTTTCGTTGTCGGCCTGAGACTGTGAAGTTGTTGCGGTCGCGGTTTCGCGGTAGCCGAGCCGGGCAATGTAGCGGCCCACCGGGCCCGGGTCGTGGAAGCCTCGTTCGTCAAGGACAAGACGTCCGCCGGCGACGACGATCTGCGGCCAGCCTCGCATCTCCAGGCCGTGGAAAGGTGAGAAGTCCGTACCCATGTGCAGTGCTTCCCCGTTGACGGTGCGTGTTTCGTCCGGGTTGAAGACGACGAGATCGGCGTCGTAGCCGGCCGCGATGACGCCTTTGCCGGGGAGTGCGTTGATGCGCGCCGGGGCTGCGGAAAAAAGTTCCACGAATCGTTCCAGCAAATCTGTCTGCGCGGAGCTGGGCGCGCTGTCGGCGGGTTTTTCGCCCGTGGTCAGTGTTTCGGCTAGAGCAGTGAAGGCGACCGGCATACGTGTTTCGACGCCGGGCAAGCCATGCGGCATTTGCCGGATGTCTTCAGTCCTCTCACGCTTCTGGGTCAGGTCGTAGCACGAGTGATCGCTGGAGACGGTGTGGATAGAACCGTCGGCGAAGCGCCGCCTTAGGGCTGCGACGGTTTCGGCTGAGCGCATGGGCGGGCAGCATGAATACCATTCAGGGAAGCGGGAGGCGTAGACCCCGTCATCCAGGACAAGGTAGTGCGGGCATGTCTCGGAGTGGATGTCCAGACCCCGCGCCCTGGCCTCTGTAACCAGGTCCACGGCACGTGCCGTTGACTGGTGCACGAAGTACACAGGTGCCCCCGTGTACTCTGCCATCGCGAGGACTTCGCGGACAGAGGCCTCTTCGGCTAATTCAGGGCGGGTTTCATGCAGGTGTTCAATACCGATTTTTCCGGCTGCTGCATGCTCGGCGGTGCAGTCGACAATGATGGCGTCATGCTCGGCGTGAATATAGGTAAGCCCGTCAAGGCGGACCATCTCCTTCATGACCTTCAGCACTGTGTCGTTCTCCGCGATTGTGGTGCCGCGGTTCGTCATGTACATCTTCACTGAGCGGATGCCGAGTTCCGCGAGTTCCTCAAGCTGGTTCGGGACGGTCTCATCCCAATCAATGACGGCGCCATGGAGGGCGACGTCGCTGCGTGATTGGCGGGCCAACTCCAGCTTGGCCTTAGCCGCCTCTAGGGGGGACTCTGTCGAGTCGCGGGGAATGCCAAAGTCCATCACCGTGGTGGTGCCGCCCCACAAGGCGGCGATAGACGTTGAGGCATAGTCGTCAATGGTCCTGAAGCGGCCCGTCACCTGAGCGATATGACAGTGTCTGTGTGTGATCAACTATTTGTAGGCCGTTTTAGCTAGGAATGTAGGCCGAGTTAGCGGCTCGTTTCAGGCCAAAAGAGCGCTAAGAATCAGGCCAGTTTTTTCCCCTCCAAATCATGGTTTCGGGGT
>NZ_JAPNLH010000022.1 GCF_026627425.1 Arthrobacter endolithicus
CATAGGGAACCTTGGGCGCGGCCGGCTTTACAGGATCGGCAGGAGCAGCGGGAGTGGCCGGGTTCGCTGCGCCGCTGCCCTCGGGCTGACCGGTCCCGGGAACAGGCCCGGGAACAGCGCCGGAGCCCAGGCCTGCGCGCTGGACCCGGCGCGGATACTTCGCGGTGATCGCGGCCAGCACCTGAGCCAGATTCTCCCGATCAATCTCCACGCCCACCCACCACCCTCAACCCACAAACCCAGCAACCCAAACCCGGCAACCTGCACCAGCAACCCGTACCAGCAAAAACCGGGAAATCCCCCTGATCTCCAACTACTACAAGGCTACGAGCAGGCACTGACATCATCAGGACAAAAAGACCCCAAAACCGGCCCCTGCGGAAAAGAATTTCGAAAAACTTTTCCGGCCATTCGCTATGTGCCAAAGGAGTAACTCGGCTGTTTCTGAAAGCCCCCCGATCCTACCGCCGTGCTGATCGCCGGGACACTGCTGCATTTGCATTTGGTGCTGGACTGCTGCAAGCTTTTAAAGGCCCGTTTCGAAGCGGGCCTTCTTTTGCCTTCCACAGCGTCGCCTTGGACACAGAAGATTTTGGCGTTGCGGTCCACCGACCTATGCCGACACGACCAGCGAATACGGAAGTCACAATGATTGAAACAGCCACTGATCTCACCTTTCGGGTCAAGGTCACAGACAAAGCCACCATGGATGCGGAACTTAATGCCGCCGTCGACATGACACGCGAAAAAGCCATGCGGGACCGCCACGGCGTTCTGATCACCCGGCATGCTTCAGACTCGTTCACGGTCGCCGTCAGCGCAGAAGTTCCCTACGGGATTACTCAGGAAAAGCACGAATGGTAGGAGCCTCGGACTGTCTCCAGTCCTTCGCCAGCACGGCGTAGATCAGTTCGCTGGTCCATTCGCCTTTCAGGAAATAGTTTTCGGCCAAGAGTGCTTCCCTGCGCATACCCAAACGTTTACAAACTGCCGCAGAGGCCGTGTTGCGCTCGTCCAATCTTGCCTGGACGCGGTGGAAGTTCAGTTGACCAAACGCCAACTCCAGGACGGCTGCCGCCGCCTCGGTGGCGAAACCGTTGCCCTGTGCATCGGGGATAAGGGTCCAGCCGATCTCGCCCGTCTTCGGCTGGGCTTCCGCACCAAGGTCCCATTTCAGCGCGATTTCGCCCACAAAGCCGGGTTCGTCCGCTCTTTCAATGGCGAACGAAGCCCAGTCCCCGGGTTTGTCGAAGCCGGAGTCCACGTACATGGCGATTCGAGCCATGCACTCGGTATAGGACCGGGGTTCGTTCAGCAGATAGCGAGCGGTCTCCGGGAGCGACTGGTAGGCGAAAAACGGGTCAAGATCCGCTCCGGTGAAACGACGTAATTTCAGACGTTCCGTGGTCGGGGGCAAAGGGTAGGCAGCCATGATCTTTAGCGTACCGGCTTCGGTTGCGTGAGATTGCTCTCTTTTCCAAATGTTAGGGCGTAGCGGAGCCGTTACGCTGAAAGCTGTTGCATGCCTGATGTTGCTGTCTTTGTAGAAGAGCGATCATGAATATCCTGCGGTTGCCAGATGCCCCCGACGGCGCCCCTGTCAGGTCCCGGCCAGATCGGCCGTTCCAGGCATCGGGTGTGTGGCGCCGGGTCAGCCGCCGGTCCGTGCTGAAGGCCGGCAGCGCGGCAGGCCTTGCAGCCTTTGCAGCCGTATCGGCCGCCGGAATCCTGACGGCAGCGGAAGGACTGCTCGCCGCTCGGCGGCTTATGCCAAGGGGACCGGTCAATATCCTCAGGCCAGCGCAGTTGTTCGGAAGCGGAGCCGATGAGGATTTGATCACGCTTGCCTTGCTCGGTGATTCTCTGGCGGCGGGGTTCGGGGTCGGGACGCCCGAGGAGACCGTAGGCGTCCTGCTGTCCAGCGGGCTGGCAACGGCGGCCGGCCGCCCAGTGAAGCTGCAGAATTTCGCCGTTTTCGGCGCCGAATCGTCCGACCTTCCGACCCAGCTTGCGCAGGTGTGCAGAGCTGGCATTTATCCGGATGTAGCCCTCATTATCGTCGGCGGTAATGACGTCCTGCACCTGCGCAGAATTGATGCTGCTCTTTCGTCGCTGGCCGGCACGGTGCGGGAACTACGGCGGCTTGGCTGCCAGGTGGTGGTGGGTACCTGCCCGGATATGGGTACCGTGGGTCCGATCCCCCAACCCCTGAGGTTCCTTGCCCATTGGGTCAGTCGGCTGCTGGCAACGGGCCAGACGATAGTGGTGCTGCGCAACGGTGGCCGGACGGTTTCGCTGGGCGATTTAGTCGGGCCGGCGTTTCGGATGGAACCTGCACTGATGTTTTCCCCCGATCGGTTGCACCCGTCGGCGCGTGGTTATGCGGAGGCGACCCGTGTCCTGCTGCCGAGCGTAATGGCTGCCGCCGGATACGGTGTGGAAGCGTCAGGGAGGGTGCCGCACCGGGTCTACGACAAAAGTCAACGCCGGCCGCTGGCTTGGTTTGCGTTCAAAGCCTCCCGTCGCGCCGGCGTCGAGGTCAGCACCGTCAAAGCGGCCGACGGCGGCAGCGTTGCCGTGAGAACCCGAACGGCAGGTCGGTCAACCAGCCGGATCCGTCGCTTGGTTCGGCCGTTTCGATCACTCACGGCAGAGTAGTTCTCGGCCAGGTAGGCCCGGTCGGTGCCTTGTTGCAGGCCGAGGGTCGTCTTTAGAGCTATGGTGCTGTGCCTGCGTAGATAAAGCTGTCCCGGGCAGCCCAGTTGATGCCGTCGACTGCGGGACCCGAGACTACGACACCTGTGCCGCTCACCACTACACCAGAGGCGGAGTTCCAGGTATACCGGGTGAGAGCACCAGTGGTATCCCCAAAGTAAATTCTGGTGCCGTCAATGAAAGTGGAGCGGGTGCTGGCGAATTTGGAGCCGTTCGAGGCGGTGAATCGAGTGGCACCGATGATGGTGCTCTGCGGCTCGAAGTAGCGGTAGTACAGATTCGAGCTTCCCGAGACGGTGTAATAGAGCCTTGCTGTGACCCGGTCGTAGAACATCGAGGTCATGACCTGCAGGTCTGCAACGAAGGCCGGCAGGTTGTTTAGCTCGATGGTGCTGGCAGTGCCCAGTGTGGTGCCGTTAAAGGTCTGGGCCCGGAGCGTTCCATCGGAGCGGGCCGAGTAGAGTTTGCCGTCCAGCATGAACAGCCCGCGCACGGTGGAGAAGTCAGTGTTGGTGGAGAGATTGCTCGAAGAGGTGACGGAGGCGCCGCTGAACTCCCTGCGGACGAGCGAGGCGGGCGGCAGTGTGCGGCCCTTGTCATCCTTGGCACCGCCCGCAGCAAAGACGGTTCCCGGCAGTTGTCCCGCCGCTTCCGGCGGCATGGCGAACCCCCCGGTTACGGGCATGAACGCCATCCGCCCGTGGTACTGGTAGCCAGAGATCCGGTCAGTGTCGCTGCCGATCCACAGTCCGGCATCTGTGGCCCAGAAGGAGTAGACACCGTAGCCGCGGGTGCGGCCTGGATTCCATGTGGTCGGTATGCCAGTGCGTGGATCCAGGGCCGCCAGTCCTTCACGGTTGACGGCGCCGGGTCCGACGGCGTCGCCGACGAACGGGTTATTGAGGTAGCTGAAGTGTCCGCCGACGTAAACAGCGGCGCTGGTGACTGCAATCCGGGTGATGGTGTCGCCGCCGGTGTAGTCGATCCAGGTCGGCTGCTGGTTAGCACCCGTGGTGACGATGTTCCAGCGCGAACTCGCATCACACATGGTGTTCGCGTAGTAGGAGCCTGTGGTGGCGACCGCAAAAAACGTGCCGTCCGGCGAGATATCGATGTCGCGCATGTAACTCTCGAACTTGGTGTTGCACAGCGGTTCGAACCGGGTGGTGGACCAGTTCGACAGGGACGTCGGGGACGTGGTGAGATCCGCCATGAAGATTTGGGTGCGTGAGGCGCCGTTGACGACCGTGAAGTTGCCGACAGCGACCAGCTTGGACCCATCAGGGGTGATGTCTGCCCGCAGGATGGAGAGGGCTCCGCCGTTGCGGGGTCCGCTGATGTCCAGCCGGACCTCCGGCAGCTGTGCACCGGTGACCGGGTTAACGGCCGCGAGCAGGGGCCAGGGCTTGCCGGCAACGTTGTTGAACCGGCCGGTGAGGTAGAGCTTGCCGTTGCGCTGCATAACCTGATGGACGCGCCCGTCGAAGGCTGGCGTCTTGAAGCTCGTGTCCCGCGCTCCGGTGGTGACGTCGAGCTTGGCCACGGCGCGCTGGGTGCTGCCGTTAACGGTGGAGAATCCGCCGGCGATCCATACTTGGTTGCTGGTGCCGCCGACGGCGAGCACATCTATGACCTCACCGTTGACGGCGGGAGCGAAGGAAGTGATCTTGCCGGTGGAAAAGTTGAAAGCAAAGATGTTCGTCCGCGCAAGGATTGTGGTGCTGGCCTGGGTGCGTACCTGGCTGAAGTTGCCGACAACGACGACGGTGTCGCCGACCTGGGCGAAGCCGCTGACGTAGCCGTCCAATACGTGCGGGGTGGTCTTGTTCGGCTGATCGCTGACCACCACGGATTGGTTCCCGGGCTGTAGGGCCGCGGCCGGGCTGGCCGGAACCAGCACCGCCAAGATCAGCGCAAGCACCACCAGGCACACCGTGCCTGCAAGGCCGGCTTCGGGACGATATCGACGGCGCCGGGCCGGCGTGATGCACGCAATAGAGACATTTCCTGGAAGCAACACGACAACCGGCCCCTCTCCCTCGCCGAATTATTGCGCTGCCCGCATCCGCACCGGGGCGCTTTTCCGGCTCATCACACAGAACTCTGACTGGTCCGGACGGGGCATGCCATAGGTAGTTCCGGCAAAATACTCGGTATTCCGGGTATTCTTACCCCGCCGTAGCACCAGCCGTACTCCACCAGCCGTACTCCGCCAGCCGTAAATTCGCCAGCCGCGAAATGTCCCGTTGTTGCCGGCCTGCGGGCAGCCATTCCAACACTCCCAGCTGACCAAGTGCTACCAGTCGGGGACCGGAATCACGCCTCCACGGTGGCCTTGAAGGTCTTCAGCGTCTTCTTGATATTCCCGCTTTGAAACTGGGCAAATGTCCGGCCACCGGTGACAACGGCGTCAAAGCCCCTGGCCAGCAGGTCCGGCCATCCACGCCTATCGTCAGTCCAGCTTTCCGTAACGCGGGTCAGTGTATCCGCTGCTTCGAAGCGGTATTCCCAGGTCGCGATCGGTCCGCGCAGGCGGGGAGTTTTTGCGCCGATAGCGTGCACCCTGAATTCGAAGCGCAGACCGGGGTCAGCAGCCGTGACAGTGCATCGCGTAGTCCAGCCGAAACGCCCGCGTTTATTGCGCCCGTCAAATACCATCCCCACATATGCCGCCGCCACGCCGCCCTCGTGTTCGACTTCGCTGCCGCCACCGCCGGTCTGTCCACAGTGGACAGTGGCGCCTAAGTTCTCCGGGCTCCACTGTCCCATCCGCGTGACATCGCTGATCCGTTCGTAGAGGGAAAAGGGATCAGCGCGGATGAGGATGCTCTCTGAAACGGTGAACGTGCGTTTCACGCGGGGACTCCCTTGGTAGGCCATTGAGCGTCACCTTACAGCGTCGAAGAGACCCACGATGGACGGGTTGGGCCCGTCGGGTTGCCGCCCATCACCGTAGACTGTCCTACATGACGGTGCTTATGGCGGGATGTGGTGATTTGGGCACCGAGGCAGGACTACGCTTCGCCGCTGCCGGCCATCGAGTTTTGGGTTGGCGCCGCCATCCGCAAAACCTTCCCGCCGCCATCGAAGGCTCCGCTGTGGACCTAACGCAGGCTCTGCCGCCGGTTCCGCCCGAAACCCGCATCGTCGTCGTCGCGGCGGCTGCCAGTCAACGAACGGTGGAAGCGTACCAGGCCGCCTACGTGGATGTGCTGACCAATGTCCTTGATGCACTGGACCGCGACGACGTCCGGCCCGCTCGGATTCTCTTCATCTCCTCCACCGCTGTGTACGGGGATTCCGGCGGCGGCTACATCGACGAGAGCACAGCAGCGGAGCCGACGACGGCGACCGCCAGGGTGCTGCGGACGGCGGAGGAACTGCTGCACGCACGGCAACCGGACGCCGTCGTACTCCGCCTTGCCGGGATTTACGGACCGGGCCGGACGATGCTGATAAATCAGGTCCGCAAGGGCACCGCCAGGCGCCCGGACCAGCCGCAGTTCACCAACCGCATCCACCGCGATGACGCAGCTGCCGCCATTGTCCATCTGACAACCGGCGTGACCGAGCCGGCCAACACGTATATCGGCGCCGATGACTGCCCGGCGGAACTGGGCGAGGTACTGAGTTTTCTGGCCGCTGAACTTGGCCAGCGGATGCCGCCGAAGGAAGCCGGGGCGGCCAGTGCCACTAACGCGGCCCCACGCGCCAACAAGCGCTGCAGCAACGCACTGCTCCGCAGCACTGGCTTTGAGCTTGCTTACCCGAGCTACCGGGAAGGGTACCGCGCCGTGCTGGCCGGCCAAGGAATTCACCACAGTTGATCGTTGTTCCAGGCGTGCACCTGATGGATGGGACCGAACGCAAGCCCGGCCAGCTCGTCAATGGCTGTCGGCGCCGGGTGTTCGGGCCAGCTGCCCGGCGTCGCGGAGCCACCGCACCGCTTCGGCAACGGCCTGTAGGGACGTGTACCGCGGCACGTAGCCCAGCAACTGCGCGGCCTTGGCGATACTCATGGAGGGACTGCGCGAGATGTGCTCGTAGGTAACGTCGGCGTGCCCGGCGGAGGTCATCTGCCGGAACTGCTCAAACGGCACAAACTCAAGGTTCGCTTCCTTCCCGGACCAGCGGGCCGCCGCCTCCGCGAAGCCGCGAAGCGTCAGCGCCCGTGGGGAAACGATGTGGAAGCTTTCACCGATGGCCGACGGCGGCGGGTCCAGAGCGAGCGTGAAGGCCTGGGCAACGTCGTCGGCATGGACGTGGTGCACCGTTTCGAGGCCGAAGTTCGGCAGCGTGACGCGCTCGCCCGCCGCCAGCCGCTGCCAGATGCCGGGATCCAGATTTCCCGCAGGATTGATCACCGGCCATCCCGGCCCACTGATATGTCCCGGATGTAAAACGACTGAGCGAAGGTTGCGACTGCGGGATTCGTCGTGTAAAACCGTTTCAATGGCCGCCTTGCCGATGCCGTAGGAGCCAAGGGGATGGCGCGGCGCGTCCTCCGTTACCGGCACCTCCGCCGCTGGCCCGTGCACCCAGATGCTCCCGCAGGACAGCAGCATGGTCCCGCTCCTGCGCAGCGGTTCCACGAGCTGCCGGGCCGACTCGGGCGTGAAACACACCATGTCGACGACGACGTCGGCTTTCAGATCCGCTATCCGGCCGGCGAAAGTGCCGGCCGCGTCCTCCGCCTCGCGGTCTGCGGTTATCCGCACCACCTGCTGCCATGCCGGGTCCGCGCGGTACGGGGACCGCAGCCCCCTGCTCATCGCCAGAACTTCATGTCCCGCGCCGACAAGCCGCGGAATCAGGTAGCTGCCCACATGACCGGTGGCGCCGATGACGACAATTCTCATGGTCACTTCCTGACGGCCCTTCGGCCGGTAGGGTCCGGTCCGGTATGGCCCGGTCTGATGGGGTACGGCCCGATGGGGTCCGGCCCGAGAGGCCCTGTCCGGTGGGCACCGCCGTTACCGGCGGAGAACGCTTTCTTCGCCGTCCAGGAACTCATCCTCGATGTCCCAGTCAACCTCTATGGCGGTTACCTCGGCATAATCATTGGCCGGGTCTTCGTCCCGAAAGTGACCCGGCGGCAGATACCGGCGTGTGGCCGGAGCTGGTAGGGATTCAAGCTCTGCGGGGAGGGGTGGGCGGCCTGTCATTTCCGGTGCCATGAGGTGTCTCCAACCGTGGGCGGGACGAACGGTGCTGTCAACGCGGCCCGGTGCTGGCCTGCTGCCTGACCATCCGGTACGGCCCAGCACATCACGGCCCACCGGTGCCGTCAACCCCGCTGCCGTCCTTGGCCCAGCAGTCGGAGTTAGGGCAGTTCCGCGGGCCGGAGGAATAGCACCCGGGTTTTCCGGTCGAAGAAAACCATATACAGCGCGAAGGACACTCCAACGACAATGGCCACCGCGCGGACAACGCCGATCGGGATCCATTGGAAAACGCTCAGCTGGTCGGTCAGCGCAACCAGCATAAAGAACGCGGTCAGGAACAGCACCATGCGCAGCTGCCAGTTTTCCTTGATGCCGGTGAGGCCGAAAAACACGAGCAGCCAAACCATGTACCACGGCTGGATCATCGGCGCCAGCAGGACGACGGCGGCAAACGCCCACGCCATCCGGCGCAGGACGGTTGCGCTGAAGTTGGCTCCGGCCGTGCCGCGGAACGCCAGCCAAACGACGGCGAGAACAGACAGCACGGTTCCGATCAGATGCACGACTGATGTCGCTGCTTCCCCCGGGCCGCCGAGAAGGTCGGTGAAGAATCCCAGCACCGCGCCCAGCGACCCGATGGGCGCATACCAGATCCAGACGGTTGAGGAGGTGCGCAAGGCGGCTACCCAGCCGAATCCGAGGCCATTGACCGCACCGGCAACCCACAACAGGCCCATTGATAGAACAAACGTTCCGGCCCAGCAGCTGAACTTTCGCCGCCATCCGGCGCCGGACCCGGCCCACAATAGGCCAACAAACGGCAAGGCAATCAGTGTGATCGGTTTGACGGCTATGGAAGCGGTGATCAGCACGATTCCCAGCAGGGGTTTCTTGGTGGCGGCGAAATATATACCCGCCACGACTAGACCCAGCATGAGCGAATCATTGTGCGCGCTCGCGACGAAGTTAATCAGCAGGACCGGGTTAAGCACGGTCAACCAGAGGGCCCTCTGCGGGTTGACCCCGTGCAGCGCCGCCAGCCTTGGGACAAAAACCACCAGCAGTACGACCCCGGCAGCGGCGGCCAGCCGGAAAGCCAGCAAGGAAATCTCCGGGATCCCGAACCCGACCCACACGGCGAACTGCTCTATCCACAGAAAGAGCGGCCCATAGGGAGTGGGCGCTTCGGTCCAGAGCGTATCCGGGCCGAGCTGGTAATAGTTGTTCAGCGCCGATATCCCGTTGGTGTAAGGGTTCAACCCCTGACTCATCAGCCGGCCCTGCCCAATATAGGCATAGAGATCCCGGCTGAACAACGGCAGGGCAAGCAGGAGCGGCAGCCCCCAGAGCAACAGCGCTTTGAACAGCACCGGCCGGGCCGACGCGTCCCAGGCACCCACCCGCTGGGCCAGCCGCAACCATGACCGGACCAGCAAGAGGGCCCCAAAACAAAGCAGCACCGTACAGGTAATGACCCCTAAGGGAGTGGTCCGCGCAGCGATGAAAACCGGAACGCGGATCAGCGTCGAGCTCGTGGCAAGCCAGCCGACGCCAATCGATCCCAGCAACATCAGCATTGCGGCGACAAAGCCCTGCCACAGGGCGATCTTCACGGACCCGGGAGCGCCGGCGTCGCCCTTGTGCGACCACGCGGCCAGACGAGCGGCTATTCCCGCCGGCCGGCCGTTCACCGGGGCGTCCGCGGAGTCCGCTGACTGTGCCCGGCGCGGTTTGTCGGTCAACATGGAAGAACAGTCCTCTTCGGTCAGGAAATGCGCTGTTTTTAACGGCTCTGCCATGTGCGTGGCTTAAAACAGGCAACGAACGGCTGGAAGATTGCGGCTGATCCCGCTATTCGAAGATAACCTTTGGATCACCGTGATTCTAACACCGGCGGCTGACGCGAAAGCGGGCCCGGCGGTGTCCTGCGGTAATATCAAGGGGCAACAACCCTCTGCCGCCTCATCTGCGGGCGGCGTCTGCGGCATTAGTCTGCGCGCCATATCTGACACGCTATCTTTCGAGAAGGACTGCTCACATTTCTACCGACTCATTTTTCGGCGCCTTGACGCGGGCCCGGCAACGGATTCTCCCCGATGCGGCAGCGGCGCGGCTGAACAGCCCCCGCGGCCTTCTCTGGGGATTTATTGCCATCCACCTGTTTTTTATCGGCTTCATGATGATCTGGGTGCTGCAGGGCCAAGCCTTCAGTGACACCTTTATCTACCGTGAATGGGCCGCTGCAGGTTTCCGGGACGAGAACCTCTCCGGAGGGCCAAGCCCGTGGGTTTATCCGATCCTGGCGCTGCTGCCCATTGCAATCGCCGGGATCGCGGGCAAGGGTCTGTTTCTGTTGATCTGGGTCCTGATGATCACCGTCCTGAACGCACTCGCGGTGGGCAAGCTCACCAGCTGGGGCAGGAACCGAGGGGCCATCCCGGCTGCCTGGTGGTGGCTGGTTTTCGTTCTCCTGATGGGCTGGCTCGGCTTTGCCCGAGTGGACGGTCTCACGGCCCCGATCGTGCTCATTGCGCTCGTCTACGGCGTCGCCAACCCGTTCGTGGCGTCCGTGCTGCTGAGTATCGCGACCTGGGTCAAGGTCTGGCCCGCCGCCGTCGTGCTGGCGCTTTTCACGGTCGTGAAGGAGCGCCTTCGCGTACTGGCCGCCGGCATTCTGGTCACTGCCCTGGTGGCGGCAGCGGCACTGTCCTTGGGCGTCCTGCCGAAGCTGTTCCACTTCCTGACCGAACAAGGCGACCGCGGCATGCAGCTGGAAGCGACGTTCACCACGCCATGGCTCTGGCTGTCCGTATTGAACGCCGGCGGCACACGGATGTACATGAATACGGACATCAACTCCATGCAGGTCGACGGGCCAGGGACGGCCCTGATGTCCTACCTGATGCAGCCGCTGCTCATTGTTGCCGCGCTCCTGGTGGCCGGACTGATCTTTTGGGCGCTGCATAACGGCAACCGCCATGGTGCCCAGGGCGGCGGCGCGGACCGTACCGAGCTGCTGCTGGCCGGTTCACTGACAATGGCGACGGCGTTCGTCGTCTTTAATAAGGTCGGCTCCCCTCAGTTCATGGTCTGGCTGGCTCCGGCCGTCGCCGTCGGGCTGGCGCACTGCTGGAGGGAATGGCGCGTGCCTGCCGTCATGCTGATTGGCATTGCCGTGGCCACTTTCTTTGTATACCCGTTGTTTTATGACGCGTTGAGCCACAACAACCCGGTGATGGCGCTAGTGCTGACCATCCGGAACGTGCTGCTGGTCGTGCTGTTCTGCTGGTCCGTCCGTCGGCTCTACGTGCTGGGCAAACGGGCCGAAAAACCTGTTGACGCCGTCAAGGAGTTCTAAGATTTCGGTAAAATTCTTTGCCCTGCTGCTTCGTTTCCGCGCGGCACTGCTGCCGCCGGCCGCGGTGGCGTGGTTTGCACGACCTACCAGTGTCTGGTGGGGTTTTGCCGTGGTCCATCTGTATTTCCTTGCCTGGATGATGTCATTCGTTATCCACGGCACCACCTTCAGCGACACGGAGCAGTACCGGCAGTGGGCCCTGGCTGGCTTCAATCCGCCGGACCTGGAAGGCAACATCAGCCCTTGGGTCTACCCGGTGCTGGCCCAGATTCCCATCTTCCTGGCCAACATTGCCGGCCCACACGTCTACCTGCTGATCTGGATGCTCATCATTACGGTGCTCAATGCCGCGGCGATGGCCTACCTGACGCGCGGCACGCGACGGGTCAGCGGCATTGCTCCAGCCTGGTGGTGGCTTGCATTCACCGTGTTCCTGGGATATTTGAGCTTTGCCCGGGTGGAGGGTATTACCGCCCCAATCGTGCTGGTGGCACTGCTCTTCGCTGCCAAAAGGCCGCTGGTGGCCACCGTCCTGCTCAGCATCGCCACCTGGATCAAGGTCTGGCCCGCGGCGGTGATCGCACCCATTGTCATTGTCAGCAGGAAGCGGGTGAAGATCCTTGCCACCGGAGCGCTGGTCAGCGCCGTAGTGGTACTGGGCACCTTCCTGGCCGGCGGCGGGAAGCATTTGTTCGATTTCCTCACCAACCAGGGCGAACGCGGGATGCAGTTGGAAGCCACCTTTTCTACGCCCTGGGTCTGGCTGAGCGTTTTCCATATTGGTGGCGCAAAAATAGCGGACAATCTCGCCATCAATTCAACCGAGGTCTACGGCCCCGGCGCGGCGACCGCTGCCGTGATGATGCAGCCGCTGTTCCTGCTCGCGGCGATGGTGGCGGCACTGCTGATGGTGTGGGCGCTGCGCAAGGGCGCCGAACGGGAGGAACTGTTCCTTGAGGGTGCGCTGATGATGACTTCCGCATTTATTGTTTTCAACAAGGTGGGCTCACCGCAGTTCATCATCTGGCTGGCACCGGTCATCATCGCAGGGCTGACGCATGACTGGGAGCGGTGGAAGGTTCCCGCCGCACTGCTGATGGCCATCGCCGTCACCACATTCGTGATTTATCCGCTGTTTTACACTCCGCTGATCCACGCGAATCCAGCCATGGCTGCGGTGCTGACGGCCCGCAATGTGCTGCTGGTGGTTCTGCTGTACTGGTCCATTCGACGCACGGTGGAGCTGGCGCTCAGGCCCCGGCCCGTAGCAGGAACGGTCTCCACCCCCGCGGGCTGACCCCGGCTGAGCCCATCGGGATGCCTTCGTTGTTCCCTCTGCCCCCTGCTGACGCACCAGCTGAGGACTGGCGCTGCTGCTTCAGCAGGGGTCCTGGTCCACAGCGGCCCTACTCAGTCCCGCGTTGTGCCGCCCGCGTGCCCCGCCTCGGCCGGAGGCATCGTGCCGGCGGCGGGTCCGGCCCCCGCCTCCGCCGAGGGCCTAACCTTGACTGGAACCAGAGCCATGGCCGCCGTGGCCGGTGCTTCCCCGGGCACGGCCTCCCACCCATCCGATATGTCTGTCCCGTACCCGGCTTGGCCCGCAGCCCCCTTCCGGCCGAGGAGTAGTCTCCGAAAGCCCCTGTGCAGCAGGAGCTTTCTGGTGTGTACGTCCACGAACAGCAGATAGACGATGAACGCCAGTGCCACCACATATGCCAGCGTCGAGGCATGGACCGGAAGCCGGACAAAGGACCAGACGGAGAGCTGGTCCTGGGCACCAAACACCACAAAGAACGTGATGACCACGTAGAGCGATTTGATCTGCCAGTCGTTGCGGATACCGGTGACGGCCAGGAAAGGGATGAACCATAGCACGTACCACGGCTGAATGATGGGGGAAAGCATCACGACGGCCGCGAAGGCCAGGGCCATCCGACGGATGAGCTTTGCGTAGTCGCCGCGGAACATCAGCAGGACCACCAAGCCCACACCTGCCCATTTAAGCACCATCCGCAGCAGCGATGCCAGCATCCCGCCATGCAGCCCCAGCAGATTCGCCAGCTCACCCACCCGTTGGCCAAGGAAGCCCGACGGCGAGTACCCGGTGAAACCTGGTGTGGGATCCAGGATGGCCCAAACCCAGCCGAGGCCGAGGTTGTAGGGAATGCCGCTGAGCGCCAGCACCCCGAAGCTGATCGCCGCCGTCGCGCCCCAATAGAAAAACTTCCGGCCCAGCGAAGCGGCCGGACCGGCCCACAAAAGGCCGATGAACGGCAGCAGCAAGACCGTTATCGGTTTAACACCGATGGAGGCCGTCACCAGCAAAATCCCCCATCCGGGATGTTTAGTGGCAGCAAAGTAGGTACCGGCGACGGCGAGGCCCACCATCAGCGCATCGTTGTGTGCGCTAGCGACGAAACTGATCAAGAAAAGCGGATTCGCCACCGATATCCAAAGGGCGCGGGCGCCGCTGAGCCCGTGCAGCCGGGCCAGCTTGGGAACATACAACACGCAAAGGCCGACGCCGGCCACGGCCAGCAGGCGGAACAGGAAAACCGAGAAGTCCGGCTGGGCCCCGGTAATTTGCACGACGGCCCGCTCGAGCCAGAGGAAATAGGGCCCGTAGGGGGTCTTGGCTTCCGCCCACGCCGGATCGGCACCCAGGGCAAACCAATTGCTGAGGGTGGAGATCCCCGTGGTGTAAGGGTTCAGGTTCTCCAACATCAGCCTCCCCTGCCCCGTATAGGCGTAGACGTCGCGGGAAAAGATCGGAACAGCGAACAGCATCGGCGCGGACCACGCCCCGACCGCTATGACCACCGAGCGCAACGCACCGGGCCCCCAATGCTGCAGCCGCTGACCCAACCGAAGCCAGGAGCGCATCAACAACATGGCTCCGACCGTGAGCAATAGGGTGGACGTGGTGACCCCCCAGCCCTCGGTGCGAAGAGCGATCACCACCGGGTTGCGGACCATCGGTGATCCATTGGCGATCCAGCCGGCACCGATGGAGCCAACGAACATCATCAGGGACCCGATAAACCCTTGGACGGTGGCGACGTAGGCCTTCGGCCCAGGGCTGGACGCGCCAGCTGCGGTGCCCGCAGCTGCCTGCAAGGCTGTCGGCTGGCCGCCCCTGCCCATACGCGAATCGCCTGCCGTCATCTGTCTAAAATCCTCTGGTGCCCGAGGGCGATTGTCCGCAGCTGGTAGAAGGGAGTTCGGGTGGAGTCAATTGCATAGCCATTTTAGCACCGGGGTGTCGCCCCACCCCGGATAAAACGCACCGTGACCTGCTCCTTCCGGCCAAAGGACCGCAGCGCCCAGACGGTACATTTGACTGGTGCCTATAACTAACGAACGCATTGTATGGATCGACTGCGAGATGACGGGTCTGGATCTGCTGGCGGATGCCCTCATTGAAGTTGCAGTGCTGGTAACAGACTCCGAGCTGAACGTTCTTGGCGAGGGATTGGACATCATCATCCGCCCTGAGCCCGAGGCCCTGGCACAAATGGGTGACTTTGTCCGGGACATGCACACCACCTCGAAGCTGCTCGATGAGCTCCCGCACGGCATGTCCATGGACGAAGCGCAGGAACAGGTCCTGGCGTACATCAAAACGTACGTTCCGGAACCGAATAAGGCCCCGCTGGGCGGCAACTCCGTGGGAACGGACCGGATGTTCCTCGCGCGCGACATGCCTGCCGTCGTCGAACATCTGCATTACCGGGTGATCGACGTTTCCACCATCAAGGAACTCTCCCGCCGCTGGTACGCCCGCGCCTACTTTCAGTCGCCGCCCAAGACCGGCGGCCACCGCGCGCTCGGTGACATCCAGGACTCGATTAACGAACTCAAGTACTACCGCGAGGCGGTCTTTGTCCCGGCCCCGGGCCCGGATTCTGCCACCGCGAAACGGATTTCGCAGCAATACCGGGACTGACAAGGCATGACTTTCGGACTTTTCGCACCCGAAAATCGCCGAAAATCCGGCCTTTTTAGGGTATGTACGCGTGCCGACGTCGGGTCCGTGTCACCAGCACCCTTCAAGAGCAGGTAGACTATTTGCCGTTGCCTTATCCGCTCCGGTCCGCCGGAACTGTAGAGGCACATGGTGGGATTAGCTCAGTTGGCAGAGCGCCTGGTTGTGGTCCAGGAGGTCGCGGGTTCAACCCCCGTATCTCACCCCAAGGAAAGTATCGACAAAGGCCGCCCTGGAATTATCCGGTGCGGCCTTTGTCATGTTCAATGGACATCAGAATACCCGCACGGAAGCGAAGCTTCCGTCAATATCCGACAGGAGCCTCCGGCATGCAGCGCAAACTCTATGAGGAAGACCACGAGCTGTTCCGCGAGGTGGCGCAGGAGTTCAACGCCCGCGAGGTTGCTCCGCACTACGCCCAGTGGGACGCGGACCATATGATGTCCCGCCAGCTGTGGACCGCTGCGGGTGAACAGGGGCTGCTGGGGCTGGCGGTACCCGAGGACTTCGGCGGGATGGGCATGACGGACTACCGTTTCCGCGCCGTTCTGGACGAGGAGTTCGCCAAAGCCAACCATCTCGCCGTCGGCCTGGCCTTTCATCTGCACGACGACATGGTCCTTCCGCACCTGCTGGCCTTCGGCTCGGAGGAGCTGAAGGGCCGGTGGCTGCCGGGTATGGTGTCCGGGGAAATTGTCACGTCGGTAGGCTGGACCGAGCCCGGCGCCGGTTCGGATCTGCGCGGCGTGCGCACAAAAGCCGTGCGGGACGGGGATGACTGGCTGATTTCGGGTCAAAAGACTTTCATTGGCAACGGCATTTCCGGCGACGCAGCACTGGTGCTGGCCCGGACCGACGGCGGCACCGGCAGGGGTGCCCACGACTCCTATTCGCTGTTCATGGTCGCCAAGGGTGCCGGCTACAGCACCGGCAGGCAGCTGGACAAGATGGGGCTGAAGGCCTCGGATACGGCCGAGCTGTTCTTCGACAACGTCCGCGTCCCGAATGCCGATCTGGTCGGCGAGCTGGGCAACGGCCTTGAGTACGCCGCCGCCGCGCTTCCGCAGGGACGGCTGGCCATCGCGGTGGCATCCGCCGCCGTCGCCCGTTCCGTCTATGAAGCGACCGTAACCTACGCCAAGGAGCGCAACGCCTTCGGTGAGCGGATCATCGACTTCCAGAACAGCCGGTTCGTGCTGGCGGACATCCTGACCGAGGTTGAAGTCACCGAGGGCTACGTGGACCGGGCCATGCTGGCGTTCAACGACGGCGAGCTGGACGCGGCATCTGCGGCACGTGCGAAGCTCTGGGCCAGCGATCGGGTCAAATCGATCACGGACCGCTGCCTGCAACTGCACGGCGGCTACGGCTACATTCTGGAATACCCGGTGGCGCAGGCCTTCCTGGCGTCACGGCTGCTGACCATCTTCGGCGGGACCAACGAGATCATGCGCGACCTCGTTGGCCGCGGGATTGCCCAATGACCGTTCATCCCGTCACCATTTGGGGCGAACCTGTGCTGCATCGTCGCGCGGAGGAGGTCAGGACTTTTGACGGCGAGCTGCAGAGATTGATCGCGGACATGTTTGAGACCATGGACGTTGCCAACGGCGTCGGCCTGGCCGCCCCGCAGATCGGTGTTGGTCTGCGGATCTTCACCTATCAGATGGAGAACGACGACGGCGTCCCCGACCGCGGCGTGTTGGTGAACCCATCGATTTCGCTCGGCAAGATTTCCGGGAAAATCCCTGATCCGGAGGAGGAAACCGAGGGCTGCCTGTCCGTCCCCGGCGAGCATTTCCCCCTCAAACGGGCCGAATGGGCCCGGCTCACCGGCTTCGACGCTCAGGGGGCGCTGCTCGAATTCGAGGCCACCGGCTGGTTTGCCCGCTGCATGCAGCATGAATACGACCACCTGGACGGCAAGCTCTACGTGGACCGTCTCACCGACCGCTACCGGCGCAAGGCCAGGCGGCTGTCCAAGGACCAGGGCTGGGGCGTGCCGGGGCTGAGCTGGCTGCCCGGCGTGGATCCGGACCCGTTCGGACACTGACATTTCAGCGTCAGGCCTCGGTCAATGAACCGGGCGGATAGGCTGGAGACCATGATGGACGCTGCGCTGCTGACCACCGAACCGATCCTGGATTATCTGGCCGTGGCGGCGGCGGACCGCGCGGCCTGCGTGCAGCTGCTGGAAGGCACCCCGGGCCCGGCCGCCGTCGAGGTCATCGCCGCGCTGCGTACAAGCCTCTGCGCGGGTGTCAGCGAACTGCCGGTACTGGTGCAGGCCGATGAAACAGACTGGATCGAGGCCTTTCTCAGGTTCACCCCAGAGCTCCTGTGCTGGCATGCCGAGCGCGGCATTGCGGATGAGGTCAGCCGTGCCACGCTGGCCGATGTGGGCCGCAATCTGGAGATCAACCGCCGGGTGCACGGACGCTTCGGCATGGATACCCACACCTGGCTGATCCATCACTTCACCGGACGCCTCTACCAGCTAGGGCGCCTGCAGTACCTGCTGCACCGCGGCGCGGTGCCCGCCGCGGGAGGCGGGATTCCCGGTGCAGAGTCCGGCGACTGGCGGCTGGGCATCCACATTCCGGAATCCGGCGGCCTGGATCCGGAGACCGTGCACGCCAGTCTGGACCTGGCCCGGCCGTTCTTTACCCGGCACTTCCCGGATCAGCCCGTGCGGATTGCCGACTGCGCGTCATGGTTGCTCGACCCCTATATTGCGGGCTATCTGGACTCGGACTCAAACATTGTCCGGTTCGCCAACCGATTTACGCCGTACGGTCACCCGCTCGATGCGCCCACTGACGCTGTCTACTTCACCTTCCGGACGCGCAGCAGTGACCCGGAGCTGGCTTCGCTGCCGCGCCGCACTTCGCTGCAGCGGATGGTGCTGGAGAGGATCGACGACGGCGGCTGCTGGCAGCTCGGGTTCGGCTACCTGGAGCTGCCCTGACGACGGACTGACGTCGCCCACCAGCGGCCGATGCCGGCTGCGGTAAACTTGATTGTTTGGGCGGCATCTTGCCACACCAACCGAGCCGCGAAAGAAGCACAGTGTCCCAAGACGTCATCTCCCCCGACCGCGCCCATGAGATCCGCGCCGCTAAGATCAACGGGCAGGCCGCACGTCGGCGCACTTTCGCTGTAATTTCCCACCCGGATGCCGGAAAGTCCACGCTCACCGAGGCCCTGGCCCTGCACGCCAAGGTGATCGGCACGGCCGGAGCCACCAACGGAAAATCGAACCGCAAGGATACGATTTCCGACTGGATGCAGATGGAAAAAGACCGCGGTATTTCGATCAGCTCGGCCGCCCTCCAGTTCTCCTACCGGGACACTGTCATCAACTTGTTGGATACACCCGGCCACGCGGATTTCTCCGAAGACACCTACCGGGTGCTTGCCGCCGTCGACTGTGCCGTCATGCTGGTGGACGCCGCCAAGGGGCTGGAAACCCAGACCATGAAGCTGTTCGAGGTGTGCCGCCAACGTGGTCTGCCCATTATTACCGTCATCAACAAATGGGACCGGCCCGGGCTGGACACCCTGGCGCTGATGGACGAGATCACCGAGCGCACCGGCCTGCTGCCGATGCCGCTGACCTGGGCCGTCGGCATTGCCGGCGATTTCCGCGGAGTCTGGGACCTGCAGCGGGATCGTTTTGTCCGCTTCACCCGCAACAACAGCGGCGCCAGCATCGCTTTGACCGAGTACTACACTCCGGAAGAAGCCGCAGCCAGTGAAGGGGACGTCTGGACAGACGCGGTGGACGAGGCCGGACTGGTCAAGGATTCGAACCTGCCCTTTGACCCGGAGAATTTCTATGCCGGCAAAGGCACCCCCATCCTGTTCTCCTCCGCTGCGCTGAACTTCGGCGTCAAGGAACTGCTCGATACACTGGTGGACTTCGCTCCTCCGGCCGCGCCGCGCCCCGACGTTGCTGGCCAGCTTCGCCCGGTAGCCGATGCCTTCTCCGGCTTCGTCTTCAAGGTCCAGGCCGGAATGAACCAGGCGCACCGGGACCACGTGGCGTTCGTTCGGGTCTGTTCCGGGATCTTTGAACGCGGCATGGTCGTGACGCAGTCCCGCACCGGAAAGTCCTTTGCGACCAAATACGCCCAGCAGGTTTTCGGACGCGAGCGCGAGGTGATTGACGAGGCGTTCCCGGGGGATGTCGTCGGCCTCGTTAATGCCTCCGCACTACGCGTGGGAGACAGCCTTTACCTGGAAGATTCCGTCGAGTTCCCAGCCATCCCGCTCTTTGCCCCGGAACATTTCCAGGTCGCCCGGTCCAAGGATCCGAGCCGGTACAAGCAGTTTCGGCGCGGCATCGACCAACTCGAGCATGAGGGTGTCATTCAGGTCCTGCGTTCGGATCTACGCGGTGATCAGGCGCCGGTTCTCGCCGCCGTCGGCCCCATGCAGTTTGAGGTGGTAGAGGACCGAATGACGAACGAATTCAATGCGCCCATGCGGTTCGAACGTCTCCCCTACTCGCTGGCGCGGCTCACCACGGCGGATGCCGTCGCGACGCTCGGTCTGGTGCACGGTGCCGAGGTCCTGCTCCGCTCCGACGGCGAATACTTGGCGTTGTTCAACGACGTCTGGGCCCTCCGCCGGGTAGAGAAAAACAATCCCGACCTGATGCTCGCGGTGATCGGGACGCAAAGCCGCAGCGCGATGCAGGGCTACCAGGTACCTTAGGCGAACGCTGGCCTTGCGGACGCCCTGCCCTAGTTCTCCTTCATCACGCGCTGCAGATCCTGCGCCGCAGTAGTGCGGAGGTCCTCGATCTGCGTGAGCCTACGCTGATCGATGGTCCCCTTGGTGTAGTCACGCTGGGCCTGCGTGAGCTGCCGATTGGCCTCATCCAAGTTGTCCTGGGCGGACTTGACGGGGTCTACGTGCTGAATTTTGCTCATACAGGCATCATCCCACCGTTTTTGTCACGCCGCCATTTCACCCCGCCGCAGCCTTCCCGCCAGTCTTCATCTGTCGTCCCAATGGTTGCCCCACTGGCCTTTCCAGAAGCCATACAGCGGCCTCTTAGGGCACATAGCCGGACTCCAGTGTCGGCTGTCGTGGACAGGACGTCAGGACGCGCGTCATCGCGTCCTTCTCCGCTGGTGTCACCCACAGACGATAGGCTGCCTTCACCGAGACCTGACGGGCTATGTAGCGGCAGCGGAACTCTTTGTTCGGGGGAAGCCAGGTCGCAGCGTCGCCGTCGCCTTTTTGCACGTTGGTTGGCCCATCCACCGCCAGCAGGTTCAGGGGATCATTGGCCAGGCTCTGCCGCTGTTCGTCCGTGAGCTGCTGGGCGCCGGTCTGCCAAGCATTACCCAGCGCCACCACGTGATCGATTTGGATGGCCTTACTGCTGTGCGGCCCTCTGTTGAAATCCAGCTCTCGACCCGTATATGGATCCGCCAGTTGGCCCGAGCCCAGTTGGCATCCAGCCGCCTTGACCAGCTGCTTTTGGGTCAGATCCCGCGCCAGAATGTCATTGCGCGTATCGCAGCCATTGCGGTCCATGTCCAGCCATGGTTCACCGAAGGCGAGCCGATCATAGGTGTTCCGCGGTGCCCGGCCCTGCACCTGCAGGACATCGAGTACGCTCAACGCCAGTGCCGGCTTCACCCGAATCACCGGGCTCCCCGACCCTGCCCATCCCGGCTCCAGCACCAACGGACCCTGACCAGCGAGTGCGGCGGAGACCGGGTTCAGCGGTCCCCAGGCGTAGAGGGCCGCAAGCAATGCCACCAATGCCGCAAACACCGGCACGGCAACGGCAAGCGCGCGTGGTCGCCGTCGCTGGGTGCGCCAGCGAACCCAAGCCGCGCTGCGCCAGGGAGCGCGTGCCGGTCGCGGGGACCGCGCTACCTTAATTCGTGGTGACATCGCCGCTGCCTGCATGCCTGTAAAGTGTTGGTCTGACACCAACACTAAGCCACAGCGCTGACATCGCCGGAGGTATCCACAGCCCGCATCTGGAGTGTGCCAATTGCGCAGGGAGGGCGTTTTGACCCGCTGGAGCGCATTCCCGATATTCGGTGCGGACAATACGCGCTAAATTGTCCGGGGGGGGGTGGATGGGTTGGCCGATACGCCGGGTTCTGTCATCCCGCGCCGTTACCGATGCGGGAGTAGCGGCCATCCATCTACGAACGCCGTTGCCGACGCCCTCTAGCGGCCTACCCGGACACTTGGGCGGGCAGCCCTCAAACATGCCCTGTCTGGCCTTGCTCCCGGTGGGGTTTACCTAGCTTCCCTGGTCGCCCAGGGAACTGGTGGTCTCTTACACCACCGTTTCACCCTTACCTGCCTGCGCACATGTTTCCATGCTGCCGGCCGGCGGTCTGTTTTCTGTGGCACTTTCCTGCGGGTTACCCCGAGTGGGTGTTACCCACCACCTTGCCCTGCGGAGCCCGGACGTTCCTCGAGCCACTTGCGTGACGCGCGGCCGCCTAGCCAACCCATCCAGCTATACAGTCTACTGTCCCGCCGGGCACGCCGGGCACCTGCGCAACCGGACGTGCCGGCACTGCGAAGCTTACGACGACGGCGGCACGCTGCCGCCGTCGTCGTCAAGGGGTCGGCGGCACGCTGCCGCCGCAGCCGTCGTCGTCGTCCCGGGCTCTTTGCCTAGTGGACGGAGCCAGCCAAGGGTCGGGCGCGGTCCACTGCGGGGAAGGCCGGCGGATGCGCTCCGGCCATTTCCTCCATCACCCGGACCACCTGGCAGCTGTAGCCGAATTCGTTGTCGTACCAGACGTACAGGACCAGATGCTTCTCCGTGCTGATCGTGGCCAAACCGTCCACGATTCCCGCCCGGCGCGAGCCAACAAAGTCCGTGGACACTACCTCGGGCGAATCGATGAAGTCGATCTGTTTGTGCAGGTCCGAGTGCAGCGACATATTGCGCAGGTAGGTGTTGATTTCTTCCTTGTTGGTCCCGCGCTCCAGCGTCAGGTTCAGGATCGCCATCGAGACATCCGGAGTGGGGACGCGGATCGAGTTGCCGGTCAGTTTCCCGGCCAATTCCGGCAACGCCTTGGCAACGGCCTTGGCCGCACCGGTCTCGGTCAACACCATGTTCAGTGCAGCGGAACGGCCGCGGCGGTCCCCCTTGTGGAAATTATCCGTCAGGTTCTGGTCATTGGTGAACGAGTGCACCGTCTCCACATGCCCGTGCACAATGCCGAACTCATCATTGACAGCCTTGAGCACTGGGGTAATGGCGTTAGTGGTGCAGGAGGCGGCGGTGATGATCTTATCCGCAGCGCTGATCACCCCGTGGTTGATGCCGTGCACTACGTTTTTCAGCTCGCCCTTGCCGGGCGCGGTGAGCAGCACGCGGGCAGCGCCGCGGCTGAGCAGGTGCTGGGACAGCCCCTCGGCATCGCGCCAGCGGCCGGTGTTGTCCACCACAAGCGCGTCATGGATGCCGAAGGCGGTGTAATCGATAGTGGCCGGATTGTCCGAATAGATCACCTGGATCAGGGTGCCGTTGGCCAGGATCGTGTTCTGTTCCTCATCGACGGTGATGGTGCCAACGAAGGGTCCGTGCACGGAGTCGCGGCGCAGCAGGCTGGCACGCTTGATCAGGTCCTGGTCCGAGCCGCGCCGGACCACAATGGCGCGCAGCCGGAGTCCGTCGCCGCCACCGGCGTGCTCGATCAGGATCCGTGCCAACAGCCGGCCGATCCGGCCAAAACCATACAGGACGACGTCTGTGCTGGTGCGCTCGTCAATGCCTTGGCGGTCGACGACGTCGGCCAGTTCTGTGCGCAGGAATTCCTCCCGCGTCCGGCCGGCACCCTCCTGGGCATAGAGCAGGTTCAGCTTTGCCAAGTTGATCGACGCAGGGCCAAGTTTGAGTGCGCTGAGGGCCTGCAGCAGCGGCAGAGTTTCCTCCGGGCGCAGTTCCACGTCGTCCACATGGCGGGCGAAGCGGTGGGCTTTAAGGACGCTGATCGCGGACTGGTTGATCAGCGAGCGGCCATGGACCGAAATGACCACGTTGTTTTCCCGGTACAAGCGGCCGATCAGTGAGATCATGTCCTCGGCCAAAGCCTCGCGCTTGATCCAAACATCCAGAGTTGTATCGACGATCTGCTTCACAGCTTCCCTTTCCTGTCCCAACCGGAAACGCCTTCGGTGCCGGCCGCACGCCGGGCTCCGATACTGCGAAGCACGGCACCCTGGGACGCGGCGCGGATTGCCGTACGTTCCAGGGAAGTTGACCCCGCGGGTATCCGCAGGTTCTGAAGGGCGGCAAGTCCTGCGGGCCGCCCGATCTACTAATCATTCTAAACGAGATGGTCGCGGCCAAACCCGCGGGAGCGGCGAAAGTGTGCAGGATCACCCCGTGCGGCCGGGGCCTGCCAAGCCGCTAGGCTCAACGGGTGCGCATCCTGCTTCCGCCTTCCGAGGGCAAGACTCCTGTTACCACCGGCGCTGCCATCCGGCTTGACGAGCTGCATTTCCCGGTGCTGAACGCTGCGCGCTCGGAGGTGATGAACGCCCTGGCCCAGGTCTCGGCGACGGAGAATGCACTGCTGCACCTAGGCGTTGGGGCATCGTTGGGTGCTGAGGTGGCCCGCAACATCCGGCTGGGGACCGAACCCGCCGCGGCCGCTCACTCGGTGTATTCCGGCGTGCTCTACGATGCCCTGGGTTACCGGTCACTGACCGCGGCACAGCGCCGGAAAGCGGACGAGTCTGTCGTCGTGATGTCCGGCCTGTGGGGCGTGATCGGCTTCGCAGACCGGATCCCGGCGTACCGCCTTTCAATGGCCGTAAGTCTGCCGGGTCTGGGCAGGCTGGCCGCGTATTGGAGGCCACGGCTGGCCGCTGCGATGACGGAATTTACCGCCGGTCAGCTGCTGATTGACTGCCGGTCCAGCACGTATGCGGCGGCCTGGACGCCCCCGGCCGCGCAGACGGTGACCGTGAATGTGTTCCAGGAGCGGGACGGGAAGCGCACCGTGGTGTCACATTTTGCCAAGCACACCCGCGGCGAGCTGGCCCGCGAGCTACTGGTGCGCCCCGGCAGATCCCCGCGAACTCCCGAGCAGCTGTTGACGGTCGTGTCTGCTCCGGAGTTTCACGACCGCTGGCAGGCCGAACTGGTCCCCGGGACGCAGCGGAAATCCCATGCGCTGAATCTCATCCTGCGCAACCCCACCCGCTGACCCTGCGCAGGTTCCTCCGGACTTACGCGGCCGCAGCCAGCTGCTCTACGTCCTCCACGGTCCCGGCCTTGAAGGCCAGATGGTTCAGACCGGGGCGCAGACGCTCATGGAGCCGGGCCGCGACGTCTGGCCCGGATTCGAGCACTATGTAGTCGTGCTCCCCTTGCCACGAACCGCCCGACGGACCGGCGCCCCACTCCTCCGACAGCGAATACCCGACGCATTCCAACATCCAGCTAAGCGAGGCCTTGGCCCGTGCATAGTCAGCCACCCAGATTTCCAAATGATGCAGGCTGCCGGCTTTCCCGGGCAGCGCCGGTCCCTTAGGAATGCCCGTCCCGCCGGATCAGTTCCAGTCCGGGCTGCGGACCAGGATGCAGCCCGCGTCCGGACACATGACGACGTCGTCGTCCGGCGCCTTGCGGATGTCCGCAAGATCTCCGGGACTCAGCTGCATGCCGGAGCCTTCCGACGTGCCGTGGAAAAGGCGGGCGGCGCCTATCCCACGTTTAGTCAGGGCACGCTCGTAGACCGCCAAGAGTGCGGCGTCGAAGGATGCCGCAAGGGCGCTCCGATCCCGGACGACGGCTTCCCGGTCCGTGGAAACCTCCGTTAACCGCGCATCAACCTCGTCCCGAATCTCCCCCAGCGATCCGCTGATGTCATCCACCACACCTTGCTGCTTGGCGGCGCGGGCCGACGCGCTCTCCAGCCGTTCCATAAGTTCAAGTTCGACATCTTCCAAAGTGGAACGCCGTCTGGCCAGCGACTCGAGTTCCTTTTGCAGAGCCACCAGGTCCTTGGAAAGCCCGGTGCCGCTGTTGAGTCTGGCCTCGTCCCGGCTCATCCGGGTGGCAACCTGCTCCACGTCCGTCTCCGCCCGGGTCAGTTCGCGCGCAAGGTCGGCGGCCTCGGTGGTCAGCACCACCAGATCGCTTTGCGCGACGGCCAGCCCGGCGTGCAGGTCCGTCAGGCGTGGATCCTCGCGCAGCACTTTGGCGCGGGTGTCCAGCTGTTTGATTCTCGCGTCCAGTGCCTGCAAATCCAGCAAACGTAACTGCTCCGCGGGTGCTGCCTTCGCCATCGAAATCCTCTCGGTGTGCCGGCGTCCGCCAAAACGCGTCCGCCCGTCTACGTCCTAGATTACGTCTATCCCTGGCCGCCGCGTCCCAGCCCGGGTGTCAGGATGAAATCCCACGGGTCGGTATTGGTCTGACTGACGGCAAGTTCGACGTCGAACCCCTGATCCGTGAGGACGTTGCCCAGCGCCTGGGCTGCGGCCGGGAGCCATAGCCATTCACTGGCGAAGTGTGACAAGTCAACCAAATAGGGGCGCCCGTTGACGGCGGATTCCCGCGCTTCCGAGGCGGGATGATGGCGCAGATCCGCGGTAACATAAACATCTGCTCCGCTGGCCCGGACCGCATCGAAGAGACTGTCACCGGCCCCACCGCACACGGCAACCCGACGCACCAGGCCCTGCCGATCTCCCGCCACGCGAACTCCCCCGGCGACGGACGGGAGCACCCCGAAGACACGCTCAGCGAAATCTCCCAGACTCATTACTGCGGGCAGCTGCCCAACCCGGCCGATGCCTTCCTCGGGCAGCCCGAGAGGGGCCGGGCTCAGCGGCGATACATCGGTCAGGCCCAAGGCATCGGCGAGCACATCCGATACGCCGCCGACGGCACTGTCGCCGTTGGTGTGCACCGTGAGCAGCGCACAGCCGCCCTCGATCAACCGGTGCACCGCTTGGCCCTTGCCAGTGTTGGCTGCGATCGAGGTGACGCCCTTGAGCAGCAACGGGTGGTGTGTGATGAGCAGCTGCGCACCCCAATCCAGAGCTTCCTCGATAACTTCCAAGGTCGGGTCAACGGCAAACATGATCCGCTGCACCTTCGCGTCGGGGCGCCCTGCTACCAGGCCGACGGCGTCCCACTCCTGGGCGAGGGACTCCGGCCAGAGCTCTTCCGCGGCCAGCAGCACCTCCGCGAGGGTGGGCCGGCCCGGCGCTCCCTGCGCCTGGGCCTGCTGAACGTCCCCGCCGACGTGCCTGCCGCCGTCGTCCGCCTTATCCTTCGGTTCCATGCATCCCATTTCCTCCCTGGGTCCGGCTTCCATTGTCTAACAAAAGCTTCCCGCCGGGTCTTGGGCGCCCGGACGCAACAGTCAATTTCACCGTCGGGGAATCATCTTGTACTCCCGGACATTGATACAGGTATGAAGACATTTGTGCTCGGTGGAGGTTGTTTCTGGTGTTTGGACGCTTTGTATCAGCAGACCCGTGGTGTCACGGAGGTGGTCTCCGGCTATACCGGTGGCCATGTACGCCACCCCGATTATTACGACGTCTGTAACGGAACGACAGGCCACGCCGAGGTGGTTGCGGTGACTTTTGACGAGAGCATCATTGGCGGGGACGTAATCCTCGATATGTTTTTTGTCTCCCACGATCCGACCACGCTGAACCGGCAGGGGTACGACGTCGGCACGCAGTATCGTTCCTCGATGTTCTACACAGACGCGGCGCAGGAAGAGGCCTTCCGTGCCGCCATTGAGAGGAATCAGCCGCATTGGGACAAGCCGATTGTCACGGTCGTCACCAGGCTTCCCGAGTTCTACACTGCGGAAGAGGAACACCAGAACTTCTACGCGAAGCACCCGGAGCAGGGCTATTGCCAAGTGATCATCAATCCGAAGCTGGCTAAGGCCCGGAAATATTACTCCGCGTGGCTTGCTGCATAGGCCCAAGAGCACGCATTCCGTAGGCTAATATTGGTATGCGGTTTTTTGCTGCCGAAAATTTCGCCGGCAAAATCCGCTGTAAAGAATTTAGAGAAAAGGTATAAATCAAATGGGCCGCATTTACGACGACATCACCGAGCTGGTTGGCGGCACACCGCTGGTGCGGCTGAACCGTCTGACCGAGGGACTGGACGCCACGGTCGCGGTGAAGCTGGAATTCTACAACCCGGCCAACAGCGTCAAAGACCGGATCGGGGTGGCGATTGTTGATGCGGCCGAAAAAGCCGGGGAGTTAAAGCCGGGCGGCACGATTGTGGAAGGCACCTCGGGGAATACCGGAATAGCCCTGGCCATGGTGGGCGCAGCCCGGGGCTACAAGGTCATTCTGACCATGCCGGAAACCATGTCCACCGAGCGCCGGGTGATGCTGCGGGCTTTTGGCGCCGAAATTGTGCTCACGCCGGGTTCGGAAGGCATGCGGGGTGCCGTTGACAAGGCCAGGGAAATCGTGGCCACCACCGAGAACTCCATCTGGGCCCAGCAGTTTGCCAACCCCGCCAATGCGCAGATTCACCGGACCACCACGGCGGAGGAAATCTGGGAGGACACCAACGGCGCCGTGGACATCTTTGTCGCCGGGATCGGCACCGGGGGGACCATTACCGGCGTGGGACAGGTCCTCAAGGGCCGCAAGCCGTCCGTCCAGATCGTTGCCGTGGAACCGAAAGACTCTGCCATCCTCAACGGTGGTGCCCCCGGACCGCACAAGATCCAGGGCCTGGGCGCAAACTTTATTCCCGAGGTGCTGGACCGGGAGGTCTATGACGAGGTGCTGGATGCCACGATCGAGGACTCCGTCCGGGTGGCCCGCGCCCTGGGCACACGTGAGGGCATTCTGGGCGGCATCTCCGCCGGTGCCGCGGTATGGGGAGCCCTTGAGCTGGCCAAGCGTCCAGAGAATGCCGGAAAACTGATTGTTGCCGTGGTTCCGGACTTCGGCGAGCGCTACATCTCCACCGTCCTGTACGACGACATCCGGGGCTGACCCGGGTGAATGCCGCTGCCGCGCTCCAAGGCCACGACCGAAGGAATCCCGTGACCGTGATCATGGGGGCCGCGACCCGGTTGCGCGAGGACCTCCAAGCCGCCCGGTCGCATGACCCGGCCGCCCGGGGTTCTTTCGAGAACTTCTTTGTCTACTCCGGGCTGCATGCGATCTGGATTCACCGACTGACGCATCACATGTGGCAACACCCATCGCTGCGGTTTCCGGCCCGACTGCTGTCCCAGTTCGCCCGCTTTGCCACCGGCATCGAGATCCATCCGGGAGCCACCGTGGGCCGGCGGTTCTTCATTGACCACGGCATGGGTGTGGTCATCGGTGAAACGTCCCAGATTGGGGACGACGTGATGATTTACCACGGGGTCACCCTGGGTGGAAGATCATTGGCGAAGGTCAAGCGGCATCCCACCATCGGGGACCGGGTTACCATCGGTTCCGGCGCCAAGGTTCTGGGTCCCATTACCATCGGTGCGGGCAGCGCCATCGGTGCGAACGCCGTCGTCGTTAAGGACGCACCGGAGGATTCCATCCTTACCGGCATCCCGGCCAGATGGCGGCACCGCGACGCCGCGCGGGAAACGGCACCCGCGGTGGACCCGGCCGAGTATATCGATCCGGCCATGTGGATCTGATGCCGTAGCTGCGCAGAACGTCCACGACCGATAATCCGGGCTGAGCGAGTCCCTCAGGTCGCTTACGCAGAGGTAAACGGCCGCCTCCACTTCCCCGCACCCGTTACCGGCGTCTTGCGAGGTTTCCCTCCCTGATAACGCAGCGGGCGCCCATGTTGTGGAAACCATGGGCGCCCGCCGCCATGTCAATCGGCGTCTGGAGTTAGTGCGTGTCCACCGCAGCGATCTCGGACTTGTCCTCGCCCCAGAGCGTATGGAAGGTGCCGTCCTCGTCCACCCGGTGGTAAGTGTGGGCGCCAAACAAATCCCGGAGCCCCTGCGTCAGTGCCGCCGGCAGCCGCTTACGCCGCAGCCCGTCGTAGTAGGCAAGCGAGGAGGAGAACACGGGGACCGGAATGCCCAGCTGCACAGCGGTAGCAACGACGCGGCGCCAGGCCGGCAGTGCGCCCGCAATGGCGTCGCTGAAGGCCGGGGCGAACAGCAGGTTGGCGGGCTTCTCCTGGACCGAATAGGCCTTCGTGATGTCCTTGAGCAGCTCGGCGCGGATAATGCAGCCGCCGCGCCAGAGACCGGCAATTTCGTCCAGCCGCAGATCCCAGCTGTATTCCTTGGCGGCACCCGTGAGCATGTCCAGTCCCTGCGCGTAGCTGACCAGCTTGGACGCGAACAATGCCTGCCGGACATCGTCGACGAAGCCCTGGCCCACGGCAATTTTTTCCTCGTGGCCGGCCAGCTTCTCCTGAGCTTCCGCCCGCTGTGCCGCCTGCGAGGACAGGGCGCGGGCAAAGACCGATTCTGCAATACCCGACGTCGGCGACCCAAGTTCGAGTGCGGAAATGACGGTCCAGCGTCCGGTACCCTTCTGGCCTGCAGCGTCAACGACGACGTCGACAAACGGCTTGCCGGTCCGCGCGTCCGTATGGCCGAGGACCTCCGCTGTAATTTCAATCAGAAAGGACGCCAGCTCGGTTTGGTTCCACTCGCTGAAGATTTTGGCCTGCTCGGCCGGCTCGATGCCTGCTCCGGAGCGCAGCAGGTCGAAAGCCTCGCCGATAACCTGCATGTCCGCATATTCAATGCCGTTATGCACCATCTTCACGAAGTGCCCTGCGCCGTCGGTGCCGATCCAGGCACAGCAAGGTTTGCCGTCCACATGGGCGGAGATTTTCTCCAGCAGCGGGCCCAAGGCGGCGTACGACTCCTTCGAACCTCCCGGCATGATGGACGGGCCATTCAACGCGCCCTCCTCACCACCGGAGACCCCGATGCCGACAAAGTGCAGATCCTTCTTCGCCAACGCGGCTTCGCGGCGGCGGGTGTCCTGGAAATGCGAGTTTCCGCCGTCGATGACGATGTCCCCGGGCTCGAGCAGCGGCACCAGCTGATCGATGACGGAATCCACGGGAGCACCCGCCTTGACCATGATGAGCACCCGGCGCGGCTTCTCCAGCGAGTCCACCAATTCCTGCAGGGTCTCGGTCCGAATGAACTCCCCGTCACCGCCATGCTTTTCCAGCAGCGCATCCGTTTTCGCGACGGAACGGTTGTGCAGGGCGACCGTGAACCCGTTGCGGGCCAGGTTCCGGGCCAGGTTCGCGCCCATGACGGCGAGGCCTGTGACGCCGATTTGTGCAGACATATATCCTCCAGAATTAATTGCGGGCGTGTTTCACCCAGCCTAGCTGCGAGTTCGCACGGCCAGAAGGGCTTGCTCGTTGCGAGGTGCGAATGTGACGTATCGGGTCGGTCCCATCAGTGGCCGAACTTCAGCAGCACATTGCCGGAGACCGCGGAACTGCGGGCCACCTCGAGAGCTGGCCCTGCGCACAGCGCGGCTAAATTCACCAATGGCCGTCCAGAAAACACAGCTCATGACGACGACAGCGGTTCCGCGTTCAGGTAGCCGGGCGCCAAGAGGCAAGGGGTCCGACGGCGACCTCGGCAATGAAGATGGTAAAGTCCACCAACGCCGGCTCGGGCCGGTTCCAGGCCGAAATCTGCCAGTCTGCCGGCAGCAGGCTGGCGGCCATCGGCGCACCCATCAGGCCCAGATCGACAAAGCCCAAGTGACGGTCCGCGGTGGGGTCGGCAATTCGGTCCGCGGTTGGCGGACTTCGCTCGCAGGGCTCCCCTCAGCACGCCGTGGACACGAAACATATTTTTTCAACATCCTGGCCACGATTCAGTATGATGACCACCATGCCCCCCAAAGACCTGACAGTGGCCATTGCCGTCCCCCTTGAGGCCGAGTATGTGGACCGCATTCGAGCGGTCCATCCCGGCGTCAACGTGTTGTATGAACCGGAATTGTTACCTCCGGAACGGTACCCCGCGGATCATGGTGGGGACCCCGCTTTCCAACGCACCGCGGCGCAGGAGGGCCGCTATTGGGCCATGCTCCGGGCCGCCGACGTTCTCTACGGCTTCCCGAACGAGAGCCCCGCAGGCCTGGCGGCCATAGCGGACGGCAACCAGCGGCTGCAATGGGTACAGGCGATGGCCGCCGGAGCCGGCGGCGCGGTCAAAGCCTCCGGGCTGGACACCACGACACTGCAACGAATCAAAATCACCACCTCAGCGGGCGTGCATGCGCTGCCGCTGGCTGAATTTGCCATGCTGGGCATCCTCAATGGTTTCAAGCGCACCGGCGAGCTCGCAGCTGACCAGCAGGCTAAACGATGGCCGCCGCTGCGGACGCCGACCAGACTTGTCAACGGTTCCCGGCTTGTTATTGCCGGTCTCGGTGAAATTGGCGTGGAGACCGCGCGGCTGGCCCGTGCCTTGGGGATGACTGTCAGCGGCACCAAACGCTCGGTGGAACCGCTGGAAGGCATCGAACCGGTGGCGGATAACAACGGTCTTCCGGAACTGCTCGCCTCCGCGGACGCTGTGGTCAACACGCTGCCAGGCACCTCGAACACAGAGAGACTGTTCAGCCGCAGGATCTTCGGCGCCATGAAACCGGGCACTGTGTTCGTCAACGTCGGACGCGGCTCGGTGGTCGATGAGGATGCCCTGCTGGAAGCGCTGGACAATGGTCGGGTCTCCTACGCGTGCCTGGACGTGTTCGCCGTCGAGCCCTTGCCTGCCGGCAGCCCCCTCTGGGAACATCCGAACATTTTAGTATCGCCGCATACCTCGGCGCTCAGCACGGCGGAGAATCGGCTGATTGCCGAACGCTTCACCGACAATCTGCGGATTTTCCTGGCCGGCGGAGAACTGCCGCACCAGGTGGACCCGCTGCACTTCTATTGACAGCACTTATTAACAGCACTGAAATTTGTCACAACTCTGCGGTCCGCAGGGGCTGGGGAGTCATCGCCGGCAACTGCAGTTCACTGGGACACATCCCGGCAATGTCATGCTGATGCAGGCGGGCGACCGGGCCTTGCCCACCGCGCAGTTGTCGCCCGAACGAAAAACCGGATCCTTGCCGGCTCACCGGTTCGACCGCGGTAGCGCAATTGACGCCGCCCACAGCGCCGTGTCACCCCGCCTTCATACCGGCTGCCGAGGAGGTAGAACCTCCCTTTTACTTTTCCACCCACAGCCATGTATATTTGATCCCAGGCCCTCCACTGCTGCATCCCCCAATAGCCGCAGCGGAGGGCTCTCCACTTTAAGTCCTCGTCCGCCAGCGCGCCGGGGTGCGTTTGTCTGCAACGGCGGACGGCTCCGGCGTGATTCAGCTGCGGTTCAGGCCGCCGACGCCAACCGCAGCTTCCACCCCCCTCCCTGTTGGTCCCGCAGCAGCTCCATCGTGGTGAGCTCACTGCGTGCGTTCCTGCCCAGCCGTGCCTGCACGCGCCATACCTCCACATCCATCCGGCTGAGGCCCTTGGGCATTCGTCGCTGGCTTTCCCACCAGCTCACCCGCTCATACCAGCGCACCGGCTCCGCACCTATCAGCCACTCGCGTCCGGCCCGCTGAACCGCTAAAGGCATCCCGGCCGCCGTCGTCCGCACCACTACATGTTCCATAGTCCTGAACGCTATGCGCAGGGTCTGACATCGTAGGACTATCCGGCTCTGCAACTAACCCGCCGGAAGCCCACTCAGGGAAAAATCAGCAAGGTATCGTGAAAATTCCGGAAAAATCTCTTACTGTGAGGTATGCGAAAGCTCCTGCGCATGGTCAGCCGGTGGATAGGACTGGACCTGCTGACGTTCGAAAGCCCCGAGGATGATGACACTATGACTGGCGCTGCGGACTCGTAGGGTAGCTGAGCGGACCCCGGCGCCGCGTGGGCACCGCCAGAATCGGGCAGCCCCGCAGCATGTACAGCCCCTCATCGGACAAAAAGAAATCCCCTGATCAACGTCTCCGTCGATCAGGGGATTTCACGGTGGGCCCTACCGGGATCGAACCGATGACATCCACGGTGTAAACGTGGCGCTCTACCAGCTGAGCTAAAGGCCCCTTTGTACCGTCGCGATCCATTTGATGTGGATTTCCTGCGTCAGCCAACGAGGAATAACTGTACCTGAAACTTTGCTTTTGGTGCTAACCGACGCAACCCGAAGAGCCTAGCCCCCGGATTTGGCGCCGGTGGGTAACCGCGCGGCCAGGTACCGCAGGCCGGGGCTCACGCCGGCGTCCAATTTGATGCTGGCGGTGTCATCCCCGCGGGTCGGCCCACGGTTAATAATGACCACAGGTTTACCGCATTTTTTGGCGTACCTCGGAAACCGCAGCCCGCTCATGACCGTCAGGGACGAGCCGGCCACCAGCAGGGCATCGGCGGCATCCACCATAGCGTAGGAGCGGTCAACGCGGTCTTTAGGGACGTTCTCGCCGAAGAAGACAAAATCCGGCTTGAGCATGCCGGCGCATGCTTCACATTCCGCAATGATGAATCGCGCTATCTGTTCTTCCTGCACCAGTGCGGCGTCAGCATCCGGAGCTGCCGCAATCGGCCCTGCGGCTTCGACGAGCTCCACGAACCCGGGGTTAAGGCTCTCGAGCTCGTCAGCAAGGTGGCTGCGGCTGATGACACGGCGGCAGTTCAGGCAAACAACGCGGTCGAAACGCCCGTGCAGATCCACCACGTTCACCGCGCCGGCGCTTTCGTGCAGCCGGTCGACGTTCTGCGTGATGATCCCGCTGGTCAGGCCATGGCGTTCCAGAGCCGCCAGCGCATAATGCCCGGCGTTCGGGTCTGCGTGGCGCAGGTGCCGCCAGCCAAGGTGATTTCTGGCCCAGTACCTTTGCCGCAGGACGCCGTCCCCGACGAACTCCTGGTAGGTCATGGGCGTCCGCGGAACAGAACCGGGACCGCGATAATCCGGAACACCGGAATCGGTGCTGAGCCCTGCACCTGTTAAAATTGCCAGTTTTGCATCCTGCAGCAGTCCCGCGATCCGGGCCAGCACCGGGAGCTCCTCTGCGGATGGCTCGAGGCTGCCGGCCAGTGGCGGGGAACTTGCAAAGCCCGTCATGCCGATTCCGACCGGTGGCCGATCCGTGGTCTCATCCATGCGCACAAGCCCCGATTCTAAAGTTCCGCGAGAGCCTTGCGGTACCGGTCCAGTGACCGTGCCCGGCCGGCGGCGGTGCTGAAGGTATCACGCAGAATACCATTGGCGTCGATGACAAAGGTCCCCCGCCCCGCTATGCCCCGATCTGCGTCAAAGACGCCATAGCGGCGTGCTGTTTCGCCGTGCGGCCAGAAATCAGCCAGCAGGTCGAACTCAAGTCCTTCGGCCTCGGCATAGGCACGCAGCGCGTATTTGCTGTCCACAGAGATGGCCAGAACACGGGCACGGGCGGTGGCAAAGTCGCCCGGATTGTCCCGGAGTTCGCACATTTCGCCGGTGCAAATCCCGGAAAACGCAAAAGGATAAAAAACGACGACGACGTTGCCGCCGCGCAACGACGCAAGCGAGATCCGCTCACCGAACTGGTTGGAAAGCTCGAAACCCGGAGCTGGTTCACCGATGACCGGTGTCCCGAATGCCGTGGGCATCGTCCCGTCTCCCGGTGAAGCCGCCCTCACGGCTCCCGTCATTGCTTCTTGCGCGGGGCGAGCCTTGTTGCGGCCCAGTCAGTGGAAACGCCGACCGTCGTGGTGGAATGTAGACCGGCCGTAGGCGCGGCCTCCTGGATCTCGGCCGGCGGGACGTACCCGACGCGACCGTTTTTCGGGGTCAGCACCCACACAATTCCACCCTCATCCAAGGTGGTCAGCGAGTCGACTAGCGCGTCGACCAAATCGCCGTCGTCGGCCCGCCACCACAGGAGCACGGAATCAACGACGTCATGGTCCTCCTCGGTCAGCAACTCGGACCCGACCAGTTCTTCAACACTGTCGCGCAGAGCAAAATCAACGTCGTCGTCGTACCCGAGTTCCTGGATCAGATCGCCATCCTTGAAACCCAATTTGCCCGCCACATTAACTACAGTGCCGGCGTCGGCCTCGCTCACGTTGTTCCTCCTGCTTGAAACGCATCAGCGCTTCGTTGATGGTGTGTTCTAAATGTCTATTTTACAGATTGTCTTACAGATTGTGGGGTCTTTACGAACTGCTCTTGCCATCAGGTACTCACACACAACCCGACCCGGACGGTTATGAGAACCTTCGGACCCGGCTCCGCAGTGACGTGCCTTACTCCAGCCAACACCCTAAAGCAGTCGGCAACAAGTCGGCGCCGCCATACTGCTCCTCATGCTACGGGTCCTCAAGGTGCGAGTCCTCAAGGTGCGACGGAGGTGAGGGGCCGGCGCCTGACGACGGCACACCGGCTACTCACTCTGGTCCAACCCGGACTAGAGTGTTCGGTGTGCGCCCGCAGCCACAGCTGAGGGCCGGAATAACTGTCTTTAAGAGAGGTCTGACGTGGCCGCAGGCGAAGAGAACTCCCACATCCTGAGCGGGTTAACCCACCAGCTTCCCGACAGGGACCCTGAAGAGACCGCGGAATGGATCGAGTCGCTGGACTCACTGATCCAGGAACAGGGCACCGAACGGGCTCAGTTCATTATGCGCAGTCTGCTCCAGCGGGCCGGTGCGCAGAGCGTGGGCGTACCGATGGTGACGACCACGGACTATGTCAACACCATCCCGGCGGACCAGGAGCCGGAGTTCCCCGGCAACGAAGAAATAGAGCGCAAATACCGGGCCTGGCTGCGCTGGAATGCCGCCATTATGGTGCACCGGGCGCAGCGTCCGGACATCGGCGTGGGCGGGCACATCTCCACCTATGCCGGCGCCGCAACTCTCTACGAGGTAGGTTTCAACCATTTCTTCCGCGGGAAGGACCACCCGGGCGGCGGAGACCAGATCTTCTTCCAGGGCCACGCCTCCCCCGGCATGTATGCCCGCGCCTTCATGGAAGGCCGGTTGAGCGAAGAGGACCTGGACGGGTTCCGGCAGGAAAAGTCCAAGGAAGGCCACGCGCTTTCCTCCTATCCGCACCCGCGGCTGATGCCCGAGTTCTGGGAGTTCCCCACGGTCTCGATGGGGATCGGCCCGATGAACGCGATCTACCAAGCGCAGTCCAACCGCTACCTGCACAACCGCGGCATCAAGGACACCTCGGACCAGCAGGTCTGGGCGTTCCTGGGCGACGGCGAAATGGACGAGCCCGAGAGCCGCGGGCTGCTCCAGCTCGCGGCCAACGACAAGCTCGACAACCTGAACTTTGTGATCAACTGCAACCTCCAGCGCCTGGACGGACCGGTCCGCGGTAACGGCAAGATCATGCAGGAGCTCGAGGCGTTCTTCCGCGGGGCGGGCTGGAACGTCATCAAGGTGGTCTGGGGCCGCGAGTGGGACGACCTGCTGGCCAAGGACGAAGACGGCTCCCTGGTGAAGGTCATGAACACCACCGTCGACGGCGACTACCAGACCTACAAGGGCGAGTCCGGCGGGTTTGTGCGCGAGCACTTCTTCGGCCAGACACCGCAGACGAAGGAATTGGTCGCCGATCTGACCGATGATGAGGTGTGGAACCTCAAGCGCGGCGGCCACGATTACCGCAAGGTTTACGCAGCCTACAAGGCGGCCACAGAGTTCAAGGGCAAGCCGACGGTGATTCTGGCCCACACGGTCAAGGGCTACGGTCTGGGCACCCACTTTGAGGCCCGCAACGCCACGCACCAGATGAAAAAACTCACCATGCCGGATCTGAAGAATTTCCGTGACCACTTGCGTATCCCGATTACCGATGCAGAGCTGGAAAAGGACCTGTACCGTCCTCCGTACTACCACCCGGGGATGGATGCGCCGGAGATCAAGTACCTGATGGACCGCCGCGCCCAGCTGGGGGGTTTCGTGCCCGAGCGGCGCACCGAGCATTCCGAGGTTGCACTGCCAGGTGAGAAGACCTATGAGGTGGCCAACCGCGGTTCCGGGAAGCAACATGCCGCCACCACGATGGCCTTCGTGCGTCTGCTCAAGGAACTGATGCGGGATAAGGAATTCGGCGCCCGGATTGTGCCGATCATTCCCGATGAGGCTCGGACCTTCGGCATCGATGCGTTCTTCCCGACGGCGAAGATCTACAATCCGAACGGCCAGAACTACCTGTCTGTGGACCGCGACCTGATACTGGCGTACAAGGAATCCATCTCCGGCCAGATTGTGCATGCCGGCATCAACGAGGCCGGCTCCGTGGCTGCTTTCACCGCTGCGGGCACGTCCTACGCCACGCACGGCGAGGCGCTGATCCCGGTTTACGTCTTCTACTCCATGTTCGGCTTCCAGCGCACCGGGGATTCCCTGTGGGCGGCGGCGGACCAGATGACGCGCGGATTCATCATCGGCGCCACCGCCGGCCGGACCACGCTCACCGGTGAAGGTCTGCAGCACGCGGACGGGCATTCCCCGCTGCTGGCCTCCACGAACCCGGCAGTGGTGACCTATGACCCGGCCTACGGGTACGAAATCGGTGTCATCATGCGCGATGGCTTGGAGCGGATGTACGGCAAGGGGCCGGCATCCGGCGACTCGTCGCGGAACGTGATGTATTACATCACTGTCTACAACGAGCCGATCATCCAGCCGCCCGCGCCGGAGGACATGGACGTGGAGGGAATCATCAAGGGGATTTACCTGCTGGCCCCCGCAAAGGTGGACGGGCCGCGCGCCCAGCTGCTGGCTTCCGGTGTTTCCGTACCGTGGGCCTTGGAAGCACAGCAGATCCTCGCCGATGACTGGGGAGTTTCGGCCGATGTCTGGTCCGTGACGTCCTGGACCGAGCTGCGCCGCGACGCGCTGGCCGCGGAGGAAGAGCAGTTCCTTAATCCCGGCACCAATGCCCGCACGCCGTTCGTGACCGAGCAGCTCGCCGGAGCCACCGGGCCTATCGTGGCTGTCAGCGACTACATGAAGGCGGTGCCGGACCAGATCCGGCAGTTTGTGCCTAATGAATTCGCCACCTTGGGGGCCGACGGGTTTGGTTTCTCCGATACGCGGGCCGCAGCACGCCGATTCTTCAAGATCGACTCGCACTCGATAGTGGTCCGGGCGCTGGAGATGCTCGCCCGCCGCGGCGAGGTCGATTGGCAGACACCGGCGCAGGCAATCGAGAAATATAAGCTGCTGGATGTCAATGCCGGCACCACCGGCGTCACCGGCGGCGACAGCTAGCAGCCAGAGGCTCCGGCTGACGCGCCAGCGTCAGTTGGAGAGGCTGTGACGCGCTCAGCTTCACTGACAACGGAGGCTGGCCCGCGAGGACCATGTTGCGCAACATGGTCCTCGCGGGTCAGCCTGAGTTTTCGTGACCGGTCCCGCCCCAGAGCGGGCCAACCCTTTGTAGCCATCGTACAAATTGTAGTGATCGTACAAATGCGGCATCCATGGAGGCTGGCCGTATGCTCGAAGAATGGCTCAGACCCCCCGTACCCCCGCAGATCCTTCGGAAGCCTCGGTTACGGCTGCGGACGCGCAGGCTCTGACGCTGCAGCGGCTGCGCGCCAACGTGGGACGGTTATCCACCGCCACCTTGAAGGAACTGGAATCCTCGCTGCCTTGGTACCGCCGGCTCAGCGCGGATGAACGCTCCGCATTGGGAATGGTTGCACAAAACGGCATCAATGCCTTCGTTTCGTGGTACCAGCGGCCATCGTCTCCGTCGTGGGTCCTCTCCGATGTCTTTGGCACCGCCCCCACCGAACTCACCCGCTCAATCAGCCTGCAGCGGGCACTGCAGCTGATCCGAACCGTGGTGCAGGTGGTGGAGGATCAGGTGCCCGAAATTGCCCCCAAAGCCGAACAGGGAGCGCTGCGCGAAGCTGTGCTGCGCTATTCCCGCGAGGTGGCATTCGCAGCCGCCGACGTCTACGCCCGGGCGGCCGAGAGCCGGGGCTCGTGGGACACCCGCTTGGAAGCGCTGGTCGTGGACGCCATTTTGCGCGGCGAAGACACGGATTCCCTGCGGTCCCGGATGGCCGCCCTGGGCTGGAAATCGCAGAGCCGCTTCACCGTCATGGTGGGCACCTCACCGTCGGAAACCACCGCAGGCTTCGTCTCCGACCTGCGCCGGGCCGCGAGCCGGTTTGCCGAAGACGCGCTGGTCGGAATTCAGGGCGAAAGGCTGATTCTGGTACTCGGCGGCGTGGCGGACCAGGACACGGCCTACCTGCGTCTTGGCGACCTGTTTGCGCCCGGTCCCGTGGTGTACGGACCGCTGGCTGCCTCCCTGCTGGAGGCGACCAACTCCGCCCAGGCGGCCTTCGCCGGATTAGCTGCTGCCAAGGCTTGGCCCGGCGCGCCGCGGCCGGTTGCCGCCGATGACTTGTGGCCCGAGCGCGTGATTTCCGGCGACGAGACGGCCCGGCGCGCGCTGGTGAAGAACATTTACCGCCCCCTACTCGCGGCCTCCAACGGCTTGGCGGATACCCTCAGCAGCTACCTGCAACTGGGCCATTCTCTCGAAGCCACGGCCCGCGAATTGTTCGTTCATGCGAACACCGTTCGCTACCGGTTACGCCGCGTCTGCGACGTCACGGGCTGGGATCCCCTCATCCCCCGGGAAGCCTTTGTGCTCCAGACTGCGTTGGTGGTCGGGCGGCTCGCCCCGCCGCCGGTCCCTGTCATCGAGCGGAACGCGACGCGGCCCTAACGCCACGGCATTGTAGACTTCCTACAAAAGCGCCTCACGAGCTTGGTGTACGCAAACACCGATGAAAGAGCGCAATCTTTGGAAAGGTGGGTATCGTGCTTGCAATAGTCTGCCCTGGTCAGGGTTCCCAAACTCCCGGCTTCCTTGCACCGTGGCTGGAGCTGCCCGCCGCAGCAGCACGACTTGAGGCCTTGAGCGAGGTTGCCGGCATCGATCTGGCAGCCCATGGGACAACGTCCGATGCGGAAACCATCAAGGACACCGCAGTGGCGCAGCCGCTGATTGTCGCCGCCGGCCTCGTGTCCGCCCACGCCCTATTCCAGTCCGCCGGGCTGCCACCGGTGGAAGATTCCACCTTGCGGGGGCTCCCGCTGGTACTTGCCGGCCATTCGGTAGGTGAGATCACCGCCGCTGCCCTGTCGGGCGCGCTGAGCGAACACGATGCGCTGATCTTCGTCCGGGAACGCGCCAACACAATGGCCACGGCCGCGGCCGCCACGCCCACGGGCATGAGCGCCGTCGTCGGCGGGGATCCGGCGCAGGTTCTGGCAGCCATCGCCGCAGCCGGCCTGACTGCTGCCAATATGAACAGCGTGGGGCAGACGGTTGCCGCCGGTACCCTCGAGCAGCTCCAGAGCCTGGCAGATAACCCGCCGGCCAAAGCCCGGGTCATCCCGCTACAGGTGGCAGGTGCCTTCCATACCAAACACATGGCCCCGGCAGTCACCGCACTGCAGGAACTTAGGCCACGTCTGAACCCCGGGAATCCTGATCCGGCTCTGCTTTCCAACTTTGACGGACAGCCCGTGACCTCCGGTGCCCGAGCCGTCGAAAGCCTGATCGCCCAGGTTTCCCGACCGGTGCGCTGGGACTTGTGCATGGAGACTATGGTCTCGATGGGTGTTACGGCGCTGATTGAACTCTCCCCCGCCGGGACCCTGACGGGCCTGGCGAAGCGGGCGATGCCCGGCGTTACCTGCGTTGCCGTCAAATCTCCCCAGGATCTGAAATCCGCCAAGGAACTGCTTGTGGCCGCGCTGGCCGGGCGGAAAGAAGGAACCGAATGAGCACTCCCACTCTCCAGCAGAACCCGCTGCGCGAATTCACACGCATCCTGGGCATCGGGGCCTACCGCCCGGACATTATTGTCACCAATGACGACGTCTGCCAGTGGATCGATTCTTCCGACGAGTGGATCCGTCAGCGCACCGGCATTGTGACCCGGCATCGAGCCGCCAGGGACGTCAGCGTTGTCGACATGGCCGAGGGTGCCGCCCGCGAGGCGCTCCGTGGTGCCGGCATCGACGCCGCCCAACTTGGCGCCGTCATTGTCTCCACCGTCACCCACCCGTATGCGACGCCGTCGGCCGCCTCCTTGCTCGCTGAGCGCCTCGGTGCCACACCGGCCCCCGCCTATGACGTTTCCGCAGCCTGCGCCGGCTACTGTTACGGCGTGGCGCAAGGAGACGCACTGGTCCGCGCCGGGACGGCCGACTACGTACTAGTGGTCGGCGTGGAGAAGCTCTCGGATGTGATTGACAACCATGAGCGCACCATCTCCTTCCTGCTCGGCGATGGCGCCGGCGCCGTGGTGATCGGGCCCGCCGAACGCGCCGGAATCGGCCCTACGGTGTGGGGTTCTGACGGAAGCCGCTGGGATGCCATCGGCATGACGCACTCCCAGCTCGCCATCCGCGACTTCAGCATTGCCGCAATGAAAAACGAGGACGACGACGGCGACATGGCCGCCGTCGGCGAGGAACATGCAACCTTGTGGCCGACGTTGCGCCAGGACGGACAAACCGTGTTCCGATGGGCGGTCTGGGAAATGGCCAAGGTAGCAAAGCAGGCCCTCGATGCCGCAGGCATCACGGCCGATCAACTTTCAGCGTTCGTGCCGCACCAAGCCAATATGCGCATCATTGACGAGTTGGCAAAACAGTTGAAGATCCCGGATTCGGTGCTGATCGGACGCGACATTGCGGACGCGGGCAACACCTCAGCGGCGTCCATTCCGCTGGCCACCCACCGGCTGCTGCAGGAAAATCCCGGCCTCAGCGGAGGACTGTCGCTGCAGATCGGTTTCGGCGCGGGGCTCGTCTTCGGGGCCCAGGTCGTGGAGCTGCCGTAGCGGCACCCCCAACCGTGAGCGACAAAGTCTGCATAGAATTCGGACCACAACCGTGGTTTGATCAACACTGCTTCACCCCCTTACCAACGACAAAATATTACTAGAAAAGGAGCCACTAATGGCTAGCAACGAAGAAATCCTGGCCGGTCTGGCAGAAATCGTCAATGAAGAAACCGGCCTTGCCCCCGAAGCCGTTGAATTGGACAAGTCCTTCACTGACGATCTGGACATCGATTCCATCTCCATGATGACCATCGTGGTCAACGCCGAAGAGAAGTTCGGCGTGCGGATCCCGGATGAAGAAGTCAAGAACCTCAAGACCGTCGGCGACGCCGTCACCTTCATCTCCGGCGCACAGGCCTAGTTCTTTCGCGACTGACCTACGCCCCGCATCCGCAGGGCAGGGAGGATGGCCGGCTTGTCCAACGGCACCGGCCATCCTCCTACACACGAACTGTCCTGCTGAGCATACGTTTCGTAGGAATTCCCAGAGAGTAGAACCATGGCCCGCAAAGTAGTCATTACCGGACTCGGAGCTACCACGCCGATTGGCGGCGACGTTCCCACGATGTGGGCGAACGCGCTCATTGGCGTGTCCGGAGCGCATACCCTGACCGCGGACTGGGTAGCCAAATACGATCTTCCCGTTCATTTTGCCGCCAAGGCTTCCACCCCTGCCACGGAGATCCTCAGCCGGGTCGAGGCCAAGCGGTTGGACCCCTCTAGCCAATTTGCCGTCGTCGCCGCCCGTGAAGCCTGGAAAGATTCGGGCATCACCGAGGTAGACCACGACCGTCTCGCCGTAGCCTTCGCCACCGGCATCGGCGGGGTCTGGACCCTCCTTGATGCCTGGGACACGCTGCGCGAGAAAGGCCCGCGCCGTGTCCTGCCGATGACGGTTCCGATGCTGATGCCCAATGGCGCAGCCGCCGCCGTCAGCCTCGACCTGGGCGCGCGAGCCGGGGCCCATACGCCGGTGTCCGCTTGCGCCTCCGGTACCGAAGCCCTGCACTTAGGACTGGAATTGATTCGATCCGGTAAGGCCGATGTGGTCATGGCCGGAGGCGCCGAAGCCGCCATCCATCCGCTGCCGATGGCCTCGTTCTCCTCGATGCAGGCGCTTTCCCGGCGCAACGACGACCCGGAACACGCGTCCCGTCCCTACGACCGGGACCGCGACGGCTTCGTCATGGGCGAAGGAGCGGGCGCTCTGGTCCTCGAGGCCGAAGAGCATGCGCTGGCCCGCGGCGCCCACATCTACGGCGAACTGGCCGGCACGTCCGTTACGGCCGATGCCTACCACATCACGGCGCCCGATCCGGAAGGGCTCGGTGCCACCCGGGCGTTGAAGGCAGCCCTTTTCGATGCCCGCGCGCAAAACACCGACGTCGTGCACGTCAACGCGCACGCGACGTCGACTCCGGTGGGCGACAAACCCGAGTACACCGCGCTGAAGGCAGCCTTGGGCAGCCATGTGGACAACGTGGCCGTCTCCGCCACTAAGTCCCAAACAGGGCACTTGCTGGGCGCGTCCGGAGCCGTCGAGGCGGTCATGACCGTGCTGGCCGTGTACAACCGCAAAGCGCCGGTGACCATCAACTTGGAAAACCAGGATCCAGAGATTCCGCTGGACGTTGTCACAACCGCCCGCGATCTGCCGGCCGGCGACATCGTAGCTTTGAGCAACTCCTTCGGTTTTGGCGGACACAATGCCGTCATCGTCGTCCGGAGCACGAACTAGAGAACTCGCAGCAAGAACAGCGAAGCGGCCGGGCCTCGGGTCCGGCCGCTTCGCTTTCCTTTGCTTAGTTACGAAATTGCGTAAAGCGGGAATGGCCGGACATGACCGGTGGAATCAGCCGACCTGGTGAAGCCAGCGCACGGGCGCTCCCTCACCTGCGTGGCGGAACGCTTCCAACTCCTCATCCCATGCTTCGCCGAGGGCGAGCGAGAGCTCATGGTAAACGGCAGCCGGATCCCCGGCCCCGGACTCGTAGGCGTACCGAATGCGGTCCTCCGTCACCATAATGTTGCCGTGGGCATCGGTGACCGCATGGAATATTCCCAGTTCCGGAGTGTGCGACCAGCGGCCACCGTCAACTCCCGCGCTGGGCTCCTCGGCGACTTCGTACCGCAGGTGGGCCCAGCCGCGCAGGGCCGAAGCCAGCTGCGCCCCCGTTCCCGGTGCCCCGGCCCACGACAATTCTGCGCGCATCATGCCCGGAGCTGCCGGCTGGGCAGCCCAGTCCAGCTGGGTGCGCCGATCCACTACGGAGCCGATGGCCCACTCGATATGCGGGCACAACGCAGTAGGGGCTGAGTGAATAAACAAAACACCGCGCGTCATTACAACAGACATTCCATCCTCCATAGCTGTAGGTACGTCTTCCCCAACGACCTTCGGCAATGCTGAAATACTGGAATGCCACTGCTTGATGCTGCGCAGGATTGCTGTTCACAGTCCCTGAACCGGCTGCTGATGCGGAACGCGTTTTTTCGTTCCTTGCGTTTGCTGGGCAATGTCTTGCCCACTTCCTCACATTGTGCCGCATGCTGGCTAATAACGCCAGTGGAATTCCGCCAGTGGCATTACGGCATTGGCGTGCGGCATTGGTGTGCGGCATTCCCCACGCCTGTGACCGTTGGCCCGCCCTTCATGCGCGGGGATGCGCCTGCTGGTAACTGCTGCGAAGCCGGTCGACGGAAACATGTGTGTAGATTTGCGTCGTCGCCAGACTGCTGTGCCCTAGAATCTCTTGGACAGCGCGCAGATCCGCACCACCGTCGAGCAGGTGAGTCGCCGCGGAGTGGCGCAGAGCGTGCGGCCCGGTGGCCGAAGTATCTCCGAGAGTCCTAAAAAGACGGCCGACGACGGAACGTACTTGGCGCGGATCGATCCGGTTGCCGCGCTGGCCCAGAAACAGTGCCACTCCACTGGTGGGCGTCGCCAGTTTCGGTCTTCCGCACGAAAGCCACACATCCAACGCTTTCCCTGCGGGCTGGCCGAAGGGAACGGTACGTTCCTTATTCCCCTTGCCGATGACCCTCAGAGTCCGCCGCTGAGGGTCAAGGTCTCCGTGATCCAGCCCGACAAGCTCTCCGACCCGGACCCCAGTTGCATAAAGCAGCTCAACCAAGGCCAGGTCCCGGATAGCAATAGGGTCTGCGCCTAGGGCCTTGTCCTGCAGTTCCGCAAACAGGCGAGCCACTTGTTGCTGTTGCAGAACCCCCGGTAGCGTCTTGTCCCGCTTCGGCGCCTTGAGTCGCAGGGCAGCGTCCAAGGCCACTAGATCCTGCCGTACCGCCCAGGACGAAAAACTGCGGGCGGTGGCGGCCCGCCGGGCCAAGGTTGCACGGGCCAGCCCGGCGGAGCTTTGCTCCCCCAGCCAGCGGCGCAAGGTTCCCAGCTCCAACGCCGCCAAGGTCGTTACACCTTCCGTGAGCGCATGAATCAGCAGGCTTTCAACATCGCCTAGGTAGGCGCGCACCGTGTGAGCGGATCTGGCTCTTTCGGAGACGAGGTAACGCTCAAACTCGACCAGCGCTGAAGAGAACTCCTCTGGTAGCTGGGCAATTTCGGATCGGTCCACCTCCCTACTGTGCGTCCACGGGCGCCATCGGGCAAGCCGCATCGCCGAGTCCGCCGGGAATTATGCACGCCGGTCCCGGCACGGCGCGCCCGTGGCGACCAGTCCCAGCGGCGCGCCCGGGCGGTGCCCCCGGCCGTGGCTTTCACTTTGTGCCCCTGCGGAGTCTCCAGTTGCCGTCAATGCGCTCCGCCAGTCCCATCAATTCCAATCTGCCCAAGCCTGCCAGCACCGATGCAATGCCCAGGCCTGCCACGGAAGACAGCTTTTCCGGTGGGCTCCCCTGCCTGGCAGGCAAAGCATCCATGAGAAGTAGATCGTCGACGTTCAGCCCGTCGTGGGTGGCCGTCGCACCCGTCGGCTCACTTGCCAGATGTTCGCCACATAGGCCGGCAAGCTCCGCCACTTCGGCCGCATCAGTAACGCAGACAGCGGAACCCTCACGCAGCAATCGGTGGCAGCCGGCCGAATTCGCGCTGAAGACCGATCCCGGCACAGCGGCAACCTGTCGGCTCAGGGAGTCAGCATGATGGGCGGTGTTCAAGGCGCCCGAGCGCCAGCGTGCTTCCACCACGACAGTAACGGAGCAAAGTGCCGCGATGAGACGGTTTCGCTGCAGAAAACGGTAGCGCGTGGGATTTGTTCCGGGCGGCACCTCGGCAATCATGGATCCTTCCTGCGCAATGGTCCGCAGCAGGTCCTCATTCCCTGACGGATAGTATCTATCGATACCACCTGCCATGACAGCAATGGTGGGAAGGTGCTCATTGCCACCGGCGAGTGCCCCCAAGTGCGCATGAGCGTCGATCCCGTAGGCGCCACCGCTGACAACGGTTATTCCGCGTTGGGCCAGTCCCTGCGAGATCTGGCCCGTAACGGAGGCACCGTAGTCGGTGTTGTCTCGGGAGCCGACCACGGCCACGCACCTGTTCAACCCGGGAAGAACGCGGTAGGGGCTTCTGCACCACAGCGCAATCGGTTCGGCTAATCCCAAGTCGGACAAGGACCCCGGCCAATCATCATCCTCAGGAATGAGCAAGCCACCCCCCAGCCGCCTGATCACGGCCAGGTCCCGCTCCGGCGCGAGATCGTTGATGCGCGGCGCCCATCGACTCATCGAGGATTCCAATCCCATCCAACTACGCAGCGCGCCGGCTTCATCCATGAGCCCGGCGATTTTGTGCTCCGTCTCGGTTCCCGCACGCTCTTCGCCCTTGGCGATCCGTATTGCTTGTACCGGTCCTACGACTCGAATCAACGCCAGTCCGGCGAGATCCGACGGTTCCATCAAGCGCGTGAGGGCGGCCCGGGCCACCGTAACAGCTCCTAATTTACCCTTGTCCATGCCGTCCATGCCGTCCATGCCCTCCTTGCCGTTCACGCCGTCCCGCCGTTCATCCGTTCATCCGTTCATCCGTTCATCCGTTCATCCCGCGTTGTCTCATGTTCAGCGCCAGCCCCACCTGATGGCTGCCCGGCTGAGCAATTTGAGCCAGGTCCGCCAGCGTCCATGACAACCGAAGCACTCGGTCATAACCGCGGGCAGTCAAGACCCCGGATTCCAGCGATGTATCGAGCACCGCAGTTGTCCGCGAAGGGAGTCGGAAGACCCCGCGAAGGAGTTTCCCGCCCACGTCAGCGTTCCGCATCAGGCCATGGACGCTGAGCCGCTGGCGTTGTCTGGTCCTCGCCGCCGCTACCCTGGCAGCCACCACCGTCGAGCTCTCTCGCTGCTCCATGCTGGATAATTCCGCAAGGGATACCCGGTTGACCTGGAGCTGAATGTCCACTCGGTCTAGGAGCGGACCGGACAGCCGACCGAAGTATCTCCGGCGGGCCATCGCCGTGCAGGTACAGTCCTGTCCTTTCCCCGATGCCCTGCCGCAAGGACACGGGTTAGCGGCCAAGACCAGCTGGAAGCGCGCAGGATAGGAGGCTGTTCCCGCAGAGCGGTGCAGGATCAGTTCGCCGCTTTCCAGTGGCTGACGCAGGGCATCAAGGACCCGCCGCTCATACTCGGGTGCCTCGTCGAGTCATTCGGAAGCACCCCACAAATCGCATGGATAAGAACAATGAACCAACCGCGCTTTGATAGGGATGCCAGACATGAAAGCTACTGCCGATGAACCTAGATTCGCGATCTACTGTCGCATTAGCCGCGACCGAGTAGGAGCCGGGCTCGGGATTGAGCGACAGCTAAGCGACTGCCAAGCCCTTGCCACCCAACTCGGAGGGACGGTAGTTGCTACCTTTGCGGACAACGACATCTCCGCATACTCGGGCAAACGCCGACCCGGCTACGAGGCCTTACTCGCCGCTATGCGCGACGGGACTGTAACCACGGTGTTGGCGTGGCACGCCGACAGGATTCACCGCTCAATGGTGGAACTTGAGGACTACGTCGCAGCGTCGGATCTGCACGGTATAGCGACCCAAACCGTTAGGGCTGGCCTCATTGACCTCTCAACACCCTCGGGGAGGCTCGTTGCCCGTCAACTTGGGGCTGTCGCCCGCTATGAGGTGGAGCACTCTATAGAACGTCAGCGTGCCGCCAAACTCCAGGCGGCGAGGGCTGGATTACCGAGTGGAGGGAATCGACCATACGGATACGAACAGAATGGCATGGATGTGAGGCAATCGGAAGCGGTCATCGTTGTCGAAGCCGCCGAGCGTTTCGTGTCCGGCGATTCATATCGGTCAATCGCGGCTGATCTTAACGCGCGCGGAATTCCAACAGCCAAGGGGCATAGGTGGGCGGGCGTAAATATACGAAATGTCATTCTGCGGAAACGCAACATTGCTGTCCGTGTCCACAATAGCGACGAATATCCGGCACAGTGGTCTCCCCTGTTTACTGACGAATTGTGGAACGAACTGCAATTGGCTATCGCTCGTGGAAAATCACTTTATGGTGATCATTCCTATTCAAGACTACATCTACTGAAAGGCTTCGTCTTTTGTGGCATATGTAGCAATCGAATGAATATTGTCAGCGCCCAAGGTCGCCATGGCAGTTATGTGGCTCTTCAGAATTGAGGGTGTAGTTTCGGTCTGAATCCGCCGGATTCCAGCAGTGATCTTGCGACGTAGTTGGTGAGGTTGCGGAAGCCGAGAGCGGAACCGCGAAGGTGTTCGAGCCGGCCATTG
>NZ_JAPNLH010000023.1 GCF_026627425.1 Arthrobacter endolithicus
CACCGGAGTTGATCGCCGAGTAGTGGGCGAAAACATCGGCGCTGCCGTCTTCGGGAGCGATGAAACCAAAGCCCTTTTCGGAGTTAAACCATTTGACGGTACCTGTAGCCATTTTTGTATATCTTTCCGTAATACGGATCCTCCGACTGCCGGAGAATCCCAGCTGCAATGTTCATTTTGCCGCTTTTACAGAAAAAGCAGCTGGCCCGTTTGGGTTTCGCCGCTTGAAATTCAAATGCGCAACACTACAACTACGAATAGTCTACACGGGGATGCTCCCCGGCTTCAAATCGCCGGGGCCGCGCCCGGGTCGAACCCTTAAAGACGAGCGGGGCGGGAGTTTCCTCCCGCCCCGCCTGCCCGGTCCGAAGACCTAGGTCAGAGAATTAGCCGACCTGGATGTTGACTGCCTGAGGTCCCTTGGGGCCCTGCTCGGTCTCAAAGGTGACAACCTGGTTCTCTTCGAGGGAGCGGTAGCCACCGGAGTTGATCGCCGAGTAGTGGGCGAAAACATCGGCGCTGCCGTCTTCGGGAGCGATGAAACCAAAGCCCTTTTCGGAGTTAAACCATTTGACGGTACCTGTAGCCATTTTTGTATATCTTTCTGTAAGACGGACTCTCCGACTGCCGGAGTGCCTTAGCCGCGGTGTCCATTTCCGCTTTTACAGAAAAGCGGCTAGCCCTTTTGGGTTTCGCCGCTTGAACTTCAAAATGCGCAACACTACAACTTCCTCAAGCATACATAATTTTCACCATGGTTGCTACTGTTCCGTGCTACCAGGGTCCGGCGGATTATCACAAGGTAGTTGTTCAGCCCTGAGCAGATGGTCCAGGCCAAGAGGAGGGCAACGGATTTCTCCTGTGCTGAAGCGGCCGGCGGGTCGATCGAGCTGCACAACGGCGCGTTGCCCGATCCAGTCGACGACCGTGCCGGTCGCGCCGCGCAGGTAGAGCGGCCGGATGGCGTGGTTGATCCTGACTCGGTCGCCAAGTCTGATCCGGGCGGCGGCCCGGTTGGCCTCGATGCGCACGAGTTGTTGATGGCGGTGAGCGATCGCTACCGAGACAGTAGCGAGGTGCTCATCAAGGACGCCGGCGACGACGGCGCCGAGGAGATAGCGGATTTGGGCAGGGTCCAAGGGCGTCGGTGCACCCTCTGGCTCCTGCAGGGCAGCCGGGGTTTTCTTGGATACGGGAGTGGGTGCTGAGCGTGTGGCAGCCGGCGACGTCCCGGAGGCCAGCGCCGGCACTGAGCCTGTGGCAGCCGGCGTTGGTCTGGCGCGGGGCTTGGTGCGGCGGCGCTTGCTCATGGTGCATATCCGAACTTCATGCTCCATTTTCCGTCCGTGTCGGCAGCGAACAACCTCCCCAGCAAGGGATGTGGACATCGGGCGGACCGGATCGGTCTGTGGAGGAGTTGTAGTCGGTGTTCTCGTCTCAGCTGTGCCATGCGGCCCAAAGAAGTGGTCGGCCGGTGCAGGACGTCGGCATCGTTCGATCCTGGGCATAACGCTGCTGCCCAAGAGCGGAAGCCCAGCTGCCGGCGGCCGCCGGAGCGCGGAACCCCAGCGGCCGGGAGCCGAACGGCTGCTGTTAGCGGCCGCCGTCGATCTTCCGGCTTCGCTGTTCCTGGGCCGGCTGTCCGTAGGGATATATTCCGACCTGCGGCTCGCTGATCTCCGTGAGCTTTTCGGTTTCCTCGCTGCTCAGTTCAAGTTTCGCCGCGCCAAGGTTGTCCGCAAGCTGTTCGGTGGTGCGCGCGCCTAGAATCACCGAGGTGACCGCGCGCCTGCCGGCCAGCCACGCCAAGGCAACCTGGGAGGCGCTGGCGCCGTGGGCCCTCGCTACTTCCGTCACGGCCCCGATGACCCGCCAGGTGTGCTCGTCCGCGTTGCGCCGCTTCCAGGCTTCCATGCCGCGTTCCGGATTTTCCCCCAGACGGGTCGCACCGGTGGGCTCCTGGTTGCGACGGTATTTTCCGGACAGCCATCCTCCGGCCAGTGGTGACCACGGGAGTAGCCCAATATCCGCGTCAAGCGCGGCGGGGATAATTTCGGACTCGATCTCCCGCACCAGCAGGCTGTATTGCGGCTGGAGTGTGATCGGGGGAGCCCAATGGTGTCCGCGCGCAACATGGACGGCCTTGGTCAACTGCCATCCCATGAAATTGGAGAACCCGTAATAGCCGATCTTCCCACTGCTGACCGCATTGTCGAGAAACCGGAGGGTCTCCTCGATGGGAGTGAGCGGATCCCACGCGTGCATCTGGTACAGATCGATCTGCTCAACTCCGAGCCGGCGCAGCGAATCGTCCAGCGCACGCCGAAGATGCCGGCCCGAGGTGCCCACATCATTGGGCCCGGGCCCCATCGGGAACCGGCCCTTACTGGCGAGAACCACCTGGGCCTTCGCCGCAGGACGCTTCGCAAGCCAGCGTCCGATGATTTCCTCGGACGCTCCCGCGGTATAGACGTCGGCCGTGTCGATAAAATTACCCCCGGCGGCTGCGTAGTCGTCCAGGATCTGGTGGGAGGTTTCTTCCGTGGCTTCCGCGCCGAACGTCATAGTGCCCAATGCGTACTCCGAAACGGCGGTGCCACTGTTGCCCAAATTGCGATACTGCATGATTCTCCTTAACTCCAAAGCATCGAATATGCTCCGCTGCACTTAGTTGGTCGACGGGACACCGCAGCAGCAGTGCTCGGGAACCCTTGGCCGCGGCACACCGGTGTAACGCGGAGCACAATGGGTTTATTCTCTCCACTAAACCGCTCTAGTAGTGTGTGTGTCAGCCGCGCAGGAGGACGAGGCTATGCTGAAGGCAAGTTGCGCCAGCGAGGACTCAGCGGTTTGCTGATGGCAGCGAACCGCTCTGCATGCGGTGCGCCGGGCGGCAACACGGGAATCTTCCCCGGCATTGGGGAGGCCACATCCGCCAGCAATAGGCCGGTCGCCGGAGGCGCAGGATGCAGCTTGCCGAGGTCGGCGATGCGGTTCACGGCCGACGCCGGCAACGGCACACGTCAACTTCGAGGAACCAGTCGAACGAACAGCTAGGGAGCAACCATGGCATGGTCCGGCATTGAGAAGAGCACTCTGGTGGCAACCCTTCGGGCAGCTGACCCGGGTGCGGCCACCCTCTGCGCCGGCTGGACGGTTCGCCACTTGCTGGCGCATCTAGTCCTGCGGGAACAAGCTCCCCTCCAGGTGGCGGAAGATTTGTTGCGGCGTCCCGTAGCGGGACAGGAGCGGAACATGGGACATCTGGTTAGTTCGGCCCAAAGCACGGACGGCTTTGCGGCCCTGATCCAACGCTTCTGCGACGGACCGCCTCGCTGGTCTCCGTTTTCATGGCTGGGCGACGCTGTTTCCCTGGTGGAGTACGTGGTCCATCACGAGGACATCCGACGCGCCGGCCCGGATCCTGCCCCGCCGCGGGACCTGCCGGTCGCCGAACAGGACGCGGTTTGGCAGCGCGTGAAGATCATGGCCGGCATGGGCTACCGACGGAGTCCGGTGGGAGTTGAGCTGGCCTTGCCTGATGGTCGTGGGCGCCGGACCCACAGTGGCTCGGGAGCGGTCCTTATCACCGGAGAACCTGCCGAATTGGCTCTGCATGCGCTCGGGCGCCGTTCCGTGGCGAAAGTCAAAATCACCGGCGGACCAGAAGCCCTGGAGCGGTTCGAGATCTGGGCGGCAGGCTGATCACCGCCGGCTAACCCGTCGCGCGGGGCCAACCCGTAGTGCCGGGCCAACCCGTAGTGCCGGTCCAACCCGTCGCGCGGGGCCAACCCGTAGTGCCGGTCCGCCCCTGAGCGTATGCCCGCGAAGCGTGGATGCAGAAAGACCCGGAGAATCGTACGATTCTCCGGGTCTTGTTTCCGTGCGCGGAAAGGGACTTGAACCCTCACCCCGTTTCCAGGACTAGCACCTCAAGCTAGCGCGTCTGCCATTCCGCCACCCGCGCAGGTGAAGTTTGCGGTGTCCAGGCCGTTAGGAAATCGGCCTTGAAACTCACAAATGCAGCGAGAAAAACGATAGCACGACTTCGCCGGGAATCTTGAATCGGGCTGGAACCGCAGACCTTCGAGGACCGCTATTAGACGGGTCCGGCCGGGGCACAGCTGTAGGCTGTTGGGACAAGTCGCCTAACTCAAGGAGCCCGCCGTGAACCTCGTTCGGCCCGAAGATGAAGTCGTTGGAATCTGCCAGGACCTTATTTGCATTGATACCACGAATTATGGTGACAACCAAGGCCCGGGGGAGCGGAAGGCTGCAGAATATACGGCTGCGCTGATCGAGGAAGCGGGCCTGGAGACCACCGTTTTCGAGTCGGCACCGGGGCGGGCCAGCGTGGTGGCGCGGATGGCCGGCGAGGATCCCAGCGCCGGGGCGCTGATAGTGCATGGGCATCTGGATGTCGTGCCCGCGCTGAAGGAAGACTGGACCGTAGATCCCTTTGGCGGCGAGGAAAACGACGGGATGATCTGGGGCCGCGGTGCGGTGGACATGAAGGACATGGACGCCATGATCCTCTCCGTGCTCCGGGGCATGTCCAGGGAAGGCCGCAAGCCCAAACGGGATCTCATTTTTGCCTTCTTCGCCGATGAGGAGGCCGGCGGAAACTACGGCGCGTCCTGGGCCGTGGACAACAAGCCTGAACTCTTCGAGGGAGCAACCGAGGCCATTTCCGAGGTCGGTGGATTTTCGACCGAAATCGGGGGTCACCGGGCGTACCTGCTGCAGACGGCGGAAAAGGGCCTTTCCTGGCTTCGGTTGACGGCGCATGGACGGGCCGGGCACGGGTCCCAGATCAATACCGACAACGCGGTCACGCGCCTGGCCCGAGCGGTCACCCGGATCGGCGACTACAAATGGCCGGTGGAACTCACCGATACCACCCGGGCGTTCCTGGAGGGCGTGTCCGAACTGACGGGCGTCGAGCTGGACGAGAATAACCCGGAAAATCTGCTCCGAGAGCTGGGAACGGTGGCCCGCTTTGTCGGTGCCACGCTGCAGAATACAGCCAACCCCACGCTGCTCAAAAGCGGTTACAAGCACAATGTGATTCCCGGCAGCGCGGAGGCGCTCATAGACGTTCGGACCTTGCCCGGCCAACAGGAACAGGTCCTGGAAATCATCAAGGGACTGGCCGGGGAAGGGATCGATATCGGCTATGACCACAAGGACGTCTCGTTGGAAGTTCCCTTTGCCGGCAATCTGGTGGACCACATGGTGGAAGCGCTGCAGGCGGAAGATCCCGGCGCGAAGGTGCTGCCGTACACTCTCTCCGGCGGGACGGATAACAAGTCACTGAGCAGGCTGGGGATCACCGGCTACGGTTTTGCGCCACTGAGGCTACCGGCGGAGTTGGATTTCACCGGGATGTTCCACGGCGTCGACGAACGCGTGCCCACTGATTCGCTGAAATTCGGAACCCGTGTGCTGGACCGCCTGCTGAGTAACTATTAGGACGGGACGGATGATGTCGATCGAACAGCTGCTGCCCGATGAACTGCTCAACAGGTTCCGCAGCCGCGCCGGCGCCTACGACGAACGCAATGAGTTCTTCCACGAGGATTTGCAGGAGCTCAAGAACGCAGGGTACTTACGCGTTTTTGCCGCGGAGGACGACGGCGGCATGGGCTTTGGTCTGCGGCAGGTAGCCGCCGCGCAGCGGCGGCTGGCGACGGCGGCCCCGGCCACAGCATTGGGGGTCAATATGCATTTGGTGTGGACCGGCGTCGCCCATCTTTTGGCAGTCCGTGGTGATGACTCGCTGCGCTACGTGCTGCAGGAAGCCGTGGCGGGGGAGGTGTTTGCCTTCGGAAATTCGGAGGCCGGGAACGATTCCGTCCTTTTTGATTCCAGCACCGTCGCTGAGCCGAATGCCGACGGTTCCTATGCCTTTACCGGCACGAAAATTTTTACCAGTCTAAGCCCGGCGTGGACCCGGCTCGGGATCTTCGGTAAGGACAGTACGGGCGCGGAGCCGGCGCTGGTGCACGCGTTTATTACCCGGGACGCCCCTGGCTACACCATCGGAAACGACTGGGACACCCTGGGGATGCGTGCAAACCAGTCAAATACCACTGTCCTTTCCGGTGTGGTTGCCGCCGCAGACAGGGTCTTCCGGAAACTGCCGGTCGGGCCCAACGCTGATCCGCTGATCTTTGCCATCTTCGCCTGCTTTGAGACGCTGCTGGCGGCCGTATATGCCGGCATCGGTGAACGAGCCCTGCAGTTGGGCGTAGAGGCAGCCCACCGGCGGAAATCGCAGAAAAACGGCGGCAGGGAGTATTCCCAAGATCCGGATATCCGCTGGAAAATAGCCACTGCCGCCATCACCATGGACGGCCTTTACCCGCAACTGGAAGCGGTAGCACGCGACATCGATGACCAAGTTGAGCACGGGGCTCAATGGTTCCCGAGGCTGGTGGGACTAAAGGTCCGCGCAACGGAGACTGCCAAGGAGGTGGTGGACCTCGCCATCCGGGTTTCCGGCGGCGGAACGTACTTTGCCGGTAACGAGCTGGGCCGCTTATACCGCGACGTGCTGGCCGGGATGTTCCATCCTTCCGACGACGAATCTGCGCACAGCACCGTGGCCACCGCCTGGCTGGGCCCGTTGGAAGGCTAAACGGTGCGTTCCACGCGCATAATCTTGCGCCGAAGCCAGAACTGACGGCCGCCGCCAATATAGATACAGCTGCGTTCCAACTCCCACTTGCCGTACTCGGCGTGCTCGGTGAGCCGCTGACGCGCGACGGGTAGCGGTTCTGACGGAGCCACCGTCAGCACAAGATACTCATACTGGCGGAGGTAATCGCGTTCCCTGCTGACCGAGCCGGCACTGAATTGTTCCCTCATAGCACTCCATTCTTCCCACAAATCGGGCCGATTCCGGTATCTGCGTCGGGATTTGCACACCTTTTCTGCATCGGGCTGCTGCTCCTCGTCCGGGCTTACAACTTCCGCACACCACTGGTAGCGTTCACCCTATGAGTCTAGATCCGCACGCAGCGTTGCAGTCGTTGACGTCCGCCCTCGAGGAACATCTGGCTGCTGCTTCTGCTCGTCGAGGTGATGATGATCCGGCGGTGGAGGCGGCGTACCTGTCCATAGTTGATGCCTTCGAAATTTACGAGGAAGTACTCTTCGAGGCCTGCAACGAAGTCACACCGTTGGTCATCTACGAAGATGAAGAAGACGACGACGATCTGGACTCGATCGACGATGAGGACGAGGGCGATTTGGAACCGATCGACGACTAAGCGATCAGGAGAGTCCAGTAGACGCCGGCTAGTGTGCCCGGCTGGAAACCTCGTCCAAAACAGCTTCGATCTGTTCCGGCAGGCGCTCCAACGTGGCATCGAGGACCTGCCTAAGCTGCCCTGGTGTTCGGGCCCCGACGACCGCCCCCGCTACTGCGGGTCGTGCGAGGAGCCAACTGAGCGCCACGTCCAACGGCCTCCGGTCTAGCCCCTTGGCCGCAGCGACAACTGCCTCGGTAATTCGAGCGGGGAGGCCCGAAAGGTATGGCTGGACGTACCCGGCCAATACTTCGCTCGCACCGCGGGAATCGGAAGGAATCTTGCCGCGGTACTTACCGGTCAGCACGCCACGCCCCAAGGGAGCCCAACACAGTAACCCCGTTCCCAGATGTTCGGAGGCGGGCGTAATCTCCGCCTCTACGCTGCGGTGCAGCAGTGAATATTCCACCTGATTGGCCACCACGGACGTGCCTGACATCGTTGCCGCGCGGGCCAGCTGCCAGCCGGTGTAGTTGGAGACACCCGCGTAGCGCACCCTTCCGGACGTGACGGCGTAGTCCAAGGCGCTTAGCGTCTCCTCCAAGGGAACGTTGTCGTCCCAGGTGTGGGCCAGCCAGAGGTCTAAATGGTCAGTTCCGAGCCTGGCCAGGGAGGCGTCCAACGCAGTCAGCATCGCCCTGCGGGAGGTGTCCACCATGCGTTTGCCTTTGCGGCGGCTGATTCCAGCCTTGGATATCAGCACCACCTCGCTGCGGGCCACGACGTCGCCGATCATGGCGCCCAATAGTGCTTCGCTGCGGCCTTCACCATAGCTAACGGCCGTATCGACCGTGGTGCCGCCGGCACTGATGTAGGCGCGTAGCTGGTCCCGGGCAGCCTGTTCGTCCGTGTCTGTTCCCCAGGACATGGTGCCCAGGCCAATGGTGGAAACCCGCAATCCACTAGTCCCGACGTATCGTTGCTGCATAAGGCCAGCTTACGTGGCGAGGTTTATCTCCCGCGCAATTTTCGAGCACGCGCGGATAATCTATTGGCCGCAGATGGCCCGCATGTGGGGGCGCCTGTTATGCATTCTGCCGTTAGCGTCCCCGTTTATGCCATAGGGTCAGATGGTGAACTGGATTGAAGCTGCCTTCCTCGGCCTGGTACAAGGCCTAACCGAATTCCTCCCTATTTCTTCAAGCGCACACTTGTTCGTAGTCGGAAAGTTCCTACCGACCGGGACCGATCCAGGTGCCGCCTTTACGGCCGTAAGCCAGTTAGGTACGGAAACAGCCGTAGTGGTCTTTTTCTGGCGGGACATAGTGCGAATCATTAGGGCCTGGTTCGGTGCCCTACGGGGCAAGGTTCCGCACTCGGATCCGGATGCCCGGATGGGCTGGCTGGTCATAATCGGCAGCGTTCCGATTGTGGTCCTCGGTCTTGTTTTTCAGAACGCTATTGAGTCGTCGTTGCGTAACCTGTGGATTGTGGCCACCACGTTGATCGTTTTCGGCCTGATTTTGGCCGTTGCCGATGCCGTTGCGAAACGGGACCGCACGCTGAAGGACCTCAGCGTGAAACACGGCATTCTATTCGGCCTGGCGCAGGCGCTGGCGCTTATTCCCGGAGTATCACGCTCCGGAGGGACCATAACGGCGGGTCTGTTGATGGGTTACACCCGTGAAGCAGCTGCGCGGTATTCATTTTTGCTGGCGATTCCCGCTGTCTTTGGCAGCGGATTGTACGAGCTGTATAAAATCTTTGCGAAACATGAGGGCGCACAGGGGCCTTTTGGACTGGGTCAGACGGCCCTTGCAACGGTTATTGCCTTCGTGGTGGGATATCTGATCATCGGATGGTTCCTGAAGTATATTTCCAGTAATAGTTACCGGATATTCGTCTGGTATCGGATTGCGCTGGGTCTGCTGTTGTTCCTGCTGCTCGGTTTCGGCGTCATCAGTGCCTGACAGTAGGCTGTAGCGGTGAAGTCTTGGAAATCCCGTCCCGTCCCGCAACTCCCGGGAACGATGCCCGCCCTCAACCTGTATGAAAGCCGTGCAGCCACCCTGCTTGCGATGCCGGACCAGGCCTCATCGAGCATGTACGTGTGCGGCATCACGCCGTACGACGCCACGCATATGGGTCATGCCGCGACTTATGTCGCCTTCGATCTGCTCAACCGTGCCTGGCACGACGCGGGCCAGAACGTGCACTACGTGCAAAATGTGACTGACGTGGACGATCCGCTGCTGGAACGGGCGAGCCGGGACGGCATCGATTGGCGGGAACTGGCAAGGGAACAGACCGACTTGTTCCGCGCGGACATGGAAGCGCTCAATGTCCTTGCTCCCGAGCAGTACATCGGCGCGGTGGAGTCCGTGGAATGGATTGTTCCGCAGGTCGAACGGCTGGTCGAGGCCGGACTGGCTTACCGGGTTTCGGCCAGCGATACCGAGCCGGCCGGCGATATCTATTTCTCCGTCGACGCGGCGTCAGTGCCGGCGCCAGGAACGTCCGGTCTCAATGCGTCCATGCCCCGTCCCGGCAGCAGGCACGACGGCGGTGCCACGCACGACGGCGGCGACAAGCCCGGCAAGGGCGACGACGGAGCCTGGTGGTTGGGACAGATCAGCGGACTGACACGGCAGGAAATGCTTCCGGTTTTTGCCGAGCGTGGGGGAGATCCCGACCGGGCGGGCAAACGGAACGTACTGGATCCGTTGCTGTGGCGTGTTGCCCGGGCGGGGGAACCCAGCTGGGCGGGAGCCAGCCTTGGTGCCGGACGCCCTGGCTGGCACATCGAATGCACCGTTATTGCCCAGCGTTTCCTGCCGGCGCCTTTCACCGTTCAAGGTGGTGGCTCGGATCTGGTCTTTCCGCACCATGAGATGGGAGCTGGCCATGCCTATGCGCTCAGCGGGGTGGAAATGGCCCGGCATTATGTGCATACCGGCATGGTGGGGCTTGCCGGGGAAAAGATGAGCAAGTCCAAGGGCAACCTGGTGCTGGTATCCAAACTCCGGGCCGACGGGGTTGAACCCGCAGCCATTCGAACAGCCATATTGTCACATCATTACCGCAGCGATTGGTTCTGGACGGACGAGGTCCTCGAGCAGGCGCAGACGCGGCTCAAGCGCTGGCGCGAGGCACTGGATAGCGCATTGCCAGGATCCGCGCGCGCACTGATCTCCGAGATGCGGGCCGCCCTCGCCGCCGATCTGGACGGGCCGCGTGCGCTGGCCGCGGTGGATCAGTGGGCGGCGGCGCAAGGCTCCGGGGACAACAACAGCGGGCTGGACGGCGCCGAAACCGTCTCCTCCGAGCTGGACGCCGCTCTCGTGACGGACGGGCTGGAGGCGTTGTTCGGCATTGTTCTCTAATTGCTCTGTCCACCAAGCACGCGGTTCTCTCAACACGCTGTTCTCTGGGCATTTTTCTCTAGGGCATGTCCCGGCCACGGCGCTTGAGGTAGCGTTCAAATTCACGCGCAATGGATTCCCCGCTGGCCTCCGGTAACTCCGCTGTATCCTTGGCCTCTTCCAATTGGTGGACGTAAGCGGCGATTTCCGGGTCCTCGGTGGCAAGTTCGTTGACGCCGCGTTCCCAGGCCTGAGAGTCTTCGGTCATCTCGTGCGTGTCAAAGGTAACCTGCAGCAAGTCCTGAATCCTGTTCAGCAGGGCCAGCTGAGCCTTTGGTGAAGGGGCTTGGGCGACATAGTGCGGCACAGCGGCCCAGAGCGAGACGGTGGGCAGGCCGGCAAGCAAGGCAAGTTCGTCCAGTACTCCTACTATGCCGATCGGCCCCTCGTATTGCGAGGATTCCAGGTTCATCCGGGTCCGCAGTTCATCGTCATCGCTGGTAGCGGTAACCGGGATGGGCCGCGTGTGCGGGACATCGGCGAGCAGGGCTCCGACCAGGACGACGTAATTCACATTCAAAGCCGCGGCCTGGGCGAGCAGCTCGGCCGTATAGGCCCGCCATTTATACGAAGGTTCTATGCCATGCACGAAGACCACATCCAGGTTCGATTCGGGCACGGACGCCTTGGTGATTTTGGTCGTCGGCCACTTAATCTTGCGGGTGCCCGCGGTGTTGCGCCGCACGGAGGGCCTGGTGAACTGGAAGTCGTAGTACTCATCGGGGTTCAGCGTCGTAATTTTTTTGGCCCCCCAGAGCCGGTGCAGGTATTTAAGGCAATCGCTGGCAGCCTCACCGGCATCGTTCCAACCTTCGAAAGCCGCGAGCATGACGGTGACCCGTTCCCCTTCCGGGACGGGCACTATCAGCCGGCTTGCGGGGGCCGTGGCGTCTTCGTCGTTGCTCATCACCTCTCCAGCCTACGACGAGCGCTCGGCCATCAGCCTTAAATACCGCTATCAGCTTAGTGGGGGGCTACTGGCCCCTGACACCCCCCGTAGAATGGACCCATGTATTCCACGTCTGTTTCCAATGCCCGGGCCAGCAGCACGGAAGTGTCCGCGGTCGATCAGCAGGCGCCCCGGGCGGTAGGTCTCCGGGCGGCACTGTGGGACATGGACGGCACTCTGGTGGATACCGAACCGTATTGGATCGGCTCAGAATTCGCCCTGGTCCAGGCCCACGGCGGCGAATGGACCCACCAACAGGCCTTGGCCCTGGTGGGCCAGTCGCTGGTTCACTCGGCCGGGGTCCTGCAACGTGCCGGTGTTCGCCTGACGGTCCGAGAGATCATCGACCACTTGACGGCCGAAGTTATCCGCCAGGTCCGCCACGAGATCCCTTGGCGCCCTGGTGCGCGCGAACTGTTGCGCGCCCTTGTTGATTCGGGCGTCCGCTGTGCCTTAGTGACCATGAGTGAGGGTCCGCTGGCAGCGGAAATCGTCGCTGGTCTGCCCTCGGGTTACTTCGAATTCCTGGTCACGGGAGACGCCGTCCAACAGGGCAAGCCGCATCCGGAGCCTTACCTATCGGCCCTCCGGCGCCTGCAGTTGCTGGACCCGCTGTTGACTGTTCACGAATGCGTGGCACTGGAGGACTCGATCCCGGGCGTCGCGTCGGCACAAGCCTCCGGTGTGGTGACGGTGGCGATCCCGCACACGGTGCCGCTGCCCGAGGACGCGGGCCGTACCACCTGGCCGTCACTATCCGGGCGGACTGTGGCGGATCTTCGCGCTCTGGTCGCGGAACGGGCAGAAGCGCTCGGTTCCCGGGTCGCACCGGTCATGGGAACCCCGTAGTGAGTACACCGAGCGCGGGCGCGAAAATGATCCGCGACGGGATACCGCTGGGAAAAATTGCGGGTATTCCCATTGTGCTGGCGTATTCGTGGTTCCTGATCGCTGCCTTCACCGTGATTCTCTTTGGCCCGCAGCTTGCCAAGGGCTATCCGACGCTGGGCGCCGGAGCCTATCTGGTGGCGTTCATCTACGCGCTGTTACTGCTTTTTTCCGTTTTGGTGCACGAATTGGCGCATGCGCTGATGGCAAAGGCCTACCACTGGCCAACTCAGAAGATTGTCCTGAATCTCTGGGGCGGCCACACGCAGTTTGAGAACTTCACGGCCACGCCGGCCCGCTCGTTAATGGTGGCCTTTGCCGGCCCGGTGGCCAACATCGTGCTGGCTGGTCTGGGCTGGCTGCTGCTGAACGGGTTGGGCGCGCCGCAGACGTTAAACGCGGCTGTTTTGAGCACCTTGGTCAATATCTTCATGTGGGCCAACCTGCTGATCGGTGGTTTTAATGTTCTACCGGGCCTGCCGCTGGACGGTGGACGCCTGGTGGAGTCGATCGTCTGGAAAATCACCGGCAATCAGGAAAAAGGCACGGTGGCGGCGGGATGGGCGGGGCGTGTGATCGTGATTCTGCTTGTTTTCGCCGTCGTCGGCATTCCGCTGCTGGCCGGCAACCAGCCGGACACCACGAATGTCCTGGTGGTGATCTTCGTCGGCGGGTTCCTCTGGCTTGGTGCCAGCGGTGCCATCACCGACTCCCGAATGCGGCTGCGGTTGCCGCTGATCAGCGCCGGCCGGCTTAGCGACGGGGCGGTCGGGGTGCCGGTCGATTACTCGGTGGCGCAGTTACTGTCCGTCGTCGGAGCAGATCCGTGGCAGGGGATCGTCCTGTGCAGCCGCGAGGGTAGGCCGACGGCGATCGTTGACCGCGGCGTCCTGGCCACCGTTCCGGCTGCTGTTGCGGGCGAAACTCCGGCGACCGCCGTCGCCCGCAACCTTGCGGAAGGGGCTTATGTTCCGCAGACTGCGTCGGGACAGGAACTGGTGCAGTACCTGGCACAGCTGGCCGGCAGTGAATATGCGGTTATCGATCGGCACGGCCGCGTCACAGGTATCTTGACGCAGGCAGTGGTTGTCGCGGCCATTACCGGAAGGCCCGACCCACGGCTGAGCCGCTGAAATACTGAACCGGCGAACCACTGAGCCGGCGAACCACTGAATTGCCGAACAAGAGCGGCCGAAATACCGACCCGCCGGACCACTCCATCTGGTGACCAGCAATTCAGCGGCATGTGAATCATCATTCTTCTGTCCGCCCCACGGTGCGCAGAAGCCGTCATCTTTTCGAGTTAGGGACTTTGAATATGAGCCAGAGCAATGCCAAGCCGGCCGCCGGCAACCGCGCAGAACCGCACGGGGCGGCGGCACGGCGCGGGCCGTTTCGCGCCGGTGAGCGCGTCCAGCTGACAGACGAGCGGGCCCGGATGAACACCATCACCCTCACGCCAGGACAGGCCTATCACACGCACAAGGGCTTCCTCAATCACGATGCCGTCATCGGCCAGCCGGAAGGTTCGGTAGTGGCGAACAACGTCGGGCAGCTCTACCAGACATTGCGGCCGCTGCTGTCGGATTTTGTGCTGTCCATGCCGCGCGGCGCAGCCGTTGTCTACCCCAAGGACGCCGGTCAGATCATCACGATGGGGGACATCTACCCAGGCGCCCGGGTGGTCGAGGCCGGTGTCGGTTCGGGAGCTCTTTCCATCTCGCTGCTGCGGGCCGTGGGCGATGGAGGCTATCTGCATTCCTTTGAGCGCCGGGAGGAATTTGCCGATATTGCCCGCGGGAATGTGGAGACCATCTTTGGCGGGGAGCACCCGGCCTGGAAGATTTCGCTGGGGGACTTCCAAGACGAAGTAGTCCGGCAGGAACCGGCGGCCAGCATTGACCGCGTGGTACTGGATATGCTGGCGCCGTGGGAATGCGCCGACGCGGTCGCTACGGTCCTCGCCCCGGGTGGCGTGTGGATCAACTACGTGGCTACGGTGACGCAACTGTCCCGCACGGCCGAAGCCATCCGTGCGGACGGCCGGTTTACCGAACCGGACGCGTGGGAGTCCATGGTCCGCGGCTGGCATCTGGAGGGTTTGGCGGTCCGGCCGGATCATCGCATGGTGGCGCACACGGGCTTTCTGCTGACCGCACGCAGACTGGCCGACGGTGTCACGGGACTGACGCCCAAGCGCCGCCCGTCCAAAACAGAATTCAGCGCCGAGGATCTTAATGCGTGGACTCCGGCGAACGTCGGCGAACGGGACGTTTCCGCGAAGAAATTGCGCCGGGCAGCGCGCGAGGCAACTGCAACAGCGCCGGGGCCAGGCAGCGCCGGAAGTGACAGTAGCGACACATGACGGCCCGCAGCACGTCGAAAACGCCAAAGACGGCTAGTGTCTTAAACAAGGATTGAGGGCAGGCTCTGGCGAGTCCATTGCCACCTAACGGAAGGATGTGACGACCGTGAGCGAACCCACCAGCACCGCGGATCAGCAGGGCCATCAGCAGAATTCTGCTGCTGCGACCCAGCAACAGGCCGCCGTGGAGCGTCAGCTCAACGTGCTGCGGGACAAGCTTCGCTACGTCGACCGGCAATTGGCGGCCGCCACGGGGAACAACGCCAAGCTGGCCAGCACGCTGGAGAACGCTAAGGCGGAGATCGTCAGACTGCGCAGCGCGCTGGAAAAGGATGGACAGGCTCCTTTTAGCTTCGGGACCGTGGTGCAGGTCAATCCGCGGCGGATGGCGGCTGCGGATGCCACCGGTGTGGCACAGACGGAGGAAAGCGTTGACATTGTCAACGCCGGCCGGAAGATGCGGGTTGGCGTGAGCCCACTGGTCAACATCCGCTCCCTGAGTGCCGGTCAGGAGGTGCTGCTCAACGAATCGCTGACGGTGGTTGCAGGCCTGGGGTTTGAGCGCGTCGGCGAATTAGCCACGGTTAAGGAGTTATTGGGCCCAGACCGGGCCCTGGTCATCGGCAGGTCCGATGACGAGCGCGTCGTGCGGCTCTCGGGGGCGCTGCAGAGCGAGAAGCTGCGGGTGGGTGATGCGGTCTCCCTGGATAGCCGGACCGGGTACGCGCTGGAGAAGGTGCCCCGCTCAGAGGTGGAGAACCTCATTCTGGAGGAAGTCCCGGACATCTCCTATCAGGACATTGGCGGCCTGGGACCGCAGATCGAGCAGATCAGGGACGCCGTTGAGCTGCCGTTCCTGCATCCTGATCTGTACCGCGAGCACGGGCTCAAACCGCCGAAGGGTATTTTGCTCTATGGGCCTCCCGGCTGCGGCAAGACCCTGATTGCCAAGGCTGTGGCGAATTCGCTGGCGGCCCGGGCGGCGGAACGGTCTGGTTCCAAGGACCAGAAGAGCTACTTCCTGAACATCAAGGGACCCGAGCTGCTGGACAAGTATGTGGGAGAGACGGAGCGGCAGATCCGGATGATCTTCAGCCGCGCCCGTGAGAAGGCCTCTGACGGAAGCGCCGTCGTCGTCTTCTTCGACGAAATGGACTCGCTCTTCCGCACCCGAGGCACCGGCATCTCCTCCGATGTGGAGACCACCATCGTGCCGCAGCTGCTCAGCGAGATCGACGGCGTCGAACGGCTGGATAATGTGATTGTCATCGGTGCCTCCAACCGGGAAGACATGATCGACCCGGCGATTCTGCGGCCGGGCCGGCTGGATGTCAAGGTCAAAATCCAACGTCCGGACGTCGAGGCCGCGGCAGACATTTTCGCTAAATACATTACGGCGGACCTTCCCTTCCACGCCGATGATGTGGCGGCCAACGGTGGAGACCGGATCGCGACGGTGGAAGCGATGATCCAGCGGACCGTGGAGGCAATGTATTCCACCGAAAAGTCCAACGAGTACCTCGAGGTGACGTACGCAAACGGCGACACCGAAATGCTGTACTTCAAGGACTTCAACTCGGGCGCCGTGATTCAAAACGTGGTGGACCGGGCCAAGAAATATGCCATCAAGGACCTGCTCACCAGCGGCGAACGGGGGATTCGCATTGATCATCTGCTCCGGGCCGTGGTGGATGAATTCCGTGAGCATGAGGACATGCCCAACACCACCAACCCGGATGATTGGGCGCGGATCTCGGGCAAGAAGGGTGAACGCATCACCTACATCCGCACCATTGTCCAGGGCAAGGCGGGACAGGAACCGGGTAAGACGCTGGAGACAATGTCCAATACCGGTCAATATTTGTGACGGGCCTGCCATGAGGAGTCTGCCGTGACAGCCGTGCGGGTGATGGGCGCGGAGACGGAGTACGGGATCCATGCGCCCTCGGCCCCGGGAAGTAACGCGACGTGGCTGTCCAGCCAGGTCGTGCACGCGTATGCGCTGGTGACGGGCGAGCGGGCCGCGGGCGGAGCCGAGGCGCGCTGGGACTATACGGACGAGGATCCGCTGGCCGACGCGCGGGGCTGGTCGATGCCGCGGGAATCGGCGCATCCGTCGCAGCTGACCGATCGTCCCGATGAACTCACGGCCGCCCAGATTGCGCTGGAGGGCGGTGAACCGGATCCCGACCGCGATCCAGCCAACCGCGATCCAGCCTGCGGCGATACAGCTAGTACCGGGAATGGCCCGCTGATGATGAATATGGTGCTCGGTAACGGGGCCAGGCTCTACGTGGACCACGCCCACCCGGAGTACTCCAGTCCGGAAGTGACCAACCCGCGGGACGCAGTGGCGTGGGATGCGGCCGGGGACCAGGTGGCGCTGGCTGCGGTGCGCCAGATTGCGCGCACGCCCGGACTGCCGGAGGTCAGCCTCTACAAGAACAACACGGATAATAAGTCCGTTTCCTACGGCAGCCACGAAAACTACCTGATGCCCCGCCAGGTGCCATTTGGCGACATAGTCTCCGGACTGACACCGTTCTTTGTCACCCGTGCGCTGATCTGCGGGGCCGGCCGGGTAGGTCTGGGGCAGGACGGAGCCGGTGCCGGGTTCCAGCTGAGCCAGCGTGCCGATTTCTTCGAGGCGGAGGTGGGGCTGGAAACCACCATCCGCAGACCGATCATCAACACTCGGGATGAACCGCATGCGACGGCGGAGAAGTACCGCAGGCTGCATGTCATCATCGGCGACGCAAACCTCAGCCAGATCTCAAATTATTTGAAGTTCGGCACCACATCGCTGGTGCTGGACATGATCGAGCACGGCACGGTCCCGCAATTGCACATCCAGAACCCCGTGCTCTCCCTTCGCCGGGTCAGCCACGACACGGCGCTGACGGGCCTGCTCACATTGTCTGACGGACGCCGGGTAACGGCCCTGGATATCCAGTGGTTGTATTTGGAGGCCGCCAGCGGGCATGCGCTCCGTAGCGGTGCCGGGGCAGCCGACGGCGGTGACGGACAAACGCACGAGGTCCTGCGGCGCTGGGAGGAAGTGCTCACACAATTGGCGGCAGGTCCGGCGGCGGCGGCACGGTCAGTGGAGTGGGCGGCGAAACTTTCGCTCCTGCAGCAGTACCGGGAGCGGGACTCGCTTACGTGGCAAGACCCGCGGCTGGCCCTGATCGACCTGCAGTGGTCCGACGTCCGACCGGAAAAAGGTCTGTACTACCGGCTATTGTCCCGAGGCAGACTCGACCGGCTGGTTTCGGATGAAGACATCGCCCACGCGGTCGGCCATCCGCCGGACGATACCAGGGCCTATTTTCGTGGCCGGTGCATCCAGCGCTACGGCGCGAATGTCATCGGAGCCAGCTGGGACTCGGTCATCTTTGAGCTTCCGGGCCAACGCCGGCTGCAGCGCGTCCCCACGCGGGAGCCGCTGCGTGGCACTCGTGCGCTTACCGGTGCCCTGTTCGACCGTCACGCGCACGCTGCAGACTTCCTGTCGGAGCTGCTGGATACGCCCCGCTAGGACCTTGTTCATGGCAGGATGGAATCAGGACAAACGCTCGAAAGGGGATCACGATGGCTGGTCAGGAACAGAAGAACACTGCGGGGCGTACCGAAGAGGTTGAGGTCCCCGAGGCCCCGGCCCCGCCAAGCCCCGCTGCGGCGCAGTCCACCGCAGCTACGGAGGGATTGGATGACCTGCTGGATGAAATCGACGGCGTGCTGGAATCCAATGCCGAAGAGTTTGTCCGCGGTTTTGTCCAAAAGGGCGGACAGTAGGGACGAAGTGGCCGATACTTCTCGAGAAACCACTGCCGGGCGGGTATCCGCAGCGGCAACGTCATCCTTCAGCGAACATCTGGCCCAGTCCCGTCCCGACCTGCTGCCTTACGGTATGTCGCTGTCGGCGAAGAACCTGCCGGCAGGAAATCTGCCGGCCGTGCCGCATGCCACGACGATAGTCGCGCTCTCATTTGCCGGGGGAGTACTGATGGCAGGGGATCGCCGGGCCACCGTGGGATCGATGATTGCCAGCCGCCACATCGAGAAGGTGTTTCCAGCGGATCAGTACTCGGTGCTGGGGATCGCCGGGACGGCCGGAATTGCCATCGACATCACGCGGTTATTCCAGGTCGAATTGGAACACTACGAGAAGATTGAGGGGACGCTGCTCAGCCTGGAGGGGAAGGCCAACCGCCTCGGCGCAATGATCCGGGCAAATCTGCCGATGGCGATGCAGGGACTGGCCGTGATCCCGCTCTTTGCCGGCTTTGATGCCGGACGCTCCGTTGGCCGGTTATTCTCCTATGACGTCACCGGAGGGCGCTATGAGGAATTGGAGCACCACAGCGTCGGGTCCGGATCCGTCTTTGCCCGCGGCGCGTTGAAAAAGCTGTGGCGGCCGAATATGACCGAGGATGACGCGGTGCGCATAGCGGTGGAATCCCTCTATGACGCCTCCGATGATGATTCCGCGACCGGGGGACCGGACCTCGTGCGCCGGCTCTGGCCCATTGTGTACACGGTGACCAGGACCGGGTCCCGCAAGGTCAGCGAACGAGAGCTCGGTGCTGTGGTCGAGACCGTCGTCGCCTCTCGCGCGCTACTTGCCCGGGAGGCCTGAGATGACGCAGCAATTTTACGTTTCCCCCGAACAGATGATGAAAGATCGTGCGGATTTTGCGCGCAAGGGGATAGCGCGCGGGCGCTCCGTCGTTGTCATCAGCTGCTCGCAGGGGATTGCGCTGGTGGCGGAGAACCCATCGCCCTCGCTGCATAAAATCGGCGAAATCTACGACAAGATCGCCTTTGCTGCGGTGGGTAAGTACAACGAATTCGAAAGTCTGCGGCAGGCCGGAGTCCGCTACGCCGACGTGCGCGGCTACTCCTATGACCGCGAGGATGTCACCGCAAGGGGGCTGGCCAGCGTGTATGCGCAGAGTCTTGGGGCTGTGTTCACCGCAGAACAGAAACCGTTCGAGGTGGAACTGGCCGTGGCGGAGGTGGGCCGCAACCAGGCAGAAGACCACTTGTACCGGCTGACGTTCGACGGGTCCATCGCCGATGCCTACGGATTCGTGGTGATGGGGGGCCAGGCGGAGACGGTAGCCGAGGCAGTGGGCGGCAGTTGGGACGCGTCAGCGGGCTTTGGCGACACCATTCGGCGGGCCGTTGCGGCACTAAGGCTGGGCACTCTGGCACCGGCGGGAGAACAGGTAGGCGCCCCGGCGCTAAACCCTGCAGGCAGCCTGGAAGTGGCGGTGCTGGACCGGGATTCGGAGACCAACCGCGGCGTAAACCGGGCCTTCCGTCGGCTTAGCGAGCGCGATGTTCTTGGCCTATTGGAAGAAAGGGCGGCCAGATAACCATGGATAAGCGGATTTTCGGTATTGAAACAGAATTCGGTATCTCCTACTCCAGCCCTGGGGCGCGCCCGCTGTCTCCGGAAGAGGTCGCCCGCTACCTGTTCCGCAAGGTGGTCAGCTGGGGGAGGTCCTCCAATGTATTCCTGACCAACGGATCCCGGCTGTATCTGGACGTCGGATCACACCCGGAATATGCCACCGCCGAATGTGACGACATGGGAGCGCTGATAGCCCACGATCAGGCCGGCACGCTGATTCTTGATGACCTTGTGCAGGAAGCGCAGAACCGACTGCAGCAGGAGGGCTTCGATGGAAAGATCTTCCTGTTCAAGAACAACACCGATTCTGCCGGAAACTCCTACGGCAGCCATGAGAACTACCTGATTCCGCGCCGCGGCGAATTTGCCCGGCTTGCGGAGATCCTCATTCCGTTCCTGGTCACCCGGCAGCTGATTGCAGGGGCCGGCAAGGTCCTGAGCACCGGCCGCGGCGCTACTTTTGCATTCTCCCAACGGGCGGATCACATTTGGGAAGGCGTATCCTCGGCCACCACCCGGTCGCGTCCCATCATCAACACCCGCGACGAGCCGCACGCGGATGCCGAATTCTACCGTCGGCTGCACGTCATCGTGGGCGACTCCAACATGTCCGAGACGACGACTTTACTCAAGATCGGCACCGTGGACCTTATTCTGCGGATGGTGGAGAAGGGCGTCATTATGCGCGATATGCGGATGGAAAACCCCATCCGCAGCATCCGGGAGATCTCCCACGACCTTACCGGCCGGCAACCGGTCAAAATGGCAAATGGCCGCGAGCTGTCCGCACTGGAGATTCAGCGCGAATTTCTGACCGTTGTCACGGCATTCGTGGGCAGGGAAGGTGCCCACAATGATTACGTCCCACAGATTCTGGACCTCTGGGGCAGGGCCTTGGATGCGATCGAGTCTCAGGACTACAGCGGTATTGATACCGAAATTGACTGGGCGATCAAGAAGAAGCTGGTGGACGGCTACCGGATCCGGAACGGGCTTGACCTAAATTCACCCCGGATCGCCCAGCTGGACCTGACCTATCATGACATTTCCCCCCATCGCGGCCTGTTCAATATTCTCCGCGCCCGCGGATCGGCGGCCCGCCTCGTCAGCGACGCCGAGATCAAATCCGCAGTCGACGTTCCGCCGCAAAGTACCCGCGCCAAGCTGCGCGGGGACTTCGTCCGCAAGGCCCAGGAGGCGGGGCGGGATTACACCGTGGACTGGGTGCACCTGAAACTTAACGACCGCTCACACCAGACCGTGCTGTGCAAAGATCCCTTTGCCAGCACGGACGAGCGCGTCGATGCCTTGATCGCGTCCATCGACCGGGACGCGCAGTGACGCGCCCGCAGCGCAGCGAAACATATCGTGAGAGAACACTCAGGCAGGTCCGCTAAGCTGTTCGGGGTTCGCTGCGCCTAGGCGCTGACGTTCCCAGCACCATTTTCCATCTGTCATCGACGAAAGTGTCTCCGTGCGCCGACTTCTTGCATTTTTCCTACCAGCGCTGCTGCTGCTCAGCGCCTGCGGTGCGGCCGGCTCCACAGCCGGGGCGTCGTCGTCGCCGGCTGTCAGCGTACCGGCCGCCCACGCCGACGTCCTCTCATCGGTCAAGGTGACAGCGGGAGCGGCCGGCAAAGCGCCCACTGTGGACTTCGCCAAGCCGTTGAAGATCACGGACCAGTCCATCAGGGTGATTTCCGAGGGCGACGGCGCCAAGGTCACCGATGGCCAGTCCATGGTCCTCCGGTTGGCGGCGTTCAATGCCGAGGACGGCACCGCCTTGGGCGATTCTTACGCCGACCCCGCGGGGCAGTCCTATGTGGTTGATTCCAAGTTCCAACAGCAGTACCCGCTTATCTACGCCACCTTTGTGGGTGCCAAAGTCGGCTCAGACATCGCTTACGGAGTCCCCGCCACTGCGGCGGTGGCGGGCAGCACGGCGGCGCCGGCCCAACCGGCGGCCCCCGCCCAGCTGGTCATTTACCACATTGAGGCCGCCAAAGACGTGGCCAAGCCGCTGTCCAAGCCGGAGGGGGATACTGTGACCCCGCCGGCTGGCCTGCCCACTGTCAAGGACGATGACAAGGGCGTTCCGCAGATCACGATTCCGACTACTCCGGCCTCTACAACGCTCGTGTCACAGGATCTGATTAAGGGCAAGGGCCAGGAAGTTAAAGCGACCGACACCATCGTGGCCAACTACGTTGGTGTGACGTACAAGGACGGCAAAACCTTCGATTCCAGCTACGCGCGCGGCAAGACGGCCACTTTTGCCCTCAACCAGGTCATCCAGGGCTGGACGCAGGGCCTGACCGGCAAAACCGTAGGATCACGCGTGCTGCTGGTCATCCCCAAGGCGCTCGGTTACCCGACTCCCACTGCCGGCCAGCCGGATGGCGATCTGGTGTTTGTGGTCGACATCCTCGGCATCCAGTAGCGGCTATCCCTTTTTTCCGGGGTTGTCCCGGCACTCATCATCAACATCATCAAGAAGGAGCACCATGTCTTTTGGGCAGCGCGAATATGACCGCCAGAAGCCGGAAATCGATTTCCCGGATCACGAGGTCCCTGCGGATCTATTGATTGAGGATCTGATCGAGGGTTCCGGCCCCGAAGTCCAGGCGGGTAATACCGTCTCCGCACACTACGTGGGAGTGGCATTTTCCAGCGGCGAAGAATTTGATTCTTCCTGGGGCCGCGGCACGCCCCTGGACTTCAAGGCCGGTGTTGGCCAGGTCATCCAAGGCTGGGATCAGGGGCTGCTGGGCATGAAGGTCGGCGGCCGCCGCCGGCTGGAAATTCCCTCCGAGCTTGCCTATGGTGAGCGCGGCGCCGGAGGGGCCATCGGCCCCAATGAGGCATTGATTTTCGTGGTGGACCTCGTCGGACTGCGCGCCTGAGGCCAAGTCGTAGCGTCAAAGCGGCGTACAAAGCGGTGCTCCGGTCAGCCGGGGCGCCGCTTTTGTGCACTGGTCTAGTACTCTGACGGGTGTGCCTGTATCTTCCACTGAACGCCTGATGAATCTCGTAATCGCCCTGCTCGGTACCAAATACGGGCGCAGCCGCGATTTTCTGCGCAACCGGATCAACGGCTACGACCCGCAGGCCACCGATGATGCCTTCGGCCGGATGTTTGAACGCGATAAGACGCACCTGAAGAACCTCGGAATTCCGATCACCAGTCTGCGCGATCCGCATGGTGAGGGAGATGACGCCTGGAAGTATCTGATCCGGCCGCAGGATTACCGGTTGCCGCAGATCCGGCTGGATCCTGAAGGCCTGGCCGTCCTTTCGCTGGCTGCCCGTGTCTGGGAGCAAGCATCGCTGGGCTCGGCGGCGGCTCGTGCGGTCCGCAAACTCGAGACGGTTGCCCCAGCTCTGCCGGCGGCCTCGGCTCCGGTCATTGCACCACGGATGCGCACCACGGAGGCTGCCTTCGATCCGCTGTGGGAAGCCCTGCTCAATCATCAACGGGTGAGCTTTTCCTACCGGCGCTCCCAAGATGTCCGGACTGTTCAGCGGCAGGTGGAGCCCTGGGGACTTGGCAACAAATACGGTCAGTGGTATTTGAGCGGACGGGACATCCGGCAGGGCGAACAACGGCTCTACCGTTTGGCCCGAATCACCTCGGACGTCAGCATTGACCGCAAGGCAACGTTTAGCCGGCCGGAGAATTTTGACATGGCAGCGGTCCTGGACTCGTTGGGCACCGGACCGCTGAGCGAGGCCGTCCTTGCGCTGCCGGCCGGGCGCGGCCAGCTGCTGCGCGAAATGGCCGCCGGGCATCCAGCCAGTCGTCCGAAGAGTCACTCAACGAGCCAGCCAGCAGATCATCCAGCGAGTCAGCCAACCGAAACCGGGGAGCCCGCGCAGCGGCAAGGCTGGGACCGGGTCACGGTGCCCTACCGTGACCCGGAGCTGTTGGCCGACGACCTTGCCGCCATGGGTGCCGCCGTCGTCGTTCTTGCTCCACCGGTTCTGCGGGCCGCGGTGCTGCGTCGGCTCCAAGGTGCCGCAGCAGTCGCGGCCGGCTTCGCTCCGGCGGCCGATTTTACCCGGCCGTTGGTCCCGCGCCGGCCAAAGCCAAACAGCGAAGACCGGCTTCGCAGGCTATTGGATCTGGTGCCCTTTTTGGTGCAGAACTCCGGCATCGAAGCGGACGCCGTCGCTGAGGAATTCGGTATAAGCCTTTCTGAGCTGGAGGCGGATCTGGCGCTGCTCTCGGTCTGCGGCCTGCCCGGATACCAGCACGGGGAGTTGATTGACGTGCGCTGGGATGAGGGGACGGTCTTCATCCGGGACGCCGACGAACTGGCTAGACCACTGCGGCTAACGCAGGAGGAAGCCTGCGCTCTGTTGGTTGGGCTGGAGTCATTGCAATCGCTTCCCGACGACGGCGCGCTTCCGGACGACGGCGGCGATCAGACACTGCGGTCGGTGCTGGAGAGCGTGCGGAGCGTTGCCGGCTCGGACGCGTGGCTTGCCGACGTGGTGCAGGCACGGATTACCCCACAAGCCTCCCTGCAGATGCTGTCCGTCCTGCAGCGGGCGGTGACGGGCAGTGCGCGGGTGCGGATCAGCTACTTTGTTCCCCTCCGCGACGAAGTGACGGACAGAGTGATCGAGCCGTTACGGCTCTTTTCGCTCGATTCGCACTGGTATGTGGAGGCGTGGTGCACCTTGGCCTGCGGGATGCGCAATTTCCGTCTGGACAACATCCGGACCGCTTATCCCACCGGGGAAGCTGCCGTTGTGCATCAGCTGCCGGTGGACGCGCCGTTGCCGGAGAGCGCCTTTACGCCGGGGGCAGCGGACCTGGACGTAGTGATCGCCTTGGACGGCTCCTCGCAATGGGTCACAGAGGCTTACGGTGCCAGGGAGCAGGCCATCCTGCCCGACGGCCGGATCGCAGTCCGCCTCAATATGGGGCGCGCCGCGGCGGTTCCTGCGCTGATGGCACGCCTTGCCGGGGGAGGCCAGGTGTTGGAGCCGGCAGATCTGCGGGAGGAAACCGCGGCTTTTCTCGCGGAAGCTCTACTGGGGTATGCCCGGGCCGTGGAGGTGGACGGGGCCGGGGCCGGGGCCGGGGACACCTGCGCGGACACGGACCGATAGACTGCCGGTATGCCTTGGTGGTCATGGATTGTTATCTGGATTGCGCTGATCGCGCTGTCGTTGCTGTACGTGCTGCTGCTCGGCATTAGGACGTGGCGAGGATTTTCGGCAACCGTCGATGCTTTCCATCATGCAGGTGCGGAGTTGTCCCGATACCGCGCCGGTGCGGAACAAAGGCTCAGCGCCGAGCGCAGCGTGATAGAAGAGCGCGGTGCCGTTGAAAGAGGCGGTGCTATAGAAGAGTACGGTGACGTTGAAGGCGACGGTCGCACGCAGCTTGCGGCCCGGGGCCGGGCAGTAGGCGGGCTACCGGGCTGGGCGGTTTTTGCTTCGCCGGAGCAAATGAAGGACGAATACACCGCGGCGAAGGCCGAACGGGTCAGCAGACGCCGTCGGGTACGCGTGGCCCGCAGGAGCGAACGGGGTCAACTTCAATCCTGGCGCGACATCGAATCGCTGCGGGACTGACTTCAGTGCAGCACAGACCTCTCATTAGACGTAGGATGTATCAAAAGGAAGGGACGTATCGTGGGCAAATTATTTGAGAACCCTTGGGTTGTTCTCATTATCATCATCGTGATTGTGCTGCTCTTTGCGGCCCCCAAGCTTCCGGGCATGGCCCGCAGCCTAGGCCAGTCCATGCGGATCATTAAATCCGAGGTCAAGGAAATGAAGACGGATGGGAAATCGGACGCTCCCAACCCCGCACCGCATGCTGCGCCTACGGTGCCGTCCGAGCCGCCGGTAGAAGGCAGGATTGTCAACAACCCGCCGCAACCCGGGGGACAGTACAGCCCCGATGGCCATTACAGTGCCGAGGGTCAATACAAAGGTGACGGCCGTACGCCGGGCACCGGTAATCCCTCCTAGCTAGCGCCGGTGAGCTCAAAGACGGGGCGCAAATCCAACCCTGAGGGTCGGATGGCCCTCAAAGAGCATCTGATTGAGCTGCGCAATCGGCTGATCAAATGCGCCATTGCCCTCGTCATCGGTGCCGTTGTTGGCTGGATTCTATACGACCGGCTTTTTACCGACGTTGCACAGCCGCTGATGGAAATCAGCAAACAGCGCGGTGTTGTGGCGTCGCTGAACTTTGATGGTGTGTCCACATCCTTCGACCTGAAAATCCAGAGTGCGTTCTTCCTCGGGGCAATCTTTTCCTCGCCGGTATGGATCTACCAGCTCTGGGCCTTCATCACGCCGGGGCTGACGAGCAAAGAGCGCCGGTACACGCTTGGCTATATGTTCTCGGCGATTCCGTTGTTCTTGGCCGGTATCTGGACCGGCTGGCTGATTCTGCCCAATATCGTCGTTGCGCTGACTTCTTTCACGCCGGTTGGCGGATCCAATATTATCCATGCCACCGACTATTTGACCTTCGTCATGCAGTTGATGCTGTTCATGGGAATCGCGTTCTTGGTCCCGGTGGTGCTGGTGGCAGTGAACATGGCAGGAATTATTGCCGGCAGGACGATGCTGAAGGCCTGGCGGATCACGATTTTGGGGGTCACTGTTGTCTCAGCGATGGCAGCACCGGGCTCCGACGCATTCTCCATGTTCTTTCTAGGCGCCCCCTTGCTGGTGCTATATTTTGGCGCCATTGGACTGTGCATCCTTAACGACAAACGCCGCGATAGGAAGACTGCCAAGCGGGTGGCGGAAACCGAAGCCACCGCCGATACGGCGACTCCTTTCCAGGAACTAGGGACGGATCTGGAGCAGCTCTAGCTACCGTAGGCTAGGGATATGTCCTCGCCAGCACAGAGATACCAGGCGGCCATGGCCCGTTCAGCACGAGCCCGGACCCGGTTGGGTGAATTCCAGCGCACCTTAGAGTTCGAGCTTGATGAATTCCAGCTGCAGGGCTGTGCCGCACTGGAGGCCGGCCGCGGAGTACTGGTGGCCGCGCCAACCGGTTCCGGCAAGACCATTGTCGGCGAGTTCGCCGTCTATCTCGCGCTTGCCCGCGGACTGAAAGCCTTTTACACCACCCCGATCAAGGCACTGAGCAACCAGAAATACAGCGATCTTGCCGACAAGTACGGGTCTGAAAATGTCGGGCTGCTCACCGGCGACACGAATATCAACCCGGACGCACCGGTGATCGTGATGACCACGGAGGTGCTGCGCAATATGTTGTATGCCGGCTCTCAGGCTCTGGACGACCTGGCTTATGTGGTGATGGACGAGGTGCATTACCTGGCGGACAGGTTCCGCGGGGCCGTCTGGGAAGAGGTAATCATTCACCTGCCCAGCGAAGTGCAACTGGCCTCACTCAGCGCAACGGTCTCCAACGCTGAGGAGTTCGGAGCATGGCTGGACACAGTGCGCGGGGATACGGATGTGATCGTCACCGAGCACCGGCCGGTGCCCCTTTGGCAGCACGTCATGGTCGGCCGGGATATTGTGGACCTCTTCGCCTCCGATGTTCCGTTCGATCAGCTTCCGGACGCCGCACCCGGCCCGTCCGGCCCCGATGCCTTTGAGGTCAATCCCGAGCTGGCCCGGCTGGCCAGATCCGAAGCCGGCACGGGGCGCGGACGCTATGCCCACGGCGCGGGGCGCAACGGCCAACGCCGGGGCAGGCTGCGGGATTCGGACCTGCGGGACCAGGACCGACGAATGCAGCCCGGCAGCGCAGCTGCGGCGCGGGGGCAGCAGGTTTCGGTGGTGCGCAGGGCCAGCCGGTCACAGGTTATTACCGCCCTGGACCGGCAGGGCCTGCTGCCGGCGATCACGTTCATCTTTTCCCGGGCCGGCTGCGATGCCGCCGTGAAGCAGTGCGCCGAGTCCGGGCTGTGGCTGACCACTGAGACCGAACAGCGGGAAATCGGCCGCCGCGTTGATGAGGCCTGCCGGGACGTCCCGGCGGACGATCTGGAAATCCTGGGGTACTGGAGCTGGCGGGACGGGCTGATCCGGGGCCTGGCTGCGCACCACGCCGGCATGCTGCCGACCTTCAAGGAAGTCGTCGAGCAGCTCTTCGTGGACGGTTTGGTCCGGGCGGTATTCGCCACTGAGACCCTGGCACTGGGGGTCAATATGCCCGCACGCTCGGTGGTACTGGAAAAACTGGATAAATTCAATGGCGAGGCCCATGTCGCCATCACCGCAGGGGAGTACACCCAGCTGACGGGGCGCGCAGGCCGCCGCGGCATCGATGTGGAAGGCCACGCCGTCGTCCTCTGGCAGCCCGGTACGGATCCCGCCGCCGTAGCCGGACTCGCTTCCCGGCGCACCTATCCACTCAACTCCAGCTTCCGGCCCACGTACAACATGAGCATGAATCTACTCGCGCAGTTCGGCCGCCCGCGGGCACGGGAGATCCTGGAATCGTCCTTTGCACAATTCCAGGCCGACCGTTCCGTCGTCGGGCTGGCCAGGCAGGTCCGGTCCCGGCAAGAGTCACTCGCCGGCTATGCGGAGTCGATGACCTGCCATCTGGGAGATTTCAGTGACTATGCGCGGCTGCGCCGCGAACTGACGGACCTGGAGAATGCCGCGGACCGGCGGAAGTCCCAGGTGCGCCGTTCGGCGGCTGAAGAGTCGCTGGAGCGGCTCCGTCCCGGTGACGTCGTGGCTGTCCCCGGCGGCGGCACACCGGGGACCGCCGTCGTCGTCAGCGCCGACACGTCAGCTCACGTTCCGAGGCCGACCATTTTGACGCTGGAGAAACAGATACGGCGGCTGAGCATTCACGATCTGGCCGGTCCGATAACTCCCGTGACAAGGATCCGGATCCCGAAGGCGTTCAACGTCAAGCTGGCCAAGGACCGACGGGACTTGTGTGCAGCGGTGCGCCATGCCCTGGCCCCATCGAACGAGCGCACACCGGAGCAAAGCGCCCAAGCGGGTCGCAGGGCACCTGCATTCCAGCTCTCCGAAGCGGCGACCGGGCAGGAGCAGGCCATTACCGACCTGCAGCGCAGGTTGCGGGCACACCCGTGCCATGGCTGCAGCGAGCGTGAGAGTCATGCGCGCTGGTCGGAGCGGTGGTGGACACTGCGCCGCGAAACCGATGCCCTGGAGCGGCAGATTCAGGGCCGCACGAACACGATTGCAAAAACGTTTGATCGGGTCTGTGACGTGCTCAGCGGTTACGACTATTTGGAGCCGACGCCCGACGGCGGTCTGCGGCCGAGCACCGACGGACAGCGGCTGCGGCGCATCTATGGCGAAAAAGACCTGCTCGTCTCGCTCTGCCTTCGGGACGGCGCCTTGGACGACCTTGACGCGGCGGAGCTGGCCACGCTGGCCTGCACCTTGGTGTACCAGGCCAAGCGGGACGATCGGGGTCTGCGTCCGCGGATGCCCAGCGTCAGCTTGGAGACCGCTGTCGACGCCGTGATCCGTCAGTGGTCAGTCCTGGAAGACGTGGAGGAAGCCCACAAATTGCCGCTCACCGGCGAGCCGGAGCTGGGTCTGGTCTGGCCGATGTACAAGTGGGCCACGGGCCGTGGACTCCAGGATGTGCTGTCCGGGACGGATCTGGCCGCCGGGGACTTTGTCCGTTGGGCCAAACAGGTCATCGACTTGCTCGATCAGCTGGCGAAGGTGCCGGCCCTGGACCCGGCGTTTGCGCGGTTGTGCGTCGCGGCCATCAACTCCGTACGCCGCGGCGTGGTGGCGTATTCGGCCGTGGTCGAATAGCACGGTCCAGTGCTTCACCCGCACCCTGGCATTTTGCCGATCTCCCGTGAAAGGACCAACCCCGATGCCCCTGACCCTTTACCGCAACGGTTCCGTCTACAGTGCCGCCGACCCGTTCGCCACTGCCATGCTGGTGGATTCGGGCACCGTAGCCTGGGTCGGTACCGAACACGCTGCCGCGTCGCTGGCTGATCAGCGCATGCGCCAGGTGGATTTGGGCGGAGCACTAATTACCCCCGGATTCGTCGATTCGCATGTTCATATCACGGAGACCGGCATTGCGCTGGCCTCCGTTGACCTGACCCCGGCCCTTTCGCTGGCCGAAGCGCTGGCCCTGCTTGCCGCTGCCGCCACACCCTCAGGGACGACCGGTGCCGGCGCCGCGGCCAGGCGAACGTCCGCGGCTGCGGCAGGTTCCGGCGCGGGTCCGATCCTCGGACACGGCTGGGATGAAACGAAATGGCCGGAAGGACGACCCCCGACCGCCGATGAGCTGGACCGCGCCAGCGGCGGCCGCGAGGTCTACCTGTCCCGCATCGACGTTCATTCCGGCGTCGTTTCATCGGCCCTCGCGGCACGGGCACACCTGCACGGCCTGGATGGCTGGCTTGGCGAGGGCCTGGTGGCCCGCACTGCCCATGCCGCGGCCAGGGATGCCACCCGGACGTTTTCGACGGCGCAGCGGACCGCCTACCAGCTGCGGGCGCTGCATGCCGCTGCGGCAGCCGGCTACGTGGCAGTGGCGGAAATGAGCGCACCCCACGTCGGCTCCGCGGAAGACCTGCAACTGCTTGCCGCCCTTGCGGCCGGTTCGGGGGGCCCGTCGGGTACACAGCCGGATAGTCGGCCGGGAGCGGGGCCGGCCCTGCCGCAGGTGCTGCCCTATTGGGGGCAGGCCGTCAGCACGGCCGAGGAGGCGCGCAGCGTGCTGGCCGGCCTAGGCACCGAAGTACTCGGCCTCGCCGGAGACCTGAATATTGATGGTTCGATCGGCTCCCACTCGGCGCTGCTGCGCGAACCTTATGCGGATGCTCCTGGCAACAGGGGAACCCAGTACCTCTGCGTTGAACAGGTCACTGACCATCTGGCTGCGGCCTCGGAGCTCGGTATCCAGGCGGGTTTCCATCTGATTGGCGACGGCGCCATGGACATTGCCGTCGAAGGCCTGCGGCGGGCCGCCGCACGGGTAGGGATAGAAAAGGTCCGCGCTGCCGGCCATCGTTTTGAGCATGTGGAGATGGCTGACGACGACGCAATTGCTGCCCTCGCGGCGCATTCGGTTACCGTCTCGGTACAGCCTTACTTTGACGCGCTCTGGGGCGGGCCGGGGGGCCTCTATCAGACGCGGCTGGGTGCGGCACGGGCTGCTGCGCTCAATCCGATCGCAGCGTTCTACGCCGCAGGTGTCCCCGTTTGTTTTGGCTCGGACGCCCCCGTTACACCGATGAACCCCTGGGCCAGCGTGCGGGCAGCGCTTTCACATCACCAAAGCGCTGCCCGTATTTCGGCCCGTGCCGCTTTCCTCGGTCACAGCCGGGCCGGCTGGCGGGCGGCGCGGGCGCGCGATCCGTTGTTGGGCCAGTTGGTGCCCGGAGCACCCGCAAGCTTTGCCGTCTGGGACGTTGCCGAGCTGATGGTGCAGGTAGCCGATGACCGGGTGCAGTCCTGGAGTACGGACCCTCGAGCGCGAACGCCGCTGCTCCCGGCACTGGATGCAGGAGAAGACCCGCGGTGCCTGCAGACAGTGCACCGCGGGGTGCAGCTGTACTCGGTTCCAGGGTTCGGCGCCGAAGCGCCCGGGGTCGAACCTTCCGATGGGCCGTGATTCTGCACATACCGGTGCGGCCTCAGACGTCCGGCAATTTCAGCGGATAATTATAACTATTTGTTATCAACCGCTCCCGCGCTGACCTGCACAAACGTCAGAAGCTGCAGGTCAGAGCTCGATTGACACCTCCTCCACAGGACGTAGGCTGTTATCTCAACGGGTTCTTCCGTCCAAGAGGGAAAGACTTGGCCTGCATCGCCATGCGGGGGTGCACGGCCACACACCGCTGAACGGCACGGCCGTTTGAATGCAGTGTGCCGTGAAGAGAACGGGCCCAAGGCGGCTCCAGCAGTGGGTAGGTTCACGCGTCAGTAGAAAACAGTTTTGTGGTCACCGCGACGGTGCGTGCATGGCTGGCCCGAAGGCGCGTGAACCTACCCTTTTTCTTCCCGCGTATAATGGACCTTTGCGCACGGCGCGTTCAACACGCCCATGCACGCATCGTCCCGAATGCTGGTTCGCCGGCAACCCCTGCAAGGAAAGGCACTCATTAGTGCGTGTCCTCACCATCATTCCCACTTACAACGAGCTCGAGTCGCTGCCGAAGACGCTGCGCCGGCTGCGCGCCGCGGTACCAGACTCGGACGTCCTGATAGCAGATGACAACAGCCCTGACGGTACGGGGCAGCTGGCCGACGGTTTCGCGGCGGAAGACCCGGCGGTCCACGTCCTGCACCGGGCCGGCAAAGAGGGCCTGGGTGCGGCCTACCTCGCAGGATTCGGCTGGGGCCTGGCAGCCGGCTATGACGTATTCGTGGAGATGGATGCGGATGGTTCCCACCAACCGGAGCAGCTTCCAACGCTCCTTGCAGCGTTGGAGGATGGTGCGGATCTGGTGCTCGGCTCCCGCTGGGTGCAGGGCGGCGAGGTTGTCAACTGGCCGCTGCAGCGCAAGCTGATCTCACTCGGCGGCAGCTTCTATTCCCGCGTGCTGCTGGGCGTGCGGATCAAGGACATCACCGGCGGATACCGGGCCTTCCGCCGCAGCACACTTGAGGCCCTAGACCTGAGCCAGGTCGACTCGGTCGGATATGGCTTTCAGGTCGACATGCTCTGGCGGGTAGCGCAACTCGGATTGAAGATCGTCGAAGTCCCGATCACCTTCGTGGAGCGTGAGTTCGGAGCGTCCAAGATGAGCGGCAACATCGTCCAGGAGGCGATGATCAATGTCACCAAGTGGGGCCTGACCGCCCGGTGGAAGAAGCTGACCGGGAAGAGCTAGGTCCCGGGTAAAAACCTCGGGAGCCGGTGACCATGGTGGTCGCCGGCTCCCGAGGTTTAAGCCGCTGTGGCTTCGTGGTTAGTGATGTCCCTAGGCGCTGCGGCGTTCTCCGCGGCGTTCCCGGAGGATAGTCAGTCGGTCGGCCAGAATAGTTTCCAGCTCCGGTAAGGATCGGCGCTCCAGCAGCATGTCCCAGTGCGTACGGACCGGCTTTTCGTTCGAATCAACCGGTTTCTCGCCGTCGACCAGCAATGCTTCCTTGCCCGTCTTGGAAACCCAGACGGCGGGAATTTCCGCCTCGGCGGAAAAGGTCACGAAGACCTGTTCGCCGTCCGTGCACCGGTATTCCACACGCTGGCGCGGTGCTGGTTCGACACCGGATTCGGTTTCCATGCTCTGGGCACCCAGACGCATGCCCCGCAGGCTGCGATCGCTCATAATTTCTCCCTTTTTGTGTCTGCTCCCGGTCGATTCACGGGAAGTAAGTTCATCGGGTACAACGCGCCGCCGGGCGGCATTGTTCCCAACGCACTAGTCTACCCGCTTGTGCTGCCGGCGTCAGCCCGGTCAAGTCCTACAGCGTTCAGGCGGGCGTAGATACCGCCGGAGGCCAGGAGCTGCCGGTGGCTGCCCTGTTCGGCCAAGCTGCCGCGGTCCAGAACAAAGATCCGGTCCGCGGAGACTACGGTGGAGAGGCGGTGCGCAATGGCGATGGTGGTCCGCCCGGCCATCACTGCTTCCAGTGCACTTTGCACCAGACGCTCGCCCGTGGTGTCCAAGGCACTCGTCGCCTCATCCAGAATGAGCAGGGGTGGATTCTTCAATACCACGCGGGCAATGGCCAGACGTTGCTTCTCGCCCCCGGAGAGACGGTATCCGCGCTCTCCAACCACGCTTTCGTAGCCGGCCTCGAAGCTCATGATCCGTTCGTGGATATTGGCCACTTTGGCGGCGCGGATCAGCTCGGCATCCGTCGCCCCAGGCCGGGCGTACCGCAGGTTTTCCGCGATGGTGCTGTGAAAAAGATACGTCTCCTGCGTCACCATCCCGATGTTCTGGCGCAGCGATTCCATCGTCAGGTCCTGGATATCATGGCCGTCGAGCAAGATCCGCCCGCGCGTGGCCTCGTAGAGACGGGGGATCAGGTAGGACAATGTGGTCTTCCCCGCCCCTGATGCGCCCACAAAAGCAACAAACTGGCCGGACTCAATGTGCAGAGAGACCTCGTCCAGGGCCCACGTCACCGGTGCGGCGCGGGGGGCGTATGAGAAGGAGACGTTGTCAAGCGTCAGGGCGCCGCGGACAGCGCCCTGCACTAGGCTCCGGGCCCCGGGTCGGTCGACAATGGCAGGTTGAAGGTCCAGGTATTCAAAGATACGTGCAAAGAGGGCCTTGGAGGTCTGCACATCCAGCGCTACACGCATGAGCGACAGGATCGGCATGCTGATCCTCGCCTGCAAGGTGGTAAATGCGACCAGCGTTCCGGCGGTGATCGGCCAGTTTTGCGTCAGCAGCCACCCGGCGCTCAGGTAGACGATGGCCGGGGTAACACTCATGACAATCTGCACGGAACCGAAAAACCACTGCCCGGTCATCTGCTGCTTGATCTGCAATTTCAGCTGTTTGTCATTCTCCCGCCGGTAGCGCGCAGTTTCCCCGCTTTCCTGATTGAAGACCTTGCTGAGCACTATCCCGGAAACCGAGAGGGCCTCCTGCGTGATCGATGTCATGTCCGACAGCGATTCTTGGGTCCGCCGCGCAATTCCCTGCCGCACCCGCCCGATCCGGATCTGCAGGAATATCAGGAACGGCAGGAGGATCAGGGCTACGGCAGTCAGCTGCCAGGACAGCAGCAGCATGGCGGCCAGGGATGAGATGACGGTTACCGTGTTGGCCAGAATTGAGGGCACCGTGTTGGTCAGAACGCTGGCCACCCCACCAACATCATTAGCCAGCCGGGATTGGATCACCCCCGTTTTAGTCCGGGTAAAGAAGGCTAGTTCCATCTTCTGCAGATGCGAAAACAGCTCGCTGCGGACATCAGCCATGACATTGTTCCCGACGCTGGTCGTCAGGTACGTTCGCCAGACATTCAGCACTGAAACCAGGATGCTCAACAGAATCATCAGCGCAACCAGCTGTGCCAGCAGCGGCAGTCTCACGCCGCCGTCGTGCGGGAAGAGCGCTTCATCGAAGGCCCGCTGGGTGAGCAGCGGAACCGCCACGCCCAAGGATGAACCCAGCAGCACCAGAACCGACGTGCCGGCAAGTTTGCCGCGGTAGTCAGCCAGGAGACCCCAGATGCGGCGTCCCAAATGACCGATTTCCGGGGAATTAAGATCCCCCGGACCGCTGAGGAGGCGGCCGCCGCGGCCGCCTCCTGCCGTACCTGCGGTGATGCTAGAGACCCGTAGCGGTTTCGGTGCCCGCCGTGGCCAGATTCACCGGCGGAGTTGCTGCGGGCTCATCCGGGGTGCTCCTGCCCAGAACATCCCCGATGCCCTTGAGTGCCTCACCGATTTCGCTCGGGATAATCCACAGCTTGTTTGCCGAACCGTTGGCCAGTTTCGGCAGCGTCTGCAGGTACTGGTACGCCAGCAGTTTCTGCGTCGGATTTCCCTTGTGGATGGCGTCGAAGACCTTCTGGATCGCCTGCGACTCGCCGTCGGCCCGCAGGATCGCGGCCTTCGCATCACCCTCAGCCTTCAGGATGGCGGACTGCCGTTCACCCTCAGCCGTCAGAATGGCGGACTGCTTGGTGCCCTCTGCGGTCAGAATCGCTGCACGCCGATCCCTTTCGGCGCGCATCTGCTTTTCCATCGAATCCTGGATCGACAGGGGCGGATCAATTGCCTTGAGCTCAACCCGGCTGACCCGGATACCCCACCGGCCGGTGGCCTCGTCAAGCACCCCGCGCAGCTGGCCGTTGATCTGGTCCCGGCTCGTCAACGCCTCTTCGAGGTTCAGGCCGCCGACGACGTTACGCAGTGTCGTCGTCGTCAGCTGCTCCACTGCCTGAATGTAGTTGGCGATTTCATACGTGGCCGCGCGCGGATCCGTGACCTGGAAATAAACCACGGTATCTATGGAAACCACCAGGTTATCCTCGGTGATCACCGGCTGCGGCGGGAAAGAGACCACCTGTTCGCGCAGGTCCAGCAGCGGCAGCAGCCGGTCGACGAACGGAATCAGCAGCGTGAGCCCAGGGTTGAGCGTCCGGGCGTATTTCCCGAGACGTTCCACGACTCCGGCGCGAGCCTGCGGAATAATGCGGACCGACCGGACCAGGACGATGATCACAAAGATAATTAGGACGACCAGCACGATCGACAGTGCGACGGCCCCTGCGGACTCACCCATAGTTCCCCTCTTTTCATTTCTTCAAGACTCGAGCGTGTTGGTTCAGACGGACGGTGGCTGCGCCGCAGCGGTCAGTGGCCGGCAGCCGCGCTGGGAGAGCCGGGCGAAAAAGAGGTTCCCGGGAGCGAGACGACGGCGGTGGCACCCTCGATGGCTCCGACGACAACCGCCTGTCCGGCCGAAAGTTCCGCCGGACCGCGTGTGCGGGCGGTCCACGTGTCCCCGCCGATTTTCACCAGCCCGGAGTGTTCGGTCACGGCTTGAACTACAACGGCGCTGTGACCGATCAACCTGTCGATGTTCGTGCTGTGCTCATCGTGGTCTTTGTGCAGGTGGTTGAGGGCAACCGGTCTAATAAAGACGATCATGGCCAGGGCTACTACGCAGAACACAATGATTTGCAGCCAGAGCTGTGCGCCCATAAATGAACTGGCGAGCGCCGCGAGCGCCCCCGCGGACATCATGATGAAGAATAGATCTAGGGTCAGCATCTCAATGCCGGCGAGGATAAGGAAGACGACGAGCCAAAGCGCCCAGCCGTTTTGCACCAACCAGTCAAACATTGCAGCCCCCTTGAAAGTGAACGTAGTTTCAGCCTACTACCCTTAGCGATTTTCTGACCCCGCCACGGTCCACCGGGGGCCGCGGCGCAGCTTTCGCCCGCGCGGGAGTCTTCTGGTCAATAATCGATGGCGGAAGGCAGACGTGAGGTGCTTTTCAATTGTTTCTGTCCTTCGATGAATGGTTACCGATGAAAGCCTTCCTGACCACGGATAACGTTTCCGCGCGTGTGCTGCGTTTGTCTGCAGGCCTGTTCGCCTACGGCGTGGCGATCGCCCTGATGATCCGCGGGAATATCGGCGCTTCACCGTGGGACGTTTTCGGCCAGGGCGTTGCCCTGAGCACCTCGCTGAGCTTCGGTCTGTGCACCATCATCATCAGTGCGGCGGTGCTCTTGCTGTGGATTCCGCTGCGCCAGCGGCCCGGCGTGGGCACAGTCGCCAACGCCGTTCTCATCGGCGTCTTTGCCGATGTGGGGCTGGCTTTCATCCCTCGACCAGCGCACCTTGCCCTGCAGGCCCTGATGTTCTCCGCCGGGCTGTTCCTCCTGGCGCTGGCGACGGCTCTGTACATTGGCGCCGGGATGGGGCCGGGGCCGCGGGACGGCCTGATGACGGGGCTCGTGCGCGTCACCGGCAGGCCCGTCTGGCAGATCCGCACCGGCCTTGAGCTCATCGTCGTCGTCATCGGTTTCTTCTTGGGCGGGGTTGTCGGCCTTGGCACCCTGGCCTTTGCCGTCGCCGTCGGGCCGTTGACCCAACTGACCCTCAAATGGCTTCATGTCGATCTGCATCAACCCACGATCCGGCGCGCACGAGCACCGCGGGAAAGGGCATCGCGTGCACAGGCATCGCGTGCACGGCTCCGGCGGCCTCAGCCGCGGCGCCGGAAAGCGAATCGCCGCGCCAAGGCACGGCCGGTCAGTGCGCCGGAGTGTGGTGGGGGTAAAAAGTGCTGATCCGGAACCTGGCCGTGACGTCCGTGTGCTCCGGCAGTGCGGCCACCCGGTCCCGCAGCTGCGCCGGATCCAGATGATGGCCGGCCGGCCCCATCAGGGCAATCCGGAAAACATCTGCGGGGCTCAGCGACATCTGATGCTCAACGTCAGTGAACCCACCGGGAGCAAAATGTGTTGCCACGGATGCCTGGAGAACATTCTGCTTGTCTTCCTGCAGGGCCAGCAGCCCGGCCACGCCGGCGATCTCGGCCAAGTGTCCGGGCAGCGGGGTGGCCACCACCAGTACGCCTCGCGGCGTCAGGATGCGGGCAAACTCGGCGGGGTTGCGGGGCGCAAAGACGACGACGACGACGTCTGCCGTGACCGCGGCAATCGGCAACGGCTGCCACACATCCCAGACAAGGTTCAGCGTCTCCGGATTCAGCCTGGCCGCCCGGCGAAGGGCAAATTTGGAGATATCCAGCCCGATCGATGCCAGCGCCGGACCGGTCGGCCCTTGGGCAAGGCCCGCGGAAGGTCTCCGCTGGGCGGCGGCACGGTGCAGCTGATGCAGGTAGTAGCCCGTCCCGGTTCCCGCATCCACCACCAAAGAGTCGCCGTTGTCAGGGGAGTGAGCCAGGACGGTGGTGGCCAACGCCTGCGCCAGCGGAAGGTAATGCCCCGCCGCCAGGAATTCTTCGCGTGCGGCAACCATTGCAGCGCTGTCTGCAACGAAGCGTGTCCCGGCTCCGGTAAGGAAGTTAATGTAGCCCTGTTTGGCAATGTCAAAGCTATGGCCGGAATCGCACACGAGGGCGCTGGGCTTCGGCGTCGTAGCGCAGTCGATGCCAAAAGACCCGGCACACAATGGGCACAAGAGTGCGGAAACTCCGGAGCGGTTCATGGTGACAGTCTAAATGGCGTGTCTCGGGCAGCCCGTAGGAGACGTCTTAACACACTCGTGGTGAATTGCTATCTGACAGCTATTAGCTCGGGCACGTTAATACCGAAGTTCGCCATAGGCAGCCGGGTGGGAAGGTCACTGGCCTGGTACCTGAGCTGCTGCCTGGTGCCGCTTGGCAACGGTCAGCACGACGACGGAGTCCTGCTCCGCTTTTAGGGCATGACGCGCGTCAGGCATCGGGAGTAAATCTCCGGCGGAGCCGTCCCATTCCGCGGCTTCGGACGTCAGTAGCACCCGACCGGACAGCACGTAGACCGTCGCCTCGCCGGGATTGACATGCTCGTTAAGGACGGATCCGGCGCGTAGCGCGATCATCGTCTGGCGCAGGACCCGCTCGTGGCCGCCGTAGACCGTTTCCGCGCTGCGGCCGCTCGGGGCCTGCCGGGCGATATCCAGTTGATGCCGTGCCAACGCGGTCAAAGAAGTCTTTTGCACGATGTGTCTCCCTCATGGCCGGTCCTTATCCGTTAAACAGTAGAGGATGCCGCGCTCCTGCGGCACCCTTGCGGCGCCAGGAGGAGGTGGCCAGGTTGATGACGGCAGAAGACGGCGGAGCAGGTCCATGATCCGCGGTACTTTTGCCAATCCGCTGCCGGGCGAGGTCACCGTCAGGATTGAGGCGGATGAATTGCTGAACAGGTGAGTCAGATGGACTGCCGGTAACCGAAGAATTCGTGGTCATTGTTGTAGCCGCCCTGGCCTCCACCTACCTCGGAGAAGTGTTCCACGAACTCGATGCCCTTGATCCATTTGACCAGCTTAAAGCCCAGCTGAACTTCGTTGCGCAGCCGCAGCGGCGCACCGTGGCCGAAGGACAACGGTTGATCATTCATCTCATATGCGAGCATCGTCAGCCGGTAAGACATTTGCCCGATCGGCTGCGCATCATAGTAGATCCCCGTGTCCGGTCCCTCTGCAAAGGAGTAGAAGATAACCCACTTCGCCGCCGGCTTCGGCTTCGCCAGGTCCACGATGGTCTGCATCGAAATGCCGCCCCATTTGGCCACGCCTGACCACCCTTGAATGCAGAAATGTTGCGTGATTTGTTCGTGCCGGGGGAGCGCGTGGAGTTGTTCCAGATCCAGCTCCACCGGATTCTCCACCAGGCCGTTGATCCGGAGCCGGTAATCGCGGAAATCCCCGGCGCGCAACTGCTGATACTCCTGCGACTCCGGGTACTTTCCGTTGTGCCAAAAATAGGGCGAAATATTTTTCTCGCTGTACTGCCCAGGATTGGAGTCGATGTGTTCAAAAAGCCGCTCCGCAGGCCCGATCAGGGAGGAGCCGACTTTCTGTACCTTGCGTGGGTAACGGTAGGTCAGGGGAGTGGCGGCCACCCAGGCCACAATGACAACCATCATGGAGACGGCGAAAATTGAGAATCCGAGCCAGGACTCGTTATCGGCAGCGGCGTACATGTGGTTGAGATTTCGAAGGGCCCCCGTAGTCAGCACCAGCGTCACATGCACCAGGATAAACAAAACAAACCAGCACAATACGAGAAAATGCAGCGACCGAGCAGCCTGAATGCTGAACAAGGAGCTGATGCGGCGGAATCTGGTGGAAAGCGCCGGGGACATTCCCAAGCCGGTCAGCAGGGCAGCCGGCGCGGCGATGAAAACCGTCAGGAAGTAGGCGATCAGCTGCAGGCTGTTGTAATTGACCCAGCCCGATTCCACCGGCCAGTCCAGCGAAAGGTACTGGATGGTCACGGAAATAGCGTTCGGAATCACATCCCAGCTCATCGGTACCAGCCGCTTCCATTGCCCGGTGCTGAAGATCAGGACGAAAAAGACAATCCCGTTCAACAGCCAGAGGGTATCGATGCCCAGATGCCACCAGCGTGCCAGCCCGATTGAATGCCGCCGGCCGGGCAGGCCGACTCCGTCCGGAAGCGTGATGGAATCCTGCTTTGCTGTATACAGCGGATCCGGGGGAACGGGTTTCTGCATCCGGAACCAGTCCCGGCCCGGCGTCGAATGCCGGGTCCAGTAGAACCGCGGGTGGTCGGCCATTATGGTCACGCCGGAGCGGATGAGAAAAGTCATCAGGAACAAGTTCAGGAAATGCTGCCAGCCAAGCCAGGCCGGAAATCCCACCGGGGCATCGTTCGGCAGTTGCGACATGCCCGGATAGCGCTGCATAAAGGACTGAACACCCGGCAAGTCCCGGATACCCTTCGCGACGGCAATGCCAATAATCAACAGCAGAAGACCAATGGGAATCAACCAGAGCAGGTTAAACCACTTCGTACGTCCCAGCCGGACGCGTGGCGCCACGCCATACTGCGCCGGAATACCTCCTGCCCAGGCAGCATCGACCGTGTCGCCTTCCTTCTTGACCAGCTCGGTCCGGAAGCTCCTGAGCACTCGCGGCCCGCTAACGGGGGAGGAGCCCTCGGGGATGTTCCGTTCCGTACCTGTGGGGTCCATGCTGCGGAGCCTAGCAGTGCTTCGGGCCTGGCCCGGCATTGGCCGCCCACAGGTGGCGAAGCCTTAGAACCGCAGCCCCTCCCGGGCGAGGGAAATGCCAGGCTCGGCCCAGCGCTGGCTGTACTCCGTATCGTCGGCAAGCGAACGCGTCAAGGCCTTATCGATATACAGAGTTCCATGCAAATGGTCGGTTTCGTGCGCCACAATGCGCGCTGCCCACCCGCTAAACTCCCGATGGCACGCGAGTCCAGTAGCGTCGTCGTACGTCAAACGCACCCGCGACGGACGTTCGACGACGGCCTGCCAGCCGCGCATCGATAGGCACCCTTCGTAAAAAGAGGCGGTCCCGGAGCCGATCGCCTGATAGCGGGGGTTGAGCAGCGCCAGAAACTCCAACGGCGAACGTGCGCGTTCCTCTGCAATTTCCGCCGGCAGCTCATACAGATCCTCCACTACGGCCAGCTGCAGCGGCAGTCCGATCTGCGGAGCCGCCAGCCCGACCCCGGGGGCTTCATGCATGGTGCGGCGCATCAGCTCGATGAGCGCCTCGAGCTCGCTGGCGCTCACTTGGCCGGCAACCGGCTTTGCCGGGCTGCGGAGCACCGGATCCCCGGCTTGGACAATCGGCGGCAGCTCCCCGGACCCCAACATCGTTAGCACCATGTCCCGGATCCCGGCATCGGAGTACCCGGTACCGGATAATCCGGCATCGCACAACGGGGCGCCGCTGGAGCCCGACGGGAGTGGGAAAAAGTCGGGGGAGGGGGAATCGCTCATGCTCATGAATCCAGTTTAGGTGCCCGTCACAGCCGCCCCGGGGCGAACCCTCAATTGGCCGGGCCGCACCGGGCTGGCGTTGTAGCATGGCTGATGAACTAATACTTAAGAAGATCGCGTTTGTGGTTGCCCCAGCGGAGTGGAGCAGGTCGAGTAGATCCGTCCGTGGCAGGCCGTTGTCGATGCCGGCGGCAGCCCCGGGCTGGTATCCACCGAATCCAGCAAGGCACCGGCGGTTCATAACGAGCCTACAGACGGACATCCGCAACGTGAGCGGCAGCTTGATGAAGACTCATTCACCTGCACCGAAAAGGGCTGCACCCTGGTGACCGGCGTCATCAACTATCACGTGGGGAAGGGCGGTCCTTTTTTCGTAGCGGGCCAGCGCGTCCTGGACCACGCACCGCTGGCCCGCCGCAGTGAAGTATTCGTCGCCGCGAAGGGGTTCCCATGGGCCCAGAAACTCCCGATTCACTCGTAGCAATTCGGCCAGAGCCGGTACATCGCTGCGGGTTATATGTCTGGTGGAGATCACCGGTCAATGATCGCATGGGCGCCGGCGCAGAGACATAAAATGAACCATGGCCCGAGAACTGTTCTTGGTTATGGGACGTGCCGCTCGGTGCGGAATTGATCGGGCCACACGGCACCGGGCAGAACGAAGGCAGCTTCCCCTAGCAGAAAAGAGACAGCATGAGCTCGGACATCAGGACGGAACTGGAGTCGGCTGTGCGGCACGTTGGTGACAGCCACGATCTGATCCGGGTGCAGGGCGCACGCGTCAACAACCTCAAGGACGTCAGCGTCGAGCTCCCAAAGCGTCGGCTCACGGTCTTTACCGGCGTCTCCGGTTCGGGCAAGAGCTCCCTCGTTTTCGGCACGATTGCCGCCGAATCGCAGCGGATGATCAACGAGACCTACAGCGCCTTTGTGCAGGGCTTCATGCCGACACTGGCACGTCCAGACGTCGACGTGCTGGACGGGCTGACGACGGCGATCCTGGTTGACCAGGAGCGGATGGGCGCCAATCCGCGGTCCACCGTCGGCACGGTCACCGATGCAAACGCGATGTTGCGGATCGTCTTCAGCCGGCTCGGGAAGCCTTACATCGGCTCGCCCCAGGCGTTTTCCTTCAACGTCGCCTCGATCTCCGGCGCCGGGGCAGTGAGCATCGAGCGCGGCGGCCGAATGACTAAGGAGAAGCGAAGCTTCAGCGTCCTGGGCGGGATGTGCCCGCGCTGCGAGGGCCGGGGCTCGGTGAACGACATCGATCTGACCGAGCTCTACGATGACGGCAAATCGCTCAATGCGGGTGCGCTCACGATCCCGGGCTACAGCATGGACGGCTGGTACGGGCGGATCTTCGGCGGCTGTGGCTTCTTCGACCCGGACAAGGCGATCAAAAAGTTCACCAAGAAGGAGCTCGACGATCTCCTCTACAAGGAGCCCACCAAAATCAAGGTCGACGGCATCAACCTGACCTATGAAGGTCTGATCCCGAAGATCCAGAAGTCGATGCTATCCAAAGGCGTTGACTCGTTGCAGCCGCACATCCGGGCCTTCGTGGAGCGGGCGGTCACCTTTACCACGTGCCCCGAATGCGACGGAACAAGGCTCAGCGCGGAGGCCCGGTCGTCGAAGATCAAGGGGATCAACATCGCCGAAGCCTGCGCGATGCAGATCAGCGATCTGGCCGGCTGGGCAGGCGGAATCGATGAACCGTCGGTGGCACCGTTGCTTAAGGCGCTCGGTGACACCCTCGACTCTTTCGTGGACATCGGGTTGGGGTACCTCAGTCTTAGCCGCCCGGCCAGCACGCTCTCCGGTGGTGAATCGCAGCGGACCAAAATGATCCGGCACCTCGGTTCCTCACTCACCGACGTCACCTACGTCTTCGACGAACCGACGATCGGGCTGCACCCCCATGACATCGCACGGATGAACAATCTTTTGCTGCAACTGCGCGACAAGGGCAACACCGTGCTGGTCGTGGAACATAAACCTGAGCTGATCGCGATAGCCGATCACGTCGTCGACCTCGGTCCGCGCGCCGGCTCAGAAGGTGGCCAGGTGATGTTCGAGGGCACCGTTGAGGGGCTGCGGGCCACCGACACTATCACCGGACGGCACCTGGACGACCGCGCATCTCTGAAGGAACAGGTGCGCAAACCTTCCGGGACGCTGGACGTGCGTGGTGCCAACGCCAACAACCTTGTGAACGTCGACGTCGACATCCCCCTCGGGGTCCTTACCGTCATCACCGGGGTGGCCGGCTCGGGTAAGAGCTCGCTGATCCGCGGCTCGGTATCCGGACGGGACGGTGTGGTGTCAATTGACCAAGGGGCAATCCGCGGTTCGCGCCGGAGCAACCCGGCAACGTACACCGGGCTCCTGGACCCGATCCGCAAGGCCTTCGCCAAGGAGAACGGCGTGAAGCCGGCGCTGTTCAGCGCCAATTCGGAGGGCGCCTGCCCCAACTGCAACGGCGCCGGTGTCATCTACACGGACCTGGCAATGATGGCCGGTGTCGCCGCTCCCTGTGAGGTCTGCGATGGAAAGCGGTTCCAGGCGCCGGTGCTCGAGTACCGGCTCGCCGGCAAGGACATCAGCGAAGTGCTCGCGATGCCCGTCGCCGAAGCTGCGGCCTTCTTCGGCGACGGCGGGGCGAATCTGCCGGCCGCCCACAAGATCCTCGTACGGCTCGCCGACGTCGGACTTGGCTACCTCACCCTCGGCCAGCCACTCACCACGCTGTCCGGAGGTGAGCGACAGCGGATCAAGCTGGCCACGCATCTGGGGGAGAAGGGCGGGGTCTACGTACTTGATGAGCCGACCGCCGGACTTCACCTCGCTGACGTCGAAAACCTTCTCGGCCTAGTCGACCGGCTCGTTGACTCCGGCAAGTCGGTCGTCGTCGTCGAGCACCACCAGGCTGTCATGGCGCACGCCGACTGGATCATCGATATCGGCCCCGGTGCGGGCCATGACGGCGGCCACATCGTCTTCGAGGGCACGCCCGCCGACCTCGTCGCCGCCCGTTCGACGCTGACGGGCCAGTACCTCGCGGAATACGTCAGCGCCTAAGCAGGGCTGAACTGCGGAAACGTAAAAATCGTCATGCAACGGGAGTTCTTGCAGCTACTGCTACTCTCGTGGGTTGAGCGCCGATAATCAACATTATGTCAAGTAGAAGTACTCTGTGGGTTGCATTGGATGAATCGCAAGTGATGATCGGCGCTGCTCCCTCCCCTGTGGCGCTGACACTGGATGGAGCACAATTTGCGGAGGTTTCGATGCAGCTACACGGCCCTGAACGGGTGCACCTGGCGCAATCGTTGCCCGTCCTTCTCAAACGGCGCATGGGCCGCACTCCCCTACCGCGTTGCGGGCATCCTTCTACTGCTCAACGCCCCAACGGCCATCAGTTTTTTCCTACCTGAATCGTCCCGTGTTTTATGCCGTTTTCTATTGAGAGAATGGATAGCATGCCCAAGCAGTACACTCCCGAAGTTAAGAGCCGTGCCGTGTCCTACGTGATGGACCGGTTGGATCGTTATAAGTCTGTCTATGCTGCGTGTGCTGAGATGGCGCCGAATCTCAATGTTGGTAAAGAAGCGTTGCGACGCTGGGTTCTCCAAGCACAGGTTGATGCCGGTGACAGGACAGGGCCAAGCAGTGATGAACTCGCCGAGATCAAAGCACTCAAATCCAAGGTCAAGGACCTTGAAGAAGTGAATGAAATCCTGAAACAGTCAGCGATTTTCTTCGCGAGGGAGCTGGACCCTCGCCGTCACTAATTACTGAGTTCATCGATCAGCAACGTGAACGTGGCTACGCAGTCCAGCAGATCTGCCAGGCCCTGAATATTCAGGGCGTGAAGGTCTCTGCCCGCACGTATCGCAGCTGGAAAGCAGATGAGCCCGCACCGCGCGTTGTTACCGACGCGTTGATCCTCAACAAACTCTATGACCTGCAGAAACCTGATCAGAAGACGCTCAAGCTGAACCCTGAAGTGCTTTATGGTCGACGGAAAATGCGTGTCTGGTTGCAGCGTAACGGGTTCGCCGATATCTCCAAGCACACCGTGGACCGGCTGATGCGTGTTGCTGGAATGAAGGGTTTGGTGCGGGGGCGCAGGACGACTACGACGATCCGTTCCAAGGACAAAATCCGGGCCAAGGACCTGTTGAACAGGAACTTCTTCACCGATGCCCCGAACAAGGATTGGGTCACGGATTTTACGTATGTTCCGATTCGTGGCGGGTTTGCTTATGTGTCCTTCGTGATCGACTTGTTCTCCCGCAGAATCTTGTCGTGGGCGTCCTCCACATCGCATGACACCGCGTTCGTGGAGGAGGCTCTGAAGCTGGCTCTCTGGCAGCGCCGCACTGAACGACACCCGCTGGCCAGGCCTGTGCTCGGCACCGTCCACCATAGCGATTATGCCGAGGAAAACGTTAAGCCGAGCTTGGTGCGCTTGCCCTGGTGATTCGGGGGTCTCCGTCCCGTTCCTCGGCTTAACGTTTCCTGCTATCTCAGTGAGTAGAGTAGCTGAAGTTTGT
>NZ_JAPNLH010000024.1 GCF_026627425.1 Arthrobacter endolithicus
TATACCGGTCCTTATACTGATGAGCAGCCAGCCAATCAACGTACGTCTCGATCTCCACGCCCATCCATGAGCCCCGGAGCCGATCGACAGTGGACGGCTTGGCGAAATAATCCTCCAACATGGCAACTTCCTTTCTCCTCAAAGAAAATGAAGTAACCACCATCTACCCAGCCAACCGTTATGTGCCATGGAACACCGGTTCAGACTAAGAACAGCCGCCGATGCCCACCGCACGGCAGCCGCGGCCACATAATCAGGCAGGGCACAGAAGACCGACAATGAGAAAACCGTCACGATCGAGCACGTCGCCGGGGTACCGGTCCGTAACCGGCAGATCGTCGCGTTCGCTCGGCATTACTCCACCGCCGTCCACACCTGCATGCCGGCAGACCCTGCCTCCAAGGGCGGGGTGGAGAACGCGGTGAAGATCGCCAAGGCCGACCTCGTCCCCAAAGAGACGAACCTGCGCGGTGAATACGCCTCCTTCGCCGAGTTGGAGGAGGCGTGTGAGTCGTTCATGGAGGAAGTGAATTCCTCGGTACACCGGGCCACGTTGGAGATCCCCAAAGACATGTTCCGACTGATTGAACAGCCCAGGCTGCACCCGGTCCCGGCGGTGCCGGTAACGGCGAGTTTCGGTCAAGTCCGCCAGGTTCCGCCGAACACGCCCATGGTCACCTACGAGCACTCCCGCTACTCCGTCCCACATACCCTGATGGGGCAAAGGGTCTGGGTGCGCGGCACCGATACCGAGGTCATCATCGTCCATGTTGGCGATACCGGGCCGGTGGAAGTCGCACGCCATCCCCTCACCCGTCCCGGCGTGCCGGCCATTATTGACGCTCACTTCCCGCCGGCCTCCGCCGGTGCCCTGGAACGGATCATCCGCCCCACGAACAAAGCCGAAGAGGAGTTCCTGGCCCTCGGGGCCGGGGCCGCGCTCTGGCTCAAGGAAGCCGCCGCGGCCGGGACAAACAAGATCCGCCACAAAATGGAACGCGCAGCGACCCTGGCTAAGGTCATGGGCAACGATATCGTCGACCAAGGCCTTGGGGCCGCCGCCGTGCACCACCGCTTTACCCATGAGGATCTGGTCTCCATCATCACCAACACCGCCACCGGCGAACCGCCCAGCACCATCGACACGACCCGGCATACGGTCACCGACCAAGGCCAATGGCTATCCCAGGGCACCGGCGGCTGGGCCAACTTCGGCACCACCAACACCGCTGATGGCAGCGACGCTGCGGATCTTGAAGGAGCCACCGAATGAGCACCACAACCCTTGCCCCGGCACCGCTGACGGATGCGGCCGTGGAACAGGTGATTGCGTTGATGCGCACCACCCGGATGCCGCACGCCCGCGCCGTGGTCGCCGATGTCTTGGCCACCGCAAAAGCCCAACGCTGGGACCCCACCGAAGTCATTCGCGTGCTGCTCGAGGCCGAGGCGACCGGGCGGAACCGGTCTATGCGGGCCACCCGGCGCAAACGCGCAGGGTTCCCCACCGGGAAAACCTTCGATGTCTGGGACGAGACCCTCTCGACCCTGCCGGCGGCGACGACCTCGTTCCTGCGAACCCTGGAATGGGTGCGCCGGCGAGAGAACCTGATCGCATGCGGGCCCTCCGGGACGGGCAAGACTTTGCTGCTTGAATCCCTGGGCCAGCAGGCCATCGATGAAGGCATGTCCGTGTCCTGGCTGAGCCTGGAGGATCTCGGCGCTCTCGTGCGCCGGCACCGCATCGATGACAGCGTCAACAAAGCCATCACCCGCGTCACCAGCGTGGATTTAATCTGTATTGACGATATCGGTCTTTTACCGGTCTCCGGCGACGCCGCCGAGGGATTCTACCGAGTCGTGGAAGCCTCCTACGAGAAACGCTCCCTAGCCATCAGCTCCAACATCCACCCCTCCGGCTTCGACGAGCTCATGCCCAAAACCATTGCCACCGCCACCGTGGACCGGCTCATGCACCACGCGCACCTCTGCCAAACCAGCGGCGAATCCGTCCGCCTCATGCAAGCCCAAACAGGGAAAGGAACCCACCCCATGACCTAAACCCGCACCACCGTCACCGGCCCCACCCCCAGCACGCCCCAGACGCCTGAACAGTGGTCAAAAATACTTGCCGCCAACGGTCAACCCACTGCCACCGCCGGTCAAAACAAACTGCAACCAACGGTCAGTTCTAACTTGCAGTTGACAATTTGCCAAGCAAAACACGATGCTGGATCGCTCGGAAGGATCGGAAGCCCCACGTTTACCCCACGGAAACGATGAAAAGTGATGCCATGTGGCCAACCTATGGCGTTGTGGATATGGCCAAAAATCTCCGGAAAATCAAGGGAATGGGAACAAAGGACAACCAATGGTATGAGCCGTCCTCTGAGAAGAGGTCAGGAGTTCGAATCTCCTTAGCTCCACCACGAAAGCTCTCTGACCAGCGGAAACGCTGAGTTGGAGGGCTTTTTGTTTGGGTGAAATGGGTCGCCCCCCCTTTTTACCCCCTCTTTTCATTTAGAAGGCGCTGGAAGATGTTCCCATCCTTGATGAATTTTGGTGTGGGCGTTGGCTGCAGAAGCGCGTGGGGAGCCACTTACCAAGATTTTTCAGCGGGCCCGGACGTTCATCCAGATGCAAGGGACGGTTGTCTACATGGTGGGCCCATCAACGGGAGCTGGGCCACTGAATTATTCCACGACTTTGGTGAGGTCAGCAGTTTCCGCAGCCTTGGCAATGTAATGCATTTCTGTAGTGATGGTGCCTGAGTGTCAGATATTCCATCGGCACTCTTTCGCCTCCCGAAGAGTGCCGATGGGGAAATAGACACAAACGACACGTCTCGCGGTCGCGACACACCGGCTATTAGCTTCGGCGAGCTGGCCGGGCTCGTGCCGGGCCAGCAGGACCCCGGCCGGATCCGAAGCGGATGTTATCGGTGGCGTCCAAAAGCCAAGGCCATGATCTCCGGGCTGGTCCCGGCGAAACCATTGGACTTGTGGTGCTCTGCAAGCCAGAAGCGGCAGCAGCCCGCCGCCGCGGCGGCCCGGCAACGGCGACCGTCTCCCTTAGCGCCTCGGCGCGGGTGCCACCACTGGTAATCGTGGACTGGTCCAGAACGGAAAGCTTCATCGGGTGGACGTCCGGGTTCCCGGTTTGGAGGTAGGCACGATCATATAGTCGGCTATGAACACCAGGTTATGGATTTCGGCTGAGGCGATGGCCCGAAGCGTTGGGAGCTCCTGCTCGGCATATGCTGGGGTGAAGGCGTTCAGCGGCCAATCCCGGTTTGTTCCTCCACGCAGGTGCGGGTGGTTGAAGTTGCGGCCGTAGTAACCGGCCGCCGCACCCCGCAGCCAGGTCCACTCAAGGGAAGTCCGGATGCCCATGGCCTGTCCCATCAGCCCATTGGAGGAGTCAGGCCGTACCTGGCGATGATGTCCGGCAGCCACGGCGCCTCGCCAAACTGAAGGCCGTATTCGGCTGCCAGTTTGTCGATCGCCTCCGGATCGGGTGGTCCCTCTGCTTCGAGCTGATCGGCCAAGCCCCAGAAGAAATGCTCGAACCCGGCGGGGCTGATCACTTCGATCATCCTCGCCGGAACTTTGCCCGCGTTCCACATTGTGTGCAGCTCGCCGCGCGGCTTCGTGATGTAGCCCCCGGCTCCCAGCACCGCCTCGCGCTCGCCGGATCGGAATCCGATCTCGCCTTCTAGGACGATCGAATACTCGTCCTCACGGGTATGCGTGTGCGGTGGAACCAAGGCCCCGACCGGAAACGGGTGCTCCACGATCGAGATCTGCTCGTTGGTGTGTTCGCCGAACAGTTTGAAGACAACCCCGATACTTCCGAGGCTGCCCTGTCGTCCTTCCCCTGGCTGCACGACGGTGAGCCGTGGAGCCTCCTTAGCGCCCATGACAGGCCCCCTTCCTAATTCGCTATACAATGGTGTATAGCGAATTATCCAACCGCAAAGGAATCGGTGTCAATACTTTGAGTGAACAGGTCCGTTCAGCCAAATCACGCCGATATCAGATGATCAATCGCACCGCGCAGGTGGACACCACGCGTCGGCGCATCGTCGACGCGGCCGTGGCCCTGCATGGTTCCGTGGGCCCAGCCCGTACGACGATTGCCGGCGTCGCCGAGCACGCTGGGGTGACGCGCATGACGGTCTACCGGCATTTCGCAGACGACGAGGCCCTGTTCTCTGCTTGCTCCTCGCACTGGCTCTCACAACAGCAACTACCGGATCCAGTTTCCTGGTTCGAGCTCCCGGATCCCCTGGAACGCCTGCACGTAGGCCTGACGGATCTCTACCGGTTTTATCGCGGCGGCGAGTCGATGCTCACGCGCATCTATGCAGACTGGGATGTGCTGCCGGACAGACACCGCAAAGAGCTCCAAGACCGCAACACGTATTTCCGCGAAGCACTGCTGGACCCGTTTTCGGCGCCGGGCAGGAGTGGCCTGCTGCGCGCCGTCGTCGGCCACGCTGTTTCGTTCTGGACGTGGCGGTCCCTCTGCCACGACAATGGGCTATCCAATCGGGACGCCGTCCAGACCATGACAGCACTGGCAGCAACGACGGCTGGCAAGGGCCAGGCGTAGCCCTTCGCTGTCCACGCATGAAATTCAGTTCCCTAAGGTCAGCGCACCTGAGGTCACCCCGAGTTCAGCGCATCGAACTGATCCTTGTCCCCGTGAGGGTTCCCCAATCGGATGACCTTTGACTAGATTCCATCGACAAGCTGCATCCGAGTGGCTACTAGGCACCGCGCTGCCTTATCCTACGATTTTTTCCTTCTTCTGAGACCGCCCCAACCGGGCGTGCCGGATCTAATGTTCATCAGCTCTGGTTGTTACTGCGATCACCGTTCCTGCCGGTCAGGGCAAAATCCCCAATACAGGTCTGGTAGGCATGCGCACCGAAAACATTCAATATTCTGACGTGACTGAGAAAGAAGGAAACAGGGCTGCTGTCCCCGCGTTTGTCACCTAGCCCTAGGGATATCAGGCAGACCGCTGACTAGGTCCTAGGTTCATGATTTGCTTCGGAAAGTGACATGGATGATGCCGCTCTCCGCGACCTCTGAACTGACGGCGTAATCGGACTCGAGTTCCCGGAGGTCGTCCCAGAGTCGGATGCCCCGGCCCAGCAGGATTGGGGTGATTGCGACGTGGAGTTGGTCGATAAGTCCGGCTTTGAGGAAGTCGCGAACTACCGTTGCGCCACCGCCGATCCGCACGTCCTTGCCGCCAGCTGCATCCCGTGCCCGTGCGAGTGCGTCGACAGGTGCTGCGGCGAGGAACTCGAACGTGGTGCCCCCTGCCATCTCGATTGGTGGTCGCTCTGAGTGCGTGAGTACGAAGACGGGCGCCCGGAAGGGCGGCTCGTCTCCCCACCAGCCGCGCCAGTTGGGGTCGTCTGGGAAGTTGTGGAGTCCAAACATCCCGGCGCCCATGATCTCGGCGCCGACGTCGGCGAAGTAGCCTTTTGCGTAACGGTCGTCGACGCCGGTTGTGCCCGCGCCGGTCTTATCGTGAAGCACTCGCTCGCGGAACGTGCGGGTCCCAGCGTAGGCGCCGACGAGCCGACCCCAATCATGGCCGAAAGGATGCTCGGGGGTTTGATCGGTAGTGGTGGCGTACCCGTCGAGGGAGATGTTCAGGTCGGCGCGGACGCTCATGGTGTCTCCTTCTACAGTGATTGCAATATGCACTCACTGTAGTTGAGGGGAAGGCTCAGTCAAGGAGTGGATGCGATGGGATCGAGCTCTGGCTGCGCGATCAACGCACCCTCCACGCTCTCGGCGACCATAGCTTCAGCGCGGGGACCGGGGGCCGCACTAGCCTTTCCGTTTGTACCGCATCGCCACAGCCCCCGAGCTGAACTCCTCACGGCTCACGAACGTCAGATCGAGTGGATTGGCTAATCCTGCGAACAGGGTGGGGCCGTGACCGGCCACCCTCGGCTGCACCATGAATTCGTACTCGTCGATCAATCCTAGATCCGCCAATGCCGTGGGGAGTGTTACGCCGCACACGAGCAATCCCTTCCCCTGGGCTTCCTTGAGCTGTCGCACACTCTTTCCGAGATCTCCAAGCAGGAGCTCTGCGTTCCAATCGACTTTGTCTAAGGTGCCCGATACGACGTACTTCGTCGCGGCGTCGATCGTGCGCGCGAAAGGCTGCGTCCAGTCGGGCATCGCATCCGATGCAGGTGGCCGCCACGCGTCCTCCATCATCTGGTAGGTCACCCGGCCAAAGAGTAGGGCGTCGGCCCGTGCGAGGTTGTCGGCCCAATACCGGTGCCCCTCCTGATCTGCGGGCATCTGTCGATGATCGACGCAGCCGTCGAGGGTGATGTTGATGGAGTACCTAAGGAGCCTCATTAGGCAACGGTACCGATCGGGGTAAGGTGCCGCGCGAAATGGCGTTGAGTGAGTCACGTGCCGTTGCAGGTGCCGGCCGGAAGAAGTGGCGTTCCGCAGGCCTCTTGACTTTTCCAGACGCCTCCTCATAGGGTGGAACCGATTCCATGGAACCGATTCCATGGATGAGCACGAGGGAGTGGCGAGGATGACTACAGTAACCATCAGGGACGTTGCGGCTGCCGCCGGTGTCTCTGTCGGCACTGCATCCCGGGTCCTTTCCGGGAACCCCGCCACCTCAGCTGCATCGCGTGAACGCGTCGCTGCCGCTGTCGCGCGGCTGGACTTCCACCCCAACGCTCAGGCGCGCTCGTTGCGCTCCACTCGCACCCGCACGATCGGACTGTTGGTTTCCGACGTCCGGAACCAATTCTTCGCGGACCTCGCCCATGCCGTGGAGCAGGCTGCCCTGGCGCACGGTTACGTCATCCTGCTCGGAAATGCGAATGAGCGTGAGGATCAGCAGGACAGGTATCTCGATACGCTGATTTCCCAGCGCGTGGATGGCATCATCGTCGCCCCCCAGGGAGACGGCAGTGGTGTCATTCGTTCGCTGCTGAGGCGGGGGATCCCTACCGTGTTCGTGGACCGGACGGTGGATGGCATTGATCTTCCCAGCGTCACCACGGATAGTGGGCACGGGATCCGGCAGGCTGTCGAACACCTCGCGGACCAAGGCCACACCCGGATCGGCTATATTGCGGGCCCGCAGGCCATTTCGACCGGACGCGAGCGGTTTAACGCCTATACCCGGGCCATCGAGGCCAATGGGCTTTCGCGGGATCCCGCGCTGGTGTACTTCGGCGATTTCCAGGCAGCGAGTGGTTCGTCTGGTGTGCATGCACTGTTGAATCTGGAGCAGCCGCCGACGGCGATCCTGGCTGCGGACAGTCCCATGGCAACGGGGGCGGTGGCCATGCTGCATCGGTTGGGGGTCCGGATCGGGACGGATATGGCACTGGTGGCCTTCGATGACATCGAATGGTTTGCCTTGCTGCAACCGGCGCTGAGCGTCATTTCGCACAGTGTGGAAAAGATGGGACGGGAAGCTGTGGATCTGTTGCTGCAGGTGATCGACGGCGGCGCGCCGGAATCGATTGTGCTGCCCAGCGAACTTATTGTCCGCGCCTCCTCGAGCACACCCCACCGCCCGGGATCTGTTTCCAGCCTAAGGAAGAACTGACATGAGTGACCATCCCCTTCTCACACTCAACCAGGTGAGCAAATCCTTTGGTCCGGTGAACGTGATCAGGAAGGTAAGTGTCAACGTCCACGCCGGTGCGGTCCAGGTGCTGCTGGGCGAAAACGGTGCCGGAAAGTCGACGCTGATCAAGATGATGGCCGGCGTTTACCAGCCGGACGGCGGGGAGATCCTCATCGACGGCAAGGCGGTGAGTCTGCCCAACACCCGGGCCGCTGAAGAGCACGGCATCGCCACCATTCACCAGGAACTGAATCTGGTGAACTCCATGAGCGTTGCGGAAAACGTCATGTTGGGCAGGACGCCGAAAAAGTTCGGCATGGTGGACCGAAAGGCCTTGCGCCGGCAGGCCCGCGCGGCGCTGGACCTGATCGGGCTCGACGTGGACGTCGAAACCCCGGTGGGGGAGCTCGGCATTGCCCGTCAGCAGTTGGTGGAAATTGCAAAAGCGTTGAGCATCAATGCCCGTATCCTCATCCTGGATGAGCCCACCGCGGCGCTGACCCGGCACGAGACGGAAAGCCTGTTCAAGGTGGTGGCGGACCTGCGCCGCAAGGGTGTGGGAATGCTGTTCATCAGCCACCATCTGGATGAAATTGCGGAGATTGGCGACAGCGTCACGGTGCTGCGCGACGGCGAATTTGTTGCTGAGGTTCCAGCCTCCACCAGCGAGGACGAGTTGGTCCGGCTGATGGTGGGCCGCAGCATCGATGACCAATTTCCTCGCCGGTCAGCAGAATCCGAGGGCCCCGCCGAGATCCTGGCCGTTGAGCACCTGACTTCGAAGGGCAAGTTCGAGGACATCAGTTTCACGCTTCGGGCCGGGGAAGTCCTGGGAATCTCCGGACTGGTTGGCGCCGGCCGCACCGAGCTGATCCGTGCCATTGCCGGGGCCGACAGGTATGACTCCGGGTCCGTGAAGGTCCGCGGAAAAGCCCTGCCCAAGGGCAGCGTGCAGGCCGCCATCCGGGCCGGTCTTGGCCACGTCCCGGAGGACCGTAAGGGCCAGGGTCTGGTGCTGGACGCATCGGTCAACGAGAACCTCGGGTATGCCACGCTGGCCTCCAGCGCACGACTGGGCCTGGCGGACTTTTCCGGACAGCGCAGCCGGGCGGAGGCTGTGGCCAACACCTTGCGGATCCGGATGCACAGCATCGACCAACCTGTCGGGTCCCTCTCCGGCGGGAACCAGCAGAAGGCCGTTTTTGGTCGCTGGATCATCGCCGCGTCCACAGTGCTGTTGCTGGATGAGCCGACCCGCGGCGTTGATGTCGGAGCCAAAGTGGAAATCTACGAGCTGATGAATGCGATCACCGAAGCAGGCGGAGCAATAGTGATGGTCTCCAGCGAACTGCCGGAGGTTTTGGGCATGAGCGACCGGATTCTGGTTCTGCGGGACGGTCGGCTGGCCGGAGAATTCAGCTCCGCTGACGCCACCCAAGACAAAGTCATGACGCTCGCCGCACGCGATGTCAATGAAGAGCACTGAGAGAGAAGGAACTTTCCTCATGTCCGCTGCAACCCTGCAGGCAAAACGACGCAGTTTTGACGTCAAGAAATTCCTTGCCAACAACGGTGCCCTGGTGGGTCTGGTGGTGCTCTGCATTGCCTTGTTCATTGCGACACCGGATTTCCTTACCGGCCGGAACCTGCTCAATATAGGGATCCAGGTATCTACCGTGGCGGTGCTGGCGTTCGGAATGACTTTTGTCATTGTCGCTGGCGGCATCGACTTGTCCGTTGGATCGGTCGCGGCGCTCTCTGCCATGGTTTCCGGCTGGTTCTTCGTCAGTGCCGGCCTGCCCGGCTGGCTTGCCCTGCTCGGGGGACTTGCTGCCGGGCTACTTGCGGGCGTGATCAACGGCCTGGCCAGCGCCTATGGCAAGCTTCCCTCCTTTATCGCGACATTGGCCATGCTCAGCATCGCCCGGGGGCTGACTCTGGTGATTTCCGACGGTCGGCCCATCAAGACGTCCCCGGAGGTGTCCTTCTTGGGTGGGAACCTCGGGCCCGTTCCGATGCCCATCGTGATTTTGCTGATTGCCGCCCTAGTGGCGTCGTTCCTGCTGAACCGGACCGTCGTCGGGCGTTCCATGTATGCCGTGGGCGGCAACGCGGAGGCGGCCCGGCTGTCCGGTCTGCCGGTGAAGCGGATCATAGTCATCGTCTTCGGCCTCGCAGGCCTTTTCGCGGCTCTCGCCGGTTTGCTGCTCGCCGGGCGCCTTGACTCAGCCCAGCCACAGGCGGCCACGGGCTATGAACTGGACGCGATTGCCGCCGTCGTAATTGGCGGGGCATCGCTTGCCGGCGGACTTGGCCGGATCTCGGGCACCTTTGTCGGCGCCCTGGTGCTGGTGGTGATCCGCAATGGCTTGAATCTGCTCAACGTCACGTCGTTCTGGCAGCAGGTCGTCATCGGCGTCGTGATTGCCTTGGCGGTGGGCATTGACGTGCTCCGGCGCAAAACCCGCAGCAGCTGAACTTCACTTATTACGTAAACCATTCCCTACAGAAGGACAGAACAATGAAGATCTCAATCCGTCAGCTCGCGGCGGTCGCGGCGACCGCAACAGTAATTCTCACCGGCACGACCGCCTGCAACCGGGGCGGTGGAGAGGCCGGCGCCGCGACCCCCAAGGTAGTGATGGCCCTGTCCACCCTGAATAATCCGTTCTTCGTTGAGGTTCGCGATGGCGCCCAGGCCGCGGCGAAGGATGCCGGCGTGCAGTTGGAGATCGTCGACGCGCAAAATGACTCTGCGACACAGGCGAACCAGCTGGCCACCGCCGCTACCGGCAGCACCAAGGCCGTCATTGTGAACCCGGTGGATTCAGATGCCGCAGCGTCCCCGGTGAACACCTTGCTCAAAGCCAACCTGCCGGTCATTGGGGTGGACCGGACCGTCAATGGTGCCGACCTGACCTCGCTGGTGGCCAGTGATAACGTCGCCGGCGGCAAGCAGGCCGCCGATGAGCTGGCCAAGTCGATGGGCGAAAAAGGGAGCATTCTGGTTCTGCAGGGAGTGGCCGGCACATCCGCCAGCAGGGACCGCGGGCAGGGCTTCACCGACGGTCTGAAGGCTTACCCGAACATTAAGGTGGTGGCCAAGCAGACCGCAAACTTTGACCGCGCCACGGCGCTGGACGTCACCACTAACCTGCTGCAGGCCCAGCCCGGGGTCACCGGGGTGTTTGCCGAAAACGACGAAATGGCCCTCGGCGCGATCCAGGCTCTGGGAGCCAAAGCGGGCAAGGACGTCAAGGTTGTCGGTTTTGACGGCACGGCCGACGGACTGGCCGCTATCAAGAAGGGCACACTGGTAGCCACCATCGCGCAGCAACCGGCCAAGCTGGGCCAGCTCGCCGTTGAATTGGCCGCGAAGGCCATTAAGGGCGAAAAGGTCGAAAAGACGGTGCCGGTGCAGGTTGTTTCCGTTACCGAAACGAATGTGGGCGACTACGCCAAGTGAGCATCCCGGCCGTAGTTTCTCCGGTCCCAGGCCAGGTGGTCGTGGTGGGATCGATCAACGTTGATCAAGTGATCCGGGTGAACAGGCATCCTCGCCCGGGTGAGACCCTCATCGGGCGGTCGCTGGTGCTGCTGCCCGGTGGCAAAGGCGCCAACCAGGCGGTGGCCGCTGCCCGGCTGGGCGCTGCGGTCGCCCTTGTGGGTGCCGTGGGAAGTGACGGCCTGGCCGGCGATGCGACGGCCCTGCTGGCGGGTGCCGGAGTGGACCTCTCCGCGGTCCAGCAGGTGCCCGGCCCCACCGGCCTGGCACTGATCACCGTGGCCGACGACGGTGAGAACACCATTGTGGTGGTGCCCGGTGCCAATGCCTCGGTAGACGCCGCGGCGGTCGGCCGCTCCGCAGATGTCATTGCCGCGGCGGCGGTGCTGGTGCTGCAGGGAGAGATCCCTGCCGCCGGCATCACCGCCGCGGCGCAGCTTGCCGCCGGCCGCGTGGTGCTGAACCTGGCACCGGTGATCGAACTGGACCCGTCGGTGATCCTGCGTGCGGATCCGCTGGTGGTCAACGAGCACGAGGCGGCACTGGTGCTTTCCGCCCTGCGGCCCGGAGTAGAGCCCCCGAGCGCTGATATCGCACTGGTGTCGGGGCTGCGTGAATGCGGCATCCCCTCCGTGGTCCTCACCCGTGGAGCACTCGGTGCCATCTGCGCGGACGACGGCGGCACCGAGGAAGTGCCGGCGCCCGCCGTGTCAGCGGTGGATACCTCCGGTGCCGGAGATGCCTTTGTTGGAGCGCTGAGCGGGCGTCTCGCCGCCGGCGCCACACTACCGGAGGCCGTACGGCTGGCCGTCCGGGTGGGTGCTTTTGCAGTCCAAAGCGAGGGAACCCAACCGTCCTACCCCACGCTGAATGACGAGCTTCCGGAGGTATCGGGGTGAAGAAAGACGGAATTCTCAACGCAGATCTCAATTTTGCGATCAGCAAGCTCGGACACACTGATCTGATCATGGTGGCAGACTGCGGCCTGCCTGCCCCAGCCGGTGTGACCGTGGTGGATCTGGCCCTGGTACACGGGATTCCAAGATTGGAGCAGGTGCTGGATGCGCTGCTGGCCGAAATTGTTGTGGAACGCTGTGTGGCCGCCCAGGAAGTGGAATCCACCATCGCGCAAGGGTGGTTGACCTGCCGCTTCGACCAGGTGAGCTACATCAGCCACGCCACACTGAAGGAGCTCAGCGCGTCGGCGAAGCTGTTCATCCGCACGGGCGAAGCTACGGCCTACGCCAATGCGGCGCTGTATTGCGGCGTGCCGTTCTAGCATCTACTCCGGGTTCGATCGGCTTAGGGCGGCCCACCCGCTGCCTGCCCTCGGGCCGATCACAAGCGTTCGCGGTTTTTGAGTTTCCGGGCCGTGACGCCATACGAGTTCTCGGCATTCGCTCCGCAGCGGTGCCCGAGGCGCGTCCATCCTCGTGCCCGGCAAAAGCGTCCCGGCTTAGGTGAACATGATGACTTGGCGGACGGCTTTTCCGTCGGCCAATTGGTCCATGGCGTGATTGATGTCAGCTAGCTGGATGCGACTGGTGATCAGCTCTTCCACGGGGAGCTTACCGTCTCGCCAGAGTTGGGCATATTTGGGGATATCGCGCGAAGGAACTGCCGAACCGAGGTAGCTGCCAACAATTGTCCGCGCTTCTGCCGTGACGGTCATCGGGGAAATCGCAGCCATGGCATCGGGTGCCGGCAGGCCCGCAGTGATGGTCGTCCCGCCTACCTCGGTTGCCAGGAACGCGGTTTCGAATGCCCTGGCGTTGCCCGCACATTCGATGACGTACTTGGCCTTGATTCCCTTGTCGAGGAGGGACTGGGGGCTGTAGGCCTCGTGGGCGCCCAGGCGCAGCGCCTGATCGCGTTTTTCTTCCATCGTGTCGACCGCAATGATGGTGGAGATATTCTGCGAGACCGCAGTGATAAGTGCGGCCATTCCCACCCCGCCAAGGCCGACAATCATGATGCTGTCTTCCACTTTTGGACGGGCAGCGTTCAGCACTGCGCCACCGCCGGTCAGAACGGCGCAACCCAGAACGGCGGCGATATCCGGCGGTATATCATCCCCCACAGGGACCGCCGATGCGCTGTCGACTACGGCATAGCTGGCAAAGCCGGATACACCAAGATGGTGATAAATCGGTTTGCTGTTTCTGGACAGGCGCATGGAACCGTGAAGCAGGGTTCCAGCCGCGTTGCTTTTTGACCCCGCTGTGCAGGGCAGGCGCCCTTCCTCCGCGCAGTTCGGACACTTTTCACACCGCGGAAGAAAGGACATAACCACGCGTTGGCCGGGAACCAGCCCGACGACGTCGGTGCCGATTTCAACCACGCGGCCTGCAGCTTCGTGGCCCAGAAGCATGGGAACCGGTCGCACCCGGTTGCCGTCAACCACGCTCAAGTCGGAATGGCAGACGCCGGCCGCTTCAATCTGGACGAGAATTTCTGTCGGGCCGGGCTGGCCCAAGTCCATTTCCGAGATGGTGATCGGCCGTGATTGCGCATAGGGGCGGGACTTGCCGATCGTATCCAATACAGCACCGGTGATCTTCACGTATTCGCTTCTTTCAAAGGGGACAAATCAGGGCCGGAGGGCGCAGGCGCCGAAGCTCGCTGGCGCCCCGAAGCGCGCTAGCTGCCCTGCGCCACGGCAGCTAGTTGGAGGGGAAATCGAAGGAGGCTCCCGAGGCGTGGGTGGGTTCGGGCCAGCGGGAGGTGACAACCTTGCCACGGGTGTAGAAGGAGACGCCTTCGGGCCCGTAGATGTGCTTATCGCCGAACAGCGAGGCTTTCCACCCACCGAAGGAGTGGTAGGCCACGGGGACGGGCAGCGGCACGTTAATACCGATCATGCCCACAGAGACCGAGCGCTGGAACTTCCGGGCGTTGGCGCCCGAGGATGTGAAAATGGCAGTGCCGTTGCCATAAGGGTTGGCGTTGATCAGATCGATACCAGCGTCGAGGTCGTCCACGCGGACCACCACCAGCACCGGTCCGAAGATTTCCTCGGTGTAAGCCGTCATCTCGGTCTTCACATGGTCAAGGACGGTAGGGCCGACCCAGAATCCTTCCTCGTGGCCGGGAACCACGAGGTCGCGGCCATCTACCACCATGACGGCGCCGGCGGTTTCGGCGTCGGTAACGATTTTAACGATGCGTTCCTTGGAGGCAGGCGTAATGACCGGGCCCATATCGGCGTCGGGCATTGTGCCGTTGTTGACCGTGATGGCGAGGGCGCGTTCCTCGACCTTCTCAACCAGGGAATCGGCGGCTTCGCCGACGGCAACTGCCACGGAGATGGCCATGCAGCGCTCGCCGGCGGAGCCGAAGGCCGCGGCGGCCAGATGGTCGGCCGCGTTGTCGAGGTCGGCGTCGGGCATGATGAGGGCATGGTTCTTCGCCCCGCCCAGGGCCTGGACGCGCTTGCCGTGGGCCGTGGCGGTCTCATGGACGTATTTCGCGATCGGGGTGGACCCCACGAAGGAGATGCCGTCCACATCAGGGTGGGTGAGGAGACCGTCCACGGTTTCCTTGTCTCCGTGCAGGACTTGGAAGACGCCGTCGGGCAGGCCGGCCTGCTTCCAGAGTTTGGCCAGCAGCACCGAGGCGGACGGGTCGCGTTCGGAGGGCTTGAGAATGAATGCATTGCCGGCGGCGATGGCCATCGGTGCCATCCACAAGGGGACCATAACCGGGAAGTTAAACGGGGTGATGCCCGCGACGACGCCGAGGGGCTGGCGGAAGGAGAAGACGTCGATGCCGGTGGAGGCCTGGTCCGAATAGTCGCCCTTGAGTAGGGTAGGGATGCCGCAGGCGAACTCGATGACTTCCAGACCCCGGCCGATCTCGCCCTTTGCGTCGGAGAGCACCTTGCCGTGTTCGGCGGTGATCAGTTCGGCAAGGTCATCCACGTGGGCTGCTACCAGTTCGCGGAATTTGAACAAGATGGTGGTGCGCTTGGCAAGGGACATGTCGCCCCAGGAATCGGCGGCAGCGCGGGCGGCGGCGACGGTGGTGTCAAGGTCCGCCCGGTTGGCCAACCGCAGCTCTGCGGAGACGGCGCCGGTGGCAGGGTTGTAGACGGGCTGACTACGGGTGCCTTCTCCCGGAGTTTCGGCCCCATTGATGAAGTGGTTGATCGTGGTGGTGAGAGTTGTCGTGTTCATAGGTTTAGGTCTTCCTGGCTAGAGCATCGGACGTGCGAGCGCCACACATGCAATTTCTGACGTGTGATGGGTGTAGGTTCTGTCCGCACTGCGGACTGGAGAGCGGAAGTGCGGACACGGGCTAGGCATAGATCCCGGCATAAATCTCCTGGATCTGGCGCGCGTCCGGAACCACGGGATTGTTCGCCGGGGAACCGGAAGCCAGAGCCTGTTCGGCCATGAGCGGGAGCTTGGCTTCCCATACCTGCCGTTCGATGCCGAATGCCTCTGGCGTGGGAACATGAAGGTCGGCATTGATCGCGCGCAGTTCGGCCACCAGCGCTGCCGAAGCTTCCCTGTCGGGTGCGGCCGCTGACGCCACACCCAGGGCACGCGCACATTCGGCATATCGGGGCTCCGCGGCCGCTACGGAAAACGCTGTGACGGCCGGAAAAAGCATGGCGTTCGCCAGACCGTGTGCCACATGGAAGTGGGCCCCGATGGGCCTGCTCATACCATGCACTAAAGCGACGCTCGAGTTGGAGAAGGCGATACCTGCCTGTGTAGCAGCCAGCATCATTGCCTCTCTGGCCGCTGGGTTTGACCCGTCCTCGTAGACGTTTCTTAAGTTCATGCCGATGGCCCTGATGGCAGCGAGGGCGAATCCGTCGGAGAACGGATTGGCCTTCTTGCTCACAAAGGCTTCAATGGCGTGGGTCAATGCATCGATGCCCGTATCGGCGGTCAACCGCGGCGGCATGGACAGGGTGAGCGTGTAGTCGATCACAGCGGCAGCGGGCAAAAATGCCACGCCGGACGAGAGCATTTTTTCGTTGCTCTCGGAGTCGCTGATGATTGTGAACTGTGTGGCCTCGGAGCCGCTTCCTGCTGTAGTGGGAATAGCAACAACGGGAAGCGCTGGGCCAGTATTGTTCCGGGGTGCCTTGTAATCCCGCATCGCGCCGCCTTGCAGGCTCAGGATGCCGAGGGCTTTTGCAGTGTCCATGGAGCTGCCGCCACCGAGACCGATGATGATGTCGGCCCCATGTTCTTTTACTGCGCTCAGACCGTTACCGAGCGAATCCGTGGTGGGGTCCGGAACCGTTCCTGAGAATATGGCGACCTGCAGCCCGGACTTCTGCAAAGACGACGACAGCCTGTCGACGACGCCGGAAGCGACCATATAGGCGTCGGTGACGATGAGTGGGCGGCGTCCTCCGAGTTCGACGATCAAGGCCCCTGTGTCTTCAATAGCTCCGCCACCCACTCGCATGAGACGGGGGAGTGCAATGCTGGCAACCATAGAACACCTTTGCTTGACGGTGCTCCATCAGGAGCAGCCGGGATTCGTAGTCCTTTTAGCATGTCATGAGATGGATGCCCATACAATGCCCAAAAATCCGCTTGGCAGTGCATATTTGCACGGTAAACTCGAGGAATGATCTCAGCCGATGACCTGCGTTACTTTTTAGAGGTGTGCCGTACGGGGACCTTGGTGTCAGCAGCGCGTGGGCTCGGGGTGGATCATACGACCGTGGGCCGCCGCATTACGCAGCTGGAAAAGGCCAGCGGTGCCAGGTTGTTCGTACGCACCCCGGGCGGGTGGAGGCCTACCGAGGCCGGTGAACGCCTTGCCGTTCACGCTGAGGCGGTGGAATCCTCCATCCTTTCGGCATCAGAGGAACTCGGTTCTCCGGCCGGCCGGTTGGCCGGCACGTTGCGCATTGCCACCCCCGATGGGTTCGGGGCCTTCGTACTCAGCCCCGGCCTGGGAAATCTGCGCGCACGGCATCCTGATCTGAAAGTGGAGATAGTCACGGCAACCCGCCTCAACCTGCTGGCGTCCAAGGAATTTGATGTCGGTATTTCACTGGCACGGCCGACCATCCGTGGAGTGGAGTCTTTCGAGCTGGCAGACTATCCGCTGGGCCTGTATGCCAGCGCAGATTATCTGCGGCGCCGCGGGCCCGTCCGTCACGTGGGCGAGCTTCTTGAGCACCCGGTGATTGGATACGTGGACTCGCTTCTGGATATTCCGGCTTTGCGATTCCTGGATGCCTTAGTACCGGGCGTCCGCCCCGCCATCCAAACGAACAACATCACCGGACAATGGATGGCTACAGTGGCAGGGCTGGGTGTTGCGGTCCTTCCCTCCTTCATCGCTGAATCTGATCGTCGGCTGGTCCATATTCTTGAAAAATCGGTCGCCATCCGCCGAAAGTACTGGCTCGCTGTTCCCCGTGAGCTTCAAGGTCTGGCCAGGATTCTCGCTGCCCGGCAGGAACTCGAGGAGTTGGTCCGCTCTCACCCCTATCTTGAGCTCGTTCCTCCCGCGGGGCCCCTAGGGTGACCAATACGATGACGGGCCCGACGCCGGGTCCGGCCGATAACCTCTCCGCGGCGGACTGCAGCAGCATATCGTGCTCAAACTAAGCGTGCTCGGTACTGCCGCGGACGATAAGATCGCAGGGAAAATCTACCCGCCGGGGCGCGAGCCCGGGTGTGTGGATCCGCTCAAGTAATAGCCCCGCCCCGCTGCGTGCCATTTCGCGGCTCGGCTGTCGGACAGTGGTCAGGCTGAAGGAGTCCCAAGCGGCCATTTCGACGTCGTCATAACCGATAACCCAGCAATCCCGGGCCGGGATACGGTTGGCACGCAAGGCGTCCAGAGCGCCGAAGGCCATGTGATCATTGGCGCAGAAAACGGCTTGCGGAAGATCGCCGCCGGAGAGTAACCGGTTCATGACCCCGGCGGTCGTGTCATGGGAAAAGCCGCCGATGAAGCGGAAGTGCTCTGGTACGGGGTGACCCCGCTCGCCCATAGTTTGCAGAAATCCGCGCCCCCGGTCCCGGGAGGTGCTGGCGTTTTCGGCGCCCCCGATGAACGCCGCCCGGGTCTTCCCATGGTCTAGCAGGTAGTTGGCGACGGCGGCACCGCCTTCTATATTCGTGCTTGTCACTTGGTCACAGTCGAGGCTCTCGACGGCACGGTTTATCAGGACGAGGGGACTGTGTTTTTCGACGGCCGCCTTCAACTCCAGCGATTCCGCCGTAGCGGTGGTGAAAATGACGCCGTCGACAGCGCGTTCACTGATGGCCTTGAGCGCGTCAAGGTGGCTGCCGCCGCCGGCGTTCCAGATGACGACGCGGATGCCAGCTGCGTCGAGTTCGCGAGTGAGTTCGTCGAGAACCTCGGAGTAAAAAGGATTCGTGAGGTCCGCTACCACCACGCCGATGGTGTTAGTCCGTCTCGTTTTCATGGCTTGCGCCCCGGCGTGTGGCACGTAGCCCAGTGTTTCCATGGCCACCTGCACGCGGGCTTTAGTAGCTGCGGACAGCTTCGAAGAGGAGGACAGGACTCGGGAGACGGTCGCCTGCGATACCCCGGCCAGTTCCGCCACATCACGGCTTGTGACCATTGCCGGAACCTCCATGGTGTTCGAATAGCTTGCTTTCGAGGAAAAGACAGAAAGGGACCTATGTAACTGCACAATTGTATACGTATGCACGGTAGAAGGCGGGTCTTGCAGCCAGCGAGTGTATACGTATACACTCGAGCGAACTGCAGGTCATAGGGCGTGATGGGGGGCTTTCGAGAGCCCGATCAGAAGATGGAGAGGTATTGCGCATGAGCGCTGCTACAGCAATCGGCTCGGCCGTCGACTCCGTGATATTGAAGGAGCCAGCGCAGAATACCCTGGCCCGGGGGAGCACCCCTGAGGTCCGGGCGACCGTGGAGGGCGTCATCGCAGATATCCGCGAACGCGGCGACGCTGCTGTGCGCGAGTACTCGCAGAAGTTCGATAAGTACGCGCCTGAGTCTTTTCTGCTCAGCAAGGAGCAGCTGGACGAGATCATGTCCCGGGTTCCCGAACAGACCATTGAGGACATCAAGTTCGTCCAGGAACAGGTCCGGGTTATGGCGCAGAAGCAGCTTGAGTCGTTGACCGACTTCGAAATCGAAACCCTGCCCGGTGTGTTCCTCGGGCAGAAGAGCGTCCCTGTCCAGGCCGCCGGAGCCTACATCCCGGGCGGGAAGTACCCGCTCTTGGCGAGCGCCCACATGACGATCATCACCGCTAAAGTGGCCGGCGTAGAGCGCGTCGCAGCGTGCACTCCGCTGATCCAGGGCGAGGTCCCGGATGCGACGGTCGCGGCGATGTATCTGGCCGGGGCGGACGAGATCTACCTTTTGGGCGGAATCCAGGCGGTAGCCGCCCTGGCAATCGGCACGGAGACCATCAAACCGGTCAATATGCTGGCCGGCCCCGGGAACGCGTTCGTCGCAGAAGCCAAGCGCCAACTCTTCGGTGAGGTCGGAATTGACCTTTTTGCCGGCCCCACGGAGGTTCTGATCGTGGCCGACGAGCACGCCGACCCCTTCATCGTCGCCGTCGACCTGCTCTCCCAGGCCGAGCACGGGCCCGATTCGCCTGCCGTCCTGATCACAACCAGCGAGGAGCTGGGCAGGGAAGTCATCAAGCACATCGATACAATTCTCGTGGACATGCCCACCCGCGACTACGCTGCAGCCGCGTGGCGCGACTGGGGCGCAGTCCATGTTGTCGAAACTCTCGACGACGCGTACGTCCTGGCCGACGAGTATGCCTATGAGCATGTGCAGATTCTCACTGATTCCCCCCGGGAGGCGCTGCAGAAGATGCATAACTATGGCGCGTTGTTCCTCGGCGAAGGAACGTGCGTGTCCTACGGTGACAAGGTCATCGGCACCAACCATGTGCTGCCCACCCGCGGTGCCGCCCGTTACACCGGCGGCCTATGGGTCGGTAAGTATCTGCGCACCGTAACCTATCAGGAGGTGACGAACGCAGAATCCAGCGCCTTCTTCGGCGAGCTCTGCGGCCGGGCCGCCAGGGTGGAACGATTCGAGGGCCACGCCCGCTCCGGAGACGTCAGGGCGGCGAAATATCGTGGTAATTCGCTGCCCTGGTCGGACCACACCTTCGACAGCTAGGGATCACAGGTGCTGAATTTTCGCTTGGATGGTAAGAACGCACTGGTCACCGGAGCGGCCCGCGGGCTCGGCAGGGCGATCGCAGATGGCCTTGCCGATTCCGGTGCCACCGTTTACGGAACCAGCCGCGACACGGCAGCCGCCCAGGCAATCAGCGAGCGATACGGGACGCCGGCACTTCTGTTGGATGTGACCCAGTCCAAGGACACGCGCCGATTCGCAGAGACCCTTATCGAAACCAGTGGCGGTATCGATCTCCTGGTGAACAATGCGGGTGTCAACGTGCCCAAACCAGCCTTGGACCTGACTGCTGACGACTGGGACACCGTCTTTGACACCAATCTCAGGGGGACCTTTTTCCTGAGCACCGCCGTCGCGCGGCATTGGATAAGCGCAGGAACGCCGGGAGCTATCGTGAACATAGCCTCGCAGGCGGGCATAGTTGCAATCGAGGAGCGGGCAGCCTACGGCACCAGTAAAGCCGGCCTCATCCACCTCACCAAGGTTTTGGCCCTGGAATGGGCCTCGGCCGGAATCCGCGTTAACGCCGTCGCGCCGACCTTCGTGCGGACGGAACTGACGGCGTCGACCCTCAACAGACCGGACTGGGCGGCCGATCTCCTCTCACGCATCCCCATTGGGCGATTCGGTGAACCCGAGGACATCGCGGGGGCGGTTGCATTCCTCCTCAGCGATGCCGCGTCGATGATCACCGGACATACGTTGACCATCGACGGCGGCTACACCATCCGCTGAACCGGCGCGATCATTCGTTTCTACCCGGACACCTTCCTTAGGAGCACATTCATGACACCTATCCGCACCATCACCACCACGGCCGTTGTGGGTGCCGGCTACATGGGCGGCGGTATCGCCCAGGTTTTGGCTTTACACGACTACAAAGTTGCCCTGGCTGATGTCGACGGCGAGGCGGCAGAACGCTCGCGCGCTCGGTTAGTGGAACAGGCAACCGTATTTGAGTCCGGTGGGCTGCTTCCGGAAGGCGCCGCCGATACGATCCGGAAAAATCTTGCCGCCGCCAGCAGCATCGAAGAAGCAGTAGGCTTGGCAGATTACATCGCCGAGGCTGTCCCGGAAGAGCCCGGCATAAAGGCCGCCACCCTTCGCCGGATCTCGGCCGCCGCACCGGCCGGGGCCATCATCGGGACAAACACCTCCGCAATCCCCATTGGAGAGCTGGCACAATCTGTGGCCGGTCCGGAGCGCTTCCTGGGCGTTCACTGGATGAATCCCGCACCGTTCATCCCGGGGGTGGAACTGATATCGGGCCCGGACACCGACACTGCCGTCCTAGGACTGGTGGAGGAACTGATCGGCGGGTTAGGCAAAACACCGGTCAGGGTGTCGGACACGCCAGGATTCGTTGCTAACAGGCTCCAGTTCGCGCTCTATAAAGAAGCAGTTCAGATGGTTGAAGACGGCATCGCTACAGCGGAACAGATTGACGCGGTTGTGGGCAACACCTTCGGCTTCCGGCTGGCACTCTTTGGCCCTTTTGCCATCGGCGATATGGCCGGACTGGACGTGTACGAGTCTGCGTACCGCACCCTGGAAAAGGCGTATGGTGCACGGTTCGCAGCACCGCAAGCCCTCGTCGCAACGGTGCAGAACGGCAATCTTGGGCTTAAAAGCGGGCACGGCTTCTTGGACATCGGCGCTGCTGACAAGGCAGCTCTTTTGGCCTACCGGGACAATGCCTACGCCCGCCTTTCGCAACTTCGTACGGAACTTGGTCAGGCACCTGGGCTGTAGTGATACCCATAGACGGTCCGTCGATTGTGGTGGCAGAGCATGGCTGCCACCATAAAATCCGTTAGCTCAACGCAGCAACAACCTCACTGCCCTCAGCTACTCTCACACCACTGTCATCGTGCTGGAACCTGATGCGGTTTCGGCCTACGAAGGTGGCGATAGCGGCTACGCCGGCAATCACAGCGAGGTAAAGGCTGAAAACCAGGCCGGTGCCAGCTCTCTCACTAAGCCATACTCCGAGAAGTGGTCCGGTGGCTCCAAAGATCACAACGCAGATGTTGTAGGCGAGTGATCCAGCCGTGATGCGCACCCGGGCCGGGAACATTTGTGAAATGGACAGTGCCACCGGAACAGCCAGTAGTCCTTTTCCCGCGGCCAGCAGTGCACCGCCCAGCACGGCGCCCCAATAGCCGGTGGTGGCTAAGGCAAAGGCGGGAACTGCCGTTATTGCCACAAACAGGGAGCCACCAAGCAGTAGTCGGTACATGCCGAACCTGCTCATGAGCGGGCCTGCTGCCAAGGCGGCAAGTATGAGCAGGACATCGACGAGCAACGTGATGCCGTAGGCATCCCCGGCGGAGAGCCCACCTGGTCCCTTCAGAAACGTGATGAAGAAAGAGGATAGCGTCGGCGTGATCAGGGCGTAGGCCGAAACTACCAGGACGAACAGCAACATGGTGGACCACTGGGTTCGTAAGGCCGTTCTGATTGGTGTTGCCGCTTCGTGTGATTGTGCTCTGCTGCTAGCCATTTCCACGAATTCCGGGGTTTCGGCTACCTTACTGCGAATGTAGATGCCGGCCAGCCCGAGGGGGACTGCCAGCAGAAAGAGGATTCGCCAGCCCCAAATATTGAAGAGAACGTCTCCCATCAACGCGGTACCTAGACTGGCCGCTCCCACCGCCACGAGAACGCCCAGGAACGTACTGGCCACCAAATAGCCGACATTGGTCGCTCGTTGCTTAGGCGAGCTGTGCTCGGCCAGGAATGTCACGGCGGAACCGTATTCGCCGCCGGCCCCCAGCCCTTGGACCAGCCGGCACAGCAAAAGCAGGGCCGGAGCGAAGATGCCGATGGAGGTGAACGTCGGCAGCAATCCTATTGCACCTGTCGCCACGGACATCAAGGTGATAGTGACAAAAAGAGCGGTGCGCCGGCCCAAGGTGTCGCCCAACCAGCCGGCAATCAGTCCGCCAAGTGGACGTGTCAAATAGGTCAAAGCGAATATTGCGTAGGTGCTCAGGAGTGCGACTGTCGGGTCCCCTTTGGGGAAAAAGTGGCTGGCCAAAACGGTGGCCAGAACCCCGTACAGGCCGAAGTCGAACCATTCGGCAAAGTTTCCGGCTGCGGAGGCCACGACTACCCGCAACCGGTTGACACCGTGCACCCCTGTTGGCTCAACATCTCTAGTTTCCATGATTGATTACCACTTCCTTGTTTGTTGCTAGGGGATGTTTTTACTGCGCCGGAACGGGGACGGGGGCCGGCTGGAATAGTTCGACGCGGAGCCCGTCCGGTCCGATGGCGTAGGCGATGTAGCCGCCTGCGTTCCGACCCGAATCGATCAGGTTGGGGGGTGAGGAAAAGACGAGGCCGGCCGCTTCCGTCCTTTGGTAGAGCTGATGGATGTCTTCGACGGCCAGGGCAAGGTGCGTTGCTCCGGGTTGCTGGACGGGTGCAAAAGTGCCGGCATCTTTGGGGGAGCGGTACTCAAGGAGCTGAAGCTCTGAACCGCCGGCACCGTCCGCGGTGAGAATGGCGTTGTCAATGACCGCATCGGGGACCCCCACGGTGGCCCTGGTGTAGGGGTTGTCCTGAAGCTGGCGGCTGTGCAGAACGAAACCAAAATGGTTTTCAAAAAAGGCGATGGCCGCATCAAGGTCTGAGACCGTGAAGCCAACATGGGCGATGTTCATCTAAGATTCCTCGTTTGTCGAAGGGTCCATTGAGTTCAGTTGACCACCGTGGTCGCTCTTAATAGTGACCGCGGACACTAAGAAACAGAAGGTGGAAATACTTGCAGATTTATAGGACATCCTTATAAATTGGGGTATGGAAACCCGGCGTTTACAGTACTTCCTTGCGGTGGCAGAAGAACTTCACTTCGGACGCGCCGCATTGTTCCTGCACGTCTCACAACCGGCATTGAGTCAGCAGATCAACATTTTGGAACGGGAGCTGGGCGCGCGTCTGCTGAATCGCACCACGCGGGAGGTCTCGCTCACGCGTCTGGGGGTTGCTGTCGCGCAGCAGGCAAAGGTCTTCGCCGCCTCCGAAACGGACGTGAGAGAGAGGATTGCGGACCTGGTTTCCGGCCGACAGGGGTACTTACGCGTCGGCTTTGTTCCTTCGGCCGCTTACGACTTGTTGCCCCGGATCGTTGCCCCGTTCAGCCGCGAACATCCGGACGTCAGGCTCAGTTTGCAGGAAATGCCGTCGCAGCAGCAGATCGAACTGGTTCTCAACGGTCAAATGGATCTGGGGTTGGTCCGCGATGTTTCGCACGCGCGCGGAACTTCACTTATCCCGCTCGTGCGGGAAAAATTAATCCTTGCCTGTCCGGACCGTCACCCGTTGGCCGCGTCCGAAAAGGTCAGCCTCAGTGCCCTGCAGAGCGAGCGGTTTATCGTCCTACCAAAAAATGTTGCGCCCGCTATGTCGCGGACAATTTCCGCGCTCTGCCACCGTGCGGGCATTGATCTCAGCGATGCTATGGAAGTACTGGCCTTCCCCACGACCTTGGGCCTGGTTGCCAGCGGGATGGGTGTGGCTATTGTTCCAGCCTCGGTCCGGGCCACCGTACTTCCGGGGCTTGTCTACCGGGAACTGACGGAGGACAACGCGACCTCGCAATTTTCAGCAGTCCTCCGGGAAGGTGGAGCTGATCAGTTGACGCAGCACTTCCTGAACATCGCGGGCCGTGCCATCGCGGGCCGTGCCCTCGCGGGCTAAAACCGGTGCCCGGCCGCATGCCTTGGGGGACACCGTCCCGGCAATTCATGACGGCCTGTACCCGCAGTTCATCAGGGCGCGCCAGGGCGAATGCCGGGATCGGTCACGGCGGCTCGCTTTGTCGGCTCAATGGTCCCGTGGTGGCGAGCGTGCTTAACCGACGAGGATTCCCTGACCGCTGACCTGATTTTCGACACGAGCATGGGGTTGGAGGCTTCTGTCGAGTAGATCAAGCTGACCGTCGAGGTGGCGTTGGTGTCCTCAATGTCCAGATAGACCAGGCCCGGGATGGCAAATGCACGCATCGACTCCGGCACCACCGCAATGCCCAAGTGGGCGGAGACCAGGCCCAGAATGGTGGGAAACTGGACGGCTTCCTGGGCGATGTCGAAGTCCACGCCTACGGCATGAAGCAAAGCCGAAATGTGGTCAAAGAGCGACGAAATGCGGCTTCGAGGGAAAGCGATGAAGGCCTCACCTTTCAGATCCTTAAGGGCCACAGATGACCGGGTGGCTAAGCGATGGTCGGAGGCTACGGCAACCACCAGGGGTTCATGCATGAGGACCGTTGCACTGATGCCAGCCACCGTCTTCATCTCCCGCGCAATGCCCGCGTCAAGACTGCCGGCGGCAATGAGCTCCAATTGCATATCCGTGGTCTCCTCGCGCAGCTGCAGATCAATTCCAGGCCACCAGGCGCGCATGTCCCGGACCAGTCCGGGCACCAGATAGATGGCTGCCGAAGAAACAAACCCCAGTCTCAGCCGGCCGAGTTCGCCGTCCCTGGCATGGGTCAGCGCCGCCGTCATAACGGCGTATTGAGCCAGAACCTTGCGTGCGTGTTCCAAAAGCACCTCACCCTCGGCGGTCAGCTCCACATTGCGCGAATTACGCACGAACAAAGCCACCTTGCATTCCTCCTCCAGCTTGCGGATCTGCTGGCTCAACGGCGGCTGTGCCATGTGGAGGCGCTGGGCTGCCCGGTTGAAATGGAGCTCTTCGGCGACTGCAACAAAGAGTTCTAGGCGTCTGAGGTTCATGCAATCAAGACTAGACGGGTATTGAAGCGCGTCAAATAGATATTTCATTTAGCACGGCGATGCGTCTAGCGTTGTCCGTGAGAGAAGTCACAGATTGGAACGGAACAAAGGATTGACAATGCCCGTAATGACCAAGACTGCCAGCAGCTTCATCAACGGTACCTGGGTTGAGGGATCCGGTGCTTTCGTGTCCCGGTACAACCCGGCAGTGCCGGAGGAGGTTGTGACCAGCTACCATCAGGCCGGCTCCGCGGATCTGGTGCAGGCGATCCAGGCCGCCGCGGCCGCATCCACGTCCTGGGACGGGCTGGGCATACTGGCCCGCGGCCGGGTCTTGGCCGCCGCCGCGGCAGCCATCCGGGACCGGGCCGAGGAAATCGCCGCCGTCATGACCGCCGAACACGGCAAGACGATCGCGGAGTCCCGGATGGAGGTCGACGCATCGGCGGATACCTTTGACTACCATGCGGCCTCCGCCCGCAATCCCGTGGGTACCGAATTCCCCTCCAGCCATCCGGAGGAGCGGATCCTGACAGTGCGGCGGCCGCTGGGCGTGGTCGGGGTGATCACCCCGTGGAACTTCCCCCTGCAGATTCCGGCCTGGAAGATCGCTCCGGCGCTTCTGCACGGCAACACGGTGGTGTGGAAGTCGGCGAGTAATACGCCAGGTGTCTCCGTTCTGCTGATGGAGGCGCTGGCCGCCGCCGGCATCCCCGCCGGCGTTGTCAACCTGATTTTGGGCCCGGGCCAGCTCGGCTCCGAACTAGTATCCGATCCCTTGGTGGGAGGGGTGACATTCACCGGATCCGTTCCGGTCGGCCACCACATCCGCGGGATCGTCTGCGGACGGGGAGCGAAACTGCAGCTTGAACTTGGGGGCCACAATGCCACACTGGTGCTTCCGGATGCGGATGCTGAGCTGGCTGCCACCAGCGTTGTCGCGGCCGCCATGGGTTCCACCGGTCAGAAGTGCACCGCCACGCGGCGCGTGATCCTGGTCGGCGGCGGGCACGAGGACTTCCTGGCAAGGGTCAAGGACAAGGTGTCGAAGTTGGTCTTGGGACCGGGCACGGATGCCTCCGTCCAGATCGGCCCAGTCGTCTCGCCGTCGGCCCGTGAGGAAATCGACGCAGCCATCGAGCAGGCGCTGGCGGAAGGCGGGGAAATCCTGGCGCAGGCGGTCCTGCCGGAAGGAGAAGGCAGCTACGTCGCCCCGACCGTGCTGACCGGACCGCGCTCCATGACCATCTGCCAGGAGGAAGTCTTCGGCCCTGTCACTACCGTGCTGCACGCAGACACCCTGGAGGAGGCCATCGAATTGGCCAACAATACGGCGTTCGGCCTCACCGCCGCAGTCTTCAGCAGCGATGAGCGCGCCATCCGCCGCTGCGTGTCCGCGCTGCAGGCAGGCCTGGTCAAGGTCAACGCCCCGACCACCGGCTCCGAACTGCACGCACCATTCGGGGGTATGAAGGATTCCACCTTCGCCGGACCGCGGGAGCAGAACAGCACCGCCGCCGCCACATTCTTCACCCACGAAAAGACCGCCTACCTGCGACTGGCACCCAAGAAGGCATGACCATGAACCTCACTGAAGAAAAAACCAGGTGTGAGCTGCGCGCCCCAGGGGCTGTGCTCTGCGGCTCCGATATGAACGGTGCCTGGGGCACGCGCCACAGTTTTGCCCGCACCATGCTCCGCCGTGCGGCCTCCCACCAATGGCGCGTGACCAAGTCACGTCTGGAGCTGGACGAGCTGGGTCGGGGGACAGCCGTCTACACCATCGACACCGAGGGCTTCAGCCTGAAGTTCATCGCTTTCTGCCAGGCCCTGGAAGAAAGCGAACGCACCGACAGAGTGATTGCGAAAGCCTGGGACGTCACGGCCGCCCTCATCGAAGGCGAACTGAGCCCGGAACGTGAAGCGGATCTGCGGCGCAATGTCACGGTCCAGGAACAAGGCCGCACCGACCCGGAAACGATCATTATGACCCGGGCCAACCGCAGCGCGCGCTTCTTCGACTATGTGAGCGATTGCCTCGCGGCGGGGACACAGCCCGACGTGGCGAAGATCGGTCCCAGCCCCTACCTGATCCGCAGTACCGCTTTCTATGGCAACGGCAAGTTTGGCCTCAAGGAGCTGGCCACCCTGCCCGCCGCCCACCCCTTGTCCGTCCCCTACCGTTCGCAGATGCTCGCCGCCTGGCTGCTGCGCGAGCTCAGCATGGATCTGGTGGAACACGTCGCCAAGGCCAAGGCGCGGGCTGCCGGCACCACTGCTGTTGCCCTGGACGCGGACTGGGGCAGGTACTTTGGCTTGGGCAACGCCACCGGCCTGGGGATGGTGCCTTTCCTGGTCAACCACCCCGGCTACCTCGACGCCTGGTGCAAGCTCCGCGAGCTTCCCCTCGCAGCGGGACTCGCCGCCAGTTACGCACCGGAGGATCCTGACCTGGGCCGGGTTGCTGAACTACTTGAGAGGGCGGACCGGCATCTGGCGGAAAAGTCCGAGTTGAAGACGGTGCCGTTCCTTTCGACTGATTCGATCAGGCCCCAACTTTGCCAGCTGCTGCGCGAACTGCAGGCCTTCATGGCTTCCGGTGAGAAGGCCGCACCCGTGCTGGCACGCCTGCACGAACTGGCCGGTGGCCTTAGCCCGGAAGCCCGCGGACTCTTCGCCTCCATCGTCATTGAACTCCGGAACGATTTCGATCAGGAGGCTGACGCCCTCCTCACGGTGGCCGCCCCGCCGCCCTTTGACCCGGCCATGACCGGGGGCGAATTGCGGGCACTACTGGATCAAAACTATGGCTGGACCCGCACCTACGACTTTGCCGCCCCGGAGCGCTCTACCTACTACTGGTACACGTCCGCGGACAGCGAAGAACCGAGGCGGGCGCAACGAACGCAGATGGCGCCCGGCACAGTGGAGCACTGTACGGACGTGGCACGCCGGATCAACGCCCTGGCTGCCGATTTGGAACGCTTCCCCGCTGGAACCAGCGTGGCCGAATTCCTGCTGGCCCATCCGGACCACCGTTTTGCTGCCGAACGGATCCAGCAAACTAAGGATTACCACTACGGGGATCTGCAGGACAACCTCGTGGATGCACAATTCCTGCCGCTGAGCACCCAGCGCTTCCAGCTGGCGACGTACGGCATGAACAACTTCAGCCCGCAGTCCACTGACTGGGTGCGGGTCACTTTGTTCAGCGGCGCCCCGCGGGTGGCGGAGGTCATGAACGGAACCGACGACGACGACTGGCTATTTCCGCTGGCACCTGAAGGAGCGAAATAATGAGCGTTCACCAGCAGGCGACGGTCGTGGACGGATTGCAGATCAGTAACTGGAGCCGGCCGGTCCTGGAGGAATTGCGCACCGGCGGCGTCAGCGCAGTCAACGCCACCTGCGCCGTCTGGGAAAATGCGGCTGAAACGATGCGCTCCATCGCCCAATGGCTGGAGCTGGCCAACCGCAACGACGACCTCGTCTTCCTGGCCAGCAGCGGCGCTGACATCCAAACGGCAAAGGAGCACAACAAGATTGCCGTCTTCCTGGGCTTCCAGAACGGCAGCCCCTTCGAGGACGACTACCGCTACGTGGAACTCTTCCACCGTCTGGGTGTCCGCATAGCCCAGCTGACGTACAACAACCAGAACCTGCTCGGAGGCGGCTGCTTCGAGACCGAGGACTCCGGGCTCACCCGCTACGGACGTGTGGTGGTGACCGAGATGAACCGGGTAGGAATGCTGATCGACCTGTCCCATGTCGGGTACCGCACCAGCCGCGACGCAATCGAAGCTTCCACGGTTCCCGTCGCCATCACCCATTCAAACCCTTTGTGGTTCTTTAATACACCTCGCAACAAGCCCCACGACGTGATCCAACCGCTCGTGGACCGCGGGGGAGTCATCGGGTGCTGCCTTTACCCGACAGTCAGCGGTGGCGAACACGTCACCATCGAGAGCTTCGCCGGCATGGTCGCACGCATGGTGGACGAGTATGGGCCCTCCCATGTAGGTCTGGGCAGCGACTGCACCCGCGGCTGGGACCAGGAATTTGTCGGCTGGCTTCGCAACGGCCGCTGGCAGCCGACCGCACCGGAAAACTCACCCCAGTGGCCCGCCTGGCCCAACTGGTTTACCGGACCCGAAGACTTCCCCCGGCTCACCGAGGGACTGATGGCCGCCGGACTCACCGACGACACCATCGCCGCGGTCCTGGGCGGCAACTTCAGCCGCCTGTTCGCCGAAGTCATGGACAACACCAAGGAGAAGGCCCATGTCTGAGACCAGAGTATCTGAGGCCACAGTGTCAGCCAGCACAGACAGTGCCCACGGTAACGCCGACTGTTCCGTCCAGCCCCGCGAGATCGTAGAATCGGCCTTCCGCGCCCTGTGCGCCGCGGGTGCGGACCCAGCCGAGGCCCAGGAGGGCGGACTGGCCGTGCTGCGGGCCGAAGTCGACGCAAAGCAAGGGCTCGCTTTGCTGGAGCAACTACTTGCCGCTGACTGGGCACAGCCCGTGCGGGCCGCCGCCACCAGGTCCACTGCCTGGGCCGGTGTCACCGTCCACGAACTCGACTGCCCTGACCAACCGGCGTTGCGTTCGGCGATGCAGCTGATCGACCTTGCCGCCAGCGGCGCTGCCGAAGAAGTCCGGGTCAGCCGCACCACGGTGTCCGGGATCCCGCGCTCACTGTGGAATGACCTGCTGCTGCGGCGCAGCGCCAACCTGCAGCGCAGCATTGTTGTGGCCATCTCCACCAAGGCCGGCACGGAATACCTCTCCGTCCACCATGACTCCGTCATCTCGGCAAGTGAGCCGCCCAGCTCGGCCATGGCAGCATCGCTGCTGCCGCAGTCAGAGGAGGAGAATACCGCCGTCATTGTCCTTCCCGGCACCACCGCGCCGGACCGCCAGGACGCCAACATTTGTCAAAATCCCCTGAAAGTAAGTGAACAAGAATGGCACCGCATGTATCAGCTCTCCCGGAACTACCTGATGGCGGACCAGTGACCAGCATCGAGCGCACCGAGTTCTCCGACGGCAAACCCCGGCCATACTCGGCCTCGGCCGCCGTCAACGGCATCGTCTTTCTCTGCGGGCAGGTTCCGACCCGTGCCGACGGTTCGACCCCGGCCGACATCGCCGGCCAAGTGGTTCAAGCGTTCGACAACTTGGAAAACGCCCTGTTGGGTGCACGTTCGGACTTGTCCAGCCTCCTCAAACTCACCGTCTTCCTCGCGGACCTGGACGAGTTCGAGGACTACAACGCCGCCTACCTTACCCGGCTCAGCGGCCATCCTCTCCCTCCCCGTACCACGGTGCAGGTTGCCCGTTTCCGGGGCGAGAAACGCATCGAAATCGATGCCGTCGCAGCCACAACAGCCTGACCCACCCCGGTCACGGATCTGTTGGGTAACCACCGCCGCTTTCCCTAAGCCCAGATCGGAACCACCATGCTCTCCCACGCACCAGTTCCAGCACCTACCTCGCAACTAACCATCGATTCAGCACCGCTGAATTCGTTCCACAAGCGCCTGACATTGTTCAGCTCGGGCGGCCCGTTCCTGGACGGTTACATTCTGGCCATCATCGGCATCGCGCTGGTCCAGATCATTCCTCAATGGCAGATGAACGAGTGGTGGAACGGGCTCATTGGCGCTTCCGCACTGGTCGGCGTGTTCATTGGCGGACTGGTATTCGGTAACATCACGGATAAAATCGGCCGCAAGCTTATGTACACAATCGACCTTGTCGCGATCATCGTGTTCTCGATTGCGCAGTTCTGGGTCAATGAGCCCTGGCAGCTGTTCACGCTGCGCCTGCTCATCGGCATTGCCGTCGGGGCCGACTATCCGATCGCCACCGCGCTGGTCGCCGAATTTGTTCCATCAAATTGGCGGGCACGGCTCCTGGGAGGCCTCAACGCCATGTGGTTTGTCGGGGCCACCGTGGCAGCCTTCGTTGGCTACTGGCTGCTGTCGCTGCCAGACGGCTGGCGGTGGATGCTCCTGTCCTCGGCGGTACCGGCAGTCTTGATCCTCATTGCCCGGGCAACGATCCCGGAATCCCCCCACTGGCTGGTCGGTAAGGGCCGGCACGACGAAGCCCTGGCCATCTTGAAGAAAACCATCGGTGAAGAAGCAACCCTGGACGGGATCACGGCCCACGACCCCAACGCCGTCAAGCTCAGCACGGGCAAAGCGTTCAAGATGGTGCTGACCGGCGGCTACCTGAACCGCGTCATCTTCATCTCTATCTTCTGGACCTGCACCATCGTGACGCTGTTCTCGATCTACGCTTTTGGGCCCCAGATCCTGGCCCTGTTCCACCTCGAGTCCGGCGACGCAGCCAACATCGGCTACGGGCTGATCAACCTGTTCTTCCTCGTAGGCAACATTGTCGCCCTGCTCGTCGTTGACAAGCTCGGCCGCCGCCCCGTCCTGATCTGGGGCTTCATCCTCTCCGGCGTCGGCCTGCTGTTCCTCGCACTCTTCCCCGCCGCCCCGCTTGGCCTGATCGCCCTCGCCTTCGCCTTCTACGCCATCTTCAACGGCGGCCCCTCAATCCTGGAATGGATCTATCCAAACGAGCTCTTCCCGACCAAGGTGCGGGCCACCGCCGTCGGCCTGTGCACCGGAACCAGCCGCATCGGCGCCGCCATCGGGACCTTCGCCACACCCTTGTCACTGACCCACTTGGGGCTCTCCGGCACCATGTGGATCGCCGCGGGAATTGCCCTGGTAGGAGCCGGCGCCAGTTACTTCATGGCACCGGAAACCAAGGGTAAAAACCTCGAAGACGCAGCCTCACTCCACGCCTGAGAATGCCGGAATGCACCGCGACACCCGACAATTCATAGACAAGGAAACACCATGACGTTACTGAACGTCGCCGACCACACCACTGGCCTAGAAGCGAAGACGCAGAACAGTGCTGATTACGGGACATCTTCCACTGACGTCCCGGCACCCGCGGCGCTATCGGCAGGGCACGTCATCGTCGACTCGCTTCTGGCCCACGGCGTTCGACGCGTCCACGTGGTCCCGGGGGAGAGCTACCTCGAGGTCCTGGATGGTCTGCATGCCTCGCCGATTGAGACGATTGTCTGCCGTCATGAAGGCGGTGCCAGTTACATGGCCGAGGCGGATGGGAAGATGAACCAGGTTCCTGGTATCGCGATGGTGACCCGTGGTCCCGGGGCGGCGAACGCGCACGTGGGCCTGCACACCGCTTGGCAGGATTCAACACCCATGGTCCTTTTCGTCGGGCTGATTCCCTTTAACCACCGGGACCGGGAGGCGTTCCAGGAGTTCGACATCAAAGCCTGGTTCGACACCGGGGCCAAGCGCGTCATGGTCCTCGACCATGCCGAACGCGCCTCGGAAATCGTCGCCGAAGCCATGTTTGCGGCCTTGAGCGGGCGGCCCGGACCCGTCGTCGTCGGCCTGCCCGAGGACATCATCCGCGAACACATCAACCCGTCCCTGCACCCGCCCATCCCCGTCGCTGGAGGCGGCATGACCGGGGAGGACTCCGATGCGCTGGCCCAGGCACTTGCAGCCTCTTCTAAACCGCTGTTTGTGACCGGGGGAAATGACTGGACCCAAGAAGGGGCGGACCGGTTGACCCGGTGGCTGGAGTGCCACCACATTCCGGCCGCGGCTGAGTGGCGCACGGAAGGTACGGTTCCCTTCGATTCCCCCTCCTATGTGGGCCCGATCGGCTACGGGCGGCCCCGTCCGACCCATGACTTGCTGGAAGAAACCGATCTCCTTGTCTTTGTCGGCACCGTGCCCGGCGACGTCATCACCGACGGCTTTCTTAATCGTCAGGATTGGAACGAGGTGAATTTCATCGTCACCATGGATCCGTCTCTGCGCGGACGCTCCGGGGGAGTGTCGCGGCAGATCGTGGCAAAACCGGATGCTTTTGTCCGGGACTTGGTCAGGATTGCGCTTCCAGTGAAGGACGAATGGAAGGCCTGGACGGGAAGGATGCGGGCGCAACAGGAACAATTCGCCACGCTTCCCGACGCAGCACCGGGAACCGGTGCTGCCCGGATGGACACCCTGATGGCGAACCTGATGCCAACGCTGCCCGCAGACGCTATGGTCACCTTCGGTGCCGGGGAACACACTAACTGGGCCCACCGCTACTTTCCCACCCGGAGCTACGCCTCCATGATCAGCGCCCGGAACGGTTCCATGGGCTACTCCGTGCCTTCCGCCGTCGCCGCTTCCCTTGCCTACCCGAGCCGGCGAGTGGTGACCATTGCCGGAGATGGCGAATTCCTCATGAACGGCCAAGAACTGGCCACCGCCGCCCAATACGGTGCCACGCCTTTGGTGATCGTCATGGATAACCAGGAATACGGCACCATCCGCACCCACCAGGAACGGCACTACCCGCACCGCATCTCCGGCACCCAGCTGAAGAACCCGGACTTTGCCCTGATGGCCGAAGCCTTTGGCGGCTTCGGTATCAGGGTCGAGCTGGATCGGGACATTCCCGGCGCCCTCGCCGCGGCGCTGAAGGCGATCGATGAGGACCAGGTCTTCGCCCTCATCCACCTCGTCGTCGAACAGCGCGTGAAGGCCTACTAACCAAGGCCGCCGGCTGCTATCACCCCTGCTGCCACGGCACCACCCGGTCCGGGACTCTAGTACTCAATGATTGGAAGAAGTGAATGTCCGTTTCCCCTGAAGATGAAACCCGGCTGTTGTCCACGGTTCCGGCCGACCTGCTGATAAATGGACTGTGGCGGCCGGCCGTGACCGGGAAAACGTTTGACGTGGAGGATCCGGCCACGGGAGAGGTGCTGATGTCCGTCGCCGACGCCGGTCCCGAGGACGCCCTGGCGGCCCTGGACGCGGCCGTGGCCGCCCAGGGATCCTGGGCGGCCGTGCCGCCGCGGGAGCGCGGGGAGATCCTGCGCCGGGCGTTCGAGCTAGTCACCGAACGTGCCGCGGACTTTGCGCTGCTCATGACTCTGGAAATGGGCAAGCCGCTGGCGCAGGCCCACAGCGAGGTCGCCTACGCGGCGGAGTTCCTGCGCTGGTTTTCCGAGGAAGCGGTCAGGACATTTGGGCGTTATTCCGTCGCCCCGGAAGGAACGTCCAGGCTGCTGGTTACGAAGAAGCCTGTGGGTCCGTGTCTGCTGATCACGCCCTGGAATTTCCCACTGGCCATGGCGACCCGCAAGATTGCCCCGGCGGTCGCCGCCGGCTGCACCATGGTCCTGAAGCCCGCGAACCTGACCCCGCTGACGTCCCAGCTGTTCGCCGCGCTCATGCAGGAAGCCGGGCTGCCGGCCGGAGTGCTGAACGTCGTCCCTACCTCCACCGCAGGAGCCACCACGGGCCCGCTCGTCACGGACCCCCGCCTGCGCAAGATTTCCTTCACCGGCTCCACGGAGGTTGGGCGGAGGTTGCTGGCTAATGCCTCCGAGACGGTGCTGCGCACCTCCATGGAGCTGGGCGGTAATGCCCCGTTTGTGGTCTTCGACGACGCCGACGTCGACGCTGCCGTCGCGGGGGCCATGATCGCTAAGATGCGGAACATGGGCGAGGCCTGCACAGCAGCCAACCGTTTCATCGTCCACGAAACCATCGCGAACGAATTCACCGAGAAATTCGCCGCTCAGATGTTTGCGCTGAGCCCGGGACGCGGCACAGACGAGCACTCAACGATGGGGCCACTGATCGATGCCAAGAGCCGGGAAAAGATCCACCAGCTCGTCACCGATGCGGTCGCCGACGGTGCGGCCGCAGTGACCGGCGGCGCCGTGGTTGAGGGCCCCGGCTACTTCTACCAGCCCACCATCCTCACCGGCGTCACGGAAAGCGCCCGGATACTGTCCGAGGAAATCTTCGGCCCCGTCGCCCCGATCATCACCTTCGCCACCGAGGACGAGGCCGTCCGGCTCGCCAACAACACCGAATACGGGCTGGCGGCCTACGTCTTCACCGCTGACTTCAACCGGGGCCTGCGGATGGGCGAACGTCTGGAGACCGGCATGCTGGGCCTGAACACCGGTGCCATTTCCAACGCCGCTGCGCCCTTCGGCGGGGTCAAGCAATCCGGGCTGGGACGCGAGGGCGGACTGGAAGGAATCCAGGAATACCTCTACACCCAATACATCGGCATCCCCGACCCTCACCTCGGCTGACTAACCGGCGGGGTGCAGATGGCGCTGCCGGGGCTGCGCATCACCGGATGTCCCAAAGGTTACTGGGGAACTATGACCGTAAGGATCCGATTGATCCGCAACGACATCGACAAACGTAGTGAGGCCCTTGCAGCTACTGGCCCAGCCCGAGCAGCCGAACGAGCGGACCAGCCGAACCGTCTTTGATGGCGAAAAGTGGGGCTTTTCAGCCCCGGTTGTGGGTCTTCAGGAACTCAGTGCTGCTGGAACCGACCCATTGTGCGACCTGCACAAGGCCGGGGGAATCGGCCTCATCAGGATTCTGCTGCTTATCCTGGACCATGATCCCGTCCAGCGCGTCTGCCGCGGCGTTCAACGTCTGGGTGCTCAAACGGCCCTCCCCGGCCTCGAGGACGCTCACAATCGCGAGCGTCTCGAATCGCGTGGCCAGGGAACTGCAGTCGTCGGCGGGCACGCCGGCACGCTCATCCTGTCTGCCCAATGGCGAACGAAGATTCAGCACTTCCGTGCGCTGTCGGTAGAGCGGGCGCATCAGTTCGGGCGGCATGCCATGTTGCCACGGTGTCCCGGACGCCGGATTGGCGCATTGTGCGATCGAGCGAAGTAGCTCGCTCCCCGCCCTTCTTGTCCGGCGCACCCGCACCGCCACTGGGTCCGGCTTGAGTTGTGGCACCACCGTGAATCCGAGCAGCAACCCGATTGCGACCCCGGAAAACAAGAGCAGGATGTACTCGATGAGTGTGCGGGTCGGGTCAAGGCCCTTGCCGATGGCGTTCATGCCGACCGAGACGACGACGAAGCTGCCGATCGACAGTACCTGATTACTGGCGATCAGCCAGACGCCGGCAATGGCGGCGATGAGGGCGAAGGGCAGAAGCCACGACTGCGGCAGGAGCCACAAGGCCAGGGCCATGACGCCAGCGCCTCCGGCGACTCCCAGCACCCGTTGTTTGGCTTTGAACAGGGACTGGGTCCAGCTGATCTGCAGGATCGCGAAGGACGCCGTGGCCATTGAGGTGACCAGCGAATCATGCGGTCCCACGGTCGCCCACGCCACGAGGAACGTGACCAACACGCCTAGTGCCGTCCGTATCGCGTGTCTCAGGGTCTGCGAACGCCACGTGAATGCTGATTTGGCGGAGGCCCGGTCAAAGGCGCGCCTCGTTGCTGCCGCGTCAGCGACTTTCGTGGTGTTTCTAAGGCGGGCCGCCTCCTCAACACGGTCGAGGGTTCGCAATGCCGCATCCAGCCCAACCGTGTTTGGGGAAGCCACGTCGGGTGTCCGGGGACTGGGATCGCCGGGCTTTTGTGCCGCCACCACTTCCGACACCTCGGAGGCCCGCCGGTCTGCTGTCGCTGCCTCGTTGCCGTCCAGGAAGGTCCGGATCGTCCGGTATTCGACGGCCCCGTGGAGAGACTCCTGCAGCCACTGCACCGGCCGGTCCCTTAGCCACATTGTGTAGGCATGCTCGAAACCGGGGTCGGGCTCCGTCAGCGTCGCGGCCGCCAGTGCACGGGCGACGTCGCTGGGGTCTCGTATCTTCATCAGGATCCGCAGCAGAACGACGAAGCAGACGCCGACAAAGGCCGCCGCCACGGTCTGAAGCGCTGACCCAGTGTTCGTTTGGAGAGCGAAGGCAAGCAACGTGGCAATGCCCAGACCCAGGCCGGCTTGCGCGTAGTTCTTGCCCAAGACCGGCAGCAAACCAGCCACGAAGATGATCACGCAGACGAGGACCAGCGCCAGTCCTAGGTTGTACTCAGCGAGAATACGCGGCGTCGACGCGGACAAGGCGGTTAGCGGTCCGTACCAGGCCACTTTTCTCAGATCCGCCCGCAACGTGCCTCCGCCGACGCCGAGGGTGAAGAAGATGGCCGTGAAACCGGCAATAATGATGCTCGCGCCGAGGTTGAGAGCCGCCGCGATGAGCATCGCTCCGCCCATCACTACGACCACCACCGCGATGAGACCGATGCTCGCCGAGACGTCCCGTCCGAGTTTCTTTCGGGGTTTGGCCGACTCTGCACCTGCCGCTTCCGCTCCCGACGCATGCATGTGGTTAGGCTACCACTGCCAATCATGCAGGACGAGAGCTCGGTGTCCTTGGAAACTCCGCAGCGGTCCGTCAGCCCGGGGGCAGGAGACGGAAGAGCAAAGCGCTGCGCTGACGGACAGCACGGCTCCGCCACCAGTCCCACCGATCATGGGCGGGGCTGTCGGCGCAGGAGTGCGACGCACAGCACGGCCATCCCGGCCAGGGCGACGGCGAGGGTGCCAAGTCCCGCGGCCAGACTGGCGGCCGCGGCAATCCCGCCCACCAGGAGCGGGCCGCCGGCGTCCCCGATCTCACGTCCCATCTCGGCAGCACCCATGGTCCGCCCCATCCGTTCGGCCGGTGTCGTGGTGGCCAGGTGGGCGAAGCCAAGCGGCGTGGTGATGCCAATGCCGGCGCCGAGTACGACGGCGGATAGGTACAAGGTGGCGGTAATTGGGACCAGGGCGAGGCCGCCTATGGCGACTGCGATCAGGGCCAAGCCGACGCCCAGGCCGGTTCTGGTAGAAACATGTCCGGCGTCCCGGAGCCGGCCCACCCACGGCTGAATGATCGTGGATGACAGTGCCAAAAGGGCTACGACGGCCATGCTGCCGAACAAAGACAGGTGGAGGGAGGCTCCGAGCAGGGGCAGGAAGCCGACGGCGACTCCCAAGGCACCGGTGGCTCCGGCCAAGGCCATGGTTGGTAGGAGGAATCCGCGCTGAGCGGTCTGCCGGGCGAGGTCGATGACGGTGTACCGGGCTCGGGGCAGCACTGGAAGCTCCGGCATGGAAAGGAACGTCCACAGGGCCGCCATGCACGAAATCGCGGTCAATGCCATGAAGAGGGCGGGGAGCCCGCCTGCCGTGATAAGTCCAGCCCCGAGCAGGGGCCCCAGCACATAGCCCAGCCCTTTCCAAGACCCGTATTTGCCAAAGTGCCGGCCGGCCGCCGCGGGTCCGGCGAGCCGGGCGACGGCCGCGGAGGCTGCGGGCGAAAATGCGGAGGCCGCGGCGCCCTGGCCCAGACGGACCAGGCTCAGCATGGCCGGGGTGGCGGCGCAGATCCCGAGCAGCGAGACGGCCGCGAAGGCTAACAGACCGCCAATGATGACCGGCTTGGCTCCGATCCGGTCGCTAAGCGAGCCAAAAACAGGTTTGAGAATGACCTCGGCGATGTCGTAGGCGGCCAGCAATACCCCGAAGGTAAGCAGGTTGATTCCCAAATCTCTGGACTCGGCGCCGATTCCGGCGGCGATGCTGTGCGCGCCGAAGGCCGTGGTGAACCCTGCCGCAAACAACGGGGCCAATCCCGGAACCCGATTGCGGGGGAGTTCAAAAGGTGCGGTCCCGGCCGAGCTTGCGGGCGGGTTCGTCATGGTCACAGGGTCCCTTCCGCGTCCGGCGATGGGCCGTGGACCGCTTGGTACACCAGGTCTGCGTAGCCATCCAAGGTTGTGCCGCATACGCGCAGGTGCCGGTCGGCGTCCCGGGCCTCGGGAAGGTCAAGGACATCTCGTTTCTTCAAGTCCCGGAACCAGCGCCGCAACCGGTCCATGCTTTGTTCCTCTTCTTCCAGTTCTGCAAAGGTAAACTTTTGCTTCGCGATCTCCCTGGCAATCTCGTCCTCGAACTTGCCGCAGTCGGCCGTGAACTCGGCCCATTCATCAACCCGTGCGGCTTTGAAGGTGTCTCGAAGCAGGGCCATTGAGGCAGCATCACGCGGGGCCGCGTCCATGACCGCAAAGACACCGCCACCCTGGCGGCATAGTTCCCCGGCACGGTCCAGCTCCGCTCGGAAGACCGGGCCGGCCGGGAGCGTCCAGACACCGGAGGAAACAGGAACGGCGCCGGCCTTGCGCAGCTGGCGCCACACGGCCACCCGGTGGCGCGACGGCTCTGACGGAATCTGGACGATGATCAGGACCCATGCAATATTATGTGCCACAATTAGGATTGTAACAGCCGTTACCTTGTAGGAGTGTTATGAAGCAACCAGCCAGCAGTGAAGTAGACCGAGCAGCCGGGGAACGGACCCTGCTTGACCGGACCTTTAAGATCAGCCTTACGCTGAAGGGCCTGGACGGCGTGCTTGAGCTGATCGGTGGTGTCCTGCTGTTGCTGGTTTCCCCGGCCCAGCTTGGAGCCGTGGCCCGATTCCTGACCCAGCATGAGCTCTCCCAGGATCCCAACGACCTCATAGCCAACGCGCTGGTGCACTACTCGGGCACCTTGACCGCGTCCGCATCGCTTTTTGGGGCAGTGTATCTGCTGCTCCACGGGCTCGTGAAAGTGGTGCTGGTCTGGGCCGTACTCAGGGACAAATTCTGGGCCTACCCATGGATGGTTGCCTTCCTGCTGGTTTTCATCGCTTACCAGGGCTACCAGCTGGTCGTCGGCTTCACGATCGGGATGCTGCTGCTGACGGCATTCGACATCTTTATAGTCTGGCTCACCATGCACGAATACCGCGCCCACAAGGCCAGACATGCGCAGGCCCAACTCCGGTAGCGGTGCTCCCGGAGGGAAGTACTGAAAGGCACGCGGATCACTGGACAACGGGATGAGTGACGAGGTGAGGAATAGCGGAAGCCTTATCACTGACCGCCCGGGCGCCCTTCCACAACATCGTGAAGGGTTCACGGCGACATAAGTTGTTCGCGATCGCGACCTGCACATGCGTCAGCTGGCGGCCTCGAACTGGGGAACGCAGCTTATCAATATGTCCGCGGTAACCTCCGGCCCGTCCCTACGTGTCAGCGTTGGGTAAGGCCAGCAGCTCATAGCAACTCCGTCTGATTCGTAGGGCGAGAACCAGGAACATCATCAATGTCTATCTCCACAATTTCGTTGCCGCGGGAGAATGGGTCCATGAGTAATTCAGGCCCCCGTGCCGGTGGTCCGACCCCTCGAAGGTCGTTCACCCCGGGACAAAAATTAGCCCATCTGGAGGCGTACCAACGAGCCTGCGACGACGGCACCGGCGGCGGCGCTTATCTCCGCCGTGAGGGCTTGTACTCCTCGCAGATCACCGAGTGGCGCAAACTCCGCGACGCCGGCGTGCTCGAGGGTAAAAAGCCGGGCGAGAAAATCGGTAAACCCACGCCCGAGCAAGCAGAAATCGGGCGTCTACGTCGGCAGCTGGAGGTGAGCGAACGCAAGCTGACACGGACCGAAGCAGCGTTATCCATCATGGAAAAAGCACGGCAGCTTTTGGAGGACATCTCCGAAAGCGCGGAGCAACAGCACTGGTACAGGAAACCCTGATGGACGCCTACACCGCGCTCACGCAGGCGGACATCCCGACACGGGAAGCGGCCCTGACCGCCGGGGTATCCCGGGCCACAGCAACCCGTAAACCCTGCCCACCGGTCATCGTTCCAGCCCCCGCGCCGGTGCCGGTAAACAAGATCGGGCCCGACGAACGGGCCCATATCCTGGAGGTCGTGAACTCGGCGCGTTTCGTGGACCTGCCGCCGATCCAGATTTATGCTCAACTCCTGGACGAAGGAAAGTATTTATGCTCGATCTCCACGTTCTACCGGGTACTGGAGGAGAATAGCCAAGTCAAGGAACGCCGCCGGCAGGCACGGCACCCACCCCGCAAGGTCCCGGAACTGTCCGCGACCAGGCCCGGTCAGGTTTACACCTGTTATGCCGACGTTGTGATTATGCCGATGTTGGTCTGCGATCCCTGGTTCCAGGTGGTGGAAGGGACAAAAAGGTCGGCATAATCACGCTGTGGTGATCGGCTTGTCTTCTCAACTATTGA
>NZ_JAPNLH010000025.1 GCF_026627425.1 Arthrobacter endolithicus
GACTGCAGGGCAACGCGAGCATCCAGGTCAGCGACACGACAATCACGGCCGCCGGGCTAATAGTCACCGAGGCCCGGCACAGATTGAGCCATGCCTTGCCCAATCTGGACCAGATGTCCCTCCAACCGGTTATCACCCCGTTTAATCACCACCTCGACCATCAAACGCCAACACACGGATGAGCCGATCCGTCCCACTATGGGCGCAGCCGCAAAAATCAGCTCCGCCGCCCTGGCACTGATCCCCGGACACGGCAGTTTCCTCATCACCGCGAACGACGGGTTCTCCGATGCCGGTTAAAGCTCGCCCATGACAAAAATCCACCGGCCCCGGCTATTTTCCGATCGGCCCGCCTCACTATCTGTTCATAGCTACGGCCCTCGAACAGCACAGCCATGATCGCGTTGTAGCCGGCCATCAATGCCTCCTTTCATCAGAAATCAGCACCCAAGGTGTTGCTTTCCTGTAAGAGGAGGAGCACCCGAAGGAAGACCGCAAAACCACCTACAAGCTATTTTTCGGAGCCATCAGAAAGTCCTGGCGGACGCCGAGGGCTTCGTCGGTGCGGCGGATGGATTCAGCGGCGTCGGTGACGGTTCCGGCGAGGGCGCGGACGGCGTCGATGTTTTCCGGAATGACGACGGCTTGGTTGTCTACTGTATAGGTGTAGAAGAGTTCGCTGCCCTGGACGGTGAGGATGTCTTCCCAGAGGGCGACTTCGTACATGTCCCCGCGGGGCCGGCCGAGATCTTTCATGAGCTCGATGGTGCTGTTCAGGGCCACAATTCCGTCGGCCCGGCGGACCAGGGCGATCCGCGGCATGGCCCGCAGCGCGTCGAGTATTTCCTCCCTACCGGCGGGGCGGGTGAGCTCAACGGTCCAGTAATGCATGTGGTTCTGGGTGTGCGAGCCTTTGACCGCCGTGGTTATCACGTCAAGGTCGGGGTCCACCGATTTCGCGTCCGGTCCTTGGTGGCTGGGAATGCTGGCCTCCGGGACCATGGTGTTCATGATCCCGGAATGGTCCGATTCCCATGGGTCAGTCGCCCGGCGGATGAGCACGCCGCGGGCTTTGCTGAGCAGCCCGGCGTCCTTCAGCGCGGTCAGGGTGCGCACGGTCGCGGTGGTGTTGCAGGAAACCACCCGGGTGGCCTCCCGGCCCAGGGCCGTGTCGTAGTTGGCGTGGGCGACGAAGGAATGGCCGGTGAGTTCATGTTTTTCCCCGCCCTGGAAGATGGCCTTCACCCCGTGTTCGCGGTAGTGGTCCAGGTTGCCGGCGCCGATTTTCGCCGGGGTGCAGTCCACGATGACGTCCACCGCGTCCAGGAGCTGATGTAGCCCGCCGGCGACAGGTATGCCCCCGGCAGCCAGGTCCGTTGCGCTTTCCGTGGTGGAGGCGTAGACGGGGATTGCCAGTGCGACGGCGGTTTTGATCCGGTAGTCCGAGATCACGTCGCTGATTCCGATAAGTTCCATGTCTGGCTGTGCTTTTATCGCATGGGCGACGCGTTTGCCGATGACTCCGTACCCGTTCACGCCGACTCGTATTTTCTCGGACATGGTTATTCCTTTCATTGGAGTGGTTGTGCAGGGATTGTCGGGCCATGGCGGCTGCGCCCTGATGGGTGCTGGTTAGGGTCGGCGTTTTCGTTGCTGGCGCGCGGTCCAGGCCAGGTCGGCCCGCAGCGAGCCAGCTGTTACCAGGCATGCTCCCAGCAGCGGTGCCTGCCAGGATTTTTGTCGGGCCGGGCCTGCTGCCACAAGGTCCCCGATGCCCCGGACGAAGGCGTTGGCCAGGATGGCGACGACGAGGTGCTGGCCGGGCTGCAGGTTGAACGATGCAAAGAACTCCCCGGCGCGGTGTCCGGGTTCGTGTTCGATGAGTCCGGCGGTGAGGGGTCCGGGAACCGGCGGCGCGGAATCCTGCAGTTTGGTCAGTTCCTCCTGGTAGGGTTCGGCCAGCAGCAGGTCCTGAGGGGTGGCGAGGAGCTGACCGAGCTTCACGAAGGTCGGGCCGAGCTGTTCCAGTGCCAGGCGCAGGTGTTCGGGGTTCGAGTAGGGTTCCTCCCGGCGTTCATTGTCCAGGAACCCGTGCTGGAAGGGCAACCACCGCTGTAGGCCCATGGCGCCGGCCAGGAATCCGAGGCCGTACCGAACCAGGGTTTCGGCGATCTGCGAGTAGCGTTCGGCATGGATACCTGTCACCTCTTCACTCCCCCACCGCAGAAGCGCTATGGGCATCCGGCGGTTCGGGCGGGGTCCGGGCCGATTCCGCGGGCAGGGGAACGTCCCAGTTCTGGCCGGGGGCGAGGGTCTTCTCGATGCCCTCGACGCAGACCCGGACGGGGGCGGCCGAACAGGGATGCAGCCGCAGGCTCACCCGGTCCTCGGTGAGAGTGATGCTGATCGGTTGTCCCCGGTAGCTGAGCCGAAATGAGACCGCGGTCAGTTCGGCGGGCAGGACCGGATGCAGCCAGAGAGCGTCCCGGCGGGTTTCCACCCCGGCATAGCAGCGCATCACCATGTCGGCGGTCCCGGCCATGGCTCCCACGTGGACTCCTTCGTGGGTGGTCCCGCCCTGCGTATCGGCCAGATCGGCTTCCAGCGCCTGTTCGAACAGTGACCAGGACCGGGCCCGGTCGGTACGGGCGAGTACCCAGCTATGGATCAGCCTGCTCAGGGTCGAACCGTGGCTAGTGCGGGCCAGGTAGTAGCGGACAGTGGCCGGGATGAGTTCCGCGGCCAGGTCGTAACCGAGGCGGCTGAAAACTTCCCGCAGTTCTTCGGCGGAAAACAGGTAGAACAGCATCAGGACATCGGCCTGTTTGGAGAGTTTGTATCTGTTGGTGGTGTCACCTTCGGCCTGCAGAATCAGATCCAGCCGGCCGATGTTGGCGTACCGGGCCCGGTAGGCATCCCAGTCGAATTCCTCCAGTGCTTCGTATCCCTCGAACTGGCTGATCACTCCGTCGTGGAACGGGATGCGCAGCCGCCTGCTGATCCTCCCCCAGTGTGCCGGTTCCCCGGGCTGAAGGTGCAGCCTGTTCCACAGCGGCCCGCAGTCGTGGCCGGCCAGCAGGGCCACCGTTTCGCCGGCCCGGGCCAGGACCCAGGCGGTGAGCACGTTCGTGTAGGCGTTGTTGCGTAATCCCTGGCCCGGTGCGTCGGGATAACCGTCGTGGTACTCGTCCGGGCCCATCACCCCGCTGATGTTGTAGCGGTCCTGGGTCGGATCATGGACGGCCAGGGAGGTGAAGAGCCGGGCCACCTCGACGAGGATCTCGGCCCCGTAGTCGGTGAGGAAGCGCAGGTCGGCGGTGGCCTGGTAGTACTGCCACACGCTGTAGGCCACGGCCAGGCCGACGTGCCGCTGCCGGCGGGAGTTATCGCCCATCCACTCCCCGTTGCGGACGTTGAACAGTTCATCCGGGGTTTCCTCCCGGCCCTCGCTGCCGGACTGCCAGGGGAACATGGCCCCGTCCAGGCCTGCGGCGCGGGCTGCGGTGCGGGCTGCGTCCAGGCGCCGGTACCGGTAGAGCAGGAACGCGCGGGTCAGTTCCGGCCGGTGCAGGGTCAGCACCGGGTAGACGAAAAGTTCATCCCAGAAGATATGCCCGCGGTAACCCTCTCCGTGCAGGCCGCGGGCGGGCAGGCCCGCGTCCATGTCCGTGTCCGCGGCGGCAACGCTCTGTAATACGTGGAAGAGATGCAGGTTCAGGGCCAGCGACTGCCGCGAACCGGTCTGCATCTCGATCCCGAACCGCTCCCACAATTCAACCCAAGCCGTGGTGTGGGCGTGCAGCAGGTCTTCGAATCCGGGGGCGTGGCGGATCCTGTTCCCGGCGTCCAAGGCAGCCGTGGAGAGCGCCCGGTCCCGGGAAGATGCTACGGCGGCGGTCTTTTCCACCGTCACGGCCCTGCCGCGCTGCAGGCTGATCGTGATCTCATGACCGGCACGGGCCTTCGCGGTCATCAGCCGCCGGCCGGTCACCGCGCCACCGGGACTGACGCGGGTGCGCAGGGCGGTCGCGATCCTGATCCGGGACTGGTTGGTGACCGCCTCATACAGCACCGTGTCGGCGTCGAGTTCGACGGAGCCGACAGGGGCCAAGTGATCGTGGGCCAGGGACCGGTCCGCTGCCACATTGGTATTGGCCACGGCTCCGTTCACGGCCGAACACACGATCACCTCACCGGACCAGTCCTCGGCCTCGAGCGTGACGTCCAGTGCGGCCAGGTGCGGTTCGGTCAGGGACTGGAACGCCCTGGAGATGATTCGGGTGGTCCGGCCTGCGGCGTCGCGGTACCGGTTGGTGCGGGTGAGCACCCCGGTACGCAGGTCCAGGTCCTGATGGTGGCTGAGCATCTGCTCTGATCCCGGGCGCAGTAGGGAGCCCTCTGCGGAACGGACGGTCAAGAATGACCAGTCCGGGGCGTTGACCAGATGCTCGGTCTCCAGGCTGTGGCCGTGACGGTCGGTGCTGAGCCGGTTGTAAATTCCGGCCAGATAGGTCCCCGGGTAATGGACGGCGCCGGCGGTGCTGCCGGGCACTGCGCCGCGGGTGGCCCAGTACCCGTTCCCGAGCGTGCACAACGCCTCCCGGGTCCCCTCCCGGGCAGGGTCGAACCGGTCATAGACCAGGTTCCAGCCCCCCGGGGCGACGCTCGCCGCACCCCCGCACCAGGAGCCCCCGTCCATCTCCCGGGCGCCAAGACGGGGCCAATTGAGACGACGGGTTCCCTTGAGATTAAGTTCGGCCACATCCCCCACCACCACGTGGGCTCCGGCGGCAAGCAGCCGGTCCGGGCTCCCGGTACGGTCCACCCCCACGACCAGTGCGAAACCCCCAGCTGCGCCGGCGGCGACCCCGGCGGGTGCGTCCTCTATGACAACGGCATCGGCGGGATCCACGTGGAGCCGGTGTGCGGCCTCCCAGAACATGGCCGGATCCGGTTTGCCCGGCAGTGAAAGCGCCAGCGCGTCGGTTCCGTCGACCCGGACGGTGAACAGGTCCGTGATGCCGGCGGCGTCAAGGACCGCCGCACTGTTGCGGCTGGAAGTCACCAGCGCAACGGGCACCTGCTCCGCGGCCAGGTCCCGCAGCAGTTCCATCGCATCGGGAAAGACCGTCACCCCGCCGTCGCCCAGCGCGGCAGTGAAGAAATCCTGCTTGCGGGTGGCCAACCCGTTGATCGTGAGCTGCTCGGGCGCATCCCCAGCACTGCCCTCAGGCAGGGTAATCCCCCGGGAGTCCAGGAACGTTCTCACCCCGTCCTCCCGGGTCCGTCCGTCAACGAAGGCCCGGTAGTCCTGCTCCGCGTCAAACGATACTTGCGTGTCATCGATCCGGGGCAGGGCCTGATCGAAAAGTGCCTTCCACGCCGCCGCATGCACCTCGGCGGTATCGGTGACTACCCCGTCCATGTCAAAGATTACCGCGGCATAGCCCGAGGGCGTCCCGTAGTTTCCTTGCCCGGGTGCTGGCGGCAGGTGGTGCAGATTGTCTAGGTGCATCAAGAGTCCTCCACTGCCGGTGCAGCAGTCTGTGCATGCGGCCAGCTCCAGCCGCTGATGGCCGGATCGTCCTCTCCGTGGGCCCGGGTCCAGGCGCGGGCGCGGACACGTTCATCAACCATCCGCTGACGCAGCCCGGCAGCCCTCTCGGCCAGGCCTGGGACCCTGTCAATGACGTCCATCACCAGGTGGAACCGGTCCAGGCTATTGAGCATGACAATATCGAAAGGGGTGGTAGTGGTGCCCTCCTCGCGGAAACCGCGCACGTGGAAATTTTGGTGGTTATTCCTGCTGTAAGTCAGGCGATGTATCAGCGCCGGGTAGCCATGATAAGCGAAGATCACCGGCCGAGTGGCAGTAAAGACAGCGTCGAACTCGGCCTCCGGCAGCCCATGCGGGTGCTCAGTCTCCGGCTGCAGCCGCATCAGGTCCACCACGTTGACAACCCGGACAGTCAACTCAGGCAGGTGTCGGCGCAGCAGGTCCACGGCCGCGAGGGTTTCAAGGGTCGGTACATCCCCGGCGCAGGCCATCACCACATCGGGCAGCACCCCGGCAGTGGCCGTCCCGGTGCAAGGAGCAGCGGTTTCGTTGCCCGCCCATTCCCAGATTCCCAGCCCGCGCTGGCAGTGCAGGGCCGCCTCGTCCATCGTGAGGTAGGACAGGGCCGGCTGCTTGCCGGCGACGATTAGGTTGATGTAGTTGCGGCTGCGCAGGCAGTGATCCGCCACCGAGAGTAGCGTGTTGGTATCCGGCGGCAGGTAGACCCGGACAATTTCGGCTTTCTTATTGATCAGGTGGTCAATGAATCCCGGGTCCTGATGGGAGAAGCCGTTGTGGTCCTGGCGCCAAACATGGGAGGTGAGCAGATAGTTCAGCGAGGCGATCGGCCGTCGCCACGGAATTTCGCCGGCGACCTTGAGCCACTTGGCGTGCTGGTTCACCATCGAGTCGACAATATGGATGAAGGCCTCGTAGCAGGAGAACATGCCGTGCCGGCCGGTGAGTAGATAGCCTTCCAGCCACCCCTGACACAGGTGCTCCGAGAGGACCTCCATCACCCGCCCCGACTGGGCCAGGCTCTCGTCGGTGGGTAGCATTTCGCCTTCCCAGACACGGTTGGTGGCTTCGAAGACGGCGCCGAGCCGGTTGCTGACCGTCTCATCCGGTCCCATCAGCCGGAACGTGGACGGGTTGTTGGCGATGACGTCGCGCAGGTAGGTGCCCAGCACCCGTGTTGCCTCGCTGATGGTTGTCCCGGGCGCCTCAACGGTGACGGCGTAGTGGCGAAAGTCCGGCAGGCGCAACGGCTTCAGCACCGCTCCTCCGTTAGTCACCGGGTTCGCGCTCATCCTGCGGGTGCCTTCCGGTGCAAGGTCAGCCAGCTCGGACAGCAGCGCCCCGTCGGCGTCGAAGAGTTCCTCCGGATGGTAGGAGGCCAGCCATTCCTGCAGCTGGCGCAGGTGTTCCGGGTTTTCCCGGAGGCCGGCCAGCGGCACCTGGTGGGAGCGCCAGGTACCTTCGGTCGGCAGTCCGTCGACCTCCTTCGGCCCGGTCCAGCCCTTGGGCGTGCGCAGCACAATCAACGGCCAGCGCGGGCGTTCGCTCACGGCCCCGGCCCGGGCCTCGTGCTGAATACGGCCGATCTCGTCGACGACGTCGTCCAGGACCGCCGCGAACTGCTGGTGGACCCGGTCAGGGTCGTCACCGCTGACCAGGTAGGGTCGGTGTCCATACCCCTTCAGCAGGGCCATCAGTTCCTCATCGGGGATGCGCGCCAGGACGGTGGGGTTGGCGATCTTGTAACCGTTCAGGTGCAGGATCGGCAGTACCGCACCGTCGTGGACGGGGTCCAGGAACTTATTTGAGTGCCAGCTGGCGGCCAGCGGTCCGGTCTCGGCCTCCCCGTCGCCGATGACGCAGGCCACCAGAAGGTCCGGGTTATCGAAGGCCGCCCCATAGGCGTGCATCAGCGAATACCCCAGCTCCCCGCCCTCATGGATGGAGCCCGGGGTCTCCGGGGCGACGTGGCTAGGGATACCACCCGGGAAGGAGAACTGCCGGAACAGGCGCCGCAGACCGTCCTCGTCCCGGCCGATGTCGGGGTAGACCTCGCTGTAGGTCCCATCCAGGTAGGCATTGGCGACCAGACCGGGGCCGCCGTGGCCGGGTCCGGTCACGTATATCGCGTTCAGGGCCCGGGCCTTAATCACCCGGTTCAGGTGCACGTAAATCAGGTTCAGCCCCGGCGTTGTGCCCCAGTGGCCCAGCAGCCGCGGCTTGATGTGCTCCAGCGTCAACGGCTCCCGCAACAAAGGGTTGTCCAGCAGGTAGATCTGGCCAACGGAGAGATAGTTCGCCGCCCGCCACCAGGCGTTAATGTGTTCGAGTTGGATGGGGCTAAGGACCGGGTCCCGAAGCGTTAGCACCTGATAGTCATTCATGAGTTGTGCATCCTTTGATCGACGGGGAGAAAGTGCGTCATGGCCTCGGACGTTTTACCGGGCTCCACTCGGCGCTGGGGTCGGGGCCGGTTCGGATTTCGTCGTGGTTCCGGCCGGCTCAACCGGTGCGGGCAGGTGCAGCCGCTTCAACAGCAGTGCGTTGACCGCGACGATGACGCTGGAACCAGACATTGAAATGGCGGCGATTTCCGGGCTGAGCCGAATGCCCAGGGAAGCGAAGAAAATGCCGGCGGCGATGGGCAGTGCGATGACGTTGTAGCCGATGGCCCAGCCGAGGTTTTGCCGCATCTTGCGCACCGTCCCCTTGCCGATGCGCAACGCCACCGGAACATCCAGCGGGTCCGAACGCATCAGGACCACATCCGCTGTATCAATAGCTACATCTGTCCCTGCACCGATTGCCATGCCGAGGTCTGCCTGGGCAAGTGCCGGGGCGTCATTGACGCCGTCCCCTACCATGGCGACCCGTTTGCCGGCGGTCTGCAGCTCTACGATTTTCGCTGTTTTGTCCCCTGGCAGTACTTCGGCGATGACGGTGTCGATTTTCAACAAGGAGGCGATGCGCTGGGCCGTTGCCTCATTGTCTCCGGTGAGCATGATGACCTCGATGCCGGCCTCGTGCATCGCGGCGACCGCTGCGGCAGCCGTCCCGCGGACCGCGTCTGCCAAGGCAATCATCCCGGCTGCTTTGCCGTCGACGGCCACCAGGACGGCGGTGCGGCCGGTAGATGCAAGCTTCTCCCGCCGCTCGGCCACAGGGGCGATGTCAACTCCTTGGGCAGTCATGAGTTTGCGGTTGCCCACAAATACCTGGTGTCCGTGAACCATCGCTCCTGCGCCGTGCCCGGGTACGTTGCGGAAGTCTGTGGCATCCGGTGCGGACACGCCTCTGCCCTCGGCATAGTTGACGACGGCGGCCGCGAGGGGGTGCTCTGATTCGCGTTCCACGGCAGCCACGAGGGCGAGTAGTTCATCCTCGTCAATGCCGACGGCAATGAAGTCCGTGACCTCCGGCTTTCCTTGGGTCAGGGTGCCGGTTTTATCCATCACGACGGCATCTATACGTGCCGCGGTTTCCAGTGCGGTGGCATTCTTGAACAGGATCCCGCGCTTGGCGCCCAGGCCGGTGCCGACCATGATGGCCGTGGGCGTGGCTAGCCCTAGCGCGTCGGGGCAGGTGATGACCACGACCGTAATGGCGAAGAGCAGCGCCGTCTGCAGGCTTGCCCCGGTCAGCAACCACACCACGAAGGTGGCACTGCCTCCTATGAGTGCGACTAGGACAAGCCAGAAAGCGGCCCTGTCCGCCAGGCGTTGGCCGGGAGCCTTGGAGTTCTGGGCTTCCTGGACGAGCGCGACGATCTGGGCCAGGGCCGTGTCTGCACCGACCTTCGTGGCCCGGACCCGTAGTGTTCCGGTCGTGTTCACGGTGGCCCCGACGACTTTGGAGCCCTTGGTCTTGGCAACCGGCAGGCTTTCCCCGGTGACCATTGACTCATCGATGTCAGACTCGCCGTCTTCGACGGTTCCATCCGTGGGGATCTTGGACCCCGGACGCACCAACAGCAGGTCCCCGGGAACGACCTCGGCGGTGGGGACTTCTACCGGTTCCCCGTCACGGATCACCAGCGCCTTGGCCGGTGCCAGTTCCAGCAGTGTCCGGATGGCGTCGTTCGCCCCGCCCCGGGCGCGCATTTCAAACCAGTGTCCCAGCAGCACGAAGCTGGCCAGCACCGTGGACGCCTCGTAAAACACGTCGCCCCCGCCGGTCAAAGTCACGACCAGGCTGTAGACCCAGCCCGCTCCCACGCCCACAGAGACCAGGACCATCATGTCCAATGTCCGCGCCTTCAGTGCCCGGTAGGCGCCGTCGAAGAAAATCCAGCCCGCATAGAAGACGACCGGCAGGGACAGAGCAAGTGCCAAGACATCGTCCCGTAGGCCGAAGGGCGCCGGCACCGTGAAGCCGAGGACATTTCGTCCGATGGGTGAGAAAAGGGTAATCGGTACCGACAGTGTGGCCGCCACGAGGAACCGGTTCCGCATGTCTTTGACCATCGCGGCCATCGCCTTGCCTCCGTGGCCACCACCGTGGCCCATGACGTCCTGCGGGTTTTTGGTTACGGGTCCGCCGTGGTCTTTGTGGTCCTGGGCCTGTGGTTCTTTAGCCGTCGTTGTCCGATGCCCGGCCCGGTCGGCAACTGAGACGGTTTCGTGGTCGTCGGCGGCGCGGCCGTGGTGCTTTTGGGAGGATGTGGTGTCATCCATCATTGGATCGCAGATGTGGTCAGGGACGGATAGGCCAGCGCAATGGTAGCCGCACTTACGGATCCACTGGGCCAGATCGGCCACCGATGTCTGCTGCGGATCATAAGTGACGTTGGCTGTCTGCGCTACAGGATTTGCGGCCACGGCGACAACACCCGGGAGGCGCCCCAGTACCGACTCTATGATGGATTTCGAGGAAGCCCAGTGGACGCCTGCCACTTCCATAACCGCTGTTTCAGACTTGGGATTCATGCAGATCACTCTTCTCCGAAATAGAGTATTGATTCACGAGGGGCCTCTTCAGTGGCTATCTACGCGGTGTACGAGCTGGGAATCATTTGCTTCGTAAGGATTGAAAGTTCGCCGAGACCGGTCCAAAGGCTCTGAATCGTCGGACCCTCGTGCGCTGACCATCCCGACCAGACGGCACGTTGGCTCCGATGTGGTGGTGAGATCAGAGGCAGACTGCGCGTCTAAATTCTGCTGACGGTGAGGTGGGTGAGCGAAACCGCGTCCGGCACAGCGGCGCGGATCGGATAACATGCCGGTCGCGGAAGGCGGACCGGTGTCACCGTGCTCCCGGTGGAGGGAACCAACGTCGGAACGTTGAAGCGCAAGCCAGCACCGGTAACGGCGGAGGCTACACATGCACCACTGCTGCACGAGCACTGGCCGCAGGGTGGTGTCCCACTCCCGTCGGCGTTGATTCCGTCGCCGGCAGCCCCCATCGGAGCCCTATCGGGGGCAACAACGGATTCTGTCTGGAAGGACTGCTGCGCTGCACCGGCGAGAATAGCGCTGGCGGCGCCTAGGCTACTCGGAGGAAGCGAGTGCATGCCCAAAATGGCGGCGGTTAGGAAGAGAAAAGCCAGCACCGTCATAATCCGTGGCTGAGTGGCGTTTCGCCGCCGCAAAAACTGTGCCATTCCCACCCCCCGCATTTCGTTCAGTAACGTTTGTGTTCAGTGACGTTTGTACTGTGTTGGTGCCCTCAACCTGATCATACCTCGCAGGTCGGGAGCACCCGGGGGTCCTTATGCCCTTGATTTCTCTGCGTGTGTATGTGTTCGCTGGAGTGCATGACGGTACTGGTTCCTTGTGCAGCGGACGGTAGGGGGTGAGGACCGTTAACTGCCGGCGGGAGGCGCGACCATGGAATTGGTTCACCGCAGGCCGGAGATGACGGTCCCATCGGCAATCAACGCGAGGGCCAATTTCCCTATTAGTGATTCGTTAACTAGGAGTTCTGGGAAGGACCAAATCATTCAGATGGTGCCGCGCTCCCCCTATGTTCAGACCATTCATTGCGTTGCGGCCAAGATAGGGCTGATGTCGTCACATTTCGGTGGCAACAGAATATACCCGGTCCTCATGGCACCGTGGCGGTCCTCGGGGGTAACGGGGCGGTGTTCCTTCTTTTGGCCAGGTACTTTGGAAGGATTTTCCCTCGTAGAATCCTGTTCGGGGGCAGCGTGTGGTCTCAGGAGGATGGCGGCGACGTGTTCCTTCGCTGCGGCTCGTTGCGGTTGTAATAGCCCTTGGAATTGCCAATGGTCGGGAGTATGGCGGCGCGGTCGGAAGGGGATTAATGCGCCGGGTCGGGCGCTCTGGTCATGGCTGGACCTGTTGGGGGCCGTCCACGGTCGTCGTGGCGCCGGGATTCCCGACATGGAGCATGCCGGCTAGCAGGTCGGTCACCAGAGCTGTGACGGCTCCGAGGGTCTTGGGGCCGGAATTCTTGGGCGCTCCAAGGGGGGACCTGAAGGGCCTTTCCGGTGGTTCCCCTCCGGCCGCCTGACGTAGCGGGATCGAGGTCAGTGCGCTGACTTCGGCTAGGTTGGCCGGTCCGGTGAACGCGGGCCGTGCCGACCATGCCAGCACCGGGGTGAGCAGGAAACCGCTGTCGGCCAGCGCAACGGCTGGCAGCGTGCCCAAGATGTGCACGCTGGCCGGGTCCAAGCCTGTTTCCTCGTAGGCCTCACGGAGCGCTGTACTGGCCGGTCCGTCGTCGCTGGTTTCGGTTGCGCCGCCGGGGAAGACCAGCTGCCCGGGGTAGTGGATCAGGTCGGGTGCGCGTTCGGTGAGCAGCACCGCCGGTCCCTCCGGGCTGTCGGTGAGCAGCACAAGCGCCGCAGCGGACCGTAGTGTGATCTGTACCGGCTGCCGGTCCAGATGGAAGCGGGCAGGCCCAGTCAGCCGTGCCAACCGGGTGGCCCATGCTGGGAGTGCCGATGACTCGTTGCCGAAAGCTTGAGGGACGGGAGCTCCGGGCTCCAGCCACTGCAGCTGACCGGTTCGTATCCGCAGCAGCGCCACACCGGGAGCGCTGTCTGCTGGTTGCACCAGGCGTGTCTGCTGACCGAAACCGGGATGGCCGAACAGTGCCCTGGCCGGACGACGGCTCGTCAGCTCCGTGGTGGCGGAGAAGTTGGCGGGGTTGTTGGCCACCGCGACGAAGGCCTGCCCGGCTCCTACAAGGTTCGCGACCGGGCCGCCGAAGGCGACCAGGGTTTCGCTCATTGCCGGCACCAGCACCATGTTGACACCGGCCTCAGTCAAAGCGTGCACGGCGTGCGGGTTGAGCAGGTCCCGGCAGATCGCAATCACCAGATGCCACCCGTCGGCGCTGACGTGGACGCGTAGCTGCGGCCAGCCCTGCGGTTGGATGTCTTCATTGAGCGGCATGTCGGCCGGGGAATGTTTGTCCTGAGTCAGCGGCGCCGGGCAGCCGCGAAGATAGGCGATAGCGGTGTTCCGGCGTCGAGGCGGCCCGTCGCGGCCGTCCGGGTCGGTGCCGGGATGCGCGTCGTCGTGGTGGTAGCTGCCAGCCACCAGCAGCCGCGGCCCATCAGCGCGGCAGGTCCAGTCCTGTAGCCGCGCGGCCAGCGACTCGGTGACGCACAATTCGGGCAGTACGACGATGCTCGCGCCGGCTGTGACGGCGGCACTGGTCAGCCGGTCAATTTCATCGTGTTGCCGCTGCTCGTCGGCTGGACGGACGGGAAAAGTCCGGCCCAGGGCATCGACGGGGAATTCGAACTCGGCCAGTGTCCGGTTGGGATGGCAGGTTGCTATGACCGTGTCCGGGCCGACGAGTCCGGTAAGAGCGTCGGCGAGGCTATAGTCGAAGATGACCTGAAATTGTGTGGTCCACTCCCCCGCCAGCCGGATGTGGCGGGTCTCATCCAGCCGGTTGGCCAACCGCCACGACGGTGAGGTAGCCGGCAGCGTCGTTACCAGAGGCAGGTCCGGACTATCCAGAGGGATCGGATCCCCCACGCCCGGCTGGTATGGGCTGCGCCGTCGGAAGGACTCCGCGAAGCTGTGGCCGTAGCGTTCATCGAGCAGTTCGGCCAATGCGTGCGCAACAACCACGGCCGGCAGATCCTCCGCCGCGGTCAGCGCCGCAGCCAGTGCCCCTCGCACCTGCAGATCCAGGACGGGCACCGTCGAGGCGGCGGCCAGCACCGGCAGCACGTCGGCCACGATCAGCTCTACCTGCGTGCGGCAGCCGGGATCGTTCACCCGTTCCCACAGCACCGGGTGCTCGTCGCGGCACAGTAGCAAAAGGTGGGTGAGGGTGATCAAAGGTTCGGCCTCGGCCACAATCGCGGCTTGGATCGCCGCGACCCGCTGCGGCAGCGGCAACGGGCGGGCCACGCACGGAGCGCATGCCGTCATCGTGTGCTTCTGGCCGTCGCGGTGGGGAGCCGGGCTCACCGTTTTTCCTCAGTGTCCGGTTGCGTACGCGGGGACGAGGTCCAATGCGGATTGGTTTGCCCGGTGGACCGTCGCGGCGCCCGCCCCGTCTTCGGGAAAAGGCTGCGACCACCCGGTGTGGTGCGGGCTAGCGGCCGGCTCATGGCAGCTGTTGAAGCAGGCGGCGTGCTTCCCCGGCCATCTGCCGGGCGACGATGACGTCGTAGCTGGAGGCGAGCACCCCGCTCGTGGAGGTGAAATCGCGTTTTCCCCGCTGCAGGGCATAGTTCACGATCCCAAAGAGCATGAACAAGGCTGCACCCATCAGGACGAAGGTCACGATGGAAACAAAACCGCCGCTGGAGGAAAAGAACGAGAGCAGCACGCCGACGAAAAGGCCGAACCACATCCCGGTCAGAGTCCCGGACAAAGCCACGCGCGGATAGCTCAGCCTCCCCGTGACGCGTTCTACCTTCTTCAGACGGTTGCCCACAATGGACACCAATCGAACCTGGAACTGGTGGTCAGCTAGATAATCGACCGCTTTTTGTGCGTCCAGATACGAAGTGTAAGTGCCAATGGTCTCCTTACTCGGTATGCTGCGGGAATCATCCGGCGGCTGTGGTGTTCCCAAAAAATTCGGCATACTTCCATTCTTGCCCGAATCATGACCATGTCACCGGGCTTAAGCCTCTATAATCTCAATTTATGTGACCTTCTGAGCGCAGATCCGACAGTAGTGGTTAGGTAGCGGCGTCCACAGGGTCATGTATTTGTGGTGTTTCTCCCGCGAGATCTCACCCATCCGGATGTTCACGAGCCTCCCAAAAGGTGAGCCGCCGAGTCTCGTCCACGACGCGTCCGCAGCGTCCAGTCCCGATTGAAGGGGACACGGACCGCAGCGAGGTACTCACCCGGTCGTGGCCGCTGCCCTGCGTGCGAAGCGGAGCTGGCGCTGGGCTGTCGCCTCGCGTCCGGCTACCGGCCGGTGAGGGATCCAACCGTTCCGGCGATGATTACACCGATGCTGAGGAGAGCGAGGCTGACGATAATCATCCAGGTCTTGTCGATTCGATCAGCCTTCACCGTTGTCGTTTCCTGATCGGCGGGACTGTTTTCGGATGCCGTGCTGAGGCCCGAAACGGCATTGCGGCGCTCGTTCGCGAGCCGGTTACCGTTAGCGCTGAGAGCGACACCGGCAAGGGCCAAACCCGCAGCGAGCGGGACTGGTGTTCCATCGGGGTGGATTGTCATCATTCCGTGTTTAAGGCCTGCTGAGACAAGCCACCAGTTCAACGGGTAGGTTACGGCGAACCCGAGTGTGAGGGATAAGGAGAAGATGAACCAGAACTGGGGATGGTTGGGGTTGCCAGGGTCCCGGCTGCTTGCCGCCACGGGACGCTCAAGGCGATCATTCCCGCCATCAGCCCATTCATCGACACGAACTCGGGCAGGAACGTCATTCGAAGGCTGAGGGCGTAGTTGCCTCCAGCCATGTCCCGCATGAAGAGTGCTTGGAATATTGTCCACCCGAACAGGAAACCAAGTCCGTATTCTCCCAGGAGGTTCACCCACATGGGCAGCCGAAGTGGTGTGAGGGCCGCGGCGGCGACCAAGATACCGATGCCGTCTCCGGCGACGCAGTGCATGGTGGATCCGACAACCTGACGCCACCGTGCGCGAGCATAGTCGGCGTGAAGACCGGGCAATGGTTCTCGGCATGAGAGGACATAAAGCACCAGCCCAATGGGGCCAGTGAAAAGGACGACGACTACGAAACCCCATTTCAGTACTGGAGATTCGGGTGTATGGACGATGTCTATAGCAACGAAACCCACCGAGGCTGCCACTTCTGCAAACCAGAGCAACATAATCCCATCAAGCACCATGCTCACTCCTTCGTCTTCTCGATGAGGCCATGCGAGTGGCCCTAGCCTCCGCAGCCTGCCGATCCCAATGCGGTCGATAGTGTCCTGATCGGGATGGGGGGAGAGATACGGGATGGTCATCACCGCCGACGATGGGGGCTTTCCGCTGGTCGTCGCTGCCGAAGGCAAGGACGCCGAAGGTAAGGACGCGGCCGCGTATGCCTTTTTCCGCACCGGCGATGGCCGCCTTCGGCGCTCTGCTGCAGTGTTTGCCCGTTGTTCTGTGCTGGAGTCGGCTATTTGGGCCTGAGCAGCTTGCTGACTATTGGGAAGGGGTTGGTCTCGGGGGGCGGTGGGAGGGCTCTGCGCCGGGCGCGTTCAAGTGCGATCGTCACACGTCCTGCGAGGATGAGGGCGGCCGCGAAAATGAGCGAGCTAAGCCCGAAACTGAGACCGGCCAGGGGGCTTGGCGGTGCGGTGACAGCAGCGGTGATTGCTCCGGCTGTCGCGACCATGATTGCGATCAGAAAAACCAGCCAGCGGTGCGCTCGTCTGCTCTGGGCTTGACCACTCCGGAGCGCCATCACATGCCCAAATGGTTCTTGGCAGGGGTGAGGATCATGATGATGCTCAAAGCAACGAGAACAACCAGAAGTACGGCGGCGAGAGTTATGGCCACCGGACGCTGCCGCCATTCTCGTTTCTTGTTACGGTCGACGAACGGCAAGATTGCCAGAATGGCGAAGAAAGCAGCCTCCCCCCACACGATGGCTGGAAGTCCGAACCAGTTTTCCAACGTGAACGGCCACCAGAACATCCACAGTGGTTTGGTGATCTCAATACCCGCCACCGGGGACGAACCGATGGCTGCAGGAAGAAGCACTGCGAGGATGCCGAGGATACCGGTCAAAGCGATCCCGAAAGCGACCAGGCGACGAAGGTGCCGCGTGAACGGCTGCGTGGGCTCGGCGGCGGCGGCCTGCTCGACCAAAACCCCAACGGGCAGGCTGGGGTGAGGGGACATGTGATGACGTTTGACGAGGAGGAAATGCAGGATGACGAGTACAAGGATGATTCCGGGAATGATCACTACGTGGGCACCGTAGAGCCGCAGCAGGATCGAGAGTTGGCCGGAGAAATTAGGCGAGAACCAGAAGCCGAGCCCGCCGAGTAGATTGCCGATTTCGATGTTGTGGCCGAGGGCTTCGAACCCTTCCTGGTCCCATTTCAGGACCGTCCCGGTAAAGATGGAGAAGGTCACCAGAGCGAACATGGCGACCCCGACGAGCCAGTTCCCCTCACGAGGTTTCTTGTAGGAACCGGTAAAAAAGACTCGGCTGAGGTGGAGCAGGGCACCGACATACATCGCCTGCGCTGCCCAGAAGTGAATGCCTCGGACTAAACCGCCCCAGTCGTTTGACTGGACGTTGCGAATCGACTGATTTGCCAATTCCGGCCGGGGAGCATAGAACTGTGCGAGAACGATACCGCTAGCGATGAGCAGCACGAAGCTGACAGCAGTAATGCCACCGAGGGTCCACGCGAACCGGTTGCCGTGTTCGGGGACAGGGTAGGCCAGCGCGGAGATGCCCATGCGCTCATCGATGACACCCCAGGCCTTTCGTGTCCAAGTGCGAGTTTCCGGGTTTGCCGAAACGGGAGCAGTGTCAGCGATTTCAGCGGGCATCGTGGTCACGTCCGTTTGATTTAGGCTGCGGGGATTGATGACGCAGGCCCTCGGCTCCGAGGATGTCGCGGCGCAAATCCCGCATGCCCTCAGGCGGACGGAACCGCACTGCGAGGATGGTGCCGCCGATGGCGATAAGCACTGAGAGCACAAGGAAGACCCAGTCTGTGACGGTGAGGGACCCTCGAGACTCAAATGGGGCCACCATGATGGTGGTTCCGGTCTCCTCACCGACCGCCGGCTTCAGCGCCGCTACCGCTTCTGCGATGGATCCTTGGAGAAGGGCTCGGCCAGACTTGGTGTCTCCATTCATGAGGTCCGTTTTAGCTTGTTCGACATCTGCGACCGCGACCCCGTCCTGATCTTTTGCGGCGAGTGCCTCATCCACCTTCGCCAACGCTTGGGTGGTACCAGCCTGGGAGGAGTCGTTGACCAGGTAACTGAGCGCCTGCTGTACCATGACGTAACCCTCGGTCGGGGATTGTCCACCGTGCGCCCAAGCTGGCTGGCCAACAAGCATGACACTCAGGAAAACCACAAGGAAGCCGCCCAGACTCCGTCGCCAAAATCTGTACAACCGGGGGCGGAGCCGAACGGGGCGAAGCCGGTCAGCGATGGTAACGAAGGAGTGCACTGTCCGATTCATGAAGCCATCCCTGGTCACGTCTGGATGCGCCGAAATAGACGACATTATTCAATATATGGACTAAGAGGGAAAGTTTCTAGGTCTTGGCCTTCATCTCCTCCGATCGGGTGTGGGCGTGGATTTTGGTCGTCGACGTGGCTAGCGGAGGAAGCGGGTCGTGTCTGCTCGTCCGGCCCCGCTGCCAGGGTTTTCCCCAGAATGTTCCTTGGTCGCGCCGTCGCTGCGCGGATGCTGGCATAGGCGGGTTGTAGAGCCGGACTGATGGTGGTGAAGAGTGTTTCTGACATGGTTTGCCAGGACTAGATCTCGGGTAACCGGAGGCGCATTTTCCGGTACCGGAGGCGATCCGGGCCAGGACTATGCGTGATTTTGCATCGGATTGTGCCGGTGCCTGATACCCGTCGATCCGGTGGAGCGCTTCCTGGCCGATCTGGCGTCGATAGAACGCTCGACTAACATGGTCAAGGCGGAAGCCCATGATCTGAAGGACTGGTACAGGACCGGTTCCTGTTCGTGCTGCTTCCTCGATGCCGGAATGCGGATCGGTGAGGCCCTCGGTCTGCGGCACGAGGACCTATCCATCGTTGAACGCCAAGTAGCGGTCGTCGCCCGGGACAACGCGAACGGTGCCGTGCCAAGAGTGGCTGACGACGTTGCCCACCGGCCGGGAAGTCGGCAAGGCTACCCGCTCAAGATGGAATCCGGCGTCGCCTATCAGGGCACGATTTCGAAGCCGCGGTTGCCCACGAACCGGTCCGTTCAATGTAGCGACGAGATGCGGGGAACCGGTTGAGGACCTTCGACCCTGTTCCGTGGGGCCACCGGGGCCATAGACTCCAACCAAAGACTGGTCAGCATGTCTACACGGGATGGAATCATGATGTATGGATGGGACGGGAACGGTTGGGGTGTAGGTGCCTGGGTGGCGATGGTACTTATGATGTTGGTGTTCTGGGGAGGGGTGGTCACTGTCGTCGTTCTCCTGCTTCGACGCACCCATCCGCATGAAGGACCCGGCGCCGTGCGGCCCCCGCACTACGACGCCGAGCGTATTCTGCACGAACGGTTCGCCCGCGGTGAGATCGACGAAACGGAATACACCGCCCGCCGCTCCGCACTCCGGCATCCGGAATGAAGCCCGTCTCGCATCGCGGGCAGGTCATTTTCGGGGTGTTAGTCACCCTCATCATGACAGCCCTGTCCGTCGTCGTCGTCGTGGGGGTTGTGGGCGGAGCCACTGGCGGCGGCAACGGGTTCCTGTCCCGCCAGAACTGTGCGGCGCCTAGTCTTTACGGTCCGGTGGTGAACGTCTCCCTGACTAACATGGGTGGACCGCTGATGGGCCAACGCAACGGCATGATGAATGGCGGGGCGATGCGGCTGACCGCGGACCGTGCCACCGTGCCGGGAGGAAAGGTGTCTTTTCTGGTAACCAACGGGGGCAGTATCAGTCATGAACTCGTGGTTTTGCCGCTTCCGGCCGATCAGGTTGTCGGCACCCGCCCGATTGGCGGTGACGCCAGGATCGATGAAGCCGGGAGTGTCGGTGAAGCATCCAATACATGTGCTGAAGGTGCCGGCCAAGGAATCGTTTCCGGTTCCTCAGGCTGGGTTACCCTCACGTTGGCACCCGGGCGCTATGAACTGGTGTGCAACCTTCCCGGCCACTATGGCGCCGGAATGTATACCCAACTCACCGTCTCCTAATTTCCGTACACCTCTTGTCGTGCGCCGCTGAGAGGGTGGGGCTCGGGTCCATGACACGGAAAAGTAGCGCCGACCGCCGATTCCTATCCACGCAGCTCGAACTCCGGCCTCTCGCAAACTATGGCTATGAAGCGGTCTGGTTGCGAGATAGATCAAACCCCAGCGCACTTCGACACAAAGCGAAGCCCAACAGTCTGGGAGCAATCAAGCTGGTCCGCGAGGCAGAAGTCGGACACCAAACCATTCTTTGGCTAGCTGCGGGACCAGTGGCGCCATACCTGCTTCAGGAACGGTGGCACCATCGGGATCGATAATCGAAGTGGGAGTGATATTGGAGCCTGATTGTCGGCCGGACGTAAGGTTATTATGACAGCTAAGCTGGGTTTTTCCCCCCGTGCAGCTAGGCTCAGCCCTCATACATGCCCAGGCGCGACGTAGCCCGTCTCATCAGAAAACGACGCCCAGACTCAGCCGACGTGACGTGCCGGACGTGTGGCGCGGTCGTAGGTAAAGACCACTGCCAGGGCAAGTGCAACGAACCATCCGAACCCCACCAGGAGGGGCACGATTTCGTCGAAACCCGGGGTAAATGCCTCGTCGATCAGAACCTGTGATCCGCCGTAACCGGGCAGCAAACGAGACCAAACGGTCGGTTCGGGCTGCAACATGGGATTTTGAACAATGCCGATATCCAAGAATGCGAGTAGGAAAGCGACAAACACTCCGCCGACGGATCCGAAGATCGGTCCGAGAAGCGCCCCGATGAGCCCGTAAGTCAGGGCGAGGAGCATGTTGGCGCCAGCGTAGCCCGCCCATTGAACCGGGCTGAAGACCAGCGCGCTGGTGGCTAGCGCCACACCCGTCGCGACCAGAGCGGAAACGGTCAGAACCCCCAGTCGGGCGGACAGCAGGGAGCTGGTCCGCATTCCAGCCAGAGCCGCCCTCCGGTCGCCATCCCGACTCTGGAGCACGCCAAAAAGGCCGAGGAGCGCCGCGAGTGACGCGACAGCCACGGGAGCCATTGTCGCGCCGTGCAGGTCGATAAGTGACAGTGTGCGGGTGATGCTCTCGCCGTTCTCATGCAGGCCAATCGAGATGGGTTTGTCCGGTGTGACGACATAGACGCCGAGAATGAAAACCACGGGCACAACGACGAGGAGTGCCCAGAGCGCGGGATTACGTCGGGTGTCCCGCCATGCGGCCCGTAGGGCGGCGGAGGTTTGGGAACGGAACGATCCTACCTCTGGCGGACGGATGCGACCGTGGCCGGTGCGGGTCCGGGCGGCGATGAGTGCCCAGGCTGCGCCAACCGCGGATACCGTCCAAATCAGGGCCCAGCCGAGATCACCGATGGGCCCGCTGTGTCCCGACGGCAGGTCGATCATCCACAGGGTGACGTAGTGAGTCGGCAGAAGCCGGGTAGCGACGTTGTCGGCGGCACCCATCGCCGGTCCAAAGAACACGTCCACGATCCAAACGAACAGGACCACGACGCTGCCGTTGAGTGGATTGCGCACAACCGCCCCGACCGCGGCACCGATGGCGACGTAGATACCGGCAAACATGAGGGTCCCGGCGAAAGCGCGCCAAGGGTCGTCGACGCCAGTGCGGGCGACGAGGGCGATCAAGGCCGTTGTCGCAGCCATCACGGCGAGGCATCCGCCGGTGACCAGCCGGGCGAGAGAGAGCCGCGCTGCCGGGAGGCCGGCGATGACCACTCTTCGATCGGTGCCGCGTGTCGTTGCCATTTGGAAGTACATGGCAACACCAGCAATGAATCCGGCGGCCCAGCCAGCGGTTGCTAACTCAACCGCCGGGCCTTCTGGACCGCCGAGCAACCTTGAAAAGGACGCTAGTTCACCGCCCGCAACGAGCACGAAGACTGTGGGCACGACGATGAGCAGGAGCAGGTTGACGGGATTGCGCACGTAGTCGTTCAGAAAGCGTTGGACAAACACCAACGTGGTCATCGCGCGACCACGCTGCCAGCCCGGATGTCGAGGATACGGTCAAAACGGTCCTCATCGACCACAAAATGGCTGATGATCAATACTGTCCGCCCGGCTGCGCGACGCCCCGCGACGAGTATCCAGAATCGTTGGTAGGTGTCCCAATCGAAGCCGGACGAGGGCTCGTCGAGGAGGAGCACATCGGGGTCAGCCAGTAGAGCGAGACCGAGGTTGAGCTTGGCCAGTGTTCCTCCGGACAACTGATCGGCGCGAGTGCGCGCGTATCGCTTGAATCCCAGCTCTTCGTAGATCGATTCTCGTGATGCTGCCATTGCATGTCCGGTCATGCCGTAGGCCCTACCGAACAGGTCGAAATGTTCGTCGCAGCTCAAGCGGCCGTAGACGAGTGGTGTCTGCGGGCAATAGCCCAGCCGACCGCTGCGGGAAATCGTTCCTTGGTCGGCGCGCATCTCACCGACTAGGATTTTCATTAGGGTCGATTTACCGGAGCCATTCTCACCGGTAAGGCCGACCACCTCGCCGGGGTGAAGGGCGAGATCGACACCAGCGAGCACATCGCGGGTCCGGCCGAAGGGCCAGTGGCTGCGTCGATACGACTTCGTGATACCCGAAGCCCGGAGCACCGGATCATGACTCCGGCTGCCGTTCTGCATGTTTCTGCCGTGCTGGATGTGTTCGCCGTGTTCGTGGACCATTTCGACCCTCTTTCTTCTTCGATAGTAGGCGCTTGTCGCTTGCCGCCGATATGGGCCGCGGCTCATAGAAAATGCACGCGTATCCGGTATCGAAGAATCACCTGGGTTTGCGCGCGTCACGCTGTGGCTGTCGGCGCTGGTCAACGGGCGTCGGTACGACCGGGGTATGGGTATGGGGATGAGCTAACCCAAGCGTCGCTCAGCGACGGTGCTCGCCGGATACACGGATTAGCGTCTTGAAAGGTGTCCGCCAGCAGGGCCATGGAACCGCTGATCAGCACAACGGCGAGCTGCAGGACAGTGGTTCCCAGCAGCAAGACCACACTGATCTTCGAGGCACTGACACTCTGGGGGGATCGCCTCAAGGGCATCGTCAATGGAATCGGCCGCATCGTGGATGTGCGGCACAGAGAGCCCATGAAGGAAGCCCATCACTCCGCTCAGATGTGAGTGTCCGTCGTGGCCATGCCCATGCCTGCGGTCATTGTCCTGGGCTTGGTCGTGTTTGTGGCCGTGTTCATCGACATGCGTGTGCCCGGTATGGGAGGGGGTCATGCTGTTCTTAGCGATTTGGTGATGATGGTCGCCCGGGCTATTGCTAACACTGTGCTCCGCCTAGAAGATCGCGTCGGCGACCAGCTGGCGGGCATGCTCGTTTTCCAACCGGTAAAAGACCCGGGTTCCCTCATGGCGGGTGGAGACCATGCGGGCCAGACGCAGCTTGGCCAAGTGTTGGGAGATCGACGCCGGGGACTTGTCGAGGATTTCCGCCAGCTGGTTGACCGGCAGTTCGCTGTCCCGCAGCGCCATGATGATCCGGATCCTTGGCGTGTCCGCCGGCATGGCGAATACCTCAACGCCAACTCAATGTATTCGCCGCCGGGGCGGCCTTTGGCACAACTTGTTACCTGCAACCTTACGCAGATCATTGCACACTCGGAGACGATGCCTTGACGAAGAATACCCCCCAGGGGTATACTTCATTTGTTATCAGTGAAGTAGTTTGTCCTGGCCGATCAGCAAGCAGGGCACCACTGCCGTTCAACCCGCAACGCATCCTTCATCCTCGTTCAAAGGAACTATCTGACATGTGCGGAACAGACACCCGTAAAGACCTCAACCTGACCCCTACCGCTGAGAGCGCCTGTGCATGCTGCTCTACCGACTCCACCCCCGTGGTCCCGTCCGAGGCTGTCGGTACACGGTACGGGCTGGAGGGTCTGACGTGCGGGCATTGCGTGAAAACCGTGGAAACGGCCGTGTCGGCCATGGCGGGAGTAGAGTCAGCCACGGTTGAGCTAAGGGCTGGCAGCACTTCATCACTGACCGTAGTCGGTGATGCCGGCACGGAATCGGTGCGGGCCGCCGTCGAAAACGCCGGTTACACCCTTACCGGAAGCTAAGCAACCGCTGGTTTCTTTTGCACTGCTGAGCTAGGAGTGACGTGGACAACCACAACAACCCCACGGGCCACCGATCCATTGATACTGCCCCGGAACAGGGGCTGTCCGGGGAGAACTCCATCCCGAATCACGCGATGATGGGGCACGCTGGCATGGACCATGATGACCACGCCGGGCACAGCGGAGGACAACATGCCGGGCACAGCACGGCCATGTTCAAGAACCGTTTCTGGCTGACCCTGGTCCTGTCCATCCCTGTCGTGTTCTTCAGCCCCATGTTCGGGCACCTTCTGGGCTACTCCGTGCCCCAGTTCCCCGGTTCGGCGTGGATCCCGCCCGTGCTGGGCACTGTGATCTTCTTCTACGGCGGACAGCCATTCCTCAAGGGTGGATGGCAGGAAATCAAGTCCCGCCAACCGGCCATGATGTTGCTGATCTCTATGGCCATTTCGGTGGCGTTCATTGCGTCGTGGGTGACGAGTCTGGGTTTTGGCGGCTTCGACCTGGACTTCTGGTGGGAGCTGGCCCTGCTGGTGGCCATCATGCTGCTGGGACATTGGATCGAAATGCGCGCACTCGGCTCGGCCAGAGGCGCTCTTGATGCCCTGGCAGCCCTGTTGCCCGATGAGGCTGAACGGGTGATCGACGGCGGAACCGAAACCATCAGCACTGCCGAGCTGAACCCCGGCGATATTGTTTTAGTCCGACCCGGCGCCAGGCTTCCCGCTGACGGTGAAGTCACCGACGGTTCCGCCGAAGTCGACGAGTCCATGATCACCGGCGAGTCCAAGACCGTCTCCCGCACGGTCGGGGACTCCGTAGTGGCAGGTACCGTCGCGACCGATAATTCCCTGCGCGTGAAAGTCACGGCCGTCGGTGACGACACGGCACTGGCCGGGATTCAGCGACTGGTGTCCGAAGCCCAATCCTCCACGTCCCGCGCACAGGCCCTGGCCGACCGGGCCGCGGCGTTCCTGTTCTACTTTGCTGCTGGCGCGGGCGTCATCACCTTCATCGTATGGTCGCTGCTGGGCAGCATTCCCGATGCCGTGACGCGGACCGTGACAGTGCTCGTCATTGCCTGCCCCCACGCCCTGGGTCTGGCCATTCCGCTGGTCATTGCCATCTCCACTGAACGGGCTGCCCGGGCCGGTGTGTTGATCAAGGACCGGATGGCGCTCGAGCGGATGCGCACCATCGACGTCGTCCTCTTCGACAAGACCGGAACACTAACCAAGGGAGAACCGGCCGTCACGCATATCGTCGCCAGTGATGGCATCACAAAGGATGGGCTGCTGGCATTGGCCGCGGCCGTGGAATCCGACAGTGAACACCCCGTGGCCCGCGCCATCATTACAGCCGCGGAAAAGGCCGGCGCGCCGGTCTTGGCAGCCACTGGGTTTCAATCGATGACCGGTCGTGGGGTGGAGGCCAGCATTGACGGTTCCACCGTGGCCGTTGGCGGCCCGGCCCTATTGAAGGAACTCGGCCTGGCCGAACCGGAGCGAGTTGGCACCGCAACAACACAATGGATGGACCGTGGAGCATCAGTCCTGCACGTCATCAAGGACGGTGCCGTGATCGGCGCCGTCGCCTTGGAAGATGAAATCCGGGAAGAATCCCGGCAGGCAGTCCATGCCCTGCAGGCACGCGGTATTAAAGTTGCCATGATCACCGGTGACGCCCACCAAGTCGCCGCCACGGTGGCAGCCGAGCTGGGCATCGACGAAGTCTTTGCCGAAGTCCTCCCCCAGGACAAGGACCAGAAAGTGGCCGAGCTCCAGGGCCGCGGGCTGAAAGTTGCCATGGTCGGTGACGGCGTCAATGATGCCCCAGCCCTGGCCCGGGCAGAAGTCGGCATCGCCATCGGTGCCGGAACGGACGTCGCCATGGAATCAGCCGGGGTGGTCCTGGCCGGCAACGACCCCCGCGCGGTGCTCTCCACCGTGGAACTCTCCCAAGCCAGCTATCGCAAAATGTGGCAAAACCTGATTTGGGCCACCGGCTACAACATCATCTCCGTCCCACTGGCTGCCGGAGTGCTCGCCTTCGCCGGGGTCGTTCTCTCACCCGCCGCCGGGGCCGTGCTCATGTCACTGTCCACCATTGTTGTGGCACTGAACGCCCAACTACTGCGCAGACTCAAACTCGACCCGGCCGACGTCAGCTAGCCCCGACTCACCGGAACCACCCAGCCTGCTCGGTACGCTCCACAACGACCACCAGCGCCGATCCACCAGAAAGGATCCCTCCAGGTATGCACCCCGCACCCTTCCGCAGCTGGGATCCTTGCAGCATTGGGGCGGGTTGCTCATTCTCGTGCTCGCTATCATGGGTGGCATGCACCTGACCGGCAGAATCCAAACGGCATCCACGGAGCCGACATCCATGAGCGCCGTGGCTGTCGCATCAGCAGCAGACCATGTCACGAAAACGGCACCGGCACCCCCCCCCAACTCCACACTGGCGATCTCCCACGCCCTCGCAGTCTAGGGAGCGGTGGTTGAAGCCGCCATGCCGTTCCACGCGGGCACCCGGCAATGTGCGGTTTCTGCACCGCCGGATGTCCGGCCTGCAAGCCCACGCACCGGGCCCGCACCCCGGCCCCCGGATCGGCGGCGTTAACGGCACCCCTCAACAAGGGCCACTGGTCCTCGCCGGTGCCCGGTGCATTTTTTAGTAGTCCACAGTAAAGCTGTGGGCCCATAACGCTGCCCCACCCTCCAGGAGACCCCTACACATACGGCCACGGACGGGAGATCATGGTCTTGTCAGGGAACTCAGACAGTAACCGGTTGTGGGCTCTTATCAGGAGTTCGGCACCGAGGGGGCTGCAGGGCTACTTGTCAGGCCGAGGTGGCGGCAGAGGTCTGCCCGGCGGGTTCCCGCACGGAAGCTCACTGATATAAGTCCCGGGCTGTCTCAAGGACGCCCCAGCTACGCAGGATCACTCCGCCCAGGTAACTCCGGGACCGGGGAACCTGGACCCGTATAGAAAGCGCTCCGCATGATGGGCTGCCGACGCACGTTCCGGCTGCTGGCTAGTTGGCACCCGGCCCCTATTCCGCCGGAATATACACCCAACTCACGGTCGCCTACGGGTGGCTTCTGAATTAGAGAAATATCCGACGCTACGGTTTTGCGGAACGCCATAGTGGCCTGTATCTGCCAGGGAAATGGTTGCTGTGCTGGGGATAGTCGCCCGTGCAAGAGCCTGCACGGCAGGGGATGCTCCAACCTGGCATGAAGGGACGTGCGAATCATGATGGGGGGCGGGTTCGGCATGGGCGGGTGGTGGGCCATGGGCCTGCTGTTGGCCGTCGGCCTCATCTGGGTCATCATCCGCGGGGTCCGCGCCGCTGGCGACTACGGCATCCAGAAGAACAGTCAGGAACCCTGAGATACGGACATCGGGGCCGCAGAGACACTCGCGGGTGCCCGCGGAATCCTTGGCGAGCGATACTCACGCGGTGAACTGAGCGCACAGGAGTACCAGGAACGTCTCCGTATCCTCGGCGAGGACTCGTAGCGAGGCCGACCACCAGTTTCGGCAGGTAATCCGCCCGATTTCCCGACCGGAGGGCAGCGTTCCGGGGCGCCGATCGTCGCCGTCCAGAACGCTGCCCCCCGGGCTACGCTGATTGACCGGACGGTAACTCAGCAACCCTGTGACTCCCGCCAACAAGGCCCCAGCTGAGCCAGGCACCGCGTGAATAATCCCGCCGACACCGCGCGGTGGCCGAGGGACTCCGGCGCTACGCGGCATTAAACCGTACTCGTTCTCTCCGCGGGCGGTCGGGCGCCGCCTGTTGGCCGGTTCTTAGGCGGATTCGAGTTCCTTCAGGGCTGCGAGGAGCCTGTGGTCGGCGTCCGAGGCTACTTCGGCCACGGCAGGGGCGTCGCTGAGCTGGACCATGGTCTGTGGGTCGATGGTCTGGACGACGGTGGTGCCGTTGTCAGGTCCGCGTCTGATCACGACGTTGCACGGCAGCAGCAGTCCCATGTCGGGGTCCGCGGCCAGAGCTTTTTGCGCCAGGGCAGGATTGCAGACGCCCAGGATGAGGTAGTCGCCCAGGCCCTGCCCGGCATCGGATCCGAGTTTGGTCTCGAACGTGGCGCGGACATCGATTTCAGAAAGCACGCCGAAGCCCTGCCGGGTGAGGGCTTCGCGGGTCCGGGTTACTGCTTCTTCGTAGGGCACGGAGACGGTGATGGTGTGTGCGTAGCTCATTGTTGCTCTCCTTCATCGGTTTTCTCATTCATGCAAAGGACTGTGGGGCCGCCGTGCTACCGGTCTTCGATCAGGCCCATCATGCCGCTGTCCTCGTGGTCCAGGATATGGCAGTGATAGACGGTTTTGCCGGTGAAGTCATCGAAGGAGATCCGGACCCGGACACTGCTGCCGGCCAGGACGTTGACCACGTCCTGCCACACGGGGCTATCCACGGGCCGGCCGGCTTGTTCGATGATCTGCATCGGTCATACGTGCAGGTGCACGGAGTGGTCCATCGGGCTCGTGTTCCACAGGATCCATTCCTCGACTGCACCGGCCGGAACCGTGGCCGGCAACGGCTGGAGCATAACTGCCCAAGGCTGAACCTCGCCGCTAGCCTTGTCGCACCCGACCGGCTGGTAAAATAAATACAAAGCGTGGGGTGCTTGCGGTTTCTTGCCTCATCAAACAACACCCCACCGCCCGAAGCTCCACAAGCCATCGTGTCTGCCCCTAGCCCCGACAGGGTGGGTAAAGGCGGACCGAGTGTCGAACGGCGTGCTTGCTTGGCAGCAGACGGTCCAACGCCAGCCCCCTCGGAAGACCGGCACCCTTGCGTCTTACGCGCTGGCCGTTCGTCTAGCGTGAAGCATTTCGCCATCGCTGAGGGGACGGCTAACCGCACCCGGCACCACTGTTCAGGTGCAATGGTGTTAACAGCTAGGTGGATTGGATGGGCCCCCGACGCGCGCTGACAGGCTCCTGCATCATCCTGTCCGGCATACGCCGTTCAAGGGGACTGCACAGAGTCCAACCGGCCGACCGGCCGGGTGATCCGACCCAGCATCAGTAAGCCTCGGAATCAAGCAGCAAGATGGCAGACGGGTTTGGGAGGTACCACTAGCCATCAATGATTTAAGTGCTCCGGCGGCATCGACTGTAACAAACTTGGCGAAGTTCTCGGACAGACCGTCGGGCAGCCTCGACCAATGATCTAAGTGCCATCCTAGGGCGGTGATGCGCAGGAGGCGCTCTGCCTCCGACAGGATAAATGCTGGGTTATGGAATCGATTAGCATCTTCGCAGATGGCACGATCTGCAGCGCGAGCGAGCCTAACGTAGGATGCCCTGCCCTTCCGCAGCAGAACCTATTTGAAAGCAGCAGTGATAGGCGTGACGGCCGAAAACTGTCACGCTCCGCAGCTAGGCTAGATGCGTGGAACAGAAGAACGGTGAATCTCAGCCCAGCAAGCAGGTCAAGCTAAACTACGAGGCTATCGCTGCCGGGATGTCCGAGAAAGACCTGGCCAAGATTGCCGGCTTCCAGAATTCGGTCCTTCCCGGGCTTGTGGAGTCTTTGGGGCGCCAGGCTACGTATGCCTCGACCCTGAGGGCGACTAGCCTCGCCGCATCGACTATCATGGACAGCCAGATGGCGACTGGTAGGGCCGCCGACATTGCTCGCATGCAACTGACAAGCCCTGCACTTGCCGCAGTCACGGAACACATCATCGGCCATAACAAAGAACTGACTGGCTTTGCTTCACGCATGCAGGAACTCACCAGTGAGATCGTCAAGCAGGCCGGCTTGGCGGAGATGATGGCAGCTGACATGCAGCCGGCGGTTGCACTGGCCGCAAAGTTCGCAGCGCAGCAGTATGAGCTGACTAAGACCTTTTCTCCTCTCTTGGCTGATGTCATGAAAACCGTCAAGTCATCTTTGGCCACAGGCCAGTTCGCGACGCCTGCGAACGGCTGGTCCACGCTGCTTGCCGACGTTGAAGAACTGAAAGAAGAAGCAGGCGCTGATGAGGCAGAAATTGAAGAGTTTCTGCAGGGCCACCCTGAGCTCCAGGCTGAGGTAGAAGAGCTGACACAGCTCATTGATTTCACCGATCCCGTCCAGCGCGCCATCATCGTCAAGGCCATGAAGCTATTGACGTACCTCATGTTCTTCGCGGTCATCATCGGGAGCTGGCAGCTTGTGGCTGGGTACGCTTCGATCATCAGCCTTATGGGCATGAGCGCACCAAACGTCGTCAAGGCGGTGGGCAACGGAACAGAGAAGGTTCTGAACAAGCTCTCCCAGCTTCCGGAGGAAGACCCCAAGGACTAGCAGCGCGGGAAGAATGTCTGAGGCGTCAGGCCAATCAGGCACCGGGCGAGCACGCACAGCTAGAGTTCACTGACTTGTGCGGCCAAGGCTCGACTGTGCGAGTCGACTCGATGCGCTGCTATGAGGAGCTTGCTGTGTCTTGATCCAGATGCTGGACTGCCTTTGCCCAACGGGGCCACCTATCTCGCGCGGTCCAGCATCATTCATCTAGATTTACCGCTCCTGCCAACCTGGCTTCTTCAGATCATCCCAATGCACCACAACAATGGCGGTATCAAGCTCAGCCTCAGAGTTACCAGCTGCTGTCCTTTCCACAGGGAAATCAAGTGTACGAGCTGAGACTGAGAAACGCGAACGTTCTCCGACTCCCCTATCGCGTACGGTGACTTCTACTTCTCCGACGTCGTCCAGGTAGCCGCTGTAAGCCGACAGCTTTGCAACTTCCGACAACCCACTGGACTTGGTGATCAAGTCGATCACTGACTTCTCTTCTTCCATGATTTTCCTATCAACCGATGTTTAGCGAAGCGATTACTTCCCTATAAACGTTACGGGATGATTAGCCGAATGCAAATATCGCTCGCTTTTAGCGAAGCATTCTCTTTGCCAATAGTTTTTCATAATTTTTTTGGTAACTACTCAGCTGCTTTAGCTGGTGGTGGCGGGCATCCAGGGATTGCCTTCATGTAGGGCGCGCATGGCGGCGTGGGCGGATTGGCCCTGTTTACGGGCGGTGGAGAGGTACGAGCGCAGCCGAACGAATGTTTGGGCACCGGCCATGGTGCGCAGGCAGCCGGAGATCTTCATCTTGATTTTCAGTGGCCGTACGTCTTGCTCGGAGCCGTTGTTCGTAAACGGGACTCGCAGGTCTTCGGCGAAGCGGAGCACCTCGTGCCGATGGGTGTCCAACCGGTCCAACAGGTTGACGTGTTTGGGCCTTCGCCGTTTGCCGCGCTGGCCTGGGCGGTGTCCGGGGTTGGCCACCCACCCTGCTTCGATGAGTTCGTTGTACCGGCACCGGTACTTCACCAGCAGGGAATCGGCGAATCCGTCCGCACCAACATCACGAGCCCGGTTGGACACCCTGCAGATCTCCAACAGCAACTGATCCAGCTTCGTGGCCCATACCTCCTGGCCGGGGACCTCGGCGGCGGCGACCAGTTCCCGACCAAGATGCGCCCCACACACGGCGTGGCGAACATCGAAGTTCCAGTACGGTGCCCAAAAATCGGTGACCAGCACGGTATCGGGGGCCAGCGCCGGTAGCACGCCGGCTTCTTTCATCGCCTGGGCCCCGCGCCGGGCGGAGACGGTGTATCGGGTCAGGGAATCGGTGCGGGCAGCGTGCACCCAGGCCAGGGCCCCTTCGACCCGGATTCCGGTCTCGTCCGCGCCGAGCACCGGCGCACACGACAGGGCCGTCTTGAGGGTTTCGTCGAAGCCATCGAGCCCGTCCGCGGCGTCGGCATACCATTGGGCCAAGGATCCCTGGCTGATCCGGGCACCGAATAACTCCGTTAGCAGTTCGGCGGTGCGGGCCAGAGGCAGATACTGCCCGGCCAGCAGATACGTTGCCAGCCCCCGAACCCCCGGCCCGTACCGGGCAGGTGCACACACCCCGGCAGGGACGTCAGCCATGGACACTTGCCCACAGGAACAACGGGTGTGCTGGAGGCGGTGCTCCACGACCCGCAGGGCGATCGGCGGCACATCGAAAACCTGCCGGGCCTCGGTGGAAACCACCGGCGCGTCCGCAAGGGAACGGCCACAACCGGCACAAGCCTGCGGCCGATGCACGACGATCTCATCCGGTGCCTTCACCTGACGCAGTGTCCTGCCCTCGTGACCGTCCTGGCCGCCGGACTTACGGTCCGTGCGTCCACGGCGGGACTTCGGCGCCGGTTTCCCATAGCCCTCGGTTGAGGGCGGCTTGTGTGAGTTGCGCGGACTCTGAGCCAGCCGGGCACGCAACTGAGCGTTCTCCGTCCGCAACGTCTCAATCACCCGCGCCTGCTCAACCACCAACTCGTGCAACTTCACGACCTGGGCGGCAAGCTCCTCATATGACGGCAACCTCGACACCACACCAGCATCACCAACCACAACCCAAAATCAACGAAGGCGCGCCGTCAAAGCAGCTGAGTAGTTACTTTTTTTGAAAGCGTATGAAAGATATAGAGTCCACTTCTAAACCTGACTTCTCAGGACCACCCGTTCGTCAATCGATGTGCATGCGCACCACTGCGGCGAGGCTGCTCGCATCGACTACACACGTTCGTCGTTCCAGCGATGCAGCACCGTCCTCGACGGCGCCGCCCATTGATGCGCGTGGGTCCGTCAGCCCGTGCAGAATGGGGATGATGAGGGAGTTGAGCAGTCGACGGTAGCTCGTGCGTGGCGCGATGGAGCGTCGCCGCGTCTCGACAGGGCGCGGACCGGCACGATCCGCCGCAAACTCCAGGTTTGGAGTCACGGCAATCTGGTTTTTGACGATTGGTAAGCCTCGCATTTCTGGCGGCGTCTCTGCCCGATGCGCGTCGGCATCAGTCGGGCTTTCGATTCTTGCCTCGAATCCAACCGACTGCTACAGCGCCACGTGGGGAGTTGTTGAGAATAGCAGGCTGTGAGACATATTGATGCGACACCTTGGCCTCGGAATCCGGACCCACGGGCGATGGCAATGCTCGCCGTCTTGTCCCGTCAAGGGCCAACCCTTGCTGAGACCTCCTCGGGACCAGCTAGCGCCTTCGAGCTTGCGAGAATTCATGCGGAACGAGGAACAGATTTGACTCTCCTGACCCACACTTATGTCGGGAGGGGAGAGCCAGATTTTGACGGTGCAGGTGATGGAATCGGTTTCATTCAAGGGCAACAGCGGCCAGGTACTGATTGACGAGGTGTGGGGCGCGTGGTGAAATCTGGAAATGATAGGAAATTCACGTGGAATCCTGGTGGGGGCTGATCGGCTTCGGGCATATTCATTACTGCAGAACTTGTGGGACGAGGCCCATGTCTCCGCTCCATGCCGGCTGGTGGTGGTGCGCGGAGCTTCCGGGTCGGGACGGACAATGATGTTGCAGGGGTTGTACCGGCACTGCGCAATGATGCAGGCACGGCCGCGGTACTGGCCTGCTGATCTGGCCCCTGTAACCGACGGAGCCGATCCCCGATTGGTTCGGGAGGCTCTCTTTCCGGATCCGGTGGCCCCTGTTCCCGGTTCACGGTTGGGACTCTTCTGGTGGGCTTTGCGAGCCCGGGCCGGCGGATGTGCTGCCCAGGACGGGCAAGGACAGCTAATGCAGCACCTTGACAGCCTAGCTGCCGCAGTGAGCGAGGCCGATGAACTGACCCGAACCCGACTGCGCGCTTTGGTCGACGCGGTGTGCCTCTTCGCATTAATCCTGCCCGTCGCGGCTGGGGTGGGAGCGTTCGTGAACGTGGTGGGGGCTATGAAGGACGCTCCGTCCGTGGACAGCGGCCTCACTCAAGCTACCCGGACAAGGCGGGGTCTGATCGATCAGGCTCTGCGCGCCGGCGCGGGCCGGCAACTGGAGGTGGGCACCCGGGCTGTAGCCACGGAAGCGGCGGAGAACAGCGCCAGGGAGCTGGCATTGGTGGCCGGGATTGTCCCGTTTTCGATAGTGGTCGATGACGCTGAGATGCTCGATGAGATCACTGTCGCTATGCTCAAGGTAGTCCTGCGGCACTCTACAGCGCGCGGTCTGATCGTGCTGGCCGTCAACACTGATATCCCCATGAGTGAGGATCTCAGCGGCCGATTGCCTCAGAGCGTTGCCGGATAGCTCGATGAGGAAGAGCGTGCTGGCAGGCTGACTGAGGTCACTCTGAACCCAATGAACCCGGCTGAACTGGCCGAAGTCGCAGTACAGTACCTGGATCTACAGGACGCTTCTCAGGCTGATACGTCAGCGTTGTCAACGGTGATCACCGCCAGCCGAGGACACCCGGGGCGGCTAGTCCGTTTCTTGGATGTACCTTCCATCCGTGCTGCGGTCACCGGCACCGGTGAGTTGCCGGCCAACCTGGAGTCTCTGACAGGCCAGGGTCAGGCATTCCAGCTCTTCCAAGCCCTCCCACAGGACATGCGTCGAGTGCTAGCTGTCGCCAGTCTGCCCGGGCTCGTCGTACCCGCCCGGTGGCTCACCGGCACTCCGCCCGGCATCCTAGGTGTACCGCCGCTGACCGAAGTTGAGGTCGAAGCGGCCCTCACCACTGGATGGGTCGCACTGGATTCAACCGGTATGCTGCGGTTCACCTCGGAGACCGCCCACCACACAGCATCCCGAGCCGTGCCAGCTGAACTGACATCGGACCGGCAGCGTCAGATACTGGCCGCGATAGCCGCCTACGTCGACGCCGCCCACAACAACGATTCGTGGACTGCGCTGTTGTCCGACGTGTGTGAAAGCCTCCTGAACGCCCTCACCGCAGAGGATGTCCGGCGCCTGGGCTTTGACCCGAATCCTGCCTGGCAGGCCGAATTGATCCGGATCCGGCGCGTCACGGGCCGGATCGCCGCCGAGGAGGCCACCCTAGTTCAGCTTGAGGAGCGACTTCGTACCGGGACCCCGTCGGCAGTACTGGTCGTGGCCACCGCCGAGGCACTCCTGGACGCCGGCCATACCCAGCGTGCCCTGGACGTCCTCCAAGCCGAGCTGGACCGTCTGAGCGCCAAATACGGAATCGGCGCGGCGGCGACACTACCCGCACTGGCCAACCTCGCAGCCGCTTGGGCTGTGGTCGCCCGAAAACACCAGGGCTATCCCGGCGCCCAGGAGCTTTTCGAGCATGCGATCGGGCTGTACCGCAGGCTCCTGCAGGGACGGGTGAGCCACCTGCCCAAAGGCGATGTCCGAATCCTCAATACCCGCCGTACAGTCGCGCAATTGCTAGCTGACGCCTACAGATTTGCTGAGGCCATCGACGAAGCCCGTAGGTGTGTCCAGGAGATGAAAAGCCATCCGGAATACGGCCCGGACCATCCGGATACGCTTACCACCCGCCGCCACGTCGCATACTGGACGGGGGAGGCTGGGGATGCGGAGCGGGCGCGGGAGCTGTTCGTGACCCTGCTGCCAGACCGGGTGAGGGTTTTGGGCCCGGACCACCCCCATACTCTTGCCATCCGCCACAACGTCGCATTCTGGACTGGGAAGGCTGGTGAAGCGGAGCGGGCAAGGGAGCTGTTCGTGGCCTTGTTACCCGACCGGGTGAGGGTTTTGGGCCCGGACCACCCGGATACTCTTATCACCCGTGGCAACAAAGCTTACTGGACTGGGGAGGCTGGGTATGCGGAACAGGCGCGGGAACTGTTCGCGGCCCTATTGCCCGACCAGGAGAGTGCATTGGGCCCGGACCACCCGACTACTCTAGTCACTCGAAACAACGAAGCTTACTGGACTGGGGAGGCTGGGGATGCCGAGCGGGCGCTGGAGCTGTTCGTGGCCCTATTGCCCGACCAGGAGAGGGCATGGGGTCCGGATCACCCGGACACACTTGCCACCCGTGGCAACGTCGCTTCCTACGTTGGCAAGGCTGGGGATGCGGGTCGGGCGCAGGAGCTGTTAGCGGTCCTGCTGCTCGACCACGTGAGGGTCTTGGGTCCGGATCACCCGAACACTCTAACCATCCGCAGCCAATTCGCTTACTGGACCGATGAAGCCGGGGCACGCCTCTGGCTTCTTCCTAATGAAGACCGGTGGCAAGGCCACAATCACTAGACGCCTGGCCTAAAGACTGGTCGGGACCAGTCATGCTCTTCTGCTTCTGTGGGCGCGGTGGCGGTGAGTGAGTCGTCGCTACTGAGGACTACGAGCTATTGCGGTCGGCATCCACAGCGCCAGGGTCATCCACCTCTTGGGATGGCGGCCCCTCGGCCCCAGGTTCGAGGTAGCTAGCCAGCACACCGCACTTGTGGCACTGCAAGGGACCCCAAGAAGCGGGATCGCCCATTTTTCTTACCAATGGATCGTTAGATGAGACTTCCTTTACCGGAAGCCCAGCCGGATAGAAACTGAAGAGAGCCACCGGAAAAGTCAGTTGCATCAGTTCAACTGTTGGTAGGTACAGCTTCTAATAAATATGCCTCGGCGTGTCGGATGACTCCGATAACCAGTGTTTGGCCTTCAAGCGGGGCAGGCCACGTGGATATGTGACTTTCAGCGATAAATGGCGGCATTTTCACAGCGCTATTTGGCGCACGGAGCTGTTCGCAAGGGGATCGGCCTTCGGGACGTGCGGCACGAAAGACCTGCCGTCTCTGTGGCAAAGACTCTCGGACTGAACGCGCTGAACATCTACCAGCCCCCGGCCAAGATGGTCCGACCTCGAGGCGCATGACTAGCCGCGAGTCTGTTGCAGGCTACCGCGATTGCCAACGACGGCGTTGGGGTCTTTGTTCGGCTGCTGGAAGCGCGGTGGCTAGGGCACGCTGGGTCTTCGCCGCCAGCCCCCTGTCGGACTTGTGGGCAACCCAGCCAACCAGTGCGGGAAGAGGCGCTCCGGCCCCAGCGGTATAGGATGCCGGGCCTATTGCCCCCGTGGCAGCAAACTCCACGATTGGAACAGCGACACCGGCGGCCATTGCCATCCATGACTCAGCGCCGGGAAGAGCTCTGGCTTCCTTCTCTAGTCGTCGTAGGGATGGCTGCAGCCGCTCCACAGCGATCTGACGTAGGTACTGGACAGCGTCCTCGTCGCTCAGCCCTCGGGGTAGCGCGTCGAAGACCGGGCCGATCGCAGCTCGTACCTCGGCGGCCGCTTCGCTACCCTGAGCGAGCGCCAGGACCTCGTTGAACGGCATTCTCTCCAGCCCTGGCATCATCAGGGACGCCATGCCGGTAAGACGTCGCATAGTGAAGTTCGAGTCGTCACGCGGCAGACGGAACTCCTTCCCATCTCGAATCAGATCGAACAGATCGGCGTTGAGGGTGTTAGCAAGGGTGAGGGCAAACAAGCGATTCGTCAGGTTCTCGAGGTGGCTGTTGTCACGTTGAACGCTTGCGCCGAACAGTCGGGACCGGACCGGGTGCTTCCGCTTGATGTCTTCAAGCGCCCGATCACTCTCCTCAATGAGTGTCATCGTTTCGACGAAGAGCTCGTCGTTGAGAGCACGGATCGGATTGCGGTCGAAGGGCTGAAAGTGACTAGCCAGGGAAAGGGCGAGGTCGGGCGATACAAGGACTACCTTCCCTGCCCGTACGAGTGGTGCGAGTAGTGCCAGGATGCCGACGTGGTGCTCAACCAGGTCGCGAAACTGAGGAACCGCACCATTCTTCATAATGGTGTGCATGTTTTTCGGGTTCAGTGGATCGGGTGTCAAGGGCCATGAGCTTCTGCCCACCAGCGGCCAGGTTATCTGCCCACTGGTGGCCAGCAAAACTGCCCAGATATGGCCATGAGATCTGCCCACAAAGATAGGTTTGTGGTTGGCCATATTGGTCCGGTGTTTTAGCTCAGTTGTGTCACTCCCTTCCCGGCCAGGGCTTGGGTCAGCCTGACGGAGTCGCCGCTGGTCTGGCAGACATGGGCATGATGCAGCAGCCGGTCCACCGTCGCTGTCGCCAGCGTTTTGGGCATGAGTTCGTCAAAACCGGCCGGGTGCAGGTTCGAGGAGATCGCGATGGAGCGTTTCTCATAGGCGGCATCTACGACCCGGTATAGCCCCTCGGCGGCGTCGGTTCCCACAGGCAAAAGGCCGATGTCATCAACCACCACCAAATCGGCGCGCAGCACCCGGGTGACGGCGCGGGGGACGCTGTCATCGGTGCGGTGGGCGCGGATGAGCTGGCCGAGGTCCTCGAGGCGGAACCAGGCCACGCGCAGGCCTTCCTCCACGGCTTGCTGGCCCAGGGCTTCAAGGAAGAAGGTTTTCCCGGTGCCGGAGGGCCCGCAGACGACGAGGTTTTCCCCGCGCCGGATCCATTCCAGGGTCCGCAGCGCCTGCTGGGTAGGGGCCGGGATCGAGGAAGCATCCGGGTCCCAGGCATCGAAGGTTTTCCCGGTCGGGAACCCGGCAGCCTTGCGCCTGGTGGCGAGCATCGAGGCTGCCCGGCCACGGATTTCCTCCGCACAGAGGGCTTTGATGACTTCGACTGGTTCCCAGCGCTGGGCGCGGGCGGTAGCGACGAGTTCCGGTGCCAGGGCGCGGGCGTGGGGCATTTTCAAGGACCGCATCATCGCTTCAAGATCCGCCGGCAGTGCCGCAGCGGTGGTGTTCAACGGGTTCACGGCTTGACCTCGCTCATGGTGGCGGTTGTGGTGGTGATCGCGGCCCAGGCACTGGTGCCTTGGGTCAGGGACGCGTCCTCGCTGGCGACGTGGGTGGTGGTGCTGGCCCGTCCTGCCTGCAGGATCGAGGAGAGGTCTCCGTGGGCGAAGCGGCCGTGGATTGCTGCGGTTCCCAGGGCCCGGTCAACCTCAATGACGCCGGCGATCTTCGCCAGCGAGACTGCCTCAGCCATTTTCTGGTTCATCCGTGCAGTGCCGATGGCGGCGGCTTCCTTCAGCCAGGCGATCGCGCCGGCGCCGATGGCCAGGAACTCCGCCTCGGCCCCGGTACGGGCCCGGGGCGTGTAGTCACCGGGGATCTTCTGAACATAGCCGGGAAAGTGCTCATCGTTGATTGCAGGGCTCCCCGGCCGGGCCTTGCCGTGGCGGGCGACTTCCACCGGTCCTGCGGGACCGTGGTGAACGATGACGACCTTTTCATCCGGGCCAGCACCGTGGGAACGGACAAACACCCTCTGCCCCAACAGGTGGGACGGCACGGAGTACATGGCGTTGTTGAACGTGACCATGGGCGTATTCTGCGGCACGATCCGGGCCAGACCGAAGGAGACCGTGTGAGCTTCATCCGGGACACCGTGCAGGCGCAGGACCTCCTCGGCGAGCATCGCCGCCGGTTTGCGCTTGGTTGCCCGGTGCTCGCGGGCGTTGATGTGGGCCATGAACTCCTCACACGCGGCCTCCACTTCGGCGAAGGAGCCGTACGCCTCGCGCAGGTTCGTGTCTTTGGGCACGATGTCAGCTTTGGCCACTCTCACCGCGTTCTCCACTCCGCCCTTGGAAGCTGGATCTGCCGGCTGGCACGTCAACACAGTCACCCCGTAGTAGCGGGCGAAATCAACGGTTTGCAGGTTCCTCACCGGCACCCCGGCCACATGGGAGACCGTCACCGTCTTTTCGTTATCGGTGTTCTGTGCCCTGCCTGATTATGTGGCCGCGGCTGCCGTGCGGTGGGCATCGGCGGCTGTTCTTAGTCTGAACCGGTGTTCCATGGCACATAACGGTTGGCTGGGTAGATGGTGGTTACTTCATTTTC
>NZ_JAPNLH010000026.1 GCF_026627425.1 Arthrobacter endolithicus
GGTACTGCACTCGTGAGGGTGTGGGAGAGTAGGACACCGCCGGACAACCATTAAAAAAAGGACTAGGCCCCGCACACCGTGCGGGGCCTGACCCCTTTAACACCCCCAACACCACAACCCCCGGGCGCGCTGAATCGTTGAACACCAGAGGCAGTCGCGGGAACCCCTGGACCGATCCGGGAAACGCCGGCGGATAGGCTTAACCCATGTCAGATCTCTTTTCCCATCCCGCGCCGGGCACCAACCCCCAGTCTTCCACTCTGCCCAATGCCTCCTGTGAGGTGACCGTCCCGGTTGGCCCGAGCGACGCCTTTGAAGGATTCATTGACAGCATTCATCTGTGGTGGCCAGTGGACGATTGCAGTTCATTCGGTGCAGAAACCCACGTCGGCTTCGACAACGGGGAGCTCCTGGAGGAATCCGTTAAAGGAGAGAAATGTCTCTGGGCCCGCGTCAGCGAATGGATTCCGCCGTCGTCTATCGAACTTGCGTGGCTTTTGGATCTCGGTCCGCTAAGCGTTGGTCGGATTGTTTGCAGGTTCGCGCCGCTTCCTGACGGAACGACTGTCGTCAGCCTTAGCCAGCGGGCAGAAGAGCCGCGCAGCGATGCCGGCGACGGGGTTTCCAACGCCAGAAGCGGTGATTCAGCGCTGTCGAAACAGCTCCTGCAGCGGTACGCCCGCTTCATGGGCGCCCAGCCGGACCTCGACTAGAATAGGCTGTAGGGTCACCGGACCCGGAGAATTTTTACGCATCTAGTAGATCAATAGTGAAGAGCGGCTGTTACTGTGCCAGTTGGTCAGCTCATGAGTAGAGGAGTCCGGCATGGCTGAATTTAACGGCGGCAATCGAGGCGGCAAGTCATCTGATGGCCGTCCCGGCGACGGGAACCGCGGCAAAGACGCCAGGGAATATCCCCATCGTGGCGATGGGCATCAACGGCACGACGGCGGCGACAAGCCGCGCGGGGCCGCACCGTTCAGGGGAACCGGCAACTCCGGAGGGGAGCCGCGCGGCTTCCGCTCCAGGGAAAATGGCGCCCCGCAATCTCGTCCGTCCTCGGATCGCCCGTCGCGTGAGGGGGAGCGTAAGTCCTTTGGTGATCGTGCCCCGCGCAGTGACCGCCCGTCGGGTGAGCGGACCTTTGGTGATCGTGCCCCGCGCAGTGACCGCCCGTCGGGTGAGCGGACCTTTGGTGATCGTGCCCCGCGCAGCGATCGCCCGTCCGGTGAGCGGGCCTATGGTGATCGTGCCCCGCGTGAGGGGGAGCGTAAGTCCTTTGGTGATCGTGCCCCGCGCAGTGACCGCCCGTCGGGTGAGCGGACCTTTGGTGATCGTGCCCAGCGCAGCGATCGCCCGTCGGGTGAGCGGTCCTTTGGTGACCGTGACCGTGCCCCGCGTAGTGACCGCCCGTCGGGTGAGCGGTCCTTTGGTGACCGTGACCGTGCCCCGCGTAGTGACCGCCCGTCGGGTGAGCGGTCCTATAGCGATCGGTCGGCGCCGCGTAAGGAGTGGCAGCCCCGCGGCGCCGGGGCCCCGCGTAGTGACCGCCCGTCGAGTGATCGGCCTTACGGCGACCGGAGTGCTCGTGTGGAACGGTCCGCGCCGAGCCATAATGCGCGCGATCTCAGAAGCGCCAATCGTCCCGATCGGGACCGTTCGCCGCAGATTGACGATGACGTGACTGGAACCGAGCTGGACAGAGTGACCCGTGCCCAGCTGCGGACGCTGGAGGAAAAGAGCGGCGAATGGGTGTCGCGGCATTTGGTGATGGCCGGCAGGTTGATGGACACCGATCCTGAACTGTCCTTCCAGCATGCTCTGGCCGCTAGTCGCCGCGGTGGCCGGCTAGCCGCGGTCCGGGAGGCGGTCGGGTTGACCGCCTATGCAGCCGGACATTACGGCGAGGCCTTGCGGGAATTCCGCACTTACCGACGTATCAGCGGATCCAATGAGCATCTCCCGGTGATGGCCGACTGCGAACGCGGCATGGGCAGGCCCGACAGGGCCTTGGACCTGATCCGGTCTGAGGACGCGCAGACCCTCGACACGGCAGGCAAGGTGGAGCTGGCCATTGTGGCTTCCGGTGCGCGAGCGGATCTGGGGGAGCGGGAGGCCGCCGTGGCGGCGTTGGAGATTCCGCAGTTGGATATGAACCGCGCGTTTTCCTTCAGCCCTCGATTATTCCGCGCCTACGCGGACGCGCTGGATGCAGTCGGTCGCAGCTCTGAGGCGGCTACCTGGCTGGGTCAGGCCGTTAAGGCCGAATCTGCGCTGGGGATAGACGACGACGCTGATCCGTTCATTGTCGACCTCGCCGAGGAGGACGAGGAGGAAGACCGCAAGCCGCGAAAGAAGCAGGACACCTCGATGTTCAATGCCGACGGCGAAGCGATCGTGCCCGAGCCGAAGGCGCCAGTCAAGCGCACACCAGCAATGCCCGTCGAAATCGACGACGCCGAATCGGACTACTTCGATTCCGATGACGCCGAGTCGGACGAGTTCAGCGCCGATGACGCCGAAGCGGATGACGCCGACGCTACCGAGGCCGATTCTGCAGACGGCGCCGACAGTGAAAGCGCCGACGGGAATGGCGAACTGGATGCGGGCAAGATCGCTTCCGGGGGCGGCGCAGCCACCGGCGAAGGAGCTCAGCTGGATGGCTGAGCAGGCTCTGATTGCACAGTTTGATGCGGTGTTGGCAGACCTGGACGGTGTGGTCTATCTGGGGCCACATGCGATCCCGGGAGCTACTGATGCCCTGAAGCGGTTGGCAGACTTCGGCGTGGGGTTGGCCTATGTGACGAATAACGCGTCCCGTTCGCCCGCCGCCGTCGCCGCACACTTGCGTGAGCTGGGTGCGCCGGCGGAGGATCATCAGGTCGTCAGCTCGGCTCAGGCGGGGGCGGCCCTGCTGGCGGAGAAGTTTCCGCCCGGTTCCAAGGTGCTGGTCACCGGAAGCGAGGCGTTAGCCCGTGAGGTGGAGCTGGTGGGCATGAGGACGGTGCGTTCGGCGCGGGAGGGTGCCGTCGTCGTCATTCAGGGCTTTGAACCGACCCTGAGCTGGAAAGAACTCGCAGAAGCCTCCTATGCCATCGCCGGAGGTGCTGCCTGGGTGGCCACCAACACCGATATGACCATCCCGCAGGCGGGCGGCATCGCGCCCGGGAACGGCACCCTGGTAGCCGCAGTCCAGGCTGCCACAGGCAAGGATCCGCTGGTGGCAGGAAAGCCGGAGGCGGTGCTCTTCCACAAGGCGGCGGACAGAGTCGGATCCACACATCCGTTGGTGGTCGGCGATCGGCTGGATACTGACATTCTGGGCGGCAACAACGCAGCCATGGCGACGGCCGTCGTTTTGACCGGCGTTGACACGTTTACGACGATTCTTGCTGCGCGGACTGTCGAGCGCCCACGCTTTCTGCTGGCCACCCTGGCAGAGCTTTTCGAACCATATCCGCAAATCCGGCGCGAGGGTGAAGCCTTCCGCTGCGGTCAGGCAACGGCATCGGCTGCAGACGGTACGGTGACAATATGGGGCGCGCAGGAGGATGCCGACAGCTGGCGTTGTGCCTGCGCCGCGTGGTGGAATGCCGAGCCGCACGCCACGGCAGCCAAGTCTCCCGAGCTGCGCTGGCATAGCGGATCAAAAGGCTAAAGACAGTGGCTGAAATTCATGCCGATTCCAACGCTCAGCGGCCCTGGCCGGAAAGTGTCACGCGCACAGCTGACCCGGATGTCGACGCGGTTATTTCCCGGCTGGCGGGGCTGGCCCGGATGCCGACGTCGGAACACATCGCGGTTTACGATGCCATCCACGAGCAACTCAGGCAGGAACTTGATGCCGAGCCCGACGGCGGCGCGGGACCTCGAAGTGGCGTTGGGGAAGGCGGCGATTGACCGTGGCACGGCTGGACCAGGAGCTGGTGCGCCGCGGGCTGGCGCGGTCGCGGACGCAGGCGGCGGCACTGATCGCTGCCGGCCTGGTCAGTTCCGGCGGCGCTGCGTTGGTCAAAGCTGCTGCCCGGATTTCGCCGGATCGGGACCTGGTTGTGGAAGAAAGCGAAGGTCCTGAGTACGTCTCACGGGCAGGCCATAAACTGGCTGGCGCCATGGCGGCGTTCCCCAGCATCACTGCGGCGGGAAAGAGATGCCTGGACGCTGGCGCTTCGACCGGTGGCTTTACCGACGTGCTGTTGCGCCGTGGAGCAGCACTGGTCGTGGCGGTGGACGTGGGGCACGATCAATTGGTGCCCGCGCTGCGGGAGCACCCGAGGGTGCAGGTGCATGAGGGCCTGAATATCCGCTATCTCCGGGCGTCCGACGTTGGTGGCCCGGTGGAACTGATTGTCTGTGACCTATCCTTTATTTCGCTCACGCTCGTCATGGTTCCACTTGCCCTGGCTGCTGCGGAAGGTGCTGATCTGCTGCTGATGGTCAAGCCGCAGTTTGAGGTGGGCCGGGAACGGTTGAGCCGGACCGGCGTTGTGGGGTCCGAGCAGGAACGACGGCGCGCCGTAGGCCAGGTTGCCGCAGCTGCGGCCGCCGCCGGGCTTGAGCTGCACGGTTTGGCAGTCAGCCCGCTCCCCGGGCAGGATGGCAATGTGGAATATTTCCTGTGGGCTGTCCGCGCAGGTGCCATGACCGTGCCTAAGATCGAGGAGCAGCAGGCGAGCGTTCAGCGACTGCTGGCGGACGTCTGGCCTACCACCACGAACAGCTGACCGGAAAGCGAAGCCATATGAGCAGGCGAGTGTTGATTCTGGCCCACACCGGGCGGGAGGAAGCGATGGCCGCTGCCCTTGAGGTCTGTCTCCAGTTGCAGGCATCCGGGCTGATTCCGGTGATGTCCCAGAACGAAATTGCGGACATGTCATCACATTTGGGCCTGATCGACGTGCCGATTGAAATCCTCGACGTCGACGTCGCGCTGGCCGGGATTGAGCTCGTAATGGTCCTGGGCGGGGACGGCACTATTCTCCGGGCTGCTGAGGAGGTCCGCGGGCAGGATTTGCCGCTGCTGGGCGTGAATCTGGGGCACGTGGGGTTTTTGGCGGAGAGCGAGCGTGCGGATCTGGCCCAGACCGTGGAGTGGGTGGTGCAGCGCAAATATGTGGTCGAAGAGCGGATGACGATCGACGTCACCGTCTGGGCCCAGGGCCAAAAGATTCTGCATACGTGGGCGTTGAACGAAGTGGCCATTGAAAAGGGCAACCGCGAACGAATGATCGAGGTTGTGACCGAAGTGGACGGCCGCCCCTTGAGTTCCTTTGGCTGCGACGGCGTGGTCATGGCCACCCCGACGGGGTCCACGGCCTACGCCTTTTCCGCAGGTGGTCCCGTCGTCTGGCCGGAGGTCGAAGCCCTTTTGATGGTCCCGATCAGCGCCCATGCGCTGTTCGCCAAGCCTTTGGTGGTCTCACCGAAGTCGAAGCTCGCCGTGGAGGTCCTGACCCGTACCGAAGCGCACGGGGTGATGTGGTGCGACGGCCGGCGGACCATCGACCTCCCGCCCGGATCGCGGATTGAAGTGACCCGCTCGGCGAACCCCGTGCGGCTTGCCCGGATCTACCAGACGCCCTTCTCAGCGCGCTTAGTGCGCAAATTTGAACTCCCGATCGAAGGCTGGCGGGGCCGTCCCGGCGAAGAAGCGGCCGCGCGCACCTCGCAGATGCCGATCGTCAGCAGCCCGAAACCGAGGGCACCGGTCCGCACGCCGCTGCGCCATCCCGGTTCTGCGGGCAGTCAGCCGGAAACCGGCCGGCCGTGGAATCACGAGCGCGGTGCCGGCGACCGCACCGCGGCGCCCGGACAGGCTGAAGGAGCTCCAACGCACCATGAGTGAAGCCATATGATCGAGGAAATCCGCATTCGGGACCTGGGCGTCATTGCCGAAGCGACGCTTCCGCTGGGCCCGGGCCTGAGCGTTGTCAGCGGCGAGACCGGCGCGGGCAAAACCATGGTGGTCACCGCCGTCGGCCTGTTGTTGGGTGCGCGTTCGGACGCCGGCGCCGTACGTACCGGCGCGAAGTCAGCCTCGGCGGAGGCATCCGTACGGCTTCCCCGCGGACACCGGGCTCTGCTGCGCGCGCTGGAAGCCGGTGCAGACCTGGATGAGTTCGACGGCGGTTCTGCCAGCGGTGGCGGCTCCGGCAGTGACGGCGATTTCGACGGTGGCGGCTCGGCCAGCGGCGTTCCCGCTACCAATGACGGACGGACCTTCGCCGGCCTGGTGCTGGCCCGAACCGTCGGCGCGGACGGCCGTAGCCGCGCACATGTGGGAGGCCGGCTGGCGCCCGTGGGCGTGCTCTCCGAGCTGGGTGAACAGCTGGTAGCAGTGCATGGTCAGTCGGACCAGATTCGGCTGAAGGGCAGTACCGCGCAACGCGATGCCCTGGACAGGTTTGCCGGGGATTTCCAAAAGACTTTTGCCGCCGGGCTGGAGCAGTACCGGACTCTGTTCCGCCGTTGGCAGCAGGCTGAGTCGGAGCTCGAGGAGCTGCGGCACAACGGCAGGGAGCGGCTCCGGGAAGCCGAGACCCTGCGGCTGGCCCTGGCGGAGATTGACGAGGTGGACCCGCAGGCGGGCGAGGATGACGTGCTGAAGGCGGAGTCCATCAAGCTGGCCAATCTGGAGGAACTGCGCCTGGCCTCGCAGCAGGCACGCGAGGCCCTGATCACGGAGGATTTCGGCGCCGGCGCGGACGCCACCACCCTGGTTGATACGGCCAAACGATTGTTGGAAGGTGTCGCGGACCATGACGAGGAACTTCGAGCTGCCGCCGCACGGCTGACCGAAGCCGGCATCATTCTGGCGGACATTGCCCGTGACCTGGCGGGCTACTCAACGTCCTTGGACTCAGACGGCCCAGGCAGGCTCGCCGAGGTAGAAGACCGCAGGGGCGCCCTTGTCGTGCTGGTGCGCAAGTACGCCCCCTCCGTGGATGGTGTCTTGTCCTGGGCCGAAGAATCACGCGTCCGATTGGACGAGCTGCAGGATGATTCCGGCCGGATCGAGGCACTGGAGAAGGAGGTGGCAGCGGCCGCGGTGGAACTGGTGGATCTTTCCGCACGGCTCACCGCATCGCGGACCAAGGCCGCTGCTGAGCTGTCCCGACGGGTCAGCGCCGAACTGACGGCCCTTGCCATGCCCGATGCGAAACTCGTGATCGATATTTCCGCTGCGTCCGCGCCGGGAATCAACGGCGCGGACGAGATCGTCTTCCTGCTGCAGCCCCATACCGGTGCAGCTCCCCGGCCATTGGGCAAGGGCGCCTCCGGCGGTGAGCTCTCCCGGGTGATGCTGGCCATCGAGGTCGTGCTCGCGGCGGTGGATCCGGTACCCACCTTTGTTTTCGATGAGGTCGATGCCGGCGTGGGCGGCAAGGCTGCCGTGGAGATCGGCCGCCGGCTGGCCATGCTGGCCAAGCATGTGCAGGTCCTGGTGGTCACACACCTGCCGCAGGTAGCTGCCTTCGCGGACCAGCATATCCGCGTCACTAAGACCTCCGACGGCGGTTTCACATCCTCCGACGTGACACTGCTCGACGACGCCGGCCGGGTCCGCGAGCTGGCGCGGATGCTGGCGGGGCAGGAAGATTCCGCCACGGCCCAGGCCCATGCCCGCGAACTGCTGGACGAGGCGCGCAGCGGCCGCTAGCGCCCGTGGTCGATGGAGGCGGCTTGCGTTCCCGGTGCGGAAACTTCCATCGTGTCGGTGGGCGGTCGTAGGATCAAGGCATGACGGATTCCACGAAGGACAAACTGGTTCTGGTCACCGGAGCTACCGGCTATGTCGGTGGCAGGTTGGTGCCCAGGCTGCTCGCCGAGGGATACAAGGTGCGGGTTCTGGTGCGCTCGCCGCAAAAGCTGGAATCGGTTCCGTGGAGCGGGGACGTGGAAATTGTCCAGGGGGACCTGACGTCGGAGGAGGACACGACTGCCGCCTGCGGGGGCGTCCATACGTTGTTCTACCTTGTTCATGCAATGGGCTCGGGACCCGATTTTGCAGTGCAGGAATTGCAGACAGCGCGCACGGTGGCTGCCGCTGCCCAAACGGCTGGCGTTGACCGGATTGTTTACCTCGGCGGCCTGCACCCCGAGACCGGGGAATTGTCCCCGCATATGCGATCCCGCAGCGAGGTCGGCAGAACACTGCTCGCCGGCGCGGTGCCCGCAGTGGTGTTCCAGGCAGGCGTGGTGATCGGATCGGGTTCGGCCTCTTTTGAAATGATCCGTCACCTCACGGACAACCTCCCTGCAATGCCATCGCCGAGCTGGGTGCAGAACCGGATTGAGCCGATTGCGATCCGGGACGTCCTGCATTACCTGGTTGCCGCGCCGGGCATGCCCTCCGGGATCAACCGGACGTTTGATATTGGCTCCCGGGAAGTGCTGACGTATGGAGCCCTGATGTATGGCTATGCTCATGAGGCGAAGCTGAGCCGGCGGTACATCTATGCGCTGCCGCTGCCAGCGCCCATGCTCGCCGGCTGGTGGGTGGCGCTGGTCACTCCCATTCCCCATTTCATGGCGGTTCCGCTGGTCGGATCCCTGCAGCACGAGGCCATTGCCCAGGAGCATGACATCGATGCATTCATCCCGTTGCCGCCGGAGGGTCTCACGCGCTACCGCAAGGCCGTGGAGCTGGCCCTGGGCAAACTGGCCAGTGACGAGGTCGTAACGAGTTGGGCTGGTGCCACCAACAGTCCGCCTTCTGATCCGTTGCCCAGCGACCCCGAGTGGGCAGGCCGGACCTTCTTCGTCGATCGGCGGGAGAAATCGACGGCGGTGGCACCAGAGTACGTTTGGCGAGTCATCGAGGGCATCGGCGGGCAGAACGGCTGGTACTCACTCCCGGCGGCTTGGTCAATCCGGGGTGTGTGGGACAAACTGGTCGGCGGGGCCGGGCTTAACCGCGGGCGCCGGAACGCGCAGAGGCTTTTTGTCGGCGACGCTGTGGACTGGTGGCGGGTAGAGAAGATCGAGGACGGAAGGCTGCTGCTGCTGCACGCGGAAATGCGGGTCCCCGGCGAGGCGTGGCTCGAATTTACCGCGGAACCCGACGGTGCCGGGACTGTTTACCGGCAGCGGGCCATATACTTTCCGGCCGGACTGGCCGGAAAACTGTACTGGTGGGCAATTTTGCCGTTCCACGGTTTAATTTTTCCCTCGATGGCCAAGAACATCATTGGCCGGGCCGCCGATCTGGAACGGGAGGAGAAGCAGGCAGGACTTGAACCGGGGCGCGGCCCCGGCGAGGGGAGAAGCGCGGACGGTGCGGCCGCAGCCGGCAGCCAAAGATGCTAGGCTCGAATCCCGTGGTGCATCGATCAAATTCCCGGTCCAGTGGTCAGTCCAAGACGACCAAACATATCTTCGTCACCGGTGGCGTGGCGTCTTCCCTGGGTAAGGGACTCTCGGCCTCCAGCCTCGGTCATCTGCTGAGGGCCCGCGGGCTTTCCGTCACGATGCAGAAACTCGATCCCTATCTCAACGTGGATCCCGGGACCATGAATCCCTTCCAACACGGCGAGGTTTTCGTCACCGATGACGGTGCAGAAACGGACCTCGACATCGGTCACTACGAGCGCTTCCTGGACGAAAGCCTTGAAGGTTCGGCTAACGTGACCACCGGGCAGATCTACTCGACGGTGATCGCCAAGGAGCGTCGCGGCGAGTACCTGGGGGACACCGTCCAGGTCATCCCGCATATCACCGATGAGATTAAGCGCCGGATGCGGCTGGCCGCGGACGGCACGAACGCACCGGATGTGATCATCACCGAAATCGGCGGCACGGTCGGGGATATCGAATCCCAGCCATTCCTCGAATCGGCCCGCCAGGTCCGTCAGGACGTCGGCCGCAATAACGTGTTCTTCCTGCATGTTTCGCTGGTGCCGTACATTGGTCCGTCGCAGGAGCTCAAGACCAAACCCACGCAGCATTCCGTGGCCGCGCTGCGTTCCCTGGGAATTCAGCCGGATGCAATCATTTTGCGTTCGGACCGCGAGCTGCCCGATTCCATGCGGGAGAAGATCGGCCGCGCCTGCGACGTTGACGTCGACGCCGTCATCGGCTGTCCCGATGCTCCCAGCATTTACGACATTCCGAAGACCCTGCACTCGCAGGGCCTGGATTCCTACATTGTCCGGGCGCTGGACCTGCCGTTCAAGGACGTGGACTGGACCAAATGGGATGCGCTGCTGGAAGCCGTCCACAATCCGGCCCACGACGTCGAAATTGCCTTGGTGGGTAAGTACATCGACCTGCCCGACGCCTACCTTTCGGTCACGGAGGCACTACGCGCCGGTGGCTTTGCCAACCAGACGCGGGTGAAAATCCGCTGGGTCCCCTCGGATATTTGTGCCACTCCAGCGGGCGCGGCGAAGGCGCTCGACGGCGTCGACGCCATCTGTGTGCCGGGCGGTTTTGGAATCCGGGGACTGGAAGGGAAGCTGGGTGCGCTGACCTTTGCGCGCGAAACCCAGCTGCCTTCCTTGGGCCTCTGTCTGGGCCTGCAGTGCATGGTGATCGAATACGCCCGCAATGTGGTGGGGCTGGACGGCGCGTCATCGAGCGAATTCGAGCCGGACTCCGCCTATCCGGTGATCGCGACCATGGAAGAGCAGCTGGACATCGTGGAAGGCCGGGGCGACCTGGGCGGAACCATGCGCCTGGGCCTATATGAGGCCAGGCTGGACGCGGGCTCAGTCGTCGCGCAGACCTACGGCAAAACCACGGTCAGCGAACGGCACCGCCACCGTTACGAGGTGAACAACAAGTACCGCGACCAGATTGCGGCCAAGGGGCTGGTCTTCTCCGGCACGTCACCGGACGGCAAACTGGTGGAGTTTGTGGAACTTCCCAAGGACGTCCACCCTTACTACGTGGCCACGCAGGCCCACCCCGAACTGAGCTCGCGCCCCACGCGCCCGCATCCGCTGTTTGCCGGATTGGTGACCGCTGCACTGGAACGTCAGCGCTCCACGCGCCTGCTCGAGGTCTGAGCATGATGATAAATCCGGACGGTGCGCTGGGCCGCAGCGTGGACGACGGTGAAAGCCTCGCAGACTCGCTCAGCCCGCGTGAACTCGTGTCCTCCACAACGGTCTACCGGGGCCGGATCTGGGATGTCGTCAGCGATACTTTTGTTTTGCGGGACGCCGGGAAGCAGCTGACGCGGGATTACATTACCCATCCGGGAGCGGTGGCCGTGCTGGTGATGAATGCCGCCGGTGAGGTCTTGATGATCAGCCAGTACCGGCATCCGGTGGGGATGACGCTATGGGAGATCCCGGCCGGGCTCCTGGACGTCTCCGGCGAGGACTACGTTGAGGCCGCTGCCCGTGAGTTGGCCGAGGAAGCGGATCTGGTCGCCTCCCAGTGGCTGGTCCTGGCGGATGTTTTCAATTCGCCCGGATCCTCCAGCGAAGCGATCAGGATTTATTTGGCGCGGGGGCTTACCGAAGTGGATGCGGGGCTCCGGCACACCCGCACCGACGAGGAAGCGGAAATACGGTTCGCCTGGGTCTCTCTGGAGGACGCGGTCGCAGCGGTTCTGGACGGTTCCTTGCATAACCCCTCTGCCGTCGTCGGCATACTCGCCGCAGCGGCCGCACGCGCCAGCGGTTTCGCCACCCTGCGTCCGGCCGATGCTCCCTGGCCGGCCCATCCGGACCAGCGCCAATAACGTGGATCCCCTCCCGCCGGCGTTGGAGCGGGCCGTGACCGACTACCTGCAGCATGTGGGTGTTGAGCGAGGTCTGGCACCCAATACTCTCAGCGCCTACCGGCGGGATCTGGGACGGTATCAGCGGTTCCTGGCTAAATCCGGCGTGCAGGCACCGGGGGAGATCACGCGGCACCATGTCACGGGCTTCTCGCTGACCATTGCTGAGGGCACCGACGGGTCCGCAGCGCTAGGCGTCCGGTCCGCGGCGAGGACCATTGTGGCCGTGCGGGGTCTGCATAAATTCTGGGCGTTGGAAGGGATGACGGCGACAGATCCGGCCGCGGACGTGCACCCTCCCATGGCGGGACGACGCCTGCCCAAGGCCATCAGCGTAGCCGAGGTGACCCGATTGCTGGAGGCAGCCGGAGCGGACACTGCCACGGGATTGCGCGACCGCGCATTGCTCGAGTTCCTTTACTCCACCGGTTCCCGAATCAGCGAGGCCGTAGGGCTGGACGTGGACGACGTCGCGGTTGGTGCGGGCAGTGGCGTCCACGGCGCCTCGGGTTCGGCCGGTAGCCCTGCGGTGGTGCGGCTCTTTGGCAAGGGTTCCAAGGAACGCATGGTGCCGCTGGGCTCTTACGGGGCTCGGGCAGTACAGGCATATTTGGTGCGCGGCCGGCCCTTGCTGGCGGCCAAGGGCAAGGGCAGCCCCGCGCTATTCCTGAACGCCAGGGGCGGTCGAATCAGCCGGCAAAGTGCGTGGACCATTCTAAAGGTCGCGGCCGAGAAGGCAGAAATCAGTGCAGTCGTCTCACCGCACACGCTGCGGCATTCATTCGCCACGCATCTGCTGGAGGGGGGCGCCGATGTACGCGTCGTCCAGGAGTTGCTGGGCCACGCTTCGGTGACCACGACGCAGGTCTACACGCTGGTGACAGTGGAAACACTGCGGGAGGTCTACGCCGCCGCACACCCTCGCGCACTGGGGTAACCCTGGATCGGGCCGTGGTAGTACTTGTGAGGTACTGGGCCAGCCGCGGTAAAGCATCAAGGCTGACCGGCAGCCGGACTGATTCCTGGCCTGCAGCCACGTACGCTGGGACCATGACTGCTGCCGAGGTAACCCTGTGCTTCCTGCTCCGTGACGAGGATGGCCGGCAGGATGTGCTGCTGGGGCTGAAAAAGTCCGGCTTCGGCACCGGTAAGGTCGTGGGAATTGGCGGGCATCTGGAGCCGGGGGAGAGCGCCGCGCAGGCCATTTGCCGCGAGGTGGCCGAAGAAGTACATGTCCACGTCGAGGAATGCAGCCTGCTTGACGCCGGGACGGTTGACTTTGTTTTCCCCGCGAAACCTCAGTGGGACATGCACACTACGGTGTTTCTCAGCCGGCGATGGGAGGGCCAGCCCACCGAAAGCTCAGAGATTGCCCCGCAGTGGCATCCGGTCAGCACGCTGCCGCACGAACAAATGTGGGCGGACTCCCTCCGGTGGCTGCCACCCATGTTGGCCGGGGAACGGCTGGCGGTGCGGGTAGTGCTCAATGCGGACAACGAAACCGTGGCCAATTACACAGCTAAGCCCTTGCTCAAACCGGCCGTATCTGAAAAATGACGCGCAGCCACGCGCAGTCACGCTGAGTCACGCGCACTTACGCGCAGCCACGCGCACCGCGAACGTCATGCTCCCGCCGGCTGCCGTCATATTTCGGGACACGTGGCCGCGTCAGCGGCCCTTGGCCACCGTCAGCAGCACGGAGGCCGCTTCGATGGCACGCAGTGAATGCCGGGCCTCCGGCACGATCAGCAGGTCTCCCGGCGAGCCCTCCCACGACGTCTCGCCGGATGCCAGCTCAACACGTCCGCTGAGTACGTAAAGGGTGGCTTCGCCCGGATTCTCGTGCTCATCGAGTTGCTGCCCCGTATCCAAAGCGATCACCGTCTGGCGCAGAATATGCTCATGACCACCGTAGACCGTCTTGGCGCTCCGCCCGCTGGAGGAGGCTTGCGCCGTGGCAAGCTGTTCTCGGGCCAGAGCCTTGAGCGAAGATTTTTCCATTCTGTGCTCCAACTTCTCGTGGTTTTCAGGGGGACCGGCCTATTAGGGCACGGGTCTTTCAGGGCACCTGGCGTTCGTCCACGCCGTTGTACTCGCTCAACGGGCGGATCAGCGAATTCGCCTCGAGCTGCTCCATCACATGCGCGGTCCAGCCGGTGATGCGGCTGGCCACGAATAACGGGGTGAACATCTCGGTGTCGAATCCCATCAGGTGATACACCGGCCCGGTGGGGTAATCCAGGTTTGGCTTGATGTTCTTTGCCTGTGCCATGGCGGATTCCATGGTCGCGTACAGCTCACCCAAATCGGGCCGGTTGTAGTGTTCCACCATGATGTCCAGCGAGGCCTTCATGGTCGGCACCCGCGAGTCGCCGTTCTTGTAGACACGGTGCCCGAAGCCCATGATCTTCTTCTTGTTGGCCAGTGCATTGTCGAGCCATTTTTGCGTTGCTTCACCGACGTTCCCACCGGCTGGCAGGGACTTAGTGATCTCGTCAAAGGTGTGCATGACGGCCTCATTGGCTCCACCGTGCAACGGCCCCTTGAGCGCACCGATGGCCCCGGTCACGGCGGAATGCAGATCCGCCAGGGTCGAGGCGATCACCCGTGCGGTGAACGTGGACGCATTGAAGGAGTGCTCCGCATAGAGAATCATCGAGACGTTGAACGCCTCCACGACCTCGGGGGCGGCTTCCTGGCCGAAGGTCATGTAGAGAAAGTTGGCGGAGTAGCTCAGGTCTCCGCGGGCCGGCACCTCCGCAAGAGAGCGACGGCGGCGCTGGTCATAGGCGACGACGGCGGGCATGGCCGCGAGCAGGTCAACGCCCTTCTTCAGGTTTGCCTCATGGGAGTTGTCCGCCGCCAGGGGATGCGAAGCACCGAGAACGCTGGCCGCGGTCCGGCAGACGTCCATTGGGTGCGTCGTGGTGGGCAGCAGGTCAATGGCTTCCTTGACGATCCGCTCGAGCCCCCGACCGTCACGTTCGGCCTGCTCAAATCCGGCCAGCTGGTCCGGCGTTGGCAGTTCGCCGTACCACAGCAGGTAGGCGACCTGTTCAAAGCTGCATTTGGCTGCCAGCTCCTGGACAGGATAGCCGCGGTACAGCAGCGAGTTGGTCTCCGAATTGACCTTGGAGATTTTCGTGGTGTCCGCCACTACGCCAGCAAGACCCTTATGGATGGTGGTTTCAGATGTTGATGTCATTGCCGTCCTTTGTGCTTGCCGGGTATCTGGAAGTTGAAGACCGAGGTATCGAATTGATTGTAGGATTCATAATCCACCAATTCATACAAACGCGCACGAGTGAGCATCTGACTGACAGCGGATTCCTGCGTTCCGTTGGCCTTGATGGCATCCAGCGTCCGCTCCGCCGCCCCCATGGCGCTGCGCAGCAGGGTCACCGGGTAGATGACCATGTTCACCCCCACGGAGGCCAGCTGTGCCGCCGTGAACAGCTCACTCTTGCCGAATTCGGTCATGTTCGCCAGGATCGGCACATCCACCGCCGCCCTGATGGCAGCGAATTCCGTGAGATCTTTCATCGCTTCGGGGAAGATTGCGTCCGCGCCTGCGTCCACCAGAGCCCGTGCCCGGTCCTGTGCGGCCACCAGCCCGTCAGTTGCGCGGATGTCGGTGCGGGCCATGATCAGGAAGTTCGGATCCCGGCGGGCGTCGGCAGCGGCGCGGATCCGCTTGCAGGCCGTATCAAGGTCGACGACGTTCTTGCCGTCCAGATGACCGCACCTTTTGGGATTGAACTGGTCTTCGATGTGGCATCCGGCCAGACCGGCATTTTCCAGTTCCTGGATACTGCGGGCCACATTCATCGGTTCGCCGAAGCCGGTGTCGGCATCAACGATGGAGGGCAGGTCCGTCATCCGGGCAATCTGTCCGGCACGGCCAGCCACTTCGGTTAAGGTAGTGAGCCCGATGTCGGGCAGACCCAGATCGTTGGCGAGGACCGCGCCGGAGATATAGACGCCGTCGAAGCCCTTTTCCTGGATCAGCCGGGCGGAGAGCGGATTAAAAGCCCCTGGAAACTGCATCAGCGTGCCGGAGGCCAGACCGTCCCGGAGTGCAACGCGTTTTTGCTCGGGCGTCGTGACAGAATACAGCATTAGAAGAGTCCCTTCGGTGCGACCGCCAGATTGATGATGCCCTCTGCCGCCTGGATGTTCAGACCATCCAATTCCCCGGCAGCCAATTCGGGCAGCCGCTGGACGGTGTCCAGGAAACGGTTGATCTCCGCCTCGTCCACCAGCCGCCGGCCGTTGTCCCCGGCAGCCAGGGTGCGGAATTTGTTGATGTACTGCTCGCGGGCGAAGGGCCGGGCACCCAGCGGGTGAGCGTCGGCAACGGCGATCTGGTCCGTGATGGTCCGGCCATCCGTCAGCGTGATCTCCACGGAGCCGCCGAAGGCCTTTTCCTGCGGGTCCAGCGAGTGGTAGCGCCGGGTCCATTCGGGGTCCTCCGCCGTGCTGACCTTGTGCCACAATTCCACCGTATCGGCACGCCCCGCGCGCTCTGGGGCATAAGAGTTCACATGGTGCCAGGCACCGTCCTGCAAGGCAACAGTGAAAATGTACGGAATCGAATGGTCCAGCGTCTCACGGGACGCGGTGGGGTCATACTTCTGCGGATCGTTGGCCCCGGACCCGATCACAAAATGCGTGTGGTGGCTCGTGCGGATGACGATGCTTTGCACCAGATCGTTCACTGTGGCCGGATCCGCCAGCTCCGGGTACTGGCCGTGCAGCTTCCGCGCCAGGTCAATCAAGGCCTGGGCCTGGTATTCCGCGGAGTGTTCTTTGGTGTAGGTATCCAGGATGGCCAGTTTCGCTTCACCCTCGGCCGGCAGCGGGACCTGATAGGAACCGTCCGGGCCGTCCAGCAGCCAAGCGATAACGCCGTCTTCGCCCTCGTAAATCGGGGTGGGGGACGTCTGCCCGCGCATCGCGCGGTCCACCGCTTCAATCGCCATTTTTCCGGCAAACGCCGGTGCATAGGCCTTCCAGGTGGAGATTTCACCCTTGCGCGATTGGCGCGTCGCCGTCGTCGTGTGCAGTGCCTGGCCAACCGCCTGGAAGATCGTTTCCGCATCCAGACCGAGCAGTGTGCCGATACCTGCCGCCGCGGACGGCCCGAGATGGGCCACATGATCAATTTTGTGTTCATGCAGGCAGATGGATTTAACCAGGTCCACCTGAATCTCATAACCGGTGGCAATGCCCCGAATCAGATCCGCTCCGCTGCACCCGACGTGCTGGCCCACGGCCAGGATCGGCGGAATGTTGTCCCCGGGGTGGGAATACTCCGCAGCCAGGAACGTGTCGTGGTAGTCCAGCTCGCGCACGGCGACGCCGTTGGCCCAAGCCGCCCACTCGGGGGAAACGCGGTCCGTAATCCCGTAAACTGATGATCCTCTGCCGCCGGCGCTCGGCCCGTGCGCCAGCGCCTGCGCCCGGGCAGCCACAATAGGTGCACGATTCAGGGACGCCACTGCCACCGCGGCGTTGTCGATAATCCGGTTGATGACCATGTCGGTGACCGCGTCCGTGACAGCGACCGGATCCGCTGCCACCTTGGCGATCTTGTAAGCGAGTTGTTCTTCGCGGGGGAGGTTTTCCTCGCTCTTGTGGACGCGGACGTGATGAGTGAGCACCATGGTTTCCTCTCGGGTTTTGCCGGCTGCCGGCCGGCGGATGGTTACTGGGGGTGAGTGTTGATGGTCAGCGGGTGCTGGGGGTTAGTGGAGAGGAGATGGTCCAGGCTGTTGTCCAGATGGACCGTGGTGGCGGCACTGGCGACCCGGGCATTGCCCTTCGCGATTGCCCGGGCAATAGTGGCGTGTTCCTGGGCAGCGGCCAGCAGTCTGCCGGGGTTGTCCTGGGAGAGTCGACGGACCCGGACCAGATGCACCCGGAGACCTTTCAGTGCCTGCGCCAGGTAACTATTGCCGATGGCGGCATCAACGGCCGCATCGAGGCGGCTCACCAGCTCGTAGTACGCAGCGCGGGACGGATCGGGATCGTTGAGCAGCCCCGCCGCGCCGGTGAGTTCCGCGGACAACTGGCCAAACACTTCCCGGTCGCCTCGCTCGGAGGCGAGCTCGGCGGCGCGGCACTCCAGCGTTGCCCGGAGCTCAAACAGCTCACGAACCTGATGCAGGGAAATGTCCGTGACCACCACGCCGCGGCCGCGCTGTGCCGCCGTCAGGCCTTCCGCTGTAAGCCTGGCGAGCGCCTCCCGCAAGGGTGTGCGGGAAACGCCCAGCCGCTCGGACTGCTCCACCTCGGCCAGCACCGATCCGGGAGGCAGGCGCCAGTGAACGATGTCGGCACGCAAAGCCGCGTAGGCACGATCGCTGGCCCGCATGCTGCCTCCCTGCTTGGTTCTGCTCGGCCTACTTCGGATTGCCCCGGAGGCGAAATGCGAGAAATGCCGCCAGAACTCTTCACTCAGTGTATACAAAGACTGCGCGAAATCCATATAAATCTATGAAGTTAGCCGCATTTGTTGAGAAACTTTCTACCTATGTATACACGCCTCTTGTTTTATCACCTGAGTAGCAGTTAGTATGACTGACATCACAGCAGTGCCGATGGGAGAGTTGACATGTCAGAAGAGGACTACCGGGCGGTCTATCAGCGCAGTCTGCACGATCCGGAGGGATTCTGGCTGGAAGCTGCACGGGCAGTTGACTGGGATCAGGAGCCCTCGCGCGCCTTAGATGGTGCCTCCGCGCTGATCAGCAAATGGTTTCCCGACGCGAGGATCAATACCTCGTTTAATGCTCTGGACCGCCATGTGCTGGCCGGTCGCGGCGGGCAGGATGCACTGATCTATGACTCCGCGATGCTCGGGATCCAACGGCACTACAGCTACGCGGAGCTAACGGACCTGGTGGCGCGCTTTGCCTCAGTGCTGCGTTCGCACGGGGTCGACAAGGGGGACCGCGTTGTCATCTACATGCCAATGATTCCCGAAACCGTGATCGCCATGCTGGCCACCGCACGCCTGGGGGCGGTGCATTCGGTCGTCTTCGGCGGATTTGCCGCAGCCGAGCTGGCATCGCGCATCGCCGATGCCCAGCCGGCCGTTGTCGTGACAGCATCGGGCGGGCTGGAACCGAGCCGACGCATCGAGTACCTGCCCGCCGTGGCCGAGGCGCTGCGGCTGGCCGATGCCGGCAGTACGCCGGTTATCGTCAAGGTCCGGGACGGCTTTGAGGCCGCCGCGGGCGGCAGCGGTTCACCATACGAGAGCTGGCGCGACTGGGATACGGAGATGCTCGAAGCCGGGCCTGCGGATCCGGTCCCCGTGGCTGCGTCGGATCCACTGTACGTTCTTTACACCTCGGGAACCACCGGTGCGCCCAAGGGTGTGGTCCGGGACAACGGCGGACATGCCACGGCGCTGATGTGGACCATGACGAACCTTTACGACATCCATCCCGGCGACGTGATGTGGACCGCCTCGGACGTGGGCTGGGTGGTGGGGCACTCCTACATCGTCTACGGCCCCTTACTGGCGGGCGCCACCACCGTCCTCTATGAAGGAAAGCCGGTCGGAACGCCGGACGCCGGAGCCTTCTGGCGTGTGGTCAGCGACCACCGCGTCCGCGTGCTCTTCACAGCGCCCACGGCGCTACGGGCCATCCGCAAGGTTGATCCGGAGGCTGCCGAACTGGCTAAATACGATATGTCCTCGCTGACAACGCTTTTCGCGGCGGGGGAGCGTCTGGACTCGGACACTTATCACTGGGCCGGACGCGTACTCAACGTTCCCGTGGTGGATCACTGGTGGCAGACCGAGACGGGGTGGGCCATCTGCGGCAATCCGCGCGGGCTTGAGCCGTTGCCGATCAAGGCAGGGTCGCCGTCGTTCCCGATGCCGGGCTTTGACCTGCGCATCGTCGACGGACGAGGGGACCGGGTACCGACGGGAACGGAGGGGAACATTGTGCTCGGCCTGCCGTTGCCGCCGGGCACCCTGATGACCTTGTGGGGTAGCGATGAACGTTATATCTCCTCTTACCTGAACGCCTTCCCGGGCTACTACACGACCGGTGATTCCGGCTACGTGGACGAGGACGGCTACGTCTTTGTGATGGGCCGCACCGACGACGTGATCAATGTGGCCGGCCACCGGCTGTCAACCGGCGCCATCGAACAGGTTCTGGCGCAGCACCCCGCAGTGGCCGAATGCGCCGTCATCGGGCTGGCCGACGTGCTCAAAGGCCAGCGGGCCAGCGCCTACATTGTGCTGAAATCCGGCGTGCACATCACCGAAGAACAGCTGGTGAAGGAGCTGGTAACGATGGTCCGCGAACACATTGGCCCGGTGGCCGACTTCAAACAGGCGGTGGTCGTTGACTCGCTGCCCAAGACCCGGTCGGGGAAGATTCTGCGCAAGACAATGCGCCAGATTGCCGACGGCCACGAGTACACGGTTCCATCCACCATCGAGGATGCCAGCGTCATTGACTCGCTCTTGCCCATCCTGCGGATGCCACGGTGAGTGCAGCGCCTTCTGAGTTGGTGCAGGTGCCGCATTGTGGAACTACCGCCAGCAGTATTCGTTTTCCGGCCTCCCTGGCGTCCCGTAACGGGCGCTGCGCAGCACAATTCCCGTATCGGACAGATATTCCAGATACCTACGGGCTGTGACTCGGGACATTCCGAGCCCGTCCATCACCTCGTAGGCCGACGCCGCCCGTCCAACTCCGCGTAAATAGGACACGACGGCGGACAAGGTGGTCTCTGACAGGCCCTTTGGCAGCGGTGGTGTCGTGGGCGCCCGCAAACTGGCAAACGCCAGATCGACGTCGGTTTGCGAAGCAGGCGCGGTCGGAGAAGCCAGCTGCTGCCGGAAGTCTCGGTAGCTGACAAGCTTTTCCGCGAACATCGCATAGCTGAAGGGTTTGATGAGGTATTGGACTGCGCCGCTGGAGATGGCGGTCCGGACCACTTTCAGGTCCCGGACGGCGGTGACGGCAATGATGTCCACGGCCAGACCGGCGGACCGGACGCGGCGGGCGATATCAAGTCCGTGCAAGTCGGGAAGATTCATATCCAGCAGCATGAGATCGATCGGTGCCCCGGCCTCGGCGCACTGCTGCAGGGCACGCAGCGCGGACTGACCATCGTGGGCAATGCCACCGAGGGAAAAACCGCCGATCCGTTGCAGATAGGTGGCATGCGCATCGGCGGCAATTGGCTCGTCATCTACCACGAGGACGCGGATCGGTTGCGGGAGAACGCTCATTCGGGCTTCCCGGCAAGTTGTTCTACGATGGGTGTAAAAGAGTCCGGGTCCAGGGCTATGGGAAGAACGACCGTAAAAACGGCGCCCGATCTTCCTGCAGCGACCCCTGTTCCTGTGGCGACCCCTGTTTTTTCAGGAGCCTCTGTTCCTGCAGCCCTCGGCGGCCCGGCGGGTGCGCCCGCGCGTGCGCCAATGATCAGCTGGCCGCCCAGCCGTTGGACGGTCTGCCGGACCAACGCCAGCCCGATTCCGCGACCCCCGCCGTCGGAGTGCTTGGTACTGAAACCCTTGGCGAGGATGCCGGCGGTCTGCGCCGGATCCAGGCCCGGCCCGCTGTCGGAGACCTCCAGTTCCAGTCCGTCCACGGTAGGCCCAAGGTGCAGGGCAACCCAGCGTGGCTCGTCGCCCTCGGCCGCGGCATCCATCGCATTGTCCAGCAGATTCCCCAGAATGGTGACGACGTCGTGTGTGCGCACACCGGAAAACTGGGTTTGTGTTTCGGTGCTGACCCGCAGCTCGATCCCGCGTTCATTGGCCTGGGCGATCTTGCCCATCAACAGGGCGCTAAGCACCGGTTCATCTGCCGCGTTCAGAACCTCGTCGGCCAGCCGCTGGCTCAGCTGCAGATCCGCGGTGGCAAATTCCAACGCCTGAGCCGTGCGGCCCAACTCCAGTAACGACACCAGCGTGTGGATCCGGTTGGCATGTTCATGGGTCTGGGCGCGCAGGGCGTCCGTGAGCGTCTGCGTCGAACGAAGTTCATCGCCAAGTTCGGCGATGACGGTGTGATCCTGCACTGTGGTCACGGTCCCGATGCCGGGCGGCCCGGATCCGGCGGATGTTCCGGATCCGGGGGAGCGGGCCGGTTCCTGGCTGACGATCAGCAGGCGCGTCTGCGTCAGATGTAGTTCGTCTCTGGCCGTCCGCCCGCTGTGCAGCAGCTCCTCCAGCGACGTCGGCAAATCCAGTTCCGCCAGCCGTGGCGCCGGCCCGTTGCCGGAGGGCGCCTTAATACCCAGCAGATGTGCCGCCTGGTCGTTGTACATCAACAGTTCGCCGTTGTGATCGGTCAATACCAGCCCGTCACGGACCGAGTGCAGCACGGATTCGTAGTAAACAAACAGCTGTCCGAGCCGTTCGGGACCCCAGCCCAAGGTGACCTTGCGCAGATAGCGCCCGAGCAGCCAGGAAATTAACGAGCCGCCCAGTAACAGGGCTGCCGCGATGCCGGCGACGGCGGGGAGCCTGGCCTGCAGCGCCACTTCAACGGTGGGAACCGTCACCCCGGATGCCACCAGTGCGCGGATCTTCCCGGTCGAGTCCTTGACCGGGACAATAGCCCGCACGGAGGGACCCAGGGTGCCGGCTGTCACTTCCGTATAGGTATCTCCGGCGAGCGCCTGATCGATCGAGCCGATGTAGCGACGGCCGATTTCTGCCGGGTCCGGGTGGGTCCACCGGGTGCGGTCCGGTGCCATGATGGTGACGAAATCCACCCTCGCATCGGCCATCACCCGCAGGGCGTAGGGCTGGAGCAGTCCGGACGGATCGGCCGAACCGGCTGCAGTGAGCACCAGCGGATTGTCCGCCACGGTTCCTGCCACGGACACCATCCGCTCCTGCGCCTGGCTGTAAGCCTGATTGCGTGCATCGGCGAACAGCAGCAGTGCCAGCACCGCGGTGAGCAGCAGCACAAACAGAACTTGCGCGGCAAACAGGCGTCGCGCAAGGCTCCAGCTGCGGATCACGGGCGTTGACTCCTCCTGGTGCGGGACCTGCGGATCTGGAAAAGGAAACTGTGAACAATATGAACGCAAGGGTGAACGTCATCACATCTGCGGCCATGCTGGTCAAGGCGCGGTGCACTTACCGCCCCCTCAAGACTAGCTAAAGGAACGTGCGATGACCTCACGGCAGGAACATTCGTCTCGAGCAGCAGCTGAACCTGCGGTCCGCCGCAAGGGACTGGACAGGACCCATTGGTTGTACATCGCCGTCGTCGTTGCGGTGATCCTCGGCGTCGTCGTCGGACTCGCCTTCCCGGGCAAAACCGGCGCCGCAGCGCAGCTGAAGCCGCTCGGTGACGGCTTCATCGCGCTGATCAAAATGATGATCGCACCGATCATTTTCTGCACCATAGTGCTCGGGATTGGCTCGATAGCCAAGGCCGCAACGGTCGGCAAGGTGGGCGGCCTGGCGCTGCTGTACTTCATGGTGATGTCTACCTTTGCACTGGCCATCGGCTTGTTGGTCGGGAACATCATCCAGCCCGGCGCCGGCCTGCACCTGCAGGATGCCGTCTACAAGGCACCCGCGGAAAGTGCTTCCAGCACTGAATTCCTGCTGGGCATCATTCCCACCACGCTGCTGTCATCGCTGACCGGCACCAACATTCTGCAGACACTGCTGGTTGCGTTGCTGGTGGGGTTTGGGCTGCAGAAAATGGGGAAAGCCGGAAAACCGATCCTCACGGGCATTGCGCATATCCAAGCCCTGGTATTCCGCATCCTGATCATGGTCATGTGGCTGGCCCCGGTCGGCGCGTTCGGTGCCATTGCCGCCGTCGTCGGACTGACCGGCTGGCAGGCGGTGCTGAGCCTGCTGTCTCTGATGGGCGCGTTCTACCTGACCTGTGCGATCTTCATCGTGTTGATCCTGGGAACCCTCCTGAAGCTGGCCACCGGCGTGAACATTTTCAAGTTGATGCGGTACCTGGGCCGGGAATACCTGCTGATCGTTTCCACATCCTCCTCGGAGGTGGCCCTGCCCCGGCTAATCGCCAAGATGGAGCACTTGGGCGTTTCCAAGCCGGTCGTGGGCATCACGGTACCCACCGGCTACTCCTTCAATCTGGACGGCACGGCCATTTACCTCACCATGTCCGCGTTGTTCATCGCCTCGGCGATGGGTAAGCCGCTGGACATCGGTTCGCAGATCGGGCTGCTGGTTTTCATGATCATTGCGTCCAAGGGTGCCGCTGGGGTCAGCGGCGCCGGCTTGGCCACGCTGGCCGGCGGTCTGGCCTCACACCGGCCTGATCTGGTCGGCGGTGTCTCATTCATTGTCGGCATTGACCGGTTTATGTCCGAAGCGCGGGCGCTGACGAACTTCACCGGAAACGCCGTCGCCACGGTGCTGATGGGCACTTGGGTCAAGGAAATCGACCGGAGCCGGGTCGACCGTGTCCTGGATCGGCTCGAGCCGTTCGATGAGGCGACAATGATTTCGCACGAGGGCGACGTCCCACAGCATGGGAAGGTGGAAGCCGCGCTGGGAGGTCCGCTGGCGCACGGAGAAAAGGTCGGCGTCTAAACGATCGAGCGTGCAGTTCAGGCCCCTGTTTGCCGACCGCTGGTCGGTAAACAGGGGCCTGAGCTGTTGATCGGGGCCGACGGCGGCAGCTGGCTGTTGCCGGACGGAAGGGTTTCCGCGGAGCCGTACCGCGGGACAACGGTGCGGCGCAGGGTCCCGTTGCCTTCCTGGTATTCCAGGGTGCTGACGCCGACGCCGTAAAGGTCGCTTAGCTGAACGGCGGTCAATAATTCTGCGGCACTCCCGGCCAGCACGCCGTCCCGGCGCATCAGGACCACGGAATCGGCCAGGTACAGCGCATGGTCCGGCTCGTGGGTGCTGAGCAAAAGGGCCATCCCGTCCGCCTTCAGATCCCGCAGCAGGGTCAGCACACGTACCTGGTTCTTTAGGTCCAGTCCGGTGGATGGTTCATCTAAGACAAGCAGGGGGCAGTCGGTGGCGACGGCGCGGGCAATGAGGACCAGCTGCTGTTCGCCTCCGCTGAGGGTGGGAAACAACCGGTCCGCCAGGTCGGCGATGCCGACCCGCTCCATGGCCTGCAGCGCTGCCGCCCGATCGGCCGCACCAGGGGAACGAAAAATGCGGACCTGGCGGGCCCTGCCCATGAGTACCATATCGAGCGCACGGTAGGCGAAGGAGCTGCTGTGCGCTTGAGGCACGTAGCCCACCGTCTGCTCTCTGGTGATGGCGCCTTCGGTAGGCGCCAGAAGCCCGGCAGCACAGCGCACCAGCGTGGTCTTGCCGCTGCCATTCGGTCCCAGTACCGCCGTTGCAGTGCCCGACGTCACCCGGAAACTGACATCGCGGAAAATGTGTTCCGCCGCCCGGTAGCCGTAGGCAACGTGGTCCAGCTCAAGCACTGTCCCAGATCCTGTCCCGGTTATGGCGCAGCAATAAAAAGAAAACCGGCGCACCGATCAGAGCGGTCAGCACACCTAATGGGATCTCCCCGGCCGTAGCTGTGCGGGCCACGCTATCAACTGCGGTGAGGTAGCACCCGCCCAGCAAAAAGCACACCGGCAGCAGCACCCGGTGGTCCGGTCCCACCCAGATGCGGGCCAGGTGGGGGATGACCAGTCCCACCCAGCTGATCACTCCGCTGACGGCCACCGCGCCGGCCACGATCAGTGCGACGGCGATCAGGACCACCACACGTAACGAGCGGGGCCGCAGACCCAACGCTGCGGCATCCTCATCGCCGAGGGACAGCACATTGATCCGCCAGCGCAGGGCCAGCAGCACGCCGGTCCCGGCCAGAATCGGGATCACCGCGATCAGGACCTTGGCGTAATTCGCCGTCGCCACACTGCCCAGCAACCAGAAGACGATCGCAGGCAAGGTGGTGAACGGATCGGCACTATACGTGATCAGCGCCACTAACGCGGAAAAGAACGATCCCACGACGACGCCGCCGAGAACGATCATGAGCATCGGGGTACCGCCGCGGCCGGAGACGATCAGGAACAGCAGGCCCAGCGCTGCCAACCCAAAGACAAAGGATCCGCCCACCAGGAGCAGGGAACCCAGGCCAAACAGCAGGGCCATCGCACCGCCAAAGGACGCCCCTGCCGATACGCCGATGATTTCCGGGCTGACCAGCGGATTACGAAAGATGGCCTGCAGCGCGGCGCCGCCCATGGCAAGACCGCCGCCCACCAGCAGTGCCAGCAGAACCCGGGGGAGCCGGACCAAGAGGACCACGGTTTCTTCGGAGCTGTTCATGGGCGTGTCCAGCGGCAGGAGCCGGGAGGCGAGGATCTGCACTACATGCCAGAACGGGACGTGGTAGCGGCCTACCGTCAGCGCCAGCAGTGCCAGGGCGAGCAGCAGAATAGCCGTGACCGCTACGGGGCCGATTATCCGCGGGACCGACCGTGTGGCCGGGGCACCGAGTCGCTTGGGCCTCAGCTCCCGGACCTCACGCGCCACGGAACTGTTCGTAGTCGGCGGATTTGCTGTTCACGCTCATCCACAATATGGTGTCGATTTCCGCCGAATCGGGTGCCTGCCCATACAGGAAGCGGTAATAGTCCGGGATGGCACCACGCAGGGCGGAGGACTTCTGGCTTGGGAAGCTGATGTCCGTAAGCCACTGCCACATCAGCGGTGATTCCTGGCCCGGGGGATCCCAGCGGTACCCGCCTAGGGGAACCTTGTAGACCCGCCGCTCGCGCACCGCCGAAACGTTCTGCCAGACCGGGTCAGAATAGATATCCTGCGGCAGTGCACCGTCGAAATTGCCCAGGAGGACGACCTCGGGATTCCAGGCCAGGACCTGCTCCACATCCACGCCCACCATGCCGGAACCCTTGACACCGGTACCCGCCGTGGCGGGATTGCTGCCGCCCACCAGCTTGATATAGAAATCGTTGTAGCTCCCGTTGGCGGCTACCTTGAGTCCTCCCGTGAAACGGTTGAAATACAGAATGCGCGGTCCGGGGCCTGACCGGCCGGCAGCCAGAGCCCGGATCTTTGTCAGCTCCAGCTCGCTGCGGGATTTGATCGCGGTGGCCCGCTCCGGTTTGCCCAGCATTTCCGAGAACAGGGTCACCCACGCGTCAACATCCGACTGCTGTCCGGTGTTGGTCAAACCAAGGACCTTCAGGCCGGCATTCTCCAAGGGTCCGGTGAGTTGCGAATCGCTCCACTGCACCACGACATCCGGATTCAGCGCCCGGATGCTTTCCACGTTGGGGGTGAAGTCCGTCGTGGCGATATCGTGCGGGACCGTCAAGGCCTTCGGAAAGAGTTTGCCCATGGTGCCGTCCCGCATAGCCAGCCACGAGGCATTGTGCATACCGCTCAGATGGTCAGCGCTTTGGTCAACGGCCACCAGCAGGGACGCGGCGGGCATTGGAATGGTCACTACCCTGCTAACAGGTCTGTCAAACGTCAGTGTCTTGCCCCGCTGGTCAGTCAATCGAATGGTTTGGGCTAACGCCGAGGTGCTGCTTGGCGCCGGGGTGCCCTGCGGCGCCGCGGTGCCTTCCGGGGCCGAAGCGCTGTTATCCCCGCACGAGGACAGAAGAACCGCGCCTCCGCCGAGCATCATCATGGACAGAACCGAACGGCGGCTGATGTCGGGGTTGCGCACGAGCTGGCCTCCTTACAGGAAAGATCAGCAAAAGTTGCTCTCTTCGATTGCTCACAGCATCCGCCCGAACAGCGGGGCTGTCAACGGCGGCATGACCACATCTCCGGCACCGTCTCCGTCTCTGGCTCCGGTACTGATCCTTGTCGTCGGCGGCCGCTGGTGCTAGCGTCAAAATCATCTGTTGTGGAGCGAGGCCAACTCATGGTTATTAACGGTGCCCAGTTGTTTGTCCGTTACGCGTATCCGCCCAATTCCCGGGGTAGTTGCGGACCTCAAGACAGCGACGCCCTTCTGCACTATGGTCAGTCCGGAGTGACGGACCGAGGGTTGAAGGAGCTGGCAAAAGGATTCGCCGGCGCGTGGCCGTATCTTGAACTGATCGCCCGGGCCACCAATATCACCGATCCACTGAATTACCGAGTGGTGGAGGCCTACTGGGTCGGGAACCCGCTGCTGGACACCGTCGGTGTGAGGAACATCGGCAATTCGATGGAGGACCGCTTCCGGGCCCGAACGGGCATGCAGTTCCCGCATTTGGTTGAGGGTGTTCTTGCCGGCGGGGTGCCGCACCACAGTTTCCACGTCTTCGAGATCTATCCATGGCTGGGGCTGCTCCACGATGACCGCAGATACCCGACGGCGCTCAACGTGCTGGACCAGTGCCGCATCCGCTGGGGCGAGGTGTTGGCCGTGACCGGGGATGAGGCGCTGGTGCGCTCGCAGCCGCTGGTCTGGGACGGTGCGGTGCTGAGCCTGGGCCCGGCCATCGTGGAGACCGCCAAGCATGCCGTTGCGGGGACTGGCTTTGTGGCCAATCTGGCCGTCGGCGATGCGGTCTCGCTGCACTGGGATTGGGTCTGTGACAGGCTCACCCCGCTGCAGCTGCAGCGGCTGCAGCACTTCACTGCCCGGCATCTGAAGATCGCCAACACCGGCGTCGAACACCGCGGCACGGCCGTCGCGCTTGAACGTTAACGTCCCATCGTGGAGCGCCCGGTTCTAGCCAGCGGTCGCGTCCTCCTCCGGACCGGAACCCAAAAGTTTCAGCCCTCCCATCGCCCGCTCGGCTCCGGCCGCATCCACCCGCTCCAGCGCGAAGCCCATGTGGATAATTACCCAGCTTCCGGCTTCCAAGGGACCCTCATCCAGCAAGCCGATGTTGATTTTCCGCCGTACCCCGGCGACGTCTACCAGAGCCAGCTGATCGCCGTAGCCGGCGAGCAGCTCAATCACCCGGCCAGGGATTCCCAGGCACATGAGCCATTTCTCCTTATCGCTGGAAGAGATTCAGTAATTTCCTCGATGAGCTGCCCGATGGCGCTCAGCGCTTCGGGGATGGCGGCCGCCACGGCAGGGGACAGTCCGATTCCCTCCGACAAGTCTCCGGGCACGCAGCCCACCACAAATGTCAGCGGAACACCGCCGCCCAGCGACGTCAGCCTGCCCAGCACAGCCACCGGGTCCATCCCGTGCGGGTCCAAGGCCGGTGGGCCGCCGTCGTGATTGCTCTGCAGATCCTCGGAGCGGACCTGCAGCACACGGATGGCTCCGGACATTTCCGCAGCCGGATGGGAACGCGCGGATCCGTTGCCGCCACCCGTTCGAGGTGCCGGCACGGTATCGACCAGGATCAGGGCATCCACGCGGTCCAGCAGGTCATAGGCCAAATGCATTCCACGGATGCCATAGTCCACCGCGTGGACGCCTGGACGGAGCATGGCCGCATCGGTCGCCATCGCGCGCGCGACCTCGGGACCGAACCCGTCGTCGTGCAGGAACATATTGCCTACTCCGGCCACGAGTATGCTGCGGGGGACAGTCTCGATGCCGCTCACATCCGGCTGATTTTCACGTAGCGGACAATGTCCGGAATCGAGCGCACCATCACCGCGATTCCTGTCAGGGCGGTCAGTGCCAGCGTCACGGCGGACAGCTTTCCCAGGGTTTTCATGTTCGGGTTTCCTTTCCATCACCAGTAGCGGGTACCGGGTCGAGAGGCTCCAGCTCATCCGGAGAGAAGTAGAGGTATCGTCCGTACCATTCCTGCAGTTCCGCCGCCGGATCCGCTTCGATGACGACGGCGACGTGAGTACTGCCGTCGACGTCGAAATGAACGCCGGTGACGCGCGCGCTCTGGCCGGTTGAGAACAGGTCCTGCGCATCGGCCCGGCGGTTCGGCATGACCACAACGCGGCTGCCCCTGGCAACGGGCACGCCTTTGATCACCACGGCGTCGGTTTCCGGCTTGACACTGGAATCGGCCGCGGGGTCCCACCAGGGAGCCTGTTTGAGGGGACTATCACCGAGCACCGGGAAGGCAGGGGTGAGGTCAGCGCCGTCCCGGGGTCCGCCCAGGAGTCCGGCACCCCATTGAACATCAGGCTCACCTGCTGCCTCCGCATGCGGGTTGCGGAGGATTCCGTGCAGCGCCTGCAATTGGTCATCGCTCATGGCCTCGCAACGGTCGATGATCGCCGCAGCCCGCGGGTCCGTGGCCCTCGCCTCGGCCTTTTCATTCTCGGTGAGCGTCAGTACGCGCAGCGTGAGGATCTCATCGATTTCGGTTGAATCGTAGAGTTCAACCGAGCTTTCCGGCGCCACAGCGGGGTGGTCATAGAGAATGATCGGGGAGATCAGCAGGACGTCGCTTTGCCCCTCAGGCCCGGCAAGGACAGGCCAGCCGCGGTGCTGGCTGCAGGCTGCCGCTGCGGCACGTAAGTTCTCCGGCGGGTCCAGCAGCGAGATGAAGTCCGCGTCCTGCACGCTCAGCAACAGATGCGTGCCGATGAACGACAGCGCGATTGCTTCCTGCTTTTGAACCGTTCGGCCCGCCGCGGTATTTACCGCACTCACCCGAAGGCGCAGCGGCCCGGAATGGGATTCGCCGCCGTCGACGGGGTCGTGGAGAGTTCTGGCGCATAGCCTGACCTCTCCCCAGAGGGGCTTCCTTCTGCGCACGAGCCGTCCTGCCAGCGCCCCGGCCGCATCGTAGAGCAGCTCGGTCTCATCGGCGCCGGGAACCCGGACTGCCGTTATCAATCCACCGGCCAGTTGATCGAGCGCGAACGGGCCCAAGGTGATCTCCTGTTCGGTCGCCTCGTCCCACGTCAGCCATCGTGCAGCACCGATCTGCAGCGCAGGTACCGGGCTGAAGCTCCCGTCGTCGAACTCTTCACAGGTCCGGGACTGCAGCTGCAGGAAACGCAGATGCACCTCCAGCCGGGCCTCCGGGCCGGCGAGCAACAGGGTGTCCGCGAACATGGTTGACTCCTCGCCCGCTCCCGCGGCGGCCGCGCCGGGTGGGCCCAGGATGCCAAACTGCCAGCGTGACTGGTTTTTCTGCGAGGAGGCACGGTAGGGATAGAGGAGGTAGCCCTCGTAGAGGACCGCATCCGCGATGGCCCTGGCCAGGCTGAGGCTCGGATTCATCATTGGACCGGGTCACCGGCCGCCGCCAGCAACTCTTCGACAGCGGCTTCCCAGGTGGTAAGTCCGAGACTTGCTTTATAGAGCGCCAATGCTTTGATGACATCCCGATCAAGCCGGAGCCAGCCGCTGTTGGGGAAATGCTGGTTCATTAATTCGGTCCAGGTAGCGACCGGCAGTTGGAAGGACGCCTCGCGGTCCCACGGCACCGGTTCGACGCCGAACCCGGTGGCTCCTTTGGTGAAGACGGTTCCGGAGAACAGCAGTTCCACCGGAATGCTCCGCTCGCGAAGCGCGTGCAGGTATTTCGCTGCGGCGACCTCGAAATCGAAGGTACAGGGAAGGGCGAGATCCACCATGGTCGCATTGCTGAAGCCCTGCACCATGGTGCTGCACTGCATCCAAAGGAAGGGTTTGAGCGTCGAGGGCCAGCGCACGCGGGTGCCGAAGAGATCCAGTAGACCAGCTTCCTCCTCCGGGGTGTAGCCACGGCGCTGCGGCTGAATCCGCACCTGGCAGCGCAATGCTATCGCGTGGATGGCCGTGCCCGTCGTTTCGGTGAGGCGCAGCCGGGCAGTCAGCTGTGGGGAGGCTGCGTAGCGTTCGGGAAGAATGTCCTCAATGCTGAAGCCAAGATCGGTCATAACCGGGGCCCGCTTCCGGCCCGGGCCGCTGTAGAGGAGGTTCCGAGGTATGGCCTGCTGCGGTTACTAACCCGCTCAAAGAAGGCCGAGAGCTGGACGCGCGCGTCCTGGCCGCCGTCGAAGCCCCGCCAGACTTTGCGCAGCTGACCGACCAGTTCGTAACAGGCATCAATCGGCACCAGATGACAATCGGCCTGCAGGCGCTCCGGCCCAGGAGCCCGGATCAGCAACGCCTCCGTGTCCGGGACGGCAGCGCCAACGGCAGGGTTGCGTGCCAGCACTGGTTCCCACGCACCCAGCGGCAGCTCCGACTCCGTGGCGCCGGCGGGGCCGGGATAAAACGCCACGGTCCGACCCATGCGGGAATTGGTGAAGAAGAATGCCAGGCCAACGGGTATCTCCAGTTCGTCCCACACCCCGGTTCCCAACTCAAATCCGGGAAAGGAAAGGTAACGCTCCGGCACGGAACGGTACCGCAGGTGTGCCGTTGCATCGGTAAAGAGCAAATAGCACGGCCGGCAGGTGCACATCAGGGCGCGGCTCTGAACATCGACCACGTGCTGGTGCTTTTCTGCCAGAGGCTCTGCGCACATCTCACAGCGCTCGCCGTCGGCGCTGGCGGAACGGCTGACGGCGATGCGCCGGAGCATGGCCACCGGCCCGGCGGCCGGGATGCTGCCTGTTCCGGGGCTCATGAAACGGTCCCGACTGGAATGGCGACGGAAATCACGCCGCCGCGCACGAGCAACGGAAGCGGATCCAGATGCAGTGCCTTGTCCTCCAGGCACGCACCGGCCATCCTTACATCGAAATGGGCCCGGCAGGTGGGGCACCGCAGCAGACCGCCTCCCGTAGGGGCCGCGAGGGCGCGCTGCAATGACGCCCCTGCCAGGGACTTCTCACACCGCGGACAGTAGTCCAGGTAAGCGAAAATGTCCTCGCCGATCCGGCAGGCCAGCAGCCTGGCTCCGCCGACCAGAAAGCCTGCCACCTCCCCTGACCGGAGTCCGCCAAGCTCCGCCGCCGGCTCCCAGGCCCCACCCGACGGGCCGGGAACAGCGGGTTTGGCCTGCTGATCCCGATCATTTTGCTGATCCAGGCGCAGCCGCAGCGCGGCCACGGGAATGACGGCTGCGGAAGGGCTGGGCTCCTGCTCCACCACTTGGATGGATGTCACCTCGGGGGCCGCCGTTTCAATGGCATCCTCGACCGCGAGCTTCAAAGTGACGGACGATGACGGGCAGCCGTGGCAGCTTCCCAATAGTCGCAGGCTCACGATCCCGTCCGCGCTGATACCCAGCAGCTCCACGTCGCCGCCATGGGAGCCAAGGTAGGGCCGCACACTATCGAGTGCAGCGGCGACTCTGGTCGGCACGTCCTGTGGATGCAGACCGTGGACCAGCAGTAAACCGGAGATCAGCTCATCCTTGACCAGGGCCTCCAAAGTGCCGTTGGTTTCACCTCCCCGGGCCGAAATTACGCCGAGAATGCGCTCCAGCCCGGCACCGTAGAGGTCCGTGACCTGCCGGACCAGCTCCTCGGAGCGCTCACGGGCCACCGCACCGCCGGAGGACAGCGCATCCAGCAGTGTTCCGATCCGTGTCCCCGAATTCCGCAGCTGGTCGGCGCCGGAGCCGGCCACTGCAGCCTGCCCCGCTGGCCGCGGCGCAGCGGCTGCAGGCGCAGCGGCTTCGCCTTGCTCCAGCAAACCGTCCTGCGCGATCATGGCGGGTCATTCTCCGGTGAGTGACTGCGTGGGGGAGTGCAGCATATCCAACGTTTTACCCTCGCCCAGATACATGTGCACGCCGCAGGGCAGACAGGGGTCAAAGCTGCGCACCGTGCGCATAATGTCGATTCCCTTGAAATGCTCCCGGTCGTTCTCTTCGAAGATGGGCTGCCCCTGCACCGCGTCTTCATACGGCCCCGGAGTTCCGGACGCGTCGCGCGGGCTGGCGTTCCACGGCGTTGGCGGATAGGGATGGTAGTTGGCGATCTTGCCGTCACGAATCACCATGTGGTGTGAAAGAACGCCGCGGACCGCTTCGGTAAAGCCGCAACTGACCGCCTCGTCCGGGACCTCAAACGATTCCCAGGTCTTGGTCCGTCCGGCCCGGATTTCCTCCAGCGCCTTCTCCGCGAAATGCAGGGCCGCGGCCGCCGCGTAGGCCTGGAAATAGGTGCGGGCCCGGTTGCGTTCGAGCGTGTTGCTCCACTGCGGAATCTTCCATTCGAGTGAGACTGGTCCTTTGAGAGCCGTCTTGGGCAGGTTGATCTCCACGCTGTGTCCGGTGGATTTGAGGTAGCCGATGTCGACGAGTCCGGCCAGCGCCGTCGACCAGAGCCGTGCCAGTGGGCCACCGCCGGTATCCAGCGCCAGATTATCCTGTCCGTCAAACCAGCGCGGTGACATAACCCAGCTGTATTTGTCCGTCAGGTCACGCTTTTGCGGGCGGGGATTGGTGTGCTGGTTCCACGGATGACGGCGGTCCACCGGGTTACCGAGCGGGTCATTCGTGACGAACATCTCCTGATCATTCCAGTCCTCGTAGTAGGAGGAGCCCAGCATGATCCGGATGCCGAGGTTGATCCGCACCAGATCGGTGGTCACTAGCTTTCCGTCGACCACGACGCCCGGGGTGACAAACATCTTCCGGCCCCAGTCGGTCATGTCCTTGTAGGCGAAGTTGCAGTACTCCGGATCCTGGAAGGAACCCCAGCACCCCAGCAGCGTCCGCCGCAGCCCGACTTGCTCATAGCCCGGTAGCGCGTCGTAGAAGAAATCGAAAAGATCATCGTGCATGGGCACGACCTTCTTCATGAACTCCACATAACGCATCAGCCGGGTGAGGTAATCCGTCATCAGCTGGATCGTGGCAACGGTGCCGACTCCACCCGGATAAAGCGTGGAGGGGTGAACATGGCGACCCTCCATCAGGCAGAACATTTCCCGGGTGAGCCGGCTGACCTGCAGCGCTTCGCGGTAGAACTCACCGGTAAAAGGATTCAGCGAACGCATGATGTCCGCAATGGTCCGGTATCCGTGTTCGCCTTCATGCGGGGCCCGGGTGTTTTCCGCCTTGGCCAGTACCGCCGGGTTCGTCTCAGAGACCATTTTTTCGCAGTAGTCCACGCCCACCAGGTTCTCCTGGAAGATGTTGTGATCGAACATGTACTCCGCGGCTTCACCGAGATTGACGATCCATTCGCCCAGATGCGGCGGCTTCACCCCATAGGCCATGTTTTGCGCATAACAGGAGCACGTGGCGTGATTATCGCCGCAGATCCCGCAGATCCGGCTGGTGATGAAGTGCGCGTCGCGAGGATCCTTGCCGCGCATGAAGATCGAGTACCCGCGGAAGATCGAGGAAGTGCTGTTGCACTGCACCACCTGCTTGTTTTTGAAATCTATTTTGGTATAGATGCCAAGGCTGCCGACAATCCGTGTGATGGGATCCCACGCCATCTCCACCAGTGAATCGTCCGCGGCGTTGCCCGATGCGGGTAACGGAATCGTGGAGGTCATTGCCTTGCCTCTTTCTCGTGCCGTTCTTACCAGGTGCGGGTGGCGCCGGTGAGCAGTTCGGGGCCGGTCCTGCGCCAGCGTGGTTCCTTGTCAAGGGTGTTCATGGTGATGTGCCGCAGCGTCCGCACGGCAGCGCCGTAGGGCCGCACGGCATTGGTGGAGAGAATGCTGCCCGGCGGCTCATCCATGAACGGCATGAACTTATCGGGGAACCCCGGCATCGTGCAGCCTATGCAGATACCACCAACGTTCGGGCACCCGCCAATTCCATTCATCCAGCCGCGCTTGGGAACATTGCATTTAACCACCGGGCCCCAGCAGCCCAGCTTTACGATGCATTTCGGCGAGCCGTATTCAGTGGCAAAATCACCTTGCTCGTAATACCCCGCCCGGTCGCATCCCTCGTGCACGGTCCGGCCGAAAAGCCACGTCGGCCGCAGCGCGTCGTCCAACGGAATCATGGGCGCCTGCCCGGTCGCCTGGTACAGCAGGTAGGTGATGGTTTCGGAGAGATTGTCAGGTTGGATGGGGCAGCCCGGAACACAGACAATCGGTATTCCGGCCTTGGACCTCCAGTCATAGCCAAGGTAATCGGGAACGCCCATCGCACCGGTGGGATTGCCGGCCATGGCATGGATACCGCCATAGGCCGCGCAGGTTCCGGCGGCAATAATGGCAGTTGCCTTCGGTGCAAGCCGGTCCAGCCATTCGCTTGTCGTAATGGGCTGCCCGGTCTCCAGATCGTTGCCGAAACCCGACCAGTATCCGCCGACGTCGTGCAACTTCTCGTTGGGAATGGAACCCTCGACAACGAGGACAAATGGCTCCAGTTCGCCCCGGTCCGCCTTCCGGAACCACTCGAGGAAGTCATCTGCACCCTCCTGGGGGCCGCATTCAAAATCAATGAGCGGCCAATGCATGGCAACCTGCGGCAGACCGGGCAGGGCACCGAGTGCTATTTCCTCCACGCTGGGCTGCGTAGCCGCGGTCAGCGCCACGGAGTCGCCGTCGCAGCTGAGACCGGCGTTGATCCATAGGACATGAATAAGAGATTCTTCGGCTTTTATCGAAGCTTCTGTAGGCATCGTTGCCTCCTTTGGGAGTCCTGCTCACCGAGCGGGGCCCATTATGCGTTTGTCTGCACCTGCGACTCGGACGCCATCGGATGCGATTGGGCGCCCGCGTGCGACGCCGGTGTTTGAGTGTTCTTGATCAGCCAGTCGTACCAGCTGTCCAGACCAGCGCCGTTCGTGGCGGAAATAGCGAGCATCTCGACGTGCGGATTCAGCTGTCGTGCCTGGCGGAGGCATTCATCCACGTCGAATTCAACATAGGGCAGCAGATCGGACTTATTGATTATCACTAGATCTGCGGCCATAAACATGTGCGGATATTTTTGCGGCTTATCATCACCTTCCGTGACGGAAATAATCACTACCTTGGCTGTTTCCCCCAGATCAAAAAGCGCCGGACAGACCAGATTTCCGACATTTTCAATAAAGAGCGTTGATCCCGGAGCCGGGTTGAGTGCTTCGAGCCCCCGTCGGAGCATATCGGCGTCCAGATGGCAGCCGGCTCCGGTATTAATCTGAACAGCTGGACGCCCGGCGCTACGAATGCGGTCGGCATCCAGCGACGTCTCCTGGTCACCTTCAATGACCGTAATGCCCAGCCTTTCGCCCAGCTCTTCAATGGTGCGGACCAGCAAAGTCGTCTTGCCTGCCCCGGGGGAACTCATCACATTGAATGCCTGGATGGCACGCCCGGCCAGCCAGCCCCGGTTTCGCGCGGCCAACAGGTCGTTCTTGGCCAGCAGGCTCTGCTCCAGCGTGATCGTGGTCACTGGAGCATGGGTATGTGCCGGGCCACCCTCGTGCGAGTGGTTGTGTCCGCCGTCGTGCGCGTGCTCCTGCTGGTGCCCGTCGGGGTGTTCACCGTCGTGCACATGCTGATGTCCGTGGTCCGGTTCCGGGACGGCGACGCTGCCGTTTACGCTTGACACCCGAACCTCGCCGTCGTCGCTGCAACCGCAGGTGGAGCACATATTTACCCCACTTCCACGGACGCAAGCATCAGCTCGCGGCCGCCCGTGATTTCGATGTCGGCGCTGCCGCAGGTGCACAGCGGAATCGTGTCCGGAAGAATGAAACTCTGCCGGCACGTGTGGCAGGTGGCCCGGCCGGCCGGCTCGTCGATGCGTAGATCGGCGCCGGCCAGCGGAGTTCCCTCCGCCAGCAATTGGAAACAGAACCGCAAGGCATCCGGCAGGACGCCACTTAGCCGTCCGATCCGCAGGTTCACCCCGGTGACAGTGCGATCGCCGGTGCGGTCAAGCACCGCGTCGACCAGGCTTTGGGTAATGGAGAGTTCGTGCATGGGCTATGCCACCTCGTGAGATCAATGTAGGCTTACCGCACGTGATCCGCAAGAGGTCGACGAGACTCAGCTAAAGTGCTCGCGAAATGGGGTGCGTGCCGCATTTGGGATGTGCTCGCGAAATCTCTGGTGCATGGTCGGGTGCTTTGGTGTGCTGGAGGGATGGACTATGGGATGTCGTTGT
>NZ_JAPNLH010000027.1 GCF_026627425.1 Arthrobacter endolithicus
CCCTATCTAGACGCCATCGCGGACGAACTCAACGACCGTCCGCGCGCCGTCCTGGGATTCCTCACACCACGAGAAGCCTTCACCAAACAACTCAACGACAATGTTGCTAACACGGCTTGACACCGCCCAGTCCTCTACGCAGGGAAAGGGAGGATGAGGGGTTGCACCGGTGATGCCCGTGAGGCCGGCGTCGTCCCAGCCGTGAAATACCGTCACGTTTTCGGCTCTGGCGATTCGCAAGCACGCTTCGTCCAGGCTCAGCAGATCCATATCGGCCGCACCACGGTCGCTACTAACAGCTCGTTGCCGGACTCGGTGAAGGCCGCCCGTAGCTGGGTCAGCGGCACTACTCACGCCGGAGTCGGAGATTAATACATGGTCACGTAGCAGCTGGATCATGGTCAAAAGCCGCCCTTTCTCATGGCACGTTCCCGGTTCCTCGGCCCCGGTGAGAAACGAAACGGCGCAGCCCTGCAGGAATTTCTTCCTGGCGGGCCGCGCCGTTCGGGTAGTCCGCCGTGCGGCTGTCCCTGCCACCGCAGGTCAGCACGCACCATCGGGTGGTACGGCTACCGGCCGGTCTGGGCCTGGTCCCCGCCCCTCAGGGCAACCTGCTGCTCTGCCAGGTACTGGGCTGCCGCCCGCTGCAGATCCCGCTCCTGGGCAAGCCGTTCCGCAAGCTCGGCCAGCCGCTCCGCCGTGGCATGCTGCACGGCGGCTGTGTTGCGCTGCTGCGCAGCGTATTCGCCGACCGTGCTCAGGGCTGAACTCAGCTGCAGCTGCTGCTCAGCGAGGATCCGTTGAGTCAGCTGGATCTGTGTTGCCAAGTCCAGCTGAGCCTGAGCTTCGGCCAGTTGAGTAACTGCCGACGGGGAAGCCACCGAGTGTTTTTGCCCCTGACCTGCTCCGTCGTATGCGGGGCGTGACGGACGCCGCATCGCCGGGCCGGCGTTGTGGAGAAGGACATCGGCAAATTCGCGGTCCAGATCCGTTTCTGCGCCAGCGGGCCGGTCGGTCAGCGCCGCCGTTCCGTCGCTGAGCAGATCTGTATTTGTAGCAGTCACACCAGCGGCCACCACGGCGGTTAGGGCCTTGTCGGCAGGGCCGTCGACGGGAACAATGTCGACCGTGCGGCGCAGCGGAACCTCCTTGATCAAAAGCACCGCGATGAGTGCCAGCACGGACATAGCAGCCGCGATCGTAAAGATTAGAGCCGTTCCGTCTCCGTAGGCTGCACGCACAATCTGCGCGATCGGCGCCGGTAGGTCCTTCACGTCCAGTGAGACACCCGAACCCCCACCGGCACCCTGCACGCCGATGCTTTTCAGCCCGGTCGTCACCAGGTCGGTCACCCTGGCCCCGAGGATTGCGCCGAGCACGGAAACGCCGGCGGCGCCTCCGACGGTGCGGAAGAAGGCGACGGAACCACTGGCAGCCCCGATGTCCTTGGCCGCTACGGTGTTCTGCACGGCAAGAACCAGATTCTGCATCATCATGCCGAGTCCCAGTCCGAAGATGAAGGTGTAGATGCCGACCAGGAACAGGTCGGTGGAGTGATCAATGGTTCCGGCGAAGCCCAGGCCCACGATCAGCAACGCCGCGCCGCCGACCAGGTACGCTTTCCACTTTCCGAACCTGCTGACCAGCTGACCGGCGGCAACCGAACCGATCAGGTTCCCGGCGATCATCGGCATGGTCAGCAGACCTGCCTCGGTGGGTGTGGCCCCACGCGATACCTGATAATACTGTCCGAGGTAGCTGGACGAGGCGAACATCGCGACGCCGACGGCGATGGAGGCGATGATGGCCAGGGCCGGAGTGCGCTGGGCAATGATCTTCAGCGGGATAATCGGCTGGGCAGCCTTTGATTCCACCAGGACGAGCAGTGCCAGCATAACGACGCTGCCTCCGACCATCAGCGCACTCTGCCACGAGATCCAGTCGTAGTAGTTGGCCTGTCCGGCGAAGGAAACCCAAATCAGCAGCAGACTGACGCCCGCCGTCAGCAGGATGGATCCGGCATAGTCGATCTTGACCTTGCGCTTGATGTGCACAAGCTTCAAAGTTTTCTGCAGCAGGATCAAAGCGATGATGGCCAGCGGTACGCAAACGTAGAAGGTCCAGCGCCAGCCGAGCGGGCTGTCAACGATGAAACCGCCCAGCAGCGGGCCGCCTGCCGTGGCAACGGCCATCACGGCGCCCATGTAGCCTGAGTACCGACCGCGTTCACGCGGCGGGATGATGGTGCCGATGATGGACTGCGCGAGGGCAGTCAGTCCACCCATGGCCACACCCTGGATCACCCGTGCGGTCAGCAGTACCGGAATGGATCCCGAAAGACCCGCCAGCACCGAGCCGGCCACAAAGATAATGATGGAAAGCTGGACCAGCAGCTTTTTGTCAAAGAGGTCCGATAGCTTGCCCCAGATGGGGGTCGTCGCGGCATTGGCCAACAGCGATGCGGTAATGACCCAAGCAAAATCAGTCTGGGTGCCGTGGAGTTCTGACATGATCGTCGGGAGCGCGTTGGCAACAATAGTACTGCTCAGGATGGCCGTAAAGAGTGCTGCCAGCAGCCCGGTCAGCGCCTCGAGGATCTGCCGGTGATTCATCGGCGTGCTTTTATGCTCCGCCTGCCGTGTTGCTGCCGGTGCCGCCGGTGCGGTTGTGGCGTGATTTGCCATTAATTTTCTCCTGCAAGCGTCTGGGACTGGTGGTCCTGAATGGTTCCATATTTGTGCGTCCGCGTTTGGGGTCCGACGGCGGCACGAAGCGTCGCAGTGAGATGCTGCACGGTGTGCGCGGTACTGGCGGCTTCCTCTTCGCTCCAGCCGGCGAGCATTTGCTGCACGGTGCTGGCCCGACGATGTTCAATCTCCGCCAGATACGTCCGCCCCTTCTCGGACGCGGAGAGCAAGTAGGCTCTCCCGTCCGCGGGATCCGGCTCACGAAAAATGAAGTTGTGCTCTTCCAAGTCAGCGGCCTGCCGGCTCAACGCCGAGGCTCCTACGCCAAGCCGGGCCGCGACGTCAGAGGCACGCACCGGCTCTCCCCCGGCAACAATGCGTAAGACTCCTTCAAGTGCAACTCCTAGATCCGCTGCCTGGGCTGATGCTGTGGTTGTGCACCGCAGGGTCCGCTGTAAATCGAAAATACAGTACACCAGCTCGGCGGCGGTGTGTTGAGCGACAGGCATGCCGTCCTCCAATGATTGGTTGCCTGTAACAACTATAACTCAATCGATTGGTTAGGGCAACTAACTACCGCGTGTTTTTGATCGCAGAATTTGGGGTCCTACAGGAAGCGGAAAAATCGGACGCTAAGGCCGAGTCGAAGCGGGCGACCACTGGTCCGCAGCTTGTCGATTCAGGAAAGTCCGAGGCAATTCTGCGGCTGTTGCTGTCGCAAGGAGTGCATTGGACAGCCCGACAGACTCGCCCGCCCTGCTCGGCCCCTTTCCTGGGGTCAGTGCTCCGGCGGCGGCGCCTGTGGCAGCTGCTCCGCCTGGCCCTGTGGCGTCGCCGACTCAGGCTGCGGCGCTTGCTGCTCCTGTGGTGCCTGTGGTGTCTGTGGTGCCTGTGGTGTCTGTGGTGCCTGTGGTGTCCAAGTGAGGGTGATGTCCACCATTTCTCCGGCCTCGGCTATGTGCAGCAGCAGGTCCTGACCGAAAAATTGCTCATGAATGTCTTCCGCCCCCTCCGCGCTGACTTGCGCGGCAAGACTTTTCATCGACTGCGCCATTGCCCTGCCCCAGTCCTGCGCCTGCCGGCTGGAGGCCTGCGTCGTGGCCGTGTAAGTCTTAGACATACCCGCACTGTCCTTTCCTGATCCAACTCCGCTACCGAAAGTGAGGCAAGCGTATCAGCGGCATCCCGGCGTCGGAGGTGGCTGCGGTTCTGCACCGCGGTCTTCTCCATCCTGACCTACTTAACCCTCCAGCGGTAGTGCCGGGCCTCCTGCACGGACGTTTCGCCCCTTTCGCCAGCGGTCACTGGACCGATGGTTCGTGCATTCTGACAATGACCGTCGGGCATTGAATCCGCTGCAGCACTTCATACCCGACCTTCCCGATCTGCACTCTTTTGATGGCATCACGACCCCTGCTGCCTACCACCAGCAAACGTGAATTCCGGGCTGCCCGGACCAGCTCCTCGGCCGGGCTGAGGGGCATTGGCGCGTTCCGGGCCGGACTTTGCAGATGCACCGCCAGGTCCGGGTGTTCCTGCCGGACCGCGATAACAGCATGGGCGAGCAGGTCTTGTCCTTGCTGACCCGTTGTTGCACCCGCGTATATGGCGAGCAGGTCTTGTCCGAGTCGGGCCGCCTCGGCTGCGGCGAAGGTGATGGCTGCAACGGATTCAAGCGACCCATCGACGCCGACAATGACGCCGGAGCGTCCGCGCAGTGAGATGGCCGGAATCACGGCGACTGGACAGCGGCTCAGCGTGGCTATCTGCAGGCTGACTACGCCAGCGTCCTCGCCATGAGCGGAGCCGACACGGTCCGTGCCAATGATGACCAGATCGGCACCGGGTGAAAGGGCGGTAAGGACATCAGCCGCCTCGCCCCGGTGCAGCGCCGTATTAACCGTTACCGAGGGCGCAAGATCTCTGGCTCGGGCTGCCTCGTTCCGTAGCAGCTGCCGGGACACCTCCATCGTTGCCGCAGCCTGGGCGCGGTCGCGGGACGCCCAGTCTTCCGGAACGCAATGGATTAATGTCACCTCATGCCCCAGGGCCTGAGCCCGGCGCAGCGCCCAAAGAACGGCAGCGCCGCTCGGTGCGGAGCCATCCACGCCAACCAGCAGCAGCCCCGCCCCCGGGGCCTGTGCGGCCACTGCCCGGGCCACCTATCCAGCCAGTTCTTCGCTGATGGCGTCCACGCCGAGCCAGAGCTCGGCAAAGCTGGTGGACAGAGGAGAAAGACCAAGCCGGATACCGTTCGGGTTCCGGAAATCGGGTATGACGCCCTTTTCCCACAGTGCAGGCATGACGGTTTGAAACGTTGGGTGTTCGACGGTGATGTGGCTGCCGCGTCGCTGTGCGTCCCGCGGACTTGCCAGCGTCGCCCCCAGCGGCGCCAGGACGTCGTCGAACAAGCGCAGTGCAAAATCGGTCAAGGTGACGGACTTTGCGCGCACGGCAGCAATGCCAACCTCGTCGATCAGGGCAATCATGTCCTGCATGGCCAGCATCCCCACCACCGGCGGGGTTCCGCTGGTGAAGGCGCGGATGCCGGGGGCCGCCTCATAACGCTCCCCCATGCCGAACGGATCGGCACTGCCCAACCACCCCTGAATGGGTTGTCGCAGCACGGCTTGGTGGATCCGGCGTACGTAACCGAACGCAGGTGCGCCCGGACCCCCGTTGAGATATTTGTAGCTACAGCCAACGGCCAGGTCCACGCCCCACATGTCGAGTTCGGTAGGAACAACACCCACCGAATGGCAGAGGTCCCAAAGAATCAGGGCTCCGGCCTCGTGCGCCTGTGCGGTGAGCAGGTGCATGTCGGCCAGGTAGCCGGACCGGTAGGCGACGTGGCTGAGCACCACCAGCGCGGTCTGCTCGCTGAGCACAGCGCCGAGGTCCTGCGCGCGCACGCCGCCGTCACGGGGCGGATGGATCCACCGCAATGTTAGCCCGCACTCGCTGGCAATGCCCTCCAGGACAAAGCGGTCGGTGGGGAAGTTGTCCGTATCCAGGACCACTTCCCTGCGCCCGGGCCGTGCGGCGACGGCGGCCCGGCACAGCTTGTAGAGCAGCACGGTGGTCGAGTCCCCTATCGTGACCTGACCCGGCCCGGCACCGAGTGCCACCCGTCCCAGATCGTCCCCAATTTTGCCCGGGAGAGCGAGCCAGCCCTCGTCCCAGCCGCGAATCAACCGGCCGGCCCATTGAGTCTGCAGAAAGTTCGCGATTCGCCCGGCACTGGCAGTCAGCGGCCGGCCGAGCGAGTTTCCGTCAAGATAGGAAACTACGGCGGGGTCATCGCTGCCGAGAAATCCCGTGCGGTATCCGCTGAGGGCATCACCCAGATCGAGTTCTTGTGCGGCAAGGAACGTTGGCCGCCCGGCGTCGACGGTCGAGGCGGGCGTGGCGCCGTTGGGGCTCTCAGTCATGTGTTCCAGCTTACTGGCCGCTTAGAGCGCAGCCACGCTCCCACAGAAGTGCCTGCGGCCGGAGTGCACATTCCAGCCAACATACTCCGAACGCTGCCAGAGTCCGTCGTCGTTGCGCGTGTCCGTTATATGTACCGCTACCGATGCGGGCAGGAAGACGGGCGCCTCAAAGGTAATCTCCCAGGAAAAGGCGTCCGGTTCCGGCGAGCCGACGTCGGAGAGCACGCGCGCCGCCAGATACATCCCGTGCGCCAAGGATCGCCGCATGCCCAGTACCTTCGCGGAGAGGACGCTGAGGTGAATGGGGTTAAAGTCACCGGAGACGGCGGCATAGGCCCTGCCGGCATCGACCCCGAGCCGCCATAGCGCCGTCGGATCCGGCGGGTTGAACGGCGTGTTCGCAGCATCCCACCCCACACCGGGAGCGGCAGGTTTGTCCACGCCGGGCAGGAAGACGCCCTTGGCCAAATACGTTGAGACTCCTCGCCAGAGCAGCTCGGCAGAACCATCGGCACGGACCTCAACGACGACTTCAACCTGCGTGCCGGCCCGGTGTCCGCTGAGCCTACGCGCCCAAGACCTGATCGACACCGGCTGGGTGTACAGGACGGGTCCAAGATGCCGCACGCGGTTCTTCAAGTGGATCATCCCCAGCAGCGGCAACGGAAAATCCTCGCTGACCATGACACTCATGGCCACGGGAAAGGCCATCGCATGGATAAAGCCTGAAGGCATAACGTCGCGCGCGGGCTTGCCCAGCAGATGTTGATACTCGGTCATTTTCGCGAGATCCGCAACCACGCCTCGTACTTCATGGCAGCGCGGCGGCAACGAGGTGTGGGAAGCTCCGCCCAGAACCCTTGATTTTGCCGCGGCAGCCGCCGCATTGACATACAGCTTTGACAACGAGGGCATGCCGGTCAGGACGTGCACCTGCTCATGCGCCGCCGGGCCGCTCATTGCCCCACCATGTTCTGACCGCAGACTCTGAGCACCGTACCGTTAATTCCAGCCGAAGACCCTGCCGCAAGGAAGGCTACGGCTTCGGCCACGTCCTCTGGACGGCCCCCCTGCTGCAGGCTATTGAGCCGGCGTGCAACTTCGCGGGTGGCAAACGGGATCTTCTGAGTCATCCCGGTTTCGATAAATCCGGGTGCAACGGCATTGATAGAACCACCAAAGGGTTCCATCAGACGTGCCGTTGCCGCCACCATGCCGATGACCGCGGCCTTGGACGCGGCATAGTTGGTCTGCCCCCGGTTGCCGGCAATGCCGCTGGTGGAAGCCACGGAGATGATCCGAGGATGATCATGGAACAGCTCCGACGCCAGGAAATCACGGTTCATGCGCAACTGCGCGGAGATATTCACGGCAATCACGGAGTCCCATCGCGCCGCGTCCATGTTGGCAAGGAGCTTGTCCCGCGTGATGCCCGCGTTGTGCACCACAATATCCAGCCGCCCGTGCCGCTGCCTGGCATGGGCCAGAATGCGCTCTCCGGCGTCGTCGGCCGTGATGTCCAGCTGTAGAGCCGTGCCGCGAACGTCGTTGGCGACGGCGGCCAAAGGCTCGCCGGCGGCCGGTACGTCCACCGCTATCACGTCCGCACCGTCGCGGTGCAACGTCCGGGCGATCGCTGCTCCTATCCCCCGGGCAGCACCAGTGACGGCGGCGACCCTTCCTGCCAGCGGACGGTCCCAGGCCTGCGGCAGTTCCCCGCTCCCGGTGGCAACGGTCAGGAACTGACCGTCCACGAAGGCCGACCGGCCGGAAAGGAAGAACCGCAAGGCTCCCATGACGCCGGCGGCTGTCGTATGCGCGCCGGCGCCGAGAATTATCCCGTTCGCCGTCGCGCCGTGCCGCAGTTCCTTGGCCATGGAGCGCAGGATGCCATCGACGGCTTTACGACCGGCAGCGGCAGCGGGGTCAAGGTCTGCGGACGCCGATCGCGAAATGGTCACAACGCGGCCGTTCGCGGCCAAGTCCCGCAAGGATGCGCCGACCGAGCGGACCGGCCCGGAAAGCTCGCTCGGGTCAGCGAGCTCGTCAAGGACAAGAATAATGGCGCCGAGTCTAGTCTTGGGCGCCGCATGCCGCCGGACGTCCAAATCCCAGTCCAGCAACCGGGTGGCCAGCGCGTCGGCACCTGCTGAACTGCCCTCAACCAAGACGGGCCCCGTGATCAGCGGCGCGCCGGACTCGTAACGTCGAAGGATGGCCGGCTGCGGCAGTCCCAGACGGGAGGCCAGGTCCCTGCCGAGCCCGGCACTGACAAATCGCGTGTACTTGTCGCTTTGCCGATCGGGCCGGCTGGGCCCGGTGGAATGCGTTCCGGCTGCAGACCGCATGTTCTTCGCCATCGCTCTACCTCGATTCCAGGATGGCCGCAACGCCTTGGCCACCGGCCGCGCAAACAGAGATAAGGCCACGGGCCGGACGTCCATCCACCGTGCCCTTATGATGCAGCAACTTGGCGAGCGAGGCAACCAGCCGGCCGCCGGTGGCAGCAAACGGGTGACCAGCCGCCAGCGAGGAGCCATTGACATTGAGTCTGCTGCGGTCAACCGAGCCGAACGCGCCCTCCAGTCCCAGGCGGCTACGTCCAAATTCCACGTCCTCCCACGCCGCGAGAGTGCTCAGAACGGTACCGGCAAATGCCTCGTGGATTTCTATGAAATCGAAGTCCGCCAGAGACAAGGCGTTGCGCGCAAGCAGCCGCGGCACCGCGAAGACCGGAGCCATCAGCAGTCCATCCGCACCGTGCACAAAGTCGACCGCCGCTGCTTCGCCGTCCACTACGCTCGCCAGCATCGGCAGATCGTGCGCCCGGGCCCATTCCTCGGAGGCAAGCAGCACGGTCGAAGCGCCGTCGGTCAGCGGCGTGGAATTGCCGGCGGTCATGGTTGCCTCACCGCCCAGGCTCACCCCGAACGCGGGCTTGAGCTTGGCGAGCTTCGCCAAGGACGAATCTGCCCGAAGGTTCGAATCCCGCGTCAGCCCCCGGTAAGGGGTCAGGAGGTCGTCGAAGAAACCCCGGTCATAGGCGGCGGCAAGGTTTTTGTGGCTGGCCAGCGCGAGTTCATCCTGACTCTGCCGGTTGATCTTCCACGCGGCCGTAGTCAGGGCCTGGTGCTCGCCCATCGACAGACCCGTACGCGGCTCCGCGGTGGAGGGAGCGTCAGGGGCGAGGTCCTTCGGACGGATACGGGACAGGATACTGAGTCTTTGCGTCAATGTCCTGGCCCTGCTCAGGTCCAAGAGGATCCCTCGGAGCCCTTCGCTGACGGCAATCGGGGCATCCGAGGCGGAGTCCACTCCGCCGGCGATGCCTGACTCTATCTGGCCAAGCTTGATCTTGTTGGCGAGGCCGAGAACGGTCTCCAGCCCGGTCGCGCAGGCCTGCTGCAGATCGTACGCCGGCGTTTCCGGGGACAGTGCTGACCCCAGGACTGCTTCACGGGTGAGGTTGAAATCGCGCGAATGTTTCAGCACGGCTCCCGCCGCGACCTCTCCGATTCGTTCGTCCTGCAGTCCAAAGCGGGCAATAAGTCCGTCCAGCGCCGCTGTGAGCATGTCCTGGTTGGACGATTTAGCGTATGCACCGCCGGCACGCGCGAACGGTATACGATTTCCGCCGATGATGACGGCCCTGCGCACCTGCACGGGGTTAGCTGGCGAACTATTGGCGTCGGTATCGGTCATGCTGAATCTCCCTTGATGTCCCGCAATTACTGATACCTAGCGTACCTGATACGCTCGGTATCGTGAACAAAACGCAGCCGGTGCCGGGCTCCCACGGGCCTGCCCCCGTCACGTCGGGCGGACCTGCCGTGGACGGCCGCAGCGCGCGCTGGGACGCCCATCGGGGCGAGCGGCGCCGGTCCCTGATCAAAGAATCCAGGCGTGTGATCCACCTGCTGGGAGCCGACGCCTCAATGGAGGACATTGCCGCAGCCGCCGGGACCAGCAAGTCGGTGTTCTACCGCTATTTCGGTGATAAGGCAGGTCTGCAGCAGGCAGTAGGCGAGGTGGTGATCGCGCAGATGCAGCAGAAGATCCTTGATGCGGCGAAAACGGCCACCTCCCCACGGCAGGGCCTGTCGAATATGATCTCCGCCTATCTGGAAATGGCGGAGACCTCCCCCAACGTCTACGCCTTTGCCACCCATGTCCCGGCAGGAGAATCCGGCCTAGGACGCGGAGCAGCCCAGACCGCTGGAGCGCTGGGCACTTTCTTCGACAAAATCACCGCCATGATCGCGGAGCCTATGCGTGCCCATTTTTCCCAGACGGGGTCCACGGCTCCGCAGTATTGGCCGGCGGCGGCCATCGGCCTGGTCCGGACCGCTGGTGAACTCTGGCTCACCACTGCGGCGTCATCGGAAAAGCCCGATCACGCCGCCATGGCCGAACAGCTGACGACGTGGCTCTTCCTGGGAATAGCTCCGGAGATCGAACAGCAAAGAATTCACCATACGACTTCACGAACCTCCAACCCGCATACTAAGCGTTAAGGAACATCATGACTAACCTAATCACCGGAAGTTCACAGGCTAAGGCCGCCGATCCTGGGGTGGACGTTGCTGCACTGGGCGAATTGCTGTTGGGCAAATGGGCCCACACTCGTCGGCGGGCGCGCGCGCTGGCTGCCCGGCCGGAAGTGCACAAGATTGAGGGATTGACGCATACCGAGCATCGGACGCGGGTCTTTGGGCAACTGAAGTTTCTCGTCGAGAACAAGGCGGTGCACCGGGCGTTTCCCACCCGGATGGGCGGTTCGGATGACCACGGAGGCAACGTTGCGGGGTTCCAGGAACTCGTCACCGCGGATCCGTCGCTGCAGATCAAGGCCGGCGTTCAGTGGGGCCTCTTTGGTTCCGCGGTGCTGCACCTGGGCAGCGAGGAACACCAGAATAAATGGCTCCCAGGCATCATGAACCTGGACATTCCCGGCTGCTTTGCCATGACCGAAATCGGTCACGGTTCCGACGTCGCCTCGATCGGCACCACAGCGACCTTCGATCCCGCAACCGATGAGTTCGTCATCAACACACCCTTCCGCGCCGCCTGGAAGGAGTACATCGGCAATGCGGCCGTGGACGGACTCGCCGCCGTCGTCTTTGCGCAACTCATCACCAAGGGAGTCAACCACGGCGTGCATGCCTTTTATGTCGAGCTCAGGGACCCTGCCACTCAAGAGTTCCTCCCGGGGGTAGGTGGTCAGGACGACGGCATCAAGGGCGGGCTAAACGGGATCGACAATGGTCAGCTGCACTTCAGTGACCTACGAATACCGCGGACAAACCTGCTCAACCGTTACGGCGATGTGGCTGCCGATGGCAGCTACAGCTCGCCAATTGCCAGCCCCGGCCGACGGTTCTTCACGATGCTCGGAACCCTTGTCCAGGGGCGTGTTTCACTGGATGGAGCTGCCGTAGCGGCAAGCAAGGTAGCCCTGAAAATTGCGGTGCAGTACGCCACCGAACGCCGCCAGTTCAACGCTGCCTCGGAGACCGAGGAGGAAGTACTGCTGGATTACCAGCGCCATCAGCGCCGCCTGCTGCCGCGCCTGGCCACGACCTACGCTGCCAGCTTCGCCCACGAGCAACTGCTGGAAAAATTTGACGGTGTCTTTTCCGGCACCCAGGACACAGACGCGGACCGGCAGGATCTGGAGACGCTGGCGGCCGCCCTGAAATCCATGTCCACCTGGCATGCACTGGACACCCTGCAGGAGTGTCGGGAGGCCTGCGGCGGTGCGGGGTTCATGATTGAGAACCGGTTCGCCTCGCTGCGGGCGGATCTGGATATTTACACCACCTTTGAGGGCGACAACACGGTGCTGCTCCAGCTGGTGGCCAAGCGTTTACTGGCGGACTACGCCCGTGAATTCAGCAGCGTCGACTTCGGCGTACTTGCACGCTACGCCTTCAGCCAGGCAGCGGACCTCACGCTGAATAAAACCGGGCTTCGTCAGGTGGCACAGTTTGTGGCGGACAGCGGCTCGGTGCAGAAGTCGGTGCTCGCGCTGCGCGGCGAGGACGGCCAACGTGCCCTGCTGACCGAACGCGTCCAGACCATGGTTGCCGAGGTAGCCGGTGCGCTCAAGGATGCCGCGAAACTTCCGCAGCCCAGCGCCGCTGGAGTTTTCAACCGCCACCAGAACGATCTGATAGAGGCGGCACGGGCACACGCTCAATTACTGCAGTGGGAAGCCTTTACCGAAGGCCTGAGCCGCGTTGAGGACCCGGGAACAAAGGAAGTCCTGACGTGGCTCCGTGATCTGTTCGGGCTCAGCCTGATTGAAAAGCACCTCTCCTGGTACCTGATGAACGGCCGGATTTCCATGCAGCGCGCCCGCACCGTCGGCGGGTACATCAACCGGCTGCTGGCCAAGCTCCGGCCGCACGCGCTGGACCTGGTGGATGCCTTCGGCTATGGCCCGGACCATCTGCGGGCTCCGATTGCCGCCGGGATTGAGAAGTCCCGCCAGGATGAAGCAGCGGACTACTTCCGACGCCAGCGCGCCAGCGGGACGGCCCCGATGGATGAAAAGGTCCTCCTGCTCAAGCAGCGTGCCGCCGCGAAATAGGCATCCAGAAGTAGATATATGAACGTGCGCCACAGGCGTATTTGGCGTCCAGCCACCGGGTGCACCCGTGATCCCCGTACCGAGGTCAGAGAACGGAGCGGTAGACATCCAAGGTAGCTTCCGCTATCGAGTCCCAGGAAAAGAGTTCGCGGGCCCGGGCCCGTCCTGCCTCACCCATAGTGCGGGCCCGTGCCGGATCCTTCAGTACTGAAATCAGCGCGTCCGCGAAGTCGCTGACAAACCTGTCCGGATCCAGCGGCGTCCCAGTGCCGTCATTGACTTGTTCCAACGGAACCAGCAGACCGGTCACACCGTCGTCCACTACCTCGGGGATGCCCCCGGTGGCGCTTGCGACGACGGCGGCGCCGCAGGCCATGGCTTCGAGGTTGACGATACCGAGCGGCTCGTAGATGGACGGGCAGGCGAAGACGGTGGCGTGGCTGAGCACCTGAATCAGCTCGTTGCGCGGCAGCATGCGCTCTATGACGACGACGCCGTCGCGTTCGCGCCGCAGCCCCTCAATCAGCGAGTTGACCTCGGCGCCAAGCTGGGGGGTGTCGGCCGCACCGGCGCAGAGCACTATCTGCACCTCAGGCGGCAGCAGCGCCGCCGCTTTCAGCAGATACGGTACGCCCTTCTGCCGGGTCACCCGTCCCACCCAGACCACGCTGGGACGTCCGGGATCGATGCCGAGCGAGGTGACGACGTCGTCGGTCTCATCCCGTTGCCAGGCAGCGACGTCGATGCCGTTATGCACAACCTTTACCCGTGCCGGATCCACCTGAGGATAGCAGCGCAGAATATCCTGGCGCATGCCATCAGAGACGGCAATGATGGCAGCCGCGGCCTCATAGGCGGTCTTCTCCACCCAGGATGACACCGCGTAACCCCCGCCGAGCTGCTCGGCCTTCCAGGGCCGCAGCGGCTCCAACGAGTGGGCGCTGAGCACGTGCGGGATTCCGTGCAGTAACGCCGCCAGGTGCCCGGCCATGTTGGCATACCAGGTATGCGAATGGACCAAATCGGCGCCAGCGATATCCGGCACTATCTGCAGGTCGACCCCGAGGGTCTGCAGCGCCGCATTGGCGTTGGCCAGGCCTGCAGGGGAAGGATACGAACTTACCGTGGCGCCATGATAGTCCTCCGGCCGTGCCCCACCGAAGGCATGCACCCGCAGATCCACCTCGCGGGCCAGCACCCGACTCAGCTCAGCTACGTGCACTCCGGCACCACCGTAGATTTCGGGCGGGAACTCTTTGGTCACAATATCGATTCGCACTCTCTCAAGGTAGCCGGTTTCGGCGCTTTTGATCTAGTGTGAAGAGCACCGGCCACCAGCCGGGGGCGGAAACTCGCCGTCATCATTGTCTAGGGGGTATGGCCATGAGCTATAGGAATAAGAAAGTTCTGGCAATTGTCCTCGCCGGCGGCGAGGGGAAGCGGCTGATGCCGCTCACCGCGGACCGCGCGAAACCGGCGGTGCCGTTCGCAGGCGGTTACCGTCTGATTGACTTTGCCCTCTCGAATCTGGCCAACTCCGGTTATCTGAAGGTTGTCGTTCTCACGCAGTACAAGTCCCATAGCCTTGACCGGCACGTTTCCGAGACGTGGAGGTTGTCCACCCTGCTGGGCAACTATGTTGCGTCCGTTCCTGCGCAGCAACGGGTCGGCAAGAGCTGGTTTCTGGGCAGCGCCAACGCCATCTATCAGTCGCTTAACCTCATCCGCGATGCCGTGCCGGATATTGTTGTCGTGGTCGGGGCCGATCACGTGTACCGGATGGACTTTGCGCAGATGGTGCGCAGCCACGTGGACTCCGGTGCCAGGGCCACCGTTGCTGCGGTGCGTCAGCCGCTGACCATGGCAGATCAGTTTGGCGTCATCGAAGTGGCCGGTGGAAGCGCGGCTGCAGAGACGTACCAAAAGATCTCGGCCTTTGTGGAGAAGCCCGCGACGACGCCGGGGCTCGCCGCCGATCCCACGCAGTTTCTAGCGTCCATGGGCAACTACGTCTTCGATACTGATGCCCTGGTCGAGGCCCTGCATCACGACGCCCAGCGCCTGGATACGAAGCACGATATGGGCGGCGACATCATTCCGTACTTCGTGGACCGCGGCGAGGCCTTTGCCTACGACTTCACCGTCAACGATATCCCCGGTGCCACGGACCGTGACCGCACCTACTGGCGCGATGTGGGGACGATCGATTCCTACTATGACGCACAGATGGATCTGATTTCCCCGCTGCCGGTCTTCAATCTGTACAACAGCGAGTGGCCGATCTTTACCCGGCAGAGTGTTGACCCGCCGGCTAAGTTCGTTCGCGGCGAATATAACACTGTTGGCATCGCCATGGACTCCATCGTCTCCAGCGGCGTCTTGATTTCCGGAGGCATCGTGGAGCATAGCGTCCTATCGCATGGTGTCTTCGTGGGTGCCGGAGCCAGGGTTGTCAGTTCGGTGCTGATAGACAACGTGGTCATCGGTGCCGGGGCGGTCGTCAAGCGGGCCATCCTTGACAAAAACGTGAGGGTCCCCGCCGGAGCAACGATAGGACTGGATCACGAACTTGACCGAAGCCGCGGCTACACGGTGACGGATTCAGGGCTGACGGTGCTCAGTAAGGACCAGCACGTGCCTGAGCCGGACGACCGAGAGCGTGAGCTGGCCCGGCATGCATCTGCGGCTATCCCCGAAGCGGTGCTGATAGCCGGAGAACGCCAGCCGGAGGTGCGCGAGTCCGCGGAAAAGATCTCACGGAGCTATTTTCATGCCGTGCGGGCGGGGGACGCTGGCCGGATCCTGTAAAATTGTGGGGTGACTCCCCCGCAGCTGACTCCCGAGGATATAGCGTCCTGTCTAAAAGTCCTCAACGCCATCCACGTCTACGACGAAGAACACCCCGACTATATCCAGGTGCGACGCGCCACAGGCAAGATGTTCAAAGCGGTCAAACGACACCGCCGGGTGGTCAAACGCGACGCTGTCAACGAGGCCGATCGCATTGTGCTGGCGCGCACCGCGACGGCGGCGCCTGACCGGATCGATGACGAAACCCGGGGCAACAAACTCAAGACGTCAGCCACGGGCGAAGTCGCCGGGACGCTGTTGCGCTCCCGGGCGTGCTATATCTGCAAGCAGCAATATACGCAGGTGGACGCCTTCTACCATCAGTTGTGTCCCGCGTGCGCCGGCTTTAATCACGGGAAACGGGACGCCAGCACCGATCTGCGCGGGAGGCGGGCGCTGCTGACGGGCGGCAGAGCAAAAATCGGGATGTACATCGCCCTGCGACTGCTCCGGGACGGCGCACATACCACCATCACAACGCGCTTCCCGAAGGATGCCGCACGCCGCTTTGCCGGCATGGAAGACAGCGCCAACTGGCTGCACCGGCTCAGAATCGTCGGTATCGATTTGCGCGATCCGGCGCAGGTGATGGCACTAACGGATTCGCTGAATGAGGCCGGTCCGCTGGACATTATCATCAACAATGCGGCTCAGACCGTGCGGCGGTCCGGGAACGCCTATCAACCGCTGGTAGATGCCGAGCTGGAACCGCTGCCCGCCGACCGGCCGATGCCTGAGCTCGTCTCATTCGGCCATGCCCATGACAAGCACCCGCTGGCACTGGCAAGCCAGGTGCTGGAGCACCCAGTGCTGGCCGGGGACAACATTACAGCGCTGGCCCTCTCGATGGGCTCGGCCTCACCCGAGCGTTTGGCTGCAGGCACTGCTATCGACGCCGGCGGGCTGGTGCCGGACCTGGCCAGCATCAACAGCTGGACGCAGGTGGTGGACCAGGTGGATCCGCTGGAGATGCTCGAGGTTCAGCTGTGCAATGTTACGGCTCCCTTCCTACTGGTTTCCCGGCTGCGGCCCGCGATGCGGCGATCGACGGCCCATCGCAAATATATTGTGAACGTCTCCGCGATGGAGGGCCAGTTTTCCCGAGCCTACAAGGGGCCCGGTCACCCGCACACGAATATGGCCAAGGCTGCTCTGAACATGATGACCCGCACCAGTGCACAGGAAATGCTGGACGCGGATGGGATCCTGATGACAGCCGTGGACACCGGGTGGATTACTGACGAGCGGCCGCATTTCACCAAGGTCCGGCTGGCTGAAGAAGGCTTCCATGCCCCCCTGGACCTGGTGGACGGGGCAGCACGGGTTTACGACCCTATTGTGCGCGGCGAGACGGGTGAGGACCAGTACGGCGTTTTCCTCAAGGACTACAAACCCAGCAACTGGTGAGCCAAAGAACCCCATGACACTGCTCCGTACTCCTATTATGACCGCCGCCAAACCCTTACTGCCAGGTCTCTTGGCCGCACTGGTGGCCGTCGCGTTGGCACTGCTGGTCCATTTGTTGGTCCCCGCGCTGCCCGCCATGACTGTAGCTGTGGTGTTGGGAATTCTCGCCGCGAACTTACCGGGTGCCGCGCCTCTCGTCGCGGGGGTTCTACGGCCTGGACTGCATTTCGCCGGGAAACACCTGATGCGGACCGGCATAGTCCTGCTCGGGCTCAAGCTTAGTTTGGCTGACGTCATGAATTTGGGCTGGCTGACAGCGGTGTTGGTGGTCACGGTGGTGCTGCTGAGTTTCGCAGGGACCTACGGGTTCGGCAAGTTGTTCCGGCTCCGCGGGGATGCCCCATTGCTCATCGCCACCGGCTTCTCCATTTGCGGAGCGTCCGCTATCGGTGCGATGGCAGCGGTGAAGGGTACGAAACAACAGGACACGGTGCTTCCGGTGGCACTGGTGACCCTCTGCGGCACTCTCGCCATCGGCGTCCTGCCACTGCTGATGACCCCGCTGGGACTGGACGCTTTGGGGTTCGGGCGGTGGACGGGCATCTCGGTCCACGATGTGGGGCAGGTTGTCGCTACCGCCCAAACGGCGGGAGCCGTGGCGCTGAGCGCCGCCATAGTGATCAAGCTGACGCGCGTGCTACTGCTGGCCCCGATGGTGGCAGCGGCCGGGCTTTGGGAACGACGCAGCCGCAATCGCCTGGTCCGCAGCGCCCCAACCGCGAAATTTCCACCCGTGATACCGCTGTTTGTCCTGGGTTTCCTGATCACCATAGCCCTGCGGACACTCGGCTGGGTCTCTCCGGCCGGCTTAGCACTGGGCAACCTGCTGCAGGACGTTGCACTCGGTGCGGCGTTGTTCGGTTTGGGCTCCTCGGTCCGAATCCGCGAGTTGCTGCACAGCGGCCTCCGGGCCTCCGCGATGGCCCTGTGTGCCTGGCTGCTGATCGCCTGCCTCGGCTACGCTGCCGTGCAGTTCATGTAAAGGCGACATTCTATGAACACAGCACAGCAGTTATCACGCAGCCGTCGCGCGGTGCCCGCTTTGCCAGGCCAGCCGCCGATAAGGCCCGTGATTGAATGGATGGATGTCCAATCAGAATCTGCGCCGCGATGAAGCCGCCGTCCGCTCGTCCCTGATCTCCATTCGGGATTATGACGTCTCCGTCGATCTAACCCAGGCCGAGGATCCGGCAGTCCCGGTTTTTGGCACTCGAAGTGTCATCAGGTTCACCGCGGCACGGCCGGGGGCGGAAACTTTCCTGGATTTCATCGGAGCGGATGTGCTCACGGTGAACCTCAACGGCACCGAGCTTGATCCGGCCGCCGTCGTTGACGACGCCCGGATTATGCTCCCCAACCTGCTCGGTGACAATGAGGTCACCGTCACCGGCACGGCGCTTTATTCGCGCAGCGGTGAGGGCATGCACCGGTTCGTGGACCCGGCCGATGGCCAAACATACCTCTACACCCAGTATGAGCCCGCGGACGCCCGCCGGGTTTTCGCCAACTTTGAGCAGCCGGACCTGAAGGCCCCGTTCACCTTCCACATCACGGCGCCGTCGGGCTGGGAGGTAGCCTCCAACGGTGTCCAGCGCTCCTGCACCCCAGTAGAACTGACAGCTGCAGAACACGCAACTGCCGCAGCATCGGCCGGCAGCGACGCACCGTCGGCGCATCCTGAAGCAAGCCGGTGGGACTTCGCACCGACCTTGCCCATCTCCACCTATATCACCACGATTCTGGCCGGACCGTACTTCAAGGCACAGGACAGCTGGCGGCACGGTAGGTACGACCTTGAGGTCCCGCTGGCGGCCTATTGCCGGGCGTCCATTGCCGGAAGCTTCGATTTCGCGGAGATTTTCGACATCACCAAGGCGGGGCTGACGTATTTCAATGAGCTGTTCGATTACGCCTACCCGTTCGGCAAATATGACCAGGCGTTCGTACCCGAATACAATCTGGGCGCGATGGAGAATCCGGGTCTGGTGACGTTCACGGACAGCTACGTCTTCACCTCCCGCGCCACCGATACCCAGCATCAGCTGCGCGCCAACACCATCATGCATGAGATGGCGCATATGTGGTTTGGCGATTTGGTCACGATGTTTTGGTGGGATGATCTCTGGCTTAAGGAATCATTTGCGGACTTCATGGGTACGCTGGCGGTCAGCGAGGTGACTGGCTGGCGCGATCAGTCGTGGGTCCTCTTCGCTAACCGGCGCAAGGCGTGGGCCTATGTGCAGGACCAGTTGCCCAGCACCCACCCGATTGTGGCCGATATCCGGGATCTGGAGGCCGCCAAGCAGAACTTTGACGGCATCACCTACGCCAAGGGTGCCTCGGTGCTCAAACAGCTGGTGGCCTACGTCGGTTTTGCGGCCTTCACTACTGGATCGCGACAGTACTTTCGGGACCACGAATTCGGCAATACACAATTGACGGACCTGCTGGGAGCGCTGAGTGCCGCGTCCGGCCGGGACCTGCGGGACTGGTCCGCGCAGTGGTTGGAGACCTCGGGGATCTCCACTCTGTCGGCCCGGGTGCAGTCCGACGACGGCGTGCTCAGTGCCGTCACGATCGTCCAGGAGGCGGCAGATCCGGTCACCGGCGAAGAGCGGCCCCGGCCGCATCTGCTGAAACTTGGGCTGTACGACTTCGACCAGGAGGGCAGGCTGGTCCGGACCTTAAGTGTCCCGTTGGACGTGGCTGGACAGGAAACTGTGGTCACGTCCTTGATTGGGCAACCGCAGCCCGCGCTGCTGCTGCTCAACGACGAAGATCTCAGCTACGCCAAGGTACGGCTGGACCCGGTATCGCAAGCCACCGTCCTAGGACATTTAAATAAGGTCACCGATCCGATGACCCGCACCCTGTGCTGGTCCGCACTGTGGAACGCGGCCCGGGATGCCGTGCTCCCTGCGGTGGACTACATCCGGGCCGTCCGCCGGTTTGCGGCCGACGAGGCGGATGTGGGCCTATTGGCTTCGCTGCTCGAGAATGCACGTTTTGCCACACAGCGGTACTGCCCGGCACCGGAGCGTGATGACGTTCGCCGGGAGCTGCTTACCGCCGTCGTTGATGGGCTGCACGCGGCCGAGCCGGGCTCGGACCGGCAGCTGGTCTGGGCCCGAAGCCTGGCCGCTCTTGGCGCCGATACGCAGGAGGCCGTTCCGCTGATTACGGCCCTGCTCAACGGTGAAGCCGGCACGGGCGGTTCTGCGGTCAAGGGCCTCACTGCCGACTCCGAGCTGCGCTGGAGCCTGTGGCTGGCGCTGGCCGCCACCGGTTATGCCACGGAGGCAGAGCTTGACGCCGAATTGGCGCGGGATGATTCAAGTTCTGCCCGCGCCGGGCACCAGCGGGCCGCCGCGGCCCGTCCCGTCGCGGCGGTAAAGGCGAACGTCTGGCGCTCCGCTGTGCCGGAAACGAAACTGTCCAATGCACTGCTCAGCGCCGCCGTCGAAGGTTTCGTGCAGGCTCCCCCAGAGCTGCTGGCCCCATACCTGGAGCCCTACTTTGGGATGATCGCTGAGGTCTGGGCGGACCGGAGCATTGAGTTGTCAAGTCGGATCGTCCGAGGGCTGTACCCGGCCGTACAGGATTTGAAGGGCAATCCCCTGGAGCATCCGGTGGTGGTGCGCACCGATCGCTGGCTCGCCGCGAACGAGCATGCGCCGGCCGCCCTACGCCGCATCATTGTGGAGCAGCGGGACCACTTGTTACGGGCGCTGGCCGCCCAAGAAGCCGGCAGTAACCGGCGTACGCCATAGCGGCTGCGACAATCAGCCACGCGGCACCTGCGACCCACGTTCCGGCTTCCCCGATGCTCACCAGCAGGGGAAGCCGGGCCGCTGCGCCGAAGTGCATGCTCGCCACCGAGTACATTCCCAGCGGAAAGACGATACTCCACAGACCCGCCTCGTAGCGGACTGGTTCACGGTGCATAAGGTGCCGCCAAAGACCAAAAATCACCAGTAACGGCACCCACCAGGCACCGAAGGCCCACAGCATGTACGTCAGGCCAGAGACCACCGCGACCGTGGCGGCCATCACCGGCAGGTCCTGCGGCAGCAGCAAAATCCGTGAGCCCGCAAGCACTGTGATGGCCGTAGCTCCCATGTAAATCCAGTACGACGGCGTAAAGCTGCTGGGCTTGCTCGGCACCGTCAACAGACGCAGTGTGACCAAGGTGGCCAGCATCAGGTAAAGCAGGACTCCGATCCCCCACAGAGCAACGGCGATCGCGGCCAGCACAGGGCTCCGGCTACCGCCGCCGATCGTTGCCGCTGCCGTGGCAAGCGACTGGGTACCCACCACCCAGAGGAACCAGCTGCCGTCTACCTTCCCGGCGACCGGCCCGGCGAGCGGACGCAGCATTAAATTCCCGGGCAGACCATAGGTGAACAGGAGCCACAGTGGGACGCTGAGCGCGGCAAGGACAATGGTCAGCGTCGGCGACGCAGATGAATACAACCGGACACCAACGACGTTGATGGCGGCCACTATGGTGAAAAATCCGAACGCGCGGACCGGATTGCGCGCGTCAAGGAGGACCTCGGAGCGGAACACCGCGAAACGCCACACGGTCATGGCGGCCAGAATCAGCAGCCCTGCGACGGCAATGACCAGCAGGATCGCCGACGGCACGGACCAGCCCACGGCGGCAAACGCCGTCGAAACGATCCCCGAGGCCATTACGAAGGAAAAAGAACCCGTGGGCAGCGTCCGCACAGCGCCGCCAAGAACCCAGGACCAGCGCATCATGGGACCCGTGCGAGCCACTGTTCGGTTCCGAACTTGCTGCCCACCCGCGCGCGCGCCTGGGTCAGTTCATTCTCTGTCAGTTCGGTCCGGCGGGCGCCGTAGCGCGCCGTGAACGTGGCCATCATCCGGGCAACAATGTCCGCCCGGGCCAGACCCGTCTGCCGGCGGAGCGGATCCACCCGCTTTTTTGCCGACGTCGTGCCCTTGTCCGAGAGCTTTTCCTTCCCGATCCGCAGCACCTTCACCATTTTGTCAGCGTCAATGTCATAGGACATCGTTACGTGGTGGACCATGGCGCCGTTGGCGAGGCGTTTCTGCGCGGCCCCGCCGATTTTGCCCTGCTCGGTGGCGATGTCGTTCAACGGAACGTAAAACGCTTTGATGCCCAGGGATTCCAGTGCGGCCATAACCCAACTGTCCAGGAACGGATAGGAATCGGCGAAGCTGAGGCCGTCCACCAGTGATTGCGGCAAATACAGCGAGTAGGTGATGCAGTTTCCTGCCTCCATGAACATCGCCCCGCCGCCGCTGATCCGGCGCACCACCTTGATGCCGAATTCATCCACGCCAACCGGATCGATCTCATTGCGCAGCGACTGGAAGCTGCCAATCACCACGGAGGGCTCCTGCCAGTCCCAGAACCGCAGCGTGGGATTTCGACGTCCGGCTCCCACCTCTTCGGTGAGCACCTCATCCAGGGCCACGTTGACCTCGGTGGGCAGCACCATGGGGCCAACGACGTCCCACTGATGATCGGACCAGCTCGTCGCCAGAGCCAGCCCGCGGCGGACCGCAATGGCGACCGCCTGGGACGAAAAACCGAAGAGAACAACGCCGACAGGCAGGGCGGCGTCGATGGCGGCGGCCAGCGCGGCGGCGGGAGCGGCGGCATCGCGCCCGTTCAGGGCGTCATTTATGGCCGTCAGTGCCTCGTCCGGCTCGAGGAAAAAATCACCGCTGATCGATACATCCGTCAGCACCGAGCCGGTGACGTCGAAATCCGCCACGACCAGCTTGCCGCCGTGTACTTTGTACTCGCCGTGAAATTGTGGTGCCATGGTTCCATCATCCCAAGCACGGGCAGATTCCGCCAAAAGAGCCTTGCACCAAAAAGGGCCCGCACCCCCTGGCACGGACCCTCATGGAATCGATTTGAACTGTGGGCAGGCTACTTCTTGCCGAATCCGGCGAAGCGGGCGTTGAAGCGCTCCACCCGGCCGGCGCTGTCCATGATGCGCTGCTTGCCCGTGTAGAACGGGTGCGACTCCGAGGAAATTTCGACGTCGATGATGGGGTACGTGTTGCCGTCTTCCCACTCGATGGTCTTGCTGGAGCCGACCGTTGAACGGGTCAGGAATTTCGTGCCGGACGCCAGGTCGTTGAACACGACGGCTTCGTACTTCGGGTGAGTGTTAGTCTTCACGGTGTTTACCTTCGAGATAGTCGCCTGGATTTTGCCAGCGCGCGGGGGTGGAGCAAAAAGCGGCCACAGAGGACCAGCACTCCATACTATCGCTGGCACGAAGTATCCCCAATTCGATGATTAGGAGCGCGCCATCACCCTGCGCGATGCCGCGTTGACTGTCATAGTCGACGCCACGACCCGCATAGCGTTCAGCTCGTTGAATCTCCTGTCGATCAGCGCCCGTGCCCTTCCGTCGCAGACGATTTACTGCGCGGGCCGGCACGCCCAGAAGGCTACGGCAGCCGCGGCTGCCACGTTAAGCGAATCGACGCCGCGGCCCATCGGGATCCGGACGGTACAGTCCGCGGCGGCAAGCGTGGTTGCGGCGAGCCCCTCCCCCTCGGTCCCCAATACCAGGGCCAGCCGGCTGTGCCGACGATCGGCCAGTTCCTCAAGAGTGATGGCGTTCTGAGCCAAGGCCAAGGCCGCCGTGATAAACCCGTGTTGGCGCAAAAGAGTCAGTGCACCCGGCCAGTCATCCACTCGGACCCACGGAATCTGGAACACCGTCCCCATGCTCACGCGGATACTCCTGCGGTACAGCGGGTCCCCGCAGCGCGGACTAATCAGCACCGCGTCCACATCGAGCGCGGCCGCGGAACGGAAAATGGCGCCAAGATTCGTCTGGTCCACAATGTCCTCGAGCACCGCGATCCGGCGTGCGCCATCGAGCGCCCAAGACAGCGGAGCCGCCGCCGGCCGATGCATCGCGGCCAGCGCACCGCGGTGGAGGTTGAAGCCGATGACCTTCTCCAGCAGCTCCGGGCTGCCCACGAAGACCGGAACGTCCGGGTACGCGGCCAGCACATCTTCCACGTCCGGCACCCATTTGCGGGTCATCAAAAAGGATCGAGGCCTATGGCCGGCGGCCAGCGCGCGGCGGAACACACGCGGGCTCTCCGCAATGTACAGGCCCTCGGCCGGCTCGCGGACCCGGCGCAACTGGACGTCCGTCAACCCCGTGTAATCGGCCACGCGGGGGTCTGCAGCGTCGTGCAGTTCGATGATCATCAGGCCGTGACCAGTTTTGCCACCATAAAATACAGGGCCACGCTGCCGAGGGTGACAATGACCAGCCTGAGAACCAGTGGGGAAAGCCGGCGACCGATCCGTGAACCTACGAAGCCGCCGACCAGCGAGCTGGCGGCAATAAGTGCGACGACGGCCCAGATGATCTTTTCCGGCGCAAAGAGCAGATAGGAGACCGCGGCAATCAAATTTACCGCCAGGGACAGCACATTCTTCACGGCGTTGGCGTTCTGCAAGGTGCCGGTCATGAAGATCCCCAGAATCCCGACCAGCAGAATACCCTGGGCCGCGACAAAGTATCCCCCGTAGACGCCGGCGAAGTAGACCAGCGCCGTCATGACGATCGCGTGCGAGCGGTGCGGGACGCCGTCGTTCGCTTCGGCACGTTTCTTCACCCAGCGCTGCAGCTTCGGCTGCAGGATGACCATGGCCAGCGCCAAGACGATCAGGAAAGGTGCGACAACTCCGAAGACACTTTCCGGCAGGTGCAACAACAGGAATGCGCCCGTTATGCCGCCCAGCAGCGAGGCCGGCAACAGCCGGAGAAGGTTGGCGCGCATGCCGGCAAGCTCGCGGCGGTAGCCGATAACGCCGGAGACGCCGCCGGCGATCAGTCCCATTGCGTTGCTGACAGTGGCCATGACGGGTGCGTAGCCGAGGGCAATCAGGATGGGGAAGGTCACCAGCGTCCCGGAGCCGACGACCGAATTGATCGTGCCGGCCCAGAGTCCGCCGAGGAGGATGAAGATGGCGTGCACAGGTTCCACGGAGGAAGGTCCTAACGGACTGCTGCTAGCGGGACGGTTGGTTGGCGGAGCGGGGTCAGCGCGCCACTGCGGCGAAACGGCCGTTCTGGCTGGTGACCTTCAACGGCAGGCCGAACGTGGCGCTCAGGTGCTCCTCCGTGAGCACCTCAGACAGCGGGCCCTGCGCCACAACGGCGCCGTCCCGCAGTAACAGTGCATGGGTGAATCCCGGCGGAACTTCCTCCACATGATGCGTGACCAGAATTAGGGCCGGAGCGTCCTCATCAGCGGCCAGCGAGCTGAGCCGGCGGATCAGGTCTTCGCGTCCACCGAGGTCCAGGCCTGCGGCCGGCTCGTCCAGCAACAACAATTCGGGATCGGTCATCAGGGCCCGCGCTATTTGAACCCGCTTGCGTTCGCCTTCGCTGAGCGAGGAAAAGTTCCGGTTCATGAAGGTGGACATGCCCCACTCCTCCAGCAGGTGGAAGGCCCGGCGCTCGTCGGCGCGCTCATACGCCTCACGCCACCGGCCCGTGACGCCGTAGGACGCTGTCACGACAACGTCAAGCACCTTTTCGTGACCGGGGATTTGTGCCGCCAGGTTGGCCGAGGCGAGCCCGATCCGGGGACGGAGCTCGAAGACGTCAACCGCTCCGAGAACCTCGTCGAGAATGCCTGCTACTCCGCTGCTGGGGTGGATTCGTGCCGCGGCGATCTGCAGCAAGGTGGTTTTTCCAGCACCGTTTGGACCCATCACCACCCAGCGCTCGCCCTCCCTGACCTGCCAGTCCACCGTGTCCAACAGTTTTTTGCTGCCACGGACCACGCTGACACCGGCCAATTCAAGAACATCGCTCATAAAGAAAGACACTAGGCCAAATCCGGGCAGCAACGCCAACCGCGGGCCGTAGCGAACGCCATCGGCCCGTGGGCCCGGCTGCGCAGTACCGCCGCGCCGGTAGGATGTCGCGTATGCCCTCTACCTACACCGCGGTCAGTTATGGCCAGTCATTGCCAGCTGCCGCGTTGGAACAGATCCGCAGCACTCTCGCCGGTTGTGGCGCCAGAATGCTCAGCGAGCATTCGGGCAGCCGTCCCGGCTATGAGTTTTGCGTCATGGAAGTCGCAGCGGCCGGTCCGGCTGACCTGCGGCAGATCCGCGCCTCTCTGGCTGCAGCCGACGCCAAAGGACCTGGCGGGACCGATGCCGGGGCCGACCAAGCTGGCACGGCCGGGGCGGCTAGGGCCAGGGTTGGAGTGGTCAGGGTTGATACGGCCGTCGTGCCCGCCGCGCTGCGGCGGGCGAAGCGCAAACTTATTGTGCTGGATGTGGACTCCACACTGATCCAGCAGGAAGTCATCGAGTTACTGGCCGCCCATGCCGGTACCGGGGCGGAGGTCGCCGCGGTTACCGAAGCTGCAATGCGCGGCGAACTGGACTTCGCGCAAAGTCTGCATGCCCGCGTTGCAACGCTGGCCGGACTTCCGGACACGGTACTGGCCGAGGTCGGCCGTACGATCAAGCTCAGTAAGGGTGCCGACCGCCTGGTCCGAGTAGCCCGTGCCGCCGGCCACGTTGTCGGAGCCGTCTCCGGAGGCTTCTCCCAGCTCCTGTCCCCGCTGTCCAAGGCCCTGGACTTGGACTATGCCCTGGCCAATGAACTGGAGATTGTGGACGGCGTCCTCACCGGGAGGGTTGTCGGTGCCGTCGTCGACCGGGCCGCGAAGGCAACGTCGCTGCGTCAGTGGGCCCGCACCGAGGGTATCGAGCTCTCCTGCACCGTGGCTATCGGCGACGGCGCCAACGACCTGGACATGATGGAAGCGGCCGGACTGAGCATCGCCTACAACGCTAAACCCGCGGTGCGGGCGGCCGCCGATGCGCAGATCAACCTTCCCGACTTGGACGTGGCGCTGGTCCTGGCCGGCATTTGAGCCGACCAGGACCATGGCGGTGCTAAAACCAGGACCGAGCGGCTGGCACTGAGCTGCTAAGGCTGGTGCTGCTCCGGCGCCGCCGGAAAGTAATCCGCGCCGCCGACGTATTCGGTATGGCCAGTTTCGACATCCGCCCCGGCCATGGCCGCGACCTCGGCGGCAAACTCCTCCACCGAATACAGTCGGCCGGCCTCGGTGCGACGTGCCTCGATGGCCCCCGGATTCGCCCGGTCCAGCAACGTGGCAGTGACAGTGCCTTCAATCATGTCCCCGGAAACCACCACAAGTGAAATACCGTGGTTGGTCAGCTGTGGGATCAGGTCCCGAAGCGCATCCTCCCCTGCGCGCTTGCTTCGCGCTACCGGCTCATAGTCCGCCATGGTGGGCACCGTGTCGATGAAATGCGCCTGGTGGCTGGTGACAAAGACAACCCGTGACCCCTCCGGCATCAGCATTACTGCGGCGTTGAGCATGTTCACCTGTGCGTCCCGGTTGAGCTTGAGCGCATAGTCCTCCTGCACCCCGGATTCCATCCCGCCGGAGGCATTGAGCACCAGCAGGTCCAAGGAACCGAAATTCTCCATCGCGGCGCTGACAAGGGCGTGCACACCCTCCTGCGTGGTCAGATCCGCACCGACCGCCACGGCCCGGCCGCCGGCGGCCTTAATTCCGGCCGCCACTTTGTCCGCCCGCGGCGCCTTCTGACGGTAGTTGACGACGACGGCGGCCCCCTGGGCAGCCAGCAGCTTCGCTACTTCGGCACCAATACCGCGTGAGGATCCCGTGACAATTGCTGTCTTACCTTCGAACTGGCCCATCTATAAACCTCCAAGAAACTGCTTCGGTACTTGCTGCAACTGAACAGACTACTTCTGCCCCGAATGATGCTGTGCTGAATACTGCTGGGCTTGGTGCCCAGTACTTCAGGTCTAGTGCCCCATGCCGAGGCCGCCGTCGACCGGAATCACCGCGCCGGATATGTAGGCCGCTTCGTCGCTGGCGATCCAGCGGACAACCTGGGCTACTTCCTCCGGCTCCGCGAAACGGCCGGCCGGGATGGTTGCCAGGTAGTTCTTTTGCGTGTCCTCGGGCAATTCAGCGGTCATCTGCGTATTGATAAATCCCGGTGCGACCACGTTGGCAGTGATGCCCCTCGAGCCCAGTTCCCGGGTCAGCGACCGTGCCATGCCGACCAAGCCGGCCTTGGACGAAGAATAGTTAATCTGGCCCGGCGCGCCGTAGAGGCCGGTGACCGAGGAGATGAGCACGATTCTGCCCTTGCGTAGGCGGATCATGCCCCGGGAGGCGCGCTTGATGACACGGAACGCCCCCGTAAGGTTCGTGTCGATGACGGAGGTGAAGTCGCTCTCGCTCATCCGCAGCAACAGAGTGTCCTTCGTGATTCCAGCGTTAGCCACCAGCACCTCGACCGGTCCATGGGCCGCTTCCACCAACGTGAAGGCTGTGTCCACAGACGCCTCATCAGTAACGTCCGCCTGCACGGCGAGAATCCCGTCCGGCAGGTTTGATTCGCTGCGGCACGTCACGGCTACCCGATCCCCGTTTGCCAAAAAAGCCTTGGCGATGGCGAGGCCGATGCCGCGGTTTCCGCCCGTGATCAGCACGCTGCGCCCCGCCACTTGTCCCTCAGCCTGCCCCTTGCGGGCAGGGCCTGTATCTGCTGCAGTCATTCATTCCTCCGTGATCGTTCCCGGATTGAATCCTAGCTGTTGAACACAAAACCGTGCGTCAACTTTGGCCGCAGCCGCCCTACAGTGCGAGAATGTAAACGGCCCTTGGAGCGTGATGAGAAACAGAGCAGCACATCCGGCCGGTTACGCCTACGGTGCGTCCGGCCCGACGAAAGACCAATCCCATACCGGCTCGGCCGATGTGCACAACATCACCGACGCGCCCATTGCGCAGAGCGATGACATGCATCGTCGCATGGTCAAGTACGCCTTGGCCATGAGTATTCGGCTGGTGTGCCTGTTCCTGATCTTCGTGCTCCCCGGCTGGTTCAAGATCATCGCCGTAGTCGGGGCCGTGGCGTTGCCCTGGTTCGCTGTGATCATCGCCAATGGTGGCAGCGACACCCTCAATGAACACGCGGGATCGCTGTTGGATCAGGCGCCGCTGGGCCAGTTGGAAGGGCCGGACCCGCAAAGTGCCGCGGGCACGGCCCGCGGCGACGAGGAATCACTGACATTGCAGGGTGAAGTCATTCCCTCCGACCCCGAGGACGATCCCCCCGCCGGCGGTCTGGCAGACGGTGGTCGGGCACCATGAACCTCCTCGACATGCTGGACGGCCAGCCGACGGCCGGAGAATTAGTCTGTTCCAGGCGCGGCTGCCGCACCGAGGCGACATCCCGATTGCTGTGGAACAACCCGAAAATCCATCCGCCCGAGCGGCGCAAGGTCTGGCTTGCATGCGGTGAGCATATTCAGTGGCTGGAGGACTACCTGCGCACTCGAGGGCTCTGGCGTGAAACTTTGCCGGTGCCGCTCGCTCCGGGGCTTGCCGGTGCGCATCCGGAATCCACGGAAATCCACTGAGAAAGACCACTAGTCATACCTATGTACAAATTTCTTCTCACCGGCCGGTGGCTTGGCTATCTGCTGATCGCTGCCATCTTTGCGGCCGTCTGTGTTGGCCTTGGCTTCTGGCAGCTGGATCGACGGACCGAGGTGCGGGCGGACATAGCAAAAATCACCAACAACTATTCCGCCGCCCCATTGACGACAGGGCAAGCCCGGCCGCTGTTCCAACAGCTCGAACCGGATAAGGAATGGAGCCAGGTTTCCCTTACCGGCAGCTACGACGTAGCGGAGCAGAAAGTTGTGCGGAACCGCCCGCTGAACGGTCAGCCCGGCTACGAAGTCGTGGTACCGCTTAAACTGACTACCGGCGATACGGTCATTATCGACCGCGGATGGCTGCCAATCGGCAATAATGAGGGCGGCCGTCCTGATACGGTCCCGGAGCCTTCCACCGGAACCGTGACCGTCCTGGCACGCCTTCGACCGGGCGAACCGGCGCTTCAACGGGGGGCACCGGCAGGACAGCTGGCCTCCATTGATCTAAGCGCCTATGCCAAAGAGCTCGGCTACCCGATTCTGACCGGCGCTTACGCCCAGATGACTCAGGAAACACCGGCGGCAGCGACCGATCCGGTAGCTTTCCCGATGCCTTCCATCGACGAAGGCCCGCATCTGAGCTACGCGATGCAGTGGTTCGCTTTCGGCATTCTCTTCTTCGTCGGCTACGGCTACGCGGCGCGTCAGCAGGCGCTGCTGGACCGTTATCTGGCGGATCAGGAATCGGAAGACGCAGCCGACAGTGAACAGGCGTACGGCCGAGGATCCGCCTTCGTTCAGCGCAGACCGACGCGGCCAAGCCGGCCCGGCCGCCGTGCCACGGCCGAGGAGGAAGAAGACGCGGTCCTGGACGCCCAGGGCTTCTAGCGCTAGGCCAGCGTGATCAGGTCCAGGTAATCCTCGTTCCAGTGATCCTCCACGCCGTCCGGCAGCAGGACGACGCGTTCCGGATTCAGCGCCTCGACCGCGCCTTCGTCGTGGCTGACCAGAACGACGGCGCCGCTGTAGTTACGCAGCGCACCAAGGATCTCCGCGCGGCTGGCCGGATCCAAGTTGTTAGTCGGTTCATCGAGCAGCAGCACATTGGCCGAGGACGCCACGATAGTGGCCAGGGCCAGTCTCGTCTTCTCGCCACCGGAAAGCACTCCAGCGGGCTTGTCGACATCGTCGCCGGAGAACAGGAAGGAACCAAGGATGTTGCGGACCTCTGCGTCATCCATGTCCGGGGCGGCGCTGCGCATATTGGCCAGCACCGAACGTGACGTGTCCAGGGTGTCATGTTCCTGGGCGTAGTAGCCCACCTTTAACCCATGGCCGGCGATTACTTCACCGGTGTCCGGCTTATCCACTCCGGCCAGCATCCGCAGCAGGGTGGTCTTCCCTGCACCGTTGAGACCAAGAATGACGACCTTCGATCCCCTGTCAATGGCAAGATCCACATCGGTGAAGATTTCCAGCGAACCGTAGGACTTACTCAGCCCTTCGGCAGTCAGCGGAGTCTTTCCGCACGGCGACGGATCCGGGAAGCGCAGGGCCGCCACGCGGTCGTTGGCGCGCACTTCCTGCAAACCGTTGAGCAGCCGCTGGGCACGCTTGGCCATATTCTGCGCCGCGACCGCCTTGGAGGCCTTGGCGCGCATCTTATTGGCCTGGTCCATCAGGACGCCGGCCTTCTTCTCCGCGTTGGCCCGCTCACGCTTACGGGCGCGTTCATCGGTTTCGCGTTGTTCCAGGTACTTCTTCCAACCGAGGTTGTACTGATCGATCGTGGCACGGTTGGCGTCCAGGTTGTAGACCTTATTGACCGTCGCTTCCAACAGGTCGGTGTCATGGCTGATCACAATCAGACCGCCGGCGTGGTTCTTTAAAAAGTCCCGTAACCAGGCGATTGAATCGGCGTCAAGGTGGTTGGTTGGTTCATCGAGAAGCATGGTTTGGGCACCCGAAAAGAGGATCCGGGCCAGCTCCACGCGCCGCCGCTGGCCACCGGAGAGGGTTTTCAGCGGCTGGTTGAGCAGCCGATCCGGCAGTGCCAGGTTGGAGGAGATTGCGGCGGCTTCCGCTTCGGCGGCATATCCGCCGTTGCTGAGGAACTCGTGTTCAATCCGGTCGTATCGGGCCATCGCCTTCTCCTGCACGGCGGTGTCCTCACTGGCCATGTCGGCCTCGGTCTCGCGCAGCTTGGTGATCACCACGTCCAGGCTGCGGGCCGAGAGGATCCGGTCCCGGGCCAGCTGTTCCATGTCTGGCGTGCGCGGATCCTGCGGCAGGTAGCCAATTTCACCGCTGCGGGTCACCTTGCCCGCCGCGGGAAGGGCCTCGCCGGCCAGTACCTTGGTCAGGGTGGTTTTGCCCGCACCGTTGCGGCCTACCAGCCCGATCTTGTCCCCCTTATCGACGCGGAAGGACACTTCGTCCATGAGTAAACGCGCCCCCGCACGTAACTCAAGGTCTTGGACGATAATCAAGGTAGTAGCCTTTCACTTCAGGGTCACTTCAACGGATGCAAGTCACTTCAACGGATGCAGCTCACCGCGCCGGCGCTAAAACGGCAAGGGCAGCCCTTCCAGTCTAACGAGGTGCCCGCCTGACAATGTGCAGTGCCCGCGGCTTAGCAGCGGCACCGTCGATCTGCGGGCCGCAAAGTATCATTTCCATCACAGGCACCGAAGCACCAGCAGAGCGAGATGAAAGCTTAAAAAATGCCCAACCCCAACCAGACACAGCCTCCCGCAGAGCGCGCCGGAGCAGCTGCGCCGGCAGGCTCTGCGCTGCGCCGCCGACCGAGATGGGCCGCCGTCGACCTCGCACTAATTGCCGTCTTCGCAGCACTACTGGCCGCTTCGGTCGCCGTTCCGGGCATTCCCGCCGGTCCCTTGGGTGTTCCGATCACACTGCAGACTCTGGCCGTTGCCCTATGCGGACTTGTCCTTGGTTTCGGACGCGGCACCGCCGCCGTCGGGCTGTATATTCTGCTCGGGCTGATCGGTCTGCCGATTTTTGCCGGTTTCCGGTCAGGTCCGGCCGTGCTGGCGGGACCTTCGGCGGGCTACATTGTGGGGTTTCTGCTGTCCGTCGCCGCAGTGGGATTTCTCACACCGTGGGTACTGCGGCGCAGGCGCAAAGCCGGATGGTTATTTGGGGTCGCCGTGCTGGGCATGCTCATCCTGCACGCAAGTGGGGTCGCGGGATTCCTGCTGAAGGGAATGGGATTTTCCACCGCTGTGCTCGCCGACGCCATCTACTATCCGGCTGACATCATCAAAAACGTTCTAGCCGTAGGACTGGCGCTGAGCCTGCACCGGGCGTTTCCAGATCTCCTTCGGCGCCGCCGGTCGTGAGTCGTGTCCTGCTGCAGGATGCCTCATTCAGTGCGGAAACGTCCGATGGCTCGGTCCGTACCATCCTGCACCCGACGACGCTGGACCTGAGCGAACAGCGCATCGCCGTGATCGGGGCCAACGGCTCGGGCAAATCAACGCTGCTGAGGATGCTCAACGGGCTGCTGCTGCCGACCACCGGAAGCGTCAGCGTAGATGGTCTCGACACCCGCGCCGACGGCAGCGCCGTCCGCCGGCAGGTCGGCTTTGTCTTCACCGATCCACTGTCCCAGCTGGTCATGCCGACTCCGCTGGAGGACCTGGAGCTGTCATTACGGCGCCGCATCAAATCAGCGACCGCGCGCCGGCAGGAGGCGCTACGGATCCTGCAGGAATACGGCCTTGAGCCGTTGAACGACAGTAGCATCTACGAGCTTTCCGGCGGAGAGCGGCAACTGGTGGCGCTGGCAACGGTCCTGGCGGTCGAGCCTAAGCTTCTGGTCCTTGATGAGCCGTCCACCCTGCTGGATTTGCGCAATACGCGGCTGCTGCGCAGCAGACTGGCCGGACTGAGCCAACAGTTAATCCTCTCCACCCACGACCTGGAGCTGGCTGTGGATTGCAGCCGGGCGCTCGTGATAGAGGCCGGCCATGTGGTCTTTGACGGCCCTGCAGCGGATGCAGTGGCGTACTATCGGCGGATGTACAGCTGATGCGCGGTCATGCTTACCTCGTCGGCGCCTTTTGTCCGGGCCGCTCCGCCGTGCACCGGGCTCCGCTGTGGCTCAAGGGCCTGCTCCTACTGGCTGTCGCAGCCGCCAGCTTTGCATTCCCCAATGCGTATCTGGCCAGCGCAGTGCTGGCCGCCGTCGTCATCGTGCATTTCGCCGCGCGCCTGCCGGCGGCACGGCTTTGGCACCCGGTGCGAATGATGCTGATCTTCCTGGTGCTCATTGCCGGCTTTCAATATTGGCAGTCCGGGCCGGCGACGGCGTGGCAGGTGGTGGCCGGCATTATGGCCACGGTTCTGGCCTCCAACATCCTCACCGCTACCACGCCCGTTTCGACCCTGCTGGACTCCCTGGAGTGGGCGGTGGAGCCGCTACGTCGCTTCGGCGCCGACCCCGAGCGCTTCTCACTGACCGTCTCTCTTATGCTGCGCAGTATCCCGTATGTCATCGGAGCGTTCGACGACGTCCGCGACGCCGCGCGGGCCCGCGGGCTGGAGCGGAACGTGCGCGCCCGGACCTTGCCCGTGCTGATCGGAACGGTGGCATATGCCCGTGCGACCGGCGAAGCGCTGGCCGCGCGCGGTCTCGGGGACCCGCAGGATTAGCGGCCCATCGAGTTGCCGGTTGCCGATGCATCGGTGGACGGAGCTGTCTTGGCGGAACTCGGTGTCCCCAAGCCCTGTTCCGACGACACCCACGTCCACCTACGGAAGACCTTTTGCTTACCGAACAGGGAGGCTGATGCCGTTCCTTCGTTTCTGGACAGCGATTCTGTCCATCGCGTTGACCCTTGGGGCGTCAGCCAGGATGCACGCTACGGGATCGATAGCCGGTGCCCAAAATGCGGCTGGCCGCGGCGGTGGTTCCGCTTGCGCATTCGGACGACCTCGAGGCCGCGGATCTCGGGAGTTACTTTAAATGGACCAATGCCTGACTCTGGAAATGTGTCGATCGCATCAGCACGTACGTTGTCGTAGCCCAGGCGCCGCGGAATGGCGCCCATCCCGAGGGACAGCTGTAGTGAGTCACCTTGCCTTTCATTTCGGGACCACAGCGGACGTGGATGTGCTCTGGTCAGCGGTACCCCGTTTCGGCTGGAAGCACCTCTATGCGGACCGACACCCGTGGGTCGGCGGCGAAGAGCACTACGCGGCCTTCGTCGAGAGCGGCGAACAATCCATGGTTGAGTTAGTTGCAACGCTTTGATTAATCATGCGCGGAGGGTCCGGCAGACGAAACGTCGGGTGGCGGCGCGCTATCTGGCTTGGCCGCCTCGTCAACCTGTGGGGGTCCTTCGCGTAGCGGCGACAGCAGGGCGGTAAGCGCGGCGACCGCGAATACGAAGATCACTCCGAGGAGCGTGAGACGGTCACCGATCAGCCCGACGAGGAGGCCTGCGCTAAGGGCCCCTACCGCTGCCAGTGTTCGATTGCCCGAGCGTCTCGTGGCGTTGGTCCGTCCGAGTAGTTCATCTGGGGTGAGTGTCTGCCACAGGACCTGCTCGGGGGAGTTCTCGGTGCCCATGGCAAGCCCTTGGAGGGAGAGCGCAACAAACAGTAGGACTCCACCGACGACGGTTGGAGGGGCAATGGCTGCGAGGAGCCAGACGATCGGGTAGGCCATGCGCGCAATGACGATCACGCGTCCTGATCCGAGCCGAGTACCCAGCCGCGGTGCGAGGGACGCGCCGATCAGGCTGGTGATGCCGAAGGCCGTCAGGAGCAGTCCGAACGTGTAGGCAGAAAATCCCAAGGATCTCAGTGCGAGGAGGGAGAGCACCGTCATCGCTGCACCATTGGCGATAAACCAGATATGCGTCGACACCGCCAAGGGTCCAAGCGTGCGATGGCGATAGGTCCACTTCAAGCCTTCACGTATCTCGGAGCCGATGTTCCCAATGCGGGCCGGCCGAGGTTCGTCGACATGGATGCTTGCATTCAGCGCTGCGTCGACGAGGTAGCTGATCGAGTCGACGACGATCGCCACAGGTGCGCCCAGCAGGCCGACAAGTGCGCCGCCGACCGCCGGCCCGAGGGTTTGAGCAGCTGCGTCCGTTTGATCGAGACGTGCATTGGCCGACAGCAGCCGCCCACGGGGCACCAGCCGAGGAAGCAGCGACTGGGTCGCGGCGAAGCCGAAGACCGAGAACGCACCGAACAATAACAGTGCGATGACCAGCATCCAGATCTGCAGCACGCCGAACAGCCACAGGACCGGAACTGCGCCCAGGGAAAGAGCACGCCCGATACTTGCCCATACGAGGATGGGCTTTCTGCGCCACCGATCGATGTACACGCCGGCGACGAGCCCAAGCAGCGCATAAGGCACAAACTGTGCCGCGTTCACAACACCAACCTCGAACGGCGTTGCGGCAAGCTGCTGTACGACCAACACCGGCATCGCAACCGCTGTTACTGCCGAGCCGAAAGAACTGATCGAAGCAGCCGCCCAATAGCGGATAAACGATGGGCGACGGGCCGCACCAAGCGCATCGCCCATCAATCCACTCCCTTACGCCCTTTTGCTCGACAGTAGCCGAGTACTCCCTACCCACCCAAACATCGGCAGTCCAGTAACAAATCCGATCTCGGAATGGCGAGGCGTCCCAGTGGACGTTCCGCCTACGGACGGACCTTGACCAGCTTCCATCGACAAGCTAGGGACCAGTGGTTACCTGGCCTCGACGCGGCCGGATCCGCGAAAGAAACGCGGGGTCAGGCATCCTTTCGCGCACCTGCTGGGAAGTCCGTGGCGCCAAGAATGGCGGCGGCTCACGAGTGCATTTGATGGCGGCCATCGACCACGGAACCTGCGCCGTGTTGGGCCAGGTTTCGGTGGCCGAGAAATCCAACGAGATCCCCGACTTTTCGACACTATTGGACGGTATCAAGGACCTGACGGGCGTTGTCGTGACGGCGGATGCCCTTTTATACACAACGCAAACATGCCGACTAGCTTCATGGCCGCGACGCGTTCTACGTGCTCACGGTCAAGGGAAACCAGCCTGGTCTGCATCAGCAATGCGCCGATCTTCCTTGGAAGCGCGTCAGGAAGGGAAACAAGACCCTTGAAATTGGCCCCTTTGTCCTGTCGTGCGATGAAAATCAGGCTAGGTTTCACTCATGGATGCTAAATCGCGGAAGCCGTGGTTCCGACCAAACAAGTCCGGCCCGGGCTGGCATCCCGCTTCGTGGCAGGGCGGGTTGATCATTGCCGTCATCGTCGCTGCGATGGCTACCGTTGTCGTGCTGTTCAGAACTGGGGTGCTGTGATGCGGACGTCACTGTGAGCGGCTTCCTGGCCTGGGTCGCGGGTTCCGGCGTAGTGCAGGGCCTAATCATGGGCCTAACGTTCGCGTACCTGACCACTGTCTTAGTCTTGAACGCCGTGGCGAGGACCCAGACGAAGACAGTCAATGGCTGGAGCTCGATTCGCAAAGTGTGTGTGATCAACTATTTGTAGGCCGTTTTAGCTAGGAATGTAGGCCGAGTTAGCGGCTCGTTTCAGGCCAAAAGAGCGCTAAGAATCAGGCCAGTTTTTTCCCCTCCAAATCATGGTTTCGGGG
>NZ_JAPNLH010000028.1 GCF_026627425.1 Arthrobacter endolithicus
CCTATCTAGACGCCATCGCGGACGAACTCAACGACCGTCCGCGCGCCGTCCTGGGATTCCTCACACCACGAGAAGCCTTCACCAAACAACTCAACGACAATGTTGCTAACACGGCTTGACACCGCCCTCGCTAGACTAGCTAAATGATTTCGACAGCCGGATCCCTGCACGGCCAACCGCTGCACTCCAGCAGCCCGCTGCCGGTAATCATCGGCATCGACGGCCGCTCCGGGGCAGGAAAAACGGTGCTGGCCCTGGAACTCGCGGCCCTGCTCCGCGAGCACCACAAGGTGACGGTCTTCCATCTGGAGGAAATTTACCCGGGTTGGAATGGCCTGGCGGCCGGTGTGGAACGCTATGTGAGCACCGTGTTGACGCCGCTGCGCCACGGCCTGCCGGCGCAGTGGACCAGTTGGGATTGGGACAACCACTACGACGGCGCACTGCACATCACCGAGCCGGCCGAGATCGTGATTATGGAGGGCGTCGGCGCCACACACTCCTCCGCGGCCGCCTACATGGACGTTGTCATCTGGGTTGAGGCACCGGCCGATCACCGCAAGACCCGGGCCATGGCGCGGGATGGGGAAACGTATGCGCCGTTCTGGGATGCCTGGTCCATCCAGGAGGATGAGCTGCTAGGAACCATCCCGGAAGAGGCTGCGGACCTGCTGGTACAGGGTCGCGCCGACGATTCCACACCTGCCCAGGTGCTGCTGGCCCTAACGTCTCTGCCGCCGTTGGAGGCTTTACTCGCCCCCGAACGTGCCCGGCGCCGCGGCCTGGACCTGCAGGTTCATCGGGTGGATGCCTATCCGGACCAGGAGATGCTCTTTGAGGCGCTCTATGGCAGTTCAGCGCACGCCGTCTGGCTGGACAGCTCCGATGCGGCCGCCGTTCGGGCCACCGATCCGGCCGATCCGGGCGCTTGGGGCGGCGATCCGGGCACGCCCAGCCGTTTCTCCATCATGGCGGACGACGGCGGCGGGTACGGTCAGTACGCACGGCACGGCGGCGGGATGACCAGAATCAGCTCCGGGGCCGTCACCACGCGTGTCCCGGGGCCGTTCTTCCGCTGGCTGGACACGGTCTGGGGCCGCCGCGCCGTCCGTGCACCGGAAGATTATGAGTGTGGCTTTACGTTGGGCTGGCTGGGGTACCTCGGCTACGAGCTCAAACGCGAAACCGGCGGGGCCGATGCCGCCGGGCCCGGAACGGCAGGCCGGGCCGATGATGCCGCGCTGATCTTCGCCGGCCGCGCCGTCGTCGTGGACCACGCCCGGCGCTGCGTCTACCTGCTGACCCTCGGCGGAACATCTAACGCCGTCGATCCTGCCGACCCGGCAGCGACCGAAGTTGACGCTTGGCTGGCTGCTGCCCGGGAGGCCATCGCGGCGCACTCCGGAAAAGACCCAGCCGTGCACGCACAGGTTGCGCAAGGCCAGGCCGTGCACGCACAGGCGCAGGATCATCCCCTGGCTCCGGTTTTCACCTGCCGCGACACCGAGACGCAATACAAGGCCAAAATTGCCTTGGCACAGGCACAAATCGCAGAGGGTAATTCCTACGAAATCTGCCTCACCACCTCGTTGACCGCCCACTCGACGGCCGCGGTGGACCCGTGGCGGACGTACCGGCAGCTGCGCCGCGGGAATCCCGCTCCGTTTGCCAGCTACCTGCACTTTGGCAACGTAGCCCTCGCCGGCACCTCGCCGGAGCGTTTCCTGCGGATCACCGCCGATGGAACCATGCGGGCGGAGCCGATCAAAGGTACACGCCGCCGGGATGCAGACCCCGCCCGGGATGTGGCTCTGAAAGCGGAGTTGGCGAACTCTGCCAAGGACCGGGCGGAGAACATTATGATCGTGGATCTGCTGCGCAACGACCTGGCACATTTTGCGGTTCCCGATTCGCTGGCGGTGCTGCGGCTTTGCGCCGTGGAAAGCTACGCGACCGTGCATCAGATGGTTAGCACCATTGAGGCGCAGCTGCGGCCCGGGGCCACCCGCACCGAAGCGGTCGCGGCCGCCTTCCCTGCGGGGTCGATGACGGGTGCGCCAAAGATTTCCACGATGGCCATACTGGATGAGCTCGAAGGTGCTCCGCGCGGTGCCTATTCCGGCGCCGTCGGCTACTTTTCACTCACTGGCGCCGCGGATCTTTCCGTCACCATCCGCACCCTGGTGCTGGAAGCCACGGGCGACGGCGCCCGGCTGAGCCTGGGTGTGGGCGGTGCCATCACCGCCGATTCCGCCCCTCACGAGGAGTGGCTGGAGGTCCAGGCGAAGGCCTTCGGAGTCCTGCAGGCGATTGGCACCGTCTTCCCCGGCTGAGTGCGGCACTAAGCTAAAACCATGACTGTTTTGGTGTTCCTGGATCCCTCGCTGCCGGCGGGACGCATCGTGGATGCCGCGGTGCCGGCGCTGCTGGCCACGGATCAGGGGGCCACGCGCGGGGACGGCGTGTTCGAGTCCCTGCTGGTGGTCGGCGGAAAAATCAGGAAAAGCCAGGCCCATCTGGACCGGCTGGAGTCCTCGGCCCGCGCCATGGATCTGCGGATCCCGCCGCAGGACCTCTGGCGCCGCGCGATGGCAACGGCTGTCACCGAGTTCCGCGGCAACCTCGCCGGCACCGTTGGAAGCGCTTCCGCCCCCACCGGAAACGCTGCCGGCGTCGGAAACGGGGCCGGCGACGATGAACTGGTGCTCAAGCTCATTGTGACGCGCGGTGTGGAGGGCGGGACAACTCCGACGGCGTGGGTGCAGGCTTCGGAGCCACCCGCGGCAGGACGAGCGCAACGCGAGACCGGGGTCGATGTGCTGCTGCTGGACCGTGGTTACGACAGCTCCATTGCCGAGCGCGCGCCGTGGCTCCTGCTCGGCGCAAAAACGCTGTCCTATGCCGTCAATATGGCCGCGTTGCGGTACGCCCGTGCACACGGCGCTGACGACGTTATTTTCACCAGCGGGGACGGACGCGTTTTGGAGGGACCGACGTCGTCCGTCCTGCTGGCCCACGCCGAGGGTGAGGGGCCGGATCGGATCAGGCGGCTGATTACGCCCCAGCTGGACAGCGGTATTTTGCCGGGCACCTCGCAGGGCGCGCTGTTCGCCGCCGCCAAGGCCGCCGGCTGGGAGCTTGGCTACGGCCCCGTCGAACCGGCGGACCTCTTTGACGCGGACGCTGTCTGGCTTATTTCCAGCGTTCGCCTGCTGGCTCCGGTTAACCGGATCGATGGGCGGGAAATCGGTACCGCCGGGGTCCGGCGAGCCCTCACCGCCGAGCTCAACGAGCTGATTGCCCGCACCCAATAGCGTCTCCCCGTCATCAGAAGCCACACTCGGGCTGCGGACTGCCCCGCACACCGGTCCGTATGCTACTTTCTAGATGAGTAATGAGTGCCAGCGCCAAGCCCTGACTTGCTGGCCGGCAACCCTCTTTCCGGCGGGGTGCCTCAGGTGACTACTCGGCAAACCCCGGCGTGACGGCCCAGGATTGCAAGCGTGAATGGTTCCGGCGGTCCAGTGACGCTTCCTCACCTGCATCCAAGGGTCGCACCATTGATTGCAATGAGGAGACCTCTCTCGTGAGCGCACCAACAGCCCTACCTGCCGCCGACGCGCCGTTGGCTTATCGTCTGCTCAGCGGCCCCGATGACCACTCCTTTTGCGCACGTGTCAGTGCGGCTCTGGCCGACGGATATGTGCTGTACGGCAGCCCCGCGCTGGCGTTCGACGGCGGACGGACGGTAGCTGCGCAGGCGGTAATACTGCCCGCTGCCCTCTCGATCCATGCCGGCGCTACGAACGACGGCGGCCAATGAGCTACGCGGGCGATCTCACCGTGGAGCAGGCCTGGGAAAAGCTGCTGGCCGGCGCCCTGCTGGTGGATGTGCGGACCGAGGCCGAATGGAACCACATCGGCATCCCGGACACCTCCGCAACCGGCCGCGCGCCCCTCTTCATCCAGTGGAATCTCACCGGCGGCACGCCGAACCGGGATTTTCTTGAACAGCTGCGGGCCCAGGCCCCCAACGACGGGCAGACGGAGTTGATCTTCCTCTGCCGTTCCGGCGTCCGCTCGATCGGCGCCGCCGAGCTTGCCGCGTCCGCGGGCTTTATCAGTTGGAACGTGCTGGAAGGCTTCGAGGGCGCTCCCGACGCGTACGGGGACAGGATCCTCAACGGCTGGAAAAACCGCCGTCTTCCGCACTCGCGCGGGCCACGGAAGCCAACAACTGCGGGGCAGGGGCCGGCATGAGCAACTTCAACCCCAATGCCTCCGGCTGGGCTCCGGACACTCAGGCCGTTCGTGGCGGCCTGGACCGCTCCGAGTTCCAGGAAACGTCCGAGGCATTGTTCGTGAACTCCGGCTATGTCTACGAATCGGCCCAGGCCGCGGAACAGGCCTTCACTGGCGAAGTGGACCGCTTCGTGTATTCCCGATACGGGAACCCCTCGGTGGCCACTTTCCAGGAAAGGTTGCGGTTGCTCGAGGGCACCGAAGCGTGCTTCGCCACCGCTTCCGGGATGTCGGCGGTCTTCACCGCCCTCGGCGCCTTACTGGGCGCCGGGGACAGGGTTGTCGCGGCACGCTCGCTGTTCGGCTCCTGCTTCGTCATCCTGAACGAAATCCTTCCCCGCTGGGGTGTGGAAACCGTTTTCGTGGACGGCGCGGATATGCAGCAATGGCGGGAAGCGCTTTCGGTGCCGACGACGGCGGTCTTCTTCGAGTCGCCGTCGAACCCGATGCAGGAAATCGTGGACATCCGGGCTGTCTGCGTGCTGGCCCATGCCGCCGGCGCAACGGTGGTGGTGGACAACGTCTTCGCGACCCCGCTGCTGCAAAAGTGCGCAGACCTGGGAGCGGATGTGATTGTCTACTCCGGAACGAAACACATCGATGGTCAGGGACGCGTGCTTGGTGGCGCCATTTTGGGCACCCGCGAGTTCATCGAAGGACCGGTGAAGCAATTAATGCGCCATACCGGTCCCGCGCTGTCCGCCTTCAACGCCTGGGTGCTGACTAAGGGCCTGGAGACCATGGGTCTTCGAGTGGCACATTCGGCAGCCAACGCACAGCGCCTCGCAGGGTTTTTGGAGCAGCATCCAGCGGTGAACTGGGTGCGGTACCCGCTGCTGCCCTCCCATCCGCAATTTGAGCTCGCCCGGAGCCAGATGAAGGCGGGAGGAACCGTCCTCACGTTCGAACTGGCCTCCGCCGGGGCGCGTACCGGCAGCTCGGCCAAGGATGCGGCATTCGCGCTGCTCAATGCGTTGACCATCATCGACATTTCCAACAACCTGGGCGACACCAAGTCCCTCATCACACATCCCGCCACCACCACGCACCGGGCGATGGGACCGGAGGGCCGTGCCTCCATCGGGCTGACCGACGGTGTCCTGCGCCTTTCCGTGGGGCTGGAGGACATCGAGGATCTCACCCGGGATTTGACCACTGCGCTCGCCGCAACCCAACCCTAACCGACAACCTGCTACCCCCACCCCCACCCTCACGAACAAGGTGAGTGGGTACCTCTGCCCCTTAAACCATGTGTTTTAGGGGCAGATGTACCCACTCACCCTCAGTCCTGAAAATATTCGATTTCGGCTCCCAGGGTGTTCAGCCGCTCGGCCAAATCCTCGTAGCCGCGTTCTATCACATAGATGTTACGCAGCTCAGAGGTTCCCTTAGCCGCCAGCATCGCCAATAGAATGCAGGCTGCCGGGCGCAGCGCCGGCGGGCAGCCAATTTCCGCAGCGCGCCAGCGCGTTGGCCCGGTAACGTCTATCCGGTGCGGGTCCAGCAGCCGCACGCGGGCACCGAGCCGATTGAGCTCGGTAAGGTAGATCGCCCGGTTCTCGTAAACCCAGTCGTGGATCAGCGTCGCTCCCAGCGCACAGGAGGCGATCACCGCGAAGAACGGCAAATTGTCAATATTCAGCCCCGGAAACGGCATCGGATGGATCTTATCCGCCGCGGCAGTCAGCTCGGAGGGCAACGTGGTGATGTCCACCAGTCGCGTATGCCCGTTATGTGCTGTGTATTCCGCCGATTTGCGGTAGCGAAAGCCCATCTGTTCCAGCACGCTGAGCTCGATTTCCATGAATTCGATGGGAACCCGCCGGATGGTGACCTCGGAACCGGTGACAATGCCGGCCGTGATGAGGCTCATAGCCTCGATCGGGTCTTCGGAGGGGGAATATTCGATGTCCACATCAATGCGTGCTTTGCCCCTGATGGTCAGTGTGGTGCTGCCGATGCCCTCGACGCTAACGCCCAGCCCCTGCAGGTAAAAGCACAGGTCCTGGACCATGTAATTTGGGCTGGCGTTGCGGATCACGGTGCTGCCTTCCCGATGCGCCGCCGCCATGATGGCATTTTCGGTCACCGTATCCCCACGTTCAGTGAGCACAAAGGTCCGGTCCTGGTCATCGGCGACGGGAGCCTGGATGGCATAGAACCCCGAATGAGCCTGAACCGATAACCCGAATTCGCGCAGCGCCTGCATGTGCGGCTCAACGGTGCGCGTTCCCAGGTCACAGCCGCCGGCATAGGGCAGCCGGTAACTGGCCTCTTCATCCAGCAGCGGCCCCAAGAGCATAATGACGCTGCGGGTGCGTCGGGCAGCCTCCACATCCATGGCGGTGAGGTTGAGGACAGCGGGGCGCCGGATGAGCAGATCATTGGCGTTCAGCCACGTGCATTCGACGCCGATGCTGGTCAACAGCTCCACAATCCGGTTGACTTCTTCGATCCGCGCAAGCCGCCGCAACGTCGTCGTTCCGCGGTTCAGCAGGCTGGCGCACAGCAAGGCGACGCCGGCATTCTTGCTGGAGTTAACGTCAACGCTGCCGGAGAGCTGGTGACCGCCCACCACGCGCAGATGCGTGATCCGCTGCTTGCCGCCGTCGTTCACGTTGACAATCCTGCGCCCGAAGATAGTCTCCATTCGCCCAATCATCTTCAGGCTCAGGTTCTGCTTGCCCTGTTCCATCCGCGCCACCGCGCTCTGGCTGGTGCCCAGCTCGGCCGCGAGCCGCCCCTGGGTCCAGCCCTTGTTCGTGCGGGCATCCCGGACCAGCACTCCAACGGATTCCGCAGCTACTTGACTCATGATTCAATTTATATCACAGAGCGCATAAATGACGTCAAAAGACAGCATTCATTGCGCACCAAGACATTTGCTAACCGTTTGGTGCAATATCTGGCGCTGCCAACCGCTAAGGAACGTCGCCCGACCTCCGCCGTTCAACGCTACCGCCGACGACCGTCCGCATCCCGCGCACCACACCGCTGCTGGAGCCCAAAGTGGAAATTGACGGAGAATGCCTCTACCCGAAGACCGGGTTCCAGGTTCCCAGTCCGACGGCGGCGCCCACCACTGCGCCCGCAGTCAGGACGGCGACGGCGACGACCCACGCATCAAGTGGCCCGAACGTGGATTCGCGGGCCCAGCTCCGGGGGCCGGCGCCGAAACCTTTGGCTTCCATCGAGACGGCCAGCCGGGAAGCCCTGCGGATCGCCTGCACGAGCAGCGCCAGGGCCTGCCCCAGGGATGCCTTGAACCGGCCAACAAACCCGGATCCGCTGCCCACCCCACGAGCACGCCGTGCCATTCCCAGCGTCTGCCATTCCTCCACCAGCAACCCGACCAGGCGCAGGGCGGCGAGCGCGCCAAGGACGAATCGGTGCGGAAGCTTCATCTTCTGTGCCAGCGCGTCCGCCAGATCCGTCGGATCCGTGCTGGCCAGCACGATCACGCCGGGGAGCGCGATGGCAATACCGCGGAGCATAATGGCCACGCCGGACTGCAACGACCCCTCGGTGAAGAGCAGTGGGCCCCAATTCAGCAGTACCGCTCCAGTCTTCGGCGCCAACAGGGCCGAACCGTACCCGCCCACTAGCGCCGCCGCGAGGATCGGCCAGCCACGCAACAGCAGGTTGCGGGCGCTCAGGCCGGCAAGCGGCAGCACTGCCAGCTCAAAAACCAACGCCACGGTGGCCGAAGCCCAGTCCACACTCAGCAGCAAAACGATGGTCAACACCAGTGCGGCAGCGAGCTTGGCGAGCGGATTCGCCCGGGCCAGGACGGCGGTTGACCGTGGGCCGGCCATCACGTCAATGCTCACCGGACACCTCCGCCCGCGCCTGGGCGGCTGCAAAGTGCGCGGCCACAGGCTGTGCGGCTTCACGGTGTGCGGCTGCAGGCTGCGTTTCCTGCGGAATCGGCCGCCCGGCGGCGGTGATTGGGAATCGCGTTCCCCCCAGCAGCTGGGTAAATTCCTCATCATGGGACACCGAGATCACGGACGTCCCGGCGTCGAGCAGTTCCGTCAGCAAGTCCACGAGCTCTGCCCAAGTATTGGCATCCTGACCAAACGTCGGCTCATCGAGGACCAGGAGCGACGGGTTGGCCGCCAGTACGGTGGCCACGGAGAGCCGGCGCTTTTCCCCGCCGGAGAGGGTGTACGGATTGGCCTCCGCCAGATGCGTCAACCGGAGCCGCTCCAGCAGCTCATCGACCCGTTCAAAGCCCCGGCCCAGCAGTTTTGGACCGAAGTTCAGCTCATCCAGCACGCGGCCGGTGACAAACTGATGCTCCGGCTCCTGGAAGACGGTCCCGATCCGTTGGATCAGGTCTCCTCCCTTCCAGCGGTGGGGTTCGGGCCCCGCCCCGCGGCTCAGGGCGTCCGCGGCGCGCAGGCGTCCGTCCAGTGGTGGCAGCAGCCCGCCGAGGGTGAGGGCGAGCGTCGACTTTCCGGCACCGTTCGGGCCGGTGATACTCAGGGCTGCACCGGCACTCACTGTCAGGTCAATGCCGGACGCCATAGCTGCGACCGGGTGGCGCCGCGCGGCACCCCGACGCTTGTGGGCATTCATGGCGCGCCGCGAAACGGCGAGCTGATCGGCGTCCAGCAGCACATCGGCTCCGGTTCGGTTTCGGCTGGCGCTTTGACTGGCAGGCCGACTGCCGGGTGCGTCTTTCCGGCGGCGGGTAATAGGGATGTAGCCGGGCACCCAGACGCCGGCGTCGGTCAGCATCCGGCGTGCCTGTCTCAGCACGTGCTCCGGTGACCCGTCAATCAGCACACCGCCGCCCTGGCCGCGGTCCGCGGGGGCGAGCACCACAATACGGTCCACTACGTCGACCCAAACCGCCACCCGGTGTTCGACCACCACCATCGTCGCGCCAGTACGTTCGAGCATCCGCAGCACCGCGTCGCGGACCTCCAGCACTCCTGCCGGATCAAGGTTCGCGGTGGGCTCATCGAGCAGCAGCAGGCCCGGCTGCATCGCCAGAATGCCCGCCAGGCCTAGACGCTGCTTCTGTCCGCCGGACAGGGCCGAGGTGGGATGGTCCAGCGGAAAGTCCAGTCCGACGGCGTCCAGCGCGTTACCAACGCGGCGCCAGATCTTATCCCTGGGAACGGCGAGGTTCTCCGCACCGAACGCCACATCGTCTCCAATCCGGGAGAGCACCACCTGGGCCTCCGGATCCTGCTGCATCAGCCCGGCACTTCCGCGGCGGACGGCGGGGTTTTCGCCGTCGACCGTCAATGAACCGGACTCCGCCGCATCCTGGTCCGCCCCGAGCACACCGGCGAGAGCATGCAGCAGGGTGGATTTACCGGCCCCTGACGGTCCCAGCAGCAAGACCCGCTCCCCCGGGGCAATATTCAGATCCAGGTCGTGGACCGCCCGCGCTGCCCGCCCGGAATGCTGCCAGCCCCAGCCTTTCGCGCAAACAGCGGCGGGCCGGGTTCCCTGCCCGAATTTATCCTCGTCATAAGGGGACATCTTCTAGAACGCAGGCTCCACCGCGGCGCGGCGGGAACCCAGGTTAGCCAACGCTCCGGTCTTCGCCAGACCGCGCACGGCCAGCCAGGAGAGCAGGCCGGCAATCAGTGCGCCTGAGATGGCACCGAAGATTAGATACACGATTTTCCAGGCGATCTCCCACTCAGCGTTATAGCCGAGATTGTCCAGAATTCCCATCCCCACGCCGGACATCGCGCCGGCCAACAGCGCGATTGGAAGGTTGAACTTCCGGTACAGGAAGACGGCGAAGACCAGTTCTGCGCCCAGACCCTGCAGCAGGCCCGACAGCAGCACGGTCAGGCCGAAGTGCGAGCCCAGCAGCGCCTCCACCACGGCCGCGAGCAGTTCGCAGTACAAAGCCGCGCCCGGCTTGCGGATCACCAGGGCGCCGATAACCCCGGCGATCAGCCAACCACCGCCATATAGGCCGGCCAATGGCGGGAAAATGGCGGTGATGATCGCGATGCCCGCGTAGCCGGCGGACCAAAGCCAGAAGATGACGCCGACGGCGACGGCGACGACGGAGGCTACGACGATGTCCACAACCCGCCAACGTGGGGCAATCCTGACACCCCCGGCACCAGCGGATGTCGTTGTGGCGCGGGGGTCCGGCGATTCCGGCGTGGAACTGGCGCCGTTTTTGCTCGTGTGTGACGCACTCATTGCGTTTCCTCCTTTTCAGGAGGGGCGGCAGGACGCTTGCAGGGCGCCGCATGCCGAAGAGAACTCGACTCCCTTCGCCGGTACTAGCCGGATCAGGTTCGAGGGTCAGCGGATGTCCGCACTCTCAGCGCACGGACCGTCAGACGGTGACCGGCGCTCCCCTGTCGTGTAAATTGCAGTTCCCAGCGTACACCGGGAAGCACTCCCTGCGGCAGATTTTTCAGGGCCGCCGGCCGGCTGGACGACTGGAACTGTCGGGACGTGCGGTTATCTCGTGGAAAGCCGCGCTTCACGTTAGGCTGGCCAGATGAATATTCTGCTGAAGCTCCTCGGCACAGGCGTAAGCATTGGCGCCGGTTTTCTGGCCAACAAGACGGTGGACATGGTGTGGGAGAAAAGCACCGGCAAGAAGCCACCCAAGGACGGCACCAATCTGGAGTACAGCCTGCGCTCGGCGCTGACCTTCGCCCTGGTCTCCTCCGCCGTCGCCGCCATTATCCAGGTCATCGCAGGCCGCGGCACGCAGAAGGCACTCGCCCGGATCAATAAGAACCCCAACGAGGTCTGACCTTTTTTCGTCGAGGCGCCCGTGGTGGGCGGCTTGGCCCACCGGCCGGTGCCCGCAGGAACGTATAGCATTCTGCTTATGAGTGAGCTCACACCGTCGGCCGGCTACTCCGGCCTGGCCGAAGCGAAGGCCCCGGCCACAAAGGGCCAGATTCTTGCATGGGCGTCCTGGGACTGGGGATCGGCAGCCTTCAATGCCGTCATGACCACCTTCATTTTCACCGCACTGTACCTGACCGGGGATGCTTTCGGCGGGTCCGATCACGCCTCCGCGGTCCTGGCCTTTGCCCTTTCCGTCTCCGGCATCGCCATTGCCCTCTTTGCCCCGGTGGCGGGCCAGCGCTCGGACCGCAGCGGGCGGCGACGCCTGTGGCTTGGGATCAACACATTGCTGGTCGCACTCCTCACCGCCAGCTGCTTTTTTGTCCAGCCGCACGAGTCATACCTGCTCTTCGGCTGCCTCGCGATTAGCGCCGGCCATGTCTTCGCGGAACTTGCTGCGGTGAATTACAACGCCATGCTGCTGCAGATATCCAGCCGGTCCACCATTGGCCGGATCAGCGGATTCGGCTGGTCCGCCGGGTACCTGGGCGGCATTGTGGCGCTGCTGATTGTTTACTACGGCTTGATTGCCCCCAAGGTGGGCCTGTTCGGCATTACGGAACAGGACGGGATGACGTACCGGGTGGTGGCGTTGTTCTCCGCAGCGTGGATCATCATCTTCTCCATCCCTGTGCTGCTGGCCGTGCCGGAAGCGAAGGCGGATCCGGCGGAACCCAAGGTGGGCTTCCTAAGTTCGTACGCCGATCTCTTCCGAACCATTGCCCGGCTCTGGCGGACCCAGCGGCATACACTGTACTTTCTGATGAGCAGCGCCATCTTCCGGGATGGACTGGCCGCCATATTCACCTTTGGGGCCGTGATCGCCGTGGGCAGCTTCGGCTTTGCCAAAGGCGACGTACTGATTTTCGCCATCGCGGGCAACGTTGTTGCCGCCCTCGGTGCCATTTCCGCCGGTGTCCTTGACGACCGGCTTGGGCCAAAGGCTGTCATCGTGATCTCGCTTGCAGGACTGCTGGTCTCCGGGACCGTGCTGCTTTTCGGGGAAGGGAAGACGGTATTCTGGATCTTCGGTCTGCTCCTGTGCCTGTTCGTCGGTCCGGCGCAGTCCTCCGCACGCACCTTCATAGGCAGGCTCGCTCCCGCTGGACACGAGGGGGAACTCTTTGGGCTTTACGCCACCACGGGCCGGGCGGTGTCTTTTCTGGCACCGATGCTCTTCGGACTCTTCATCGTCTGGTTCGGCGCTCAGCGGTGGGGCATCATCGGCATCCTGATCGTGCTGCTGGCCGGCCTGCTGATGCTGCTGCCGGTCAAAGCCCCTGCCCGCAAGGAATCTGCCGCGGCGCTGCCGCCTCGGTGAGTGGGTACGTCTGCCCCTAATCCATCCCTCCGAAGGGGCAGAAGTACCCACTCACCGGGCTAGGGCTGACGGGTCCAGCCCCGGGATATGAGCGCGTCCCGAATGATGCGGGCCGCGCCCTCGTACCCGAATCTAGCGATCATGGCTCCGGTGATCCGCAGGGGAATCCACCCTGCGAGCACCGTGTCATTGTCCCGGCGGCCATCGGATTCCTGCTGGCCGGCGGTCAGATGATGACGACCGTCGTACTGGACCGCAACGCGGAACCTCCGGAACGCCAGATCCGGCCACGCCAGTTCGCGGCCGTCCGGGCCCAGGACAACAACGTCAAGGTCTGGTTCCGGCAGCAACCGTCGGAGCACCGCAAGACGCAGATAAGTTTCGGGCGGTGAATCGGCGCCGATGCGGATCAATGCCAGGGCCTGCCGGGCAGCCAAAACACCTCGCACGCCATGGTGCCGATCGACGATGGTGACCAGTTCATCGAGGTGCGCCATCGGATGCCGTTCGGGCTCAAAGCTGCGGCGATGTGCACAAACCACCGAGTCCCCGGCCGCCACCAGATCATCGGGGGTTAGCACCGAGGCCAAGTCCAACCATGTCCTCGCCGGCGACGTCACCGTTATCCCGCGGACGCAGGAGGTCTCTTCGGCCGCCAGTTTGAGCCGGTGACCGACGACGCCGAACCGGTTTGCCGCCGTCGTCCCAGTCCTGGCGATGTGCAGCCTGGGCTCCGACTGCACCCACGCCGGCACCGAAATCCCCAACAGTCTCGCCGCGGTCCCGAAACAACCGACTCCTCCCGGTGTCAGCTCGAAAACCGGGCGTACCGCTTCGGGAAACTCCTGAGCAACATCCCATGGAACCCGGATGCCGCGACTGGGAGTCAACAGATCCGGGCCTTGCGAGCGACGCCGGGCTAAACCTTCGCCACCGGCTTCGCGCATCGTGAAGGACCGGCCAGATAGGGCGTCCGGGAGTTTCGATCGTGACGGCATGGACCATTATGTCCGCCTCAGCACGCCCGTACGGAGGTTATCCCCAGCCTTGCTTCTCGCAGCGCAGGTGAGTGGGTATCTCTGCCCTTTAAACACCCGCGGGAAGGGGCACAAGTACCCACTCACCTGAAAGGGTGGGTCAGATGGCGGTGATGTGGAAGTTTTGGAAGGAGCGGGACGCGGTGGGACCGCGCTGGCCTTGGTACCTGTTGCCATACTCGCCCGTGCCGTAGGGGTGCTCAGCGGCAGAGGTCAGCCGGAAAAAGCACAGCTGTCCGATCTTCATTCCCGGCCAGAGCTTGATCGGCAGGGTTGCTACATTGGACAGCTCGAGGGTCACGTGCCCGGAGAACCCTGGGTCGATAAATCCGGCGGTGGAGTGCGTCAGCAGCCCCAACCGTCCCAGCGAGGACTTCCCCTCCAGCCGGGCCGCAATATCATCGGGCAAGGTCACGGCCTCATATGTCGAGCCGAGCACAAACTCACCCGGGTGCAAGATGAAGGGTTCGTCCGGTGCGACCTCCACCAGGCGCGTCAGATCGGGCTGATCCTCGGCCGGATCAATGTGCGCATATTTGTGATTGTCGAACAACCGGAACAACCGGTCAATCCGCACGTCAACGCTGGACGGCTGCACCATCGAGGGATCGTAGGGTTCCAAGGCAATGCGCTTGGCGTCAATTTCGGCACGGATATCGCGGTCTGAGATGAGCACCTACTAAAACTAGCGCATCCCCCTGATACCTCCGGCGAATTCGGAGCGTGGCCGACGGTCACGTACGGTAAGGCACCGAAGCCTCCGTGTGGCTGCGTCAGCTACCGTGTGACCGCGCCGATTTCAGTGCGCACGGCAAACAACTCCGGAAAAAACGTCAACGCCAGGGCGCGCTGCAGGAAATCGACACCCGAAGAACCACCCGTACCGTTCTTCATCCCGATCGTGCGCAGCACGGTCTTCATGTGCCGAAATCGCCACAGCTGGAAGTTGTCCTCAAGGTCCACCAGTTCCTCGCACGCCTCATACAAGTCCCAATGCGCGGAGGGGTTCTCATAAATCACCCGGTATAGCTGCACCAGTTCATCGTTGAAAACGTGCGCCTTGCTGAAGTCCCGGTCCAGCAAGTGGGCCGGGACCTCGAATCCGCGCCGATCCAGCAGCTGGATGAATTCGTCATACATGCTGCTTTGGCCCAGCAGCTCGTCCAGCATCGCGTGCGCGGCGGGATCAGAGGCAAATACCTTCAGCATTCCGGCATTCTTATTGCCGAGCAAAAACTCCACTGCCCGGTACTGGGCGGATTGGAAACCGGAGGCGGAGCCTAGGTCACCGCGGAACTGGGCATATTCCGAAGGGGTCAACGTGGCCAGCACGGACCATTGCTCCGTCAGGCTGCGCTGGATGTGCTTGATCCGCGCGATCCCCTTCATTGCCATGCGGAGATCATCGATCATGAGCGCCTCCCGGACGGCCCGCAGCTCGTGCAGCACCAGCTTGAGCCAGAGCTCGGAGGTCTGATGCTGGATGATGAACAGCATCTCATCGTGGTGCACAGGCCTGCTGACCGGATGCTGCGCGGAGAGCAGCTCATCGAGTGCCAGATACGAGCTGTAACTCATCCTGTCCCGGAAGTCCGTTTCAATACCGCGTTCAATTTTCCGGGTATTCTTCTTAACCGCCACTGCCAGTCCTTTGCATAGGTGCGCCATCGCCGTATTGGAGCCTACGCCTGCGCTCAACGCACGGCTAAGGTAGTTCCATGAACATTGTAGAAACCCCGCTCCCGGGGATCGGCGTCCGCCGGGAACTCACGCTGACGACCGGCCGCCGCGTCGGCGTAGTCACGCGGCGCGACGGCCAGACGGAACTCATCGTCTCCCGGCTCGATGATCCTGACGCCTGCGCCGCGTCCATCCCGTTAAGCGCGGACGAATCGGCAGCCCTTGGCGGGCTTTTGGGTGGCACCAAACTCATTGCTCAGCTGTCCGCGGAGCAGAAGGATCTCCCCGGGGTCAGTACTCAGCAGTTCCCGATGCATGAAACCTCCCGCTATGCCGGCCGCACGCTCGGCGAAACCCAGATGCGTACCCTGACCGGCACCTCTGTTGTGGCGATTCTCCGGGAAGGCAGCGTCCTCGCTTCGCCGCGGCCGGATCAGGTCATGCTGTCCGGGGATGTCATCGTCATTGTCGGCACCGATTCCGGCCTCACCGCGGCGGCTGAAATTTTGCAGTCCATTTAGGAGGCATGGCCTTAGCCTGTGAATCACACCACCCTCACGCTCATCCAGCTCGGCATCGTCTTTTTCGGACTCGGCGTCCTGGGCAGACTTGCCGGGCTGATCGGCATGTCCCCCGTCCCCTTGTACCTGCTCGGCGGACTGGCATTCGGACACGGCGGTCTGGTCGATTTCGGCAGCATTGAAGACTTTGGCCACATCGCAAGCGAAATCGGCGTGGTCCTCCTGCTCTTGATGCTGGGACTGGAATACACAGCCAACGAGCTGGTGACCGGGCTCAAGCAATCCTGGCTGGCCGGCGTGGTGGACCTGGTGCTCAACATGGCCCCCGGCGCCGCAGTGGCCCTGCTGTTGGGGTGGGGTCCAGTGGGTGCACTGGTGATGGCCGGCGTGACCTATATCTCCTCCTCGGGAATAATCGCCAAGGTCCTTGGCGACCTCGGCCGGCTCGGCAACCGTGAAACCCCAGTGATTTTGTCCATTCTGGTGATCGAAGACCTTGCCATGGCGGCCTACCTTCCGGTCCTGACCGCCGTGCTCTCCGGCGTTTCCATCGCTGGCGGCCTGACCGCGGTTGGCGTCGCCCTGGCCGTGGTGACGGTGGTGCTGGTGCTGGCATTGAAATTTGGCCATGCTGTTTCAGCGATCATCGACAGCCCCGACCGGGAGACCTTCCTGCTTAAGCTGCTCGGAGCCGCCCTGCTGATCGCCGGGTTAGCCTCCGCCATGCAGGTCTCCGCGGCGGTCGGCGCGTTCCTGCTCGGCATCGCCATTTCCGGCGCCACCGCGAACAACGCTACGCGTGTGCTGGAACCCTTACGGGACCTGTTCGCCGCCATGTTCTTCGTGGTTTTCGGGCTGAATACGGACCCCGCATCCATACCACCGGTGCTCGGTTTTGCCCTGCTGCTGGCCCTCGTAACATCGGTAACGAAGATCGGCACCGGTTGGTGGGCCGCCAGCCGGCAGGGTATCGGCCACCTGGGCCGGGCGCGCGCCGGTGCCGCACTGATTGCCCGCGGCGAGTTCTCCATCGTCATCGCCGGCCTGGCGGTAGCCGCCGGCAGCGTGCCCAGCGAATTGGCCGCGCTGGCCACGACGTACGTGCTGATCATGGCCGTCTTCGGCCCGATCGCCGCACGGTATGTGGAGCCGCTGGTCATCCGGTTCCAGCGCGGATCCGTCCAGGCAAGCGCCCCACGCTCTGCCGTAGAGTCAACGCAGGATTCCCCACGGACCGCCGGCCCGGAACTCTGACGGGGACGACGGCGGCGCGCCGGCTGCCGCCGTCGTCCTCCCCAAGCGTCTGGCCGTCAATGATGTCGTGCCCTGCCGCTGACACCACAGCACCCCTCTAGCCCATCCTTTGGCCGATTCCGTTTTCTTCGGCGAATCGCTGTGCGCAAAGCGTGCCGCGGAATGAGGTAGTGTGGTCTTTGCTGTTGGAGGCTTCCGCCTCCGCTGCGGGCGTAGCTCAATGGTAGAGCGCTAGCTTCCCAAGCTTGATACGCGGGTCCGATTCCCGTCGCCCGCTCCACTGCCGGCCAGGTTCGCCCTGTTCTGCTGAGCCTTTCCGGCGCCGCCACGACCCTTGTGCGCGGAGTCCACCGACTTAGCGTGTATGGTCAGTCACACGGAGCCATCCCGGTTCCCCCTTAGGAGTGATCATGGCCGAGAAGACCGCAGGAAAATCCGCAGGAAAGAATCCCGCCATGTCCATTAAGGAAAAGCGGGCCCAGAAGCGGGCCGGCGCAGCGACAACCACCTCGGTGGATAAAGCCGCGGCTACGAAAAAGAAGTGACGCAGCCAGTGACGGGAATGATCCTGGGTGTTTTGGCGACATCACGCAAACCCGATGAACGCCGCCTGCCGATCCATCCGCTGCACCTGGAGCGCATCCTCGCCGGAACTGCACGGAACATCATATTGGAGCATGGCTACGGCGAACCATTTGGGCTCTCCGACGCGCAGCTTGAGCCGTTGGTCGGCCGCATCGCGTCCCGGGAGGAGTTGATCGCCGCCTCGGATGTGATTCTACTGCCCAAGCCGCAGCCGGCGGATCTGGCCGAACTGCGCGACGGCCAGATTCTCTGGGGCTGGCCGCACGTAGTCCAGGACCATGCCATCACCCAGCTGGCGATAGACAAGCGGCTGACCCTGATCGCCTTCGAAGCGATGAACCACTGGGCCAGTGACGGCCGCTTTAGCCTGCATGTTTTCCACAAGAACAACGAGCTAGCCGGGTACTGTTCGGTGCTTCACGCGCTGGCACTGACCGGTTCTACCGGTGACTATGGCCGCAGACTAAGCGCTGTTGTCATCGGCTTCGGGGCCACTGCACGCGGTGCCATCACCGCTTTGAACGCACACGGAATACACGACGTCCAGGTGTTGACCAGCCGGGAGGTGGCCGCCGTTGGGTCGCCAATCCATTCGGCCCACATGGTGCAGTTCGACCAGGACGAAGCCGACTTCAGCCACGTCCTGACCGACGAGGGCAGGGTGCCGCTGGCACCATTCCTCGCCGCCAGCGACATCGTAGTCAACTGCACGCTGCAGGACCCGAATGCGCCGCTGATTTACCTGCGGACCGAGGATCTGCACAGTTTCCGTCCCGGCAGCCTGATTATCGATGTCTCCTGTGACGAGGGTATGGGCTTTAGCTGGGCGCGGTCGACGACGTTCACCGAACCGATGTTCGAGGTGGGCGACCACATCGGCTACTACGCCGTGGACCACAGCCCGTCATACCTGTGGAATTCCTCGACGTGGGAAATCAGCGAGGCCCTGCTGCCGTTCCTGGAGACCGTTTTGGCCGGCCCCGAGGCCTGGACGGCGAATGAGACCATTCGCCGCGCCGTTGAAATCCAGGACGGTCACATCCTCAATGAGAATGCGCTCAGGTTCCAGCACCGCTCTCCCGGGTATCCGCACCTGACTCAGGCTGATGCAGCCGTCTCCTGACGCCTGACGATCAGCAGCGGGCGCCGCCTGCTAGTCCTGCTGACCTTCAGTGTCAGCTGGCCGCGCCGGGCCAGGACGACGGCGATCACGGCAGCCGCCGCGGCCGGAACGATTCCGGCTATCACGGTGGCCCACTGCGGTCCGAGGTTTTCAGCCAAGAAACCGATCAGCGGGCCGCCAATGGCCTGGCCACCCATCAGCACCATGATGTACAGGCTCAGCACACGACCGCGGATCCGCACGTTCGTGGAAATCTGCACGAGCTGATTGGAGCTGGTCAAAAAGGTCAGCGAGGCGAACCCCGCGAAGACCATGACGGCGCAGAAGATCCACATGCCGGGAGCGGCGGCGGCAGCCACCAGCAGCACGCCATATGCTCCGGCTGCCCCTACGACGGTCCGCAGCCGCAGCACGGGCCGCCGGGTGGAGGCAACTGCTCCGGCGAGCGCACCGACCGCTACGAGCGTATTGAGCAGGCCGTATCCGCCGGCGCCTGAGTCAAAGACATTGGTGGCATAGGCGGCCATTAACACCGGCAGGCTCATCGCGAAGACCGCAATGAAACCGGCCATTAGCGTAGGCCAGAAGATGGTGGGCTTGGCCAGGGCATAGTTCAGTCCCTCCCGCAGCTGGCCTTTTGACCTCGGCGCCGGCGTTGACTTGAGCAGGTCCGCGGGGCGCAGGCAGGAAAGCATCACGACGGTAAACCCGCATGCCGCGGCGTTCACCGCGAAAGCCCAGCCCCCGCCTACAGCGCTGATCAGGACACCGCTGATGGCCGGGCCAATCATGGCGCCTATCTGGTACAGCGAGGAGTTGACGCTGATGGCGTTGCGCAGCTGGGCCGGGCCGACGAGTTCATTGACAAAGACCTGGCGCGCCGGCTGGTCCACCACCGTGACCAGTCCCAGCACGAACGCAATGCCGTAGATGTGCCAGACCTGGATGCTGCCGGTCAGTGCCAATACAGCCATGGCTAGGGCCAAAGCGCCCGCGGCACCTTGGCTGATCATCAGGATCATCCGCTTTGAGTAGCGGTCCGCGATCATACCTCCCAATGGCATCAGCAGCAGGGACGGGGCAAATTGCATCGCCACGGTGATGCCGACGGCGGTCACACTGCCGGAGAGCTGGAGCACCAGCCAGTCCTGCGCGATGCGCTGCATCCACAGCGCGATCACAGCGACCATGTGGGCGGTGGCGAAGATCCGGAAGTTGCGCACCTTCAGCGAGGAGAAGGTCTGGCGCCACGGTGGACGGGACGCATTCAGATTAATCGGGGCGGTCAGGGTGGAAACGCCGACTGGTGCTGAGGGGGATGTCACTGGAATCCTGGGGGTCGTTTTTTCTGCGGGGATACTGTCCAGCCTAGCGAGGGGCCGTATATTCCAAAAGGGTATGATGCCTATAAGTCCTATTACAGATTGCAATGAGAGGAGCCACACGTGCTGTTCGATCCGGTTCAGTTGCGCAGTTTCTTGGCCGTCGCGGATACCGGAAGTTTTACGCGCGCTGCCCTGAGGCTGCATGTGAGCCAGCCGACGGTGAGCCAGCATGTGCGGAAACTGGAGACCGAGGCAGGGTGGCAATTGGTGGCCAGGGATACCAGGGAAGTGAGTTTAACGGACAACGGCGACGCCATGGCCGGCTTTGCCCGTGCCATTTTGGCCGCGAACGAGGACGCGGCACGCTATTTTTCCGGGGCTGCCATGCGCGGACGGTTGCGGTTCGGAACGGCAGACGACCTTGCAATCACCGGGTTGCCTAGGATTTTGCGTGAATTCCGCCAACTGTACCCGCAGATTAACCTCGAGCTCACCGTCAGTCAAAGTGACCAACTGCACCGCCGGCTCAAGGCCGGACAATTGGATCTGGTCTTCGTCAAATGGGTCTCAGGCGTATCCGGCTCGCAGGAAGGTGCGGTGGTCAAGCAGGATTCGTTTGCTTGGGTCGGACTCGAACAAACCGTGCTGGAGCCACGCTCCCCGGTGCCGCTCATCGCCTACCCGGCTCCGAGCCTGAGCCGCCGGCTGGCAATTGACGCGCTGGAGACTGCGGGCCGCACGTGGCGCATTACCTGTAGCACCAAACAGATCAGCGGAGTGCTTGCCGCGCTGCGGGCCGGGATCGGCGTCGCCGTCATGCCTGCCTCCCTGGTACCGGAGGATTTGAAAATTATCACCACGCGTTTTGCGCTGCCGCCGGTGGGCGATGTCGACTTCACCTTGATCCGCAACCCGCTGGCCAACACGAAAGTCGTGGATGCGCTGACGCAAGCCATTATGGGCCGTAAGCTCACCCCGCATGCCAGGCCGCAGTAAATGGGTCATGAACGGAGCCGGCGGTAGAATAGAAACGTTATGAACAGAACCATGTTTAAGTCCAAAATCCACCGCGCGACGGTTACCCATGCGGATCTGCACTACGTCGGCTCCGTCACTGTCGATGAAGACCTACTGGACGCTGCGAATATTCTGCCTGGCGAAATGGTGTCCATTGTCGACGTCACAAACGGGGCCCGGCTGGAAACTTACACGATTCCCGGCGAACGTGGCTCCGGCGTTGTGGGCATCAATGGGCCCGCGGCGCACCTTGTGCAGGTGGGTGATTTGGTTATTCTGATCACCTACGCGCAGATGTCCACCGCCGAGGCCCGCGACTACGTTCCGGCAGTGGTGCACGTCGACACGGACAATGCAATAGTGTTCCTCGGCACCGATCCGGCCGAGTCCGTAACTCCAGGCCTGCTCCGGCCGCCCTTGGCCGCCAGCTAGCAGGGACCTGTTCGGCTAGCCGGCAGACCTTGCTTCCCCGGAATCGGGGTCCTCCACCGCCGGATTCTGCTTGTTTAAATCCTGATCCGCGGAGTTCTGCATGCTGGAAGAGGCTGAACCGGGCGCGCTCAACGGCGACTCGGCAGCCCCGGAGCCCTGAGTTCCGGCGGCCGGGCTATCCAGGCCACCAGCCATCGCACCGGGCGCCGCAACGTCCCCGCGCCAACTGCCGGTCTCTGAACCGCGTCCCTCAATGAAATCCTTGAAACGCCGCAGATCGGACTTCACCTGCCGGTCATCCAGGCCAAGGGCGGAGCCCACCTTCTCCATAAAGGTCTCCGGGTCCCAGTCCAACTGCACCGTCACCCGGCAGGATTCGTGGTCCAGACGGTGGAATGTCACCACGCCGGCATGGGATTTTCCGTCCACGCTCTTCCACGCCACCCGCTCATCGGCGTGCTGCTCCGTGATCACCGCGTCGAATTCATGTTGCTTCCCGCCGATTCTGGTCACCCAATGGTTGGTGGTCTTCGAGGTCTGCGTGACCGATTCCACGCCGTGCATGAATTCTGGGAACGATTCGAATTGCGTCCATTGGTTGTACGCCGCGGTAACCGGAACCGCTATATCAATTGACTCTTGAACCGTTATCATCACTTTTCCCATCTAAAGCCGGGGCACCCGGTCCTCACCTACAGGGTCGCTGCAATCCGCCGTCCACGCTACCTGCGGTCAAAGACGCGATCAAGAGCTCATTGTGCTGCCTTGTCCGCGGAAATCACGTCCCGCCAGGAATGTGTCGGCCGGTAGCCAATGAGTTTCCGTGCGCCTGCGATACTCAGCAGCGTTTCGTGTCCGCTGATGTCCGCCCGCCGCTCGAGTCCGGGAAAGACCTCATCCAGCAGATCCGCCGAAGGCCGGTCCATGATCGTGTCCGCGGCGGCGATGATGACGTTAAGGGAACCGGTCGTTTCCGCTTCCAGCGCGTTCCGGCACGCAGCGGCAACATCGCGCGCATCAACGTATCCCCATAGATTCCAGCGCCGCAGCCGGGCATCGGGCCAGTAGCCCGGTACTCGCTGATACTCGTCGTCAGTGAATATATTCGTGATGCGCAATCCCACAAAAGGGACCCCGGACCAGCCGGAGACGTGTGCCGCAGCCTGCTCTCCGAGGACCTTGGAGAGCGCGTACGTGCTGCTGGGATAGGGAAAATGATCCTCGTCAACGGGAGCGTAGTGCAGCTCTCCATCTCTCTCACCGGCCTTGTCACTGCCGCCGAATGGCAGTCCAAGCGTCGTTTCCGATGACGCCCACACCACCCGCTGGAGTTTCAGCGCCGCCGCCGCCAAAAAGACGTTGTGGTTTGCGGCGGTGTTGCGGTTGATGGTTTCCGCCGGCGGGTACATGCCCGGTTCCGGTATGTTGGCCAAATGGACGACGGCGTCGACCCCGCTCAGGGCCTGGAGCGCCTGGCCGTAATCGGTCAGGTCCACCCGCATCGTCGGGCAGCCCAAATCCGAATTGCGCCCCACCGGCCCGGCGAGGTCGCTGGCCTGGACCTGGTAGCCGTGGGCGAGCAGCTCGGCTACGGCCGCCCGGCCGGCCTTACCATGGGCTCCTGTAACAGCAATGGTCAACATATTGGATCCTTCGATTCACCCTGCGCGACTTCTCGTGTGTTCAGCTTAGGCGGGACCGGTGCTCTCTCATAGGGCTTTCCTGCCTCATATCATCTCCCGCTAGGTATGCTGGGAGTTCTGCAGTGTTGAGCTGCACGGCTCTGGCGCGAGCAGGGCCTAGGGTCAGTCCTGACCGACGGCGGGGCCGAGTCGTTGCACCCGGTATCGTAGACAGGGTGAAAAACGGCACCCGACTCATTAGGATCGCGGCCGGCTGGTTGTTAGGACTGATGCTGGCCGTAACCGCCGCCGCCATCACCATCGCCGTTGTAAATGCGAACCATTTCGGCCCGCAGCAACCGGTGCGGGAGTATTTCCAGGCGCTGCACGACGGCAACGGTGCCCAGGCCCTCGGACTGCTCAAACCAACCACACCCACGGCGAACCCCGCCGTTCTAGACGGCGAAGGCCTCAGCACTGCCGCCGCCCATCTGTCGGATCTGCAGGTGGGCGATCCGCACCCTGACGCCGGCGGTAAGGTCACGGTCACAGCCAGTTACAGCGTCGATGGCGCAAAAAAAAATACCGATTTCCAGTTGGAGCCTACCGGCAAACAGTGGCTGTTTTTCACCACCTGGTCCTTTGTCCCGGCGCCGTTGCCCACCCTTGATATCTCCGTGGTCAACGAAACCACCGCCTCGCTCAACGGCGTCATTGTCAAGATGCCCGCCGGCCGCAATAGCTTCGCCGTGCTGTACCCGGGTCAATACAAGGCAGCCTTCGCGAACGACCTTTTCCAGGCGCCGGCTGTCTCGACGACGGTCACCTCCCTCGCGGTCCGGCCCCCCGCCGTCGACCTTGTCACGGCACCGTCGGCGAAGCTGCTGACCGCTGTCAATAACCAGCTGCAGCACTATCTCGACGGCTGCGCCAAACAACAGGTACTGCTTCCGGCGGATTGCCCGTTGAGCAACCACTCGGACAACCGCATTGTCAGCCCGGTCATGTGGCACATTGAGAGCTACCCGAAAGTGAGCATTTCGGCCTATGGCGGGGAATGGGTGATAGCACCGCTGACGGTCAAGGCGCAGGTCAGTTATCAGGAACAGCAGCTTTATACCGGTGAAGTAAGCCAGGTCAAGCTGGCGCAGAACTTCGGTTTTACGGCCAAGCTGGAGACCTCAGGATCTAATGTCGCGGTGGTACCCGTGGTCAATTACTGACCTCATCCGGCCAGCGCCCTCCCCTCCCTCAGTGCCCGTCGCAGCCGCCCGGACATTAGCTGCGGGCGGTTCATAGCCTCCGTGTACGGTACCCGCAACAACTGATAGCCCGCGGCAGTTGCCGCCAGCTCCTGGCCGGAGACCGAACTGAACCGGGACTTGTGCAGATCCACTTCCGGGCCGCAGAGCTCCACAATCAGACATCCCTCGAGCAAAAAGTCCACAACTCCAAATCCGGTGATCCAGACCTGGGTGGCAACGTCGAACCCGAACCGGCGGAACACTACCCTGGCCAGGATCTGCAGCACCGAACTCGATCCTGGTTGGATCAGGTCCAGCGCCGCCAAGGCGCAGCCCACGCTCGCGGTCCCACCTCCCGTTCCGGCCAACAGGGTCCGGCGCAGCAGATCAGTGCTGGCCAACCCCCGGTTGACTGCCGATTCCACCAGGACCACTGACTCCGGCACCGGCAGGCACAACAACCCATGAATCAGCACGTCCGCCAGCGCCGCGACCGGAGGCCCGTCTGCCGGTCGGGTCAGCCGTGAATGAAGAATAGGATGCCGGGGCGGGAGAGCCAGATGCAACTGCCGGGGTTCGCGGACCTGCCACAGCCCGAAATGGCCGGCCGCGGAGACGCAGGTCAGAACGCCGCCACGGCAGACAGCCTGCACAAATGCCGGCGGAGCCCCGTGGACCGCGAGGACATCCGGTCCCGGCTGCCACACCTGCCTGCCCCTGAGAGCACGGGCAAGCTGGGCCGCGCTCACGCCGAGATGCAGAACGGTATCCGTTTGGGCCGCCCCGCCCAGGCCCCGCAACACCTGCTCAATATCCATATTCATCACCCTGCCAGCCGGAGAACGGCCGGGGCTCGGCGTTGCCGGATCTGTGCGCGGAGGCGGCCCTCAGCGGGCTTGTGCAGGGGTGCTGATCCTAATCCATGCCGCGCAGATCCAGCGTCAGTTCGGTGGCACCGGCAGCGTCCAGCAGCACGGGGATGCCCCAGTCCTGCTGGTACAAGTGGCACGCCGCATGCTCGGGGATCTCGCCGTCGGCTGATTCCGGCCCGTCGCAGGCAGCTGCGCGGGCAGTAATGTGCAGAATTCCGGCAGAAATTCCGGCCGCCAAGGTCAGGCTGCGGGACAGACCAATTGATGTTCCCCCGCCGGACGCCAGCAGCTCCGGCGGTGTGGCGGAGACCTTCAGCTGGGTTGGGTCCCCCCAGCGGTCATCCAGCTTTTGCCCCGTCGGAGCCGAGAAACGCACCGTTAGGGCAAGCTCACCGGGCGCAACAGGGGTTTTAGGACGCTGTGTCTGTGCCGCACCTTCATCGATCTGCTGCGCTTCCTTGGGAACCGGCAAGCGCACCAGCTGGTGCCGGTTAGCTTCCACCACGATCAGCAACGCGGTATCCCCGCTGCTGTCCAACAACACATCAGAGGGCTCCGCAAGGCCCCGGGCCAGCGTGCTCAACGTCCGGGTGGCCGGATCAAAGCGTCGCACTGCGCCATTGTACGTATCCGCAATGGCCACCGAACCATCCGGCAGCACCGTCACACCCAGCGGATGCTGCAGTCGGCCCTGTTCCGCCGGTCCGTCACGGAAGCCGAAATCGAAAAGCCCCGTGCCAACCGCCGTTTCCACCGTGACACCCGCACCACCGACGATTCCCCAACTAGGTCGCACTTGCGGCACGGAAGATGCCGAATGGGTGCCATTGCTGCTACCTGGTTGGGAGGGGGGCGGCGTGACCCGGAGTACGCGCAGGGCGGAGGTTTCCGAATCGGCCACCCAGATGCTTCCATCGGGCCCCTCGGCCAGGCCGGAAGGCTGGGCAAACCATGCTTGGTCCGCCGGTCCGTCCAGCAGACCTTCAAGCCCATTCCCGGCCACGATGTTTATCCGGCCGGTGATTGGGTCAAATCCGAAAATCTGGTGCACCCCTGCCATCGCCACCACCACCTGACGAAGGGCCGCCGACCAAACGACATCCCAGGGCGAAGACAGTGCTACCGCAAGGGGATGCATGCCCAGATCGCCGCCCGAAAGTGCGGCGCCGTCGTCGTCAACCCGTGCCGGTCCCGCCTCCAGAAGCCGCTGCACGCCGCTGCCGGCAAGCGTCCGGACGGATCCGTCGCTGAGCCGGACTCCGCGCAAGCGGTGGTTGACGGAATCGGCGACGACGACGTCGTAGCCTACCTGCTCGGCGACGTCCGCCGGCAACAGCGTCAGGCCCTGCGGTTCATTGAACTGCGCGCTTCCGGCCGCCCCGTCGGCGTGCCCTTTATCCCCGGAACCGATGGTCCGCAGCACCGTCTGCAGATCCGCTCCGAGCTCGGTCAGCCGATGATGTCCGGTATCGGAAACCAGGAAACGGCCCTCCGGCAGCGGCAGCACCTTGCCCGGAAAGCGCAGGGCGCCCGCCGTCGGCGCCGGTGCCACATACGGTCCGTTGCCGCGGTGCAAGGTGCCCTTGGCTTCGTGTTCGGCGATCAGCTCCGGAATCAGCGTGGCCAGACCCGCCGCGTGCCCCTCACCGGAAAGGTGCGCCACAATATAGCCCTCCGGATCGATGACCACAAGGGTGGGCCAGGCGCGTGCCGCGTAGGCCTGCCAGGTGAGCAGCTGCGGATCGTCCAAAATAGGGTGCCGGATCTCGTAACGTTCGACGGCGGCGGCAAGAGCCACCGGGTCCGCCTCATGTTCAAATTTGGGCGAGTGCACGCCGACTGTCACCAGCAAATCGGAGTATTCCTGCTCCAGAGGCCGCAGCTCGTCGATGACGTGCAGGCAGTTAATACAGCAGAACGTCCAGAAATCCAGCAGCACGATTTTGCCGCGCAGCTGTTCCAACCCCAGTGTTTTACCGCCGGTGTTAAGCCAGCTCCGTCCCTGAAGCTCGGAGGCCCTGATCTTCAGGTGGGTTGCGGTCCCTGCTGCTGCGTCCACTAGCTGTGTTCTCCTTGCTTGGCGTTGTGCACTGTGCCGTCCCGTCGAGCCAGGCCGGCAAACATATCGTTGTAAGCACTCAGGTCGGCATCGTTATTCCGGTCCGCGGCGCGGTCCGTGCGCTTGGTCTCGCGTTCATCCGAACGGGACCACATCAAAGCCACCCCAAGGGCAATGAGCAGGGTGGGGACCTCGCCAATACCCCAGGCGATGGCACCGGCTGCCTGCTGGTCCGCGATGGCAGAAGCGCCCCAGGACCGGCCCATGTTCCCGAAGTAGTCCCCGGCCAGCAGCGCCGTGGAGCTCATCAGGGTCACCCCGAAAAAGGCGTGGAAAGCCATCGTGGCCAGCAGCAGCAGCAGCCTGAGCGGGTACGGTGCGCGCCGCGGCAGCGGGTCGACACCGATCATGGTGAGAATGAAGACATAGCCGGTCAAGGTGAAGTGCAAAATCATCAGCTCGTGGCCGATGTGGTCGCGCATGGCATATTCAAAAGCGCCGGAGTAGTAGAAAAGCACCAAGGAGCCGGCAAAATTGGCTGCGGCAAAGAGCGGGTGCGTTACCAGCTTCGAGAACCGGGAGTGGACAATCACCAAAATCCATTCGCGCGCGCCCCTGCTTCCGTCACCGCGCGGGGACAGCGCCTTCAACGCCAGGGAGACGGGTGCGGCCAGCACCATAAAAAGCGGGGCCACCACCATCAGGGCCATATGGTCCACCATATGCGCGCTGAACAGCACCATGCCGTACACGGCCGGACCACCGGAGGTGATGAAGACCAGCGACACCATGCCGACCAGCCAGGAGGCCAACCGCAGCACCGGCCACTTGTCCCCTCGGCGATGGAGCTTGAGCATGCCGGAGAAATACAACCCCGTGCTGACCAGCACGAAGGTCAGCCAGAGCCAGTCGAGACGCCACTCGCTGAACCAGCGGGAGAAGGTCAGCTCCGGCGGTAGCGGGTACCCGCTGAGGATGACGGCGGGTGTTGCGTCGGGTGCGAAAGTGGTCGGCTGAGGCGGGGCGGACCGGCTCAGGGCGACGGCTATCCCGCTGGTGGCGCCCATGATGATTAGTTCACCGAGGATCAGCTGCCACAAAACGCGGGACGCGGCGAATGTCCGTTTGCCGTCCAGCCGCGGGATGATCCAGGACCGGTGCATGTAGCCGATGCTGCCGAGCACCAACGTGGCCACCGTCTTGGCCATGATCATCTGGCCGTACGGGGAGGTGAAAAGCGAATTCCAGCTGGTCACGCGAATGGCTGCGTTAATCACGCCCGAGGCGAAGACGACAAGGAAACACACCAGGGCCAGCGCGGAGAACCGTTTGAGCACCGGGGCGGTCAGCTTGCCTAGCTTCGTAGACACCGCCGCCAGCGCAATGATGCCGCCCACCCACAGGGCGACGCCAATGATGTGCAGCAGGAGCGAATTCACCGCACCCTCATGGTCCGAACCGCTGGATGAGTGCCCGATCAGTGCCTGCGGAACGAGTCCGAGGATGGCCAGCACCAACGTCAGGCCCAGTCCTATGGTTGAGCGGACACCGAAACACAGCGTCGTGACGACGGCGGCGAAAATGCAGATGGACAGCCAGGCTTGACCGGTGGCCTGGTCGGTCATGAAATAAACCAGTTGATTGGAGTAGTCGCCGGTCCCGGATACCGGCAGGCCGGAAATATCGGAATAGGTGAAAATCAGGACCGCGACCGCGGAGATGGTCCACAGCACCCCGGCGCCGGCCGCGAGCGTCATGGCCCGGGTGAAGGCCGGATGTTCGGCCGGCGCCGCGGCGCCGCCGATGACGTGCGGCGCTGTTCCCTGCCCCGTCTTCGAAGCTGTGGAAGAGCGCCCCCCGGGCGCATGCCTGCTGGGTGTGAGGTCCTTGGGCAGCAGCACCACGGCAAAAACCAGCGCGCCAATAACCGTGGCAACGGCGAGGTTATGGAAGATCAGGGATATCGGCAGGCCCCAGCGGGTCAGTGCGCCTGGGTCTATCAGCGTGCTGGCTGCGGCTGCTGAGGAAAAGAGCAGGGCGATCACCAGCGCCAGGAGGGCCGCACCTCCGCCGGCCAGCAGCCACAGGCCGCGGATCCCCAGCACTGCTGCTGGCCCGCTGACGGGAGGAGTTTTTCGGCTGGTGGTGGTTGCTGGCACGTACCTATTCTCCGGCAAGCACTCGCCGATCCGCGAATCGTCGGCGGCGCCCGGCGACACCGCCGCGAACACCGCCCCGAACACCGCCGCGAACGCAGTTTAGAACCCCGGGTAATCGGTCGCCGCGAACAGCCGTTAGGGCGCGAAGGGCGGCCACCTTCCGGCGGCCGCCCTTCGTACTTAGGTCCTGCAGCGTGCGCGTCTTGGGGAGACTACTTCTTCTTGGAGACCGCGGCCTTGAGCTTGGAGCCTGCCGTCAGCTTGACGCTGTGGCCGGCTGCGATCTGGATGGCTTCGCCGGTCTGCGGGTTGCGGCCCGTACGGGCGGCGCGGTCGGTGCGCTCAACGGCCAACCAGCCCGGGATCGTGATCTTTTCGCCTGCGGAAACGGAGCTCTCGAAAACCGAGAACAGGGCATCCAGCATTGCGTTCACTGCCGTCTGGCTGGTGTCAGCCTTAGCCGCGACCTCTGCAACCAATTCACTACGATTCTTAGCCATGTATGTCCTCCTGGACTGGTAGGGATGGAGCGTGCACGCCGGTTGCGTGCCAACCACTGTTAGCGAACATACCAGTTCCACCTCCATAAATCGGCTACTTCTCGCGGTTTTTCGAGGATTTCCGGGAATATTCCGGCCGTCATCGCGCATTTTTCGCTCTCAGCCAACCTTTTGCCGCGCCCGGTACCTGTCAACGGGAGCGACGACGGCGGCTCGCTGCCGCCGTCGTCGCTCCTCATCCACGTAGCAGCACACGCACTCAAAAGCCGGAATGAATGCAGCTGCTGCGACCCAGATGCGCAACATGCAAATAGGACGGTGGCCCAGGGGCCACCGTCCTATTTGATGCGATGAAGCGAGTCAGCTCACACAACAGCCGTTTCGCCGCCGCAGCGACTTACCAGCTGGACTTGGTGATGCCCGGCAGCTCGCCCCGGTGTGCCATATCGCGGAAGCGGACACGGGAGATGCCGAACTTCTGCAGCGTCCCGCGGGGGCGTCCGTCGATCGCGTCGCGGTTACGCAGGCGAACCGGAGAAGCGTTGCGGGGAAGCTTCTGCAGGCCCAGACGGGCGGCCTCGCGTGCCTCGTCGGTGGCGTTCGCGTCGACCAGAGTCTTCTTCAACTCGAGGCGCTTGGCGGCGTAACGCTCAACGATAACTTTACGCTGTTCGTTCTTGGCGATCATTGACTTCTTAGCCATGTGTTTTAGCGCTCCTCTCGGAATTCGACGTGCTGGCGGATCTTCGGATCGTACTTCTTCAGAACCAGGCGGTCCGGGTCGTTACGACGGTTTTTGCGGGTGACGTAGGTGAAACCGGTACCCGCGGTGCTCTTGAGCTTGATGATCGGACGTACGTCCCTGTCTTTCGCCATTAGAGCTTCACCCCGCGTGCCTGGATCTGCGCGACGACGGCGTCAATACCGCGCACGTCGATGGTCTTGATGCCACGGACCGAAAGGGTCAGGGTGACGTTGCGGCGCAGGGACGGAACCCAGTAGCGCTTCTTCTGAATGTTCGGATCGAACCGACGCTTGTTGCGTCGGTGCGAGTGCGAAATGCTGTGCCCAAAGCCCGGCTCGGCTCCAGTCACTTGGCAGTGAGCTGCCATGACGATCCTCCAAAAAATGAATGGTCGGCAGTTTTACCTGCCATGAATAGCGTTCAGGGACGTACCGGACGGCGGCCTGAGCCACCGGGGTATTGGCGATACCGCGCAACTTGAGCCCCTAACTACCGGCCCTTCAGGAACTAAGTTCCCGAACAACCGGAGCAATTGCGCACGCTCCGCGCCACCTGACGCCTATCCATTCTATGAGCCGGCGTGGATTATGGCCAATCCGCGACGAGACTCAGCTAAAGTGCTCGCGAAATGGGGTGCGTGCCGCATTTGGGATGTGCTCGCGAAATCTCTGGTGCATGGTCGGGTGCTTTGGTGTGCTGGAGGGATGGACTATGGGATGTCGTTG
>NZ_JAPNLH010000029.1 GCF_026627425.1 Arthrobacter endolithicus
CAATGGCCGGCTCGAACACCTTCGCGGTTCCGCTCTCGGCTTCCGCAACCTCACCAACTACGTCGCAAGATCACTGCTGGAATCCGGCGGATTCAGACCGAAACTACACCCTCAATTCTGAAGAGCCCTTTTAATGCATCAGTAATTGCCGGCCCGGCAGCCATCTTTTCCTGGCTAATTGCCGGCCTTATGATCGTGCTGACCGGCATTGCGACCGCGATCATTCTGATGGCATTTTTGTGGTTATTAGCTGGTTCGGCGTCCGGCTTTTCGCACCGGTTAACGACGTGTTGGTCTGGTGGAAACCCGCCATCTTCATTCTGGTCATCGCGATTTTCCTGATCACCGCCCTGGGCACCACGTCTATGGGCAGCCCGGACAATTTCAGCTCTCACGGATTTGCCCCGGATGTGGAGTTGCCGGCGTGTTCATTGCCATTTCGACCGCAGGAATCACCTTTTCCTACCTCGGTCCGGGTGCAGCGGCAGAGCAGGGTAATCAGGGTCCAGATGAGTGTCGGACTTGAGGTCGCCTCGAGATCCTGGGCTCGGTATTGCCACCAGCAGGCGAAGGGCGTGCAAAGTTCCGAGTTGCCGCTAAGGGAAATGATTCCCCTCACCCACCGAGCCGTTCAAACCAAGTTCATCAATGATTTCCCGGGCAATCTGACCAGGTGCTGGTCCCACATTGATCCGGAGCTCCGGCTCATCCGGACTTGGTTCCTCCAGATCCGCGAACTGGCTATCCAGCAGGCTCGTTGGCATGAAGTGGCCGCGCCGCACGGCCAACCTGGCAGCAATAGTTTCCCTGCTGCCGCTGAGAAAGACGAAAACGACGCCGGAACCACGCCTGTTAATCGCATCCCGGTAAGAACGCTTTAGAGCGGAACAGCTAATAATTCCATTCCGTCCATCGTCAAGGGTCTCCTCGACCCAATCCGCAACCTTGGCCAGCCACGGCCAGCGGTCGTCGTCCGTGAGCGGCTGGCCTGTCGCCATCTTGTGCACATTGGCTTCCGGATGCAGCGAGTCACCCTCCTCGAATGACCAGCCCAGCGCTCCGGCGAGCAGTGAGGCGACAGTGGACTTTCCGCACCCAGACACACCCATCAACACCAGCACGACGGGCCTTCCGACAGGGCTGCCGACAGCGTCCGGGGCAGGGCTGCCGGCAGCGTCCGGGGCAAGACTGCCGGTGACTGACCGGACGGGGGGTAACGAAACCATGGCACCATCCTGCCAGCCGACCATGACATTGTCAGCAGCCTTCCAGAGCCTCCCGAGCGCGATAGTGCCGCACAGAACGCTCAAAAGTGCCAGACTAGGAGAACGCAAGACCGCAGTGGGCCTGCAACGGCCAAGGGCCATCTGCGGACCCACGGCGCCATGATAGTGAATCCGTACCCAGGAGGTTCGTTTTGTCCATTGTTCGTGTACTAGCCCGCCCGATGCTCGCTTCGTCATTTATCCTCAGCGGACTTGACCGGCTCCGCCACGCGGACCAAACTGCCAAACAGCTCTCCCCCGTGCTCAGCGCGGCGGTTCAGGCGCTGCCCTTCGCTACGGACGAGAAGATGCTGGCCCGCGTCATAGGCGGAACCCAGCTAGGCGCCGGAGTAATGCTCGCTGCCGGAAAGTTCTCCCGGCTCTCTGCGCTCCTGCTGACGCTGACCTCCACCCTTAATGCCGTCGTCGAATACCGCAGTGCGGATTCCAGTACCTCTGAGGGCCGCACGCAGCGCCGTCATCAGCTGCTGAAAAACGTCTCACTGTCCGGCGGTATGCTGTTGGCTGCCGTCGATACGGCCGGCAAGCCGGGCTTGGCCTGGCGAGCCGGCCACTTGGCGGAGGCCGGGAAGAAGACCACGCGTAAGCAGCTCAAGCATGCGGACAAGGCCGTGCGCCGGGTGGCCAACGAAGTGACGGGCTCCTAGCCCTCCATGGTTTCCCCCTTCGCCGCCGTTCCCGCTCATCTACATTCTCAGCATGCACAACCCGTTCCCCCCGGCGCAGCGCGGATCGGCGGCCGCTGGTCCGCCCCGCTGGCGGCGCGGCCGGTGGACGCTACCCTGACGGTTCCGGGGTCCAAATCCCTGACCAACAGGTATCTGGTGCTCGCTGCGCTGGCGGACGGGCCATGCCGGCTCCGTGCGCCGCTGCACTCGCGTGATTCGGCACTGATGATCGCCGCGTTGCGCCAGCTGGGTGCCGTCATTGAGGAGCTCGACGGCGACGGCCAATTCGGCCCCGACCTGCAGGTCACGCCGATCCCCGCGGACGCCGTGCTGAGCGTCGGAGCGGCGATCGATTGCGGCCTCGCCGGGACCGTGATGCGCTTCGTCCCCCCGGTTGCCGCGCTCGCCACCGGCAGCGTGGCGTTCGACGGCGATCCGCACGCCCGCCAGCGTCCGATGGGTCCGGTCCTGGAGGCCCTGCGGGACCTGGGCGTGGACGTCGCCGGGGAGCCCGCCCCGCGGGCCTTACCCTTTAGGATCAATGCCACCGGCCGTGTCCGCGGGGGCCATCTGCTCGTCGATGCCAGCGGCTCGTCCCAGTTCATCTCGGCTTTACTGCTGGCCGCCCCCCGCTTCGAGCTGGGGCTTCAGCTCGAACATGCAGGGAATCCTGTGCCCAGCCTTGATCACATTGCCATGACCGTGGGCGTGCTGCGTGGAGTTGGCGTCGAGGTTGATGACTCGGTACCGGGCCGGTGGACGGTGTCGCCCGGGCCGATCCGGGCCTTCGACATCCTCATTGAACAGGACCTCTCCAACGCCGGCCCTTTCCTGGCCGCCGCACTCGCCACGGGCGGCACGGTGCGGATCCCCGGCTGGCCCTCCCCCACCACTCAGGTCGGGGATAAATGGCGGGACATCCTGCCCAAATTCGGCGCCACTGTTTCGCTCGCGGATGGCGTCCTCACAGTGACCGGCGGCGAAACCATCGCAGGGGTTGAACTGGCGGACACCAGCGAGCTGGCGCCAACTGTTGCGGCACTGTGCGCGTTGGCCACCGGTCCGTCCCGGCTCTCCGGCATTGCGCACCTGCGCGGCCACGAAACCGACCGTCTGGCCGCGCTCGCGGCGGAAATCAGTGCCCTCGGCGGCTCCGTCGTCGAAACCCCGGACGGGCTGGACATCACCCCGGCCCCCTTGCATGGCGGACTCTTCCACAGCTATGCCGACCATCGGATGGCCACCGCCGGAGCCATCATAGGTTTGGCAGTCCCCGGCGTGGAGGTCGAAGACATTTCAACCACTGCCAAGACCATGCCCGAATTCCCTGCCCTCTGGGACGCACTGCTGACCCGCCCGGGCCGCCTTAGCTTCAGTGCCACCCGATGACTCGAAGCACGCGGGACTGGGACGAGTCCGATGTTCGGATCCGCCCTAACAAGAAAGGCAGCCGGCCGCGCACCAAGGACCGGCCCGCCTATGACGAAGCCGTGGTTGGCCGCATCATCACCGTGGACCGCGGCCGCTATACGGCCATTGTGGATGAGGACACCGACACCGAACGAACCCTGACCGCAGCACGGGCAAGGGAATTGCGCCGCAACCCCGTGGTGGCCGGGGATTTTGTCGCCCTCGTCGGCGATACCACGGGGGAACCGGACACACTGGCCCGGCTGGTGCGCGTTCAAGCGCGCCGCACCGTGCTGCGTCGGAGCGCTGACGACACCGACCCGATCGAGCGGATCGTGGTGGCCAACGCGGATCAACTGGTGATCGTTGTGGCCGCCGCCAATCCGGAGCCCCGCACCGGATTCATAGATCGCGCCCTGGTGGCGGCGTACGACGCCGGCATTGCCCCGCTGCTGCTGGTCACGAAAGCTGACGTCAAAGACCCCGCCGAGCTCCTTGCCAACTACGCCTATCTGGACATGACCGTCGTGGTGAGCCGCACCGCCGCGGACGCCGCTTCCGGGATTGATGCCCGCAGCGACGACGGCTTGTCAGCGCGGCTCGCCGGCACGGCGGTAGGGCAGCTTAAAGCGCACTTGGACGGCAAGGTTTCCGTAATGGTCGGCCATTCCGGCGTCGGGAAATCCACCATGGTCAATGCCCTGACCGGTTCGCAGCGGGCCACGGGCGGCGTCAACTCGGTCACCGGCCGTGGCCGGCATACCTCTTCGTCGGCACTGGCGCTGCGGCTGGCGGACGGCTCCCCCGGCAGCTGGATCGTCGACACGCCGGGCATCCGGTCCTTTGGCCTGGCGCACGTGGATCCGGACCGGATACTGCAGGCCTTTGACGACCTCCAGCCGGGAACGGACGCCTGCGAGCGCGGCTGTAAACATGACGACGACGCCGTCAACTGCGGCCTGGATCGGTGGGTGGCCGAAGGGCATGCAGGCGACGCCGGTCCGGACAGGCTCGCGTCTTTGCGCCGGCTGCTGAGCACCGGCACCCGTACCGAAGGCAGGGCACAGGCCAAGGAGCTGGGCAGCATCGGTTAGGGCAGCATCGGTGCGGGGCTGCACCTCTCATAGGCCCAGCCTCCCCTGCTGGGTGACAAAGGACGATAGCGTGAACCCATGACCCATGCCCCGCAAAGCTACAATGACGACCTCCGCCTTGCCCATGTGCTGGCGGATTCGGTGGATTCACAGACCATGTCCCGCTTTAAGGCCCTTGATCTGCAGGTAGAGACCAAACCGGATCTGACGCCCGTAACGGATGCGGACAAATCAGCGGAAGATTCCATCCGCAGCCAGCTCTCCCGGGTCCGCCCCCGCGATGCGGTACTGGGGGAGGAATTTGGCAGCAGCGGGCACGGCTCCAGGCGCTGGATCATCGATCCGATCGACGGCACCAAGAACTTTGTTCGTGGCGTTCCCGTCTGGGCAACCCTCATTGCACTCGTCGACGAAGGGCGCCCCGTCGTCGGACTTGTCAGCGCTCCCGCGCTGGGAAAGCGCTGGTGGGCTGCGCAGGGCACCGGTGCCTACACCGGTAAATCGCTGGCAGCAGCCAGCAGACTGCGCGTTTCCAACGTATCCGAGCTCGCCGATGCCTCCTTGTCGTACTCTTCTTTGTCCGGCTGGAAGGAAAGGGGCAACAGGGAGCAGTTCATTTCCTTGACGGACAAGGTCTGGCGCGCCCGTGCGTACGGCGATTTCTGGTCCTATTGCCTGGTTGCCGAGGGAGCGGTAGACATCGCGTGCGAACCCGAACTGAATCTTTATGACATGGCAGCCCTGGTCCCGATCGTGGTCGAGGCCGGCGGCCGGTTCACCTCCTTGGAAGGTGCGGATGGCCCCTTTGGCGGGAATGCGCTGGCCACTAATGGCATTCTCCATTCCGAAGTACTCCGCACGCTGAACCCTGACCACGATGACCTGCTCTAGCGGCTAACTTGGCGCCGGAAGGAAAACCTAGATTGTGGGACTGAACGCAAAACCGGCCGTAACACTGCCCGTAACACTGGCGGCGGCCGCGGGAATTTCATAGTCTTGTGGGCATAGGTCACGAGTGCCAGCGCTAAACCCCGGTTTGCTGGCCGGCAACCCTCCTTTCGCGGCGGGGTGCCCCGGGTGACGACCTGGCCGGACCGAAGCGGTCCCGGCAAGCGCGGACTCCGGCACTGGCCGGGTCCCTCCCGTTGTGAGGCCACCATGAGTATCGCCATCGTTGACGCCAGCCATTCCTCCCCCACCGCCGCTGGCTCCCCCGCAGAGCGAGCCCTGTCAAACCCCGGCGGTGGTCCGCTCCTGGACGTCACCGGCCGGAACCTGCAGTCGCCGCTGATTCAGGGCGGGAGCGTCCGTTACGCCAACCTTGACTATGCCGCTTCCGCCCCCGCGCTGTCCGACGTCGCGGACTATCTTGCCGTCATCCTGCCGTACTACGCCAGCGTCCACCGCGGCGCGGGCTTTGCCTCTCAGGTCAGCACCTCGGTCTACGAAAATGCCCGGGACACGGTTCGGGCCTTCGTCGGCGGGCGGGCCGATGATGCGGTCATCTTTACCCGCAACACCACCGACTCGCTGAACCTCCTGGCCGGCTGCGTTGCGGACATCCTCGCGGACTCGGGTGCCGACGTCGTCTATCTGGACATTGAACATCATGCCAACCTGCTCCCGTGGCAGCAGCTGGCGCATCGCAGCGTACCGGCGCAGGCGTCGCTGGCAGCGACGCTCACGCGCCTTGAAGCCGAGTTCCAGGCCGGGAACGTCGCTCTGCTGGCGGTTACCGGCGCGTCCAATGTCACCGGGGAAATTCTGCCCCTTTCGGCGCTGGCGGCATTGGCGCACCGCTACGGCGCGCGGATCGTTGTCGACGCCGCCCAGCTGGCCCCGCACCGAAGGATCAATATCGCTGCCGATGGCATCGATTACGTTGTCTTCTCCGGGCACAAGCTCTATGCGCCATTCGGCAGCGGCGTCCTTGTCGGGCGTCCGGACTGGCTCGACGCCGGCACACCTCACCTCGCTGGCGGGGGCGCCGTCATCGAAGCGCGGCTCGATTCCGTTAGGTGGGCCACCGGTCCCGCACGGCACGAGGGCGGCTCCCCCAACGTTCTCGGTGCGGCCACACTGGCCAAAGCGGCCGAAATTCTCGCCGCGCTGGATCCGCAGCTGCTGCAGGACCACGAAAGGAACCTGCACCGCGAGCTCGTCGACGGTTTGGAAGGCCTGCCCGGCGTCACGGTGCACCGCCTTTTCTCCGATTCCGGCGAATTCCCGGGAAGCGGGGCTATCGCCGTCGTAAACTTTTCCGTTGCCGGCTATGACTCCGGGCTGGTGGCCGCCTATCTCTCCGCCGAGCACGGGGTCGGCGTCCGCGACGGCAAATTCTGTGCGCATCCGCTGCTGCGCCGTCTCGGGCTTCCGTCGGGTTCGCTGCGGGCCAGCTTCGGGGTCGGCTCCTGCACCGAGGACGCGCAACGGCTGATCGCCGGCGTTGCCGCGCTGCTGGAATCCGGCCTCGGCTGGGACTACGTCGTGGATGCAGGACGCTGGGTCCCGGCCGACGACGTCCGCAGCTTCCCGGACTGGGCGCCGAACACCCCCGGTACGGCCGGTGCGGCCCCCTGCAGCACACCGTGACAGACCACCGGAGGGATTCGCGGCGTTTAGGGTGCATGGGATAGGGTTTTCTCGCAGGTTTTCCGCGGTGTCGGTGTTTTTGCGCCGCTTTCCAGTCTTCCTAAAGGAGCAGCAGCGTCATGGCAGCAGGCAATGGCGGCCCCCGTCTGGACAGCACCCGCCGCAAGGAGCTCGCTGGCAGCTTCCAGGACGGTGCTGCCCACTATGAGCAGGTCCGCCCGGGCTACCCGCCGGAATCGCTGGGCTGGCTTCTCCAGGACGCTGCCTTAAGCACTGAACTGGACGCGGAGTTGAACGGCTCCGGGCCGTACGCAGGCCCTTCACCGCGGAATGTTCTGGATCTGGGGGCCGGGACGGGTAAATATACTGCCCTCCTGCTGAAGCGCGGGCTCACCGTCGTTGCCCTGGATCCGTCCTTTGACATGCTCACGCAGCTGCAGCGCTGCTACCCTGCGGTGCGGACCATTCTCGGTGCCGCCGAACGCATCGATTTGCCGGATTCCTGCATGGACGTCGTTACAGCGGCCCAGGCCTGGCATTGGGTCGATCCACTGGCCGCGAGCACGGAGGTCAGTAGGGTCCTGCGGCCTGGCGGCGTGCTGGGGCTTGTCTGGAATCAACTCGATGTCAGTGTGCCCTGGGTTCACCGGTTGTCGAGGATTATGCACGCGGGAGATGTCCACAAACCGGGCTTCCGCCCGGTGCTGGGCCCGGAATTCGGCCCGCTTAGAATGTCAGCGACGCATTGGTTCCAACCGCTTACCCCGCCGGAGGTGATGGAGCTGGTGAAGTCCCGCAGCTATTATCTGCGGGCTAACGAAGCCACCAGGGCAAAGGTGCTTGCCAACCTGCGTTGGTACCTCCTGGACCACCTTGGCCATGCCCCGGACGATGTCCTGGAATTGCCGTATGTCACCCAGACCTGGCGTGCCGAAACCCGCCACTGATCTCGACAGATTCCGCCCACAGCACGTATGGTTTCGGTATGCCTAACTTCTTGCTTTCGGTCCTGCGAAGTCCGCAGGCGGGCCGAGCGTGAGCATCACAAAGCCCGCAATCAAACTGAGCGGATCGTGGACCCTCCTCGGACCGGCCTTCGTTGCTGCCATCGCCTACGTTGACCCTGGCAATGTCGCTGCGAACCTCACCTCGGGGGCCAAATATGGCTACCTGCTCGTCTGGGTACTGGTGATCGCGAATCTGATGGCCATGCTCATCCAGTATCAGTCCGCCAAGCTTGGCGTGGTCACCGGAAAATCTCTGCCCGAACTGCTCGGCGCCCGGCTGGGGACCGGCAGCAGGCGGGCCTTCTGGCTGCAGGCCGAGCTCGTGGCCATTGCCACGGACCTGGCCGAAGTCGTCGGGGGAGCCATCGCCTTAAATCTGCTCTTCAACCTCCCGTTGCCCTTGGCTGGGCTCATCGTCGGTTTAGTGTCGATGGCCATGTTGGCGGTGCAGAACCGACGGAGCCAGCGGACGTTCGAGTATCTGATCATGTTCCTGCTGCTGCTGATCACGATCGGATTCCTTGCCGGCCTAGTGGTCAGCCCACCGGAGCCTGCGGGTATCTTCGCCGGTCTTCTCCCCCGGTTCCAGGGGTCCGGTAGCGTGCTGCTGGCGGCCGGCATGCTGGGCGCAACGGTCATGCCGCACGCAATATACCTCCATTCTGCGCTGGCCCGGGACCGCCATGTCGACGCCCGCCGCTCCCCGGCCGTCCTCGCCGGCGTCGTCAAAGCCACCCGCTGGGATGTCATCGGCGCACTGACCCTCGCAGGCCTGGTCAACATCGGCATGCTCCTACTGGCGGCGTCTACGCTGCACGGACCAACACTGCCCGGTTCTGGCGGCCGTGTGGCAACCGACACCATCGAAGGAGCCCACGCGGCCATCGTCGCCAGCCTTGGCCCCGTCATCGGCGTCATCTTCGCCGTCGGGCTGCTGGCCTCGGGCCTGGCCTCCACGTCTGTCGGCTGCTATGCCGGTGCCACCATCATGGGTGGTTTGTTGAAAATCCGGATTCCCTTGCTCGCCCGGCGAGTGGTCAGCCTGATACCTGCGCTCGCCTTGCTGGGGATCGGAGTGGACCCAACGCAGGCCCTGGTATTCAGCCAAGTGGCCCTGAGCTTCGGCATCCCCTTCGCGCTCATCCCGCTTTTTCGCCTCACCGGGAACGCGAAGGTGATGGGCGTGTACCGGGACGGCCCCGCCCTGCGCATTGCCGCCGTCGTCGCCGTTTCCTTAGTCATTGCCCTTAACGGCGTGCTGCTGTTCCTCACCGTCACCGGTCACGGCTGAGCCGCAAACGATGAAGGTAACGTGGTACCTGTGAAACCGGCAGCAGTGAAACCGACCCCCACCTCCTCCAGCGTCGAGGACTATGTGAAGGTCATTTACGCCTTCACCGAGTGGCAGGACAAACCAATTACATCCACACAACTGGCGACGCGGCTGGGGGTGGCCAATTCCTCCGTCTCGGAAATGGTCCGCAAGCTCAAGGATCAGGGACTGGTGGATCATCAGCCGTACAGTGCCGTCCGCCTGACCCCCACGGGCCAGTCGCTGGCCCTGTCCATGGTCCGCCGGCACCGGCTGCTGGAAACTTATCTAGTACAGGAACTCGGCTACAGCTGGGATGAGGTCCACGACGAGGCCGAGCTGCTGGAGCACGCCGTCTCGGATACCTTCATCGAACGAATGGATGCCAAGCTCGGGCGCCCGTCCCGTGACCCGCACGGCGATCCGATCCCGACCGCCGACGGCAAGGTGACGCTGCCGGCAGCGCATCGAATGAACCAGCTTGACCCCGGGCACCGCGGTCGAATCACCCGAATCAGCGATCACGACCCGGAGCTGCTGCGGTATCTCGATCAGCAGCGGATCGGGCTGGATGCGCCGATTCGCGTGCAGGGGCGCAAACCCTTCGGCGGCGCGCTCGTGGTTCGGGTCGGCACGGGGCCGGCAGCCCAAGATTTCGATCTGACCGAGGAGGTCAGCGGGGCGCTGTGGGTCTCGGCAGAGGGAACACACCCGGGCTGCACACTGGCAGGGACTACGTTGACGTAAATTCCGATGACCGCCGCTGTAAAGACAATCCCAGCCCGGCATTGACGGCACTGACCACGGCCAGCACCACAGCCGGGATCTTTAGCCCCGCATCCGCAAGAGCGAGCGCGGCCAGCAGGAAGACCAGCAGCGCCGCCGGGGCCACCAGCGGCAGCGGTACCCGATACACCGCCCTCGGAGCCAGGAACAGGCTCCACCCCATGACGACGGCGATTGGCAGCGAGATACCGACGATAAAGGTCCAGGGCGGGGCGAGTCTAAAGCCCCAAAACAGAAGGCCGCGACCCGATCCTGCCGGCTACCTCCTATTGTGGAGGGATGACTTCATCCCCGAAATCCACCCGAACCGTCGGATTGATGGCCGATCCCGGGTTAGCGAGCGCGCTGGCATACAAACTTCAGGAGACCCTCCCGGAGCTGCTGGGCTCATCTTTAGACCCGGATGTGGAGTGGACCGTTGAAGTCGATGACCAGTCCCTGCCACTGGACGCCAACGGCGACGTCGAGTTGAATATGCACGCAGGCACGGTCCGGGACCGTGCAGGGTGGGATTATCTGGTCTATCTGACGGATTTACCCAAGTACTCCAACGGTGAACCAATGCTTTCAAGCACCAATGTTGGCTATCGGTCGGCGATGATCGCCGTCCCTGCCATGGGCATCTTTCGCATGAGCCGCGTGCGCCGCACACTGCTGCAGGCCATCGGGGTCCTGCACGAGGCCGACGATGCCCGGTCCTTGGGACGTGGCAGGATTTCACAGCTCACTTCTTCGATTTCGGCCGAACATACGCTCATCTCGGAGAACATAGACGAGAACTCTTATGAGACGCTCAAAGGAATCCGGGGCCGGGTACGACTCCTGGCGGGAATGGTCCGCGGCAACCGTCCCTGGCGAATAGTCCCAGGGCTTTCCGGGGCCATGGCCGCAGCGATTGCCACCGGCGCCTTCGGCATTTTCTACACCAGCATCTGGAGCATGGCCGACTATCTCAGCCCGGCGCGACTGGCCCTGATCAGCCTGCTGTCCGTGACCATCATGACGGTCTGGCTGATCACGCACAACGATCTATGGGAACGCCCCGTTGGAAACAAGAAAATCGAACGAGGGCTCAGCTACAACCTGGCCACGTCGCTGACGATATCGATCGCCGTGACCTTCATGTACGTGGGTTTATTCCTGGTGATCTTCGTAGGCGGGTTGATCGTCATCGATGCCGAGTTCCTCTCCGTTCAGCTCAAGCACCCCGCGGGAATCGGCGACTATCTTAATCTGGCGTGGCTCTCCTCCTCGCTGGGAACCATTGCCGGCGCCCTCGGCTCCAGCCTGGACGACGAGGACTCCGTCAGGAAAGCAACGTTCAGCTCCCGCGAATACGACCGCCGCAAATTGTCACAGGCCGAGTCAGCAAGGCACAGCGACTAATCGCGCGCCCGCGGCGAGTAAAAAGCCCGGGCGGCAAGGCCTCGCTAGCCTTCGCAGTCCCGGCAGTACAACTTGCCGTCCTTTTCCCGGGCAACCTGACTGCGGTGCCGGACCAGGAAACAGGAGGAGCAGGTGAATTCGTCATCCTGGGCAGGGATGACCTGCACGATGAGTTCCTCGCCCGAGAGATCGGCACCGGGCAAATCAATGCCTTCGGCCGTGTCGGAATCCTCAACATCTATATGAGCGGTCTGTGCGCCTCCGCGCTGAACCTGCAGAGCCTGCAGAGATTCGGTTCCATTGTCATCGTCTTTATTGCGTGGTGCATCGTAATCCGTTGCCATTCGGTTTCTCAAACTCCTGATGTGCTCGTTTTTTCGGCAGGTAATTCAGCGCCCCATACTAGCCCCTTAAGTGGGGAATTCAAGCCTTCTGGCTCAGCTAATCAGCCAAACCCCCCTGTTCCGGTGCCATACCCCCGTCTCAACGTCCGGGTCAGGCCAAAGATTCCCCCAACTATCCGCGCCCTCACGTCCTGTACATGCCGTTGATCACTTCGTGACCGATGACCGGAAAACCTGCAGGTAGAGGCTCTTTCCGAAAACATTTCCGCTGCGCCAGCCACACTCCCCGGTGCTGCCAAGTACGCTTAATATTGCGTGCCGGCCCCTTTCACCCGCAGACGTCCCAATGTCCGCCAATGAAGGACGAGCCGGAAGAGGCGCTGAGATGACAGTCGCTCGGCAAGTTCTACTAACGGCCGCGCGGTGGCGAATCCTGGGCCGACGTCGTCGTTCTCGGACCCGGGCCCGATGCGGTCCCGTTAGTTTCTGGCCCGGGAACTGCCGGATGCAATGCCCAAGGTACTGGCAGAACTTACCGCGTAGCTGCAACGTTGCCGAACCAATGCGCCGCAGATTTCCCTAACCGTTGCCGTTGGCGAGCTGCCGCGCGGTTTTAGTTAGGAGCGCAGTGCTAGTTACAAGCACGGCGAAAAGGCGTATCTTACAAGGACAGGCCCGCGGAACCGGGACCCAAAGTCTAAAGCAGGCCAGCCGGCCGCAGAGCTAGGGAGCGAATCATGCCTGACAAATCGCCTCACCATCACACCAAGAAGGCTGCCAAAAGCATCAAGGAAAAGCGCGCAGAAAAACGGACAAAAAACGGCACGGATGCCGCTCCGGATGCCGTGGCACACATTAAGAAGCACTAACGGATCGCTTAGCCCACCTTCGCTACGGCTCCGGTTCCTCTCGTGAAACGGGCAGCCGGAGCTCTGAAGCTTTGCCTTGGCGCCAGCCGGCGATCAGGCCGCTGCCTTTGCACGGACCGCCGCTACGACCTCCACGGCCAGCTGTATTGCGTTCGTCGTCCGTTAGGTTCGGCTTGTCTTCATGTTAGGGATAGTGCCCGCCGTCGCGCCATAACGTCACAGCCCGCGTAGCTCCAAGGCGGGCCAGCCCAACGTAGGAGCAGGACTGCCCAGCCACTGCTGTGAACCTGCCGTTTTGGCCGACCCTAGAAGGGTGGGGGTTGGGGGTTTTTGGTGTAGGTCCGGCCGGTGGGTGAGGTGTGGATGAAGGTGCCTGGGGTGGGTTGGCTGACGGTCCAGCCGGTGCCTGGGTTGTCTTTGAGGTGGTGGTCTGTTGTGCAGAGTGGGCCGAGGTTGGTGTCGCTGGTTTCGCCCAGGGGTACGGGTGTGCCGTCGGTGGCGTAGGTTTGCCGGTAGTAGGGGATGGTGTGGTCGATGTCGCAGTCCCTGGCGGGTTTGTCGCAGCCGATGCCGCGGCAGGTCTGGTCCCGGGTGATGATCCAGCGTTTGAGGTCTGCGGGCGGGTCGTGTTGGCGGCGTCCGATGGAGAGGATGGTCCCGGTTTCGGGGTCGGTGAGGATCCGTAGCCAGGATGTTGCTTTCCCGGCCAGTAAGCGGGCGGTCTCGAGGGGGATTGGTCCGTAGCCGTCGAGGACGGCGGGTTTGTCTTCGACGCCGAGGAGGGTCAGGACGGGCACGGTCACGGCGATCTGCGCCGGCGCCCACCGCCGACCGCGTACCAGGCCGCCCCGGGCCCCGGTATGGGATCCGGCCGCGTCAGCCCGGCCCAGCCCGGCCCTGCCAGTGTTGGAGCTGCCGGTGTTGGTGGTCCCGGTGCAGGTGGTACGGGTGTTTCCGGGACCGGTCTCAGGGACCGGGGCGGTCTCGGTGTCGGTGCTGGCATCAGTCTCGGCAACGGTGTCGGTGCTGGCATCAGTGTCGGTGTCGGTGTCGGTGTCGGTATCGGTGTTGGGGTTGGGGTTGGTGGTGGTGTCGAAGATGTCGGTGAAGACGTCGGCGCGGTATTCGTTGATGGCGCGGGAGGGTTTCCCTCCGGGTGTGGACGCGGTGGTCGGTTCGCCTTCTTGTTGCGCGCGGTGGGCCCAGGCGTCGATGGTCTCGTAGAGCCGGCGGGCATCCACGGCGGAAAGGTGCGCGCCGATGTCAGCCATGCCATCGGCTTGCGGGGTGAACCAGACATCACGGGTGGTGCGGGCGCGTTCGAAGCGGGCGGTAAGGGGTTCGGGATCGAGTTTCTCGGCCATGACCCGGGCGTGGCGTTCCAGTGCTTTCGGTGCCAGGGACGGTGCGGTCCCGGCGATCGCGGCATCGACCCGTGGCCATAGGTGTGCGGGGGTGGTGGCGAGGCCGGTGAAGATCGCCTGCACCCGTGCTTTGTCTAGCATCCCTTGTTCGTGCAAAGCCAGGGTGGCCGGGAGGAGCCGGGTGAGGTATTCACTCTGGTCCATCAGCCGTTGCGCGGCGAAGGAGCTCAGATGCAGGACGGCACCGATTTCCGCGGCGGCGTGTTTGGAGCGCTCGGAAATCCATTCGGACCGGGCCTGGACCGTGGAGCGCCGGGGTGTTTCCTCCGGCAGTGGGGGACGAACGGTCGCGAACGCCGCGACGGCCCGGGCCTGGACGGCTTGGGCCCAGGAGATCAGTTTCCCGGCGGCGCCGGCGTAATCGAGGAATTCCTCGGCTCCGCCGCCGGCGGGATTCAGTTCAGCCAGGGTCGTGGCCGCCGCGATCGGGTCCAGGGCCGCGGGGTTGTCCTCCCGCGTCAGGGCGGCCAGCAACGCGCGGGGACCGGCCTGCGGGTGCCTGAGGTCCTTCTCGGTAACGTATTTGGCCGGACCCCAAATCAGCTCCGGCAACCCGGCATCATGAACGTTCCGGGCATGTCCGGGAGCCTCGAGGAATTCCTCCAGAAGCGCCTCAAAACCCCGACCGGTTCCCATACACCAATCATATTCTAATCGATGGGTTTTGCCTATGGGTTTATCGAACTAATTTTCCCTATCGCGCGGTTCGGCTTCCCTTCCGGGCCCCGCTTCCGCGGCCGTGACACCGGCGTCACCCGGCCGGTCCTTTATCCTTGGATAAGATGATTACCAGACGAGACGCCGCCCTTGCCCTTGATATCCCGCTCGAGATGGCGTACAGACATGGCATCCCATCCCGGATGACCGAGGCCGAATTCACCGAGATCCGGGACAATCCCCCGGCATGGCTGGTGCAGTCACGAGCTAACCGGACGGGTAAAAGACCGGTATGGGTCCAGTTGCGCTGCTACATCTGTGACTACACCGAGGCTGCCCGTCCAAAGAAATGGTGGCCGGATTTCAGCTACGTCATTTGCGCTGACCACGAGATCGGCGAGCTGCCGGATCCGGACGCCGGCACCCGTCGCAGCGAATTCGACGGCGTGGGCAGCCGCTTCATCGGCATCGTCGATGGGCCAATATCACCGTCCTGATCGGATCCGGGCAGGTTAGCGACAAGTTCTCCAAGAGTCAACGCAGAAGACGGGCCGCCAGGCGGTGTTCACTGGCCACCGCCTCGGGGCCTTCTCCGGCGGCGGTCGAGACGATGTAGGCAGATTTGCCCGGAACTTCGGTGACTACGTCGATCAGCTCGGTGCCCCGGTACACCAGCCCGACGCCGTCGTCGGTGCAGTGCGTAACTCCTAAGGTTCCGTCGGCGACTAATCGGTGCACCAGTGATCTGCGGCCGGGCTCCGAATCGTAGTGCACGCCGTTGCCGTAGGGCAGCAGGCCCAGGCCGTTAGTCACGGCGCGCAGCTCCGGACCAAAGGAATCCGTCGTTCCGCCGTCGAACCAGCAAATCGACCCGGCAGACACGCCGGCTAAGACCACCCCGGCCTCCCAAACCCGGCGGAAGATATGGTCCAGACCGTGCACGCGCCAAACGGCCAGCAGGTTGGCAACGGATCCTCCGTTCACCCAAACGACGTCCTGCGCCAGTAAATGTGCCTCAATTTGAGCGGCATCGCCGATGTTGGGCATTGGAAATAGGTTTAGATGCTTCAGCTCGAAGCCGGCAACCCGCGCCGCTTCACTAATGTCGTTGTTGAACCAACGCTGGTCGCCGCTGGCCGTCCCCAGATGCGTGATCCGCGGTGCCCGTCCGCTGACACCGGAAAGGTCGACGGCGTGATGTACTAGTGCGCTGAATTCCAACGCCGTCCGGACGCCCGGCTTGTACCCGCCGGAGGTGGCCAGAATCGTGGGATGGTCTGCACTCATGAGGTGCCCTTCTGTCGACAGTTGCACGTCGGAAACACACTGTGCTGTTATTTCCATTATCGTAAGTAGTACCGAGCGTTTGGACGAAGCGACGTGGTACCCCTCTCCCGGGTCGCCGCAGCAGTGCGGCAAAGCCACATTCCTCGTCCGATTCCTCCACCTGGATTTTGGATACCGATTTTTCAGCTCTGTTTTTAGATTGCGTTTTCAGCTACCGCAGCTTGCGGCGCCGTACGACCCCCGCCCCGCAGGGGTCAGGGCCAGCACAGACTTCCAGCCGCTAGCGCGGCGATTTTCGACGAAAGTGAACCACTATGAACCTGCCCCACCAGCTCCCCATCGCCCCACCAGCATTGCCAGCCGGAGCCATGCGAGTGATGAACCTCGGCGGACTTGGCGAAGTGGGCCGCAATATGACGGTCTTTGAGTTCGCCGGCAAACTGCTCGTCGTGGACTGTGGCGTACTCTTCCCGGAAGAGCACCAGCCGGGCATCGACGTCATCCTGCCGGACTTCAGCTCCATTCGCGACAGGCTTCAGGATGTCGTCGCAATTGTCCTCACCCACGGACATGAGGACCACATCGGCGGTGTGCCGTATCTGCTGCGCGAACGGCGCGATATTCCCGTTATCGGATCCAAACTGACGCTGGCCTTCATCAAGGCCAAGCTCAAGGAACACGGCATCAGCCCCCGCACGGTTCAGGTCGCGGAGGGGCAAAACAAGAAGTTCGGCCCCTTTGACCTTGAGTTTTTCGCGGTCAATCACTCAATCCCTGACGGTCTGGCCGTAGCGGTGAAGACCGGCGCCGGAACGGCGCTGCATACAGGTGACTTCAAGATGGATCAGTTCCCACTGGATCAGCGCATCACCGACCTGGCCGGCTTTGCCCGGCTCGGCGCCGAGGGAGTTGACCTGTTCCTCACGGACTCCACTAATGCCGAGGTTCCCGGGTTCACCACGTCTGAAGAGGACTTGGCCCCGGCCATCGACACCGTGTTCCGGACAGCCCCGCGCCGGATCATCGTGTCAAGTTTCGCCAGCCACGTCCACCGGATCCAGCAGGTCATGGACGCGGCCCACCGGCACGGCCGTAAGGTCGCCTTTGTCGGCCGGTCCATGGTCCGCAATATGGGTATTGCCCGCGAACTGGGCTACCTGACGGTACCGCGCGGCACGCTGGTGGATTTCAAGGCGCTGTCCAACCTGCCGGACAAGAAAGTGGTTCTGATCTGCACCGGTTCGCAGGGCGAGCCGATGGCCGCGCTGTCCCGGATTGCGAACCGCGACCACATGATCGAGATCGGTGAGGGGGACACTGTTCTGCTGGCCAGCTCCCTCATCCCGGGCAATGAGAACGCCATCTACCGAGTCATTAACTCCCTCACCCGGCTGGGCGCCAACGTCGTCCATAAGGGCAACGCCAAGGTCCACGTCTCCGGACACGCCAGCGCCGGGGAACTTGTGTACTGCTACAACATCGTCAAGCCCAAGAACGTGATGCCGGTACACGGCGAGTTCCGGCATCTGAAAGCCAATGCGAAGCTGGCGATGCGGACCGGTCTGGACGCAAGCCAGGTGGCCATCGCGGACAACGGCGACGCCGTAGACCTTCATAACGGCAAGATCAGCATCACCGGCAGCGTGCCGGTCGGCTATGTGTTCGTGGACGGGCAGACCGTTGGCGGTGCCACCGAAGAATCGCTGGAGGACCGACGGAAGCTGGCAGAGGAAGGCCTCATCACCGTCCTGGCCATCGTTGACCCGGATACGTCCGCGCTGGCGGAGGATCCCGAGTTCTTTGTTCGCGGTTTCGTGCACAAACCGGCTGATTTCTCTCCCGCCGTGCAGGCCATTGAAAAGGCCCTCAGCTCGGCTCCCCGCTCGCACTCCAGTGTGCAGCTTGAAGCGTTAATTGAAAACACCGTGAGCCGTTGGATGCACAAGACCTACCGGCGCAGCCCTCTGGTGACCGCCATTATCGTCGACGCATAGGCACCGCAGCCCGGGAAACTCACTGATTCCCATCCTTGCCGGTACCACCGGCAGGGATGGGGAATTGCTGTTCTCCGGGATTGATTCATGCCCGGCAGGGGCCAGGAAATTCAAATAAACGCACGACGGCGGCACACCACCATCGTGCGCATGAGCCACCATCGCGCGCATGGCACCGGCGGCAAAAAAAGTGCCGACCCTTCGTTTCACACTTGGGGGGTGCATAAAACGAAGGACCGGCTCCTTAAGCGTACCCGTAATTTATCCGCGCAACATACGCTTAGCTAAAATCGAAGACAACCAGATCCACTCCAGCGAAAAGGAAAAGACCCGCAATGTCCGTGCCGGCCAAGGCGTTTACCCAGTGGCTGCATTCCGTGGCCCCTGACGCGAGCACGGCTTCTGTCTCGAGGCTGTCGGGGATTAAGCGCTCAACCCTTGCCCAGCAGCTGGTCCGCGGGAAAGTCGCCGTCTTCACCGTCGTCAGCATCAGCCGCGCGTTCGACGTCGACGTTGTTGCCGCCCTGTCGGTGTTCGACAAATACCACGATCTGGCCAGCGGCAGGCTGCCGCCAACCGAAGCCGAGCTGGTCAGCCAGATTTCCGACGTCGATCTGCTCCGTGAAATCGTGGCCCGGAATGCGGGCGAAGATTCCTTAGAACCAGCCAGCGGGCACAAGCTGGCACCAATGCCGCACAAGACGTCCGTCCGCAGCTGGATCGATGCCATTGAAGTCCCCGGTCTCAGGCATACCATTTCCCGGGACCTCCAGATGGCCCCGCAGAACCTTTCCGCGCAGCTAAGTGCCAATCGGCTCCCGCCGGACGTCGCCGTTCAAGTTGCCCGGATTGCCGGAGTCGGACTCACCGGGGGGTTGGTTGTCACCGGCATCCTCACTCCCGAGGAAGGCGGCTGGCCCGGGAATGCACGCGAGAAGGCACTGCACACGCTGGGGGACACAGACCTCGTCACGCTGGCGGCCGCACGGCTGGACGTTCTCGGGAAAGCGCTGCGGCGGACCGATCAGGATAATGAACAAACGAACGCACTGTGGGAGAACCTCGGATGATCGCTGTAGTGCAGTGGGTGGCCCTGGGCCTGTGCCTTTTTTGCGCCGCGTGGCGTGTCCCGGCCACGCTCCGGGGCCGGAACGCAGGACTTTTCTGGGCTTTCGTGCTGCTGGCGGTGGCCGTGGGTTTGAGCCTTCCGGAAATTTATCTAGTGGTCGACAGCTGGCTTGGCGGCCACAATATCGCCAATCTCGCGATCCGCTTTGCGTTATATGCGATTTTCTATATTCTCGCCGTGAAGTTCACCGCGGCGTACCGGTCCTCCGGCGGTGCCCGGCTTGTCCGCGGCCCCCTGGGCATGTCGGTGCTGGCGCTGATCAGCGCCGCCACCGTGGTGCTTTTTCTCATCAGCGACCTGCCCACCACCAGCGTTGGACTGCAGAGCTACAACAATCAGCCGACCGTGCAGGCCTATGGGCTGCTCGGACGGCTGTACCCGGCGTACACCGCGGCTTGTTTGGTCAGGCCTACTGCGTCGGCGGCAAGGTCGGCGTGGACGACCGGGCGTAAAACGGCGGCCATCGCAGCAGGCCTGATCTCCGCAGCGTTCATCATGGTCCTGCTGCTCACTGCCCTGCAGCTGGCAGCCACCGGCATTACGCCGGTCTCGGAACTGATTGCCCTGCTCTCCTACACGGCAATCGTCTGCATGGCACTTGGTCTGTCTCTGACCTGGATTTCACTGCAAATGGAACGACGCCGAAAGTCACAGTGGGCCTGGGCAGCCAAATAACTACCTGCCGCGGCTGTCCACCGAATGGACGCCAGCTTCCCGATGTCCACATATTCATTAGAACGTGCAATAATCATGAATATGTGAACAGCCGAGGGATTGGCCGGAAGCATGGGGGTCTTGGGGGGTGAGTGGTGGCGGCTTGGGCCTGCCACCACTCAGCCATTTAAAGGCGATAACTCCGCCCGCGCGGAGGGTCCCTGCGACCAGATGGCGGACTGCCAGCCGCGGTTCAGCTGAGGACACTCAGCGTCAGGTCCACGGCATTGAGCAGCAAGGCGAGGATGGATGTTCCGAGGCCGGCGACCAGCAGGAGGCCGGGTTGGGCCAGCCCAATCACGACGCGGCGAAGCGCCGGCCGGTCCCGCAGGAATTTGTCCGGCACTTTCGAATCCGTCGGCGCCTGTCGCCATCCGCGCAACCGGCCCAGGAACCACGCGCAACGGATGACGAACGCCAGCCAGAGCACGCTCACCACCAGCGGGAACGCTGCCAGCAGCAATTGGAACCCGAGACCGGTGACCTGCCGTTCGTCAGCGGCGGACAGCGACTGGATCGTCGTGGAGATGGACGCGCTGAGCACCACCGAGAATCCCCAGATCACGAAGGCCAGCACCAAGCCAAGGAAACGCACGACAAAGTGGCCGAGCACCGATTCCGAGATCGGTTTGAGGTGTTTGCGGGGCGTGGCATGCAGCACGGTGACGGTCGCCAGGAGCGTTGGCAACGCCGCCAATCCCACCAGCACATACCACATCCATCCGGCCAGGTCGGCAAACTCGTCCACGACAATCAAGACAGCCCACGATCCGGTCCAGATCCAGCCGGTACGCAGCGGGCTCCGGACCAGCCAGCCGGGGAGCCAGCCGTCGGATGCGGTGGTCTTCGACGGCGGTGCTCCCGGGCTCGACGGCGGTGCCAGCAGCGGGTTCACCAACCTCGGGTTCGGCGGCGGTACGGGCACGCCATTGGATTCCGCTCCCCCGGCGGGAGCGCTGCCGGTCCGCTGCCGCCCGTCGCCGTCGTTCATGTCCCCGTCGTTCATGTCCCCGTCGTCCATGTCGCCGTCGTCATCCACAGTCCCGCCGCCCACAGCACGGTCCTCGTTCATAGCCCTACTGTAGCGAGCCCTCGCAGTGCACATCACCTAGGGTTTTGGTCCACGGCCCCGCCGGACCAGGGACACTGCAGGCACTGGCGGCGGCGTTTAGGGACGGCTGGCCCTACGTTCTCGTAGATCCGAGTCAGCACTTTGCCGGGAAAAGCCGGCAGGTCAGCGGCAATGTGCCGCTGACCTGCTGTTTCATGTGGAGATGGGGGGAATTGAAACCGTCAAACCCCTACGGAGACCGGTCAAGGAACGAAAAATATCCCAGAAAATCAGCAATCCGTGCTCAGAACTCCTGATTGGAAACAGCTCTGCAACCTCATTCTGCTGACAATGTCAGCAGAATGAATGCTGACCACAGGAGGCTGAGATGTGTCCTTGTCCGTGAGGTTCTCAGCCCCACTTCCAAGAGTATCCCTGCAGGCTCAGATGGACTGTCTGATGGTCAGGAATTCCTCAATGTGAGCGAAGACCTGAGCATGCGCTCCCATTGATGCGTATCCATTGTCCGGATAACCCCGGCCGCGCCGCGGCCAACCGGAAACCCCCAAAACCCAGGGTGGGGCCAAAACAAACGACTAACCCGGGGCCAAATCAACTTGCTATTCCCGAGCGGCGGACAAACAGCGTGCCCGGCTCGAGAAGGCGATCAACGCCGATGACCCACACGAGGAGGTCTACGTGGCTCGGCAATGCGCTCAACAGCTGCGAGCCGCCTACGCCGCCCCGTCGGTGGTCGAGGGCAAACGGATGGCCCAGAAGGTCCTGGCATTCCTGCCGACCTGCCCCATCCCCAAGATCCGCAGACTAGGACGAACGCCACGACAGTGGAAAGACGCGTTCTTGGCCTACTTCCACGCCGGCAGAGCGGACAACGGCGGTACCGACGCCATCAGCGAACTCCACCGCCGCATCTCTCGCGGATTCCACAACCCCGACAACTACGACCTACGCATGCTCCTCATCCGCGGCAGACTCGACCGCCCCGAGAAGTAAGAAGAGCACGCTTTCCAGTGGCTGCCGCAGAGCGTAGAGTACCCGGCGTTCATATTCGGGTGCCTCAACAAACAACACCCATCCCCCGCATATCGGCGGCCGAGCCCATCCCGAGCTTTGGCCAGCAGCCGAAGGCCTCTGATTGCTGACATGACCGCGCTGCCATCGCAAGCGCATCCACACCAATGCTTGCCGAAACAGCTGGAAGAAACGTCTGATTTGACACCTGAAACCTGCGTCAAGCAGGCGGTTTCCTCGGAATCGGGGTTACTTCTTCTCCCTCCATGGTGCTCGAAACCACGTGTACAGTGTGGTGGCTGGGACGATGGCTCCCAATACACGGACAGCAGTCCGATGCGGAACCCGGGGGCAATCGATCAGGAATGTCCTTTCGCTTCATTTCTGCTCGGGTCCGATCCATGAGTGGAAACCCCGGAAATACGAAATGCGCGATGGAATGCCGCACGGAACGTCCCTGTTCGGAAGTGCGGCCCGCGTCTACTCCAAGGACCTGGACTGGGTAACAGACCCGAAATCCAGTCCGCTGCCGTCGCCCACGGCTCCGCTGACACCCGGTACATCGCCGAACAGATCATCGATGACGTCCTGAACAAGATTCCCTCCCCTGCCACCTTCGCTGCCCCCGCAACCCGGGAAGGGACCATCGAAGCCATCCTCGCCGGCGGCAGCCGGGCGGTGGCCCGTCTTCAGGACGGCACGCAGGCCCTTATCCGTCAGGAAGACGCGCTGCCGGGCATCCCCCTGGACTGGCTGTACAACCCGGGCAACCAGTTAGCGGGACCTTCGACGAGAGCACCGGGTCCCTCGATGTCTCCGGGACCCTCACCATCCCCCGCACCGCCCAGGCCTGGAAAAAGAGAAGAGAGGCCTGACGCCTGGGCATCTCCCCTCTCACGCAAAAGGGAGCCCGATGGGAATGGCCAGACTTACCGCACCGCCCACCTGCCGCAGCCGCGGGACCACGGCCTGAACAGGGACACGCCGAAGAGCCTGCCGCGGAGTCGATGGCACGCTCCATCGCTGGCGTCCGCCCGCAGGGGCTGCAGCCTCATCGGTTTTCCACATACACCAAGACGCCCCTACCGGCGGCCAGCCCCTGATGCTGCACTGGACCCATGCTCAGCTACGAAGACATCATCATGCTTGGAGAGGAACGAGTCCTCGTCATCCAGGAGCACAAGGAAGGACGCTGCTGGTGCGGCCAGACCTGGCATTGACCGGTACCGGTAGAGGCTGCGGCAAAGCTGGAAACCACCGAAGCCGAAGGGAACGCAAGTTCGCGCCGGGTCCAGTGAAACAGGGCGTCTGCATCGAGTAACGCCAGGGCGGGGTGCGACGGCGGCCGATTTTGCGCCCGTGCAAGAATGAGACCATGTGGACTGAAACGAGCGGCGTCATCGGTGTTGGTTACGAGGGGAAGGACATTGCGTCGTTCCTTGAGGAACTGACGGCTTGTAAAATCGGGACGGTCGTGGACGTTCGGTTGAACCCGATCTCAAGGAAGAAGGGCTTCTCAAAGAGAGCGCTTAGCGAAGCACTAGCCGAGGCCGGCGTCGGCTACAGCCACATGCCGGCGTTGGGGAACCCCAAGGACAACCGTGACGGTTTTTGGGCTCCGGGCACTGTGGCTGCAAAGGTTGCGGGCGAGCGTTTCGAGTTTCTGCTTGAAGGTGAAGTAGCTGCTGAAAAGATTATTGAGCTCACCGACCTTGCCGCGGGGCAACGTGTGGCCGTGCTGTGCTTTGAGGCCAGCGAACTCTGCTGCCACCGCAAATACGTTCTCGCTCGCGTAAAAGAACGCCTGGCGGCTCTGGTCGGCAGCTAACGGGCCCCTGCTGCGTAAACGCCCAAGACACCGAACGCCTGGGGTCTTTTCAGCTGGTTGCCCAGGAAAAACACCGGACCGCGGGCCGGAGCGCACAGCTGATCCAGGAATCTCTTTTGGATTGAAGCTTTGGCGGCTTCATCGGTGTCCCCCGCGTGCCGCCGCTGAAGTTCGGTGAACTCCCAATCCAGCAGACCTTGCCGGTGTCCCTTGCAGATCCTGCCAGTGCAGCGGTAGCGATAATGACCCTCGAATCGCGGCGGGGACAGGATCGATTTATCCGTCTTAGGCCCGAAGAGTGTGTCTTGGTGCAGATGCGCTTCCATCTTGGCTTGCTGTTCCGTGGTCCACCCGTCGAAAAGTCGGAGTTCCAGCTTGTCGATGTCCGCGGGCACCACGGCAGCCAAGGATGGGCCGGCCGATCCACTCAAGGCGCGGGCGTTGAGTTCGCAGGTGTTGAACACACCGATGAGCGGATCAACGTGCGGGTGCCGTGGCTTCCACGGCTCAAGGTGCGAATCGATGGTCAAAGAGTCCAGGATCGGCGTATAGCTCTCTGGTCGTCGATCCTTGGACGCTTGCGTGACCTTTAGTTTCACGATGTCGTACTTCTTGAACTTCGCGTCGGCCTCGAGATAGCGAAAAGGGATCGGGTAAAGACGAATCCATTCCGGGCCGCCTTCCGTAAGTCTGAGACCTGCCACGCAAACAGTGTCACCATGGTTAGCCGAGGGCTGTGGAGCGGCCTTGACCGTGATCAGCACTTTCGCCTCTGTAATACCCTCTCCGAGTTCCTTTTCATACTCAGGCCGGCCGTTGGCGAACAACCCTTCCCCGAACATCATTTCAACTGCCCCCAAAAATAACCCTCAGTCATGCGACTATCGGGACTACACCCCCGCTCCTAGCGGTCGGCGCTACTGTGCCTTGGCGTTGCATGGGCCAACGGCTCACTTCGTGATCATATACAGGATCCGACGGCCGACCTTGAAGATGGGTCCTGACGGTCCGTGCCAGAATGTGGTCTCTGCCATCGAACCTCGGCTCCGTCAGCCATTGATTCAGCTGAATTTTCCCAAGGAAGCTCGCTAGCAGCTACTTCTCGGCGACGTATCGGCGCCCCACACAACGACGCTTACCGTCGCGATGCTGCAAGTGTTATGGCTGCATCGGCATCGGCAGGCAGCCTTTTACAGACGAAATTCGCTGCGTGGTCCTGAATCAATCGCTCTTCGCCTGGCAAATTCCCGTATATCTCGAGCGCGGCGTCGTCGTGTGCCCTGAATCGCGAGCGATCGGAGTCAGTCTGAATCAGATACGTGACCCCACATTCGCATTCCCTTAGGAATGCGTAGAATCTTCCCCGCATCGCCTCCCTGAGCAAGGCTGCCGGATAGGAGACGACGTGTTTCTTACACATAGCGGGGACCTTAACATGGTCCTCCACAAGAATGCTCTGCGGCACGTCAACCCCTGGACGCCATGAATGTAAATCCAAATGTTCGACCGTAGATCTGATCATCTTCCCGTCGGCGAAACGGAGGAACGATTCTTCGGTGCAGGGTTGTCCGCCTGGCCATTGCAGCGCGGCGCTGCTTGGCCATAGTTGCGGCATCTGCAGCTCGGTCGTCACATCCACTTCCAAAGCCGGCGACGTGAACCGTAGCCCCTGAATGACAAGCTGACCGAGCACGATTGTGAGCATATACCCCTGCGGTACATCTGGTTCCGGGCTGCACGGCACACGTACGACCAACGGTGTCACCCGCACGCCGGAAAAACCATCAGTCCCTGCGTACTTGCCGACCCAAATCCGGCTGGCATCAAGGGGCTGCATCCGTTCCCGCTGTTCGTACAAAGCGGTGTACTCGGATGGCGCAAGGCCGTATCCCTCATCGCGCTGCTTCTCACTGGATAGGAGCATCGCCGTGAGGGCGGTCTTCTGCGCCCACATGGCTATCACTCCCTGGTCTTCGACCGCAATCGTTCCAGGCTTACCGAGGATAAATGGAGTGAGAACACGCTGGGCGACCATTTCCAGCTGGCTCATCCACCCGTTGTTGCAGGATGCACAGAAGTTCTTCACCTGCAGCCGATAGGGAGGCTGTTCCCCCATGTCCCGGGGCAAGCCATTCAACGCGCCCGCGTGGTGCCTGGCGGGGCTGAGGTCAAGACCAATCTTGCTCACCCACTGGCCAAAAACATGCTCACGGGTCAGCGGCTGCGTGGAGCCGCAGAAGGCACAGGAAATCGACATGGGATGATTATGCAGGTGCCAGGGCTAGAGGACGGAATCGGCTCAGGACTTCAGTCCGAGAGGTCACCGGCTGCCATCCGCTCAGCAGTGCGACGGTACACCTTGGAGATGTAGTCTTCGACGTCGCTGGCGCCAATGCGCCGTACGTTCCGCCCAACTGGAAGCCGCGAAGTTCGCCGCTCCCCACCAGGCCACTTCTTCTTGTTCCATTCAACCGTGGCGGCGGCTCCTTCGCGTTCCACTTCTCGAATCTTGTCCGCAGGTTATCGGGTACGGCTGGCATCATGGTGGTGTCCCCTAGCGCTGGTGCGTGCAGCCGACACACACCGACAACGTTCAGAGCGGTGACCGCTCGTGATCCTTCACGATGGTGCGAAGCCAGTCATCGAGCGGCTCAACCGCCTGAGGGACGTTCTTGCGTGTAGCAAGGTGCTCTCTCAGGAGAGCCGACGGCAAGTGCGGCTTGACCTTCCCCGACTTCTTGCCTGTGGAGTTCCAGCCCTTCGAGCCAAGCCAGGCCGCCAGCTCCTCTTTGCCTGGGACGCCTGACGCGTATCTATCCGACGCCGCCTGGTCAACCTCGTGCTCGCCCGCCGGACCGAGCATCTCAGCGAGCTTCTTCTGACCGATGGTGTCGAGCAACAGGCCTTCAAGATCGGATGCCAGAACGAACGCATCCCACATCACAAGGCTGCGATTGAGACTCGCCTGCTGCTCAAGTGCGGCCTTCAAGTTCGACACCGTTGCATCCGCCAAGCCATGCAAAGCCTGAAGCTCACTCTGGGACGGGGCAGGATCTCTGGCTTTGAGGATCTCCAGCAACACGCGCTTGCCTTGGCCGCCTGGCTTGTGCACGCCGTCTTTGTCAGTGATCACGTAGGCGCGAACGCCGAAGTACTGCGCCAGACCCACGAGATGCTTGATCGTGTCGATGCCCGACGCTTCGATGACAGCGATACCCATGGCGTAGTGGCCGCCCGCCCCGCCGGTGATGCGAGCGAGCAGATCGTCGATCAGGAGCTTGTCACCATGGCCTTCGACAAGAACAACCGAGTTCGCGAAGACGAGCTCACTGTTCGTTGCGTTGCAGTACCTGGTCAGCCGGCCCTCTTCAGCCACTGTCAGCTCCTGACGACGCGCGGTGTAGTTAGTGCCGCCGGAACTGAGTGGAAGCCGTACGATGCGACGGACCGAGAATGAATCCACCAACACGGGGCTGTGGGTAGTCACAAGAAGCTGCGCACCTGCTGAGATCTCCCGCAGGATCTTTGCCATCGCCCGCTGCGTCTGCGGATGGAGGAAGGCTTCAGGCTCCTCAATCGCGAACACCACGTTTCCACCCGCCTGCTGACTCCGAGAGGCGACATACCGAAGGATCCCGAGCACCATCGCGGACTGGAAGCCGGTACCACGTTCGGCGATCGAGACCTCCACCTCGTCCCGGCTGGTGATCACAGCCTCCTGGAGCATCCCTCGAAGAGCATGCCTTGAGTCAGGCAAGGTGATCCCAAGCTCACGCTCCCGAAACGGAAGCTCCGTCGCCACAGCGGCCACGGACTCGCTCAGGACCTTATGCACAAGGTCCTCAACTGGTTTGATCGCGTCCTCGAACTCCTTCTGCAGCTGACTCCTGCGCGAGCCACCCGATCTCACGAGCACGCCCTCGAGCGTCTCGTACAGCCTGACCAACGACTGGTCGTTCTCGCCCTGCCCGGATTCGCTCACGCGGACGGAGGGGATCTTCACGAAGCTGAACGATTGCAGTACCGCCTTATAGAGCTCACTCGCGCGTGCAGACTTGCGACTGGCTTCGTAGGTGATCTTGCCGCCCCGTGAGCATGAGATCTTGATCCAGAAGGTGCCGTTCCTGAGGACCGCGTCGGCGAACATCTCCTGCTCGTCCTCGGCAAGTCCCCCGAAGTGCACCACGACGCTGGACATCATCCGGGGGCCTCCCTGCACGTAGTACTCGTGCAACGGCTTCAACCGCAGCAAATCCGACCCGGTCGGGTTGGCGAAGAAAGTCTCCAGCACTCGGAGCAGCGACGACTTTCCGGCATTGTTCGGCCCGGCAATCAGCTGCAACTGCGGATCCAGCTCAATGCTCAGCTTCTCGAACCCAAGCAGCCGCTCTACGTCAACGCGATCTATGTGCACGCGGTTCAGTCTATGGGCATAGCTGCCCGAGGAACGGGAGCGACGACCACCTGCAGCCAAACAAGCTGGCGCGCCCATTCAGCTGTTGGCCCGCAACGTCGAGGATGGACTCGGATAACCACTCCCCCAGAATCCATCCACTGCCCTCTCCGACTGGCAGATTCCACGCCAGCATGGACCTCACACCACCTGCATACTTACGGACACATCCCCGGCGGTCCGACCATCATCAAATGGTGGCCGCCGGCTGCGGCGATCTCAAGGGCCAACCGTGCCTCCGCCTGGCCCGCCACATCGACCAAATCCGGCCCGGGCACGGGTGCGGTGCCGTCCCGGGCCGGCCGGTCGGCTCTGACCGCGACGGCCGGTTAATCATCCAAGGTCATCTCGTGCGGGTCCGCGCCAAAGGCCAGAGCCACCCGGGCCAGGGACGGGTACCCGACTACTTTCGCGCCTGGTACGAGCCCGGCCTCGGCTAGGTTTCCGGCCGCCACCGCGAAGTCCGCAAACCTAGCCCTAACAGCGGCCATCACCGCAGGCAGGATGCCACGGACCTCCCGGAGCCGCCCATCCAGCCCCAGTTCCGCGATGAAGACGGTCCGCCCGGTACCCCGAATATCACCAGCAGCCCGCAGGGCAGCCATGACAATGGCCAGATCGAACGCCGATCCCTTTTTCGGCAGCAAGGCCGGAACCAGATTCACTGTGATCTTCCGGCGGCTCAACGGAATACCTATGCCGACGTTATCGGTGGAGGCACCCCAGTTGAGTTTGACCGTTGTCGCGGTTGCCGGTGATTGAGACAAGGGCCCGGTCTCGTCGGTGCGGTGGCGTCAGTCTGCGGGAAGCGCGCCATCCCGCCAGCCCACTTCCGCAGTGATGTTTTTGTGGCCGCGGCGGTGAGATCTTCACCTGCCCATAAAGTTTCAGCGGAACAATGGAACTTGTATTCCACAGCCTGATGCTGGACGGGCGGCCGAAATCCGATGAGTGATGGGCTCGGGATTGATTGCCAACAGCTGCAGCAGTTCGTCTCGGGCTCCCCATGGAAGGTGAAGTCGGTAAGTTTTCGGATTGGCTCCCGGTTGGAAGATGGTTGGTAAAATGGAGGTGAAGCGTGGGGTGCTTGCGGTTTCTTGCCTCAACAAACAACACACCTCCCCCGCGAATCAAAGGTCGTGCCGAGCCAGCCGCAACACTGGTCAAGACCCTTCGGTTCATCATCCGTGACATGGATGGCGGACAGTCTGACGTGATCGTAATGAAGCGGCGCCATGTCACTTCCGGGTTTCCGGCAGATGCGCGAGATGGGAAGGTTCGAAGCAAGGCTTATGGACCAATCCCGCACCCCAGAGTACCGGCTTAGATTCGGCGTCGAAACGCAGACTCAGACGTTCGAGATCGGTCAATCAACTCGGCCAGACCGACTGGTCGCCACAGATGTGTTGATGGCGCTGCAGGCTTATCAGCACACGCGCACCTTACACAACCAGTACCGGCGGCGGCCCGGTCCGGGCCGCACCTACGGGCAACGGCTCGTGCGGGAACCAGGGCATCACGCCGTGCGGTAAGGTCCTGCTCTTCGTGGATACGCGGGCGTAGCCACGATGATCTTCGACAAGCGATCCAGTGTGTCATATAAGGCCCCATCACCGGACAGTTCACCGGACACCCCTTACGGGACGGTCGGTGGTCAGCAATCGCAAATCTGCACTTCAGGAGCGGATATGTTCGGTGGAGGACCGGCTAACGGAACGCTTTCTATCCGCCGTACGGGAGCTCATCGCCTCAGGGTGGCTACGAACGTTTTGCGAACTCAACGCGTATGTACTTGAGCTCATCGCGCGGGAGGACGGCGGTCAGCACCCCGCCTCGTTCGAGAGATGCACCCACCCCATAAACGAACGGGTCCGTGTCGATCTCCACGCCCCGGATCTCGACGCCATCAACTCGCACAGTGATCTCACCATTGACCGATCGGTTGGTGATGTCTGGAGCGGGCCCGCCCCGGACGTTGGCTCCGAACCGGCGTTCGCGCCGGTACCGGTTCGTGAGGATGTAGTTGACGTGATCCACCAACACCCGGGCTGGCGATGAACGCTCGGACGCGTCGCGGTGCCAAGTGGTCTTCACAGCCTCCCAGAGCTGCGGGTATCGCATGCGTTGGACCTGCTCGACCAGCCACTGCGGGCGCGGCCATCGACCTCCTCGGCGCCCGCAACGCGGCCCTACACGCACTCGTCACTGAAACCCGCCGCCGGTAGTGGCAGACCTCCTCGGCTACAGCTATCAGGTCACCACCAAACACGCGGCCGCAGCAGCCCAGCCGTGGGCAAGGTATGCAAGACAAGAGCGTATGCTCACTTCGAATCGAGTGGCGAGGCCGCAGGAGGGGCATACTTGATGAGGGGATCGGAGTTCGGTCGGAATCCCAAAGCCTGTCACCCTCTTTTAGTGGGTCCAGGCCAGGTTGTCAGTGAGCGGGAAATGTAACTGCAACTCATGGAGCCGACCCCTGCAGCGGTAATAAGCGGGTTGAAAGGAATTGGAACCGTGTCGAATCCGGATGACGAAGACCTGAACCGAGCACGCGCTGCGCTAGCTGCATTTCGGGCCAATCCGCCGACTCGACGGTATGCGGAGTACCATCTTGCGGACGAAGAAACTGTGGAGGCAAAGTACCGCGGCCCAATCGGCGGTTACCCTCTCTTAGAGGAACTGCTAAGGAATTCTGATGGTTCTGTCAAGCCCCGGGTTTGGTGGAGGGTTTGTTAGACCCGTTCCATCATTTTGATGGCGGGCAGGTTTGAGTAGAAATTGGTTTCTGCTTCCACCGGTGGGATGTAGCCGATCTCTCCGTGGAGGC
>NZ_JAPNLH010000002.1 GCF_026627425.1 Arthrobacter endolithicus
CTAGGCCGCAATATTAAGCCGAGGAACGGGACGGAGACCCCCGAATCACCAGGGCAAGCGCACCAAGCTCGGCTTAACGTTTTCCTCGGCATAATCGCTATTAAGCCGAGCTCGGCTTAACAGCGACGCTGGCTCGGAATACACCTCTCAGAGGTACACGCAAACACTGGCCATGGAGGGGCTGGTACCCTCGATCGGCACGATCGGGGATGCGACAATGCCGCCGCCGAAACGGTGATGGGCTTGTTCAAGAACGAGGCCGTGGCCAAGGATTCACCGTTCAGAGCCGGGCCTTTGATGGCTGAATCTGATGTGGTGGAAATCGTGGTGGACTGGGTGCATTGGTACAGCAACGAAAGGTTACATTCGACCTTGGGGTACCGTGCTCCAGTGGAATTCGAAGAACTCTACTATCATGAAATAAGCGCCTCGTTACCCGATGAAGCTGCCAGAAAACTGGCGGCGGGTGTGAAAAAACTACCGGCTAAGCGCTGACGGGACGATACACCAGGGCCATAGCGCCTGCCCGAAAATGGGTGGTACTGATGAGTTCGAGGTCCATTGGCTGTTGCAGGTCGGAGAAGAGTGGAAAACCGGAGCCGAGCGCGACCGGATGAATCACGAGTCGGTATTCGTCGACCAGGCCGAGTTCTACCAGGCTGCGGGCGAAGTTCGCTCCTCCCTGCGCGAGAATGTAGTTGCCAGGCTCCTGTTTCAGGCGCAGCATCTCCTCCGGGAGGTCTCCATTTGCGACCCCGGCCGACACCCAACTGGCTACGCCGTGGAACGGCTCCTGCGCTGGCACATTGCCCCGCCCGGCATGGAGGTCGAACAACTTTTGCCGCGTGAAGACTACCTTCGCGATGTCGTTCATCGGGGCTGCCGTTGAGTTCGTCGCGGAGGGCCAGTAGCTCGCCACTTCGTTGTAAAAGTGGCTTCCCATGGCGTGCAGGCCGGCCTGCTGAAGAGTCTCCAAGACCTAGGCTGCACCGTCGTCGCTCCGCGAGTCAAGGGTCCAATCCATCTCGCCGTTAGGTCCGCTGACGAAACCATCCAGCGACATCGACATTTTTAGTATGAGCTGTCGCATGTGAGGCATGTCCTTTAGTATTTGTCGGGCACGTTCTTGGACTAGGCAGCCAGGTGGAACGTGTTCGCGAAACGATCGAGGAGGTCACTGCGGCCGCGCAGCACCTCGACCACGCCGGTCGCGATCGCACGATCCGGGCTGAGCTCGCCGGAGATGAGCAGGCGGATGGCTGGCCCTGCAGCGAAGGCGAGGTCGACTGGCCCGTCTCCGCGTGCCACGTCGAGCGTGGAGCCGTCCACCCGGATGAGCAGCTCGGCGGGGCCGAAGCGCGCTGCGTATGCGGTCGCTGGCAGGCTCGCCGCGACCTGCGGCCGGAAGGCCGTGCGAAGCGCCATCGTCATCGAGTCGGGGGTGATGATCTGCTCCTGGCGCGGATCGCCCATCGATTTGAAGCCCCAGGCACCGAGCGCGAGCACTACCGGCTCGAGCTCGCGGCCGTAGGGCGTCAGTTCGTAGACAATGACGCGAGAGTGCGGCATGCGCCGGAGAACGCCGGCCGCCTGCAGATCCTTGAGCCGCGTCGCCAGGATGTTGCTCGGGATTCGCGGCAGGCCAGCGGCTAGCTCTCCGTAGCGGCGCGGCCCGACGAGTAGGTCGCGGACGATCAGCATTGCCCAGCGTTCGCCCACGAGCTCCAGGGCTCGCGTGACGCCGCAATACTGTCCGTACTCCCGAGCAGTCATCGAGCTCAGGCCTGCTGGTTCGCGTAGGCCTCGGGACCCTGCTCGGCCGCAACCGGATCCATCCAACCGAACTCGACGATATTGCCGTCGGGGTCGGTGAGCGTGCGCTGGTACATGAAACCGTAGTCCGACGCGGGGTGCGGCTCAGCGCCGCCCGCTGCGACACCGGCGGCAATTGTCTTGTCGACGGCCTCCCGATCGTCGAGGAAAATCGCCGTCGCCACCGTCGGGCTCACAGCTGGGTCGCCGATCGGTAGGTCGGTGAAGGTCTGGAAGAACTCGCGGACCAGAATCATGAAGTAGCTGTGGTCCTCCTCTACGACGACGCAGGCCGCGTTGTGATCGGTGAACTTCGGATTGATGGTAAAGCCGATCGCCGTGTAGAACGCCTTCGCACGCTCCAGGTCGGTCACGGGCAGGTTGACGAACATCGCGGTCATTTTGGTCTCCCTCGTTGGTTCTGTATGCGAACTAGATAACACTTGCAAAAAACAAGTGGCACGTCAAGAGCCTTGATCCGCGCAACGCCCACCACAAGCAAGCCCGTCGAACTAGTTGTCATAAGGGATCCAAACCTGTACTCTTCTCGTGAACGTGACACTATTCGAGGAGGTGAGCCCGATGCACGCACTGTCCACTCTGGGCGCTCCTGTGAATTCACGATCGCGCGACTGACGTAACCGTTGCGGGGAGCGCTGCACGCACTCTCAGAAAGCAACGACCATGAACCATTTACTTCGGTGCAACTCGGTGACGACCCCCGACGGCATCTCGGAACACAACTCCCGCACAGCGTTGGTCCTCGGTGGTGGCGGATCGACAGGCAACGCTTGGCTAATCGGCGTCGCCGCCGGACTGTTCGATGCCGGGCTGGACGTGACCACAGCCGATCTGACGATTGGGACGTCAGCCGGCTCGACGGCCGCGGCCCAGATGGCTGGCGCGACGCCGACCGACTTACTTGTCGCCACTGTTGCCGCTGTCCCCCAGCAACTGACCGGTCCGGTCGGATCCGACCGGGGCCGCGTTCTGCTCAGGCCTGTGGCGGACCATATGGAGAAGATCCGCAAAATCATCGCCTCCGCCGAGAATGCGACTGACATGCGCCGCAGAATGGGCGCGGCGGCACTCTACTTGGATGCGGCGTCGGACTCCTGGCAAACGTGGTGGCGCGCCACCGTCGCCTCGCGGCTGCCCAGCCCGCACTGGCCGAAACGAGCCTTGCTCATTACGGCGGTCGAAGCCCATACTGGTGAACCGGTCGTGTTCGATCGCCACAGTGGAGTCGATCTAGCGGACGCCGTCGCCGCCAGCTGTGCCAGTGGGCGTCCCTACGGGATAGGGGGCAACCGATACATCGACGGCGGCTACCGACGCAATGAGAATGCCGATCTGGCAGCAGGATACGGACGGGTGCTGGTGCTGTCACCCTTCGGTGGCAGAGCACTGCAACCGAAGGACTGGGGCATGCAGCTCTCGGCACAGGTCGATGAGCTACGCGCAGGCGGCAGCAGGGTCGAGACGATCTTCCCAGACAGCGACTCCGAGCATATGTTCGGCGCCAACGCCATGGACCTGTCGCTGCGTCCGCCCGCTGCTCGAGCCGGTTACAACCAAGGAAGGGCCTTGGCCGAGCATCTCACCAAATTCTGGCGCTGACACGCACCAAGGTTCACGGCTCCTTCAAAGAGTTCGAGGGGCACCTGCACATCGACGCGGAGGAGCCCACCCGGTCCAGCGGACGCCTATCAGGTGACGGGTGACTTGGCCATTAAGGGTGTCTCTCGTCCCGTAACCTTAGACGTCCAATACACGGGCTCATCCGTCGATCCATATGGCAACACCCGGATTGGCTTTGAGGCCGCCGTAGCGATCAACCGCAAGGACTGGGGCCTGAACTGGAACGCGCCGCTGGAAGCCGGCGGGGTCCTCGTGAGCGAAAAGGTGACTCTGGAGATTGCTATCTCCGCAATCAGGCAATAGCGGCGGAGTACAGGGAAGCAGAGGACCTCACGGGGTAATGAGAGACTTGCTGTCCACTCCCCTGCACCTTGAGCCGACAGTATGGATGGCCACACCATAAGGAACGGAACGGTGGCAATGCGCATCGGCGGTCATTTTTTGTTCCGCGGAGGACATACCACCTCATCGAGCTTGACGGTGGTACAGCTCTCCTGACCGTTCCCGGCGAACAGCCGACGGCGTCGAGGATCTGGAAAAGCGCGGTGACTAGCCTCAGTGCTAGCAGGGCGCGCAGCGCCCAGAGGGCAAGCATGGGCAAGAGCATCACGGGCATGGCCAGACCGCGGATCATGAAGTAATGGGCGTAGTTCCTCCTGCGCTGACCCGCCGTAGAAAGTGACTCCCCCCGTGCCCCGTAATTAGCTCGGGCGTCAACTCAAGTGAGACAAACGGGACGAAGATGTTTCCGCAGGCACGCCGGAGCCCAGCGAGCACTGGGCCGGCGCCATGCTAATTTTTTGCTGCGCCGTAGCGTCATGTTTTTGCGGGGGTCAATTTAGATGCTGTTTGCCCGGGGCCTGGCGTGGTTGCGGGGTAGCCACTTCGGCTGTTCTCAGGGAGCTTAGATGGTGGGTGGACGGTCTCGGTGAACTCGGATGAAGCGCAATATGATGCCAACCGCGAACACAAGGACGCCCGATCCAACCGAAAGCGGGGGAAGCGTGGCGACCAGGATCATGCAGGCCAGGGCTCCCACTACCTGGAGGGCTTTGGGGTAGCGGCGGTCCGTCGTGGGCTGGGTGAAGGCTGCAATGTTGGCGACCAGGTAGTAGATAAGCACGCCGAAGGATGAGAAGCCGATCGCTCCGCGCAGGTCGGTTACGGAGATAACCGCGCAGATCACCACAGCCAGGGTCACCTCTGCCCGGTGTGGCACCTTGTAGCGGGGGTGGACCGCGGCAAGCCAGTGCGGCAAGTCGTGCTCGCGTGCCATTGCAAGGCTCGTTCGCCCCAGTCCTGCAATAAGAGCCAGCAAGGCGCCAAGTGCTGCTACAGCCGCCCCGATCCGGACAACCGGGGCAGCCCAGGCCCAGGAGCCAGCGCCGACGGCCGTAGCCAGGGGTGTGGGACTCGCGGAAACCCCATCTGGGCCCAAGACGGTCAGGACTGTGACCGCGATGACAGCATAGATCACAACGGTGATGGCTAGGGCTATCCCGATCGCGCGGGGGATGGTGCGCTTGGGGTCACGGACTTCCTCGCCCATCGTCGCGATCCGTGCGTAGCCGGCGAAAGCGAAGAACAGCAGGCCGGCGGACTGGAGTATCCCGTACCCGCCGTGAGCCAGCAATCCGTCCCCGAGGAGAGTGTCAGGATTTGTCCCCGAGCCGCCCCAGCATGCCGCTACGGCAATCGCCAGTGCCATCAGGACGGCGGCGACAAGGATACGCGTAAGCCCCGCCGTCCGGGTGACCCCGTGATAGTTCACGGCGGCGAGAACGATCACGGCTGTGATGGCGACCGGGCGTTCCCAGCCGGCCGGGGCGGCGTAGGCGCCGAAGGTCATGGCCATGGCTGCAGCGCTGGCGGTCTTGCCGATTACGAAGCCCCACCCGGCCAGGTAGCCGGGCCATGGGCCTAGGCGTTTACGGCCGTAAATGTAGGTACCGCCCGAGGTCGGGTAGATGGCAGCGAGCTGTGCTGAGGAGGTGGCGTTGCAAAAGGCCACTAGGGCTGCGACGGCGAGCCCTACGAGCAGACCCGATCCAGCAGCGGCGGCAGCCGGCGTGAAGGCCGCAAAAACCCCAGCACCGATCATCGAGCCGAGACCAATGATCACAGCGTCGAATGTGCCCAGCCGGCGGGCCAGGGCCTGGGGGTTACTCATAAGGGTTCTCCTTCGTCGGATGCGGGAAGGATTTCAGCGGCGAGTTCGGCGACGGACCGGCGCCCCGCGGTCAGTGACTCGAGGCCTCCCTTCGTGGCCCGGTAGACCCGGAGCGGCCGCGGCTGACCGCTTCCTCGCGGGAGACCAGCAGACCGTGCTGCCCATCCGGTACGGCGCGGGATGCAGGGTTCCAAGGGGAAGTGGAATACCCGTGGTTGGCCAGCTGGGACATCCAGGTTCCGTGGACGTCGGCCTCGGCTGTGTGGTGGAGGATATGTAGCCGCACCGCCGCACGCATCAATTCACGCATCAATTCACGCATCTGAGTCTCAACCTATCGAGAACCGATATCGTGGCACGATATCTGAGGTGAATGTTACGTCAGATCCTTCCCTTTGTGCGCAGGTCAAAAGGAGTAATCCCGGGTAACTCTCGTCTGTGCCGACCGGGCTCCTTTTCACCTGTCTTGCCGCCGGCACCCATGGGTCCGGACCGCAACACAGCATGCCGCGAAAAGCACACCTCCCCCAACGATCGGCGCGTCCGCTAACGACGAAGCCCGCCGAGGCGGATAAATCCACCCGCGACATTTGCAAACGCCGGCACTCTACCGCACGCCCGTTGTGTTTGCCCTATCCCCGTCGCGGCTGTTTAGCTGGTTCTTCTGGACCTACAACGCGCGTCTGGTCCTGACGGCCGGCACCATGGTGGTGCACGGCATCCTGCAGGTCAGCGGCACCGCCGACGTCTCCGCAGCCATCCCGGGAATCGCTGGCCTGGGCCACATCCTGCTGACTGTTGGCATGGTCCTGCTGTTCCTGGCCCTGCGCACGCGCCTCTTCGGGAAAAGGGAGCAGGGCGCCGAAGCCGCGACCATACTCGCCACCCGCTGAGTCGCCGCGCCTGTTGTGTATTCCCCATCCACCACGGCCCTGCCAGGGCCAGGAGACCCCACCCCGACTGTTAGCTGAAGCATGCAACAGCGAGGCAGGGTGTACCGCGGCGGGAGCACGCAACCGCAACAGGTGGGCAGGCCTTGGCGTTCCCGCGGCCGTCTGGAAGACGAGTTTGGTAGCGGAAAATTATTCATCGCCGGCCTAGTCCTGTTCATGGCCGGCAGCCGGCGCCGAAGCGTTTGGACATGGTGCATATTCGCCCGTTGGGACAGCACCCGAAGCAGCGCTAGATCCCAACGCGCCTATCGGCACCCAATGCATCTTGTTTCGCTACATCGACTACCAAAAAAGCACCTTTGACAGAGTCCGCCGAACGTGACCGTCGGATCACCGAACGGGTCAAACGGGACGGTCGACATCCAGCGTTTTTGTCGATGCGGATCAAGGCACGGACCTGTTCGGTGGGGCCCGCTTGCGGGCACTGGATCAATCTCGAAATCCAACTTGGAACACGTTTTCGCGAGTACTGAAATGCCACCGGGTGATCGTCGGGACGCCTAGGCATCGAGGCGTCAGCTCTGGGGTACACCTCGTCGCCGGAAGGTAATGAACCCGACCGCGCCGAGGACCGCGGTGACCGCGGACATCACGATGAGTGCTGCTGTATTGACCGCGTTCATCGGCGGGTTGCCCACGTGGGTGGTCGGCGAGAGATCGAGCACCCACTGGCTGAACTTCAGACCAGAACCGAGAAACGCGATGAACGTCATCGCGGCATAGCTGGCCCACGCGATTGCGAAAAGTCGAGGGCGCATCCCGTAGACCGTCAGGGCTATTCCGCCGAGCACCAGCTCGGCTGGCAGGTAGGCCAGTCCCGACGTCAGGGTTGGACCGAAATCAGCCGTGTCCCCTGCCGACAGCGCAGTCGCCAAACCGAGGACGAGCGACGAGCCGAGCACAATCGTCACAAGGCCCCCTAATAGCACCACGGCGTGCGCAGCGAGCCAACGGCGTCGGGAAAGCGTCCCGGAGAGCCGGTTTTCCAGCCGGCCGTTACTCTCCTCGGTTCGTAATGTGCCGATGCCCTGGATGAGGTAGCCCGCCGCGATGACTGCCAGATAGAGCTGGGTGGCAGCGATGAGCCCGTCCACGGGCCGGCCACCTCCGATGCCGATGGCCTGGGCGACAGCGGGGTTACCCGCCATCGCGTCGAGGAACTGGTGAGACAGGGCGCCCATCAACCCGGCGAGCATCACGCCACCGGCTAACCAGCCGAGGATGGCGGGCCGGTGGATCCAGGCCGCGAATCCGATCGGGCTGCGCAGCCGCACCGTGGCCCGGTTGGGGCCGGCACCGCCGCGGACCAGGGCGCTGCCCAAGTCGCGACGGCTGGCCAGTCGCGCCGCCGCGATGCTCAGGGTGAGGCCGGCCGCGAGGGGGATGAGCAAGGCCCACCACCGCTGGTCACCGAACGGTGCTGCCTTTTCCGCCCAGCCCAGAGGCGACAACCAGGTCACCCAGGTCTTGGTCACGTCACCGATGCCGCGCAGGGCGAACGACCCCGCGAGGATGATCAGACTCCAGGTGTAGATCCCCCGGGCGTGCGGTGTGAGCTGGGCAAGCAGGGCCGCGAGACCGGTGAAGACAAAGCCCAGGGCGCCGAGCGAGAGGGCGTAGAGCACCGCGCCCGTCGGCGGGACGCCGAAGACCGCCAATCCGACGGCAAACAGAACTGCTGTGGCGAAGATCGTGGCGGTGACCACCAGCAGGGCCGCCACCGTGGGATGGTGGCGGGCTATGCGGCCACCGAGCAGCAACTCGAGCCGACCAGCCTCTTCCTCGCCTCGCGTCGCCCTTGCCACCAGGCTGATAGCGAGCAGCGGCATCAGGACGGCGATCAGGAAGCCGAACTCGTCCTGGATCACGCCACCGAGGGAGTCGATGCCCTCTACGTGGCCGTTGATTGCGGCCAGCGCACCGCCCGTGGTGACGGCCGCAGCGTAGGTGTGGATCTTGGCCGCGGTGTCGTAGAGCGAGGCGACACTGGCTGCGGTGCCTGCCATGCTCGCACCCAGCGCCAGTGCCCAGATCAAGACGCTGCGCCATTGGATACGGACGACGATGTGCAGCATTGTTCCCAAGCCACGCGAGCGGTCGTCGGCGGCGGGGTGGCCTGCGCTCATTGCACGACCTCCGCGAGGCTCTCGTCGCCGGCGCTCTCCTTGGGGTCCAGAGTCTCCCCGTAGCTCTGCAGGAACAGGGCCCCGAGACTCGGTGGCGTGACCGTAAGGGTGTGGATGCCCGCCACGTGAAGTCGCCCAATGGCGGCGTCGAGATGGTCGGAGTCAATGGTGAATCGGGTGTCCGTGAGCTCGTTGAGTCGCTCGTACTGAAAGTCCGCGAGCCCCTGAATACCGGTCAGTGATCCTGGGGCGGCCACGGTGACGGCGTGGACGGCGGTCCGGGTGTGTCGGCGCAGGTCGGCCAGTGTGCCGGAGGTGACCGTGCGGCCACGTCGGATGATGCTCACGCGGTCGGCCAGGGCCTCCACCTCGCCCATTATGTGACTGGACAGCAGCACAGTCACCCCGTGCTCACGTCGGTTGCGAATGCGCTGCTGGAATACATGTTCCATGAGCGGGTCGAGACCCGAGGTCGGCTCGTCCAGCACCAACAGTTCGGCGTCGGTCGCCAGGGCAGCGATGAGGGCCACCTTCTGGCGGTTGCCCTTCGAGTAGTCTCGGACCCGCTTGGTGGGGTCGAGCTGGAACTGTTCGACGAGGTCGGCACGACGCTGCTCGTCGACGGAGCCGTGCGTGGAGCCCAACACGTCTAGGCACTGGCCCCCGGTCAACCCCGGCCACAGGGCGACGTCGCCCGCGACGTAGGCCAGCCGGCGGTGCAGCCGCGGAGCGTCATTCCAGGGATCACCGCCGAACAGTTCGGCGCGGCCCGACGTGGCCTTCATGAGTCCGAGAAGGACCCGGATCGTGGTGGATTTGCCGGCACCGTTGGGCCCGAGGAAGCCGTGCACCTCGCCCGGCTGCACGGTGAGGTCGAGGCCGTCGAGGGCTCGGACCTTGCCGAAGACCTTGGTGAGTCCCTGGGTACGGATGACGGGGATGGTGTCGGTCATAATGACTCCTTCGGAGGAGCTGCGAACAAGCCCCTGGCGTAGACCGCGGTGGCGGTTTTGGTCCACCGGTCGAGCCCCGCGGGCGCCAGCGGGTCGTCCCCGATGGCGGTGGCGATCTGGTTGCGAAGCAGGATCACGGCGAGGTCGTTGACCAGCAGGAACGCCGCTTGGGCGGCCGGGTCCTCGCAGTGCGCGACGGCTCCTAGTTCGACCATGGCGTCCAACATCCGCCGGGTGACCGCGTACCACCGGCCAAAGATCGCCGCGCCCGCCGGGTCATTGGTCAGCAGCAGTCGGCGCAGGTATGCAGGGAGCGGGGACCCATGCGGGAAGGCCCGGGCGAATACCTCCGCGACGGACGTCGTAGCTTCACCGCTGGCGAGCAGCTGGGCGAGGTCCTCACCGCTGAACTCGGCAAAGACCGCGTCGAATGATTCGGCCGCGTGGGCGTCGACAGCCGCCAGCAGGCCATCCTTGCTGCCGAAATGGTGCACGACGAGGCTCGGCGAAACGCCCGCGCCCCTTGCGATCTCGCGTACTGTCACCGCGTCGTGCCCACGCTCCGCGAACATCCGCAGCGCGGCGTTGCGAATATTCGAGCGGGCCGTCAGGTCCCGCTCATCGGAGACTGCACTCATGTTCAGTATATTAAACGCTTGTTTCATCATCGGCAAGAGGCGCCCCCGATGGCGCCCGCGGCCTGTGCGGCAGTCGTTTATATTCCCCCGGTGAAGCACCTTGAGCACTCTGCGGCTTTGGCTGATTTCGTGCACAAATTGCGCCACTGAGCATTCCCGTGCTGGGCTGGTGGGCGGCGCAGGCGGCCTTGCACCTTGGCCCGGTCAGCTGGCCGGCCGACGCCGCAAGTTCACACGCCGCACCACTGTCGCGGCCAACCAGGACTGCACCAAAAGAATCAGCAGACCCGCCACGGCCAGCACGACCACGAGCAGCACGTCCAGCACTCCCATCAGGACGGGCCCCCGGGGAAAAGAGTGCAGCGTTGGTTCATGATGGTTCCCATCGGCATCGGATTGTGTCTTCACCGTAGCGGTGGCAGTCCAGCCGACGCTCAGGAGCCGACACCGCAGGCACGCCTGTGCACATGCCGGAACAACTCATCCATTTTCGGGTTCCCCACGACGCGAGCACGCCGACAGAGCACGTCCCCTCGATCTTCACCCTGGTATCCGGTGGTGCGTGGCGAAGGTGAAGGGATCGGTCCCAAACTAGCCGTCGTACGCGGACTGCAATCCTGCCGTCCAGCTTTTTCATACCCAGCATTGCCTGCATGGCCCTGGCTGCGCCGTCGGGGTCCGGACCGTTGAGCACGCTGGGAAGCATGTTGGCGATTAGCTGCCACGAAACCCCAAACCGGTCCTTCAGCCAGCCGAACTGGCCCTCCTGTCCGCCGTCCGCCGTCAAAGCAGCCCAGCTGGCGTCCAGCTCCGCCCGTGCCAATTCCGCTCATGCTCAACACAGCGGCAACGTCTAGCGCGCGGGGACCTGAGCAGTTCGCAGGCTGCCGAAGCGGGACTGCCAGGCCATGGCTGATTTCTCAAGTGGCCTACCGACCTGCGGGCAGTGCGCGTGTATGGGCGCCCCCATGTCAGTTCCATTCCAGCACCAACCGCCGTCGCCAGCAGCCCGGCCCATGGCCACGGCGCGGCAGGACGAAGAAACTGGACCGATGGGACCCGGATGGGCCAGGGGGCGTAGTGCACGGCCAACCGCATGGTCCCAAAGGTGTAGTGGGATTGTCTGTGCGGCCGACGCGCCTCGCAGTGTCCGGCGCGCACACTGAAGCCATGAACCGAACTGCGAGTGATGCCGTAACGCGAACGGGACGGCACGACGACCCGGACACACGGCGACAACCGGCCGTATCTATCCGCGGTCTGAACAAGAACTACGGCGTCGTAGCGGCTGTCCGTGACCTGAACCTTCAGATCGCCCGGGGGGAGACAGTGGCGCTGCTGGGCCCCAACGGCGCCGGCAAGTCCACGACGGTCGCCGTCATGCTCGGCCTGACGGCACCCGACACCGGACATGTCGCCATTTGCGGTATGGCGCCGCGGGCGGCCGTGCTGCGGGGCCGGATTGCGGCCATGCTCCAGGACGCCGGGTTCATGCCCGGCGTCACGGTTTCCGAACTGCTCACCCTGGGCAGCGGCCTGTATCCTAACCCGTTGGGGGTGCGGGAGACGCTGGAACTTGCACAGCTCTCGGGCCTGGCGAGGCGGCGGGTCAACCGCCTCTCCGGTGGCCAGTTGCAGCGGCTCCGCTTTGCGCTGGCGGCCGTGGCCAACCCGGAGGTTCTGGTCCTTGACGAGCCCACCACGGCACTGGACGTCACTGGCCGCGCCGAGTTCTGGCAAGCCATGCGCGCCTACGCCGGCACCGGCCGGACCCTGCTGTTTGCAACGCACTATCTCGAAGAGGTCAGCGAGAACGCAGGACGGGCCATTGTCATGATGGGGGGATCCGTCATCGCCGACGGCACACCTGACGCCATCCGTCAGCTGGCCGGACTCAGTACCATCCGCTTCACAGTCGACACCGGCACGGACGCGCGCCAGCAGCTGGAGGTACTTCCCGGCGCCTCCGACGAAACGTGTAGTTTGTGGCTCATGAGAGTTCCTTCCCTGCCTTGACGGAGTCGTCTTCCCTTAACATGGCGGCTGCAACGCCGGTACGGAGCTGTGGCGTGCTGCGCTTGAGAAACGCCCGCTGTACCAGACCGGGCCGGCGCACCAGGCGGACGGCTTCGGCTCCGTAGCGGGCCTCCAACTTGGACTGGAAGAACGTGGCGATGGCCGTCATCACCATGTACCAGAGGGACGCCACGATCAGCAGTTCCATGATCAGATTGTTTTGCTTATAGATCTGGCTGGCGTTGGTCATCAGGTCGTTACCCGCCACCACATAAACCAGTGACGTGGTTTTGAGCATGGAGATGAACTCGTTGCCCGTGGGCGGGATGATAATACGCAGCGCCTGCGGCAGGACAATGACGCGCATGCGTTTCACCGGTGTCATGCCCAGTGCATAAGCGGCCTCGGTCTGGCCCGTATCCACGGCCTGGATGCCGGCGCGTACGGTCTCGGCAAAGTACGCCGCGAGGTTCAGTCCCAGGCCCAAGAGTGCGGAGTTGAAGCCCGTCATTACATCGTTGGTGTTCCACCAGATGCCGACGTCGGTGAACGGAATTTGGAGGACCAGCCGCGGAAACAGGAAGGCCAGGTTGTACCAAAAGATGAGTTGGACCAGCACCGGGGTGCCCCTGAAGAACCAGATGTACAGCGTGGACAGCCAGTTCAGCACCGGGTTGTGCGAGAGCCTCATGATGGCCAGCAAAATGCCCAGCAAAAGACCCACGATCGTGGCGAGCACGGAGATGGTCAGTGTAACCCAGATGCCGTCGATGATTTTCGGGAAAAACAGGTAATCGGCAACCTTGTTCCACCGAATGTTGGGGTTGGTGGCGAAGGTGGACAGCAGCCAGATGAACACGACAAGGGCCAGGGCCCCGACGAGCCAGCGGTCACGGTGCTTGAGCGCAACGACGGGCACGGGCCTGCCATCGGGTCCGCTCAGTTCCTTGGGCCGGGTGGATGTTCTCATGGCCGCTTTACTTGCCGTCGTTGACGGTGGCGGCTCCCACTGTCATCTTTGAGACGTTCCAGGCGGCGAGGATCTTGGCGTAGCTGCCCTCGTCGATCAATTCCTGGAGGGCCTTTTGAACCGTGGCGACCAGTTCCTTGTTGTCCGGTTTCATCGCAATACCCCAAGGGCTTTCGTCACCCTTGATGGCCACCGCCTCCAGCGCGCCTTCGGAAGTTTGAGCGCGGTATGCCGCGACCGGGTAGTCGTTGATTCCAGCGTCCGCACGGCCGCTGCGGACCTGCAGGATCGCTTCCTGGTCGCCGGGGAACTTGAGGATGTTCACGCCCTTCTTGCCCGCTGCCGTGCAGGCTGCGTCATACGCTTCGGCCTGGGTCAGTGAGGAGCCATTGTCGACGACGGCGATCGTCTTGCCGCAGGCGCTGGCGGAATCGCTCATACCCGACGGGTTACCGGTCTTGACCACCCAGCCGTTGCCGGAACGGACGTAGTCGACAAATGTTACTGTCTTGCGGCGTTCGCCGTTGTCCGTCATGGACGACATAATCCAGTCGTAGCGGCCCGTGGTGACGCCGGGGATCTGCGCGTTGAAGTCCTCGTTGTTGATGGAGAGCGGGACGCCAAGCTTGTTGGCGATGGCACGGCCGATCGAGGGGTCCACGCCGATGAGGGTCTTGCCGTCCGTGGCGAACATTTCCATGGGCGGGTATCCCTCGGACGTGGTCATCTTGATGCCGGCCCCCTTAATGCCGGCCGGTAACGCTGAGGTCAGGGCCGGGTCGGCCTTGACGCCGTCAATCACGCTCTTGGCCAGGTCCTCTGAGGGTGCCGGGACGGCCGTGAAGGAGGCTCCGGCAGCGTGCGTTGTAGGGGCCGAGTCGGCCAGGCTCTGACCGCCGCAGGCGCTCAGAGCCAGCACGGCCAGCATGGCGGTTGACGCCAGCGCGCCGGTGCGCCGGATGGAGGTGGACGATTGCGCAATGGACTGCTTCATGATGTTTCTCCTTTGGGTGGGGCAGGTGGAGGGTCGGACGGGTGGCGGATAGGAAGGGTGGAAAAGGAGCGCTGCGGCTAATGGTCCCGGCGGTATCGCACCACGCCGCCCACCGTGGTGGACTGCACTGCGATGTCGCGGAGGTCAGAGGTCGTGGCGGTGAAGGGATCGGCGGCCAGAGCCGTGAAGTCGGCAAGCATCCCCGGGCGCAGGCGCCCCTTGTGAGCCTCCTCCCCGGAGGCGAAGGCGGCGCCGGCCGTAAAGGCCTCGATAGCCTCGATCAAGGTGACGCATTCGCCCGGCTGCCAGCCGCCGTCGGGCTCGTGGTTGCTGTTTTGCCGAGTGACGGCCGCATGGATGCCGTACATCGGGTCCGGGTGTTCTACGGGGGCGTCGGAGCCAAAGGCCGGAACTGCCCCCGCATCCAGTAACGAACGCCAGGCGTAGGAGGCCAGATTCCGCGATGCAAGCAGGGTGGACGCCAGCGGGATATCCGTGGTGCAGTGGGTGGGTTGCATGGAAGGGATGACGCCTAGCTGAGCTATTCGGGCAATGTCCTTGGGGCGAAGATGCTGGGCGTGTTCGATCCGATGACGGAGCTTGGTGGCAGTGCGCAGCATGCTGGGCGGGGGGTCCAGGGGGTTTCGCGCCAGGTCGGCGTAGGCGTCCAGTACCAGTTCGTTGGCCCGGTCGCCGATCGCGTGCGTTGCGACGCCGATCCCCGCACCGGCTGCGCGGCGCACAAGTTCACGCAAGTCCTCGTAAGGGATGACCTCAATTCCGGTATTGCCTCCTTCGCCGGGGAACGGGGCGTTCATATGGCAGCTGTGGGAGCCCAAGGCACCGTCGGAAAACAGTTTGACAGGGCCCGTGCGCAGCCAGGCATCGCCGTCGCCAGTGGCTCTGCCTTCGTCGATGGCCCGGTCCAGGGCAGTCATCGGAATCGCCTTGTGTACACGGATCTCGAGTTGCCCGGACTCGCGCATGCCTAGGTAGGACGCCAGCGCGTCCTCGCCGTCGAAGTCATGGACACCTGTGAGGCCCACAGCCAGCAGCCGTTTCTGTGCCTCCAACAGCTGCGCGCCAAGATCCCCGGCCTCGGCGCTGTGCATAATGTCCACGAGCTTGCCACCGGCCGATTCGCGCAGGATCCCCGTCGGCTCCCCGTGGGTGTCCCTGACAATCTCCCCGCCCACGGGATGAGGCGTGGAAGAAAAAATGCCGACGGCGGCCAGGGCGGCTGAGTTGGCCCAAACGGTGTGGCCGTCGATGCTGGGCAGCGCCGCGGGACGGCTGCCCGTGACGGCATCGAGGGCCTGACGGTTGGGCTGCACGGGTACAGCCCAGGCATTGAAGTCCCAGCGTCCGCCAAACACCCAGGACCCGGCCGGCAGATCGTCGCTGTAGACGCGCACCCGCTCGAGCGCCTCCTCAAGGCTGGCGGTTCCGCGCAGGTCCAGAGCGGCCATTTCACGGGCAAGATTTGCCGTATGGATATGGGCATCAGTCAGGCCCGGGATGACGGTGGCACCATCAAGGTCAATAGTTTCCGTGCCGCCGATGGAATGCGCGCTCAGCTCCTCGCGGCTGCCCACTGCCACGATGCGCTCGCCGCGCGTCAGGACGGCCTGCACCTGGGGCTCTGGGGCCCACAGCGTGTGAAACCGGGCGTTGACAAAGAGACGTTGCTCAAGCATTCCTGATCCTTTTTGTAGTGCAGTACGAAGTGAAAATGCGGCGTACCGGTAGCCGTTTTGTCGGTGAAACTCCGATGGCTCAACCAACGATACGAGAAAAGTGGCAAACTATGATGTGAACCACAGCGACAGTTCACGCGTCTGACTTCAAGGAATACTTATGCTCAACCTGAACCACCTGCGCACTCTGGCAGAGGTAGTCCGGCTCGGCTCTTTCACGGCTGCCGGAAACCGGCTCGGTTACACGGCCTCGGCGGTGTCCCAGCAAATGTCGGCACTGGAAAAGGCGACCCGCGTGCCATTGTTCGTGCGCAGCGCACGCAGCGTCCATCCCACCCAGGCAGCGCATGCCATGTGCCGGCAGGCGTTCAAGCTTCTCCGCGATGCAGACAACCTGCTGGCCGCCGGCTTGGCGGCCGGCAGCACAGCCGCACGCGAACTGCGGGTTGGGGCCTTTCCCTCGGTGTGCACGTTCGTAATGTCGCGGATCGTGGAATTACCCGCCTGGCAGGTCCCGTCCGTCCAGGTGAACTTCTCAATCGCGGAACCAAGCTCCGTTGTCCCCGGTCTGCGGGTGGGCGGCGAGCTGGATGTCGGCATAATCTATCAGGTAGGGGAATCCGGACTGGCGCTGCCTCAGGGGGTGAGCCGGCACTGGTTGGGCGAGGACCCCTACAAGGTGGTCGTGCCCGCCGGCTGGGGATTTTCGGCCGGGTCGCGCATGAGCGTGGAAGCACTGAGCGAAGTCCCGTGGATCCTGCACCAGCGCGGATCCAGCGACGCCACTGTTTTTGACTTCGTCCTGGCCAATGCCGGTCTCCATCCGCGAGTTGTAGCCTCCAGCGACGACTTCAATGCAACCTTGCGTCTGGTGGCTGCCGGACATGGTGCCGCCATGGTTCCACAGCTGGCGATGGCAGAGCGACCAGCGGGGGTGGTGACGGTGGAGGTTCCTGAAATTGCTCTGACCCGTAAGCTCATGGCGCTGTGCGCAGAAGACGCTCCGGCAGACCTGGCCGAGAAGTTCGTGGCGGCGCTAAGAGTCACGGATGAATTTCGGAACATGTAAAGCCCTGAGCACCGGGCAGAGCGGGCAGAGCGGGCAGAGGCAACCTCTCACCACCCGGCCGTGCCCGGACCACCCTTGAACGGACCGACGATCTGTGTGGTGATCCAACCGCCATAGAAGTCACCATCCTGGAAGGTCACCTGCTCCCCGTTGACCTCACAGGAGTCCAGGTGACCCGGGTAGAGGGCCACGCGGGTACTGAGCGCCTCGAAACCCCGGGTGGGTTCTGGGTAGGTCCACCCGCCCCGGGAAACGGCGACTCCGCCGGCGGCGACGTCGAAGTAGTGCGCTTCTCCCTTGAACTCGCAGAAGCTGGTGCCCTGGACCGGGACGAGTACACCGGCCGGGAATGAGTCCAATGGCAGGTAGTAGACAGGCGGATGACTCGTCTCCAGGACGCGCACTGCATCGGTGGTGTCGGCAATCACCTGGCCGCCAAGGCGGACGATGATGCGTTCCGATCGCGGCTCGACCCTGGGCGGCCGCGGGTAGTCCCACACCGATTCTTGGCCGGCCTTGGGTTTGATGGGCTGGGGACGCCGGGAGAAGCCGGAAAAACCGTGGGCAGGAGTCATGTCCCAATCCTGCCATCGTCCGCTGGGATGCGACAGAAAATCGTAAGGTGATCCCCCAGTACGCGGTCAGCGCGTGGCGCCGATTTCGGCCGCCAACTGGCTGACCATTCTCAGCGTATTGGCCACGGTCGCGGCACGAGCATGACCCTCCTCGAAGTCGAGCGCCTACGTCGTCGTCCCCGGCCCTGGACTCTTGATTTCCTTCCGGCACGAGGACCACCGTTAATTTTGCCTTGATGTTCCCAGTCACACCATGCCCGGAAAATCGTGGTTCCGGTTGACGAGCGGTGGTGGTTAGGCGGCCTCTTCGGGCCGTTGGGCGATCTTGAAAACCGCACCCGTCGGATCTGTCAACGTAGCCATACGGCCGAAGGGGGAATCCTCAGCGGGATGGATCACCTGGGCGCCAAGAGTCTTCGCTGTTTCCACGACGGCATCGGCGTTGGCTACCCCAAAATAGATCTGCCAGTTCGACGGAACCCCGTCAGGGAGGTAAAAAGCAGCGTCCATAATGCCGGCGCGTGAGTTATCTCCGGATCCGAGCGTCGTGTAGCGGAAGTCTTCGCTGTCGCTCATGACGGCGGTGTCCCAGCCGAAAGCGTCCTGGTAAAACTTCACGGAGGGTGCGTAGTCCCGGGTGTGAAGTTCATGCCAAAACGGGGCTCCGGGCTCGTTTTTCAATTGAAAACCGGTGTGGCCGCCGAACTGCCAGGCACCGACGGCTGCGCCTCCTGCGTCGCTGAACATCGCCATGTGTCCCTGGTCCGGAACTTCCATGGGCGGCATCAATACCTGACCACCGGCTGCCACGACCGACTCGGCGGTCGTGTTGATGTCTTTTACCCGCAGATACGTCGTCCACACGTCCGGATACCCGGACTCGCCGTCGTTCTTCATCATGCCCGCTACCGGAGCGCCCTCGACAAATGCAGTGACGTAGCCGCCATACATTTCTTCATCACCGATTTCGTAGGTCCAGCCGAAAAGACCGGCATAGAAATCGCGGGACTTCTCGGGATCCGAGGTCATCAGATCAATCCAGCAGGGATCACCTGGGGCGATATCGGGCTTTGGCATTGAGGGCTCCTGACAGTCGTGCCGATGGTTTAGATGAAAATACTTTAGCGTGTATCCAACCGGCGGCGAGGTCAAGACCACCGCCGGGAAAGGGGCACTGATTACCGGGGAAATCTCAACTCAGCGGCCAACGCAATGGTGAGTATCATGGCAGTTGTACAGGTCGCCGGCCTGCCATTATCCGCGAACAGTGCGGGAAGAAGGAGTCCCCTTGGACATGCGTTTGGAATTGGTTCCGCTACCGTCGACCGATGTTGACCGGAGCAAAGCCTTCTACCTGGACCAAGTCGGTTTCAACCTCGACCACGACATTGAGCCGGGCAACGGCATGCGAGTGGTCCAGCTAACACCACCGGGGTCAGCCTGCTCGATTGTTATTGGCGTGGGAATCAGTGACCCCGACGCCGCACCCGTCCACGGACTGCATCTAGTGGTGGAAGACCTCGATGCCGTCCGGCGAACACTGCTTGGCAACGGCATTGACGTCTCCGAGGTGAGCGACATGGGCGGAGGCGTCCGGTACGCGTACTTCAACGACCCCGACGGCAACTCCTGGGCTCTGCAACAAATCTCCCGCTAACTCTTATAGAAGGTTCTCCGCGTCCGAAGGGAATGGCCGTCGGCCGCGCAAGCCCAGCGCAAAGTCCTCCAGATGTTCTGCGGGCTAGGTGGCCTCGAGAGACGCAGCGATCTGTGGACTCATTCTGGCGGCACAAGCGGTGGTCCACGTGCCTTCAGCGAGATGCACGCGAGCGCGGGCCTCATGTGAATCGATCTCGTGTTCGACCGCAAGTAGCTGCACTGCCGAATTGTAGACGCTCGCCGGCACAGCCGACAGGTCTGGGTCCGCCAGCAAGAGCGCGCGGAGCCAACACGTGTCAGCACCGGCGCGAGCTCCCATAGAAACGCGAGCTCATGGTCATCAAATGCCTTGGTGGTGCTGCGCCACAGGTCCAGGAAACCCCAGCAACCGTAACGATCGGCCATGACGATGGATGCCACATCCCTTACCCGGAAGTTGTGAAGAACTTCCCTCCAGAGAAGACTCTTCGCCAGATCTGCACCCGTCGCCTCAACAAGCGACGCAACCTCCATCCGTCGAGCGATCAGCTCAGTCCATCGGTTGGTCGCGGTCAGGAAGATAAATTTGATGACGGCTGGCGGCTGACCTAATGCCGGAACATCTGGCGTCAGAGCCCGCCGCACTGATGGTCTAGATCCGCTCCCGAACGTTGGCGCATGCCAGCTGTGTGCCCATGCCTGAACAGTTCAGGGAAAGCATGGCCGGGTGGGAGACCTACGGTTAGCATCGAGTAATGAGCCAAAAGAGCCGCTTTGCCGTCGCATTCGCGATTGGCATCACCGCGCTCGGGCTCTCCATGGCCGGATGCACCGCCCCGACACCCGTTGCCAGCCCTGCCCCGTCGCCTCAAAAAGCCGCAGCCCCGACCCCGCCGGTAGGCAGTCCAGCCCCGGTTGGAGGAACGCCTCCCGGGATCGACCACATCGTCATTATTGTCGAGGAGAACAAACCGGCCGCCAGCATTCTGGGCAACGCTGCCGCCCCCTACATCAACAAACTGGCCGCCGAAAACGCACTGGCGACCAATTATCAGGCCGTATCGCACCCGAGCCTGCCCAACTACCTGGCGCTAACCAGCGGGACCACGGCCGGGATCACGGACGACTGCAGCCCGGGCGGCCGCTGCACGGCGCGGGTACCGACCATCGCGGATGTAATCGGGCAATCCGGGAGAACTTGGAAGATGTATGCCGAGAGTATGCCCGCTCCCTGCACGGTGGAAAACTCCTACCCCTACGCGGTGAAGCACAACCCGTTCATGTACTACCCCAGCGTCACCGACAGCCACGACTCATGCGCGGCCCACGTCGTTCCCCTGACCCAGCTCAGCCAAGACCTGAAAGCCGCCTCAAGCCTGCCCAACTACGTATTTATCAGTCCCAATCTCTGCCATGACATGCATGACTGCCAGGTGTCGGCGGGCGACACCTGGCTGGCACACCAGGTGCCCGACATTCTGACCTCACCGGCCTTCACGACCCAGAAGTCCCTCCTGGTGATCACTTGGGACGAGGGCCAAGGCAAGGACAATACCGTCTCGACAATTTTTGCCGGACCAACGGCCCGACATTCCTACAAATCCCCCCTTCCCTACAACCACTACTCCCTGCTGCACACTGTTGAAAGCCTGTGGGGTCTGGCCTCCCTGACTGATAACGACAAAAACGCACCAGTCATGCGGGACCTGCTCAAATAGCGGACTGCCGGCCACGGCAGACAGACCGGCAGACTGGCAGAACAAGGTACAAAGACTCTAACGCCGCTCAGTCGCATAGTTAGACCATATGAATGGGGTAAAACCTGCTTATGGCACTAGCCAGACCGGAGAATCACATGCGTGGCTTGCTCAGCGCTGCTTCACCTGCGATCAGCCAAGGAATTTACCTTAGCTGGGGCGCCGTATCCATCCAGTTGGGTAACTTGATCGTCATCGTCGTGATGCTCGTCCTTTTCATCTTGGCTTTAGTACTGCCGTTTCCCGGTGGAAAGAGCCGAAAATGAGCACAGTCAAAGAGCCGACCCCAGCCACGGACCCAGACGTAGCAGGGACAAGCGCTCACACTTGGACGGGAAAATCGCGCGGCTGGTTCCTCAACCACCTCCCGCCGGACAAATTGCTGCCGGAGGACCAGCCAAGCTACGTCGCATCCTGGGCGTACGTGTTCGGGATGGGCGCCGTCGCCGGGCTCGTCTTCGTGATCGCCTCAGGTTTCGTGCTCGCCCTCAACGGACCCCAGTGGTATCACGTGTCCTCTTTTGGCCACTTCGTCAACAGCATGCACCTGTGGAGCGTTGAACTGTTCTTCATGTTCCTCGTCGTCCACCTCTGGATCAAATTCTGGATGGCCGCATGGCGTGGCGGCCGGATTCTCACCTGGATCACCGGCATGGTGTCATTTCTCGTCTCCGTTGTCACGGCGTTCACCGGCTATCTTTTGCAGACGAATTTTGATTCCCAATGGATTGCCTTCCAGGCCAAGGACGCCTTGAACGCCGTCGGGGTCGGGGCGTGGTTCAACGTCGCCAACGTGGGGCAAATCTTCATGTGGCACATCACCTTACTCCCGCTGGCCGTTGGCGCTGTCGTCGCGTTGCATGTGCTGCTCGTCCGCGCGCACGGGGTGGTCCCGCCGCTGGACGCGGCCGAGACCGACGCACAGCTGCGCGAGACCACCCCGCCGAAACTAGCCCGGGGGCGAATCGACCATGAGTAAGGCCCCGTCGCCGATGTCGTGGCGCAGAGGCGACAATATCGCCGGCAGGCCCTGGCGCGGACGTGTGAGGGACTACGACCTGTTCAAGGAGCTCGTCATTGGTGTGGTCGTCGTCGGTCTGCTCGTGGTGGGACTTTCGGCCGTCTTCAGTTCGCCTGACGATCCGGGGGTGACGCTGAAATCATGGGCGACCGTGGCGCCGTCGGACTTTATCGCTACGGCAACAGCAGAACTCGGCGGAACCAGCGACACGGCCGCCTATGGCCAGCCCTACAGCGCGACGCCCGATGCCACCCAGAAACTCGGGTTCATCGACCTGCAGGCCCTATCCGGAGTGCGCATCCCCATTGACACCGCCAACGACTTCGTTCTCACTCCGCTTAAAACGCTGCCCACCCCACCACCGGCACTGGCCATCTGGAGCGCCGCCACCGCCCAAGAGCAGACAAAATGGACTAGCGACTACGCGACCGCCCTGGCGGCCGTCACCAATGGCGACCCGGCCCACGTGGCGCCCGGCGACTACGGGCCTGTCCCGGCCCTGACTGGCGCGTTGCTGACCATGGCTGGAAGCGGAAACCTCGACGGCGTCCTGCAGAGCGGCGGCCAGCCCTACAACCTGAACTACACGCCCACGATCCTGTTCCTGGGCGACGGCACTTACTTTGCCGGCCTGGCCGACGCGGCGCACCTGACCGGCGATCAATGGGGCGTGATGAACGAAACAGGCAACACCCCGGGCCAATCCTGGCTGTGGCTCTTCTCGTTGTTCTACCAGATCCCGCCGTTCAACTCCTCCCCCAACGCGGACATCCTTGTGGTCGCCGTCATGGTGGGACTCTCCCTGTTGCTGACCCTGCTCCCGTTCATCCCCGGCTTGCGATCGGTGCCACGGAAAATACCCGTTCACCGATTGATCTGGAAGGACTATTACCGGAACCGGTGACCAGCGGGAGTGCCGGGAAGCAGCCGCGATGTTTCCCGGCACTCCAGTACACGCCTACTGCCCGAAGCCAGCGACTTGATTGGCGAGGCTGAGAGCCATCTTTGGGCACAGATGAACGGCCTCCCGTGCCGCTTCGGAGTGGGCGGGACGGACGGCCACGTTGCTGCGGTCGCCGTTGGTTGCCCGCTTCGCGAGCGGATATCCCCAGTCGTCGCGGTCCAACAAAGTGGGCAGGAGCTCGGTGCACAGCCCGCGCCCATCGCATCTTGTCCAGTCAATGTGCAGTGTCTCGCTCATGACCGTCGCCCCATTCTCTTCGAACACGTCCCGGCCAGGTGCGCAGCTACCTCCGCGGAAAATGCCTCAAGAGCGCTGCCCACCAGTTGTGCCGTGCCATCCGGATGGTGGCACGCACCGCGGCCCGTGACCATTCGGCTGAGCCTTCCCAATTCGCGAACCAGCTGCGGATCGCGGCCGCCGTAGGCAAGCGAGTTCAAGACGCGCGCCATGGCGGGAAGGCCAAACATGCATGGGCCACATTGCTTGGCCGACTCGTTGGCCAGATACCCGACAATCTGTGCCGTGGTCTCTAAACCGCACACTGAGTCCGGGAGTGCATGGACCACGCCGGCACCTGGCCTGACCGTATGGCTAGCCGGCCCCGTTGGGGACAGCCGGTAGTCCATCGGCCGGACCCAGCGCCCGTGATACCCGCCGACCAAAACGGCCTGGATGCTCGAAGTATCAATATCGGCGCTTGAGAGCACATCGCCCAGGCCCGCATCACCGGCCACTTCAAGAAGACGATCGCCGGCCGGCCCCGAGACGGAAACCAGCCTGGTGCCGGGATCCCTGTCCGACCCCTCGGTGCGGAACCAAGCGGAGCCGTAGCGGGCGATCAGTGCCATGTGGGCGAGCGTTTCCACGTTCAACACCAACGTGGGACGGCCCTTAAACCCCGACTCGCTGAGCCGTCTCCGGTGGTCTGTCGGCAGCGCGGGGCCGTTGGCAATGCCGTTCACAACGGCACTGGCCTCGCCGGAGATGAACGTTTCGGGAGCTGCCACCAGGCGGACACTGCGGGAGTCATGGCGTTGCGCCAAGGCCCGCTCCACGGCGGGAAGGCCGGCGTCTGTCGCGTAGATGAACAGTTGGCCGCCGGAGACTGCCCGCGCTGCCGTGAGCAGTCCGTCGATCACCAGGTGGGGGGCGTGGGCCAGCAGCGCCTTGTCTTTGAAACTCAGCGGCTCACCCTCGGCACCATTGGCGATCACCACCGGCTTGCGTGCAAGGGGTGCTCCGGAACGGGCATCCACCGTGGCGGCGATCTTTCGCCATGAGGCGAAAGCCGCCCCCCCGCGTCCGGTCAACCCGGAGGCTTCCACAACGTCGATGAGGCGCGCGTCGACGCCGTGCGAGGGCAACGCGCCAAAAGTTTGGACATGCTCGGCAAGCCCGGCATCGTTTCCGGCGGCAAACAGGCGGTGCGTGCCGGAGGGGCCCTGGCGATCCACGACCATGGGCATCTCGGCGGTCACGGGTGTCATAGCAGGCCTCCTTGGCGGGTTTTGGCGGTTTCCAAAAAGTTGGCCGAGACACGCCACGCGAGCGCACCAACGACGACTGCAGCGGAACCGGCGGCCAGCAGAAGGAACCACCTGCTGGTTCCGTTCGTACCGTTGCCGATCGCATGGGCCAGTGCGATGGGCCACATCGCGTAGGTGAACCAGTGCACCGCTCGAAAGGTCCGCGGTCCGATGCGGTGCCGAAGGAGACTAGTGACAACGACAGCCAGCACCAGGTCAAAAGCCACGGTGCCCAGTCCCTGCCAGAACGGCCTGAATGCTCCCAAGAACGGCACGACGACGTCGGTCACGTTCAGTTTCGCGTAGGAGTCCAGCAGCAGGGAGCCGACATGGAGGACAAGAAACGCCGTGGCCAGCAAGGCGATATTGCGATGGATCAGGGTGACCGAGAACCGGGGAACGACCAGCAGCGGCCTGCCGGAACGGGCCAAGACCCCCACGAGGACGGTACCCGTGAACAAAACGAGGGAAATGATGCCACTCACCCGGCCAAAGGCCCATAGCGCATTATCCATGGGATTGCGCTCCCGCCTGGGCCATGGTCCCCCGGCGTTCTTCCCTGGGCCAGCCGCCGGTGGTGACAACCCTTCCCTGCTGGTCGACAAGGCGTGCCGCAACGCCACTGCGCCGGAACCAGTCCACGGCAGCGAAGCCACGGACCACGCCGGCGGTGCTGTACGCATTGGCCCGCAGACAGGAGCGCTCCGCCACCGTGACGGACCGCCAGACGGGTTCGGCAGGGAACCCGAAGCGGGGGTCAAGAATATGGTGGACGGATCGGCCCGCGTGCTGCCAACGGCGTTTTTGGGTACTCGAGGTGGCCATGGCATAACCAGCAGCCACGGTGACCTGCTGCGCGGGGTCATCGGGGAGGTCCTGGACGAGGACCTGCCAGCCGCCCTCCGGTGCCGGGCCCGCCGTGGCAATGTCACCGCCCAGGCAGACCAACACCCCACATCCCAGTTCGGCAGATACGAGGGCCGCGGCATGGTCGGCAGCGACAGCTTTGGCGCTTGCCCCCAGGTCCAGTCGAAGGCCGTCAGGCACCGTCAGGACGTCGTCTTCGAGGTGCACCCGGGACCATCCGGTCCCGCGGGGCGCCGGCCGAGCACCCGGCGTGTCTGGGCCGGATGGCCGGAGCCGCACCACGGCGATGTCGCGATCGTAGCCGAGGGCGTCGAGCTCATTGCCGAGAGTCGGGTCCACGTCACCGCCGCTCCAACGTGCCGCGTCAAGTGCGCCCGCGATCAGCACTGCCAACCAGGGGCTGATTTGGGCCCCGGCAGGGAGATCCGGCTGGATCCGGGCCAATTCGGAATCCGCGCGGAACCGGCTGCAAGCGGCATCGACGTCAGCAAGCACGGCACGGACCAGGCTGCTTGCCTTGCCGGTGAGGGAGGAATCGGTGACGGCGATGGATGCGTCTAACCCCCATACCGTCCACGCAGCGTCCCCTGTCATCTCAGGACCCCGAGGAGCGGCCATGGACGGTCTGGCCTGTGCCGGGCTGGACCGCGCCGCCGACGGAATCGCCGGCGCCCTGGCCCCCGTCCGGATTCTGCGACGACCCGCCGTCCTGGCTGGTGACGGAGGTCGTCGCGGCCGCGTGGCTCGTTGTGGCCATATCAACCGCCACCGCGGCGATGCCGGCTGTGGCCAAGCTTCCAGCCGTGACTGCCGTGGTGATGCGAGCGGCCCACTGCCTGCCGCTGATTTGTGTGCCCATGGTCCTCTCCTGTCTTCGCAATGACGAACTGTCTACATTCATCATGCGCGCAGTTTCTTTGCGCTTTCTTAGACGGCGCTGGGCGCTGGCTTCATTGTTCGGCCAGCGTCAACGTCACGTTGACGCTGGCGCCCCCTCCCCTCGCAGCGCGTTCCACCGCGATCGTGCCGTTGTGCCGTGCAACAATCTCCGCGACCAGGGCCAGTCCGAGTCCGTAGTGGCGCGCCATGCCTGGGTCACTCGCGACGGGCCTGACCGATGCAAAACGCTCGAACACCCGTGCGGAGGTTTCGGAGTCAAAGCCGGGCCCGTCGTCGATGACACGGATGACGGCATCGCCCCCCTGCCGGGCCACCGCAACCTCAACGCTGGTTTCGGCGTGGTCAAGGGCGTTGGCGAGCAACGCGGTGAAGACGCGCTGCAATGCCACATCCGAGCCGCGGACGCTGACCGTTTCGGCGGAACCGGAACGCGTGAGCCGGATGGTTCGTTGTTGGGCTTCCGGCCCGGCCTGGGACACTGCCTGCCGGGCCAGGCTGACAAGGTCGACCACGGTGTAGGTCACCGTCTCACGTGGATCCGCCGAAAGGAGAAGGTCATCCAGGATCCCGGTGAGCCTCCTTGAGTCCTCGACCAGCTTGGCCACCGCGGCCGTCACGTCATTCTGGCACGGCTTGGTCCCGTCCCCGTCCAACTTTCGGTGCAAAAGCTGGGCGCGGGTGCTGATCAGCGTCAGCGGGGTCCGTAATTCATGGCTGGCGTCCGCGACGAACCGGCGCTGCAATGCCAGGCTCTCAGCCATCGGCCGCATCGCCCGACGGGCCATCAGGACGGAGAGGCCCGCAGCCAGCACAGCCGAGACGACAGCGGCGATAGTCATGGCCAGCAGCAACCGGGTGAGCTCTTCCTGGCCTTCATGGCGGTCAACGGCTGCTTGGATGACCCTGCCGTCCCGGTAGGTGGTCAAAATAGTGTAGGACCTGCCACCGTTCGTGACGTTTTCCTGCTCCTCCTGCTGCGTCTGGGCCACCCGCTGGATCGCCGCGATGTCGGGCAACCCAGCCGGCTCCTCCCGCGAGCGCAGCACGTTCCCTCCCGTGCTGATTGCTACGAAGACCCCCAATGGTGCATCGGAGGGTGAGTCGATATGCATTGCATCTGCCAACGACCTGGTGGCTGACTCCTGAACACCGGCCGCCACAATTGAGTAGACGAGAGTGCCGACCAGGACGAAAAGAACGACGATCATGGCCGTGAGTTGCACGGCGAGCCGACGCACGGCGCGCCTAAGCTCAGAGGTGTCCCGGGGGGTCAAGCTATGGGCCCCAGACGGTATCCCACGCCCCGCACCGTCATCACCACGGGCTTCCCCAACTTTTTGCGCAGGTAGTGCACATAGGTATCAACCACGCCTTCGTCGTCGGCTTCGGTGAAGACACTGTCAATCAGGGCATCGCGGGTAAAAATCTGCCGCGGCCGGCGCGCCAGATGCAGCAGCAATTCGCTTTCCCGTTCGGAGAGCACGACGACGTCTCCCCCGTCCAGCGTGACGGTCCGGCTCGTGCCCTCCAGCAATCCGCAGGGCAGGCGCACCGTGTCCGAGAATGCTGCATGCCTGCGCAGCAAGGACCTCAGTCGGGCGAGCAGCTCGTCGATGTCAAATGGCTTGCCTAAATAATCCTCGGCACCCCGGTCCAACCCTTCGACCCTGTCCGCAGGGTTGCTCAGTGCCGAAAGGATCAGCGCCGGTGTGGTGACCCCCTTGGCCCGCAGCCTCCCCAGGACATCCAGTCCGTCGATCGCCGGTAGCCCGCGGTCCAACATCAGGACGTCGAAGCGCCGGCTCAATCCCTCGTGCAGGGCACGCTGGCCATCGTGCACTACCGCCACCGAATACCCTTCGCTTTCAAGAAGTTCCTGCAGCATCGAGGCCAGCCCAACGTCATCCTCGGCCACCAGCACACAACGTTCGTCCGACATGATCTGAAGTATAGGCGTCCCGAACAACAGCACGGCACCCTGCTCCCAAATGCGGGACACTTGAAGTTCTCCACGTAAAGGCGGCAAACCGCGTGCTCAACCTCAGGCAGGACTCGGCCGGCTTCATCCACATGAGCCGGCACTTTCCCAACAAGATGTCCATCGTCGTCACCTTCACTGACGGCACGCAGAGACAATTTTCCGGAGCCCGCCTCAATGGGCTGTATGACCAGGCCCTGGCCGCCTACCGCTTGGGGAACAACCTCGACGCCAAGGGCTTTGACCGGACGTCCCGGAATATCCACCGACGAAACGCCATCGGGCTCGTTCCAGTCAGCCCCGACATGGCCCCGTAGCCACGGCGGGACCTGCCGGACAGCAACGACCGGCACCGTACGCTGTTCCCATGAGACCCCTGACTGTGTTCGGACTGGACGTCGACAAACTGGCCGGCGGACGCAACGGCCATTACCTGATCGAGGAAGAAATGCGGGTGCATCCGCGCACACGCAGCGCCTTCCATTGGGTCAACTGGATCCTCGTCCTTGAAGTCATGGTGGGGCTCAGCGCCATCGTCACCGCCCTGATTCTTCAAGTGCGCGGCACTCCGGTGGGGTTCGCAGTGTGGTTCCGCGGCGTCGTCGTGCTGTGCATGACACTGACCCTGTTCTTCTTCGCTTGGCGCGCAGAAAGGGGGTATTACTGGGGCTATCAGCGGCTGCGGCTCTTTAGCCAGATCTTCCCGGTCATCACTCTGGTGGTGGCCACCATCCCGGGTCTGTACCCGTATTGGATGGTGGTGGAGCAGATCATCTTTGCCGTCCTCATGATCGGCATCGCCGACTTCCTCACAAGCGACCACATGCGCAACGCCTATCCCAGCCCGAAGCGACTGCGGGGGCTCAACGGCCCCGCACCCGAATGACAGCTGACCGCTCCTCGGATCATGCTGATGAGGGCACCGATCAATTCCGCCAATGCGGCATCATCAGGTGGCTCGGACATGAGTCAGACAGCCATCGCCTCCCCCATTCCCAGCACGACGGCGATCAGCGCCGACAGGTCAGAGCGAGCGAGGCTCAAATAGCACTTTACCGACTCCATGATGACCTCCGGCTTGAACGAAGCCACCCGGCGGCCCTCGCGATTAACCGCCCTTGCTTCAGTCATCACGAACCTACGTCGCCGCAGCTGGGACACCTATTCAGCCAGAACGCTGCCGTCGGGCCCACGATCCCAGCCCCTACAATCAGGACTTTCACCATGAAAGCGAAGGCTGGGAAGGCTCTGCATCGTCATTTTCGACGACACAGGCGGTCTCAATGCGTCCATCGCCGAGTTCGCCCCGTGGTAATCTCGGCAAGCCGTTGGACTGCGTATCGTTAGCTTCGTCAGCCGTTGGATTCATCAGCGGTTCCCAGAGTTTCGGGCAGCGCTGCACGCCACGGGGGCGGTCTCGGGCGCGTATGGCTCTCGGATACCCGATGCGGGGCCGGCGGTACCGCTGAGGACGGCGATGGAGAGAGACCTATCGGTGGAACGTGGGAAAGGCTGGCTGAAGGGATGACCGCACGAGGCGATGAGGCGGCGGGTCTGCCGTCCATCTCAGTGGTTATTCCGTGCCGCAATGACGCCGAACTGTTGGCAAAGTGTCTGGCATCCCTGGGGAGGCAGACGCATCCACCCCTGGAGATCATTGTGGTGGACAATAACAGCGATGACGAAAGCGCCGAGGTGGCCCGGCGTCACGGCGTGCGGCTGGTTACCGAAATGATGCCCGGAATACCGGCGGCTGCGGCAGCGGGCTACGACGCGGCCGTAGGGGAAATCATCGCCCGCTGCGATGCAGACTGCCTGCTGCCGACCGATTGGCTGCAGCGGATTGGACTGGAGTTCCTTCAGAATCCGGACCTTGGCGCCCTCACCGGCCCCGGTTCTTTTTATGGTCTGCCCCGGTTCCAAGGATTTCTGTTGTCCCGCCTCTACATGAGCTCATACTTTCTGGCCGTGGGCGCAGCGATGGCCCACTTTCCACTGTTCGGATCCAACCTCGCCATCCGGCGCTCCTGCTGGACGGCGGACTCTCCGACGGTTCACCGGAGCGACCCGGAAATGCATGATGACATTTGCCTGAGCCTGCATCTGGGCCTGAACTACCGGATCCGCTACATCGGAGGACTAAGGGTCGGCATGTCAGCCCGCGCGCTGCACGGCCGGTCCCAGGTCCGGCGGCGTTTCCGGCGGGCGTTCCACACCCTCCGCACACACTGGGTGGCTGAGCCTCCTTGGCAGCGCTGGCAGCGGCGGGTCATGCCAGCGAGTACCAAATCAGCAGCAACGTGACGAGAAATCCGGTGCCAAAGTTGATCCACAGGAAGCGTTTCCAGCCACCGTTCGCGGACTCGGCGGTTGCCTCGCTGATGAACCAGTAACGACCGGCATTAGCTGCGTAAGGCAGCGCCAGGATGCCCGCAAGCGGACCAGGCCATCTGGTGCCAAGCATCAGCACGCCGGCAAGGAGGTATGTGAATACGGCCAGCCGCACGGTTGCCCTGCCGCCCAGCACAGTGGCGATGGAGCTGATGAACGCTTCTTTGTCTGCACTGATGTCCTGGACGGCGCCAAAGGCGTGGCTGGCCACCCCCCAGAGGAAGAAGGCGCCCAGCAGACACCACAGCTGTGGGGTCCAGGTGGCCTGTGCCAGCGTTAGTCCAAAGACAGCCGGGCTGACAAAGTGGGTGCTGGAGGTGACAGAGTCCAGGAAGGGGCGCTCTTTGAAACGCAACCCGGGGGCGCTGTAGGCGAGAACGGCAAAGACGCTGACGACGAGGACTGCCGCGGAGAGCGGATTGCCGACTGCGAAAAGGTAGATCAGGAAGGGTAGGTTCGTGATGGCTGCCGCCGCTAAAGTGGTGCGGTGCATGCTTCGTCCCAGCACGGCGCCTTCGATGCCGCCTTTGCGTGGATTACGCAGATCGGACTCATAATCGAAGACGTCGTTGATGCCGTACATGGCCAGGTTATAGGGAATCAGGAAGTACGCAATGCCGACGACGGCGGTCAGGTCGATCCTGCCGGTGGCCAGTAGGTAGGCGACACCAAACGGATAGGCAGTATTGACCCAGGAAACCGGTCGGGAGGAAATAAATAGTGTCCGCATCCGGCGAACGGCTGCCCGCTGCTCAATCATCTACTTCCTCACCGCCTGCAACTGTGCTGACCCGTCGGTCCAAAAACAGCCACAGCGCTGGCAGCAACAGCACCGCGCCCAACGGGTAAGCGAAGTCTTCAAGAGGCATCCGCCCTATTATTGCGCCGGAAATTTTGTCGGCGCTGTAGCCAAAGAGCCCGGCGGAAATCATTACATTATCAAAAACCGCGGTGAGCACCAGCAGCACCGCGGCGGACGCTACCGCCGCGGCCACGCACATTTTCACGGAACGGCGCCGCCGTCGACTCCGCAGGCGCAGCCCGATGCCCAGTGCCAGGGCTGCTGCGGGCAGCAGAAAAACCGCGTTCAAGGCCCAGTACGTCATCAGAGGTCCCCCTTTGTGGTGTTCCCGGTGCCAACCGTGCGCCGCACCGGTGGCCGGAAGCTTCCTGATTCTGCCCATCGAAGCAACGCGGTGAACAGCACCATGGTCAGATAGCACAGAAAGGTCAGGAAGAACGCTTCCTCCAGGGGAAGATCCGGTGCCAACAGCAGACCCGTCATGATAGCGGTCTCCGCACGGTAAAAGATGCCAAGCCCGATTCCTGCCAGGTCCCAGGACAGGAAGAAGACGAGACCGCAGACCAGCACCAGCGAGGCCCGGAACGGGCTGTGAAACAGGAACAGCCGCAGTCGCCAATCCAGTGCCAGCATAGCGGCCAGCGAGAGGACTAAACCGGCCAGGTAGAGCAGACCCATCAGCGGGTTCCCACACTGCCGCGCTGCAGGGGATCTGGTGCCAGCGGCTCCGGCAGCGGCCCGCTGGATACGTCCCCATTGAGCCGCTTCAGGGCAATTTCGGCACTGATCAGACACATCGGCAGGCCGATGCCCGGGATGGTGGAACTGCCGGCGTAAATAAGTCCGTCTACTTTTTTACTGACGTTCCCGGAACGGAAAAATGCGCTTTGCCGCAGCACGTGCGCGGGTCCGAGCGCACCTCCCTGCCAGGAATTCAGGTCGGAAACAAAATCCCCGGGCCCGAAGGTCCGCCGGACGCGGATGCGCTCGGCGAGATCGTCGATGCCCGCCCAGCCGGAAATCTGCGCAATGACGGCGTCCGCAAGCTCTTCGACGCGGCGCTCCCCCGCCCCGTCCACCCCACCGTGACCAAATGTTGGGTCAGCCGGGATCGGAACCAGAACGAAGAGGTTTTCAGTGCCGGCCGGACTGACCGAGGGATCTGTCGCGCTGGGTTTACAGATATAGAGCGACGGCGGCTCCGGAATCGACGGCGTGGCGCCGAAAATGCGCTTAAAATTCTCGGTCCAATCGGTACTGAACAACAAGGTGTGGTGCTGCAGCTGCGGCAGTTGCCCCTCCACGCCCAGGCAGATCAGGACCGCTCCCGGGCCCGAGATCCGGCGGTCCCAGTAGCGCTGCGGATAGGTCTGCAGGCGCTCGGGCAGCAGCTGCGTTTCCACGTGATGCAGATCCGCCGCGCCCACCACGATGTCTGCCGGCAGATCGTGGCTTTGCCCGTCGACTGCGGTATAGCGGACACCGCTGACGCGCGCCGGGCACCGGGTGCGCCCCGACGGGGAGGTGAGTATCTGCGTTGCCGTCGCGGCCGTGCAGATGCGCACGCCCTCCTCGCGTGCCAACTGTTCAATGGAGTTAATTACCTCGTACAGCCCGCCCATTGGATAGAGCACGCCGTCGGTCAGGTCCAGGTGGCTCATCAGGTGAAACATGCTCGGGGCTGTAGAGGGCGACGCACCCAAGAAGACGGCGGGATACCCCAGAATCTGGCGCAGTCGAGGATCCCGGACGTAACTGGCGGCAAAACTGTCCAGAGGCTGGAGCAGCAGCCGGACGAGCTTGGGCAACCGCAGCAGTACCTCCGGACGCAGAAAGGTCCGGAACGACTGAAACGATGTGTAAAGAAAGTGCCGCAGCGCCAGCGTGTAGGTCTGCTCGGCCGACGTCAGATACTTCTCCAGCTTGTCGCCGGCCCCCTGTTCCAGGCTCTCAAAAAGGTCGACGACGTTGCGGCGTCCAGCGGGCACGTCCACGGGAACCGGGTCATTTTCAAAAAATACCCGATAGGCCGGATTCAGCTTGACCAGCCGAAGTTGATCGGCGGCAGTTGTGCCGAGCAGCGAAAAGTAGTGGTCGAAAACCTCCGGCATAAGGTACCAGGAGGGACCGGTATCGAAGACGAAGCCGTCCTCCTCCCACCGTCCCGCACGGCCGCCTACCGCGTCCTGCTGTTCGAGTAACGTAACGTGGTGACCGCTCCGGGCCAGCAGTGCCGCCGTCGCCAGTCCGGAAATACCGCCTCCGATGACGACAACGCGGCGGCGCGCACCGTGTTCCTTCCTTCTGCCCTGCTTTTCCGTTTTGTCCGCCGGCCCAGTCATGCGCCGACCCTGACGTCCGGTTTTCCGAACGGTGAGCCGAGGATCACCGATGCCGCGATGCGCACTTTCACCCGGTCTGGAACACGCACCCGGCACAGCAGTAACGTTTTGGCGGGAGTATTGCGGGAGCGCAGGGACAACTCGGTGAACAGCGCATGCGCCAGCCGGACCGCCCGAATGCTGCTCGCTGGCAGGGCGGATATTGCACAGGCACTGGCGCCCAGATCGGCATCAATGTCGTCCAGAAGTGCGTCCTTCTGGCTGTCGGTCAGGTGTATCGGGTCGATTCCGGGAAAGTAGCTGCGTTTGAGTTCGTGGAAATCGGCCGTGAGATCGCGCAGGAAATTGATTTTTTGAAAGGCAGCACCTAGCCGGCGCGCACCCTCCGCCAGTGCAGCATATTGCTGATCCACGTCGGGCTGTCCGATCAGGAAGACCTTCAGGCACATCAGCCCGACGACCTCTGCCGAACCGTAAACATAGTCCTTGAAGGTCTCATCGGTGAGCGGCACGGGGGCCAGGTCTGCCCGCATGGAGCGGAAAAACGGGCCGGTCAGCTCAATGCCGAAGCCGGACGCTCTCGCCGTGGACGCAAAGGCGTGCACCACAAGGTTCGTGCTGTAGCCGCAGGCCATGGCGCGCATACACTCGGATTCGAGGACATCCAGCTGCCGCGCAATTGCAGCGGTACCGCCTTCGGTGAACGCTGCCGCACCGTCCACCACCTCATCGGCAATGCGGACCAGGGCGTAGACATTTTCCACATGCTGACGAATGGATTTCCCCAGCAGGCGCGATGCGAACCCGAACGACGTCGAATACCGCCTGATCACGACGCTCGCAGCGGCGGCCGCCACCTCGTCATAAAATTCAGCGCTCGCGGTGACCATGCTTCGCTACCTCGTCCTGGTGAGTACGGAAGATACGATCTGTTCAAGTTCGAAGCGCAACGGCTGGGGGATGTCCGGACGTTGAAGCCTGGAGCGTGCCTGGTCGCCGAAACTCCTGGCCAGCCGCTGCGCATAGTCACGGGAGCCGGAGAGAATCAGCAGGGAACGGACTTCCTCGGCATCTTCTGGAGTTAATTCCGGGTTGCCGAGGTGGGCCGCTATGGCAGGGAACTGCGGCGCTCTGCTGGCATGATTGATCAGCACGGTTCTCTTCCCCTCTCGGACGTCCCCCAGCGCGCTTTTGCCGGTCCCTGCCTCATCACCGAAGACGCCCAGCAGGTCGTCGATAATCTGGTAGGCAATCCCCATGCTTCGACCGGCCTGACCAATGGCAGCAATCGTCTGCTGCCCGGCGCCGGCGAGGACGGCACCGGCCTTCAACGGAGCCTCAAAGGAGTAGACAGCTGTCTTCAGCCTGTCCATCGCTATGACATCTTCGACCATCAGCCCGGCCGAGCACACGGAGTATTCAATGTCCAACAACTCGCCCGCAGCGGAGGCGAGGACGGCTTCGTCCATGATTTCCAGCAGCCGGTCCCGAACCGACCCGGAAACGGCGTGATCAATCAGACGATACGCATTCACTAGGGCAACATCTCCGCCGACGACTCCGACCGACATGGCACGATGCTCCGCCTCGGCCACCGGCAGTCCGGCGTCCAGGGCCTGCGCCAGGTACAGCCCGGCCAAGTTGGGCCGGCCACGACGGATAAAATCCCTGTCGATGACGTCGTCATGCACGATCAGCGCGGTATGCAGCAGTTCGAATGCGGCACCTACCGACGCCGTCGTTGACAGGTCCGCGCCGCCCAAGCCCTGGCAGGCGGTCCAGACCAGCCGTGGACGGAACCTTTTCCCGCCATCCGTAGTGGCCTCAAGCGATTCCCAGAGCCGCGCAAAACGGGGAGTCAACGCCTGCCCCCTCAGCTTGGACGCAGTGAAGAACTCACGCAGGGCCAACTCAACGTGGTGCAGGTAATTCTCCAGCTGCCGGCTGCTCTGGGCGGCTGCGGCCGGCACCCGCTCCGGGGTGCGAAGGGGAACAGCGCCGGCATCGTGGAGCTTGACTTCGGGGATGAGCATGGGACATCACCTGTTTTCTGCTGTCGAGGCGGAACGGGCAATCTTGCGTTCCAGTATGTCAACTGTTTTAGCGAGGTAGTCAGTAATGGCTTTCTGTTCGCCTTCCGTGTATAAGCTCATCAGCGCGTCGACCTCTCTGATCATGGGCAGCAAGTTCTCCATTGCCCGGCGGGACGAGTCGGGAGTCGGCACCACCAGCAACCGTCGCCTGTCTGTGGGATGCGGCTGGCGGGACACATGGCCCAGATTTACCAGTCGGTCTATTGCCACCGTCACGGCAGCCGTGCTGATGCCCAGGCGCTTGGCCAAAGTGCTGGGACTAAGCGGCCCACTCTGCATCAAGTGCTGCATCACGTCCAGATCGGTTGAGTTGACAGTCAATTCCCTGCCAAGCTGCTTCTCGACCTCGCGGTTGAGAATAAGAATCATCCGCATAAGCCGCGACGCTTCGGGCCCGCGGGTGATGACCTGCGCGCCCGGCTGCGTGGATCCCTGCATGCCTCGAAGACCGTCTGTCATGAACCAAACATAACATAGACTCCTACAAATATTGATAGTACACATTTCTAGTAATATCATTGGTTAGGAAAAGGAGGTGACCCCATGGCATCCACCAGAACAGGTACAGACGGAACAAGTACAAGCAACGGCGGCAACAAAGCGGACAACGTGAGGAAAGCTGTGGTGATGTTCAGTACGGTACTCGCTATTGTGGGGTCTTTCATCGGATCTGGCGCCCTCGGCGGAACCCCCATAGCACAAGCCGCCGGCGGAGCATTGGGCGCCGATGCCACGCTGATTGCACCGGCCGTTCCCGCTTTCGGAGTCTGGAGCGTGATCTACGCCGGATTAGTTGCCTACGCATGCTGGCAGATCCTGCCCGCACGCGCGATCAACGAACGGCAAAGACGATTGGGCTATCCCATTGCGGCTTCTGCGCTGCTGAACGCGGCATGGATCTTTGCCATCCAGGCCGGCCAGCTCGCCCTGAGCGTGGCGGTGATCTTCGTGTTGGTCGCCGTGCTGGCCTGGATCTTCGCCATTTGTGTTCAAACCCGTCCCCAATCCCGGGTTGAGGCCGCCGTCTGCGACGGCACACTGGGACTGTACCTGGGCTGGGTTTGTATCGCTGCCGCGGCCAATGTCAGTGCACTACTGGTCAGCTCCGGCTTTTCCGGCGCGGGCCTAGATCCACAATGGTGGGCAGTCTTCGTTCTTGCCGTGGCGGGGCTTATCGGGATTGGGCTGGCGGCCGGAGGCAGGGGAAGGCTTGCCCCCGCAGCAACGCTGATCTGGGGTCTTGCCTGGGTCGCGGTGTCGAGGCTGGGTGGTGAGCTCCCATCTGCCGTGACAGCCGGTGCGGCGATAATAGCAGCCACCTGCGTGGGCTCCGTGACTGTTGTGCTGAGGATGCGAGGTCGTCACGGAATGCAGGTCCGCCGTCGTGCGGCTGTCAGCGGTGTAGCGGCATGAGCACATCATCGAGGACCCGATGGTTCGCCCTGGTATTTGTCAGCCTTGCGGTAGCGCTGATAATCGTTGATTCCACCATCGTCAACGTGGCGATTCCCTCGATAGTGAAAGATCTGTCTGTTACTTCGACACAAGTCCAATGGGTCCAGGAGTCCTACACGCTAGTCTTTGCGGCCCTGCTGCTGGTCTTTGGAAACCTCGCGGATCGTTTCGGCCGCCGTCGGTTGCTGACATTAGGTGTTGCGGTCTTTGCATTGTCTTCGCTGCTCGCTGCGTTCAGCCCCAGCGGTGACCTGTTGATTGGTGCCCGCGTCATTCAAGGTATCGGCGGAGCCATGGTGCTCCCCACCACCCTGTCGATCATCAATGCAACATTCCAGGGAAAAGAACGCGCCATTGCCTTCGCTGTGTGGGGCTCAACCATCGGTGGTATGACCGCTGTCGGCCCCCTGCTCGGTGGCTGGCTAACCACCACGTACTCTTGGCGCTGGGCATTTGGCATCAACATCCCGTTGGGAATTCTGATCACCGTCGGGGCGGTTCTCACTGTGATGGAGTCCAGGAATCCCGGGGCCGGCCGGGTTGACTGGGTCGGCGCAGCGTTGTCCGTAGTGGCCAGCGCGACCCTGGTCTTCGGGTTGATTGAAGGCCGGAACTACGGCTGGTGGGGGGTCAAGAAGCCGATGGAGATCGGCAGCTGGTCATGGTCTTTCAGCCTCTCCCCCGTCCCTTTTGCATTCGCTTTGATGCTGGTTTCCGGGATCGCCTTCATAGTCTGGGGACGGGCCCGGAACAGGTGCGGCGCCAGCAGCATGCTCGATTTCAGCCTTTTCAGTATCCGGTCCTTTCGCAACGGCAATATTGCGGCGATGATTGTCAGCCTCGGCGAGTTCGGCATCGTTTTATCCCTGCCAATCTGGCTGCAGAATGTTCTGGGCTATTCTGCACTGCAGACCGGTCTCATTTTGGTGGCGCTCGCAGCAGGTTCGTTTCTGGCCAGTGGCTTTGCTGGCGCCTTCGGCAATAGGGTCGCACCTGTACTAATTGTCCGAGTTGGAATCGTTGCGGAAATCGCAGGAGTATTTGGCTTGGGAGTGGTAATAGGTCCCACTACGGGCTGGGGCATCCTCATCCCTTTTCTGTTCGTCTACGGTTTCGGGGTAGGTCTCGCTACGGCACAACTGACAGGTGTGGTGCTCAAGGACGTCCCACCGGCCAAAAGCGGGCAGGCCTCGGGGACGCAAAGCACGGCGCGCCAGATTGGCTCGGCTCTGGGGATAGCGGTTTTGGGAACCATTTTGTTCACCACAGCATCCGCGCAGTTGGATAATTCGCTGCGGGATGCGCAGATTCCCGACGCCAACCGCAGGCAGTTGGTCACGGCGGTGGTCGAAAGTTCCGGTGCAGCCATCTCTGGCCTGGAGGCAAGACCGGCGACCACGGCCGCCGCGGCGGCGGCGAAAGAGGCGTTTTCTAATGGAACGAAATATTCGGCGTTTGCCGCCGCCGGATTCTTAGTTGTCGGCCTGGCGGCAACTCTCTCGCTCGGAAGTCCTAGCCGGGAGCCAGCCACAAAAGGGGAGATTGTTCCGGCTATGGTGGGAGAAGAAGCAGAAGGGCAGCGCAAGACATGAATCACAGTATCGAACTGGTCCGACTGATGGATGACGAGGGCAACGACGTTGGTGTCGCGGACAAGCGAACCGTCCACACCAGCACCACACCCCTGCATCTGGCCTTTTCCTGCCATATTTTCGACCGCTACGGTCGGACCTTGGTAACACGCAGGGCATTGACAAAACCGACCTGGCCCGGGGTATGGACAAACTCTTTCTGCGGCCACCCCGCACCGGGGGAATCCATGGAAGATGCCATCCGACGACGGGCGGACGAGGAGCTCCGGATGACAATCTCCGCACCGACGGCCGTACTGCCGGATTTCCGGTACCGGGCTGTTGATGCTTCCGGGATCGTCGAAAACGAGATCTGTCCCGTCTACCGGGCCGACTATCCCGGCGACCCCCAGGGACAGCTCGATCCCCATCCAGGCGAAGTCAGCGAATGGGCGTGGCTGGAGCCGGCGAAGCTAGCGCAAAGCGTCACCGGGGCGCCATTCGCCTTCAGCCCGTGGCTTGTTTCCCAGCTTGAACAGGGACTGTACAGTCCCGCGGGCGCTCACGGCGCCGCTGAGTAATCTGGCGGCTGCGACGGATGGTGGACCAGACAGCCCGTTACCCCGGAGAGGAGCCTACTTAGGATTTTCTTCCACGTATCTTTGCCCCTCGTGCTCATACACGGTGAAATTTTCCTCCAAGTCCTTGATGGCTTGCGTGTCCGCGGCACCCGGGGTTTTGACCGGGTCATCCGCGTAGGTGCGGTCTGCGTCCCCGAAGACAGCGCCAAGTCCTTTCGCGTCCTTCGTTACTTCCCCAGTCGCCAATACCTCGTCGCCGCCCCGGGAAACCCGTGCTTCCTTAGCGCCCCCGTTTCGGCCTTCCTCGTCCTGGTCTTCCCGATCGTGATCGCCGTCGTTCATGCCGCCGTCGTTCATTTTTCTGTCCGTCATAATAACCGCTTCCTTATCCCAGCCGGGTTCAGTCCCGTGCTGCGTTGGTAAACCTATTATTTCGTCATGGGTGGGCATCGTTGCCCGCTGTTCAGCCACGGCACCGCCGTCCCGTTCGGCGGCAAGCCACGAGGTCATGATGCCTGTCGTTTTGGACAGGAAATCCACAATGGCGCCCTGCTGCTGGGGGCTGTAGCTGTCCAACAGTGCGTCGGTGCCGTCGATGATCGGCCTGAGCCGGCTCCTTGCCTGTTCCATCGATCGTTTTGTCGGCACGACGAGCAGTCGGCGCCTGTCATCCGGATGCTTCCGTCGCGCCACATGACCCACTTTCACGAGCCGGTCCACCACTGACGTGGCCGCGGCCGTGCTGATCATCAACAGACGCGCCAGTTCGGTGGGGCTCAGAGGCCCCTGCTGCATCATGTGCTGCATGGCTTCCAAATCGGTGTTGTTGACCTCAAGGTGCCGACCGAGTTGCTTTTCCACTTCGTGGTTGACCGTAAGGATCCTGCGAAGAAGGATCGAGGCGACGGTCGGGGCCTCCCGCCCCACGTCCGTCTCCCCTTTGTCCATCTCCCCCACGTCCATCTTGGCCATTTATGGAGTATACCGATGGAAAGCTTGATAAGTAAGTAGTATGAGTATTTACTTATCAGCAGGCTTGCTACCTGCAGGCATCACGACCCTAAGGCAGTCATGGCAGAGAACAACGAAACAACCAACCTTCACCACGACAATGTTAACAAGGACGGTGTCAACAAGCGCGGTGTGAACAAGGACGACGTGAAAAAAGTTGTGGACATCATTAATGACACCAAGATAGGCATGTTCACCACCACGAACGACGACGGCGTACTCGTCAGCCGCCCTTTGGCCGCCCAAGAAGTGGGCGACGACGGCGACCTATGGTTTTTCACCGACAAGGACACCTCCCAGGTATCCCATATCCGGGCCAGACGAGAAGTCAATGTCAGCTTCGGCAATCGAAGCGAATGGGTATCCGTGGCCGGACGGGCCGAGGTGATTGAAGACCCGGAGAAGGCCCGGCAGTTGTGGAACTCTGTGGTCGAAGCATGGTTCCCCAAGGGCCCCACGACGCCCGGTTTGGTTCTGATACGGGTGGAGTCGGAGTCCGCCCAGTACTGGGACACCCCCGGAGGTACCGTTGCCACAGTACTCAGCTGGGTGAAATCACGCCTCACCGGCCAGCGCATCGATGCGGGCGAAAGTCATACAACCAAGCTCTGATCTGGCTCCCTATGCCCCAGACCCGATGCCCGGTGCGGCGGCCGTGTTCACCGGCCGCCGCACCGCGGTTCACACGGAGGTCTGCGACGCTGTTGCCGAATGCGGCACTGGGTTGAGTGCTTTTACAGCGCGCAGCCTGGGCTCGATCAGATTGCTCCACAGCGCCAGCCATATGAAAATGCCGGCGGCGCTGATCAGTACCCCGCCGACGACGTCCGTCGGGTAGTGCACTCCGAGATAAATGCGGGAGAAGGCGACGACGGCGGCAAACAATGCGCCCGCGACGATGGCCAGCCGACGCTGGACGCCAGGACGGGCGAGGACGAGGATTGCCGCCCAGGCCAGTGAAGCCGCGAAGGCCGTGTGACCGCTGGGAAAGCTGTTGTGACCGGTTTCCATGACGAGTGCGTGGGTGGCGGAGGAGGGCGGGCGCAGCCGGGCCACGGTGTATTTGCCGATGTCCGCGCTCAGCCACCCCACGGCGGTAATCGATCCGAAGGCGAGTGCCCGCATCGGCGCACGGCTCCCCCACCACAACCAGGAACAGATCAAAATGAAAATGAGCAGCGCGCCAACCGGACCTAGCCCGTAATTAATGCCCAGGGCAATCGCAGTGAGGAACGGACTGCGCCCCTGGCTTAGCTGGACATCCAGCGCCAGATCCGGGCTGAACGGGCCATAGGATTTCGCCACCAATCCGATGGTAAGAGTCAGCGCAAAGAGCACTAGGCCGATGGGAACCAGGAACCAGGAACCCAGCGGCAGCATGGACAGCCTCGCTGCGCCAGGGCCAACCGGCCGCTGGATCCGTCCGTTGCCACGCCGCTCCAAGGGCTCGGGCGCTTCGGCCCTGCGGGGTTCGGTCATTGGTGCCCTCCAGGGTTCAAACCATTGATGATCATTCGTCCAGTGTGCCCCGTCGTCGCTGAGAGAACGCTGAGGAGAAGCAGCCATGCCGGCAGCAAGGCTGTTATCTGCTCCGGCCGTGCAGCGTCCGGGCCGGTACTTGCCGGAAACTAGAGTGATTCTAGCAGCGGCAGCTGAATCTCGAAGCGGCAAAACCCGTCGGATGCCTCCCCTGCGGTGATTGTCCCGCCGTGGGCGGCCAACAACGACCGCGCAATGGCCAGCCCCAGGCCGCTGCCGCCAGTGTCCCGGGAACGGCTTTCGTCAAGACGGATAAAGCGCTCAAATATGTGTTCGCGTTCTGCTTCCGGAACCGGCAGACCGTCGTTGTCAACCCACAGCGTGGCGGTGCCATCGGCGGACGTCAAAGTCGCCCGGACCGTATGTGTTGCGTGCCGGTCGGCGTTGTCCAGGACGTTACGCAGTATCTGGGAAAATCGTCTCGTGTCCCCGCTCACTCGGACGGGCTCGACGCGGGACAGCACCTCACGGCCAGTGGTGGTGCGCAGGCGCTGCAGCTCAGCCGCCAGGACATCATCCAGATCAACGTCTGCACGGAGGATTTGCAGGCCACTGTCCTCTGCCTTGGAAAGCGTGAGCAAGTCCTCCACCAGGTACCCCATCCGCCGCGTCTCCGCCGCCAGCAGGGGTGCCATGTCCAGCCAGGTACGGTGTGTAGGATCCTGAGCCGAAACCTCCAGTCCCGTCCGCAAAGTGGTCAGCGGGCTGCGGAGCTCGTGACTGGCGTGGCTGACGAACTGGCGTTGGCGGGTGTCGGCAGTTTCGATGCGTCCCAGCATCGCGTTCATCGTCATCGCCAGGGCTGCCAGCTCGTCCCGTGTAGGCGGCACGTCCACACGGTCCGCCAGGTGTCCGGCATCGATGTCAGAGACCTGGGCGCGGATGGTCTCCACCTGACGCAGGGACCGCCCGACCAGAAAGCGCACGGCCATTGCGACAATCAGCAGCAACGCGGGGGTGGCCAGCAGCAGGAACAGGGCCACGGTCCGCACAGTATCCGCCTGAACCTGGATGCTGCGCGCCGCCAGCACAACGTACTGGTTGGTTCCGGACAACGCACCGGTGGCCATAAGGTAAAACTCTCCGTCCGCATCTCCCGTTACTCCGGCTAGGGCCGAGACCTCCTTCGCCGCATTCTCTCCGGGGTCAGGCCGTAGAGATCCCATCGGAATTTTCATCAGTTCAGGATCCGAGGCCTGGACAACACGTCCCGCTCCGTCCACGATCTGGATCAGCAACCCCTGCCCCTCGGCGGACGCGATGCTCTGGCCGGCCTCCGCAACGTCCCCGCTGCTGAGCACCGCCGCCACATCGGTGGTTTTGCTTCGCAGGACGCCATCCGTTGCCACTGTCAGAGCATTCTGCAGCAGCACGAGCAGGAGTATTCCCCCGGCCAGCAGCGCGCACGCCACCACCACCACAGCAGCGGCCGTGGATTGGTTGCGGATTCCCCAGCTCACAGCGGGCGGCCGGGACAGGACACTCACTGTCAGCGCACTTTCAGGCGCCACAGAGAGGTGATTTCCGCTGACCGCGCTGCATGCAGGGGGTCGGTGATATCACCGGCTTTGCGGTGCGTGGGCACAGTGTCGGAACGGTCGACGACGACGAGTCCCGACTCATCGATCATGGCGAGCAGTTCCGTCCGTGAGCGCAGTTCCAGATGCTCTGCCAGATCCGAGAGCACCAGCCAGCCTTCCCCGTCCCTTTCCAGATGGTCCCCGAGGCCGGCCAGAAAGCGGCGCAGCATGTTGCTGTCCGGGTCGTAGACCGCGTGGTCAAGAGAGGAGACAGGGGCGGCCGGGATCCACGGCGGATTACAGACTACTAGGGAAGCCCGGCCAGCGGGGAAGAGATCTGCTTCCACGACTTCCACCCGATTGGCCAGTTTGAGGAGGCTGAGATTATCCCTGGCGCAATCCACCGCGCGCCAGTCCTGATCGGTCGCGATGACGCGGTTCGCCCCGCGGTGGCCGAGAATCGCCGCCAGTACGCCGGTGCCGGTACCGACGTCGAACGCCAGACCACCGGAGGCACATACGGCAGGTGGGAGCGGTGCCTGAGATACCAGCGTCAAATACTCACCTCGGATGGGTGAAAAAACCCCATAATGCGGGTAGATGCGGGCGCCAAGCGCCGGAATCTGCACGCCCTTGTGCCGCCACTGGTGGGCGCCAATGACTCCTGTCAACTCGCGCAGAGCTATGACGCTGGGTCCGTCGGCGACACCGTAGGCCTCGGTGCATGCCAGCGCCACGTCCGGAGCCCGGCGCAGTGGGACGCTGTAATCGGATTCCAGGGGAACGAGGAGCAGGCCCAGCAACTGCGCCAGCCGTGTTCTGCTCTGCCGGTGCTGGCGGAAGGTCACCGCGGCAGAGTTCCGCTGCGGCGTCTGCCGTTGCCTGTCGACGCGGCGGGCCAGGGCGCTGAGCAGCTGGCGGGCGTTCTGGAAATCTCCACGCCACAGAATGCCGGTCCCCTGCTGCACCAGCCGGTACGCCTGGTCTGCGCTCAACCGATCGTCGCCCACCACGACTCGGACAGGGGCAGCCGGCCGGCTCTGAGATTGCCACCGGGCCTGCTGTTCTATCCCCGCTTCGGTCCAATGCATAATTGTAGGTTCGGCAGCCATGGCAGGTACGGCTATGGGGTTATCCAGCATGTTTCCGGGCGTTTCGTTGCTCTTGGTCGGTACGATGACAGCTCCTGGCTTAGGGATGGCCCACCGTGGCAGTCACGGAAAATTGTTGCGGCTTCCATGGTATCCACTGCATCTGTCCGTGCGCGAAGATGCCTCCGCTGAGCAGGTGGAAGGAGGTGAATCCGTGGGGCCGGTAGGCTGGGCTGGTGATCAAACAGCTCGAACGAAGCAATTCCCTCCGCGGTCGCGGCACCGTGATTTATGCCGCGGCAGCGGACCTCATTCTGGTGCTGGTCTTTGCGGCCGTGGGCCGGGCCAGCCATGCGGAAAGCAACCCGGTTCTCGGCGTGGCAGCCACCGCGTGGCCCTTCGTCGCAGGCGCGGCTGTGGGCTGGATTGTAAGTCGGGCGTGGCAGGCACCATTACGTCTTTGGCCGCACGGCGTCGCAGTTTGGGCCATGACGATTGCTGCCGGGATGGTGCTACGCCTGCTGTCCGGCCAGACCGCCCAACTCCCCTTCGTCGTCGTCGCCCTCATAGTGCTGGCCATCTTTCTGCTTGGCCATCGGGCCGTAGCCGGCCGACTCAGCCGGCGAACCAAGCAAAGCTCATCCAGCGGGCTGCCGGACTGACCGGTTTTCCGGACTGACAGGTTTTCCGGACTGACAATTTTTAGACTCACACGGCGCTTTTGAACTAGCCTCGTACAACTACTACGGGGTCACGGCCCGGGTCGACGCTCAACGATTGGACTATTCCATGATTACTGCCTTTGTCCTCATCAAGACCGACGCCTCTCGTATTCCGGAGGCCGCGCAGGAGATTTCCGAGCTAGCCGGCATCAGTGAGGTGTACTCGGTTACGGGGGAATGGGATCTAATTGCCATTGCCCGGGTGACCCGACATGAAGATTTGGCCGACGCCATTGCCGACAGGTTGTCCAAGGTAAAGGGCGTTGTCTCGACCACGACGCAGATATCTTTCCGGGCATATTCCCAACATGACCTTGATGCCGCCTTTTCCCTCGGCTTCGATCACTAGCCCCGTCCGCAGCTTGGATGGCGCTCTCCGCGATCCCCGCGGGCGCGGCCGGCCGGCCGGTTAACCCCTGGCCGGATCCGCGACCGAGTGCTCGATCCACTTGGCCAGCACCTGCGCGGCGGCACCCGAATCAAGAGATCTTTCCGCCGCTGCTATACCGGCCGCCATCCGGTCCGGCAACGGGCCCTCGGCGCTGCCGCTGACCGCTACAAGTCCCGCGCCGGCATTGAGGACGACGGCGTCACGCACCGGACCTTGTTCGCCCGCCAGCACACGGTGGACCACCTGCGAGTTGTACACTGCGTTCAGACCCCGCAGATCCTCGATCGAGGCGCGCGCGATGCCGAGTTCGACGGGATCAAGGTCCGAGACCGTGATGTTGCCGTTCCGGATCTCCCAGACGGTGGAGGGCCCTGTGGTGGTCAGCTCGTCAAGGCCATCACTGCCGCGGAAAACCAGCCCCCTGGTACCTCGCGCCGCCAGAACTCCTGCAATCAGGGGGGCCTTGGCGGCGTCGGCGACTCCTACAGCGGAGGCGCTTACGCGCGCGGGGTTGATCAACGGGCCAAGCAGATTGAACACCGTAGGGATGCCCATCTCACGCCGCGGCACCGCCACATGGCGCATCGACGGATGGAATAATTGAGCAAAGCAAAAAGTGATGCCAACGCTTTCGGCCGCCTCGGCCACCCGGTCAACGGACATGTCCAGCCGGACGCCCAGAGCTTCCAGGACGTCAGCGGAGCCGGCGGCGGACGAGGACGCACGGTTGCCATGCTTGACTACTTTGGCGCCCGCACCCGCGCAGACCAGCGCCGCCATGGTCGAAATGTTGACCGTATTGAGCCGGTCACCGCCGGTGCCGACTATGTCAAGTGTTTCCCCGGTCACGGTCAGCGGCCGGGCGTTGTCCATCATCGCTTCCACGAACCCGGCGACCTCGGCAACGGTCTCTCCCTTGGCCCGCAGAGCCACCAGGAAGCCCGCTATTTGGGACTGCGTTGCCAAGCCTTCCATAATCCTGTTCGTGGCCCAGCGCGTTTGACCGGCCGAAAGATCCGTACCGGCGATAAGGGCAGAAAGCAGGACGGGCCAGGTGGGCTCTTCCACGGCGGCCGAAGCTGATGAAGTCACCTCTTGATGCTAGCGATCATTCCCCGTCTTGAACGAATACGCAGCGCCACGGTGCCTAGTCTGTGCCCGGTCAGCAGCTGTGCAGCCGCTGCTGACCGCCCGGACGCGTGGTTAGCTGCAGCTCCCGACCGCGGGATTTCGCGGCTTTGTAGAAAAAGAATCGACAAAACGCATTTTGCATTGGGCAGGAGCCGTTTTTATGGACATAATGTCTATGTGACAACAGCGACTCATTCCCCCAGCATCCCCGCGCACCCCACGCTCAACCGCCCCAATATGGTTTCGGTTGGCACGGTGGTGTGGCTCTCCAGCGAACTGATGTTCTTCGCCGGTCTCTTCGCCATGTACTTCACTCTCCGGTCAACGTCGGCCGGGTTGTGGGCTGATGAGACGGCCAAGCACAACGTTCCCTATGCACTGGTGAACACCCTCATCCTGGTCTCCAGCTCCTTCACCTGCCAGATGGGTGTTTTCGCCGCCGAGCGACTGCAGCCCCGCCGCACCGGCGGTCTGGTCGGGTTCGCGCGCTGGGGCATGTCCGAGTGGTTCATGGCGACATTCGTCCTTGGCGCCGTCTTCGTCGCAGGCCAGGCCGCTGAGTACGCCACCCTGGTTTCCGAACACGTCTCCCTGTCCTCGAATGCCTACGGTTCGGCCTTCTATATCACCACCGGATTCCACGGACTCCACGTAATTGGCGGCCTGATTGCTTTCCTTCTGATAATCGGACGAGCCTACGCCGCTAAGAAGTTCGGTCACTTTGAAGCGACCTCGGCCATTGTCGTTTCGTACTACTGGCACTTCGTCGACGTTGTCTGGATCGGTCTCTTCCTGGTGATTTATATCCTGAAGTAGGCTGCTTTCCATCCTCCCCACGCAATATCAATTGAATTAGCGGCTGACCCGCCGCCGCAGGATCGACACAAAGGAACCACCACGTGAAGGCACTTTCGCAGAAGCGACGTCACCCGCTAGCCGCCGTCGCATTGCTACTGCTGGGACTTATGCTTACCGGTGGTCTCTACGCCGTTGTCACCACCGCCAATCAGGCCAAGGCAGACACCACCTACTCAGCAAATGACGCGCAGGAGGGTGGGAAGCTATTCATTGCCAACTGCGCCACTTGTCATGGAATGGGCGCCAGCGGCTCCCCCGACGGTCCTTCGCTGGTAGGCGTAGGAGCCGCCGCCGTCGACTTTCAGGTCGGCACCGGACGCATGCCCATGCAGCTGCAGGGGCCGCAGGCCCAGCAGAAGCCGCGACAGTTCAACGACGAACAGACGCACCAGCTGGCCGCATACGTGGCATCTCTGGGCGCCGGACCAGCCATTCCCGAAGCACAGTACACCGAGGGCGGCGGAAACGCGGCTAACGGTGGCGTCCTGTTCCGGGTCAACTGCGCCATGTGCCACAACGCCGCGGCTGCCGGCGGTGCGCTGACACGCGGCAAGTTTGCCCCGGCGCTGGCTGGTGTGTCGAACCAGCATATTTATGAGGCAATGGTCACCGGACCGCAGAACATGCCGGTCTTCAACGATGCGAACATCACCCCGAATAACAAGCGCGACATCATTGCGTTCCTGGACACCATCGACGCCAACGGGTCACCGGGCGGCGCCGCTCTCGGTTCGCTGGGTCCCGTGTCAGAGGGCCTGTTCATCTGGATCGCCGGTCTTGGCGTTGTCATCGCCTTCACAGTTTGGCTGACTTCACGGACGTCCTAAGACCAACGGGACACACCATTTTGCGGTCGCTCAGCGACCGGACGAAACATTCATTACGACCCCGGGAAACCGGGATAAGAGAAGGATGAGGGGATTATGGGCGACCATAGTGACGGCATTCCGGCAGGCTCGGACGCCGTAGCTAAGGCTGGTCTTAACGAGGTGGAGAAGTTCCAGGATCCTGGACTCCCCCCGCACCGTCTGAGACTAGCTGACACGGATCCAAGGGCAGCCAAACGGGCAGAGCGCCAGGTGGCTATTCTCTTTGGAGTCTCCGTCGTGGGAACCCTGCTGTTCTTTTTCGGCTACTTTTTCATCCGGCTTGATGACACCATCGCTACCTTGCGTCTGCAGAACATGCTGCTGGGGCTCGGTACCGCGTTTGCGATGCTGGGAATTGGTACCGGTATTGTGCACTGGGCCAGGGCACTGATGCCGGATCATGAAGTCTCCGAAGAGCGTCACGAACTGCGCAGTGAAGCAGACCGTGAAGCAGCAGTGAAAATTGTTGACGACATCGTCGAAGAGACCGGCATCAAGCGCCGGCCGTTGATCCGTAACACGCTTCTGGGCGCAGTGGCGCTGGCGCCATTCCCGGCCATCGTCATGTTCCGCGATTTGGGCCCGCTGCCGGCCAATGCCCTTAAGCACACCATGTGGGACAAGGGAATTCGTCTGGTCCGGGATCCTACGGGCACCCCGATCAAGGCCTCCGATGTGACCTTGGGCTCGGCTTTTCACGTCATTCCGGACGGTTTGAACGACCTGCACGAAGGCAAGCTGGAGGAAAAGGCCAAGGCAGTAGTGCTGCTGATGCGCCTGGATCCTTCTCAGCTGAACCCTTCCAAGGGCCGCGAAGACTGGAGCTACAACGGGATTGTGGCGTACTCCAAAATCTGCACCCACGTCGGCTGCCCCGTAGCTCTCTACGAGCAGCAGACGCATCACCTGCTCTGCCCCTGCCACCAGTCGACGTTCGACCTGACGCAGGAGTGCAAGGTTATCTTCGGACCGGCCAACCGGCCGCTGCCGCAGCTGCCGATCTCCATTGACTCTGAGGGATACCTGGTGGCGCAGAGCGATTTCCATGAACCCGTCGGACCTAGCTTCTGGGAGCGTGGCTAACATGAGCACCGCAGCCGAAACACCGTACAAGCCGGTCACAACGACCGGCCGCATTACCGACTTCGTTGACCAGCGTGTCGGCGGATCCGGAATTCTCCGTGAATTCGGGCGCAAAGTCTTCCCCGATCACTGGTCTTTCATGTTCGGCGAAGTGGCGCTGTATAGCTTCGTCATCCTGCTGCTCTCCGGCACATTCCTGACCTTTTTCTACGACCCGTCCATGGCAGAGTCGGTCTACAACGGCAGCTATGTTCCGCTCAAGGGCGTCGACATGTCCGTTGCGATGAACTCCACCCTTAATATCTCCTTTGATATCCGTGGCGGTTTGTTCATGCGCCAGGTACATCACTGGTCTGCGCTGCTGTTCACGGCTTCGATTGCCGTGCACATGCTGCGCGTTTTCTTCACGGGTGCCTTCCGCAAGCCACGCGAGCTCAACTGGGTGGTGGGCGGCGTACTGCTGATCCTGTCTCTGGCCGACGGATTCACCGGGTACTCGCTCCCGGACGACCTGCTTTCCGGCAACGGATTGCGCATTATCCAGGGTGTCATCACCTCCATCCCCGTCATCGGCACGTACATCTCGTTCTTCCTCTTCGGCGGCGAGTTCCCCGGAACTGCCATCATCGGGCGTTTGTACGTTCTGCACATCCTGCTGGTTCCGGCCATGATTCTGCTGATGATCGCCATTCACCTGTTCATGGTTGTGGTGCATAAGCACACCCAGTACCCCGGTCCGGGCCGCAACGACCGGAACGTAGTCGGTTATCCGCTGGGGCCGGTTTATGCGGCCAAAGCCGGCGGCTTCTTCTTCATCATCTTCGGCGTCATCGCCGCCATGGCCGCGCTGTTCACCATCAACCCGATTTGGAACTACGGTCCCTACGACCCCTCACCCATTTCGGCCGGAACGCAGCCCGACTGGTACATCGGTTGGGTGGACGGTGCCCTGCGCCTGATGCCCGGTTGGCTCTTGGGCCTTCCGTTGGAATGGAATATTCCGCTCCCCTGGGGTGTCAACACGCTCTCGCTCAACGTCTTGATTCCGGCACTGGTCCCGGCCGGCATTGTCTTCACGGTGCTGTTCGCCTACCCGTGGATCGAACGCTGGGTCACTAAGGACGATCGTGAGCACCATGTGCTGGACCGGCCGCGCAATGCACCGACCCGGACTGCAATCGGGATGGCCGGATTCACGTTCTACTGCGTGCTCTGGGCTGCGGCTTCCTCGGACCTTATCGCCACGCACTTCCATGTATCCCTCAATGACGTGATCTACTGGCTCCGCGCACTGATCTTCATTGGCCCGATCGTTGCCTTCGTGGTCACGAAGCGGATCGCCCTCGCCCTGCAGCGCAAGGACCGCGAAATCGCTCTGCATGGCCGCGAAACGGGACGGATCGTCCGCCTGCCGCACGGCGAGTACCAGGAAGTGCACGCCCAGGTTGACGATTACAAGCGCTTCAAGCTCGTCGGGTACGAATCCCCGGTACCCAGCGCAGGGGTACCCAACCGCAATGGAATTGTCACCAAGGCGGAAAAGCGGCGTGCGTTGCTCAGCAGGTTCTTCTTCGAGGACCGCGTTGCTCCCGCCACGCCGGGAGAGCTGCACGCGGCCCACGACCATGGACATGAGCAGATCGAAGAATCCGAGAAAGCCAAAGAGGTAGCACACTAGCCTCCGTGCGATCTCGGACGTGCAAAAAGGAGCGGCATCCGGTTACTACCGGTGCCGCTCCTTTTGTGCGCTGTTTCGGCCGGGTCTAAAGCCGGTGCGGGTTCTTTCCGGTCGGCGGACGCGGTGAACTGAACGCACAGAACTACCAGAAACGTCTCCGTATCCACGGCGAGGGCCCATAATCCCGCCGACACCGCACAGTGGCGGGCGGGCTCCGGTGCTGCGCGGCGTTTAACCGTACTCGTTCTCTCCGCGGGCGGTCGGGCACTGCCTGTTGGCCGGTTTTTAGGCGGTTTCGAGTTCCTTCAGGGGTGCGAGGAGCCTGTGGTCGGCGTCCGAGGCGACTTCGGTGACGGCAGGGGCGTCGCTGAGCTGCACCATGGTCTGTGGGTCGATGGTCTGGATGACGGTGCTGCCGTTGTCAGGTCCGCTTCGGATCACGACGTTGCACGGCAGCAGCAGTCCGATGTCGGGGTCCGCGGCCAGAGCTTTTTGCGCCAGGGCGGGATTGCAGACGCCGAGGATGAGGTAGTCCCCCAGGCTCTGTCCGGCGTCGGATCCGAGTTTGGTCTCCAACGTGGCGCGGACATCGATTTCGGAGAGCACGCCGAAGCCCTGCCCGGTGAGGGCTTCACGGGTCCGGGTTACTGCTTCTGCGTAGGGCAGGGCGACGGTGATGGTGTGTGCGTAGCTCATTGTTGTGCTCCTTCATCGGTTTTCTCATTCATGCAAAGGACTGTAAGGCCGCTCTGTTACCGGGCTTCGATCAGGCCCATCATGCCGCTGTCCTCGTGGTCCAGGATGTGGCAGTGGTAGACGGTTTTGCCGGTGAAGTCATCGAAGGAGATCCGGACCCGGACACTGCTGCGGGCCGGGACGTTGACCACGTCCTGCCACATGGGGCTGTCCACCGGCTGGCCGGCTTGTTCGATGATCTGCATCGGCCATACGTGCAGGTGCACGGGGTGGTCCATCGGGCTCGTGTTCCGCAGGGTCCATTCCTCGACGGCGCCGGCCGGAACCGTGGTGTCGACCCTTGCCGGGTCAAACGGCCTGCCGTTGATGGTGAAACTCAACATCCCCGACCCCATGCCGCCGCTGTTCATACCCGTTCCCATGGCGAAGACCAGTTCCCGGCGGGCGGTCACCGGGGTGGCCCGCAGGTCCCGCGGCGTCGGCTGGGCCGGGACGGGCCCCAGCCCAGCGGCCGGTGCGCCGGTAACGGAAAGGGTGGCCAAGACGGCCCCGTACGGGCCGGACCGGAATTGTCCGCCTCCGTTGTTGCCGCCCAGCATGGATCCCATGCTTCCCCTGTACACGGGCATGGTGCGTAGGACGGCGGTCCCTTTGGCGGTGGTAACGAGCAGGTCGGCCCTGTTGCCCGGGGCCAGCAGCACCTCCTCAACGTCCCTGGGACTCTGGTAACGGCCCGAATCCAGACCCAGCAGCTGCAGGTTCTGGCCGTCCAGGCGCAGTTTCAGGTACCGGGAGGTGCAGGCGTTGATGATCCGCCACCGTTCACGCTCGCCCGGCCGGGCGGCCAGGGCCGGGTTCAGCTGGCCGTTGACCAGGACCATGCCACCTTCCCGGCCCATCATTTTCTCCATCGCCGACACGGCGGCGATGGAGCCGTCCCCGGTGAGGGAGATATCGGAGATGACCAGGACCCGTTCCCGTGTCACCGGCACGGGCGGGGAGTCCTGGATGATGATCGCCCCGTACAGTCCGCCGAAGATCTGGTCGGCGACGGTTCCGTGGTGGTGCGGGTGATACCAGTACACGCCCGGCGGATGGTTTACCGGCAGCCGGTACTCATAGTCAAAGGACTCTCCCGGTTCGACCGAAACCAGCACGTTGTCGCTGTTGCCTTGCGGGGAAACGTGCAGCCCGTGGACGTGCAGGTTGGTCGGATCGGAGAGCCTGTTCTCCAGCGTCACTTTCACACGGTCCCCGGGCTCCAGGAACAGGGTGGGGCCGGGCAGGGAACCGTTATAGGACAGCGCAGTGGCGTCCCTGCCCGCCATCCGCACCTGGCCCAGGGCCGCTGACAGTTTCACCTGAAGCCGGCCATCGGCACTGTGCAAGGCCTGCGGTTCCCTCAGGTCCTTCCCACCGGCGGACTTGAACCCGGTGCCCGCGCCCCACAGCAATCCGGCCGCGCCCGTCACGGTGGCCACAGCCCCCGCACCTCCCAGCATCAGGGCACTGCGGCGGGTGAGAGGTTGCATCAGGCGTCGTCCCCGAGGACTGCGAGCCGTTCACGGTATTCTTCTGTGCTCAACTCTCCCCGGGCGAACCGTTCGTCCAGAATCCGTCGGGCGGCAGTAGCGCCTATAGCGTTTGGGCGTTCCAAGCCCGGGCCCGGGCCTCGGTCGATCCCGGATCGGGTAATTCGCCCGGAAAAAGCCCGTACGGCAAGGATCACGAGCAGGATGACACCGATAATAAGGAGCAGCCAGAACAGCCACGTCCAGCCCATCATGAAACCGGATCCGTTCATCACTTTCCTGCTCCGCTCCTGGTTCACCGGTCTCTGTCGTGCCGGCTGGCCCAGGAGTCGTGGCAGTTTATGGTCGGAAGTGGTTTGGGGCCGCGACGCCGGGCTTCGTGGATTTGGTTTTGGGTTGGTGGCGGTTTATGCGAGAGACAGGAAGAGTTTTTCCAGGTCTTTTTTGTTCATGGTGGCATCTTCTTTGGTGATGCACTGCTCCAGGCCGCTGGCGATGATGGCGAATCCTGCCCGGTCCAGTGCCTTGGAGACCGCGGCGAGCTGGGTGACGATGTCCTTGCAGTCCCGACCCTCTTCCAGCATGCGGGTGACGGCGGCAAGCTGACCCTGGGCCCGTTTGAGGCGGTTGACGACCGGGGTAAGTTCTGTCGAATCGAGTTCCATAGGGGGCTCCAAAGGTGGGCGGGGTGATGGACCAAGCCTATACCACGGGGGGTATGACGGCCAGCCCCGGGACGTGCGCATCGAGCCCGGAACGGACTACTTGCAAGATACCCCCTGGGGTATTACCGTTGTGGTGAGAGGAACGGAGAATCCCTCCCGGAAACTCCCCCACCGCCCAATGAAGGAGAGCCCCATGCTGTTAGAGCGCATCTATGACGAAGACCTATCCCAGGCCAGTTACCTGATCGGCTGCCAGGCCAAGGGCGAAGCAATTGTTGTGGACCCCCGCCGTGACATTGCCGTCTACCAGTCCCTCGCCGCAGCGAACGGGATGAAGATTGTCGCCGTCACCGAAACCCACATTCACGCGGACTTCCTCTCCGGGACCCGTGAGCTGGCCGCCGCGACGGGCGCCACCGCTTATGTCTCCGGTGCGGGCGGAACGGACTGGCAGTACCGGTTCGACGCCGAACGCCTGAACGACAACGACGAGATCACCCTCGGCAACATCACCATCAAGGCCGTGCACACCCCCGGCCACACCCCGGAGCACCTGTCCTTCCTGATCACCGACGGGGCGTTCGCCGAAACCCCGGGATACTTGCTCTCCGGGGACTTCGTCTTCTCCGGTGACCTGGGCCGACCCGACCTACTCGACGAGGCCGCCGGCGGCCTGGACACCCGCTTTGCCGGGGCCAAGCAGCTCTTCACCAGCCTGCGGGATAAATTCCTGACCCTGCCGGACCACGTCCAGGTCCACCCCGGCCACGGCGCCGGCAGCGCCTGCGGCAAGGCCCTGGGCGCTATCCCCTCCTCCACGGTCGGCTACGAGCGGCTCTACGCCTGGTGGGGCCCTTACCTGGCCGCCAACGACGAGGAAGGCTTCATTAACGAACTCCTCAACGGCCAGCCCGACGCCCACGCCTACTTCGCCCGGATGAAACGCGAAAACCGGCAGGGCCCTGCCGTCATGGGCGAACGAGCCCCACTGGAGGAACTCGCCCCCGCTGACGTCGCACGGGACCTCGCCTCAGATACTGTGACGTTCGTGGACACCCGATCCAACGCCGAGGTCCATCAGGGCACCGTCACCGGCTCGGTGAACATCCCGGCCGGCAAGTCCACCGCCAGCTTCGGCGCCTGGGTCGTTGACCCGGAAACCGACAAGAACCCGCTGGTGCTGTTGGCTCCCAACCAGGCCGCGGCGCAGGAGATGTGCAACCACCTGGTCCGGGTCGGCATCGACCAGGTCGCCGGCTACCTCATCAGCATCGAGGGCCTGCCTGCCAGCACCCCGAAACTGATCCAACCCGAAGAACTCGAAAGCTTCGCCGCCGCGATGGTGCTCGATGTCCGCAACCGCACCGAACACGCAGCCGGGCACATCCCCGCATCCCACCAGCTCAGCGGCGGCCGCGTGATGTGGCACCGCGACGAACTCCCGACCGAAGGCACCATCGTAAGCTACTGCCAAAGCGGCGTCCGGAACTCCGTCGCGGCATCCGCCCTACGCCGCGCCGGCTACGACGTCGTCGAACTCGACGGCAGCTACGCAGGCTGGGCCGCCTGGCAGCAGGCACGGGAGTCAGTGTCCAGCAACTGACACGGGCAGCATCTGAAATGTGGATTTTTACACGTCCGCGCTGACGTACATCCTGGCGTTCGGGTAGCCAAGGCCGGCGCCAACTACTTCGCCGGCACGCTCCCGCAACGCTACGGCCGCACGTCGGTCCTCGTGGCCGGCTGGCTCATCGCCACCCGGCGATGCAGGAGCCCACGCGGAGGCCAGCACCGGGACGTCTTACGATGACGAGCTCCCCGGATAAGTCCCTGTCCTCGGCCAGCCAGGACGGCATGGTGAACAACCTCAACGACGGCCTAGCCTGGGGACTGTTCCCACCCTATTCACCGCAGCCTGACTGAGCATCGAGCACATCGGAATCTTGGTGGCCGTTTACCCAGCTGTCCGCGGGGCGGGCCAGTTCGTCACAGGTTGCGCCGTCGGACCAGTACGTAGGTAAATGGCTGATCGTAGGCGGCATACTCGTCCAGGCGGTGGCACTGGGGATGGTTGCCGTCGGCCACAACGTCGGGTTAGGGCTGGCCGCAGCGGTCCTGCTCGGAGCCGGCACCGCCATGGTCTACCCGACCCAGGTTGCCGCCATCGGCGCGCTGTTTTGGGCGCTTGCCCGTTCCCCATTCAGCCTGCCTGACGGTACATACCGGTCACCCCTTCCATTTCGCTCCCTCATTCGGCCTCGCTCGAGACGATATGTCATTGAGGCTCTCTCCTGTATTCCCGCGTCGTGCCCCCAACCGCCACACCGGGCTGCCATGTCTGACGGGGGAAGGCATTCCAGAGTACGCTGTATACCCCATGGGGTATAATAAAGGGACTTTCCATGCAATTAAGGGAGCGAGCAGATGTGCCGTGCAGTAACTTGTAAGAAGTGTCAGAAGACGACGTGGGCGGGCTGCGGTCAGCACGTTGACCAGGTTATGCGCGGGGTCCCGGCTTCCCAGCGTTGCCGCGGGCACGAGCGGGAGAAATCGGCCGGCCAGGGCTTCTTCGCGAAGCTGTTCGGACGGTAGATACCCGTGCCATCGCACGGGGAGAGGCGATGGAGAATAGCAAAGCCCCGGAGGAGGGTTCCTCCGGCGCTTCCCTGTTCCCTTCGTAGTCCCTCTCAGGGGAGGAACGACTGCACTGCGACGTAGGCGGCAATCACCAGGACGAGGATGCCAAAGCCGCGCTTGAGGGCCGTGTCCGGGATACTGGCGCCGATCCTGCCTGCCGCGAGCGAGGCGGCCATCGCGCTAAGAGCGAAGGCTGCCGTGACGGCCCAGTCGATCTGCAGGTCCACGAGGTGGGCGGCGAAGCCGGCGGCTGAGTTGATGACGATGATGACCAGGGACGTCCCGACGGTCAATGCCATCGGCAGCCCGAGGACCAGGGTGAGCGCCGGGACGATCAGGAAGCCGCCGCCGACGCCGAGCAGGCCGGTGAGGAACCCGACAACGGCGCCGGTGGCGATTGCCTTGGGAAGGCAGCTGCGCCAGTTGATCCCGCCGCCGGGCAGCGCACAGGCCCCGCCGGCTGCTGTGGACGGCATCAGCATCCGGACGCCTGCGAAGACCATGATCGCAGCAAATGCCAGCAGCAGGATCTTCGGGTCCAGGAGCCGGTTGACCGCCGCGCCGAGGTACGCGGTCATGGTCCCTGCGGCGCCGATGATCAGCGCCAACCGCCAGTTCACCCCGATCCGCAGCCGGGGCAGCACCGCGACGGCGGAGGAAGCGCCGACGACGACCAGCGACGTCGGGATCGCTGCGGCAAGCGGCAGCCCCACGCCATAGACCAGGGCGGGCACGGCGAGGATGGATCCGCCGCCTCCGACCAGGCCCAGCAGGGCGCCGACGATCAGCCCAAACGCCGCCGCGGAGATGATCATGCCCGCGCGCTTAGACTCTGCAGGGCCTGGTGCGCGGTGGGCTCATTAGCGGAACGGTTCCACGGCATCACGGACAGTACCTTGCCCATCGCGCAGCTATTGGTCGCCGCGGAGAACGTCAACCCGGCCCCGATCCCCCCGGCGATCAGGCCCAGCTTGGGAGAAATGAACTTACCACCGAGCACACCGGCCAGAACGAGGGAGCCAGCGGTCATCCGGACCTGGCGCTCCAGCGCCCATGGGCCCCGGCTGCGGGCCACGTTGCCGCCGGCAGCTGCGTAGGCCAGAACCCCTCCGGAAAGGACACTGGCGCTGGCCAGGCCGACAGCATCCAGGTGTTTGCGGGCCTGCTCGGCACGGTTGCCGGACTGGCAGACAAGGACAACGCGGGTGCCCATTTTTGCAGCAAACTCTTCCGCATGTTCGCTGAGCATGGCCAGCGGTACATGGTATGAGCCCAAGATGTGCAGGGAATCAAACTCTGCACCGCTGCGCACGTCAACGATCATCAGATCGTCGTGGTTATCTTCCCAGTCCCTCAGGGTTACGGCATCAATGGACTGAGGAGCGGAATCAACGGTGCGGTTCATAGTCAAGGAAATCAAAGTAGTCATTGTCTCTTTCGATATATCGTGAGGCGATTAAAGTAGCGGCCGCGCGCTTGCGCGCAGCCGCCTTCCCCCGCCCGGCGGTCGGATAAAAGAACAGGGCCTAGTCGGTACTCTGGAGTCGTTCCGCCCCAGCCGTCTAGAGATGTCACCTGGTCAGGCAACTCGCGGCTGTCTCATTGGCCATGCCGCCGCTCAGGAGCAGTTCCGGGCCGCCCTTGAGTCGGTTCAAGGCATCGGCCCCGAGGACCGTTAGGGTGTTCACTGCAATACTCTTCGTACGGATGCCGTTCATGGTAAGCGGGACGGGACGAGAATCTGTTCTTAATTATTATACCCCAGGGGGTATCAAGAAAGACCAATCCTAGGCACGTGCCCAATACGCAGCGATCTACCGTTTCCGCCACCCGGACTTGCCTGTTGATTGAGCGTAGGGCTTTAAGCAACCCGATGTCTTGCATACCCCTGAGGGTATCTGTAATACTGTCAGAATGCGTCCCGCTCCCCCGTCTGCAGGGCCACGATCCTCCGCGACCGTGACCGGTCATGCCATCGGCGTTCCTCAGCAGCGCAAGGTTGTCTCCGTCCTGGTAGGCGGCCAGATCTTCGGCGGCATCGGCATGGGCGCCACGTTGTCCTTGGGCTCACTGCTTGCGGCCGAGCTTTCCGGATCCCCGGCCTGGTCCGGCATGGCCGCCACCATGAGTACTCTTGGGGCGGCCATCGCTGCCGTGCCCTTGGCCCGTCTTGCGGTCGCCCGGGGGCGGCGGCTATCGCTGTCCACCGGTGCGCTCATCGCCGGAACCGGTGCCGTCATAGCCATTACTTCGGTATCTGCGTCGGTCTTTCCCCTGCTGCTGCTGGGTTTGATGCTGCTCGGGGCGGGATCCGCGGTCAACCTGCAGGCGAGGTTCGCCGCTACTGACCTTGCCCTTCCGGGCACCAGAGCGCGGGACCTTTCGATCGTTATTTGGTCCACGACCATCGGGGCGGTGCTGGGGCCCAACCTCTTTGGTCCTGGCGAAGCAATAGGCGCTTCCTTGGGCTTGCCGCCCCTGACGGGTGCCTTCGCCTTCTCTGTGGGTGCGCAACTGGCCGCGGCACTCGTCTACTTAACAGGGCTGAGACCGGACCCGCTGCTGGCGGCTATGTCGATGCGGGATCTAAGCGTCGAGGCGGCCCGTCCGCGCAGCGGGATGCTGATACTGCGCAAAAATCCGAGAGCGCGTTACGCAGTAGCCGTCGTAGCGCTTAGCCACGCAACCATGGTGGCACTGATGTCCATGACACCAGTGCATCTTCGTGAGCACGGAGCGACCCTGATAGTTGTGGGCTTCACGATCAGTCTGCACATTGCGGGGATGTACGCCCTTTCCCCCGTTTTCGGCTGGTTGGCAGATAAAGCCGGTCGGCTTCGGGTCGTACTACTGGGCCAGGCCATGCTTTTGGCTTCCCTCATAATCGCCGGTGTCGCTGCGGACACCCGCACCGGCGTCACGGTCAGCCTCATCCTGCTCGGACTTGGATGGTCGGCTTCGGTAGTGGCGGGGTCGGCCATGGTGGCGGAATCGGTGCATACTCAGGACCGTCCGGCCCTCCAGGGCGTCTCGGATTTGAGCATGAATGCTGCCGGTGCCCTCGGCGGGGCGTTGGCCGGCCCGGTCCTGGCCGCCGTCGGCTACTCAGGCCTCGGTTTCCTTGGAACGGCTCTGGTGGCGGTCGTCGTCCTCTGGACCGCACTGCACGCCCGCCGAGTTCTTGTGTCCGGACGGCCCGAACACAGCTAGGAGTGGGAATGATATTAGCAGGGCAGCCGTCGAAAGTTTAGGCGACCCCAGGTCTCCAGGGCGGTCAGAGCCGCCGTCCTATCCTCTGGCGGAATATGCCCTCCTGCTCCGTCCGCCGGGGCGCTGCAAAGGAACCCAGAGCTTGTAACGGTCCGCGCGGTAAAACGACACCGAGAAATCCACCATCGCCCTGGAGACGTAGGCATGGCGTTGCAGCTTGAGCAACGGATCCCCCACATCCACGTTGAGCAGCCGGGCAATCGACACGGAGGCCGCGGTAGCTTCGATGGTGTCCTCGCCCCACTCCATCACCAGCCCGTAGCGTTCACTGAGAACGTTGTAGAGGGACGACGGCGGCGGCTCGTCCAGGATTCCCGGCACCCGGTGGGCGGGAATGAAGTTTTCGTCCACACTCATAGGCTCCCCGTCAGCCAGCAGGAGCCGGCGAAAGCGGATCACTGGCTGGCCCTCGTCCAGCTGAAGTTCGCGTGCCACCAACGCCGTGGCCGCCACCTGCTCGAAGCTCAACACCCGGGCCGCCGGCACCATGCCACGGCGCTGCATCTCCTCGCTGTAGGATGTTAGCTTCACCTGCAGATCAAATTTAGGCCGAGTAACAAAGGTTCCCAAACCAACCACGCGGTCCAGTACTTCCTCATCCACCAGCGAGTCAATGGCCTGGCGGACAGTCATCCTGGCTAGGGAAAAGCGGGTAGCCAAATCACGTTCCGAGGGGAAGGCAGCACCCGGGGCTAGTGAGGTGCTGACAAACTTCCGGAGGATTTCCCGCAGCTGAACGTGGATAGCCGTCCCGGAACCCCGCACGATTTCGCCCGGGATGTCTAACGCAGAGCATGCCACGAGAGTCTCCTTCCTGTCGCCTGTGTGGTCCAGCCTAGAGTGCGGCTATGGTCTTTTACAGGACCATTTCTACATGTCTCCGGTTGACCCCACACACGTCTTATTATTGGTACGCCGCTCAGCCACGCACTTATCAGTAGATCATTTTTCAGCAGCGCACGGTTCAGCCCTGGATGGCCGGTTCCCGCACTACAAGGAGTACGAATGTATAACCGCACAGCAACAGTTTCCGCCGCCGTCGGCCTGCATGCCCGTCCGGCGGCCCAATTTGTCCGTGCCGTCACCCAGACCGGGCTCCCGGTGACCGTGGCCAAGCCAGGGCACCGAGCCGTGGACGCCAGGTCCCTGCTGGCCGTGATGACGGCCGATTTCACGCATGGATGCGAAGTGATCCTCAGCGTAGCCGATCCGAAATTGGATCCCGTGATCGTCCGCCGGGAGCTGGATACTCTCGCGGCACTGCTGTCCGACGATCTGGCCCACAGAGACGCTTAAGCACAAAGCGGGTCCCACCCGAAGGTGAGACCCGCTCTGGTACTGTGCGAGGATCGGCAACTGCCTAATGCGCGTGGTCTCCGCGGCTGTACTCGTAGACCCAGCCCACGAGCCCGATGACTGCAAGGCCAGCACCGATGTAGACGATCCAGAAGCCGACGGCCATGCCAAGAAAGGCTGCCGCACAGGCCGCGCCCAAAACCAAGGGCCACCAGCTCCAGGGGCTGAAGTGTCCCTGTTCGCCTGATCCTTCATGAATCTCGGCATCGGTGCGGTCCTCGGGGCGCATGCCGACCCGCTTGGCGGTAAACCGCAGGTAGGAACCGATCATGAATGCCAGTCCACCGACCAGGATGAGGGCCAAAAAGCCGACCGGCTCCTCCCACTTCACCAGGAACCCGTATACAACCCCGACAAGGACGAAGAAGTAACCTATTCCGCCGAACAGCCACGCTTCAATTCTCACTGGTTCGAATCCTTCTGATCGGCCGAGCCGAGCATTGCTGCCACGCGCCCGGGGGATGCGGATGTGTGCTGCTGGGCCAGTTCCGGGTGATGCAGGTCCAGGGCAGGACGCTCGGAACGGATCCTCGGCAGTGAAGTGAAGTTGTGCCGAGGAGGCGGGCAGGACGTTGCCCACTCCAGAGAAGCACCGAAGCCCCAGGGATCATCGACCTCGACGCGCTTGTTGCTGCGCCAGGTGATGTAAACGTTCCAGAAGAACGGAATCATCGAGGCTCCCAGAACGAACGAGGAGATAGTGGAGAACTGGTTCATCCAGGTGAAGTTGTCCTCCGGCATGTAGTCCGCGTACCGCCTGGGCATACCGAGCACACCGAGCCAGTGCTGAATCAGGAACGTTCCGTGGAAGCCGAGGAAAAGCATCCAGAAGTGGATCTTGCCCAAGCGCTCGTTGAGCATCTTCCCGGTCCACTTGGGCCACCAGAAGTAGAATCCGGCAAACATCGCGAACACCACGGTACCGAAAACGACGTAGTGGAAGTGCGCCACCACAAAGTATGTATCGGAGACATGGAAATCAAGCGGCGGAGAAGCCAGGATGATGCCGGTGAGCCCGCCGAAGAGGAATGTCACCAAGAAGCCAAGGCTCCATAGCATCGGCGTCTCGAACGTCAGTGATCCGCGCCAAAGTGTGCCGATCCAGTTGAAGAATTTCACACCGGTGGGGACTGCAATCAGCATTGTCATGAATGAGAAGAACGGCAGCAAGACTGAACCGGTCACGTACATATGGTGGGCCCACACCGTCACGGACAAGGCCGCAATGGAAATGGTCGCAAAGACGATGCCCTTATAGCCAAAGATCGGTTTACGGCTAAAGACGGGGAATATCTCCGAGACGATGCCGAAGAACGGCAGAGCGATGATGTAAACCTCAGGATGACCGAAGAACCAGAAGAGATGCTGCCAAAGCACTGCTCCACCGTTTTGCGGATCAAAGATATGGGCACCGAATCGTCGGTCCGCGCCGAGCGCAAACAGCGCGGCTGCCAGCGGCGGGAAGGCCATCAGGACGAGGATGGAGGTAATCAGCGCATTCCATGTGAAAATCGGCATCCGCCACATCGTCATGCCCGGGGCCCGCATGCAAATGATGGTGGTGATGAAGTTGACCGCACCGAGAATGGTTCCGAATCCGGCCAGAGCAAGGCCGAAGACCCATAGGTCCCCACCAACTCCCGGGCTGAAAGTGGTGTTTGACAACGGCGCGTAGGCAAACCAACCGAATGAAGCCGCGCCCTGCGGGGTAATGAATCCGGAGACTGTGATGATTCCGCCAAAAAGGAAGAACCAAAAGGCCAAAGCGTTCAGCCGAGGAAATGCAACATCGGGGGCACCGATCTGCAGCGGCATCATGACGTTCGTAAAGCCGGCAAACAGCGGCGTCGCGAATAGCAGGAGCATCACCGTACCGTGCATGGTGAACAGCTGGTTGTACTGCTCCTTGGTCTGCAGAATCTGCATCCCGGGCTCAAACAGCTCGGAACGGATCAGCAGAGCCATGACTCCGCCAAGGCAGAAGAAGATGAAGGAGGCGATCAGATACATGTACCCGATGGTCTTGTGGTCGGTGGTGGTAATCCAGTTGACCACGATTCGTCCCTTGGAAACTGGAACTACTCGAGGTGCCAATGTTGCGGCCTCGGTCGCGGAATATTCGTAGGTCGACATTTTCCGCCCCCTTACTTTGCGTTCAGATTCGGATTGCGGTCGTACTTACTATCCAGCGACCCGGTGTAACCGGCCGCCTTCAGGGAAGCCAGATGCTGCTGGAAGTCCTGCTCGGAGACGACCTTCACACGGAAGAGCATTTCGGAGTGGTACTCCCCGCAGAGCTCTGCGCATTTGCCGTCATAGGTACCGATCGCCGTTGGCGTCAGTGTCAGGTAGTTCGTCTTTCCCGGAATGATATCGAGCTTGCGCAAGAATGCCGGTACCCAAAAGGAATGGATCACGTCGCGGGAATTCAGTTGCAGTTCCACCGATTTATTCACCGGAAGGTAAAGCGTAGGCAACGTGTTCTGATCAACAGGAGTGCCATCAAGGTGGATCTGCGTACCGCCCTCATAGACGCTGTCGGCAATGACGTTACCGGCGATGTCGGGCTTGGAGACGTAGTTGAAGTCCCAAGACCACTGCTTGCCGCGGACATCAATAGTGACGGCGGGTGCTGGATCCCGGGCGTCCAGGGATTTCTGGCTCGCGTCGGTGAAGTAGAAAAACACCATCACCATGAACAGCGGAATGACAACGTAAAAGATTTCCAAGGGCAGGTTATAGCTAATCTGCCGCGGGAAACCCACTGCGTTCTTCCGGCGGCGGTAGGCAATGATGCACCAGATCATCAGACCCCAGGTAATGACACCCACAATCATGACCGTGATCCACGAATTTACCCACAGATCGATGACCTGCCCGGTATGGTTCGTGACATTACGCTCCGACGGCAACCAGCCGTTTTTTGACTCCGGGGTACATCCAGACAAAGCCAACGCGCCAACAATGAGCAATCCTGTTATTGGAATGAACTTTGCACGTCGGCTGCCGGTACGGTCCTGCGAACTCACAGACGGCCCTCCCTCTTCTTACTGTTGCTCCAGACGGCGTCCGGCGGGAGCTAATCTTAGTTTTACTACTCGGTGTAGAGCTTACCGCCCGCACACAGGAAAATGTGCATATCAGCCGGTTTACGTGGCGTGGTTTCGTCAACGCTACCGAGTGCCGCCCTTTAGCCTAGTAGTTTTCGCCGTCGGTGTCCGTCAGCCTGGAGAAGTTGGGCCCGGAGGTCGTTAGTGGAAGGAATCTCCACAGGCACATGACCCGCCGGCGTTCGGATTATCGATCGTAAAGCCCTGCTTCGAGATGGTGTCCTCAAAGTCGATGCCAGCGCCGTCCAAATACGGCACACTCATTTTGTCGATCACCACTTCTACCCCATCAAAGTCGCGAACAGCGTCGCCTTCGAGCAGCCTTTCGTCAAAGTAGAGCTGGTAGATCAGTCCGGAGCAGCCACCGGGCTGCACGGCAACACGCAGGCGCAGGTCCGTGCGGCCTTCCTGCTCCAGCAGACTGCGGACTTTTCCGGCCGCGACATCGGTGAGATTGACGCCGTGGCTCTTTGGATCCTGGGCGGGGGCGGAGACCTCGGTGGTCGTGGTCTCTTCAGGGATGATGGTGCTCATGGCATTTCCTAACGTGGGTGACTATTACATGCTACGGCCGGCACCACACCGCCCGTAACTGCTAGAACCGAATTCTGGCCTGGTCTGTTCCCGCTATTGTGTCCTTCGCAGGGGCGCCTGTTCAGACTCCGTCTGCGTTCAGCGTGGCGAGCAGCAAAGCCTCAGCCAGGATTCCATGCTCAAAGTCACCCAAGTGCAGTGACTCGTTGGCGCTATGCGCTCTGGAGTCCGGGTCCTCCACGCCGGTAATCAGAATCTGGGCATCGGGAAACAATTCCTGCAGGTCCGGAATGAACGGTATCGAGCCTCCTATGCCTGCCTGCACCGGACTTACGCCCCACGACGCACCCATCGCCCATAGCGCCGACTGCGCGGCCGAGCCCCGGGTGTCCGCCGCAAAGGCCTGTCCCTGCTCGCCCGGAGTGAACGTCACCCTTGCGCCAAACGGGGCATGCACCTCCAGATGCTCGCGCACAGCCTGCATGGCCGCTTCCGTATCCTGCCCGGGCGCCAGTCGCAGGCTGAACTTGGCCCGTGCCGATGGCAGCAGTGTGTTGGAACTAAGCGCAACGGAGGGGACATCCATGCCAATAATCGACAAGGCCGGCTTAGTCCAGAGCCGGGAGGCGAGCGAACCGGTTCCGGCCAGACGCACGCCGTCGAGCACGGAAGCATCGGCCCGGAAGGTGTCCTCAGGGTAGTCGACGTCAGTGTCGTCGACGGCGACGAGCCCCTTAATGGCGACCGAGCCATCGTCGTCGTGCAGGGTAGCAATCAGTCGTGCCAGCAGCGTGGGTGCATCCAGAACCGGGCCGCCAAACATCCCAGAGTGCACGGCGTGGTCCAGCACCCGCACCTCGATGGTCCCATCGACCAGCCCGCGCAGACTCGTAGTCAGCGATGGCGTCCCGACGGCCCAGTTACCGGAATCCGCCACAACGATTACATCGGCGGCGAGCTGATCCTGGTACGTCTGCAGGAAAGTCCGGAAAGTAGGCGAGCCGGCTTCCTCCTCCCCCTCGATAAAGAGGGTTACGCCAAGTCCGAAGTCAGCTCCCAGCACTTCCGTAACGGCCTGCAGAGCGCCAAGGTGAGTCAAAATTCCCGCTTTATCATCCGCGCTGCCTCGACCGAACAGCCGCCCGTCACGCTCGACGGCCGTGAACGGTTCCGTGTCCCAGAGACTGCCATCTCCCGGCGGCTGCACATCGTGATGGGCGTACAGCAGGATGGTCGGCTTGCCCGGTTGTGCAGGTCTCCGGGCAACGACGGCCGGACCGCCCGGGGTCCCGTCGGCCTTGTTGACCCGCAATATCCGTACATCCTCCAGATCCGAGGAGCGAATCAACTGGGCCACGGCCTCAGCGCTGCGTTCGAGTTCTGCGGGATCAAAGGCGTCCCAGGCAATGCCCGGAATGGCCACCAAATCGACCAATTTGCCTACCGTGTCGCGGAAGGTGCGGCTCACACTGTTACGAAGGGCTGCCACGTCCACCCCGGATCGTTCTTGCGCTAACTTTGCTGGTTCCGGCAGAGGGAAAGCGGACGACGCTGAATTGTCCGGGAGTTGGCGGGCGCCGTGAGAGTCTACATTCATGAGCGCCACCCTACCCGTGCGAGGCAGGGTGACCAACTGGCGTGGTTTCCGACAGACAACCGCCGACGCCTAGCCCGCAGAAGCTCGTGCCTTAACGCCTAGGAGCCGGTGATGATGGTGCGGGCGAAGTTTTGGGCGTCTTTGAGGTCGTCGTGGTAGGTGTTGCGGATCCAGGGATTCTCGGTGTACCCGGCCGCCGGCCCTCCGTCTGGGGTGGTGCCGGTCCTCGTATTGAGGCCCGTGTTGAGGCCGGTGGTGCGGTTGTAGCAGTGCAGGCCCGGGCGTTGACGGGCGTTGGGTCCGTACCGGAGGTAGGGGATCTTGTCGATCATGATCACTTCCAGGATCCCGGCATGGACCAGGGAATGACATCCCGGGCACAAAGCACACATGTTGGAGACGGCGGTAGGTCCGCCGCGGGAGTACCAGATGACATGGTGGATATCGCACCAGGACGCGGGCCGGTTACAGCCGGGCCGGACGCACCCACCGTCCCGGACGGACACGGCCCGGCGCTGCGCGGGGGTCGCGAGCCTGACCGCGGTCCCCAGATCCAGGAGAGCACCGTTGCTCCCCAGGACGGCCCGCTCGAACACCGCGTCACACACCAGCCGGGCCAGGGTACCGGGACTGATACTGCCCAAACCATCACACCAGGACGGCATCGGATCCAACGGCGTCAACCCACCGGCACCGACCAAACCGGCACCGGCCAAACCGTTTTCTGGGAGTACCTCCGGCTCCGGGTCTGGCTCCCAGCACCATGAAGACCCGGACCCGGGGCTGGAGGAATCGTTGGTGCTGCCCTCAGTGGTGGTGGTATCCCAGCCGACACTGCGGCTGTCCGGGCCGATCCCTCCCGGCCACCCATCACCGTCCGGTAGCACGGGTGGATCTGCCGGCGTCCGCGGCGCCGGCAGCTCCGCTGGCAGCCCCGGTCCGGCTGCCAACGCCAACGGTGCCGCTGATCCCCGTGGTACCGGTGATCCTGGTGGCGTTGATGGTGCTGGCGACGCTGGTGATACTGCTGGTAATAGAGGTGGTGGTGGTTGGTTCCACAGCGTTTGGCGGAGGATCGCGGCTTCCCGGTCCGGGAAGCTGCGGAGCTGGTCAAAGGTGGTCGTGATCGTCATCCGGGCCGGCCGCCTCCCCGGGCGGAGCCTGCCGGCTTTACTCGGACCGCAACGAGTACTCCTCCTCCCCGTCCCGGTTTCCTTGCCCGCACCTGCATCGGTGCCTATTCCGGCTCCGGCTCCAGTTTTTGTGCCGGTTCCTGTGCCCCTACCCGCACCCTTGCCGGTACCGGGGTCTGTGCTGTCATCTGTTGGTGTGAGGGAGAACAGGTCCTCGGCCTGGGCCGCGGCTGCTTCAGCCCCCGCCCGCGCATCCACCTCCGGATGCACCCACCCACCACTGCAACCACTGCCGCCAGCAAAACCGTCGTCACCGCACTCATCAGCGCTGCTGCCCTCCGTAGGACCGGTGCTGCCGCCCTCCTCTGCCCCACCGCTGCCAGTAGCCCCATCGCTGCTGCTGTCACCAGCCTTGTCCCTGTGATCCTGGTCGCTGTGATCCCTATCATGGGGGCTGTATGGGTGGGTGAGGTTGAGGTAAGCGCCTGCCGCACGGGCCATTTCGGTGAGCGCGTCCGCACGCCGCTGATCCGCGGTCCGCTGATCAACGGCGACCAGGTCCCCGTCGGGGGTCCGCTGATCCGGGTGCGGAGCCGACAACGGATCCAGGATCGCCATCAACTCCGCCCCCGCCACCGGGTCCAGCTGATACGAACCATGCACCATCCCCGTCACATCCACCCCCATCGTGAACTTACGACGCATCACCGACTCCGGATCATAATGATCCCCCGTATCGGCCCGGCAAAGCCGGATCACGTGCTCAGCGAACCGACGGAAATCATCACTACGCAGCGTCGGAGCCTGCCGGGCCAGATACTCCCCCATCCGCTCCGACGTCTCCTCAGTAATGATCCGGGCCGGGACCTTCTCCAACACCCGCACCCCCGTCCTCACATGCCCGGCCGTGATATCCCCGGCCGCCAACCGGGTACCCAGCAACGCCAACGGCCCGCCCCCCAACTCCACCTCACGCACCAAAAAACCGGTACCACCACCTGCACCGCCACTGCCGCTTCCACCGCCGGTGCCGGTGGCGGGGTTAGTGGTGTGAATCGCGCGGGCCGCTTCGACCTCGGCTTTCGCCCGCCCCGGTTCAATTCCCACCCCATGAACCAGGAACTCGCGCACGTTCTTCGTCCCGATCCCCGACAACGCCGCGGCCCCACACTGATCCGCTGCCGCGACACTGCGCAAATACACCGCATCCAACCGACGCCGGGTCCCCTCAGACACACCAATCACCGACAACCAAGCCTCCGGCGACACCGCCTGCGGATCCGTCCCCAACACCTCCGCCAACAACACATTCACCAGCTCCAACCGGGCCACCATCCCCGCCGACGTACCACCAACAGGAAAACCATCAACAGAACAAACGGGACACGCAGGAACAGCAGAACCCGCAGCAGCAGGAGCAGCACGAGCAGCAGGAGCAGCGGAAGCGGCCGGGTTCACTGAGCCGCTGCCCTCGGGCTGACCGGTCCCGGGAACAGGCCCGGGAACAGCGCCGGAGCCCAGGCCTGCGCGCTGGACCCGGCGCGGATACTTCGCCGTGATCGCGGCCAGCACCTGAGCCAGATTCTCCCGATCAATCTCCACGCCCACCCACCACCCCTGAACCCACAAACCTTGGCCGCGTATCTCCAGCACCCAAACCCGGCAACCTGCACCGGTAAAAACCGCAAAATCCTGCTGATCTCCAACTACTACAAGGCTACGAGCAGGCACTGACATCATTAGGACAAAAAGACCCCAAAACCGGCCCCTGTGGAAAAGAATTTTTGAAAAACTTTCGGAGGCATGGCAGGAACGTGTGTGGCCGAGAGGGTGTCATTGTCCGCATCTGACGGAAGGAGGCCGCGAATGCCAAAACAAGGGTCCACATATCCGGCTAGCCCCGGCGGGCGCTGAACAGGTCGGTCACCGCTCAGTCCCGAAGCAGAGTATCCTAGGGTGGTGTTTGGACGTAAGAATGATGCCCCCTCTGCCCAGTCTGTCGCCGACGATTTAGCTGCCCAGGCGGCAGCCCGTCAGGTTGACCCGAGGGCAGCCAAGGGTGTTCCCACCCCGACCCGCAGGGAGCAGGAGGCTGCGCGACAGCGCCCGCTGGTTCCGAACGACCGCGGGGCGGCTAAAGTAGCGCAGCGGGACGCGCGGCGTGAAGAGCAGGCGCGGATGCGACGCGCCATGGATACCGGGGAGGAGCGGTTCCTCCCGGTCCGGGACAAGGGTCCGCAGAAGCGCTTCGCCCGTGACTTCGTGGATTCGAGGTTCAGTTTAGGCGAGTACGTTATGTTCGCAGCTCTGGCCATTGTGATCTTGTCACTTGTGGTTCCGGTGACGGCGAATACACAAATCATCGTTTTCGGTATCTTCTGGCTGATGGTGGTGGCAGTCGTTATTGACTGCCTGATTCTCTCCCGCAAGCTCAAACGCCGGGTGCGGGAAAAGTTCGGCTCCCTTGATTCCGGCGTGGTCTGGTACGGCACCATGCGTTCCATGCAGTTCCGCAAGCTACGGCTGCCAAAGCCGATGATCAAGCGTGGCGCAGCTGTAAAGTAGCGGGCTGGGGCATCGCACGCTGCGCCCCAGGCTAGATCGTCGGGCTACGCCCCGGTAACTCCGGGCGAACGGGGCTAGGCTGGCGGGATGGATTACCGATACCTTGGCCGCTCAGGCCTGAAAATTACTGAGATCACCTACGGCAACTGGCTCACACATGGCTCCCAAGTTGAGAATGACGTCGCTGCCTCCTGTGTCCGGGCAGCGCTGGACGCCGGTATTACAACCTTTGACACGGCCGACGCCTACGCGAACGGCGCCGCGGAGGAAGTCCTCGGCGCAGCTCTGGCGGGCCAGCGCCGGGAGTCTTTGGAAGTATTCACCAAGGTCTACTGGCCGATAGGACCAAAGGGGCCTAACGACACCGGACTTTCCCGCAAGCACATTATGGAGGGGATCAACGGATCTCTGCGCCGGCTGGGGATGGACTACGTAGACCTGTACCAAGCCCACCGCTATGACCACGAAACGCCGCTGGAGGAGACTATCCAAGCCTTCGCCGACGTGGTGCGGCAGGGAAAAGCGCTGTATATTGGCGTTTCCGAGTGGTCGGCCCAGCAGTTGCGGGACGGCCAGGCGCTCGCGAAGGATGCCGGGTTTTCCCTTGTCTCTAACCAACCGCAGTACTCTGCTCTCTGGCGGGTCATTGAGGCAGAGGTAATTCCGGCATCCAAGGAATTGGGTATGTCTCAGGTCGTTTGGTCTCCCATGGCGCAAGGCGTCTTGTCCGGCAAGTATCTGCCCGGCAAGCCGGCTCCGGAGGGTTCCCGGGCGACGGATGAAAAAGGGGGCAAGGACACGATCAGCCGGTTCATGGACGACGACGTTCTGACGGGTGTGCAGAAGCTGCGGCCAATTGCCGATCAGCTGGGCCTGAAGATGTCGCAGCTCGCCGTTGCCTGGGTGCTGCAGAACCCGAACGTGGCCACCGCGTTGGTAGGAGCGTCCCGGCCGGAGCAGGTGGCCGAGAATGTCAAGGCCTCCGGGGTGAAAATCCCTGCGGAACTTATGGCGGACATCGATTCGGCCCTCGGCGGCAGCGTGGAGCGGGATCCCGCCAAGACGCAGAGCCCCGAAACCCGCGTGGCCTAGACGTTACCTATTCCGGGCGGCCAGTTCCCGATTGATTCTGGCCGCCCAGAACGGGCCTTCATAGAGAAACGCCGTATAGCCCTGCACCAGCGCGGCTCCGGCCTCCAACCGCTCCTGAACATCGGCCCCGGTCTCCACCCCGCCGACGGAAATCAAGGCAAGTCGCTCCCCCACCGTGGATTTCAGCCGCCTGAGTACTTCCAGGGAGCGCTGCTTCAGCGGAGCCCCGGACAGACCCCCGGCACCGCAGGCAGCAACTTGCTCCGCGGATGCCTTGAGGTCGGTGCGTCCGATCGTTGTATTGGTGCAGATTATGCCGTCCAGCGCCAGATCCAGCGCCAGCTGAGCTACGTCGTCGACGTCCTCATCCGAGAGGTCCGGGGCGATCTTGACCAGCAGTGGCACGTGACGGCCGGCGGATTCATCGGCGGCCGCCCGGACGCCTGACAGCAGCGGGCGCAGGGAATCCACGTTTTGCAGCAGACGCAGGCCGGGAGTGTTTGGCGAGCTGACGTTAACGACCAAATAGTCGGCCGACGGCGCCAACGCACGTGCGCTGATCAGGTAGTCGGCCAGCGCATCGGGGAGTTCGACGTTCTTCGTTTTGCCGATATTAACGCCGATCAGCGGCCGGAGAGCGCCATACCGCTGGACCAGCCGGGCTCTGGCGGCGGCCAGCCGCGGGGCGACGGCGGCGGCACCGGCATTATTGAAGCCCATCCTGTTAATTACAGCGCGGTCCTCGACCAGACGAAACAGCCGAGGCTGTGGATTCCCGGGCTGCGCGGCGCCGGTTATGGTACCTACTTCGATGTGGCCAAAGCCCAGGTCCGCCAGCGCGTCGATGCCGAGCCCCTCTTTGTCGAATCCGGCCGCCAGTCCAAAGGGTGACGAAAAGCTCAGGCCCATTGCCGTTGTGCGCAGTGCCGCCGGGGGCCCGGTCAGTCGGCGCAACAGCGTCCCTGCCCCCGCAGAATGTGCGGCTTTGATGAGGGTAAACCCGATTCGGTGGGCGCGCTCGGCGTCCATCCATGAGAAGCAGACGCGGAAGAAGGTTGGATACAGGCGCATGATTACCAGTTTCCCGTCTAACGGCGCCCGTGCCAAACCGGCGCCGTGCGTTCAGCGGTTTCCTTGCGCCCTTTTACCGGTTCGCACGGCCGATTCCCGGGTGAGGTAACGGCGGACGCTAGCATGGCCAGATGAGCAGCAGCGAAGACCCGGACGGTTTCGAAGCAGAGGTGGTGGTAATCGGCGCAGGACTGTCCGGGCTGGTCGCCGCCGCCGAAGCGTACAACGCCGGACGGTCGGTCCTAATATTGGATCAGGAGCCCGAGGCTTCCTTGGGCGGCCAGGCGCATTGGTCCTTCGGCGGTATCTTCCTGGTGGACTCTCCGGAGCAGCGGCACCTGGGGGTGAAGGACACTGAAGAGCTGGCGCTGAGCGACTGGATGGGCTCGGCGGCCTTCGATCGAGCCGAAGACCATTGGCCGCGGGAATGGGCAAAGGCCTACGTTGCGTTCGCTGCCGGGGAAAAGCGCGATTGGTTGCATTCGCTGGGTGTGCGATTCTTTCCGCTGGTTCAATGGGCCGAACGCGGCGGCTACGACGCTCAGGGGCACGGTAATACCGTCCCGAGGTTCCACGTTGTCTGGGGAACGGGGCCCGGTATTCTGCAGCCATTCCTCGCCAAACTCGCCGAGGGGGTCGACGTCGGCCTGGTCAGGTACGCGTTCAGGTACCGGGCGACGGAGCTGCTGATGGCGGACCAGGGGACCGGTGCGCCCGGTGCGGCCGGTGCTGCCGGTACGGCCGGTGCGCCCGGGACCCCGGAAGCCACGACGAATGGAGTGGTCGGGGTCCGCGGCGAAGTGCTGGAGCCCTCAGACGCCATGCGGGGCGCACCAAGCTCTCGGACCGTCGTCGGCACCTTTGCCCTCTCCGCCCGGGCCGTGATCGTGACCACAGGTGGAATCGGCGGCAATCACGGGCTGGTCCGCCGGCAGTGGCCCGGTGGCAACGCGCCGGGCTATCTGCTCGCGGGCGTGCCGGCGTCGGTAAATGGAGAGTTTCAATTTGCGGTGGCGAAGGCGGGCGGATCGCTGATCAACACGGACCGGATGTGGCATTATCCGGAGGGAATCCACAATTTTGAACCGGTATGGCCCAATCATGGCATCCGCATTTTGTCCGGCCCGTCTCCGCTGTGGCTTGATGCCACCGGCAAGCGCTTGCCCGTGCCGCTGTTCCCAGGCTTCGATTCGCTAGGGGCGCTGCGCCACATCGTGGCCACGGGATACACGCACTCGTGGTTTGTTCTCAACCAGACGATCATCAACAAGGAATTTGCGCTCTCCGGTTCGGAGCAAAACCCTGACCTCACCGGCAAGGACCTGAAATTGCTCGCCAAACGGGCACTGCCGGGCTCCAACGGGCCGGTGCAAAGATTCCTGGACCACGGGATCGACTTCCTCCAGGCCGCAACGGCTGCGCAATTGGCTGCCAAAATGAACGCGCTGACGGGTGCGGACTTGATCAATGGCGAAGCCCTGCATGACCTGATCGCTGCCCGGGACCTGCAGGTCCGCAGCGGGCTCGGCAAGGAGTCGCAGCTCAACGCGATTCGCGAGGCCCGCCGGTTCGCGACGGACAAGCTTATGCGTGTTGTCCCGCCGCACGAGATGCTGGCCCCTGAACACGGCCCGCTGATTGCCGTCCGGCTTTCCGTCCTGACACGCAAAAGCCTCGGCGGGATCCAGACAGATCTGCAGTCCCGCGTCCTTGCTGCCGATGGGACCCCCATCGCCGGGCTCTTTGCCGCGGGCGAAGCCGCCGGTTTCGGGGGCGGCGGGGTGCACGGTTCCCGGGCCCTGGAAGGGACCTTCCTGGGTGGCTGCCTGTTTTCCGGACGCAGCGCCGGACGTGCCGCAGCAGCCGGAATCCACTGAGCTGTGATTCGGCTGCACAAGCCGGCATGCGCCGGGTGCGCGGCTGGCTGCTTGCCGGACGGCGGCGGCCGGCCGAACCGGGCGCCGCCTTTGTTACCCCTGCGCCGCGTCCACCGCCGCACCATAACGGCGGTCCCGGCGGGCATATTCATCGACGGCTTCCCAGAGGGTGCGCCTGTCCACATCTGGCCAGAGCTTGTCCATGAAGACGAACTCGGCATAGGCGGACTGCCACAGCAGGAAGTTGGAGAGCCGCTGCTCGCCGCTGGAACGCAGGAACAAGTCGACGTCGGGAACATCGGGGGTATACATGAAGCGCTGAATCGTCTTTTCACTAACTGACCGGGGGCTGAGCTTCCCGGCCGCGACCTGCTCGGCGATGGCGGTCACCGCGTCCACGATCTCGGCGCGTCCGCCATAGTTAACGCACATGGTCAGCGTCACGGTGTCGTTGTCGCGTGTCTGTTCCTCGGCCAGTTCAAGTTCGCGGATGACCGAGCCCCACAGTCTCGGTTTACGGCCGGCCCAGCGGACCCGGACGCCCCACGCATCCAACTGGTCCCGCTGGCGGCGTAGCACGTCCTTATTGAATCCCATCAGGAACCGGACTTCCTCCGGGGAACGCTTCCAGTTTTCCGTGGAGAAGGCATAGACACTGACGTACTTTATGCCCATCTCGATCGCTCCGGCCATGACATCCAGCAGGGCCGGTTCCCCTGCCTTATGCCCTTCGATCCGCGGCAGGCCCCGCTGGTTGGCCCAGCGTCCGTTGCCGTCCATGACGATTGCGACATGCACCGGAACCAGTTCGGCGGGTATCTCGGGCATCCGCGCGCCCGTGGGATGCGGCCAGGGCGCGGTGACCGCAGGCTTGACCGCGCTGCGCGTAGTGGACGTGCTTCGCCGGCCGGGCAGGCCGCGGGGGAAGGACTGGGCCAAGACTAAGCACGCTCCAGATGTTTCAGGGAGCGTACCGTACGCTCCAGATGCCATTGCAAATACACAGCCACAAGTCCGGCAGCTTCCCGACGGTGCTGCGGCGCAGAAACATCCGCGGCAGCCCACTGGCCGGACAGCAAGGCGGCCAATAAATTCATCGTCTCCGCCGCGGGCGACGGTGAGCCTGGCGGCCGGCACTGATGACAGACAGCACCGCCCAGGGCAGCGGAAAAGGCGCTGTGCGGGCCGGCAGCACCGCAGCGAGCGCAATCGGTGAAACTCGGGGCCCAGCCGCCGGTTGCCAGCGCGCGCAAAAGATAGGAATCGAGAATCAGCCCGGGAGCGTGATCGCCCCGACTCAGCGACGCCAGCGCGCCGACCAGCAGTAGATACTGGGCCGTCGCGGCCTCTCCGTCCACATCCGTGATGCGCTCCGCGGTCTCCGTCATCACCGCCGCCACCGTGTAACGGTCATAATCGGCGGCGATTTTTCCACCATAAGCTCCCTTGGAAACGGCCTGGGTCACAATGTCCAGACTGCGGCCCGAAACCAGCTGCAAATCTGCGACCATGAATGGCTCCAGCCGGGCGCCGAATTTGCTGCTCGTCCGCCGGACACCCTTGGCGACTGCCCGAATCTGGCCGTGGTTACGGGTCAGCAGCGTAATGATGCGGTCCGCTTCCCCAAGTTTGTGCGTCCGGAGTACGACGGCGTCGTCACGGTAGGTGCGCGCGGCGAAAGAGTTTCTGGACACCCGTCCATTGTCGCACCGGAGGCGCGTGAGGGCGCGCAGGCGGGGCCGGTCTGCTGGATTGGCAACCAGCCGGAACAGCCGCGGCCCACTGTCCCTGCCGTCGTCGCCGTCCGCAGACTACACGTCGGCCCTAATCAGGCGTGCACGTCCCGGATGGCCCGGTTGACCGCTGAAATCACGGCCTTGAGCGAGGACATGGAGGTGTTGGAGTCAATGCCGACCCCCCATAGGACCCGCTCCCCCACGGCACACTCCACGTAAGCTGCGGCCCGGGCGTTCCCGCCTTCGCTGAGCGCGTGTTCGGAGTAATCCAGGACCCGCACATCCACCCCGTCGTCATGCAGGATGGACAACAACGCGGCAATCGGGCCGTTCCCGGTCCCGCTGCGGCGCTGTGCGACGCCGTCGATCGTCATGTTGGCCGTGAGCGTGATCTGCGCGTCGTCGTCGGTCTGCGTGGTGACCGACCCCAGTCCGTAGCGGCCCCACTGGCTGGTGCTGCCGCCGTCGTCGGTTGGCAGGTACTCGTCCACAAAGGTCTCCCACAGCTGCGCGGCGCTGACCTCCCCGCCAACGGTGTCCGTCCGGCGCTGAATGACGCCGGAAAACTCCATCTGCGCCCGCCGCGGCAGGTCCAGGCTGTGTTCATTTTTGAGCAGGTAGGCAACCCCGCCCTTGCCGGACTGCGAATTTACCCGGATGACCGCTTCGTAGCTGCGACCCAAATCCTTCGGGTCCACGGGGAGGTAGGGGACAGCCCACGTGACGTCCTGGACGTTTTTGCCCGCCTGCTCGGCGTCGCGCTCGAGGGCTTCGAAACCCTTCTTGATGGCATCCTGATGCGAGCCCGAAAAGGCCGTGAAAACGAGGTCCCCGCCGTACGGCACACGCTCCCCCACGGGCAGCTGATTGCAGTACTCCACGGTGCGGCGTATCTGATCGATGTTGGAGAAGTCGATCATCGGGTCCACGCCCTGGCTGAACAGATTAAGCCCCAGCGTCACCAGATCAACGTTGCCCGTCCGCTCGCCATTACCGAACAGGCAGCCCTCGATCCGGTCGGCCCCGGCCAGATAGCCCAATTCCGCCGCCGCAACACCCGTCCCACGGTCATTGTGCGGATGCAGGGAGAGAATGATGCCTTCACGCGGGTGCAGGTTACGGCTCATCCATTCGATGGAATCGGCATAGATATTGGGGGTGGCCATCTCAACGGTTGCCGGCAGGTTGATGATCACCTGACGGTCCGCGGAGGCCTCAAAAATATCCGCGATGGCGTTGCAGACCCGGACGGCGTACTCGGGCTCTGTGCCGGTAAAGGACTCTGGGGAATATTCGTAGGTGATCTGCGTATCCGCGAGGGACTCTTCGTATTTTTTGCACAGCCTTGCGCCCTGCAGCGCGATGTCCAGAATGCCGTCCTGATCCTGGTTGAACACAACCCGGCGCTGCAGGACCGACGTTGAATTGTACAGATGGACTATGGCCGTTTTGGCCCCGAGGAGCGCCTCATACGTCCGCTCGATCAGGTGCTCGCGGGCCTGCGTCAGCACTTGAATGGTGACGTCGTCCGGGATATGGCCGCCCTCGATGAGCTGCCGGACAAAATCGAAGTCCGTCTGCGACGCGGACGGGAAACCAACTTCGATCTCCTTGTAGCCCATGCTCACCAGCAGCTGGAACATCTTCAGCTTCCGCCCCGGACTCATCGGGTCAATCAGCGCCTGGTTGCCGTCGCGCAGGTCCACGGCGCACCAGCGCGGGGCTTTGGTGATGGTCTTGTCCGGCCACGTACGGTCCGGCAGTTCCACGGTGATTTGCTGATCGAACGGGATGTAGCGGTGGACGGGCATCCCGGATGGTTTTTGGGCGTTTCGCATTGGTCTGGCCTTTTCTATTCGCTCTTCGATGACAGATTGGCCGGGCACCACAAACTCCGCAGCGAGGGATTGGCCTGCCAGCTGCCCACCAAGCCTGCCCAGCCTTTTCCAGGCTGGTCTGCAGGACGTCTAGGTCAACGGGTATTTGGCCTCGCCGCGGCAACTAAGAAGGAGCATTCCAGTGCGCACATTTTCACCCTAACACGCGGCGTGGGATGATGGTGAACCAGCTCTTCCGCCTCCGTGAGGACAATATTTTTTCCTTTTTGGACGACGATGTCTGTCGTTACCAATGGGTGCGGAAATCCATTACGGAAGGCAGACAACGGATGACAACTCCCTTTACGCAGCAGGCCGAAACGACTGCCGTGGGTGCACAACCAGCAGCACAGCCCGGAGCACAACAACCAGCAGCGCACGCCGCAGACAGCCGCACAAGCAGCCGCAGCGGTATCAGGTCCGACAACGGGGATCCATCGGTGCGTCCGCAGGATGACCTCTACCGCCGGGTCAACGGTCATTGGCTTGACCGCGAGATCATCCCAGCGGATCGTGCCCTGACCGGGTCCTTCGTGACCCTCCGTGACGAGGCGGAAGCGGCCGTACGGATCATAATCGAACAAGCGGCGGGGCGCGCAGGGCATAACCGCGACACCGCGGCTGCACCAGCGGGAGCCTCGGAGGCCGCGGAAGCGTCCGTGGAAGCCAAGATCGGTGATCTTTACACCAGCTTCATGGACGAGGCCGGCATTGAGTCCGCCGGAGCCGCTCCCCTGGCACAGCGGCTGGCCGCAATCTTCGCCAGCGACGACATCGAATCCTTGGTCCGCACGATGGGCATGCTGGACCGCGTCGGCAACGACGGACTGTTTGGCGGCTACGTGAACAATGATGCCGGCGACCCGCAGCGGTGCCTGTTGCATCTGTATCAGGGCGGCCTCGGCCTGCCGGATGAGTCGTACTACCGAGAGGACCAATTCGCACCGATCCGTAACGCCTACGTTGCCTACGTCTCGACCATGTTCACGCTGGCGGGTATTCCGGACGCAGCTGCCGCCGCCGGAAGAGTCATGTCGCTGGAGACGGACATCGCCGCCGTGCATTGGGATAACGTAACCATGCGGGACCCGCAAAAGACCTACAACCTGAAAACCCGCGAAGAGGCACTCGCTTTATTTCCCTTGCTGGCCCAGTGGTTCGAGGGCATGGCGCTGCCCGCAGGCAAGTCCGTCGAGCTGGTAGTGGCCACGCCCGAATTCTTCACTGGGGCCGCGCAGCTGCTCACACACAAGCCCCTGGGCGACTGGCAGGAATGGCTGGCCCTGCGGATAATTTCCGGCGCGGCGTCCTACCTTTCCAGCGACTTTGTCGACGCGGACTTCGCGTTTTACGGCACCACGCTCAGTGGCACGGAGGAGATCAAGGAGCGCTGGAAGCGCGGTGTCGCCTTAGTGCAGGGATCCCTCGGCGAGGCCGTCGGCCAGATCTATGTGGGGCGGCACTTCCCCCAAAGCCACAAGGTCCGGATGGAGCTTCTGGTCGCCAACCTGATCGAGGCCTACCGGCAAAGCATCTCGGCGTTGACCTGGATGAGCGCGGACACCATTGAGCGCGCGCTGCAAAAACTGACGGCTTTCACCCCCAAGATCGGCTACCCGGACAAATGGCGCGATTATTCCTCCCTTGTCATTGACGCCGGGGATCTGACCGGGAATCTCGAGCGAAGCCACCAATTTGAGCTCGAACGCCAACTGGCGAAAATCGGCGCACCGATCGACCGCGGCGAATGGCTGATGACCCCGCAGACGGTCAATGCCTATTACAACCCGACGATGAACGAGGTGGTGTTCCCCGCGGCTATTTTGCAGCCGCCGTTCTTCGACGCAGACGCCGACGACGCCGCTAACTACGGTGGGATCGGCGCCGTGATCGGCCACGAGATTGGTCATGGTTTCGATGACAAGGGCTCTCAATTCGACGGCACGGGCGCGTTACGCAATTGGTGGACTGAGGCCGATCGAACGGCGTTTGACCAGCTCACTGCCAAGTTGGTGGAACAGTACAACGTCCTGAGTCCGGAAGCGGCGCCGGGACACTTTGTCAACGGCGAATTGACCCTGGGCGAGAACATCGGTGATTTGGGCGGTCTGACCATCGGATACCAGGCCTATCTGCTCAGCCGCGATGGCCAGGAGCCACCGATCATCGACGGTTTGACGGGGGCCCAGCGGTTCTTCTTCTCCTGGGCCGAATGCTGGCGCAGCAAAATCAGGGCTGAAGAGGCTTTGCGCAGGCTCACCGTGGATCCACACTCCCCCGCGGAACTCCGCTGCAACGCCGTCGTGCGTAATCTCGATGCCTTCCACGACGCGTTCGGTGTCGGCGCTTCTGACGGACTGTGGCTGGATCCCGCGGATCGGGTGCGTATCTGGTAGCCCTGCCGATCCAGCAACCATGCGCGTGGCACCAACCCCGCCGCACCCGTTGCAGACAAGGCCCCCCCCCCGCTTCAGCAGGGGTCCTTGTCGTTGGCGGGCGCGGCCGTCGCGGAAATGTCTGCTAGTTCGGCGGGTACATGTCCGGATTGACCGTTAGGCACTTTCCTGACTGGTCCGCGGTGCTGGCCACAATATTAGGCGGCAGCACGGTCTTGCCGAAGGTGGTTCCAGAGGCGAAGTCCGTGCCGATGTTCAGCCGGACGCCGTTGATGCCCGTTGATGCCACCAGGGCGCTGGCGGGGATCCCGAAGAGTGCCGCGACGTCAGTGGCGACATCCTGGAACCCCTCCCCGTAGCCGATGGTCGTCGTGGCAGTCGTGCTTGCCGGGGTCTGCAGAAGATCCGTGTATCCGGCTCCCTGCAGTGCGGCGGCCAACTCCGTGGTGCGGTCGGGGATTCCGGTCGCGTTGACAACAGTGATCGGCTGGATGCTTCTGTCATAGGCAGCCGCCGACGGCGCAGCTACAGTTGGTGCCTGCGCCGCCGCTGAAGGCGGTGCCGGTGCGGGCGGTGCCGGCGGACTGGTCGAGGCGCCAGCGGTTGAACCGCCGGTCAGGTCCGTGCCGTTGTGCAGCGCGGTGAAGAGATCATTGGCCGCCGGCTGGGAGAGGACATTGCGATTCGGGTCCGCTGGGAAAGGCACCCAGGGGGCCGTAATGAACGCAACTTTCGCCAGATCGACGTTCTTTAGCCGATTGGCGATTGCCACCATGGCGGGTATGTTGGCCAGGCCGCTGTCAATCGTCAGGTTTTTGGTAATCGCGTCCGCAATGTTGTAAACCTTGGGCAGATCGGAAAGGGTTTTATCGCTCTTAACCTTGCGGATCATGGAGCCAAGGAAATACTGCTGGGCCTGAATCCGCGCGATGTCGCTCGCATCACCGAAGGAATGTCTGGTCCGAAGGAAGGCGAGTGCTTGTTCGCCCTGCACCAGGCTCTTCCCTGCCGGGAGCACCAGCCCGGAACCGTTCACGTCGTTCACCGAGTGGTCGACGCAGACTTCGACGCCGCCGATCACGTTGGACAAATCCTTGACCGCGGTGAAGTCGGCCAGCATGAAGTGGTCAATGTTCAGGCCGGTGAGCTGGTTAATCGCCGCCACAGTACAGCCGGGGCCGCCGTTGTTCAGCGCGGTGTTCAGCTGTCCCAGCGCCTGCGCCGGATACGTCTGACCGCTCTTGGGGTCCTTGCACGCAGGAAGGGGCACCATCAGGTCACGGGGAAAACTGACAACACTGACTTGTTTGTTGTCCTTGGAGATGTTCATCAACATCATCACATCCGAGTGGCCTTCACCCGAGGCGTCGGCCGAGGTCCCGTAGGCGCCGTTGGCGCCGTCGCGTGTGTCGCTACCCAGGATGAGGATCTGCAGATCGTCTTTGCTGTTATCCACTCCGGCCTTGGTGCTGGCACCATCGGCCAGGTTCAGCTCGCCCACCTGGACGTTGCTCTGCAATCGCATCACCATGAAGCCGCCGACGGCTACGGCTCCGACCACCACGAAGGCAACCGCTGCGGCAGTGATTTTCAGCCAGAGCGCGGTACGCCGCCGCGCACGGAAGTGCCGGCCGGTGCTGGCCGGCGCTGCTTCGGCACGGGAACTACCCTGATGCCCGGCATCAGCACCCGGACGGGTACGACGTCGCGCCATTGAAAAACCTTCCGTAGACGATAAATACCTCAGCTAAGTGTAGGGGCACCGAGCTGGGCGTAACCTTTGCCCGGCCTGTACCCTGCCCGAGTGCGCTAGAAGCCGAGCTTGACGAGCTGTTTTGGATCGCGCTGCCAGTCCTTGGCCACCTTGACATGCAGGTCCAGATAGATGCGCGTTCCGAGCAGCGCTTCGATGCCTTTGCGTGCCGCGCTGCCGACCTCCTGAAGCCGCGATCCCGCCCGACCGATGATGATTGCCTTCTGTGAGGGACGCTCCACATAGAGGTTCACGCGCACATCCAGGAACTGGTTGTCCTCTGCCCTGCCTTCGCGCGGAATAATTTCCTCCACGACGACAGCCAGGGAGTGCGGAAGTTCGTCGCGGACGCCTTCCAGCGCTGCCTCGCGGACAAGTTCGGCCACCATGACGGCCACCGGCTCGTCGGTGAGCTCACCATCGGGGTACAGCGGCGGCGACGGCGGCATGAACCCGGCCAGCACGGTGGAGACGGTCTCCACCTGGAAGCCGTCCGCAGCGGATACCGGAATGATGTCCGCCCAGCCGTCAGCGCCGAGCACCTCCCGGCCCAACTGCGCCACGGCCAGCAGTTGTTCGGTCAGCGCCTGCCGGTCCACCAGGTCCGTTTTGGTGACAAGGGCGACTATTGGCTTATTCCCGACATTGGCCAGCTGCTTGGCAATGAATCGGTCTCCGGGACCGATCTTTTCGTTGGCCGGAAGGCAGAAACCTATCGCGTCCACCTCGGAGAGGGTCGCGGCCACCAGATCGTTCAGCCGCTGGCCCAGCAGGGTCCGAGGACGGTGCAGCCCAGGGGTGTCCACCAGGATCAACTGGAAGTCCTCCCGGTGCACGATGCCACGAATGGTATGCCGGGTTGTCTGCGGTTTGGCGGATGTGATGGCCACCTTCTGCCCTACCAGGGCGTTGGTCAGGGTGGACTTTCCCGCGTTCGGGCGCCCTGCCAGGACAGCGAAGCCGGCACGGAAACCGCCGTACTGGTCATCGCTACCCTGCTGGCTCTTTTTCTTAGACTTCGTCATGCCTTGCTCCCTGTCGCGCTGTTGTCGGCGCTGTTACCGGCGCGGTTACTATCGTCGTCGTGCATGAGTGCGTTGAATTCGGCGTCGGTCGTAGGTTCAGTGTCCGCCGCTACCGGCGCGGTGGCAATGATATGACTGACCCGGTTACGCCGGCCTTCCAGCCGCTGGGCGTGCAGGTGGATTCCGGACACCTGCGCTTCACTGCCAACGATGGGTACGCGGCCCAACTGTTTGGCGAGGAGCCCGCCCACGGTGTCCACTTCGTCGTCGTCCAGGCTCAGCCCGAAAAGCTCACCCAGGTCGTCAACACCCAGCCGCGCGCTGACCAGATAACGGCCTTGGCCCAGGTCCTGGACCTCCGGGGCCTCGGAGTCGTACTCATCGACGATCTCCCCCACAATCTCCTCGATAAGATCCTCAAGTGTCACCAGCCCGGCGGTGCCGCCATACTCGTCGATCACGATAGCGACGTGGGTCGATTCACCCTGAAGTTCCTTCAGGAGGTCGGTCACGAGTTTGGAATCCGGCACGTAGCGCACGGCGCGGGCTATGATTTCCACCGGCGGGGCGGTTGCGGTGGCGGCCAGCCGGTGTTCGGTGGCAACGACGTCCTTTAGGTACAAAATTCCCAGGATCTGATCCGTATTGTCGCCGATGACCGGAATTCTGGAGTAGCCCGAGTCCAGGAACAGCGTCATGGCCTCCGCCAGCGAGGAGCCCTTGTCGATGCTGACTATGTCCGTCCGTGGCACCATGACCGAGCGCACGACGGTGTCGCCGAGATCAAAAACGCTCTGGATCATTTCGGCTTCGTTGTCCTCGATCATCTCCGAATCGCTCGCCCGGTCAACGAACTCGCGGAACTCCTCTTCGCTGACAAACGCATTGTCCCCGACCGGAGCACCCGGAGCCACGATGTTTCCAAGCCGAACCAGCCAGCCGGGTACCGGACCCAACAGCCAGCACAGAAAACGCACCAGCGCAGCGGTCCTGCCGACGACCGCAGCCGAGTGCAACCGGCCCAGCTGGCGCGGGGATACGCCGACCAAAACGAAGGCAATCACGGTCATGACGGCGGTGGCCACCAGCCCGGCGAGCCAGAGGTTGTCCACCAAGTTCAAAAAGAGCACCGCGACACAGACGGCGACGGCCATTTCAAAAAAGACCCGCCAGAACCGCAGTGCATTCATATGGGCCACCGGAGCTGCCAGGATTTTCTGCAGCGAAACGCCCCGGCTGTGCGCCGCAACGGTTTCCGCATCATGCCGGGGGAAGAAGTTGAATGCCGCATCCGCCGCGGTCAGCACGGCCGCAAAGGCAAGGAAGATAAGTCCCATAGCGGTCAACGCCAGGGTGATCACTGCATGGTCTCCCTGGGTGCTTCCTTGCCCAGGAAGACGGAGAGCAGTTCGCGCTGGAGGGCGAACATCTCTTCCTTCTCCTCGGGCTCGCCGTGGTCGTAACCTAGCAGGTGCAAGAGGCCGTGCGTGGTGAGCAGCAGCAGCTCTTCGGCCATCGGATGCCCGGCCGTTTGCGCCTGCTCGGCCGCAATTTGCGGGCAGAGCACGATGTCCCCGAGCAGACCGGCCGGAGACGGCCGCTCGGGAGTTCCGGGGCGCAGCTCGTCCATCGGGAAGGACAGCACATCGGTGGGTCCTGGCTCATCCATCCACTCGATGTGCAGCTTCTCCATCGCCTCGGCGTCGGCCAGAATGATCGAGAGCTCGGCCTGCGGATGGACGTAGAGCCGTTCGAGAATGAACCGTGCCAGCCGGACCAGTTCCGTTTCCTGCACGGAGATACCCGATTCATTGTTGACTTCGATGCTCATGGCCGTCCGTTTGCGGCGTGGCCGCTGTATCCGCTAAGAATTTGCTCTTCGTCCCAGCGGCCGTAGGCCCTGACAATGTCGCCGACAAGCTTGTGCCGCACTACATCGGCGGCCTCGAGAAAGGAAAAATGGACATCGTCGATGCCGGTGAGTATTTTTTCGACTATCCGCAGCCCGGACCTTGCCCCGGCCGGCAGATCAACCTGGGTCACATCCCCGGTCACCACCATCTTTGAACCGAAGCCGAGCCGGGTCAGGAACATCTTCATCTGTTCCGGCGTCGTGTTCTGGGCCTCGTCGAGGATAATAAACGCGTCATTGAGCGTCCTGCCGCGCATATAGGCCAGTGGAGCCACTTCGATCGTGCCGGCGGCCATCAGCCGCGGAATTGACTCCGGATCCATCATCTCGTGCAGGGCGTCGTATAAGGGACGCAGATACGGATCGATCTTCTCGCTCAGGGTGCCCGGCAGAAAGCCCAGCCGTTCGCCGGCCTCAACAGCGGGCCGGGTGAGGATAATCCGCGTGACTTCCTTTTGCTGCAGAGCCTGGACGGCCTTCGCCATGGCGAGATACGTCTTTCCCGTTCCGGCCGGGCCGATCCCAAAGACAACGGTGTTGGCGTCAATGGCATCCACGTAATTTTTCTGATTCAGCGTCTTAGGCCGGATGGTCCTGCCCCTGCTGGAGAGAATATTGTGTGTGAGGACGTCAACGGGCGACGCCGCCTGGGAGTGCAGCATGGACACCAGCTGTTCCAGCACCGCAGGGGTGACCGTCGTGCGACGCTCCACCAGGCCCCGGACCTCTTCAAAGAGGCGCATGATCCGCGGTACGTCCGCCGCCGGGCCGGAGATCGAGAGTTCGTTGCCGCGGACATGGAAGTCAAGCGTTGGGTAAGCGGCTTCGACGAAACGCAGCGCCTCATCCTGGGCACCCAAGGACTGCACCATTTGCTCCGGAGAGTCGAAGGAAACCACTTCGGTTCTACTGCCGGGCTGCGGAAGCTCCACGAAAGAGGCGCCGGCGGGTTGCCGCGAAGGGCTGTTGCTTGCTGTTGAATCTGTCATATCGGCCGGCCGCGTCCGGCCCGGAATCTCTCCCTGATGTATTTGACGTGTTTTCCCAACACGTTCTTGCCCTTATCTTACGGTACTGGATCTTACGGTACTGGCATCTTACGGCAGTGGCATCCCACGGTACTGGCATCTTACGGCAGTGGTTCCGGCACTCATTGGACCTGCGCTGAGAAGCCTGCACCCAGGCCCCGCCAACCGAAGACGTCAACCCTCGCCGCTCACAGCTCGGGCACAGGGAATATCGGAGCGATCTCAAAAGGGTTTCGATACGGTTTCAGTTCCGCCGGAAAGCGCCCTGAGGTCAGTCTGGCCGCGGACGCTGTGCAAGGGTAGATAAGGCTCCGGCGTCGGCGGGCGGCTGTTGCGGGTCTCCGCGGAAAGGATGCATCATCGGATCTATACCTCTGTCTGCGTCTTTGGCCCGTCAGCGAACCTCCCGCCGCAGCACTGTGACGGGAGTTGTTCTTCTTTGTACAGGCCTGTTTATCACCGGCTGCAGCCCGGATAGTTCGCCACCGCCGGCAGACACCACCATGCCCGCCTCGGTTGGAAGCTCGGCGACCTCCCCCGTGACGTCGGCTCCCTTGGAGTCGGCCCAATCGTCGGCCAAGTTGCCGGTCTACTGGCTCGGGCACAGCGGCAACGGCGTCTTTTTGTACCGTGAGTTCCTCGCTGTGGAGGGTAACGGAGATCCTATCCAGGCCGCCCTGCTGGCCATGACGGAGGATAAGCCGCTGGACAGCGACTATTTCACGCCGTGGAAAAAGCCCAGCAAACTCGGGGCGTCCATCTCCGCGAAGAATGTCATCACGGTGGATATTTCCGCCGATGCTTTCAGCACCAACGTCGATGAAGGTATCGCCCAGCGCGCCTTGGCCCAACTCGTCTACACGGCCACCGCGGCCGCGGCCAATGCTGGCCTCATCGTTGCCAATCAGCCCGTCCAGGTATCGCTGCTGGTTGACGGACACACCGATTATCTGGCTTTCGGCAAGGTCAAATTGGATAAACCTCTAGTGCGGGACAGCGGTTTTGTCGCCCCGGTGTGGATCATTGATCCACAGGCAGGCAGCACTCTTACGTCCCCGGTCCTGGTCACCGGCCAAGGAATCTCCGGCACGGGAGAACTCGGCTGGCAGCTGATCAAACGAGGATCGGACGGCCGCGAAAGCCCGTACCAGAGCGGAAAGGTAGCTGTGAGCACCGGACCGTCCCAACTCGGCGCCTTCACCTTCAGCCTGCGGCCGCCGGCCGGCTCCTATGAATTGCGGGTTTTCCGCGCGGTTCAGACCGACCCCGCAGCTCAGGACGGCGTCGACTCGAAAATCATCACCGTCAGCTGAACCTACCAGCGGTGCAGATCAACGCTGAGCAGGGCGACGGCGGCGGGGCCGGCGGTGGACGAGCGCAGTACGTGTGGGCCTAGGCGTACCTGAACCGCGCCGGCTCCGGTGAGTAGATCCAGCTCCCGGGGGCTGATCCCGCCCTCCGGACCGACCAGGATGAGGATCTCCCGGATTTGTCCCGGAGTACCCGGTTTCAGCGTGGCTGTTTCCCCACCCTTCACGTCCAGGCCCGTCAAGTCCTGCTCCTTCACGTCCAGCCCCGTCAAGTCCTGCTCCGTCAAGTCCCGCGCCCGCCATTGCGTCACGGCCACGGTGAGCGGCAGCAATGCTTCTTCATGCAGGATCAGAGCCAGCGCCGCGGCCTGGATATGCGGCAGCAGTGCGGTGGTGTCCACGGCCTCAGTGACGTCGGGGACCCAGGCCCGCCGGGCCTGTTTGGCCGCGGACGTGACAGTTGCGCGCCACTTCGCCAGGGACTTCGCGGCCCGCTCGCCTTTCCACCGGACGATGGAACGCTCGGCCTGCCAGGGGACAAAGCCGTCGGCACCGAGTTCGGTGGCCGTTTCGATGGCGAGTTCGTCGCGATCGCCCTTGGCCAGGGCTTGAACGAGCACCAGTCGAAGAGCTGGACCCGGCTCGACGCTCACCCCGTCCACGAGCAGGGTCAGTTCCCCGCCGCCCGCCGAACGCACCACGCCGGTCACCCGCCGACCGGCCCCGTCCACCAGATCAATCCGTTCGCCGGCACCGAGACGTTTGACCGTGCTCGCGTGCCGGCCCTCCGCCCCGCCAAGGACAAAAATCGAACCAACAGCCAGCGCAGCAAGTTCACCGGCACCGGCGAAGAATATGGGGCTAGTCATGCGCCCTAGAGGCTTCCAAACTTATCCCGCAGTTTGGAGAACATTCCACCGCTGGTCACCAATTTGCCCTCGCTGACCTGTTCGCCGCGCAGTGCTGCCAGCTGCTTGAGCAGATCTTGTTGGGCAGCGTCAATCCGTACCGGCGTTTCAACATTGATGTGGACTTTAAGATCCCCGCGGCCGTAGCCGCGCAGATGCGTCACACCCAGGCCGCGCAGCAGGATGACTTCACCGGACTGCAGACCGGACTTCACGCTGATCGGCTGCTCGCCGTCGAACGTCTCCAGCGTTAATTCGGTGCCGAGGGCGGCCGCCGTCATCGGCACGCTTAAAGTTGCGTGCAGATCGTCACCGTCGCGCAGGAAGGAGGGATCATTGGTGACCTTGATTTCCACATACAGATCGCCGGCAGGGCCGCCAGCAGGGCCTGCCTCGCCCTGGCCGCCGAGCTGGATCCGCGTACCGGTTCCCACTCCCGCAGGAACCTTAATGGTCAAAGTGCGGCGGCTGCGTACGCGGCCCTCGCCGTTGCATTCATTGCAGGGATCCAAAATCATGGTGCCAAATCCCTGGCAGGATCCGCACGGCGCCGCCGTCATCACCTGGCCAAGGATGGAACGCACCGGACGCTGTATCTGGCCGCTGCCGTGGCAGATGTCGCAGGTGGTCGGACGCGTGCCGGGCCGGCAGCAGCTGCCGTCGCAGCTGGTGCAGACGACGGCGGTTTCCACCTCGATCTTCTTATTGACCCCGAAAACGGCGTCACGCAGGTCGATCCGGACGTTGATCAGCGCATCCTGGCCCCGACGGGTCCGGGGTGCCGGCCCGGAGTGCCCGGAGCCGCCGAAGAAGGTCTCGAAGATGTCCTGAAAGGCAAAACCCTGGCCACCGAAACCGGCACCCGAACCGTTGTCCGTCCCGTTTTCGTTTCCGGTCGTGTCGTAGATGCGTCGCTTAGCGGGGTCCGAGAGCACCTCGTAGGCGTGGCTGACGTTCTTGAAACGGTCTTGGGCGTCGTCCCCCTCGGCGACGTCGGGATGGTACTTGCGGGCCAGTTTGCGGTAGGCCTTTTTGATTTCCTCGCCGGTGGCATCCCGGGACACGCCCAGTGCGTCGTAATGGTTACTCAAGTTCTCTTACTTTCTCTATTGTCCTCTGGCTGGCCGGCTGCGGACACCTCGCGGCGCCGAACTCGGGCCAGACCCTATCTGTCAACACGTTTGTCTGTTTGGTCTTTTGCGTTTGTCGGCGCGGCTCAGCCGGCCAAAATCCTCGAAAGGTAGCGGGCCACCGCGCGCACCGCCGCCATGGTGTTGGGGTAGTCCATCCGAGTGGGGCCCAGCACACCGATTTTCGCCAGTGCATCAGGCCCGTAGCCGGTCGCCACCACCGACGCTTCCACCAGGGCGTCGTGCGGGTTTTCCCGTCCGATGCTGACCGACACGCCCCGCGCGTCCTGGGCCATGTCAGCGAGCAGCCGCAACATGACGACCTGTTCCTCCAGAGCGTCCAGCACCGGGCCAATGCTTAAGGGGAAGTCCACATTGGATCGTGCCAGATTGGCTGTTCCCGCCATGACAAAGCGATCCTCGCGGGCGGCAACCGCCAGCTGGGCGAGAGCCGCGGCCAGCCGGAGACCCGCCTGCTTCGTTTCCCTCGACAGCGCCCCCGGGACCGCCGCCAGCGCCGCCGGCAGCGCCGTCAGCTCCATCCCCAGCACTGCGGCCAGAAAGGTGCCTCTCAGCTGGGCCAACGTTGCTTCGTCCAGCTGCTGGCCGGCGTCGATCACGCGCTGATCAACCTTCCCGGTCCCCAGAATCAGCACAATCAGCACCTGATGCGGGGCGAGCAGGACGAATTCAATATGCCGCACCGTGGCGGAAGTGGTCCGCGGGTACTGTACGACGGCGACCTGATTCGTCAGGTGCGCCAGAGTGCGGACGGTGCGGTCCAGGATGTCATCCAAGTCATCGGAGCCGTTAAGCAGCGCCTGAATAGCCCGCCGTTCAGCAGCCGACAGGGGTTGAACGGCCGAAATCCGGTCGACGAAAAGCCGGTAGCCCTTATCCGTCGGAATCCGGCCCGAGCTGGTGTGCGGAGCAGTGATCAGTCCGTCTTCCTCCAGCGCCGCCATGTCGTTGCGGATAGTGGCACTGGACACCCCCAGATGATGGCGGTCGACCAAGGCCTTGGATCCGACGGGTTCGCGCGAATGAACGTAGTCCTCGACAATCGCCCGCAATACCTCAAGTTTGCGCGGCTCGCTCATCCACCCACCTCCACCCGGTCCGGTTCGTAAAAGCCGCGCGTTCACCGATAGCGGCAGACATTAGCACTCTGCGTGTCCAACTGCTAAGTCTAATACTTTCACTGCCGGGCCTGCAGCAGGGGTTTACCGGCGCACGCTGAGAGCACAATCGGGCAGCTTCGGGTTGCTAGCATGAAAGCTCCGCGATGAGAGGTACGTGCCGTGAGTTATGACCAGTGGGGTCCGCAGGACCTTTCTGCCCCCGCCCGGACCGCTCTACCGCAGGTACAGGCCACCGCGGGATTAGTGCTGGAAGACGTGCAGAGCGGCTGGGTGGGCGCAGTGCTCCGGACCGAGAAGTCCGGCGGCATGCATATCCTGGTCCTCGAGGACGGCCGCGGGAAAACAAAATCTTTTCAACTCGGCTTTGGTTTTTTACTCGAAGGACGCCCCGTCGAAATAGTCGCTCCGGTGACCAGGAAAGTAGGGGCCAACGGACCGGGGACGCGGACGGCTTCGGGCTCGGTCCGGGTCTCCGGGCAGCGTGCGCAGGTGGCCAAGGCGAGCCGGATTTGGGTGGAAGGCAAGCACGACGCCGAATTAGTCGAGAAGGTCTGGGGTGACGATCTGCGCGTGGAGGGAATCGTTGTGGAACCACTGCACGGCGTCGATGACCTTGCCGGCGCCATTCGGGCCTTCGCCCCCGGCCCGGGCCGCCGGCTCGGAATTTTGGTGGATCATCTTGTGAACGGTTCCAAGGAATCCCGGATAGCCGCCGATGCCATGCGGGTGCCGGGGGCGCGGGACAATGTGCTCATTGTGGGACATCCCTATGTGGACGTGTGGCAGGCCATCCGCCCGCAGGTGCTCGGCATCCCGGTCTGGCCGCAGGTGCCCCGCGAGGTGGAGTGGAAGGTGGGAATCCTGCGGTCCTTCGGCTGGCCGCACCGGACGCCAACAGACGTCGCACTGGGGTGGCGGAGGCTGTTGGGAAAGGTCAGCAGCTACGCCGATCTTGAGCCAGCGCTATTGGGGCGCGTCGAGGAAGTGATCGATTTCCTGACAGTTCCAGTATCCTAGGAGGAAGTAACGAGCATCCGCTCGGCCAATTTGAGATAGAGGAACCAGCCAGTGGCTAAGACAGCACACGGCAGCAGCGCTAACGGACATTTCGGCTCCGGCACCAGAACCGCCGGATCCGAGCCAGCTGCCGACCACCGGGAGCCTGCCCACTACGAGGCTGTCCCGGCCAGCGCACCGGCATTGACGCCGGCTGAAGATAGGCAGTGGGCCTTCATGGCCCACTGCGGCGGAATTCTCGGTTTCATCCCGTCGCTGATCATCTATCTAGTCTTTCGGGACCGCGGACCGTTCACCGCGCAGGAGTCCAGAGAAGCGTTGAACTTCACGGTTCCGCCGACAATTGTGGCGGCCGTGGCAAACATCATTGCTGTTGTTTTATCGGGCATTTCGCCTGCGACCGGTACGGTCTTCGCCTTTCTCGCGGTAGGAATCTGGATTTTCCTCACCGTCTTTTCGGTCATCGCCGCCGTGCATGTTAACCGCGGCCAGCCCTACCGCTATGCCTTGAGTTTTCGTCTGATCCACTGACCGTGGCTGTCACGGCCAGTACTTCTCACCGACAGTACTTGTCACGGACAGTACTTGTCACCGACGATGATCGTCACTGTCACTGATCGTCACTGTCACTGCTTGTCCACCGGGCGCGGTCCGCGTCAGTCCGGAAGCAACCGGCGCACTACGGCGTCCGCCAGCAGCCTGCCTCGGAGCGTGAGCTGCAGCCTCCCGGCGAAAGCTGCGCGGGCGTCTATCAACTCATCCGCTATCAGCTGGGCCATGGCGTGCCTGGCCCCGGCGGACAAAGAGTCCACCTGGATTCCGCCGGACAATCGCGTCAGCAACATGATCCGTTCCATCTCGCGGGTTTCGGCATTCAGCGTCTCCCGGCCGGCCGCCGGCGACTGGCCGCGGGCCAGACGCCCGGCGTACGCGGTGGGATGTTTGACATTCCACCAGCGGACACCGCCGATGTGCGAATGTGCGCCAGGACCGATTCCCCACCAGTCGTCCCCGTGCCAATAGGCCAAGTTGTGCCGGCAGGCGTCCTCCGGCGTCCGGGCCCAGTTGCTGACCTCATACCAGGCCAGTCCGGCGGCCTGGAACAACGCGTCCGCCAGCGTGTACTTGGCGGCATGGTCGTCGTCCTCGATGCCGGGGACCTGTCCACGCCGGATCTGGGCCGCTAGCTTTGTACCGTCCTCGACAATGAGCGAATAAGCGGAAATGTGGTCCGGCTGGTAACTCAGAGCTGTCCGTACGGATGTCGCCCAATCCAGTTCGGATTCCCCCGGCGTGCCGTAGATCAGGTCCACACTTACCTTGAGTCCGGCGGTCCGGGCCCATTCAATGGCCTGCGGCACCCTGGCCGGGTCATGCGTTCGGTCCAGAACCCGCAGCACGTGCGGGACCGCTGACTGCATGCCGAAGGAGACCCGGGTGAAACCCCCATCGGCAAGCTCCCGCAGGGAATCCTGGCTGACCGAATCCGGATTGGCTTCGGTGGTAATCTCAGCGTCCTGGGACACCCCCCAGGCGTCGGTTGCCGAACGCAACACCGAGACAAGGTCACGGGCGGGCAATAACGTCGGGGTGCCGCCACCAAAAAACACGGTAGCCAATTTACGCTCCGGCAGCCCGGACTCCTGCATCGCCCGGGCGGCGAAGGTCACTTCCGAAGCGGCCGTGGCGGCGTAGGCGTCCTGCGATGCGCCGCCGCCAAGCTCCGTTGCCGTGTAGGTATTGAAATCGCAATATCCGCAGCGGACGGCACAAAACGGAATATGCGCGTACAGACTGAAGCCGCGCCCAGCGGCGCCGTCTGCCGCCTGCCCCGGCAGAACACCGTCGCCCGGCGCCGGGTCGCCAAGGGGAAGAGTGCTAGGCATGACGGCCTTCCGATTCGCACGTCACTTTTTCGATTTGTCCTTGGACTCATCCGAGGACAGCGCGGCAATGAATGCCTCCTGGGGCACCTCGACCCGGCCGACCATTTTCATCCGCTTCTTACCTTCTTTTTGCTTCTCCAGCAGTTTGCGCTTGCGCGTGATGTCACCGCCGTAGCACTTGGCCAGCACGTCCTTACGGATCGCACGGATGCTCTCGCGTGCAATGATGCGGGCGCCGATGGCCGCCTGGATCGGGACCTCAAACTGCTGGCGGGGAATGAGCTCACGCAGCTTGCCCGTCATCATGACGCCGTACGCATAAGCCTTATCACGGTGTGTGATGGCGCTAAAGGCGTCCACCTGTTCGCCCTGCAGCAGGATGTCCACCTTGACCAGGTCCGAGACCTGGTCGCCGTCGGCCTTCCAATCCAGCGAGCCGTAGCCGCGCGTTTTTGACTTAAGCAAATCAAAGAAGTCGAAGACAATTTCCGCCAGCGGCAGCCGATAGCGGATCTCCACCCGGTCCTCGGAGAGGTAGTCCATGCCGCCCATGACCCCGCGCCGCTGCTGGCACAGTTCCATGATCGCACCGACAAATTCCGTGGGAGCCAGGATCGTGGCTGCTACCATCGGCTCGCGGACCTCGGCGATCTTGCCCGTGGGGTACTCGCTGGGGTTGGTCACAGTGAGGACTTTCTTATCCTCCAGTGTGACTTCGTATTCCACGTTTGGGGCTGTTGAAATCAGGTCTAGATTGTACTCCCGCTCCAGCCGTTCACGGGTTATTTCCAAGTGCAGCAGGCCCAGGAAGCCCACACGAAAACCGAACCCCAGCGCCGCGGATGTCTCCGGCTCATATACCAGGGCGGCATCATTGAGGGTGAATTTCTGCAGCGCGTCCCGCAGCACCGGATAGTCCGTGCCGTCGAGGGGATACAGGCCGGAAAACACCATGGGCTTGGGGTCCTGGTACCCGCCGAGGGACTGCGCGGCAGGTTTGTGCAGCGTGGTCACCGTGTCCCCGACCTTTGACTGCCGGACGTCCTTTACGCCGGTGATCAGGTAGCCCACTTCACCCACGCCCAGGCCCTGGCAGACGGTGGGTTCGGGGGAACTGACCCCAATTTCCAGGAGTTCATGGGTGGCGCGTGTTGACATCATCTGGATGCGTTCACGCGGTTTCAGGTGCCCGTCCACCACGCGCACGTACGTCACCACACCGCGGTAGGTGTCATACACCGAGTCGAAAATCATAGCGCGGGCCGGAGCAGCCGGGTCCCCCACCGGGGGCGGAATATCCCGGACAATCTGATCCAACAGAGCTTCGACACCCATGCCGGTCTTGCCGGACACCAGCAGAACGTCTTCCGGCTCCCCGCCGATAAGATTAGCGATCTCCGCGGCGTATTTCTCCGGCTGCGCTGCCGGCAGGTCAATTTTGTTCAGCACCGGAATGATGGTCATGTTGTTTTCCATCGCCAGGTACAGATTCGCCAGAGTCTGCGCCTCGATGCCCTGCGCGGCGTCCACCAGCAGAATGGCACCCTCGCAGGCCGCCAAGGACCGGGAAACCTCATAGGTGAAGTCCACGTGGCCGGGCGTGTCAATCATGTTCAGGCAGTAAGCTGTTCCATCCATCTCCCACGGTACGCGGACCGCCTGGGACTTAATGGTGATGCCGCGCTCCCGCTCAATGTCCATCCGGTCCAGATACTGGGCCTTCATATCGCGCTGTTGCACGGCACCGGTCAGTTGCAACATCCGGTCTGCCAGGGTGGATTTCCCATGGTCGATGTGGGCGATGATGCAAAAGTTCCGAATAATCGCCGGATCGGTGGCAGCAGGCACCGGGGCGGTGCGGGCCATGGGGGACACTGGCGTTCCTAACTGTTGGACGGGGACGGGGCCGGGGCTGGTCTCGGTCGGGTACATCAGCCGATCGGATCCGCACCACGGACACCATTACAGTCTCCCATGGGATGGTACACACCGGCACATCCAACCGGCTGCGCTAAGAGCTGCCCGTAATCCCGGCTCGGCGGACCCTGTACTTCTGGGCTGGGGCGGTCCTAGCATAGGCAGAGCGGATGCGGGCTGCAGCTGCAGGGGCGTGTTCGGGTGCGGGACTAACAAAGGCCTCAGTCATGACACGTGTTGATCTTCCCGAACCCGTCGTCCGGCCCGCTGACCCGGCCGCCCCCGTCCGGGACCTGGACCCTGCCGGGCTGGAAAAAGCCCTGCGCGAACGCGTGGACGGGGAAGTCCGCTTCGATCCAGGATCCCGTGCTGCGTATTCCACCGACGCCTCCAACTACCGCCAGCTTCCGGTGTGCGTGGTGGTCCCACGCACCGTCGAGGCGGCTGCGGAGACCATGCTGGTCTGCCGGGATTTCGGCGCACCGGTCTTGTCCCGGGGCGGCGGGACAAGCCTGGCGGGGCAGTGCACCAATGCCGCCGTCGTCGTCGACTTTTCCAAATACTGCACCGCACTGCTCTCCGTCGACGTCCAAGACCGCAGCTGCCGGGTTGAGCCGGGGATTGTGCTGGACGAACTCAATGCGCAGCTGGCGGCACACGGCCTGGAATTCGGGCCCGAACCGGCCACCCACAATCACTGCACACTCGCAGGGATAGTCGGGAACAATTCCTGCGGTGCCACCGCACAACGCACGGGTAAAACGGTGGACAACACGCTGGCCCTGGAAGTCATGCTGCCGGACGGGACCCGGATGGACGTCTCCACCACGGAGGATCAGGACTATGCTGGCATTGTCCGCTCGGGCGGGCGAAAGGCGGAAATATACCGCCAGCTGCGGACCCTGCGCGATACCTACGGCGCCGACGTCCGGGCCGCCTATCCGGACATTCCGCGCCGCGTCTCCTGCTACAACCTCGATTCCCTGCTGCCGGAGAACACTAATAATCTGGCGCAGGCGTTGGTTGGTTCGGAGAGCACCTGCGTTCTGCTGCTCCGCGCAAAGCTGCGGCTTATGCCGGTAGTCCGCGCCCGGTCTGTGGTGTTGCTGGGGTATCCTGACGCGGGCAGCAGCGGCGACGACGTACCGGCCGTGCTGGAATACGACCCGATCGCGCTGGAGGGTTTCGATGCCAAAGTCATCAGCTACCAGCAGGTGAAGGGGCTCAACGCGGCCGCGATCAGGTATCTGCCCGAAGGCCAGGGCGCGTGGCTGTTGGTTCAGTTCGGCGCGGATACCCCGGAGCAGGCGGGGGCAACCGCACAAACTTTTGCACAGGCAGCGCAGCAATTCGGGTCCGGACCTACCGTGACGGTGTTCGACGACGACGCGCACCAACAGCAGATCCGGCAGGTCCGCGAGGCGCCCCTTGGTGCAACCGCGCAGGTTCCGGGGCTTGCAAATATGTGGTCCGGGTGGGAGGACTCCGCAGTGGCACCGGAGCAGATCGGCCGATGCCTTCGGGAACTGGGGACGCTGTATCAAGAGTTCGGCTTCGACACTGCGTCTCTGTACGGACATTACGGGCAGGGCTGCGTACACACCCGGATTCCGTTCGACCTGGTGAGCGCGGCCGGCGTGGCGAAGTTCCGTGAGTTTATGGAACGCGCCGCCCGGCTGGTGGTTTCCCTGGGCGGTTCCCTTTCCGGGGAACACGGCGACGGGCAATCCCGGGCCGAGCTGTTGCCCATCATGTACGGTCCACAGCTGATCCGCGCGTTTGCCCAGTTCAAGGCCATTTTCGATCCGGGCAACCGGATGAACCCCGGGAAAATGGACGCGCCGTACCGGATTGATGAGAATCTTCGGCTGGGAACCACCTATCAGCCCGCACAGCTGCGCACGCATTTCGCCTTTCCGGCAGACGGCGGAAGTTTTGACGCCGCCGTGCTGGGCTGCGTGGGAGTGGGCAAATGCCGCCGGCATGCAGGCGGTGTGATGTGCGTCCTGGACGGTTGGCGCTCCACCGCGGTGTTCGACGCACTGGACCTGTGCCTGGCCTGCAAGGGGTGCAAAAAAGACTGCCCGGTCAACGTGGGCATGGCCACCTACAAAGCGGAATTCCTCAGCCACCACTATGCAGGACGGCTGCGTCCTCGGGCGCACTACTCGATGGGCTGGCTCCCGGTCTGGGCGCAGCTGGCCTGCCGGCTTCCGCGGGTGAGTAAGGCTCTCTCTCAGGCGCCGGGCCTCTCCCGCCTCGCCCTGGCCGCCGCCGGGGCGGCACCGCAGCGCCGGATCCCGCAGTTTGCCCCGCAGACCTTCCAGAGCTGGTATCGGCAGCGCGGCCCACGCGGCACCGGACATCGAGGTCCCCTGGTGTTGTGGCCGGACACCTTCAGCAACTCCTTCCCTCCCCACGTGGCGCAGGCCGCGGTGGAAGTCCTGGAGGCTGCCGGCTGGGAAGTAGTGGCCCCGGAAGAAGCGGTCTGCTGCGGCCTGACCTGGATCTCCACAGGCCAGCTCGATGTTGCCAAAAAAGTGCTCCAGCGCACCGTGCACGTCTTCTCCCTCTACCTCCGTGCGGGAACCTTGATCCTGGCTCTGGAGCCGTCCTGCACGGCGGTCTTCCGCTCCGATGCGGCCGAACTCTTCCCGCATGACCCCGATGTGCAGCGCCTGCGCCAACAGAGCGTCACCTTGGCCGAGCTGCTCACTGAACACAGCCCGGGATGGAAACCTCCCCCGCTGGCACGCCGTGCACTGATCCAGACGCACTGCCACCAGCACGCGGTGATGGGGTTTGACGCGGATCTGTCCCTGCTGCAGGGGATGGGAGTCAACACGAAGGTGTTGGACTCCGGCTGCTGCGGGCTGACCGGAAACTTTGGCTTCGAGACGGGCCACTTTGATGTCTCCACGGCCTGCGGCGAACGGGTCTTGTTCCCGGCCCTGCGCGCCGCCTCGACCGAGGACGTCGTCCTGGCCGATGGTTTCAGCTGCCGGACCCAGATTGAACAAGGCGACGCCGGTGGACGCGAGGGCATGCATCTGGCCGAGCTGCTGGCCGCGGCGCTGTTCGCAGATTCGGCCGGCCGCGGCGAGGAGCCGGAAAGGGCCTACACGCAGCGGCCCCACACCTCCCGGAAGGACTCCTACGTGGCCGTCGCCGCCGTCGTGCTCCTCACTGCCGGCGCTCTGGCAGCCGCCGCAGCGGCAGTATCGGGGCGAAGGGCGTTCCCACCTCATGTATGCAGTTAGACCGCACGACGCCGGTAGGCGCAGTTTGCGGCGTACCGTCCGAGGGCGGCGGCCCCAACAGCCGAAAATGGATGCCGGTCATCTGAAGGCCTTCCGGGTCGGCCTGATCGGGGCCTTGGGCGTGGGAGTCGGCCTTGTCATTTGGGGTGCCGTTGCGTCACTGTCCACCGTGCTCAGCTACATTGGGATCGCCTTGTTCATTGCGCTCGGTCTGGACCCAATCATCCGCTGGCTCGAACACCGGCATCTGCCTCGGTCTGTCGCCGTCGCCGTCGTCCTGATCGCACTGTTGGTGATTGTGACTGCCTTGGTGCTGTTGTTTATTCCGCGGCTGATCACGCAGACGAAGGCTCTGATCCCCCAGCTGCCGGGCATTTTCACTCAGGTCGCTGATGCCGGGTGGGTCAGTAGCGTGGAACAACTGCTGGCCGGCTATCTTGACGTCAATTCACTCGTCAAGGGCGCCGGCGACTTCTTCAGCAAACCTGCGAACCTGATGACGCTGGGAGGCGGGATTCTCGCGGTCGGCAGCGGAATTGCCACCGGCCTCACCGGCATTCTCATCGTCGTGGTCCTCACGCTGTATTTCGTCATTACACTTCCGGCGATGAAACGTGCCGCGTACCAGCTAGTACCAGCCAGCAGGCGGGCCAAATTCACCGAAGTCACCGAAGACATTTCTACGGCCGTCAGCAGTTACGTCATTGGGCAACTCGGCCTCGCTATCCTCAATGGGGTGCTTTCCGCCATTTTCCTCTCGCTGGTGCACGCGCCAATCCCGCTCCTGCTGGCGCTTCTTGCGTTTGTCGGAGCCCTCATCCCACTGGTGGGAACGGTGATCTCGGCAGTTATCATCACCTTAGTGAGCCTGGTCAGTTCTCCTCAGACCGCGCTCATTGTTGGGATCTACTACCTCGTATACATGCAGGTCGAGGCTTACATCCTGACGCCTCGGATAATGAACAAGGCTGTGGCTGTTCCCGGCTCGCTGGTCGTCATATCGGCCGTGGCCGGCGGTACACTCGGCGGAATCCTCGGTGCCCTAGTGGCGATACCGTTGGCGGCATCTGGGATCATCATTGTTCAGAAAGTCCTCATCCCCCGGCAGAACAGCCTTTGAACACGGTGGACAGTCCGGCATGCCGATACCGCGGGAGGTAAGTCCCTGCTGCGGTCTGTTATCATTGGTAGCTGTGTGCCCGTGCAGGTCGGCGGTCACTACAGGTTGGCCGGACGTTCACCATAATTCGAGCATCCCCACGCCGCTGTCAATGGTCAACCTACGCCCTCTACGACCGAAGTCCGCATTAAAAAGAGAGTTAACACGTGGCTAATATTAAGTCCCAGAAGAAGCGCATTCTCACCAATGAGAAAGCGCGCCAGCGTAACAATTCGGTGAAATCCGAGTTGAAGACCGCTATCCGCGCAGTCAACACGGCAGTGGAGGCAACCGATAAGGCTGCCGCTACGCTTGCCTTGGCAAGCGCCAGCCGCAAGCTGGACAAGGCTGTTGGCAAGGGCGTTATCCACGCCAACAACGCCGCCAACCGGAAGTCCGCCATCTCCAAGAAGGTTAGCGCTCTCTAGGGATTCACTGCTTCGCGCATAAGCATCGGCTGTGGCCGGCACCCTCGGGTGTCGGCCACAGTTCGTTGGAGGCACAGTTCGTTGGAGGCACAGTTCGTTGGAGCGCGGTTCGTTGGAGGCACGGTTCGCTGGAGGCACGGTCCGTTGGAGCGCAGTGGGCTGCTGCCGCCGTTTTCGTTGCACTGGCTGGCTGCCCTGGCCGCTTGCGCTAGCGGCGCCGGGCCGAGGTCGCGATTACCGTGACTGCCCTTTCCACTGCATAGACAGGATCTTTGGCCGCTCCCTTGACCTGCGCATCGGCCTCGGCGAGCACTTGAATGCAGGTGATCAGCGCCTCCGAGGTCCATGCACCGATGTCCCGCTTGGCGGAGTCAACCTGCCACGCCTGCATTCCGAGGTCTTTGGCAATCTGCGCTGAACTCCCCCGGGCCGAATATACCTTGGCAAGCGTCCTAACCTTCATGGCCAACGCTGCCACCAGCGGCACCGGGTCAACCCCGGTGGCCAGCGCATGCCGTAGGGAGGAGAGCGCCAGAGGGGCATTTCCGGCCAGTGCGGCATCGGCGACCCGAAAGGCCGTCGCTTCGACGCGTCCGCCGTAGTACCTGTCCACCATCGAGGCAGTTACGGCAACGGATCCATCCGCTGCGGGGACGTCTGCTATCAACTGGCTGCACGCGGCCGCCAGTTCCGCGAGACTGGCGCCAACCGCGGCGACCAATGCCCGCACGGCCTGCGGATCGATCCGGCGGCCGGCCTGCCGGAACTCGGTGCTGACGAACTCCGCTTTTTCCTGGTCCTTTTTCAGCGGCAGGCACTCGACGACGGGCGCGCCGCTGGCCTTGACTGCGTCCAGCAGTTTCTTCCCGCGGTTCCCCCCGCCGTGGTGGAGGACAACGACGACGTCCGGCTCCGGCGCTTTCAGGTAGGCCAGAGCATCGATCAGAAAATCGTCGTTCATGCTGGCCAGCGCGGAAGCCTCGATCAGTTTGGCCTCACCGAACAACGACGGACTGGCCAGCATGGACAATTGTCCGGCGGTGTAGGTCGAGGCGTCGACGGCGGTCACCTCCAGATCGGGGCTTTGGCCGCGGAGCGTGCGACGCAGATTTTCCATCGACCGCGCAGCGATGAATTCTTCCGGTCCGTGCACCAAGACGACGCTGGCCGGCGGAACGTCCCGCCAACTCACCAGGCGGGAACCCTTGACAGTCCCCGCAGTTCCACGAGAGTTTGCTGCGGCAGGTGTCATTGCAGGATCAACGGGTGGATTATGGTCATGAAATCTACCCTGCCATGCGGCCCGGACATTCCATAGTCGGGAGGGCTGCGCGCCGTGGATACCTTCTGCAGATTCCCGCCCTTGATTCACTGTGCGGGTTCCCGCCGTGCCTTCATGCCACCCCGGACAAGGCCAGTGTCCAGCCCAGAGCTGCTCCAGAACAGGCGGCAAGTGCGACTGCTCCCGGCAATCCGGCCAAAGGCTGCCATCGGGGCGGCAATCGTCTGCGGATGCGGGCTGCACCAGCACCGACCCTGCGGTGATGCACCCCGATCCACAGCACGGCAATGGTCACGGTGGAAAGGGCGCTCATCGAACTCACCCCTGCCGCCCCTTGGGGCCACGGCACTGCCGCCGCGGGCAGGCCGGAAAAGAACTTTGCAACCACGGCCACCCATGCTGCCCCCGCCCCGGAGAGGAACACCAAGACCGGTGCCGTCCAGGGGGTGAGGGCCACCATCGCCAGGCCCAGCGTTCCGGCCATCGTCACCAGCGCGATAACGGGGGCGGCGGCCACATTTGCAGGCAGCGAATACGTCATCAGCTGTGGCTGCAGCAGGACAATCACGGGTGCGCAAAACAGCTGTGCGGTCAGCGGGATCGCCACGGCCTGGGCGAGCCAGAGCGGAAGCCAGGCCTGCAGCCACCGGCTGCACTGCCGCCCTACCAGCACCAATCCCAGCGTCGCGAGCACTGACAGGATGAAAGCAAAGTCCCCCGCCAGCCAAGGGTCAGCGGTCAGCAGGCACACCACGGAAACCGCCAGTAGTGCCGAACTTCGTTTCGGCCGCCCGGACAGCATCGCCAGAATGCCAATCAGCCCCATAAGCGCCGCCCGCAAAACACTAGGATCCGGGCCCACGACTGTAACAAATGCGCCCAGACCGGCCACGGCCAGTAGCGCCGCAAGCCAGCGGGGGAAACGAAAACATCGGGCCAGGTAAATCAGGCCGCCGAGGATCAACGTGCAATTGGCTCCGCTGACCGCCGTCAAGTGTGTTAATCCCACCCGTTTCATGGCTGCATCCATTGCTGCGGTCTGAGCGGACCTGTCGCCCGTAATCATTCCGGGCAGCAGCCCGGCCGCGTCGGGCCAGACGGGGCCCCACTGCGCCTGCACAGCCTCACGCCACCGGGTGCGCAAATCCTTCGGCCAGCGGGACCACCCCGGCTCGCCGGCAACGAGCCGGGGAGCCGTTTTGGCGGTGAAGTAGGCGACGGCGTCGGCCCCCGGATCGGTGGCCCGCAGCGTACCCGCGGCGGCGATGGACTGACCATTTGCCACACCGGCCCAGCGGGAATCGGCCATGACCAGCACGGGTGCCGCAGCCTGGAATCTCCTGCCGTCCGCCGTGGCCTCCGTTAGCAGTGCAGTGATCATCAGCCGCCCGCGTGCCCCGGACCCGGCACCGGCCACAGTTCGTGGATCGCTGCGGATCTCGAGCACAGCAGTAACAGTTCCGGATCCCGCGATCGCCTGCTCTATTGGACCTTGTGTCTTCAGCGCTGTCTGGGCACCGGCCGCCAGCAGGATCCCAGACCCGCACACCATAGCCAGCACCGCTGCTGGTATCAGGGACCGGAGTTTGGCGCGTAGTGAATTCGCGATTGACCGCTGATGAGGTGCATGGCAGTCGGTGGGACCGCGGGCCTTGTCACGACGATGGTAAACACCGACCCAGGCAACCACCGCGAGGAGACAGCCGAGTAGACCTGCTGACATGGCGACGCGGCCTGGCAGTGCCGCGCCCACCAGCGCCGCGAGCCAGCTCAGTATGGCCGCCGGAACCAACCGCACGTCGACCCGCCGGCTGCCCACCTCGGTGCCCGGGGCCCCGGTGTGCTCGAATTCCCTGCGGATTTCCCAGCGCTCTCTGGTGTGCGTCGCCGCCTCAATCCGCCGCACGAGACCAGCCAGCAGCCCCCGACTGCGTTGCATGCGGCCAGAATCCGCCCCTTCGACACGGGAAACTGCGGGTCGGTTTTCCTGGCGTACGGCAGCTCGAAGGTAGCGTTCCCAGCGCTGCCCGTGCGGCCCAGCGCCGTCGCCGGGGCCGGAGCCAGCGCCGTCGCCGGGGCCAGGGCCAGCGCCAGGTCCGCTTCCTCCATTGACCATGGCTTTAGACCGTCAGCAGCGGCAGCAGGGTCGCCAACAGCTTTGGGCCGATTCCGTCCACGGCGTCCAGCTCCTGCGCGCTGGCGAACTTGCCATGCTGTCGCCGGAAATCGAGGATCCGTTGGCCCAGCACCGGGCCCACCTTCGGAAGCGTCATCAGCTCCTGGAGGCCAGCACTATTGAGATTCACGAGTCCCGCGGCGGCCGATCCGACAACGGCTCCCCCATGCGGTGCACCTGGGGTGTCCGGCGCCCCACCTTGGGCTCCAAGTCCCGGAGCCGCCGCGGCTTGGTCCTTAGTGCGAATGAAGAGTTGTTCCCCGTCCTGGAGCACAGCCGCCAGATTGACGGCGTCCACAGCCGCTTCGGGCAACTCCCCGCCGACAGCTGCAATGGCCTGGTAGACCCGGCTACCGGAAGGCAGCATAACGACTCCGGGATGAACCACGGCCCCGGCCACATGCACCAGGACGGCGCTGCCGGTGTTACCTCCCGTGAGGTTCGTTTGCCCAGGGTATGCCGGATTTGGCATGGCGCCCTGTGTCTGTGACCCAGCCAGAGGCGCACCAGGCGCGGATGCTGACGCTCCGTCCGCCGTCGCCCCCGTCTGCCCGTTTGAAGGAACTCTCACCTGCACGGATGGCGCCGCAGCAACGTTGTCGTTCGCGAGCTGCTGACCCATGGCATGAAGAACCAAGACCAGTACCGCGCTGGCCAGCACGGCAAGAATAATGAGTACGGCATTTGACCCTACCCTCCACCGCAGCCTCCCAGCGGGCCAAGACGAAACCACAGCAGGCTCTGCGGCGGCAATCTCGGAATTTGCCGGGACGTCCGTACTGGTCGGCTCTGCTAACGGCAGTAAGAGACCGCTGAGCCGATGGCCGGCCCCGCCGTCTGCCGCGCACGAATGCTTCGCCTGCCTGACCATAATGCCCACGCTAGGCCCGCCCCGGCGGCGCGGGAACACCATGGCGGCATCTGTGCCTCCGCCACCGTCAGCAAGCGGCTGTGCAGGACCAGTTAGTTCCCGGGTGCGCGATGACCGCCTGGTCAGCTGCGGGTGGGCGGACCGCCGACGATGACGGCCAGGACACCAAGACCTGCATGAGCGGCCAGTACGGCCGGCAGCGGGGTAATATCAACCTCGGCAAGCTCCGGGGCGGCGGTGCGCAGCCGCTGGGCGAACTCCCGCGCCTGGGACTCATTACCAAAGTGATGGATGGCGGCCTTGGCCGCCCCGGCGGGCCTGGCAGCAACGTCCGCCAGCACCAGTTCCTCCAAACGGGCGATGGCCCGTCCGGCGGACCGCACTTTCTCAAGGGGTACGATTTTCCCGTCCTGGATGGAGAGCAGCGGTTTAATGGCAAAAACCGTTCCCAGCCACGATGCTGCAGTGCCAATTCTGCCGCCGCGGCGCAACTGATCCAGGCTGGGGACATAAAAGTAAATGCGGGACGCCGCAAGCTCCTCCCCTGCCGCACGCACAACGCCTGCTGCATCCAGCCCTGCCGAGGCGGCGAGCAACGCGCCCTGCACGCCGAACCCCTGAGCCATGCCGGCGGTTCTGCTGTCGATGACTTCCACAGGGAAGTCCACGCGCGAGGCCGCAAGACGCGCGGCTTCCACCGTGCCGGACAATCCGCCGGAAATATGTACCGAGACGGCTGCGGCGAATCCTGCAGACTTGGCCGCGAGATACGCCCGTTCAAACTGCCCCGGTGAGGGACGGGAGGTCTTCACCGGCCGTCCGGCCGCCAGGGCGACGGCAATCGGCTCAGCTAGATCGTCAGCACCCTCGCCGAAAATCTCCGTCCCCACGAGCACCGGCATCGGCACGATCGTGAGCCGGCCGTCGTGGGGCAGCGAGGAAGCCCAGTCCGGCGGAAGTCCGGACGCGGAGTCGGTAATGACTGCCACCTCAGGACGGATCGCCAGCGGATCCTGCCCGGGACGCCTGCGGGCAAGCTGGTCGCGCAGCCAGGCGAGGGCCGCCGGCTCACGCTGGGACAACACGCCGTGACCTAAGCGGGAACGATGTTGACCAGTTTCGGTGCACGTACAATCACCGTACGCACCCCGCGCCCGTCCAGTGCCCTGGTGACAGGCTCGGATGCCAGGGCCAGCGCACCTAACTCGTCCTCGGAAATATCCGGTGAGACTTCCAGTCTGTCCCGCACCTTGCCCTGGACTTGCACTACCGCGGTCACCGTCTCCTGGACCAGCAGGTCCGCCTCCACCGCTGGCCAGCCGGCGTTAGCTACGGACGGCTCGCGGCCGAGCCGATTCCACAGGTCCTCTGCCGTATACGGCGCAAAAAGACTCAGGACGACGGCGACCGTCTCGGCCGCTTCCCGGACCGCAGGATCAGACCCGCCGGCCCCGGTATCGATGACCTTGCGGGTAGCGTTAACCAGTTCCATCAGCTTGGCCACCACCACGTTGAATTTGTGCTGTTTCATCAGCTCGGTGGCGTCCGCGATGGTCCGATGAGTGACCGTACGCAGGGCGCGGTCCCCGGTTGCCGGATCGTCGCCGACGGCGCTGGTCACATCGTTCCCCAGCCGCCATGCGCGGGCCAGGAACTTGACCGAACCCGAGGGCGAGACGTCCGCCCAGTCCACCTCGTCTTCCGGCGGACCTGCGAACACCATGGTCAGCCGAATCGCGTCCACTCCGTATTTGTCCAGTTGCCGGCCCAAATCGACCCCATTACCCAGCGACTTGCTCATCGCCTTTCCACCATTGAGGACCTGCCCCTGGTTCAGCAGCGCGCTGAACGGCTCGTCGGCGTCGAGCATTCCCATGTCATGGATCACCTTGGTAAAGAACCGCGCATACAGCAGATGCAGAATTGCGTGCTCCACCCCGCCGACGTACTGCCCCACCGGCATCCACTGGTTGGCCTTCTGCGGATCAAACGGACCTCCCGTAAATTCAGGGGAGGTAAAGCGGAGGAAATACCAGGAGGAATCGACAAATGTGTCCATAGTGTCCGTGTCCCGCTTAGCCGGGCCACCGCACTGCGGGCACAGGACATTGACCCAGGCTTCTGCTGCGGCGAGCGGAGATGTGCCCTGGGGCGAGAGGTCGGCACCGCGCAGATCGGCGGGCAGCGTCACGGGCAGCTGGTCGTCCGGAACGGGCACTTCGCCGCAGGCACCGCAGTGGATGATCGGGATCGGCGTGCCCCAGAACCGCTGCCGGCTGAGCAGCCAGTCGCGCAGCCGGAAATTGACGAACTTCTCCCCCGTGCCGAGGCGTTGAAGAATGCCGACGGCGGCGGAAATGGCTTCGTCCTTGGCCAGGCCGTCCAGCTCCCCCGAGTTCACCAGCACACCCTCACCGGTGGCCGCCAGACCGGAAACGGCCGGATCTTCCTGTCCGGTATCCAGCACCACGCGCACTGGCAGCGCAAACGCGCGGGCGAAGTCCAGATCCCGTTGGTCATGCGCCGGCACGGCCATAATGGCGCCGGTGCCGTAGTCCGCGAGTACGTAATCTGCGGCCCAAACCGGGAGCTTCTCACCGTTGAGCGGATTGACCGCATACCGCCCGGTGAAAACCCCGGTCTTCTCACGCTCGGTGGACTGACGCTCGATCTCGCTGAGCTTTTTGACCTGTTCGCGGTATTCGCTCAGTGCCGGGGCATGTTCGGCGGACACCAGTTGTTCGGCCAAGGGAGCGTCGGCCGCCACCACAAAGAAGGTCGCACCGTAGAGCGTGTCCGGACGGGTGGTGAAGACCGGAACCTCGTGTTCGGGCTGGTCAGGCGTTGCTTCGATGACAAAGCGCACATGGGCGCCCTCGGAACGGCCGATCCAATTACGCTGCATCGACAGGACGCGCTCTGGCCAGTGCCCCTTGAGCTCATTCATGTCATCGAGCAGCCGGTCCGCGTACTCGGTGATCCGGAAGTACCACTGGTTCAGAAGTTTCTTGGTGACCTGCGTACCGCACCGTTCGCAGGCGCCGTTGACCACCTGCTCGTTAGCCAGCACCGTCTGGTCCTTCGGGCACCAGTTGACCGGAGAATTCTTTCGGTAGGCCAATCCCCGCTCGTAGAAGCGCTTGAACAGCCACTGCGTCCAGCGGTAATACGCAGGATCAGAGGTCTGCAGCCGCCTTGACCAGTCCACCGAAATGGCGTAGCGGCGGAAGGACGCAGCTTGCGTATCAATGTTGGCGTAGGTCCACTCGCTGGGGTGGGCATTGCGGGCGATGGCGGCATTCTCCGCCGGCAGGCCGAAGGAGTCCCAGCCGATCGGGTGCAGCACATCGAAGCCCTGCTGGCGCCAGTACCGCGCCACTACATCGCCCATCGCAAACGCCTCGGCATGCCCCATATGCAGATCGCCCGAGGGGTACGGGAACATGTCCAGTACGTACCGGCGTTCCTTGGAACCGTCGTCCAGCGGCGTGAAGATTTTTAGGTCGTCCCAGACGGCCGGCCATTTGGCCTCCATCTGTGCGAAGTTATAGACGCCCTGCTCGTCTTTTTCTGCCTCAGTCCGGGACTGCACGCTCACGTATCCTGCCTTTACACTCATGATTGGCCTGTTGGCCGATTGCCTTCTTAACGCACAAAAGCCCCTCGACGCAGCAGATCGCCGCAGCAGGGGCTAGCCAAGGAAGTAAGCCATACAGCCAGACTACCGCATCGGCCGAAACCGCAACGAGGAGACAGCCGCGGCGGAGCCGCTGATTTAGGTGGGTGACGTCAGAGGCCGGGGAACGAGGCCAGTCACCGGGAAATCAGCGGTCCGCCGCGGCGCAGCGGCGCCGGGAAATTACCTTACGTCGTCGTCGACCCAGTCCATCGACTTCGTGACCGCCTTTTTCCACAGCCGCATCTGCCGGTCACGCTCGCCGGCATCCATATTCGGCTCCCAGCGCTTGTCCTCGGACCAGTTCTTGGCCAGCTCCTCGGTGTCCTTCCAGAAACCAACGGCCAGTCCGGCCGCATAGGCCGCACCGAGGGCGGTCGTTTCGGTCACCTTCGGCCGAATGACAGGGATCCCCAGGATGTCCGCCTGGAACTGCATCAGCGCATCGTTGGCCACCATGCCACCGTCGACCCGCAGATCCTCCATGTCAACCCCGGCGTCGGCATTAGCCGCGTCAAGCACCTCGCGGGTCTGGAACGCCGTTGCCTCCAACGCCGCCCGGGCTATGTGGCCCTTGTTGGCGAAGCGCGTCAGCCCCACCATGACACCGCGAGCATCACCCTTCCAATACGGGGCAAAGAGGCCCGAGAAAGCCGGCACAATGTACACGCCGCCGTTGTCCTCCACCGTGCGTGCGAGCTTTTCCACCTCGGGTGCGCTGGAAATCAGGCCCAGATTATCGCGCAGCCACTGAATCAGCGACCCGGTGACGGCGATGGAACCCTCCAGTGCGTAGACCGGCTTTGCATCGCCGAGCCGGTAGCAGACAGTGGTGAGCAGCCCGTTCTTGGAATGCACAATCTCCTCGCCGGTATTGACAATCAGGAAGTTGCCGGTCCCGTAGGTATTCTTGGCCCCGCCCTTTTCAAACGCCGCCTGGCCGAAGGTGGCCGCCTGCTGATCGCCCAGGATCCCTGCGACGGGAACCTCGCGCAGCAGCTGTGAGGTATGGACCGTCCCGTATACCTCAGAAGAGGACTTGATCGCCGGCATCATCGAGCGCGGAACGCCGAAGGCAGCCAGGATGTCATCGTCCCACGACAGCGTCTCCAGGTCCATGAACATGGTGCGGGAGGCATTGGTGACGTCGGTGATATGCACACCACCGTCGGTTCCGCCAGTCAGGTTCCAGGTGACCCAGCTGTCCGTGTTGCCGAAAATCAGATCCCCCGCCTCGGCCTTTTCCCGTGCGCCATCCACATTGTCCAGGATCCATTTGATCTTGGTGCCGGAGAAGTAGGTGGCCAGCGGCAGGCCGACCTTTTGCTTGAAACGCTCGACGCCGCCGTCGGCCGCCAGTTCGTCAACGATCGACTGCGTGCGGGTATCCTGCCAGACGATCGCGTTGTACACCGGCTGGCCTGTGGTTTTATCCCACACGACGGCCGTCTCACGCTGATTGGTGATGCCGACGGCGACAATATCGTGCCGCGTCAGGTTCGCCTTGGACAGGGCGGTGCCGATCACCTCACGGGTGTTGTCCCAGATTTCGACGGGGTTGTGTTCCACCCATCCGGCCTTGGGGAAGATCTGCTCGTGCTCCTTTTGCCCGCTGGAGACGATGTTGCCGTCATGGTCGAAAACGATTGCGCGGCTGCTGGTGGTTCCTTGATCGATAGCAATTACATATTGAGACATCGTTGTTTCCTTCTGCTCTGGCTGCGGTGTGTGGGTCTGCTCTTAACGTACTCCTGTGCCTACTTCACCAGCAGGGGCATGATCTGCACGCCTATTCCGGCCAGCACTCCGCCGATCAGCGGACCGACGACGGGCACCCAGGCGTAGCTCCAGTCGCTGGAGCCCTTGCCCTTGATCGGTAGGAAGGCGTGTGCAAGACGAGGCCCGAGGTCACGGGCCGGGTTGATGGCGTAACCGGTCGGTCCACCGAGGGAGGCACCAATGCCGACGACGAGGAGGGCAACCGGCAGCGGGCCAAGACCTGCTGCACTCTTGCCGAAGAGCAGGATGACAAACACCAGGACGAAGGTGCCGATGATTTCGGTCACAACGTTCCAGCCGTAATTGCGGATGGCCGGGCCGGTCGAGAAGACGCCGAGCTTTGTTGCCGCGTCAGGCTCGGCATCAAAGTGCTGCTTGTACGCCAGCCAGCACAGCACGGCACCGATGATGGCGCCGATCAGCTCTCCACCCAAGGAGGTGAAGACGCTGCCGGCGTTCACCGCGACACCGGGGGCGAATTCCTTCGCTCCGCTGACCAGCACACCGATGGTCACCGCAGGGTTGAGCTGGGCGCCGGATTTGGCAGCGACGAAAACGCCGGCCATGACGGCAAGACCCCAGCCAAAGTTAACCATCAGGAATCCGCCGGCGTTACCCTTCGTTCCCCGCAGGGCAACGTTCGCCACAACGCCGCAACCGAGCAGCGTCAACATCATGGTTCCCATTATTTCGGATAGGAACACAATTCCAAGAGACATCTTTGACTCCTTTATCTATTCTGTTGTCAGAACCTATTCTGTTATAAAAGGGCTCATTGTGATAGGTTTCACGCGCGAACCGCCGTTCCTGCACCTTTTCCCGTGGAATTCCCCGCGAATATATGCCAAGGACGGGGGTCAGGCGATCATGCTTTTGTCCTGAACGCCGTGAAACTGGTGCAGGATATCTTGTGCGTGCTGGATCTCGTAGGAGCAGCGGGAGGCGTCCCAGCCCAACGGCCCTGCCAGCGCCTGCGCCGTCTCGGTCAGCAGGTCCGCGGTGACGAGACCGCGGAATGCCAGCGACGTGCGCCGGATCAGCACGTCGATGAGGTGGCCGATCTGCTCATGCTCCACCATGAAGGCGATCTCACGGTTGCTTAATTCGGGGGTGGAGTCAAAAACCCGGTCTGCCCCACCCTGACCCGATGGCCCGTTCTGCAGGTACGCGATCACTTCGCTGGCCCGGGTGCCGTAGCGAGTGAGAAGGACACCCGCCCGGGTCGCATCCAGTGTGGGTGTGACCTGGCTGCGGATCCACGCCTCGATCCCCGCATCCGTGCGCGGGAATCCGGCACCGCCGCCAATGGGCAGCTTGGCCGTGCTGACCTTGCGTTCGCTGCCCAGAATGGCGAGTACATCGTTAGTCATATGCTCCGATAATGCCCTGAAGGTGGTCCATTTCCCGCCCACCAGGCTCAACGTGGGGACCTTCCGGCCGCCGCTTGCCTTCCCGCCGAGGGCCACCTCGCTGCGTTCGATCCGGTAATCCCTGGAAACGAATCCGGGCTGCGTTTCATCGTGGCGGGGCAGCGGGCGCACTCCGGCGAAGCTATAGACAATGTTCCCCCGGTCCATCAGGATTGAGGGAAACACGTGGCCGATCAACTCAAAGAAATAGTCCACTTCCTCCGGCGTGCAGACCGGAGTCTCGGTCATGTCGGCGTCGATGTCGGTGGTGCCGACCAGGACGCGGTCCCCCATCGGGTAGATCAAAACGATCCGGCCGTCGGTGTGCTCGAAGAAGATTTCCCGCCCGTTGCAGGCAGCCAGCAGTTCCGGATGGTCCAGAACGATGTGCGAGCCCTTGGTACCGCCCATGAATCGGGTGGCTTCTCCCAACGAGGCGTTGGTCTGATCCACCCAGGCGCCGGTGGTGTTGACCACGACATCCGCCGTGAAGGTGAATGACTTGCCGGTGAGCTGATCGGTCAGTTCGATGCCCTGGTCTGTCACCGCTGTCGCGCCGACATAGTTTGTTGCGCGCGCCTGGCTGGCTCCGGCTCCCTTGCCGCCGGCGCCAGTCATGCCGCCGTCGCCCGCCATTTGGCCGTCCTGCAGCACATCCAGTGTCAGCCGCTCGGGATTGTGCACGGACGCGTCAAAATACGTCGCCGCGTATTTGATTCCCGGGTTCAGCTTCGGCAGTTCGGACAGGGCCGTTTTGCGCCCCTTAAACTGATGCCGCGGCACCGAACCGCCACTGCGGGAAAACGAATCATAAAGGGTCAGGCCGGCCTTGATCAGGAAAGCCCCGCGCTCCACATGCCTGCCCTGCTGCTTATGCGTCAGGAATCGCAGCGGGGCGGCCAAAATTCCGGAAAATGTAGTGAAAATCGGGATGGTCGTTTTCAGGGGCTTCACATAGTGCGGAGCAATGTTGAGCAGGCCGTTGCGCTCGACCACCGACTCCTGCACCAGACGGAATTCGCCGTTCTCCAGATAGCGGATGCCGCCGTGGATCATGTGCGACGACGCGCCGCTGGCCCCCTGGCAATAGTCACCCCGCTCGACGAGGGCCACATCGATCCCCTGCAGGGCCAGGTCGCGGAAGGTCCCGACTCCGTTGATGCCGCCGCCAATGATCAGGACCTGGGCGTGCGGTCTGTTGCGCAGCTGCTCCACCCCTGCCCGTGTGGCGGTTCGGGCTGCCGGGGACTCCTGCCCCGTGACGTTCTGGTTTCCTGCTCCTGCTGGTGTGCCGGTCGATTCGGTGCTGCTCAATGTGACCCCTTCGAGTCCCGAAGTTCGCGCCACTGGGCGCCTTCTCCCACTATTGTTGGGACAGGTGGAAAATATAGTCAACACGTATGCACAAACGTGCAGAACGAAGGTGCACTTCATGCCGGCCAAGCGAAGCGCTGCCCCGCAAAGCCTTCGGGCGGCGCAAATGTACTACCTGCAGGATCTGACCATGGATGCGATAGCCCGGGAGCTGCGTACCTCCCGCTCGACGGTCTCGCGGTTGCTGTCCGCCGCGCGGGAGAGCGGGCTGGTTCAGATCCAGATCCGCAGTCCGCAGGACAGTGCCCCCGAGCTGGAACGTGCCATCCGCAGCAGATTCAAGGTCGACGTCCATGTTGTCCCGGTACTCGATACGCTCAATGAGGCGGAGGTGTTGGAACGGGTCTGTATTCAGGCCGCACGGCTGATCAGTCCGCTGGTGGAATCCAACGCCGTGATTGGGGTTGCCTGGGGTTCGACGCTGAGCACGCTAAGCCGTCACCTGACCCGGAAAATTACGCATGGCAGCACGATTGTGCAACTCAATGGGGCGGGTAATACCCAAACCACGGGCATTACTTATGCCAGTGAAATTATGCGCCGCTTCGGCAACGCCTACGAAGCCAAGGTGGAACAATTTCCCGTTCCGGCATTCTTCGACCACGCGGAGACCAAGACTCTCATGTGGGATGAACGCAGCGTACGGAGAATACTTGACCTGCAGGCACGGATGACGATGTCGATATTCGGCGTCGGCTCCATCGATGCCGATATTCCCAGCCATGTCTATTCCGGCGGTTACCTTGACGAGACTGACCTGGACTCGCTCGCGGCCGGGAATGTTGTCGGAGATGTAGCCACGGTGTTCTTCCGTGCGGACGGATCCTCCGATGGCATTGCCATGAACCTGCGCTCCAGTGGCCCCGATCTGGATGTGCTGCGCACGGTTCGCCGCCGCGTGTGCGTGGTCTCCGGTGCTTCGAAGATCAATGGTCTGCGCGGAGCGCTCGCAGCTGGACTGGCCACGGACCTCATTCTTGACGAGACCACGGCACGAATCCTCGTGGACCCGGACGCAGCGGGAGGAGCGGAATTCTTGTCGGCAGGGCAGCAGGGCTATTCGACCTGACCCACCCGGCTCCGCGGTATTCGGCCCTTCACCCCGCGGGCAGCCGCTGCACTTACGGTCCGGCTTAGGACAACACGTCCTTGCTGGCGAACCTGCCATAGGCCAGCGCAGCAAAAAGAGCAACATACCCCGCCTGCAGCCAGGCATTGCCGCCGAAAGAACCCCACGCAACGGGTTGGCGCAGCAGGTCAGCGAAGCCGAACCAATAGTGGCTGAACAACCAGGGATGCAGCCACGAGACCTGCGGCAGCGCGTCAAGTACCTCGGACACCACCGTCAGGACTATCGTCGCAGCCATCGAGCCGACCGGCACGTCGGTGAGCGTTGAAATGAAGAGCCCGACGGCGGCGAGCCCCACGAGCGAGACCGTCACGTAGCCCGCCACCAACAGCAGGCGCAGCACCGATGCGCCGACGTCGATCGTGTCACCGGAAAGCAGCGTCACCGGGCCCACGGGGAACAACACGACGCCAACGATTGCTCCGGGCACCGCGACAGCCAGGGTCGCCGCCACGCAGAACGCCAGCGCAGCGGCGAACTTGACCAGCAGCAGGCGCACCCGGCCCGCCGGCGCCACCAGCAGGTACCGCAACGTGCCAAGGCCACCTTCCCCCGCAATGCTGTCGCCGGCGACCACCGAAACGGTCAGGGGTAGGAACAGTGGGATGGAAACCACGAGTCCGGTGACCCCGACGAACAGCCCATTTTGCGTGACGCGGTCCAAGAATGCCGGCCCGCGACCTGGCGTACCCGGGGCGGAAGAGACCCGGACCACCACGGCGATGAGGACCGGTACTGCTGCGAGCGCCAGCAGCATGGCCCACGTTCGGCGGCGTCCAAACAGCACCTTCAGCTCCGACCCCAACAGCTCCGATCCCACCAAATTCGATCCCAACGTGGCCCACCCCGCTGTCGCACGTCGGTCACCGGATACCCGGCGGTCACCGGGCGCCCCACCGCTACTGGGCGGCCTGCCGTCACTGGGCAACATCGAATCCCTCCCCGGTCAGCGCCACGAACCGTTCCTCCAGGCTGCTGCCCAGTACCGCGAATCCCCGGACCCGCACGCCCGCTGCGACCAGCGCGGCGACGATCGTCTCCGGTTTGGGCGCGTGTCTGGACTCCTGGCTTTCCTCCTGGGTGCCAGTGTGGACAGCCAGCACGGCCGTGACCAGGCCGTCGGCGGTGGCGGCCTGGTCGGATTTTTCCGCCATCAGACCCAGACCCGCCAGCACCCGCTGCGCCGCGGCGGAGTCCGGCGTTCGGATCTGCACCCGGGACGTGCCCGACCGGCGCAAGTCATCGAGGGTGCCCTGCGCCACCAGCCGTCCGGCGCTCATCACCGCCGCATGCGTGCACATCTGCTCCACCTCGGCAAGAAGATGGCTGGATACGAACACCGTCGTGCCTTCGGCGGCCAGCAGACGCACCAGGGCACGGACCTCACGGGTTCCCTGCGGGTCCAGACCATTCGTCGGTTCATCCAGGACCAGCAGCTCCCGGGGAGCGAGCAATGCATTGGCGATACCCAGCCTTTGCTTCATCCCCAGGGAATACGCCCGGACTTTTTTGCCCGCCGCCTGGGTCAGCCCGACGCGCTCGAGCGCCAGATGTACACGGGCTGCCCGCGTTCTCGACGGCGCGTCCCGATCCGCGGTATCGAGCCGATGCAGGTTCGCTGCTCCGGAGAGGAAGGGATAGAACGCCGGTCCTTCAATCAGCGCGCCGACCCGCGGCAGAACCTCGCGGAGACTGCGGGGCATCTCCTGTCCCAGCACGCGGGCCTGCCCGCTCGTTGCGGCGGCTAAGCCCAGCAGCACGCGGATGGTCGTCGTTTTCCCCGACCCGTTTGGTCCGAGGAAACCGAAGACGGCACCGCGTGGAACGGCAAGATCAATGCCGTTGACGGCCACTTGGTGCCCAAACCTCTTGGTGAGCCCCTTCGTTTCTATGGCCAGTTCGGCGGAATGTCCTTCGGCGGTCACCGGCCGGCGGCCGCGGCCTGCAGCCGCGCCAGCGGAACTGACCCGGCGAAAACCCGACCGTCGTTGGTCAGCAAAACGTTCACCAGCGACGTGGAAAGCAACCGGCCGCCGTCGACCGCCCGCGCCGCCTGCGCCAACAGCGGCGAGGCCGTCAGATCGGCCGGTACCGCGGTAGCCGGCAGTCCAATCACGGTATCCCATCCGGTGCCCGAGACGGTGTGCGGCGCAGCGGCGCTGCCACTGTTACCGCCGGTCCTGCCGGGCTCCCCCTGCAGCGGCCGATCCGCCTGCTGCGGGAGGGCGCGTTGCGTCACATGGGCACCGGGCGGCGGTGTGAAGGTGAACAAATCGGCCGACGGCGCGTGCAGTGAGAGGTCGGTAAAAGCCAACCGGAAGGCGGGCGTTTCCTGGCCCCTGGCCTGCACCGCCACGCTCAGCGTTAGTCCGGTCTGCGAGTCGACAGCAATCGAAACCGATCCTACGAGCGAGTCCGCACTGCGCGGAGTGAGCAGCAGTTCATAAGCGGCCCGTCCAGCCACCGAGGTATCCTGGCCCACCGTCACCGCGGTGCTGGAATCAAGGGCGGCCAGCATGCGCTGCGCAAGCTGGTCCGGCGTCTGCAGCTGCGTCGTGGCGGGAGCGTTATTCCCGTCCGCGCGGGCGGTGGGAAGTGTTTCGTGGGTTGCCGAATTGTCCTTCGAATTATAGGTCCAGACGTCATTTCCATGACGGATCACGTCCCGCTCGGCGAGCTGATCCATCACCTGCACCCGTGCATTTGCCGTACCGTCAAGATAGACCCGCGCAGTATGTGGCGCAGCCAATAGATCGAGGGCGGAGGCCATGCCGGCGCTGGAGGACGGCACACCGGGGGGCAGCTGGGGCAGCCCCAGGTCTGATGTCTGTTCAACTGTCCCAGACAGTGCTTTCACTGTGTTCATGCCGACCATCGCCAGGACCTGCTCCGGCGTTTTCGTCGACAGCCCCTCAGCCGCGCTCGCCTGAAATGAACCACCCAGCGCACCGGCGGCGATAACCACGGGCACCGCAGCCGCGGGCAACCAGCGCAGCCACAACCGGGTCATAATGCTCGCCTCATAAAAGTCAGCCTCGGATTCCGCAAAACATAAATCAACTTTACGCCGTGGGGACACTACTTCATAGGGCGCGCCAACTGCCCTGCTTTCCGCCTGCATGTTTTGTACGCCCTCCGGATGCTAACGCACCCGGCAAGGTGACGGACGCGGCGCCCAACCTGGCTGTAAGCCTCGCTACTGTGTTCACGTCCTCATTCAGATAGTCATGCCCGACGTCGACGGCGAGGAGCGTGCGTGCTGCCGGTCAAGACGCTGATCATTACCCGCTTCGGTCGCCGCAGAAGAACACTGCGTCGACGAAGACTGAGCAGATTCACACCGCGCTTCACCCATCTGCCGCACCGACTCGGTAGAGTCATAGACATGCAACAAGTGCCTAACGTGACGCTGAACAACGGCGTAAAGATCGGACAGCTGGGGTACGGCGTCTACAAGGTGCCGGCGGCGGACAGCTTATCCCTGGTCGGCCAGGCGCTGGAGGCCGGCTACCGCAGCATCGATACGGCCGCGCTGTACGCCAATGAAGAGGGCGTGGGCCAGGCGGTACGGCAGGCCGCCAGCGACGGCGGACCGCTGAGCCGGGAGGACATCGTTGTCACCACCAAGGTCTGGAACGACAGCCACGGATTCGACCGCACCCTGGCGGCCTTTGAGGAATCCCTGCACAAGCTCGGACTCGACTATGTGGATCTGTACCTGATTCACTGGCCCTGCCCGGAGCAGGACCTATACATCCAGACCTACCGTGCCCTGGAACGGCTGTATCACGACGGCCGCGTCCGGGCCATCGGCGTCTGCAATTTTGAACCGGAACATCTGCGCAGGCTGCTGGACGCCGCCGAGGTGGTCCCCGCCGTCAACCAAGTGGAACTGCACCCCTGGCTGCAGCAGAATGAGGTGCGGGCCGTCAACGCCGAGGCCGGCATCCTGACCGAGGCCTGGAGCCCTCTGGCCCGCGGTCAGCTGCTGGCTGATCCGGTGCTGGTCCGGATCGCTGCCGGGCTGGGACGCAGCGTAGCCCAGGTGGTTTTACGCTGGCACATCCAGCTCGGCAGTATCGCGATTCCGAAGGCCAGTTCGCCGGCCCGGATCCGGGAGAACCGGAACATTTTTGATTTCCAGCTCGACGACGGCGCCATGGCCGCCATTGCGGCGCTGGACCGTGGCCATCGCTCCGGGTCTGATCCGTCCCGGGTCAATTAGCAGGGTCCATAAGCAAGGGTCAATAAGCAACGTGCATTGACCCCACCGGCGGTTCCACCACACCCCGATTTGAAACGGACGGCTTCTCGTTGACAGACATCACGGTAGACCTCGACGCCCGGCGCAGCCGGCACAGTGTGACCCTCCGCGGCGTACGGATCGACTACTGGCAATATTCCGCGGCATCAGTTGACACGCAGCTCAGCACCGCGCCGGCGCCGCGGACGCTGTTGGTGGTGCACGGCTTCCGCGGTGACCATCATGGCCTGGAACGGGTGGTTGAACAGCTGCCGGGGCTGCGGGTCATCATGCCGGACCTCCCCGGCTTCGGTACCTCGGCGGCCCTCATCGATGCGCCCCATGACGTGCCAGCCTATGGGCGATTCCTGGCGGATTTTATGGACGCCTTGGATTTGGGTACCGGCACCGTTCTGCTCGGACATTCGTTCGGCTCAATTGTCACCAGCCACTTTGTGGCAGAGCACCCGGGCAAAGTCCGCGAACTGATTCTGATCAATCCGATCGCCGCGCCCGCTCTGGAGGGACCCAAAGGGATCCTCTCTAAACTGGCCGAGTTCTACTACCTGGCCTCCGCCCGGCTCCCTGCCCGGGCGGGCAACGCCCTGCTGCGGAGCAAAACAATTGTGCACCTGATGAGCGTCACGATGGCCAAATCCAAGGATAAGGCGCTGCTGCGCTTCATTCACCAGCAGCACCACGCCTACTTCTCGCTTTTCGCCGACCGTGACATGCTGCTGCAGTCGTTTCGTGCGTCGGTGGGTGGAACCGTCCGACAGGTGGCTTCGCAGCTCACCCTGCCGGTCCTGCTGATCGCCGGAGCCGACGACGAAATCGCCACCCTGCCCACGCAGTACAAACTGCTGGAGCTCCTGCCGGACGCGAAGCTGGTGGTGATTTCCGCCGTCGGCCATCTGATCCATTACGAGACTCCTGTGCCAGCGGCCGGGGCCATAGCGGCTTTTTTGGCCCAGCAGCCGGAATCCTCCGATGTTCAACCGGGTCAGAGCAGATGAGGGCGGATAACGAAGCGCCGGCTTCGAAGCTGAAGATCGTCATCGACGCGCGGTTTACCCGGTTGGACCATCACGACGGGATCAGCCGATACGGCGCGTCCCTGATTGCCGCCGTCGCGCCCCTGGCCGAGGTGACCATGCTGATCAGTGATGACCGCCAGCTGGCGCTGCTCCCCGACGTGCCCTACGTGAAAATCAGCAGTCCGCTCTCGCCGCGGGAGCTCTTGGTGGCCCGGAAGGTAAACAGGCTTAGCCCCGACCTGGTTTTCTGTCCGATGCAGACCATGGGCAGCTGGCGGCGGAAGTATCCCCTGGTGCTCACGCTGCACGACCTGATTTACTATGAGCATCCAGCGCCGCCGGGCTTTCTGCCCGCACCGGTGCGCCTGCTCTGGCGGCTGTACCACAAGGCGTACTGGCCGCAGCGGCTGCTGCTTAATCGCGCCGATGTGGTGGCCACCATCAGCCGGACCACCGAGGCGCTGATGCACAAGCACCGCCTGACGCGGCGGCCCGTGCGGATTGTCGGAAACGCACCGCAGGATCAAAGGGCCCCCCGCAGCACCAACGTGCCGCCGGAGAAGTCACTGATCTATATGGGCTCCTTCATGCCTTACAAGAACGTGGAAACACTGATCCGTGGAATGGCCGGACTGGACGGGTTTTCCCTCCACCTCCTCAGCCGGATCACCGATCAGCGCAGGGCCGAGCTGGAGCCGCTGGTGCCCGCAGGTGCGCGGGTCATTTTCCATAACGGCGTCAGCGACGCCGAATACGACGAACTGCTGCTCCGCGCGACCGCGCTGGTGACGCTGTCCAAGGCGGAAGGCTATGGGCTGCCGCTGGTGGAGGCCATGTCGCTGGGGACGCCGGTGGTGGTCAGCGACACGCCGATCTTCCGCGAGGTGGGCGGCGACGCCGCCCGTTACGTACCGGCCGACTCGCCCACCGGCTTTGCCGCCGCCGTCCTTGCCCTCGCGGATCCTGACAGCTGGAGCAAACGCTCTGCCGAGTCCGTGCGGCAGGCATCCCGGTTCAGCTGGGACACCTCGGCGAAGGAGTTGCTCAGTATTGCGCGGGAACTTATTTCCCGTCGGTGACGGCGGTTAGCTGGGAGGCGGTGGCTACACGACGTCCAAACCGTCGCATCTGACCTGCACGGGGGTGCCGCTGCGTTTCGCCGCGTTCGCCGCCTTCAGCGCCCGCAACGAGGCCGTGATCCGCGGCGCCAGCGCATAGGAAAAGAAGAGCAGTGTCCGGTATTCGGCTTCCTCGTCTCCGTCCTTTCGGCCGCCCGATCGGGGGCCCTGCACACCGGGCGCCACCGGCGCCGGCCCGATCACCCGGACGTCGGCGGACGCGTCCAACTGACCAATGAACGCCTTCACGGCCCCCTCCGGCCCGGTGATGGAGGCGATGCGAGACGCTGGCGGGAGCCCCAATTCCTGCCGGAGGGTCAGCTCGCGCTCGGCGTAGCCGGCCGGGTCCCAACGAACCAGCGCACCCACTACCTGAGCATCATCCGCTGTCACCACCACCACTCCACCCTCCTTCGCCGGTCGAACCAGCGCGCTCGCGTTGAACCAACGGCGCAGGGCGTCCTCGCCGGCGCGCAGGGATTCGCGTCGCAGCAAGGTGTCGCCGTCGAGCAGGATGGCCGCGGCGTACCCGGCAGCTGCCAGCGGCTCGGCACCCACCGTCGCCACCACCAGCGCGGGCTTGTCCGGAATCTGGGCCTTAACATGATCCCCGGCAGAGGAAAGCACCGTCACCCCAGGAAAAGCCCTGCCCAGCTCCTCGGCAGTACGCGCCACCCCGACCACGACGCGGCGCAGTTCGCGGGAGCCGCAGCTGGGACAGCTATGGTCATTACCCGGGGCGGCGCACCACCGGCACTGCAGGACCGGACCCTGGCTGCCTCGCGCCGGGAGTTCCATCAGCGGGCCGCCGCAGGCAGCACAGCGCGCTGGTTCCCTGCAACGCTGACAGGCCAGGCTAGGCGCATACCCCGCGCGTGCCACTTGGACCAGGACCGGCCCCCGCGTGAGCGCTTCCTTGGCAGTCTGCCACGCCCGCTGCGGCAGCCGGGCAACGGCAGCCAGCGGATCGCGGACCTGTTCAAAACTGTCAGCTGTGCTAATGATCCGCGGTGTTACAGCCCGCGCGAGAGCGCGCTCAGGGTAGATTGGCTGGGCCCACCCGCTGTTGAGCAGCCGCTGGGCTTCCGTGCTCCGCGTGTGGCCCGCGAGCAGCAGCGCCGCGTTGTCCTGGTCGGCGCGCAGCAGCAACACGTCACGCGCATGCTGGTACGGCGCCCGACGCTCGACATGCAAGTCATCGCCATCGTCCCAGCAGCAATAGAGACCGGGGTTGACGACGGGGGCAAACGCCGCCGATCGAGTGCCGAGCACCACGGTGACCTCACCGCTGAGGACGCGCAGGAAATTCCGGTAGCGCAGGTTTGGCCCGTCGTCCGCCGTCAGTCGGACGAAGGACTCGGCCGGCAGCACGGCCGCGACGGCCTGCTCGAGCAGTTGCAGGTCCCGCTGGTCGGGAACGACGGCGACGGCGCCCCTGCCCGATGCGTGGCACGTGGCGATGGTATGGGCGAGTTGGTGGTGCCAGGAATTGTCGCCGAACCCCTGCAGCGTGGACAGGACGCCGCGCGGGTTGCCGCCGGCAGAAAGATGGCTCAGAAAGGCACCGGCGTTGCGGTATCCATCAAAGAGCGAGGGCGATGGCGACGGCGAGGTCAGGGCAGGAGCCGGCTCCGAAGACTGCTTAGCCGCAATCTGCTTATCCGCGTATTGCTTATCCAGGCTTGCCACCCGCGGAGGTATGGCCACACGGAGCACGTCGCTGACGGTACCCGCATAACGTGCGGCCACCGCTTCGGCCAGCGTAAGCACTGAGGGCGTCAGCACCGGTACTGCACTGAGTACCTTGGCCAGGGGCGTTAGGCGACTGCTTTCCGAGGTTTCGGCGCGGGCCGTGAGGAATCCCTGCAGATTCTGCCCCGCAAACCTGATCTTGACCCGCACCCCGGGCCGCGCCTGCCCGTCGAGCTCGGCCGGGACGCTGTAGTCAAAGAGCCTGTCCAGGTGTGGCAGGGACGACTCGATCAATACCCGGGCGACGGGCAAGTCCTCGGCCAGCACCACCGCGCTATAGGGGTCGGGTTTGAGCTGATGGGCCACAAATCCCTGCAGCAGGGAGGGCTGAACAAGGGAGCCACCATCGGCCTGCATGTTCAGCTCCTTCACTACGGCGGTCTTCTTCGCTGCTGCGGGTCATGTCACTGGGTAATGTCACTGCAGCGGTTTTCTTTACTGGACCACCAGCTAACCACGGCCCGCAGACATCGGTGCCGCACGCCCGAGCTAGGCGTTAAAGAAGGCCTTCAACGCGTCCACCCGGTCGAGGTTTTCCCAGGTAAAGTCAGGGTCGTCACGGCCAAAGTGCCCATGCGCTGCGGTTTTGGCATAGATCGGCCGCTTGAGCTGCAGGTCATTGATAATCGCCTGCGGACGGAGGTCAAAGATCTCGTCGATGGCATCACTGATCCGGTCCGGGTCTACCGTTTCGGTGCCAAAAGTCTCCACGTACGTTCCCACCGGCCGCGCCTGTCCGATCGCGTAGGCAATCTGGATCTCCGCCCGGCTCGCCAATCCGGCGGCCACCACGTTCTTGGCCACCCAGCGCATAGCGTAGGCCGCGGAGCGGTCCACCTTGGACGGGTCCTTACCGGAAAAAGCTCCGCCGCCATGCCGTGCCATACCCCCGTAGGTATCCACAATAATCTTGCGTCCGGTCAGTCCCGCATCCCCGACAGGTCCGCCAACCACGAAGGGCCCAGCCGGGTTCAGGATGTTCTTCACATGCGAAATGTCCAGGTCGGACTTGGCCAGCACAGGATCGATCACGTACCGCGCCAGGTCCTCGCGCAGCTGCTCCAACGACGCCTCCTGCGCGTGCTGGCTGGAAATGACGACGGTCTGCACGGAAACGGGCTTGTCGCCGTCGTATCCGACGGTCACCTGAGTCTTACCATCGGGGCGAAGATAAGAAAGCAGCCCCGACTTTCGGACCTCCGTTAGCCGTTCGGACAGCCGGTGCGCCAGAAAGATAGGCGTCGGCATGAACTGGGCGGTCTCATCGCTGGCATAGCCGAACATAATGCCCTGGTCACCGGCCCCCTGCTGGTCGTACTCATCCAGCGCCGTCCCCTCGCGGACCTCCAAAGCGTTGAAGACGCCGTCGTAAATGTCCGGGGACTGTTGACCGATCGAGACGGAAACGCCGCAACGTGCGCCGTCAAAGCCGTTGGCCGAGGAGTCGTAACCAATGTTCAGAATGGTCTCACGGACCAGCTGCGGGATCTCGACATAGGCCTCTGTGGTGACTTCACCAGCCACATGGACGAGGCCCGTCGTGGCCATGGTCTCAACGGCAACCCTGGAATTTGGGTCCTTTGCGAGCAACGCATCCAGAATTGAATCGCTGATCTGGTCGCAGATCTTGTCCGGGTGACCTTCGGTCACGGATTCGGAGGTAAACAGGCGCATACGCGCTTTAGCTGAAGTCACCTATCCACTCTACTTCCTTCGGTGGCACAGTCCGCGGCGCAGGTCATGGACGGTCACAGCTGCGCGAACGACGACGGCAGACCGGTCACGGGAGCGGCAGACCGGCGCCGCCGGCGGCAAACAGGTAACGGGAGCGGCAACCGTTAGGTGGCGGCCAGCTGGTCACTGATGATGCTGATGACGGCGGCCGCGACGTCGGTTTTGCTCCCCGCGGCGGTGATTGGCTCCGCACCGTGGCGATCGAGAATGACCACCTCGGTTTGATCCAGGCCGAAGACCTTGTCGACGCCGACCTGGTTGACGACCAACAGGTCGCATCCCTTGCGTTGCAGCTTTGCCCGTGCATAGTCCAGCACGTCGGACTGTTCGTCTCCGGTCTCTGCGGCGAAGCCCACAATGATCTGGCGCCGTCCGGTCCGTGTCCGATCGCGGACCAGTTCGAGTAGGACATCCGGGTTCCGGACCAGCGTGATCACCGGGTCGGCGACGTCGTCTTGTTTCTTGATTTTGTTCGCCGAACTGTGCAACGGCCGGAAATCGGCCACGGCGGCGGCCATAACGACCACGTCGGAATCTTCGGCGGCTGCCAGTGCGGCAGCCCGCAGTTCCAAGGCCGTCTGCACGGTGATCAGTTCCACCCCGGCAGGTGCCGGAACGTCCATATGAGCGGCGATCAGGCGAACATTGGCCCCGGCGTGCAGGGCCGCTGCGGCCAGCGCAACGCCCTGTTTACCAGAGGACCTGTTGCCCAGGAACCGCACCGGATCCAGGGGTTCGCGGGTCCCGCCCGCGCTGATCGTCACGGTCCGGCCGGCCAGCGGCATCGCAAACGGACCAGAGCCGCCTGCGCCGCTGTTCACCAGTTCCAGTGCCGCGGCAAAAATCTGTTCCGGCTCGGGAAGCCGGCCCGGTCCGGAGTCTGCTCCGGTCAGCCGCCCCACGGCGGGCTCCAGCACCGTGACACCGCGGCGGCGTAGGGTGGCGACGTTCGCGGCCGTCGCGGCGTGCTGCCACATCTCGCTGTGCATAGCCGGAGCGAACAACACGGGACCCCGCGCCATCAACAACGTAGTAGTCAGCAGATCATCCGCCAGACCGGCAGCGGCCCGTGCCAACAGATCGGCCGTGGCCGGAGCGACGACTATTAAGTCCGCCTCGTGCCCCAGCCGGACATGCATGACCTTGTCAACGTCGTCGAAAACGTTGTTCGACACGGCATTGCCGGAGAGTGCCTCCCAGGTGGCCATCCCGACAAACCCGGCCGATGCCGGTGTTGGAATGACGTGCACATCGTGGCCGGCCTCGGTGAAAAGCCGCAACAGCGACGCCACCTTGTATGCGGCAATGCCGCCGCCAACTCCCAAGACAATATTCAGGGGCGCCATGGAGCGGGCTGCTACTCGGCGACCTCAACGGGTGTGGAAACCAGCATTCCTTCGTTGATTTCGCGGAAGGCGATGGAAAGGGACTTCTCGTTCAGCCGTGTGTCCACCAGCGGGCCAACGTATTCGAACAGGCCCTCGTGCAGCTGGGCGTAGTATGCGTTGATCTGGCGTGCGCGCTTGGCACCGAAAATCACGAGGCCGTACTTCGAATCTGCTGCCTCGAGCAGGGAATCGATCGGCGGGTTGATAATACCTTCAAGCTTGGTAGCCACAAATTCTCCAAAATCCGTTAGGGTCACAACGCCAATCAGCGCGGATTGGGCGTCAGCCCTATTAATGAAACGAGCTCGTCTGCCGCCCGTTGAACGTCATCATTTACGATGGTGTGGTCGAACTCCGGCTCGGCAGCAAGTTCCAGTTTAGCGGTTTCCAGCCGTCGGCGCTGTTCCTGCGTGGATTCGGTTCCCCGGCCCACCAGACGGCGGACCAATTCATCCCAAGTGGGCGGGGCGAGAAAGACGAAATTTGCCTCTGGAACGGCCTCCTTAACCTGCCGGGCGCCCTGGAGATCAATTTCCAGCAGCACAGACTTCCCCTCGGAAATGGCCCCCTGCACAGTGCTGCGGAGGGTGCCGTAGCGGTTCTGTCCGTGCACGACGGCCCACTCCAGAAATTCGCCCTGTGCGGCGAGTTCGTCAAACTCCGCAGAAGATTTGAAAAAGTAGTGCACACCGTCAATTTCACCGGGCCGTGCCGCCCTAGTGGTGGCTGAGACGGACAGCCAGACCTGTGGGTAGTTATCCCGGATGTATGTTGAGACCGTACCTTTGCCGACGGCCGTTGGACCCGCCAGCACCGTCAGCCCGGTGGCCGCTTTGATTCCCTTGCCAGCCGCTGGCTGTGCGGCAATGACTGTCCGGCCCCGCGTGGGGTCTGCCGTCATGAGCCTTGTCCCAGAAAGTCGATAAGGGCTCTGCGCTGGTGAATGCCGAGCCCACGAAGCCTGCGTGTCGGAGAAATGCCGACCTTGTTCATAATCACAGTTGCGCGTACCTTTCCAATGCCGGGCAGGGCTTCGAGCAATTCACTGGTCTTCAACCGGCCGATTGCCTCGTCGCCGTCGCCGGCAGTCAGGACCTCCGCCACGGTGGCGGTGCCTGTCTTCAGTTTATGTTTCACGGCGGCCCGCGTGGTGCGGGCCGCAGCCGCCTTGGCCAGTGCTGCGGTTCGTTCTTGTGCTGTCAATGGGCGCAGGCTCACGGGAACTCCTTGGAAGCGGGGGCGGAGGGCGCCGGACGGGAATGGCTTCCCCTGAACTTATCCGCACCGGGGAGACAAAATCAATCCGCCCCCGATCCGCTGCTCCCACTCAGGCCCGTAGGGTGTCCAGGGTCCGCTGCGTCGCCTGACGCAGTGCCGCCAAATCCGGGCCGGCCGTCAGGATGCCTCGACTAGACGTTCCCAAGACTCGAGGATAGGCGGCCCCGAAGGTGCGCCGCATGTCTGCCGCTGTGGCTCCCTGGGCTCCCAGTCCGGGGGCGAGGATAGGCCCGTTCAGGGTCCCAAGCTCAATCCCCAGCTCCGTCAGGGCCGAGCCAACGGTGGCGCCCATCACCAGCCCGACGGATCCCGGTCCCGCTATACCGGCGTTTTCCGCCGCAGCGGCCGCAACGATCCTGCGGGCGACCGAATCCCTCCCGCCAACGTGCTGAACGGAGGGTCCCTCGGGGTTCGATGTCAGTGCCAGGACGAACACTCCCCTGCCCTGGGTCGCCGCTTGATCGAGGGCCGGGCGCAACGACTCAAAGCCCAGGTATGGGCTTAGGGTCACGGCGTCCGCGGCCAGTGCGGAACCATCCCGCAGCCAGGCGTCGGCATACGCGCTCATTGTCGAGCCGATGTCCCCCCGTTTGGCGTCGGCGATGCTGAGGATCCCGGTGGCAGCGGCTTCGGCCAGCAGCTCCTCCAGTACAGCAATGCCCGCTGAACCGTGCCGCTCATAGAGGGCCACCTGCGGCTTCACCGCAGCTGCAAGCGGACCCACGGCTTCGAGCACGGAGAGCGAAAAGCGCCGCAAGCCGGCAGCGTCGTCCTGCAGTCCCCACCCGGTGAGCAACGCCGGATGCGGGTCGATGCCCACGCATAAGGGTCCCTGCGCTGCCATCGCGGTGGCAAGCCGGACCCCGAAGGGCTCCCGACCGTTGGCCGCCGGCTCCGCGGGCTTAGCCTGCTCGGGCACCTGCTCAGTCGGTTGCTCAGGCACGGACGGCCGCCCGTAAGGTGGCGGCATGTTCCTGCAGGCTGGTCACGTCCCACTCATAGGTGCGCATCGCTTCAATGGCGAGCACGGCGACGTTGAATTCCGCCACTGTGGTAATGCACGGGCGCCCATTGGAGATCGCTGCGGCCCGGATCTCATATCCATCCCCTCGGGCCTGCCCGCCGGAGGGAGTGTTGAAAATCATATCCACTTCACCATTATTAATCAGGTCGGTGATGGTTCCCTCCCCCTGGGCAGAGGTGCCCTCGGCCACCTTTCGTACCGTCGTTGCGGCAATGCCATTGCGGCGCAGGACATCCGCCGTGCCGCCGGTGGACAGGATTTCAAAGCCCAGATCCACCAGCCGCTTGACCGCCATAATGATGGCCCGCTTGTCCCGGTTCGCCACCGAGACAAAAACTTTTCCGGACGTCGGCAGGGCATTGTTCGCCGCGGCCTGGCTCTTCGCAAAGGCAGTGTCGAAGTGCTTATCGATGCCCATCACCTCGCCGGTTGAGCGCATCTCCGGCCCCAGCAGGGAGTCGACGACGGTCCCTTCCGGGGTGCGGAAGCGGCTGAACGGCAGCACGGCCTCCTTCACGGCGACCGGCGCACCGGCCGGCAACGTGCCGCCGTCGCCGGTTTCCGGCAGCAGGTGGTGCACGCTGCGCAGGTCCTTGATCGACGCACCGGTGCCGATCAGCGCCGCCGCTTTGGCCATCTGGACTCCGGTGGCTTTGGAGACGAACGGGACGGTCCGGGATGCCCGCGGGTTGGCTTCCAGCACGTAGAGCACATCCGAAGCCAGGGCGAATTGGATATTGATCAGGCCGCGGACGCCCACACCCTCGGCAATGGCCAGTGTGGCCGCCCGCACCCGGTCGCAGACGTCCGTGCCCAGCGTCAGCGGCGGCAGCACGCAGGCGGAGTCCCCGGAGTGGATGCCGGCCTCCTCGATGTGCTCCATGATGCCGCCCAGATACATCTCGGTGCCGTCGTAGAGCGCATCGACATCGATTTCGATGGCGTCCTCGAGGAACCTGTCGATCAATACCGGATGGTCCTCGGTGATTTCCGTCGCATTTTTGATGTAGCGCGACAGGTTCGGTTCATCGTAGACAATTTCCATGCCGCGCCCGCCGAGCACATAGGACGGGCGGACCAGGACGGGATAGCCGATCTCGTCCGCAATCTTCTTGGCATCCTCAAAGGACACCGCGGTGCCGTTCTTGGGTGCGATCAGCCCGGCGGCATCCAGCACGCGGCTGAACATGCCCCGGTGTTCGGCCAGGTCGATCGCCTCCGGCGAGGTGCCAAGAATCGGCACACCGGAATCCGCCAGGGCCTGCGCCAGCTTCAGCGGAGTCTGGCCGCCCAGCTGGACGAACACGCCCAGGACGCCACCGGTGCGTTCCTCCGCCGCGATGACCTCCAGAACATCCTCCAGCGTGAGAGGTTCGAAGTAGAGCCGGGTGGAGACGTCGTAGTCCGTGGAGACCGTTTCCGGGTTGCAGTTAATCATCACGGTTTCGTGCCCGGCCGCCCGCAGCGCCATGGACGCATGCACGCAGGAGTAATCAAACTCGATGCCTTGTCCGATCCGGTTCGGCCCGGAGCCCAGAATGATCACGGACGGTTTGGCGTGCTGTGCCACCTCGTCCTCTTCGTCGTAGGAGGAGTAGTGATACGGCGTGTAGGCGGCAAATTCCGCGGCGCAGGTGTCCACCGTCTTGTAGACGGGGCGGATGCCCAGCGCCTGCCGGACCCCGCGGACCACGTCCTCACTGTTGTGCGTCAGCGCGCCGATCTGCTCGTCGGAGAAACCGTGCCGTTTGGCGCGGCGCAGCATCGCGGGTTCGAGCGCGGCGGAGGCCTTGATTTCGGCGGAGATCTCGTTGAGCAGCTGCAGTTGGTCCAGATACCACGGATCGATTCCGGTGGCCTCGTAGAGCTGTTCCACCGTCCCGCCACCGAGCAGTGCGCGCTGCACCTGCGCGAGCCGATCCGTCGTCGGCCGTCTGGAGGCCGCAATCAGGTCCGGTACGTCCAGCGCGTCGACCGGACTGAAGTCCAGGCTGGCGCCCTTTTGCTCCAGCGACCGGAGCGCCTTCTGCAGCGCCTCGGTGAAGTTGCGGCCGATCGCCATCGCCTCCCCCACGGATTTCATCGTGGTGGTCAGGGTGGGGTCCGCGGCCGGGAACTTCTCGAAGGCGAAGCGCGGAACCTTGACGACGACGTAATCCAGAGCCGGCTCAAAGGACGCCGGTGTCTTCAAGGTGATGTCGTTCGGGATCTCGTCCAGCGTGTAGCCGAGCGAGAGCTTCGTGGCGATCTTGGCAATCGCAAAGCCGGTGGCCTTGGACGCCAGCGCGGAGGACCGCGAGACGCGGGGATTCATCTCAATCACCACGACGCGGCCCGTGTCCGGTTCGATCGCGAACTGGATGTTGCAGCCGCCGGTGTCCACGCCCACCTCGCGGATGACGGCAATGGAAATATCGCGCAGCCGCTGGTACTCGCGGTCCGTGAGCGTCATGGCCGGCGCCACCGTGATGGAGTCTCCGGTGTGCACTCCGACCGGGTCGAAGTTCTCGATGGAGCAGACCACCACGACGTTGTCGTTCTTGTCCCGCATCATCTCGAGCTCGTATTCCTTCCAGCCCAGGATGCTCTCTTCGAGCAAAACCTCGGTGGTCGGGCTGTACTGCAGGCCCTGGCCGACGATGCGGCGCAGGTCCTTTTCGTCATAGGCCAGCCCGGAGCCGAGCCCGCCCATGGTGAAGGAGGGCCGGACCACCATCGGGTAGCCCAAATCCCCGGCGGCAATGAGCGCCTCGTCGATGCTGTGGATGATGTGGCTGCGGGCGGATTCGGCGCCGCAGCGCTCCACCACGCCCTTGAACTTCTCCCGGTCTTCGCCGAGCTCGATCGCGGCGATATTTGCCCCGATCAATTCCACGTCATATTTGGCCAGTACGCCGTTCTTATCCAGCGCGATGGCCGTGTTCAGTGCGGTCTGGCCGCCCAGGGTCGGCAGCAGGGCATCGGGACGTTCCTTGGCGATGATCTTCTCGACCACCTCGGGGGTGATCGGCTCAACATAGGTGGCGTCCGCGAACTCCGGGTCCGTCATGATGGTGGCGGGATTGGAATTCACCAGAATGACCCGCAGGCCCTCCTCCTTGAGCACGCGCAGCGCCTGCGTCCCGGAGTAATCGAACTCCGCTGCCTGGCCGATCACGATGGGGCCGGAGCCGATGACCAGAACGCTTTTGAGGTCTTCTCTCTTGGGCATTAGTTCTTGTCCCCATTCTGTGACGAAGTTTCTGAAACGACGGAGGTTTCGGTGCTGGTGTCCGCTGCGCCGCCGGCATTGGCTGCCATCAGGTCAATGAAGCGGTCGAAAAGATAGGCGGAATCGTGCGGGCCCGCGGCTGCTTCCGGGTGGTACTGAACCGAAAAGGCCGGAATGTCCAGGCAGGAAAGGCCCTCGACGACGTCGTCATTGAGGCTGATATGGCTGACCTCCACCCGGCCGAACCGCTCCTCGGGAGCCATTCCCGCACCTTCTCGGGGTGCGTCGACGGCGAACCCGTGGTTCTGCGAGGTGATTTCCACCTTGCCGGTGCGGCGGTCCATCACCGGCTGGTTAATGCCGCGGTGGCCGTAGCGCAGTTTGTAGGTCCCGAAGCCCAGAGCCCGGCCCAGGATCTGGTTGCCAAAGCAGATGCCAAAGAACGGCACCCGGGCGTCGAGCACCTTGCGCAGCAGCGCCACCTGCCCGTCCGCGGTCGCCGGATCGCCGGGGCCATTGGACATGAAGACGCCATCGGCCCGCACCGACTCCAGCTCGGCAAACGTCGTGGCCGCCGGCAGGACGTGCACGCGCACTCCCCGCTCGGCAAAACGCTGCGGCGTCATGGCCTTGATTCCCAAGTCCAGCGCGGCCACCGTAAAGCGCGGCTCACCCTTCCAGCCGTGATCGGACGGCTCGACGACGTAGGGCTGGTCGACGCTGACCTCTTCGGCCAGCTTGGCCCCCTCCATTCCGGCGCTGGCGCAGACCTGCTCCAGCAGCGCGGCTTCGGACTGATCGGCGGCGGTGCCGGAAAAAATGCCGGCGCGCATGGCCCCGCGCTCCCGCAGGTGCCGGGTGATCGCTCGGGTGTCCACGCCCTGGATCCCAACAATGCCCTGCGCGAGGAGTTCATCATCCAAACTGCGTTCGCTGCGCCAGTTGGAGGGCCGGCGTGCGGCGTCGCGCACAATGTAGCCGGCAACCCAGATCCGCCGGGATTCGGCGTCCTCGTCATTGACGCCGGTATTGCCGATGTGCGGCGCGGTTTGGACCACCAGCTGCCGGGCGTACGAGGGATCGGTGATGGTCTCTTGGTACCCGGTCATGCCGGTGGCGAAAACCGCCTCGCCCAGTGCCGCTCCTGTGGCGCCGTAGCTGGTGCCACGGAAGGTCCTGCCGTCTTCCAAAATCAGCAAGGCGGCAGTTGCGGATGTGCTCTGTTCGGGTTCAGTCATTCTCGTTCTTTCCGGTATCGGCCTGCTCGGTTTCATTTACAACGGTGCCATTTACAACCGGGGCATTCCCAGTCGCGCCATTGTCAGCCGTGTGGTTTGCTGCGGGGTGGTTTGCTGCGGAGTGGTTTGCGATGGGGGCAAAGTCAGTCAGCATGGTGAGCAGCGGGGTTTTCGCTGCGGCCTGCCGGGTGCGGAAGCCAGTGTCGACCGGATGCCCGCCCAGCCGCCAGGACAGGACAATCAGCCCGTCCCGCTCAACGAACTTCCCAGCCATGCCGCTTTCGGTTCTTGCGCTGCCATAACTGTCCTTCGGGATGAAGACATCCGGCGCGCCCGAGCGGCTGATCAAAATCCCCTCCGGATGCACCGACAGAACGGCGTTGCTGCGGATGCCCAGGCCGTGCACCGCCAAGCGGTCCAGCCAGTCTCCCTCCGTCGTCGTCACGACGTACTGCCCTTCAGCGCTGGCGAGAGGGGCAGACAGCTGTTGCGGCACCGCCGGCAGCGGTGCAATACCGGCCTGGCGCTGGAGCCGATGCCGCCAGCCCATCCAGAGCAGCGCAAAAATCACCACTACCAGCGCCACCGCCAGCAGCGTCGGGAACAGCCTGGCCATCAGTGCTCTCCCTGTATGCCGCGCGGGTTGGCCTGCCGGTATGGGCTGTTGAGCTTGCCATCCAACACCGTCGGGTGCCCCCGGTAAAAGGTGGCGACGACGGCGCCCGGGAGAACGCGTCCGCTAAACGGCGAGTTGAGTCCCTTGGTCGCCATAGTCCGAGGGTCCACCGTCCAGCGCGCGGCCGGGTCGACCAGCACCAAATTCGCCGGCTCACCGACCGCCAGCGGACGTCCCTGGCCTGCGAGTCGGCCGATCCTGGCGGGAGCAACTGAAGTGACGCGGGCAAACCCTTCCCAATCCAACAGCCCGGATTCGATCATGGTGTGCTGCACCACCGAGAGCGCCGTTTCCAGCCCTGTCATGCCCATTGCCGCCTGGGCCCATTCGCAGTCTTTCGCTTCGCTCGGATGTGGAGCGTGATCGGTGCCTATGACATCGATGGTGCCGTCCGCCAGTGCAGCCCGCAACGCAGCGACGTCCTCTTCGGCGCGCAGCGGGGGGTTCACCTTGTACACCGGGTTGTAGCTGCGGACCAGTTCCTCGGTAAGCCACAGGTGATGCGGCGTCACCTCCGCCGTGACTTTAATACCCCGTGCCTTAGCCCAGCGGATTAGCTCCACCGAACCGGCGGTGGAGACATGGCAAATATGCAGCCGGGAATCTACGTGCTGGGCCAGCAAAACGTCCCTGGCAATAATCGATTCCTCCGCCACGGCCGGCCAGCCGGCCAGCCCCAGCACTGCGGAGACCTTGCCCTCGTTCATCTGGGCGCCTTCTGTCAGGCGCGGTTCCTGCGCATGCTGGGCTATCACGCCGTCGAAGGCCTTGACGTATTCCAGCGCCCGACGCATCAGCACCGGATCGCTCACGCAGATCCCGTCGTCGGAAAATATCCGCACACGCGCCCGGGAATCGGCCATGGCGCCCAATTCGGCCAACTGCTTGCCGGCAAGGCCCACGGTAACTGCACCCACCGGGCGTACATCCACCCATCCGGCATCGCGGCCCAGGCTGAATACCTGCTCCACCACCCCCGCGGTGTCTGCGACCGGAGAACTGTTCGCCATGGCGTGCACGGCCGTATAACCGCCCAGCGCGGCGGCACGGGAGCCGGTTTCCACCGTTTCCGCATCTTCCCGGCCCGGCTCCCGCAGATGGGTATGCGGATCGACCATCCCGGGCAGTGCAATTAGTCCGGCGGCGTCGATCACCGTGGCAGACCTGGCGCTCAGCCCGGAACCGATCTCAACAATCCGGCCGTCCTGCACCAGCAGATCCGTCTGCTCTTTGCCCAGTGGTGAGGCTCCCCGGATCAGGTAGCGGGCCGCGGCTTCCGGTCCGGCCTGGTCGGCTGTTTTCTGTGCTGTCATCGGGCGTTCTCTCGGGTTTCATCGGCACGGGTATTCGGACGATTGTCTACTGCGGTTCTCGGTGGCGGCAGCCGCGGTGGGGGATCACGCAGATCCCCGGACAGCGCTAGATACAGCACCGCCATCCGGACAGAGACCCCGTTTCGCACCTGTGCCAGCACGGTGGAACGGGAGGAATCCGCCGCCGCAGAGGAGATTTCCAGACCGCGGTTCATCGGGCCCGGATGCATGATGATCGTGTCCTTCATGCCGAGCGTGTCCAGGCGCGCCAACCGTGCATCGTCAAGACCCCAGCGGCGCGAATACTCCCGGGTGGACGGGAAGAACGAGTCGTTCATCCGCTCGGCCTGGACACGCAGGACCATAATCGCGTCCACGCCTGCCTCGAGCACTGAATCCAGGTCGTAACTGACGGCGCACGGCCAGTGTTCGACGCCGACAGGCAGCAGGGTGGGCGGGGCCACTAGGGTCACTTCGGCGCCCAAAGTCTGCAGTAACCAGACATTGGACCTGGCGACCCGGGAATGCAGGACATCCCCGGCGATCGCGACCCGCAGTCCAACCAGATTGCTGCCGGTCGAATCAGTCCCGTTCAACCGGGACAAGTGCCGGCGCATGGTGAACGCGTCCAGCAGCGCCTGCGTCGGGTGCTCATGGGTGCCGTCCCCGGCATTAATCACTGCGGCGTCAATCCATCCTGAGGTAGCAAGCTGCGCAGGTGCACCGGAGGCCCAGTGACGGATCACTACTGCATCCGCGCTCATGGCCTCAAGAGTCTGTGCGGTATCCTTCAGCGACTCGCCCTTTGAAACGGATGAACCCTTGGCTGAGAAGTTGATGACATCCGCTGACAGGCGCTTGGCTGCTGCCTCGAAGGAAATCCTGGTCCGGGTCGAATCCTCGAAAAACAGATTCACCACAGTACGTCCGCGCAGTGCCGGCAGCTTCTTTACCTCACGCTCCCCGACCGCAGCCATTTCCTCCGCGGTGTCCAGGATGCGGATTGCGTTTTCCAGGCTCAAGTCCTGGGTGGACAGCAGGTGCCTCATAAGCCTGCCTCGATGACGACCTCATCCGCACCGCTCCAGCTGGAACTTGCTGCGTCGGTCTCGTTCAACCGCACCCGAACCTTTTCGGCCGACGCCGTCGGCAGGTTCTTCCCCACATGGTCGGCCCGGATAGGCAATTCCCGGTGTCCACGATCGGCCAGCACGGCCAACCGTACCGCCCGTGGCCTGCCAAGGTCCACCAACGCGTCCAGCGCGGCGCGGATCGTGCGGCCGGAGAAAAGAACGTCGTCCACCAGGACTACCACTTTGTCATCGATCCCCGCGGCCGGAAGCCTGGTCCGTTCGGGGGCCCTAGTCGGCTGTCGTGCCAGATCGTCTCGAAACATTGTGACATCCAGCTGGCCCACGATGGCGTCAGCCTTTATGGATGGGTCCGCTGCCGCCAGCTTTGCCGCCAGGCGCTGTGCGAGCGGAAAACCCCGGCGGGGAATGCCGAGCAGAATCAGATCTTTGGAGCCCTTATTGGCTTCCAGAATTTCATGGGCTATACGGGTGAGTGCGCGGTCGATGTCCGCTGCGCTCATGACGACGCGTGACGCGCCTGCAGCAGCTGCTTCAGGACTCATGTCTCGCCTCCCCCCTTCCCCGCCTCACTGGACGGAATTAAAAGGATCATTGCATGCCAAAACTATCACAGCGGCAGCTACCGGCCGGGCGCCGGTTCCTGAAGATCAGCTGCGGGAGCCACCGGAGGCCAGGGCGTTAGCTCGCCGCCGTCCACGTTCAAGGTCTCTCCCGCTATGTAGCTCGATTCCGAGGGGGGGGGTGGAACGCATAGGCGCGCTTTCTACCCAGGCAGCTACGTTCCCGGCTGCAAGGAGGAACGGCGTAACCTCGCCCCGACCAGCTGCCCGCTAGGTGACGGCCTCGGTCGCGCATAGGCTAATTACATGACGGAGCCCACGCCCCCGCTGGACCCCGCCGGGCCGGAGCAACAGCCCGAATACCGAAACCGCGCACCAACGGAACCGGGGCTGTCCAATGACCGGTTACCCCTCGCCGTCGTGCCGCCGAGACCGCAGTCTGGACTCGAAGGAAGCCGCGCATTCCGCGTCCTCAATGTCGTCTTGGTCTCACTGCTGGCAACGGTGGCCACGACGACGCTCATTTACTTTGCGAAAGCCCTCGGCGTCAGCGTTTTCTTGATCTGCGGAGCTCTAGCCCTGGTTCCATTGACGATCTGTTTGCTGACCCTACTGTGGATTGACCGATGGGAACCGGAGCCAAAGAGTGCCCTCTTCTTTGCGTTCTGCTGGGGTGCGGGCATGTCCGTTGTGGCCTCCCTCGTTGTTGGGCAATGGGTCAAGCCCATCCTGCTCGCCGGGGCAACGCTGACAGATCCCACAACTGTCAGCACGCTGGTGCAGGCGCCGCTCGTGGAAGAGGCGTCCAAGGGGCTCGGCGTGCTGCTGATTTTCCTGCTCCGTAGCCGGACCTTCGACGGACCCATTAACGGGGTCGTCTATGCCGGTACCGTAGCCGCAGGCTTCGCGTTTACGGAAAATATTCTCTACTTTGGCTCCGCTATGACAGACCTTCAGAAGATCGGACCCGGGCTGGTCACGACTTTTGTCATACGAGGCCTTATGTCCCCGTTTGCCCACGTGATGTTCACGGCTGTTCTGGGTGCGTTTCTGGGCTATGCCGCTCGGTACGGTCGGACGTGGCTCGTGGTCTGCGCGTGGCTTATCGGGCTCGTTCCGGCGATGCTATTGCACGCCCTGTGGAACAGCAGTTCGCTAGTCGGGGCAAACTTCCTGATTGTCTACGGCGCTCTGCAATTACCAATATTCATGGTGTACGCGCTCGGCATTGCCCTGCTTCGCCGGTCTGAGGCTCGACTGACCAGACGCAGACTGACCGAGTACGCAGATTCCGGCTGGTTCCTGCCGAACGAGATCGGAATGCTTGGAACATCCCAGGGGCGCCATCGGGCAATTGTCTGGGCCAAGACCTTTGGTGGCGGCGCGACGATGAAACGTTTTATCAACCTCGCCACACGGCTGGCCTTCACCCGCGAGAGGATACTTCTCGGTCCCCAGCCGGCTCAAGTGCGGCAGCGCGAGACCGTGCGCTTAGAGGGTGTCCTACTGGAAGGAACGACGGCGGCACGGGCGGCGCTACTGGTGCAACACGCCAACAAGCCGGCGGACGCTGCAGGACCGCGCGACCGGTCAGCTCACGTGAAGCCAGCTGAGCTTACTGACAGCAAAGGCGGTGCCGCGGGCACCTCCACGCACCGCCTTAGCTGAACTCTTGATAAGTCCCCGCCGGCTAGGCCAGCAGAGTCGGTTTCAACTGCTGCAAACGGCCCAAAAGGCCATTAATAAACTGCGGCGATTCGTCGGTGGAGAGGAACTTGGCAAGTTCAACGGCTTCGCTGACGGCCACGCCATCAGGCACGTCGTCATTGTAGAGCAGCTCCCACGTGCCAATCCGCAGCAGGATCCTGTCCACGGCCGGCATCCGCTCCAGAGACCAACCCTGTGAATAGGTCTCCAGGAACTCGTCGATGGTGCCTTGCAGGGCGCATACGCCCTCCACAATATCCACGGTATAAAGGTTGATAATTTGATCGGTGCGCTCGCGCCGCTGCCGGATCGCCTCGGTCACTGAGACGGAACGCTGTTCCGCCTCGAACAAAATGTCAAGAGCCCGGCGGCGCGCTTTGCTTCGCGCGGAATTGGGCCGGGTTGAATCGGGAGACGCCACTAGTCGTTGACACGTCCCAGATAGCTGCCGTCGCGGGTGTCCACCTTGACGCGTGTGTTGTTTTCAACGAACAGCGGGACTTGAATCTCGTAGCCGGTTTCCAGTGTGGCCGGCTTCGTCCCAGCCGACGAACGGTCCCCCTGCAGCCCAGGCTCGGTGTAAGTGATTTGCAGAACGACGGAAGGAGGCAGCTCAATGTAAAGCGGCGTGCCATCATGGATTGCAATATTTACGGATTGATTTTCCAACATGAAATTGGTTGCTTCACCCACTGTCTCCCCGTTGACCGTGATTTGGTCGAAATCCTGGGTGTCCATGAACACGAAGTCAGCACCGTCCTGGTACAGGTACTGATAATCGCGGCGATCAACCGTCGCGGTCTCAATTTTAAGACCGGCGTTAAATGTCTTGTCCACCAGCTTCCCGGAACGGACGTTGCGCATCTTGGTGCGGACAAAAGCGCCGCCCTTACCGGGCTTGACGTGCTGGAACTCGACGACGTTCCAAAGTTGCCCCTCGAGCTTCAGAACCGTGCCGTTCTTGATGTCATTAGTAGTTGCCACTGTTTCTCTTTCTATCGGCCGGCTATTGTTCCCGGGCCCGCCGCTCATCCGCTGGGCGGGAGCTGACTTCGGGTTAAGGGAAAGAGTTATCAAAAATCCATTGACCAGTCTACCTGCTCTGGATGCCCTGCCTCCACGCCCCTTCTCCTGAGTGAAAGAAACGTGTACAGAACTGGAAACCCACCGCGCTGCCTAGCCTGTCCGTAAGTCTGATCCTCATAGCCTTGGGGTTATGGTCGAGGGCTCGTGGCCTAGGTCCCGGTGATGATGGTGCGGGCGAAGTTTTGGGCGTCGTTGAGGTCGTCGTGGTAGGTGTTGCGGATCCAGGGATTCTCGGTGTACCCGGCCGCCGGCCCTCCGTCTGTGGTGGTGCGTGGCCCGGCGTTGAGGCCGGCGTTGAGGCCGGTGCCGGTATCGGTGCCTGTCCTCGTGTTGAGGCCGGTGCCGGTGGTGCGGTTGTAGCAGTGCAGGCCCGGGCGTTGACGGGCGTTGGGTCCGTACCGGAGGTAGGGGATCTGGTTGATCATGGTGACTTCCAGGATCCCGGCGTGGACCAGGGAATGACAGCCCGGGCACAAAGCACACATGTTGGAGACGGCGGTGGGTCCGCCGCGGGAGTACCAGATAACGTGGTGGATATCGCACCAGGACGCAGGCCGGTTACAGCCGGGCCGGACGCACCCGCCGTCCCGGACAGACACGGCCCTGCGCTGCGCGGGGGTCGCGAGCCTGACCGCGGTCCCCAGATCCAGGAGAGCCCCGTTGCTCCCCAGGACGGCCCGCTCGAATGCTGCGTCACACACCATCCGGGCCAGGGTGCCGGGGCTGATGTTGCCCAAACCATCACACCACGACGGCATCGGATCCAACGGCGTCAACCCACCGGCACCCAACCCGCCGGCCCCGGCCAAACCGTTTTCTGGGAGTACCTCCGGCTCCGGCTCCGGCTCCCAGGACCATGAGGACCCGGACCCGGGGCTGGAGGAATCGTTGGTGCAGTTGTCAGTGGTGTCGGTGTCCCAGCCGAAGCTCCGGGTGTCCGGGCCGATCCCTCCCGGCCACCCATCACCGTCCGGTGGTGCGGCTGGGTCTGCCGGCGTTCCTGGCCCCGGCAGCCCCGGTCCGGCTGTCAGCGCCAGCTGTGCCACCGATTCCCATGGTCCCCATGGTCCCCGTGGTTCCAGTGGTTCCAGTGGTTCCAGTGGTTCCAGTGGTTCCAGTGGTTCCCGTGGTTCCAGTGGTTCCCGTGGCGCTGTTAGTTCCGGTCGTGCTAATGGTTTTGGTTGGTTCCACAGCGTTTGGCGGAGGATCGCGGCTTCCCGGTCCGGGAAGCTGCGGAGCTGGTCAAAGGTAGTCGTGATCGTCATACGGGCCGGCCGCCTCCCCGGGCGGAGCCTGCCGGCTTTACTCGGACCGCAACGAGTACTCCTCCTCCCCGTCCCGGTTTCCCTGCCCGCACCTGCATCGGTGCCTATTCCGGCTCCGGCTCCAGTTCCTGTGCCGGTTCCTAGGCCCCTACCCGCACCCTTGCCGGTACCGGGGTCTGTGCTGTCATCTGTTGGTGTGAGGGAGAACAGGTCCTCGGCCCGGGCCGCGGCTGCCTCAGCCCGGGCCCGGGCATCCATTTCCGGGTGCGCCCACCCACCACCGCCACCGGCCAAACCGCCAGCACCACTGGCAGAACCAGAACCGCCGCTCTCAGCAGAACCGCCGCCAATGCCCTCAGCAGAACCGCCGCCAGTGCCCTCAGGGGAGCCGTCGCTTCCGCTGTCGTGGTCACCGCCGGCACCGGTGCCAGCCGTACCGGCGCTGTTGGGGCTCTCGTTACCTGGTGGGTGGGTGAGGTTGAGGTAAGCGCCGGCCGCACGGGCCATTTCGGTGAGCGCGTCCGCACGCCGCTGATCCGGGGTCCGCTGATCAACGGCGACCAGGTCCCCGTCGGGGGTCCGCTGATCCGGGTGCGGAGCCGACAACGGATCCAGGATCGCCATCAACTCCGCCCCCGCGACCGGGTCCAGCTGATACGAACCATGCACCATCCCCGTCACATCCACCCCCATCGTGAACTTACGACGCATCACCGACTCCGGATCATAATGATCCCCCGTATCGGCCTGGCAAAGCCTGATGACCTGCTCAGCGAACCGACGGAAATCATCACTACGCAGCGTCGGAGCCTGCCGGGCCAGATACTCCCCAATCCGCTCCGACGTCTCCTCGGTAATGATCCGGGCCGGGACCTTCTCCAACACCCGCACCCCCGTCCTCACATGCCCGGCCGTGATATCCCCGACCGCCAACCGGGCACCCAGCAACGCCAACGGCCCGCCCCCCAACTCCACCTCACGCACCAAAAAACCGGGACCATTCCTGCTGCCAGGCCCGGTATGGAGGGCGCGGGCCGCTTCCACCTCGGCCTTCGCCCGCCCCGGCTCCACCCCGACCCCATGAACCAGGAACTCGCGCACGTTCTTCGTCCCGATCCCCGACAACGCCGCGGCCCCGCACTGATCCGCTGCCGCGACACTGCGCAAATACACCGCATCCAACCGACGCCGTGTCCCCTCAGACACACCAATCACCGACAACCACGCCTCCGACGACACCGCCTGAGGATCCGTCCCCAACACCTCCGCCAACAACACATTCACCAGCTCCAACCGGGCCACCATCCCCGCCGACGGACCACCAACAGGAAAACCATCAACAGAACAAACGGGACACGCAGGAACAGCAGAACCCGCAGCAGCAGGAGCAGCACGAGCAGCAGGAGCAGCGGAAGCGGCCGGGTTCACTGAGCCGCTGCCCTCGGGTTGAGCGGTCCCGCACCCGGCAGTACTGCCGGAGCCCAGGCCTGCGCGCTGGACCCGGCGCGGATACTTCGCCGTGATCGCGGCCAGCACCTGAGCCAGATTCTCCCGATCAATCTCCACGCCCACCCACCACCCCTCAACCCACAAACCCAGCAACCCAAACCCAGCAACCTGCACCAGCAACCAAACCCGGCAACCCATACCAACAAAAACCGGGAAATCCCGCTGATCTCCAACTACTACAAGGCTACGAGCAGGCACTGACATCATCAGGACAAAAAGACCCCAAAACAGGCCCCTGTGGAAAAGAATTTCTAATAAAATTTCCGCGGGGCTCCACCGTCGAATGTCGTCAACATGCGGAATTTTTTCGCGAGGTCCTGAGCACGGAACACGGCCACTGTGGATGCGTGGAGGACAGCGGCGTCGTCCCCGAGCGCACTCCCTGATCCAGGGCTGTGCTCAAACCAAGCCACTCGGGCGTTCGCTACGGCACCGGCGGCTCCGGCCACGCGTCCGCTCAACAGCAGAACAAATATCCGTCTGCCGGATCCCACGTTGTGCTCAGGGCCTGATCGCACCCGTCAGGGTCCACTACCTCAGGCCGCAGGGTGGTGGGGCTGACAGCGGTGCCGGGGAATCCTGCATAGGCCAGCCCTGATATGCAATGGGTCAGGACGCTATTTCCTGATAGGCGGCGAAGAGTAGCGAGGCGTCCGGGACGTCCAGAATTCCAGGCTTGGCGACGTCATCCAGCACGACGAAGCGCAATAGGTCCCCTCGGGCTTTTTTGTCCCGGCGCATTCCGTCCAACAATCCCTGCCACCTGTCCCGGCGGTACGTCACGGGCAATCCAAGTCCCTGCAGGATGCTGCGGTGCCGGTCCGCTACCTCGTCGGAGAGCCGCCCAACGCTTCGCGCCAGCTCCGCTGCGAACATCATTCCCACGGAGACCGCGGCGCCGTGCCGCCAGGAATAGCGTTCAACAAGCTCGATAGCATGACCCAAGGTGTGCCCATAATTGAGAATCTCGCGCTGTCCCTGCTCTGTCAGGTCTGCTGAAACCACCCGCGCTTTGACTGCAATCGACCGTTCAATAAGCTCGCGCAGCGTTGCCGAGGCCGGGTCTTTTACCGCATCGGGGTTCTTTTCGATCAACGTCAGAATGTCCGGGTCAGCAATGAACCCGCATTTAACCACCTCGGCCATCCCGGACAGGAGCTCGTTGGGAGGCAACGTCGCCAGCGCATCCAAATCCGCCAGTACCGCGGCGGGTGGATGAAAAACACCTACTAGGTTTTTCCCCTCGGCAGTGTTAATTCCGGTTTTTCCTCCAACAGCGGCATCAACCATGCCCAGCAGGCTGGTCGGCAGGTGAATGACCTTGACGCCGCGCAGCCAGGTCGCAGCCACAAAGCCCGCAACGTCGCTGACTGCCCCGCCGCCCACCGAGACAATAGCGTCGGAGCGGGTGAAGTCGTTCTGCCCGAGCACTTGCCAGCAGAATGCGGCAACTTGGATGTGCTTGCCCTCCTCGGCGTCAGGGATTTCCGCCGTCAGAGCGGTGAAGCCAGCGGCGGCAATATCGTCCCGGACCGTGTCGCCCGTCAATCGCAGGGCGCGGGGGTGGATCACCAGTACCCGCCGAACACGCTCTCCGAGCAGCGCCGGCAGTTCCGAGAGCAGACCGTTACCGACGACGACGTCGTAGTTGTCCGCCGACTGGCTGCCGGTGATTTTGATGGTTGTCACTGCCGAGGCCACTTTTTACCACTCTCTTGAACTTTGCTTGTGTCCGACGCTGCATCGTCAGGCAGCTGGATAGGTTTGGATTTTCGCTCCGCCTTAACGCTGTTCACCTCTGCCGCAACACAGCGATCAACTCCCGTACCAGTAAATCCACGGTACCTGCGCGCACATCCAAGGTCACATCGGCCAACGCCCGGTATACCGGACCCCTGTCGAGGGCAAGTTGCCGCCAGCGCTCCACCGGGTCCTCTGCCAGGAGCGGGCGGCCGCTGTTGCGCAAAATCCGGCCTCGCACGGTCTCCAGGTCGGCGTCCAGATGGATGACGGTGGCGTCGGCCAGCAGTTGAGCGGTCCCGGTGTCCAGCACGGCCCCTCCGCCCAAGGACAGAACGACCGGCCGCTGCCTCCCGGCGGCCAGGGCGTCGGCTATCACTTTGGCCTCGATCCGGCGGAAGAAATTCTCCCCGCGCCCGCTGAATATTTCAGCGATACTCCCGTACTTCTGCACGATTTTCTGATCGGTGTCCACAAATTCCAACGCCAGCGACTTGGCGAGTTCCTGGCCGATGGCGGACTTCCCGACGGCCATCGGGCCGATCAGGACCAGGGTTCGAGGCGGAACAAACCGCCCCCCCTGCGTGCCCGTCGCCGGCATCACAGGCCCAGCGAGTCCAGAGCCTGCGGGATGTTGGCCAGATAGGTTTGCTGGTTCCGTGCGGTTTCGTCAATCGAGTCGCCGCCAAATTTTTCCATCACGGCCTCCGCCAGGACCAGCGCCACCATGGCCTCGGCCACCACGCCGGCGGCCGGTACGGCACAGACGTCGGAGCGTTGGTGATGTGCCTTGGCCGGTTCTCCGGTCGCCACATCGATGGTCCGCAATGCTCGGGGAACGGTGGCAATCGGCTTCATGGCAGCGCGGACACGCAGCACATCTCCGATGCTCATGCCGCCTTCAATGCCGCCGGCACGGTTGCTGGTGCGCGCAATGACGCCGTCGCCACCGCGGACGATTTCATCATGGGCCGCGGAGCCGCGCCGCCCGGCGGTCCGGAACCCGTCTCCAACCTCGACGCCCTTGATGGCCTGGATTCCCATCAACGCCCCGGCCAGCCGCGCGTCCAGCCGACGGTCCCAGTGGACGTAGCTGCCCAGCCCCGGTGGCAGGCCGTAGGCCAGCACCTCCACGATGCCGCCGAGCGTCTCGCCCTCCTTGTGGGCCGCGTCCACCTCCGCCACCATCGCGGTGGACGTTTCGCTGTCAAAGCAACGCAGCGGGTCAGCATCGAGTCCCGCTACGTCAGCTGGAACTGGCACGGCGGCGCTTTCCGGGACAGCTACCGCCGCGATGGCCACCGTGTGGCTGACCAGCTTGATCCCGAGAGCGCCGAGCACCTGTGCCGCTACCACGCCAAGGGCCACGCGCGCCGCCGTCTCCCTGGCGCTGGCTCGTTCAAGCACCGGACGCGCCTCATCGAAGCCGTACTTTTGCATGCCGGTAAAATCGGCGTGGCCGGGACGGGGACGGGTGAGCGGGGCATTGCGTGCCTGCTCGGCCAGCAGCTCCGGCGCGACGGGGTCGGCAGACATTATCTGCTCCCACTTGGGCCATTCCGAGTTGCCGATTTGAATCGCCACCGGGCCGCCCTGCGTCAGACCGTGCCGCACGCCGCCAAGGATAGTGACCTCGTCCTGCTCAAACTTCATCCGGGCGCCGCGGCCATATCCCAGCCGGCGCCGTGCCAGCGCGTCACGAATGAGCGTACTCGTCAGCTCAACTCCAGCGGGCACGCCCTCGATAATTCCGACAAGTGCCGGGCCATGGGATTCTCCGGCGGTCAACCAACGCAACATAGTTTCCATCCTGCCATGCCAGCGTCTCCACGCGCCGCACTTCTACCGCCGGGATACGCCTAAAGCGTCACACATCACATTGATGACTTCGGCCGTGATATGGACTCGGTCGTCGGTAAAGAGCCGTACCTGTTCCACCCCTTGATAGAGCAGCATCTCGATCCCCGGCACAATTGTGCCGCCGTTTCGTTGCCAATGGGCCGCCAGCACGCTGGGCCACGGATCGTACGCAACGTCGAGCAGCAGTTTCCCGGCAAGGGACGACGGCGGCACGAGGGCTGCGAGCGGATCGGCCGCCCGCGGGGGCAAAGTGGAGATGACGACGTGGTAGCTCGACAGCGCCGCCGCGGCATCTTCCCACCTCCGCACCCGGCAATCGAGCCCGACGGCGGCGCCGACGTCGACCGCCTGAACGTTCCCGGGCCGTCCGGCCGTACCTGTGCCGCGGACAAAAATGTCAGCCGCCGGCGCACCAAGTTCCTTTAGAGCCGCCACAGCGGAGACGGCCGTCCCGCCACCCCCGAGGATGGCCGAGGTGGGCGCCCGGCCGATTCCGGCGAATCGAAGGGCATTGACGATGCCGGTGACGTCCGTATTATGGCCCACCAGCCGCTGACCGCCCGGAACCGACCGGTCGACGACAACGGTATTCACCGCACCGAGACTGGCCGCGGCTGGATCAACGGCATCCAGCAGCGGCAGTATCGCCGACTTCAAGGGCATCGTCACCGACAATCCGTACCAGTTGCGCTCCGCCCGTACCCGGGCCAGAAGAGGTTCCAGGTCGGAAACCGCGGTGTCAATCGCTGAGTAAAGGTACGGGAGTCCGAGCAGGGCGTAGGCGGCACTATGCAGCGCCGGCGAGCGGGAATGCCCGATCGGATGGCCCAATACGGCTCCATGAAGTGCTGCACCTGACCTCGGGACCGTGTTATCCCGGGAGGACCGAACTACTTGCATTTCCCGGCGTTCGCATCGCACCAGGCCTGGTACTTGGCCACGTTTTTCAAATGGTCCGCATAGGTGGTTGCGTACAACGTCTCCCCGGTGGTCAGATTGACCGTTACCCAGAAATAGTAGGGGTTATCCTGTGGATGCGCGGCGGCATTTATCGCCTTGGCCGCCGGTGAGCCAATCGGTCCTACCGGCAGGCCGGGATTGGCAAAGGTGTTATACGGGTTACTGGCATCCTTCTTCTGCGCATCGGTGATGTTGTACGTTTTCAGGCCAAGTCCATAAGCCACGGTTGCATCGGATTCCAGCCGGCCGCCGGTCTCAGCGTTCGGATTATGCAAGCGGTTCTCGATGGCTCCGGAGATCAAGGCGTAGTTGGCTTCGTTGCCCTCAAACTCAATAATGCTGGCAATTGTCAACACACGATACTGATCGGCCGGATCGGTGACGCCGTCCTTGACCAGCGTGTCCTTGGTGGCCTGGACCAGCTGGGCCAGAATCTGTTCCGCTGTCATCTCGGTCGGGAAACGGTACTCCCCCGGCGTCAGGTAGCCTTCCAGACTTTTGGCTGCGGTCGGAAGTCCGAAGTTGGCCGGAGTCTTGGCCAGGGCCGTAAACGTTGACTCGTCAATGCCGGTGGACTTGGCCAGCAGCGCCAGAACCTCCGGCTGCCGCAGGTTTTGGTCAATGGCGGCATAGTGGACCTTGTTATTGTCCGGCGCCAGCAGCACCGATACCGCGTCGGAGGCTTTCATCTCAAGCTTGAGCCCGAACGACCCGGGCTGAATCAGCGTGTTGCCCTTCGCCGCGCTCAGCGCGTCCAGGACCGCGGACTCGCTTGCTGCGACGCCCTGCGCAACCAGACCTTCGGCCACTATGCGGCCGGTGGCGCCGGTCGGGACGATGAACGTCACTGTTCCATGGCCTGGCCCTGGATAATCCTTCGCGCTAGTCGCCGACAAGATCGGTCGCACGGCTTGGAGAGCGAAGAATGCCACGGTGACAAAGACCGCAAGAACGAGCAGGAAAATGACCGTCCGACGGCGGCGACGGACCCGTTTGGAGGCCCCCCGGATACGTCGGCTCGCCTCCTGTTCAGCTGTGGGCGCATTCAGCTGCTCCGTCTGGCCGCCACGGTGGTGCGGCAGCGGATCCCCGCCGGAGCCTCCGGACTCGGGCCGATCCCCGAAAATCTGGCTCAAATGGATCGTCCTTGGTCGGGGCTGTTAGGGCTACTACCGTTCTCCGAGCTGATGACGCCGTCCTTCGCTTGGGGCGAATTCCCGGCACACCCCAACGCGCCGCTCCGCCGTCCTGTGACTATGGTTCCGGCACTACTGCCGCGTGATTTCTCGATGTCAAGGGCATGCTGCAAAATTCCCACCGCCGCCACCTGATCCACTACTGTACGATGCCGGCGGCTGCTCATGCCAGCGGCCCGCAGCGACTGGTGAGCTGTGACGGTACTGAGGCGTTCGTCCACCATCCGCACCGGCACGGGGTATTGAGCAGCCAGCAGCGCATCCGCCAGTAGCTGGGCATAGCTGCGGGCCATCTGGGCCGACGCCCGTTCCTGCCCGCTCATGGTCCGCGGCAACCCAACGTAGATACACACCACGTCCCGCTCCCGCGCTTCCCGCACCAGGACCCGGACATCGTGATTCTTCTTGGTGTCCCGGTTCAGCGTCCGCACCGGCGTCGCCAAAATGCCGTGCGGATCGCAGGACGCCAAGCCAACCCGCACGGTACCTACATCCACCCCCAGTTTTACGCCGGGCAGGGGGCCGGCATCTGATTCGGGCATGAGGACCCTTAGGACCGCTGCTCGATCGCCCCGGCGACGGCAGCAAGTGCGGCCGGTACCTTGGCCGGCTCGCTGCCACCACCTTGGGCCACATCATCCTTGCCGCCTCCGCCGCCGCCGAGGATTCCCGCAGCGAGCTTGACCAGTGCGCCGGCCTTCACCCCCGCCTCCCGGGCTGCTTCATTGGTGGCCACCAGCACCATCGGACGCCCGTTGGCAACGCCAGCCACGGCAACCACGGCGGCAGCAGAGCCGAGCCGGTTCCGCAGATCCAGCGCCAGCGTCCGGAGGTCATCCGCGCCGCCAACCGCGCCGCCGTCGTGCGCGATCACCTGCACACCCGCGAGGGAACGAGCCGTCCCGACCAGTGCGGCCGCCTGAGCCGCCAACTGATCCTTACGCAGGCGCTCAAGTTCCTTCTCCGCCGTCTTCAGCTTGTTCAGCGTCGCCGCAAGCCGCTCCGGCAAGAGATTTGAGGGGACGTTGAGCATATCGCTGAGCTCGGTGACGAGCGCGCGCTCGGCGGCCAGATGCCGGAAGGCGTCCATCCCAACGAATGCTTCAACGCGCCGGTTGCCCGAGCCGACGGACTGGTCCCCCAGCAGCGTCAGGCTGCCAATCAACGAGGTGTTGGCGACGTGAGTTCCACCGCAAAGCTCACGCGACCAGGCGCCGTCGATCTCCACAACCCGCACGTCACTGCCGTAGTTCTCGCCGAACAAGGCCGTGGCGCCCAAGGCCTTGGCATCGGCCAGCGCCATGACGTTGGTATCCACGCGGTAGTTATTCCGAATGGCAATATTGGAGACTTCCTCGATCTCGGACCGGGTGGCGGAGCTCAGCCCCTCGCCCCAAGAGAAGTCAAAGCGCAGGTATCCGGCCTTGTTGAACGAACCGCGCTGCAGCGCCTCCGGGCCCAGAATCTGGTGCAGCGCGGCGTGCACAATATGGGTGCCGGTGTGCGCCTGCTCCGCTGCGTGCCGGCGCTGCCGGTCCACCGCCGCACGGACCATGGCGTCCGCGGGCATTTCGCCCTCACGGACTATGGCCTTGTGTACGCTCAGCCCCTTGACCGGCCTCTGCACGTCCAGAACCTCAGCGACAAATCCGTCTCCGCTCAGCAGCCCGGTATCGGCGGCCTGGCCGCCGGCCTCGGCATAGAACGGTGTCTGTGCCAGCACGATTTCAATTTCGTCTCCGGTGGAGGCATGCGCCACTTTCCGGCCGCCGGACAGGATCGCGCGGACGCGGGATTCCCCGTCCAACTCGTCATACCCGGTGAAGACGGTTTGTCCGCCGGCCAAAAGTTCATTGAAGACGGACAGGTCGGCGTGGCCGCTCTTCTTGCCGCGGGCATCGGCCTGCGCACGCTGGCGCTGTTCAAGCATCAGGGAGCGGAACCCTGCCTCGTCCACAGCCAGGCCCGCTTCTTCGGCCATTTCCAGGGTCAGATCGATGGGAAAACCATAGGTGTCATGCAGCGCAAAGGCCTCCGCGCCGGAGAGCGAGGTTCCGGCGGCCTTGGACTCGGTGACGGCCTCCTCCATCCGGGCCGTTCCGCTGGCGATGGTGCGCAGGAACGACTTCTCCTCCGCATAGGCGATCCGGGCGATCCGCTCAAAATCGGCCTCGACCTGGGGGTACACGCCCTTCATGGCGTCCCGGGATGCCGGCAGCAGCTCCGGCAGGCAGGCTCGTTCCACACCGAGCAGGCGCATCGCGCGGACGGCACGGCGGATCAGCCTGCGCAGCACATAACCGCGGCCTTCATTGGAGGGGGTGACGCCGTCGGAAATCAGCATCAGTGCCGAACGGATATGGTCCGCCACCACCCGCATCCGCACATCGTCGGTGTGGTGCGGGTCGGCAGCGGTCTCGGCGCTGGTGTATTCCTTGCCCGAAATGGCCGCCGCGGCGTCGAGCACCGGCCGGACCTGATCCGTTTCATAGAAATTCTCTACGCCCTGCAGGATCAGGGCCAGGCGCTCCAGCCCCAGCCCGGTATCGATGTTCTTCTTGGGAAGCTCACCGGCGATGTCAAAGTCTTCCTTGCTGCGGACCTCGGCGAGCTGGTACTGCATGAAAACCAGATTCCAGATCTCGATGTACCGCACGTCATCGACCGCCGGTCCGCCTTCCGGGCCATATGCCGGGCCTCGATCGTAGTAGATCTCCGAGCACGGACCGCCGGGGCCGGGCTGCCCCGTATGCCAGTAATTGTCCTTTTTGCCCATCCGCTGGATACGGTCCGCGGGGAGTCCGGCAATCTGCTGCCACAGCGCGGCTGCCTCATCATCATCCAGATAGACGGTCACCCACAGGCGGTCCTTGTCCAGACCGTAACCCCCGTCGCTGATGCTGCTGGTCAGCAATTCCCAGGCAAAGCCGATCGCTTCCTTCTTGAAATAGTCGCCAAAAGAAAAGTTGCCGCACATCTGGAAAAAGGTGCCGTGCCGCGCCGTCTTGCCAACCTCTTCAATGTCGCCGGTTCGGATGCACTTCTGCACACTGACGGCCCTGTCATACGGAGCTTCCTCGCGCGCGGTGAGGTACGGGATGAAGGGCACCATTCCGGCAACCGTGAAAAGAAGTGAAGGATCACTGGAAACCAGCGACGCGGACGGAACCGCTGTGTGAGCCTTACTGGTGAAAAACTCGATCCATCGGCGTGCGATTTCCTGCGACTGCATGACCCTGGGGGACCCTTCGTTAATGTCTGGCGAAAAAGAGACTAAATTGACGGCCCGACGGCGGCGCGACGGCCGGTTGCACCCGCCGGGTCAGTGGCGTCCAGGCCAAGCGCGCCGCGCAAATCGCCTTCACGCTCGCTCATGCCCTCGCGTACCGCGTCGGCAAAATTATGAATACTGTCGCTGAGCTGGCCCACAGCCCGGTTCAGCCCCGCCGGACCCAGCGCCCCGCGTGCCTGCGTCACCTTACGGACGGCGATGGCGCCAATGGCGATGCCCATGCCGAGCCAGAAAATCTTCTTCATATTCCGGTAGCTCCTTGGTCTGTGCCAGCTCCTGAGGGCCGCTGGCGTACTGAGATGCTCTCTAGCGGCTGCGCGAATGCCTGGATGTCTTAGCGCGTCGGCCGGCCACGGCCGAGCGGACACCGTAGGAGAACGCCGCTACCTTGATCACCGGTGAACCGAGGGTAGCTGCCAGCAGAGAGGACAAGGCGGAGATATTAGCCGTCGCGTCCGAAACGTTGGTGGAAATACCGTCCACCTTCTGCAGCTGCGCGTTCGTGGTGGACACCGTAGCGGTCACCTCGTCGATCAGAGGCGTCGTGCCCTCACTCAGCGTCGCTATGGTGCGCCGGACTTCGTCGAAGACCCGGCCGAGCTTAAACACCGGGACTGCCAATATCGCTACCAGCACGGCAAAAACGCCTGCCGCTATAAGGCCTGCAATGTCTCCACCGGACATAGGTGAGAGCCTCTTCTCTTGTGCGTAAAGGAAAAATTGCGTCGTGCTTCGTTAAGTACCTTACCCACAAAGAAGCCCGCGGCGTGTGCCACGGGCTTCTCTACAGGCTACCAGCCGTCCGTTTCCCCGTCGCGGTTTCCCGCCAACGAGGCCTCACGCCAAAAGAACCCAGCGCGAGTGGAACTCAACCGATTATCAGCGTGCGTAGAACTCGGCTGATGATTAGCGCGAGTAGAACTCAACGACCAGCTGCTCTTCGCAGGTCACCGGGACTTCGGAGCGCTTCGGGCGGCGGACCAGGCGAGCCTGGAGGCTTTCCAGCTTGACGTCCAGGTAGGCCGGCACCATCGGAAGCACATCGCGGTGCGCACCGGCGGCGGCAACCTGCAGCGGGACCATGGTCTCGCTGCGCTGGTGCACGTGGATGAGCTGGCCCTCGGCAACACGGTAGGACGGGCGGTCCACGCGGGCGCCGTCAACCATGATGTGGCGGTGTACTACCAGCTGGCGGGCCTGAGCGGTCGTGCGGGCAAAGCCGGCACGGAGCACCAGGGCGTCCAGACGCATTTCCAGCAGCTCGACCAGGTTTTCACCGGTCAGGCCCTTGGTGCGCTTGGCTTCCTCGAAGGCACGGGTCATCTGTGCTTCGCGGATGCCGTACTGGGCACGCAGACGCTGCTTTTCGCGCAAGCGCACGGCGTAGTCGCTGTCCTGTTTCTTGCGGGCACGGCCATGCTCACCGGGACCGTACGGGCGGCGCTCGAGGTACTTAGCTGCCTTGGGGGTTAGAGCAATGCCAAGGGACCGCGAGAGGCGGGCCTGGCGGCGGGCACGTAGGGTGTTAGCCACGTTGTCCTTCCACTGTTCATGCGGTAAAGCTCGCTGTCTTCGTCTAAGAGCTTCTGGCCGGACGGTTAATACCGTCCAGTGTCTGCCGAGTCGGTGGAAGATCAGTGCTTTGGTTGTGTTTCCGGCCTCCATCGTGGAGAGCTAGGGCTACCGCTGCCCGTTGCTGCAGCCGCTGGGCATACCTGCATCGCTGAACCAGGGCCGGATCGACGGATCGAACCGGCAAAAAAGTCAGGAGGGGCAACAGGTATGGAGCCAAGGCTTGCCAGTGCAGCCACAATTCTAGCAGTCATTGGCCGCGCTGTTTTCCGGCCGACCCACAGCGCGGAGGGAGTGCGCCGGGGTGCGGGAGCGCGCAGGGTGGGCGCGCGGGTGCGCCGGACAGGGTCACTCTTTTTTGGGCCTTGACCGGATGATTCCCCGTAGTCGTGCAAGCCGCACAGAGATTTCGCGCTCCGAGCCGTTGCCAGTGGGGCTGTAGTAATCCCGGCCCACCAGGTCATCCGGGGGGTACTGCTGGGCAGCGACCGAATGTGGCTCGTCGTGCGAATAGATATAGCCCTTGCCGTGGCCGAGCTGTTTGGAGCCGGGATAATGGGCATCCCGCAATGCGGCCGGAATCATCGTCCCAAGCCCGGCGCGGACGTCAGCAATGGCAGAGTTGATTCCCAGATAGGCTGCATTCGATTTCGGCGCCGTGGCCAGGTGAACCACGGCTTCCGCCAAAACGATGCGGGCCTCCGGCATCCCGATCAGCGCAACTGCCTGAGCGGCGGCAACCGCGGTCTGCAGGGCGGTCGGATCTGCCATGCCAATGTCTTCCGCGGCGGAGATGATGATCCGACGCGCCACGAAGCGCGGGTCCTCGCCCGCCTCCAGCATCCGCGCAAGGTAGTGCAGTGCCGCATCAACATCGGAGCCTCTGATGGACTTTATGAACGCACTAATGACGTCATAGTGCTGATCCCCTGCCCGGTCATAGCGAACGGCGGCCGCATCCACGGCCCTCTCGGCGTGGCCAAGGTTCACCAGCACAGTGTGCTGTCCAGGCTCCGGCGCTGATCCGGCATCTGCTGCGCGCTCAGCTCCGCCGCCATCGTCGGGCCGTTCCGCTTCGTCAGCGCCCGGCGCGCCGTCGCCGACACCGACGCCGACATCGTCGCCGTCGGTGTCGGCATGCGCCACGCCGGCCGCAGCCTCCAAGGTCGTCAGGGCACGTCGCGCATCGCCGCCGGCCAGCCGCACCAGGTGATCCAGAGCTTCGTCACTGAGCCGAACCTTGCCGGCCAGGCCGCGGGGATCGGCCACCGCCCGAAGCACAAGGTCACGGACGTCGTCGTCGGTCAGCGGCCGCAATGTGAGCAACAGTGAGCGGGAGAGCAACGGCGCAACGACGGAAAATGAGGGATTCTCGGTCGTGGCGGCGATGAGCACCACCCACCGGTTTTCCACGCCGGGCAGCAGCGCATCCTGCTGGGCTTTATTAAAGCGGTGGATCTCGTCCAGGAACAACACGGTGGTGCGTCTGTAGAGATCCCGCGCGGTCAGCGCTTCATCCATCACCCTGCGCACGTCTTTGACCCCGGCGGTGATTGCCGAAAGCTCAACGAATTTCCGCCCCGGACCTCTGGCGATCACGTGCGCCAGCGTCGTCTTCCCAGTCCCGGGAGGACCCCATAGGATCACCGAGCTCGGTCCCGCCGGACCGGACTGCCCGGCGCCCGCCGCCAGCAACTGCAGCGGGGACCCCGAGCCAAGCAGGTGTTGCTGCCCCACCACCTCCTGAAGACTGCGCGGACGCATGCGCACCGCCAGCGGGCTTCGCGGCCGGCCCGGTTCGCCCACGCCGCGTGGTTCCTGCTCCGCTGCGTCTTCCGCATCCCGACCGTCAGAGAGGTCAGCCCCGCCAACCGGATCGGAGGAAGAAGGAAATGCGCCGTCAAAGAGATCTGTCACCAGCTAAGGCTATCTTCACCGCCGAAACGAGCCAGAGCACCGCCGTGTCAGTCCGTGTGGCTGCACGGGTAGGCTCGTATAAATGGCGACCCAATCCCGCACAACCCTGGTTTCCGCCGAGCGGCTACCGGGCTGGGCGGAGCGGTTCGCGGCCGCGCACGGTGCGCTCCGCTGCGACCAGCACGACGACGGACTGCACCTGAGCGCGGCGGACGGCAGCACAGCTCTGCTTCATGCGCCGTGGCCTGCGGCCGGGCGGCCCGGCAGGGGTGCCACCGAGCTGCAGAGACTTGCCTCCCTGGCAGCACAAAGCCGCACCGTCGCCGTCGTTCTGATCCGCAGTGGCGGCTACGCGCTGGGATTATGCCGGGACGGCGAGGTGTTGGTTTCCAAAGCGGGCAGCGGGTTCAGCCAGTCGCGCTCCGGCGCCGGAGGCTCGTCCCAGCAACGCTCTGCCAGACGGCGCGTCAACCAGGCCGATGCCATGCTGGAAAGAGTTGCCGAATATGCCCAGCTCCTTTTCAGACCGCAGCCACCAGGGACGGGCACTGACATTACCAATATTGGCATCGCCGAATATTTGGTCTTGGGTGGCGACCGAGCACTGACCTCGCTCTTGATGGCCGAGCCCCGGGCCGCCTTCCTGGCCAGACTCCCGCAGCTGAGGTTTCTCGACGTTCCCGACCCCAAGGCTGCGGTACTGAAAACTGCTGCCCGCGAAGTGCAGGCTATCCGCATTCGCGTCACGGACTCTTAGCGCAGAGCCCAGCAACAACCGGCGGTGGCCACCGGCAGGGCTTCGCGCGGTGCACCTGGCTCCCGGCAGAAAGACCAACCCTTGCAGAACCGAACACCACAATCTATAGTCAAAGACGGCTAAGCAGAGGCCATGAAGCTTTTTTGCCTTGGAGTTTTTGTGGACCACAAACTGGGTGTCACTGTTCGTATGACCATTGCACCGCCGGCAGTCACCATCGATGTCAGGGGCTGCCTCACGCTCTCTGGCGTGAATGCACTGCTTCCCATCGTTCGGCGGGCCGGCCGGATCATCGACGGCCCGGAAATTACGGTCGACATTAGCGCCGCACAGCACATCGACACACCCGCGTTGAAGTACCTGACCTTCCTGGCAACCGGCTTGGGATCCGAGCCCTTCACCGTGCTGGCCCCGGACCTGGCGCCTACCTGGCCCTACGCGGCACAACTCCTCAGCTACGGGTCAGCGGCATGAGCGGTGCGAGCGCACTTTTTCAGCACCCGGTTTGGGGGCCCTCACCCACCCAGCTCCCAGCCGACCTCTCAAACCTGAGCATGCTCGAATTGGGCACCTTGACGAACCGACTCTTCAGGGAGTTAGACCGCATTAGCCCCGATCCCGGGACCCGGACGGACTACGACAGGATTGTCACCGAATTGGAGTCACGGGAAGCAGCGGACAGGATCGCGCAAGGCCCGTCCCGATCCTGAGGCGGGGGGCTTCCTCCAAGGCATGGAAGCCCGCCCGCCTTAGCTGTGCCGGCCTCGGCTGTGTCGGTGAATCAGCTTGCGGGCTTGACCTCGGGCTTGAAGTCGACGCCGGCTTCCTTGCGCTGCTGGGCGGTGATCGGGGCAGGAGCGGCAGTCAAGGGATCGTAGCCGCCGCCGGACTTCGGGAAAGCAATGACGTCGCGGATCGAATCGGCACCGGCGAGCAGCGACACGGCACGGTCCCAGCCGATGGCAATTCCGCCATGCGGCGGTGCTCCGAATTTGAATCCGTCCAGCAGGAAACCGAACTTTTCCTGGGCTTCTTCGGGAGAGAGCCCCATGACCTCGAAGACCCGTTCCTGAATGTCACGGCGATGAATACGGATGGAGCCGCCACCAATCTCGTTTCCATTACAGACGATGTCGTAGGCATATGCCAATGCGGCCTGCGGATCAGTGTCGAAGGTGTCCATGAACTCCGGCTTGGGAGACGTGAAGGCATGGTGCACGGCCGTCCATGCGCCGCCGGAGATGGCCACATCCCCGGATGCCTCTGCCGTTGCCGCGGATTCGAACATCGGTGCGTCCACGATCCAGACGAACGCCCAGTCTGCTGGGTTAATCAGTCCGGTCCGGTGCCCGATCTCCACGCGCGCCGAGCCCAGCAGTGCCCGGGAGGGCCCCACTTCTCCGGCGGCGAAGAAAATGCAGTCTCCGGGCTTCGCCCCCACTGCCTCCGCCAGGCCGGCCCGCTCCGCATCGGTGAGGTTCTTTGCCACCGGACCGGTCAGTTCGCCGTCGTCCTTGAACAAAACGTAAGCCAGGCCCCTGGCGCCGCGCTGTTTGGCCCATTCCTGCCACGCGTCCAGCGTCCGCCGCGGCTGCGAGGCCCCGCCGGGCATCACGACGGCGCCAACGTAGGGAGCCTTGAAGACGCCGAAGTCCGTGTCCTTAAAGAAGTCCGTCAGCTCGGTCAGCTCGAGGCCAAACCGCAGATCCGGCTTGTCCGAGCCGTACTTCTCCATCGCGTGCCAGTACGTCATCCGCTGGATCGGCAGCGGAATTTCCACGTCGATCAGCTTCCAAAGCGCCGATACGATGCTCTCTCCCAGTGCGATGATGTCATCCTGGTCCACGAAACTGGCCTCGACGTCCAGCTGGGTGAATTCCGGCTGCCGGTCCGCGCGGAAATCCTCGTCGCGGTAGCAGCGGGCAATCTGGTAGTACTTCTCGAATCCGCCCACCTGTAGCAGCTGCTTGAACAGCTGGGGCGACTGCGGCAGGGCGTACCAGGATCCTGGAGCCAATCGGGCCGGGACTACGAAGTCACGCGCACCCTCCGGCGTGGAGCGGGTGAGCGTGGGGGTTTCGATTTCGACGTAGCCCTGCTCGTGCAACAGGTTCCGGGCCACGCGGTTAGCTTCGCTGCGCAGGCGCAGGTTCCGCTGCATATTCGGCCGGCGCAGATCCAGGTAGCGGTGCTTGAGCCTGGCTTCCTCGCCCACTTCGACGTGCTCGTCAACCTGGAACGGCAACGGTGCCGCCTCGTTGAGCACCGTCACCGTGTCAGCGATGACTTCGATGTCCCCGCTGGCAAGATTGGGGTTCTCGTTGCCCTCCGGGCGCTGCTGAACGGTCCCGGTGATCTGCAGCACGTACTCATTGCGCAGTGCGTGGAAAACCTCTTCCTCACGCACCACGATCTGGGCAATTCCGGATTCATCCCGCAGATCCAGGAACGCAACGCCACCATGATCCCGACGTCGGGCAACCCAACCGGAGAGGGTTACAGTTTGTCCGATGTGCTCGGCCCGCAAGGAGCCAAGGTCATGTGTGCGCAGCACAGCATTCCTTTCAATGGTTGGGCCGTAGAAATCCAGCGTTCAACTCTTCTGCGGTCCAAGGGCAATTGCCGATGATAAGTAGGTTATGGCGAAGCGAGACTCCGGCCGTCTTAGAGTTTACCGTTGAATGCGCTGGCCTCCGCGTCGGCCCCATTTCCCAACGGGGTAGCAGCAACTGCAGCCAAATCGCGGAAGGTGTGCCGCTGCTGCTACCTAGTTGGGATCAGAGGGCGGGAGGGGCGACGGCGACGCTCGGCTGAAGGTCCTCGGTCGGCGGTGCCCAGCTGGCCGGGTCCGCCGCCGCTTGGTCACCGCTGCGGATGTCCTTGACTTGGTGGCTGCCATCCTCGGCGGTAAACCAGACGAACGGTATGCCCCGGCGGTCCGCATATTTGATTTGCTTGCCGAACTTCTCTGCTTTGGCCGCCACCTCTGTGGCAATTCCCCGATCGCGCAGCACCGAGGCGACATCCTGGGCCTGCGGCCAGCTGTCATCATTAGCGAGAGTTATCAGAACTGCCGTAGGAACACTGCGTGAGGCAACGGCAAGCTGCTGCCCCACAATGCGCGATACCAGCCGAGTGACTCCGATGGACAACCCCACACCGGGAAAGCTCCTATTGCCTTTCACGGCCAGCGACTCGTAACGGCCGCCGGAGCAAATTGAGCCAAGGTTTTCGTGCCCCACCAGCACCGTCTCGTAAACCGTTCCGGTGTAATAATCCAGACCGCGGGCAATGCTCAGGTCCGCCTCGACGGAACCGGGAGCGCGCAAGGCTGCGGCGGAGACCACCTGCTGCAATTCGCTGAGCCCTTGTTCGAGCAGTTCGTTAGTGATTCCCAGGGCGCGGACCTGCCCTACAAAGGACGTATCCTCGGTCCGGATCGAGGCCAGCGCCAGCGCTGCCCGTGCCTGGCTGTCCGTGGCGCCGAGCTCGGCCTTAAGCAGGCCCGCGACAGCCTCGGCGCCGATCTTGTCCAGCTTGTCGATGCTGCGCAGCACTCCGGCGGTGTCCGCCAGCCCGATCCCGCGGTAGAACCCCTCGGCCAGCCGCCGATTGTTCACCCGCAGTTTAAAGGCCGGAATTGGCAGGGCGGACAGTGCCTCCACGATCACCAGCGCCAGCTCAACGTCGTAGCGGAAGGGCAGCTCGCCGTCGGCCACCACATCAATGTCCGCCTGGGTAAACTCACGGGCCCGGCCGTCCTGGGGCCGCTCCCCGCGCCAAACCTTCTGAATCTGGTAGCGCCGGAATGGGAACGCGAGGTAGCCGGCGTTTTCCACTACATAGCGGGCAAACGGGACGGTCAGATCGAAGTGCAGGGCCAGCGCGGCATCTGCTTTGGCGTCCGATGTGGATTTGGCGTCGGCACCGGGCTCCTCTTCCTGCAGCCGGCTTAGCCGGTACACCTCCTTGTCGATCTCCCCCTTGCGCAGCAGCTGACCGACGGTTTCCACGGCCCGGGTTTCAATCGAGGAAAACCCATGCAGTTCGAAGGTGCGCCGCAGGGTGTCCAGCACGTGGAGTTCCACCAGCCGTTCCTGTGGCAGCCACTCGGGGAAACCGGACAGTGAGGCGTTGCGTGCCATGGGTGAAGCTCTCCTCTTCGAAACGGACGAAGCCGGTCAATAACCGCCAAGCACAGCGGTTTATCAGGGTCTTCTACGATTTTCGCGACAGCTACATGGGTACACTGTCTGCGGCAGCCATTTTATCCGGTTCAGCGGCGCCCCACCCAACCACGGGCAAAAATTGGATTCACAAGGAGAGCAGAACTGTGCCGAGCACCAACCGTGACGCGCGCGAGCAAAAACGCCGTATCTCCAGCATGGAAGCCAAACGCAGCCTCCGGGAGCAGCAGGCGAAACGCCGGAAGCGGGACAACGTCGCCGCCGCAGTGGCAATCGTTGCCGTCGTCGTGCTTGCCGTTGTGCTGCAGCTGACGGTCTTCAGTCACAATCCGACGGCGGATCAGACCGCCGCCGTCCAGGCTCCACTCGATTCCAGCCCGTCGCCATCGGCACCGGCGTCTGCCGGCGCCACCAGCTCTGCAGCCCAGACGAACTCCCCCGGCGTTCCGCCGGCTTCTGCCGCTGCCGGGAAGACATTCACCGGCTCACTGAGCCTCAACGGCGCCCCCATGGGCGTTGAGATCGATGGCACAAAGGCTCCGCAGGCCGCGGCGGTCTTCAAATCCCTCGCGGATGAAGGCTTCTTCAAGGGCCTGTCCTGCCACCGGCTGACCGATGCCAATAATTTCGGCGTCCTGCAGTGCGGGTCAAAGGCCGGGGACGGCGCCGGCGACCCCGCGTATCAGTGGGGCCCGGTGGAAAACTCTCCGGCCGACGGCAAATATCCAGCCGGGACGATCGCAGTAGCCCGCGGCAGCAGCACCTACAGCAACGGGACGCAGTTCTTCATTGTGTATAAGGACACCGTTCTTCCGCAGACCGATGGTGGCTACACGATCATGGGCAAGGTGACCTCGGGCCTTGATGTGGTGCAGAAGATTGCGGCTGCCGGCATCACCGGCGGCTCGACCGATGGGGCCCCCGTGACGCCTGTAACGATAGACTCGTTTACGCTCAAGTAAATTGAGCGGCAGTGGCATCCAGCAGTGCAAGATAATCCTCCAGCGAAAGACTTTTAGCGGTGACAGACAGTCAGCAATCCGACGACATGGCCAGGATCCACCGGGTGGACGAGGCCGACCAAGCGGCAACTCAGGCGGCGGCCGCCGAGGCTTCAGCACCCGTACCTTCAGCGGCCGAAGCTCCGGAAGCCGAAACTTCAGTGAACGAGGCGCCGGCAGCGGAGGCGCCCGAAGCCCAAGACCCGGAAGCCGAGGTGCCCGAAGCCGAAACTCCTGCGGCCGAAGAAGCTCCCGCACCCCGAGCGGTTCCGGCTCCCGCACCTGCTGCACCGCAGATCCCGTCTCCGGCGGCGTTCGCTGCGCGGCCACGCCCGGCAGTGCCGCTCCCCCGCGCCGAGGGGACTGCCCCCGCGCCGGCGCTGACCGGCATGTCGCTGGCCACCGCCGCCAAGTGGGGGCGGGCCGAAGACGACGGGCACGTCTATGTATTCATCGACGGCGAAGAACATCCCGTTGGGCAGTATCCCGGTGCCAGCACCGATGAGGCGCTGTCGTACTTCGCACGGAAATTCGACGACGTCACAGCGGCGATCACGCTGCTGGAGCAGCGGGTGGAAGCGAAGGCGCCTTCTGCCGACATGCACAAAACCGTTGGGCACTTGCGGGAGCAGTTAGCCGAGCGTAATGCGGTGGGAGATATCCGCGCCGCCGAACAGCGTCTGGACTCCTTGGACCTAGGCATCAAGGCCCTGGAAGCGGCCGAACGCGCCGAGCATCAGGCCGCGCGCGCAATGGAGCTCAAATCCCGGGAAGCAATAGTTTCCGAGGCCGAAGAGATCTCCGCTCAAGACCCGGACGGCATTCAGTGGAAAACCAGCAGCTCCCGGATGAATGAGCTGTTCGAAGCTTGGAAGACCGCCCAGAAGAATGGGATGCGTCTTGGGCGTAATACCGAAGAAGCCCTGTGGAAGAGATTCCGCGCGGCCAGAACCGTCTTTGACCGTCACCGCCGCGCGTATTTCTCGGCACTGGACAGCAATAACTCCGCGGCCAAAACCGTCAAGGAGAACATCATTGCGGAGGCGGAGGCCTTGTCCAGCTCCACTGACTGGGGTCATGCCGCCGCTGAATACCGCCGTTTGATGGATAAGTGGAAGGCATCGCCGCGGGCCAGCCGCAAGGACGACGATGCACTTTGGGCCCGTTTCCGCGGTGCACAGGACAAGTTTTTCGCTGCCCGCCAGAGCATCAACGAAGAGCTGGATCAGGAATTCGCAGCAAATCTGGTGGTCAAGGAAGCGCTGATCGCCGAGGCGAAGCAGCTCCTTCCAATCCAGAACCTGGCCGCTGCGAAGAAATCGCTCCAGTCGATTCGTGATCGCTGGGAAGCGGCCGGCAAGGTCCCCCGTACGGATATGCAGCGCGTGGAGGCTGGCTTGCGTGTGGTGGAGGACGCCGTGCGCAAGGCCGAGGAGGACAACTGGCGCCGCACCGACCCCGAGGCCAAGGCCCGCACCAGCAGCGCCCTCAGCCAGCTCGAAGCCACTATCGCGGCATTGCGTGACGATCTGGCGGCGGCCGAAGCGACCGGAGATCAGCGCAAGCTGAAGAAGGCGCAGGAGGCTCTGGCAGCACGGGAATTGTGGCTGGAGCAAATCCAGAAGGCCGCCGAAGACTTCGACTGAGCAGCACTACCGGCAACGGGTCCGCGCGGGGAGATTTCCACACTTCCTGCGCGGATCTTTTGTTTGCCGCAGCCTGGTCGCAGACTGGGAAGATGCCTGCACCGAGCTCTTCCCCGCCGTCCGACTGGACGGGCACAGTACTCTCGCCTGGCCGGCATTTTAGCCGTACGACCCTACGGGCCATGTTTCTGGATTCGATCCTCCTGCCGGTGTTTGGCGATGCCTATGTCCTGACCGGGACCGCCATCACGCCGGTTCTGCGCGGCCGGGCCCTGGCCCTTGCCACACCCGCCAACCTCGCCGGCCGCGGGATCGCGGGCAGGCTGACCGCTGCCTGGATCTACGGCTGCTCGGGCCCCGGGGCGACCATTACTTTGCTGGTGGACAGCGCGCATCGGGCTGGAGCGCTGCAGCCGGGCAGCGGCTGCACCCTGCATGAAGTGAAGCTCAGCCGCTTTGATATTGCCGTCATCGGTACTATGCCTGTCACGACACCGCTGCGGACCGCCGTCGACCTCGCCATCCATGTTCCCGCTGTGGACGCCCTGCCGGCCCTGCGGGCACTCGCCGCAGATCCAGCGCTGAACTGCCCACTTGGTCTCATCCGTCAGGCGCTGCAGTCCTGTCAACGCGTGCCACATAAGCAGGCCGCACTGGAGCGGATACAGTCGCTGCTGGAGGAACGTATGGATTCTGCCGGCTAAACCGCGTTGGCGATTAGACCCGGCGCTGGGATCCGGTGGTGCGGTAGACGTCAAAGACACCGTCGATGCGCCGAACCGCGCTCAGCACGTGATGCAGGTACTTTGGATCCCCCATTTCAAAAGCGAACCGGGAAATGGCAAGCCTGTCGCTGGAGGTGTGGACGCTGGCGGCGAGGATATTGACATGGTTCTCGGAGAGAATCCGGGTCACGTCCGAGAGCAGGCTCTTGCGGTCCAGGGCCTCGACCTGAATCTCCACGAGGAAGACGCTGGACTGGGTCGGCGCCCACTCCACGTCAACGAGCCGTTCGGGTTCGTTTTTCAGGTGCACCAGATTCCGGCAGTCTGACCGGTGCACCGAAATGCCCGAGCCCTTCGTGACGAACCCCGCGATCGAATCCGGAGGCACCGGCGTGCAGCAGCGCGCCAGTTTGACCAGCACATCCCCCATGCCATGAACGATCACGCCGGAGTCCGAGTAGCGTGGCCGGCTCGGCACGCCGGGAGCGGCTATTTCGGCGACTTCGTCCTCGGCGATGTCGTGGCCGCCGAGGGACTCGACGAGCTTTTCGACGACGGACTGTGCGGATGTGTGGCCGTCACCGACGGCGGCGTACAGTCCGGTAATGTCCACATAGCGGAAATCCTGGGCCACTGCCAGCAGGGCATCGTGGGTCATGAGTCGCTGCAGCGGAAGGTTCTGCTTGCGCATGGCCCGGGTGAGGAGCTCTTTGCCCTTTTCAACGGCTTCTTCACGGCGTTCTTTGCTGAACCATTGGCGGATTTTGTTCCGGGCCCGCGGGCTCTTAACGAAGTTCTGCCAATCCTGGCTGGGGCCGGCGCCCTCGGCCTTGGAGGTAAAGATCTCCACCCAGTCACCGTGGTTCAGTTCGCTGTTGAGCGGAATCAGCTTGCCGTTGACCCTGGCGCCGATGGTACGGTGGCCCACCTCGGTGTGTACGGCATAGGCAAAGTCCACCGGTGTGGACCCGGCCGGCAGCGCCATGACCTCGCCCTTGGGCGTGAAAACAAAGACTTCCCGGGCGTTCATTTCAAACCGCAGGGAATCAAGGAACTCACCCGGATCCCGGGTTTCCTGCTGCCAGTCCACCAACGTCCGCAGCCAGGTCATGTCGTCGCCGGCCGCGGTGGCGGCCGGACCGCCCTTAGGCTGGTTCTTATACTTCCAATGCGCCGCAACGCCGTACTCGGCGCGCTGATGCATTTCCAAGGTACGGATTTGGATCTCCACGGGCTTACCGTCCGGGCCGATCACGGTGGTGTGCAGGGACTGGTACATATTGAACTTGGGCATCGCAATGTAGTCTTTGAACCGGCCGGGCAGCGGGCTCCAGCGCGCATGCATCTGCCCCAGCGCGGCATAACAGTCCTTGACCGAGTCGACAAGGATCCGCACGCCCATCAGGTCGTTAATATCGTCAAAGTCCTTGTCGCGGACAATCATCTTTTGGTAGATGGAATAGTAGTGCTTGGGCCGGCCGGTAATATTGGCATGGATCTTGGCCGTCCGCAGGTCCTCGGTGATCTGGTTGCGGATGACCGCCAGGGACTTTTCCCGCTCTGGGGTCCTGTCCCCGACCATCCGCACGATCTCGTCGTAGACCTTCGGATAAAGTGCGGCGAAGGAAAGATCTTCAAGTTCCCACTTGATCGTATTCATGCCCAGCCGGTGGGCCAACGGAGCAAAAATTTCCAGCGTCTCCCTGGCCTTGCGGCCCGAAGATTCGGCAGACACGAAGCGCCAGGTCCGTGCGTTATGCAGGCGGTCCGCCAGTTTGATCACCAGCACCCGGATGTCCTTGGCCATCGCCACGACCATCTTGCGCACCGTTTCGGCCTGCGCGGACTCACCAAAGGTGACCTTGTCCAGCTTGGTGACACCGTCAACCAGCGTGGCCACCTCGTCACCGAATTCCTGGCGGAGCTGATCGAGCGTGTAAGGCGTGTCCTCCACGGTGTCGTGCAGCAGGGCCGCGGCGAGGGTAGTCCCGGACATGCCCAGCTCACCCAAAATGGTGGCGACGGCCACCGGATGCGTAATGTACGGGTCTCCGCTCTTGCGCTTCTGTCCCTGGTGGCTCCGCTCCGCAACGACGAACGCACGCTGGATGAGGTCAAAATCCTCTTTCGGGTTATTGGCCCGTACGGTGCGCAGCAGCGGTTCCAGGATCGGGGAATAGCCGCTGCTCCCACGTCCGGTCAAGCGGGCTAAACGAGCCCGGGTACGCTCCCGCCGACCAGGGAACGTCGGGCGCAGTTCCGCAGGACTTTGACCGGCCTGCCGGACTGCCGCGGCCGCGGGCGTTACCGCCGGCTGCTGTGGCTCCGGAACAGCCGGTTCCACCACCTTGCCGGTCGCGCCGCCCTGCTCGTTCACTGCCGTGTCCCTCTCCGTGGGCCAATTCTCCTCCGTTCCGCTGGTGACGAACCGTCGAAAATGGATTCCTATTATTCTAAACCCCGCCCGATCGCTGCGATGCCGGCCTGCGAGGGGCTAAGCAGTGACCGCTGAGGAATTGTCGCGCTCGGTCTGGGCCGCTTTTTCAGCCGCCCGACGCTGGGATACCCGTTTGGCCTGCTTCACCAGCGACGGCTCATGCATCCGCAGCCACGCGTACATCGGAGCTGCAATGAAGACGGTGGAGAAGGTGCTGACAATAATGCCGATGAACAGCGCGAGCGACAGATCCCGCAGGGTTCCCGCGCCGAGCAGGAAGGCCCCGATAAAGAGCACCGACGCAACCGGGAGAACGGCAACCATCATCGTGTTGATGGAGCGCACCAGTGTCTGGTTTACGGCCAGATTAACTTCCTCGGCAAAGGTGCGGCGCGTGGAACTCTCCACATCTGACGTATTTTCCCGGATTTTGTCAAAGACCACCACGGTGTCATACAGCGAGTAGCTCAAAATCGTCAGAAAGCCGATAATAGCTGACGGCGTCACCTCGAAATCGCTGGCTGAGTAAAGTCCCGCCGTGGTAAACATCACCACCAGCAGGCCTATAATCGCAGCCACGGACATACGCCAGGTACGGAAGTACAACGCCATCAGCAGCGTAGCCAGCAGCACGAAGACGATCAACCCGAGGACGGCCTGCTTGGTCACGTCCGCCCCCCAGGTGGGGCCGACGAAGGTCGAGGTGACATGATCCTCGTTGACCCCGTACGCCTTGATCAGCGCTGCCTTGACCTTGATGGTCTCATCGTCGGTTAGCTTGTCCGTCTGGATCCGCATAGTGTTACCGGCGATATTGGCAACCCGCGGCACGGTGCCCGGGACAATGTCCGTCACGGCACGCTCGCCGATGCCCGCATCCGTGTGCTGCACATTCGAGACAGTGAATTCCGAGCCGCCGCGGAAGTCGATCCCCAGATTGAACCCCCCGCGGATAATCGGCATCAGGATCGAAAGAATTACTACTACGGCCGCAATGCTGAACCAGATCTTGCGTCTGCCGACGAAGTTGTACGAGCGCTTGCCCGTGTAGAGCTCATTGCCGAAGGTGGCGAAACTGGTCATGATTTGTTCTCCTTGGCCGCATCCTGCGATCCGTTGGACGGGGATGGCGAACCGGCGCCCCTGCTGCCGGCCATTTGTTCCTGCCGAGCGGCGAGCCGCCGCTCGGCGATGGTCTGTCGACGCTCCGCCTCCGCCAGCGCCCCGGAATTCTTACCCTTCGGGACCGAGGAAGAACCTGACTTCGCGCCGCCCTTCACCCCAAGTGAGACCTGCACCGGCTCGCGGAACCGACCCGCTCCACGGTACAGCGGAACCGCTCCCAGGCGCTTGGGATCCAGGCCGGAGAACCGGTGGCCCTCGCCGAAGAACCGGGTCCGTGCGAGCAGCTGGAGAGTGGGATGGGTGAACATAAACACGACAATCAGGTCCGCAATGGCTGTCAGGCCGAGCGTGAACGCAAAGCCACGCACGTTCCCGACCGCAACAAAGTACAGTACGACGGCGGCGAGCAGGTTCACTGCCTTGGAGGCCAGTACCGTCCGCTTGGCGCGCCGCCAGCCATTCTCCACCGCGGCAACCAGGCCGCGTCCGTCGCGGAGCTCGTCGCGAATACGCTCAAAGTAGACGATGAATGAATCTGCCGTCTGGCCGATTGCCACGATCAGGCCTGCGACACCGGCGAGTGAAAGCCGGTAGTTCTGGGTCCAGCCAAGGATGGCTATCGCCAGGTAGGTCAGCGCACCGGCAACCACCAGCGAGAAGATGGTCACGAAGCCAAGGGCGCGGTACTGGAACAACGAATAAACCACCACCAGCAGCAGACCGATTACGCCTGCCAGCAGACCCATTTCAAGCTGCTGGCCACCGAGGGTGGCAGAGATCTGTTGTTCGCTTTGGATGTCGAAACTGATCGGCAGGGCGCCGAACTTGAGCTTATCCGCCAGCGATTTCGCCGACGCTTCGGTGAAATTGCCGGTGATGGACGAGTTCCCGTCCGCGATGACGGCCTGTGAAACGGGGGCGGAAATCACACGCCCGTCGAGCACGATCGCGAACTGCGCCCGCGGGTCCTGCGGGTTTGCCTTCAGGAAGCCGTTGAGCCGGGAGGTGACTTCGCGGAACTTGGTGGCGCCGTCGCTGTTGAACTTCAGGTTCACGGACCACTGGTTGGTGGTGGCGCCCTGAGCTCCCTGCTGCAATCCGTAGCTGGCACCGCTGATGTCCTTACCCGGTACCTCCACCGGGCCGAGGATGTACTTCGCCCCCGAGTCCAGCTGACAGGAGATGACGGGCTTCGCCGGATCGGCGTTCGTGGGAGCCTCGGTCACCGGAGGGACGCAGCTGGTGGTTTCAAAGGTCTTGTATAAAGCTGTGTCGACCCAGTTTGGGTCGCTGGCATTCGTGGGCGCCGCTGTCGGAACCGGCAGCTTGTCCGGGGCCAGCATCTGGGCCGCCGGAGTGGCAGCTCCCGGGCCGGTCGTGATGACAGGTCGAAAGGACATGTCCGCGGAGGCCTTGATGAGGTCACGAGTCGCCGCCGAGGGCGTCCCCGGCAGACTGACAATCACATTGCGCCCGGACTGGGTACTGATTTCGGATTCCGACACGCCGGATCCGTCCACGCGCTGTCGGATAATCGACACGGCCTGGTTCAGCTGTTCGTCGTTGATCGACTGCCCGCCCTGCACCTTGGGCGTCAGAATCATCTGCGTGCCGCCCTCAAGGTCGAGCGCAAGCTTGGGCGCCCAACTGGCCTGGCCCCAAATGGAGCCGCCGCCAAGCAGCATGGCGAGTGCAATAAAAATAATCCCAAGCCACAGCAGTGTCCTGCGGGCCATCGATGTCGGACGAGTACGTGCCATCAGTGGATCTTTCTCTTCGTCAATGGCTCCCGACGCAACGCGGCCGCTCCAGCCCTATGGGCCGGAGCGGCAAATGCGCCGTGGTTCCCGCGGGAACTTCTCGCCTGGATGAGACTAGTTGTCGTTTTTGTTGTCTTTATTCAAACGCAGGATCGTCTCGTCAGCGCTCTCGCTTACGTTGCCTGCACCGGCATCGCCATAGGCCCGGGGGTGCGGATCCGCCTGTCCGTCTGACGGCATCCCCATCAGGGATGATGCGTCGTCCGGAACCGCCGAGTCATTCTGGACCGGGGCTGTGATCTTAGTGATGGTCTGGCGGTGAACCGTTGCAGTATTGCCCGGCGAAAGTTCAAGGACAACCTTATTCTCGGCGTCGTCAATCGAGAGCACCGTGCCGAACAGGCCGAAGTTAGTCATCACGGCTACGCCCGTGGCCAGCTTCGCCTGCTGCTCCTGCTGCGCCGCCTTTGCCTTCTTCTGGCGGCGGAACATCATCAGGATGACTACGGCGAAAAGTGCGAAAAGGATCAGTGTCATTGGGTCAAAGCCGCCCGCTTGAGGTTGGTCTGCGGCCAGAATGCTTGTGAACACAGCTGAGGTCCGTTCGTTTAAGTCGATGGGTTCCGGAACAGTCGAACAACGTGCCGGAGGTCATACCAGTCTAAGCTGTTTTTTCCAGCATCGGCTTCATGCACCGTCGAGGCGTTGCGGAAACTGCGCTCCGGGCACCTCTCCGGCGGAGAATTCAGCTCAGAATATCTCGGGGGAGAAATCGTCAGCACAGACATCCTCCTCCAGCGGGAGCAGCGGCTGCAGCGCCGCACCCACGGCCCCGGGCGGCATGTGCAGACCCAAATGCGCCCAAGCCGGCGCCATCGCGATCCGTCCACGGGGAGTCCGTCCGAGCAGCCCTTCACGGACCAGGAAGGGCTCGGCAACGGTTTCCACTGTTTCCGGTTCTTCCCCCACTGCAATGGCCAGAGTTGATAGTCCCACCGGCCCGCCGTTGAATTTAGTGATCAGGGCGTGCAATACGGAGCGGTCCAACCTATCCAAACCACGGGCATCAACCTCGTACATATCCAGCGCGGCAGATGCCGTGCGTGCGTCAATAGTGGATACCGAATGGACCAAGGCCCAGTCCCGCACGCGGCGCAGCAGCCGGTTCGCAATCCGGGGCGTGCCCCGGGACCGTCCGGCGATTTCCGCGAATCCAGCACTGGTAAGGGACAGATCCAGAAGCCCCGCCGAGCGGCGCAGCACCAGTTCCAGTTCCTCGACTGAGTAAAACTCGAGGTGACCGGTGAAACCAAACCTGTCCCGTAGCGGCCCCGGCAGCAACCCCGCCCGCGTCGTCGCGCCAACTAAGGTAAAGGACGGCAGCTCCAGCGGGATGGCCGTGGCGCCGGCGCCCTTGCCCACCACAATGTCTACCCGGAAATCCTCCATCGCCATATAGAGCATTTCCTCCGCGGGCCTGGACATGCGGTGGATCTCATCCAGAAACAAGACCTCGCCTTCGGAGAGCGAGGACAAGATTGCCGCCAGGTCACCCGCGTGTTGGATGGCAGGCCCAGAGCTGATCCGCAAGGGTGCGTTCATCTCGGCCGCGATGATCATCGCCAACGTGGTTTTCCCCAGCCCTGGCGGGCCGGACATGAGGACATGGTCGGCGCTGCGGCCCCGCAGCCGGGAGGCTTCCAACACGAGCGAAAGCTGCTTTCGCACGCGCTGTTGGCCGACAAAATCATGCAGATTTTTTGGCCGCAGCGCCGCTTCGATGGCCCGCTCTTCCGGCTCGCCCGCCAGCGGCGGGACTGGTTCCGGGGAAACCACCGAGCGGACGGCCTCCGCGCCGGGCTCATGCTCAGCCACGTGCGCCTGCCCTCCCCGCGGACGATGCGCGGGCTACGTCCTGGCCGAGCCAGCGCAGGGTGGCCCGCAGAATCGCCGCCACGTTGCCGCTTTCCAGCAGTGCCGGGTCATCCGCCGTCGCCTTATCGATGCTCATGGCAGCGTCCTTCTCGGACCAGCCCAGCCCGGTCATTGCGGCGATCACCTGCGGCTTCCAGGCAGCGGAGCCGGCCACACCGGCCGCGGCCGAGGCACTCCCGCCGGTACCTTCGGGGAGCAGCTTTCCGGTCAGTTCGAGAACAATTCGGCCGGCAACCTTGGGGCCGATCCCGGGGACCTTCGTGAACGCCTTGCCGTCGGCGGCCGCCACGGCGACCCGGATGGTTTCCGGCTCGTGCACCGCCAGTACTGCCAACGCCAGCCGTGGACCGATTCCGCTGACGCTCAGCAGCACGTCGAAAACCTCGCGTTCGCTGCCGTTGGCAAACCCGTAGAGCGTCATCGAATCCTCGCGGACAATCATCGAGGTAACCAGCGTGGCTTCCTGACCCGTGTGCAGGCCGCCAAGGGTCTTGGGTGCGGCATGGACCAGCATGCCGATTCCGTGCACATCAATAACGGCCGATGAGAGACCGATCTGCGCCACGGGCCCGCGAACAAAGCTGATCATAGGGAAACTCTCCGGGTTAGTAGCGGTCTGGGCTGTGGATAGAACATATCTACTAACACAGTAGCGAAGGCCACGGACATTGCAGGAACGCCACGCTCAACGCCAGCCGTGCGCTGTCTTCTCTTTGTTCTTTTTTGCCTTGGCCTCGGCGTCGCGCCATAGCTTTTGCGCCGCCGTCGCACCCGTCGCGCCGGTCGCGCCCAGACTGGCCGACCCCGGCCCCGCCCGCCAGGCATGCGTGATCGCCAGCGCCAAAGCGTCGGCCGCGTCGGCGGGAGTGGGTGCGCAATCGAGGCGCAGGATTTTCGTCACCATCGTTGTCACCGCAGTCTTGTCCGCCCGGCCGCTGCCGGTGACGGCGGCCTTCACCTCCGAAGGCGTATGTAAAGCCACCGGGATGCCGCGGCGGGCTGCGGCCGCAATCACCACTCCAGAGGCCTGCGCCACACCCATCACCGTACTGACGTTGAGTTGGGAGAACACTCGTTCAACGGCCAGCACATCGGGGTTGTAGTCGGTGAGCCACTTGTCGATCGAGTCCGCAATCACCAGCAAACGCGCATCAAGGCTATTCTCCGGGGTGCTGCCGACCACGCCAAAGGCGACCAGTGTTGCCGTCCGGTTTGCGGCGACGTCGACAACGCCAAGCCCGCAGCGGGTCAGACCCGGATCGACGCCTAGAACGCGCAGCGTCAGTCCTCGTCCAGCTCGGCCATGACCTCGGCGCTGACGTCGGCGTTTGAGTAGATGTTCTGCACGTCGTCCAGATCCTCTAGGGCATCGTAGAGCTTCATGAACTTACGGGCATGCTCCACATCCAGCTCCACTTGCATAGAGGGCACAAAAGCGGCGTCATCTGTGTCGTAGTCAATCCCGGCCTCGGTCAGGGCCGCGCGGATGGCCGGCAGGTCCTGCGGCTCCGAGATCACCTCAAAGTTTTCACCGTCATCCTTGACTTCTTCCGCGCCGGCGTCCAAGACGGCGAGCAGAACATCATCCTCCGAGAGATCTTTCTTGGGCAGCGAGACCACGCCTTTGCGGGCGAACATGTACGCCACGGAGCCTGGATCCCCCATATTTCCGCCGTTACGCCCCACCACCAGGCGCACCTCGGAAGCGGCGCGGTTCTTGTTGTCGGTCAGACACTCGATCAGAATCGCCGTGCCCTGCGGCCCGTAGCCCTCATACATGATCGTCTGGTAGTCCACGGCATCGCCAAGCTGGCCGGAGCCACGCTTGATGGCCCGGTCAATGTTGTCCGCCGGGACGGATGTTTTTTTGGCCTTGGAGACGGCAAGTTCCAGCGAAGGATTGCCTACCAGATCCGCCCCGCCGATCCGGGCGGCGACCTCGATGTTTTTGATCAGCTTGGCAAAAGACTTAGCACGGCGGCCGTCAATAACGGCTTTTTTGTGCTTGGTGGTTGCCCATTTGGAGTGCCCTGACATGCTTTACGCTTCTCCTCTAATCATGCGGATGAATAGCTCATGAATGCGGCGCTCCCCCGTTACCTCCGGATGAAAGGAGGTGGCAAGCAAATGCCGCGATCGCACTGCCACCGCTCTGGTATTACCTTCAATTCTAGCGGTCCGGGTGTTTTCCGGCTGCCCGGAGCCCTCTTCCGGCGCAAGTGCGGCCGCGGGAAGCTGCACGGAGGCGAGCACCTGCACCGAAGCTCCGACGCGTTCCACCCATGGCGCGCGGATAAAAACCGCGTGCACCGGTACGCCGGACCGGGGATGGTTCGGTGCCCAGGCACCGGCCGTGCGGTTGGCCAGGGCCGCATCGGTCGGTGACACTTTCGCAAGGACCGCACTAGTGAGGACCGCATCATTAAGGACCGCGTCATTGAGCGCCGCGAAATCAAGATCCGTTTCAAAGGACTCACGCTGGCGGCCAAAGGCATTGCGCCGCACGGTGATATCCAGCCCGCCCAGGGTCTGCTGGGCGTTGCCGTCCCGATCCCTCGCCGGGTCGGCGATCTCATCGGCCAGCAGAATCATCCCAGCGCAGCTGCCGTACACCGGCATTCCGGCGGAGATTCGCTCCTTCAAAGGCTCGGCAAGGGAAAAGATGCGCGTCAGCTTGTCGATCGTGGTGGACTCTCCCCCGGGCAGGATCAGCGCGTCAACGTCGGCCAGTTCGGTTGCTCGTCGCACGCTCACGGCACGCGCTCCGCAGGCTTCGATGGCACGGGCGTGTTCACGGACGTCTCCCTGCAGCGCGAGGATACCGACGGTCAGCGGACGGTGCACGGGTCTTTCAATAGTCACCAAGACATCATAGTTCCCGCCCATACCCGGCAACCGCCCGGGCGGGGCGGCCCGGGCGGGGCGCCCGGCGGGAGGAACGGCCCGGACCGTTGCTGGCGGATATGAAGGGACGGAGCCGGCCGAGACAGTAGCATTGACCGAGGACTGACGTACTAAAGATGAGGTTTAGAAGTATGTGCGGAATCGCCGGTTACTACGGTTTTGGGGAAGACGAAGCTCTTCTGCGGGAGATGAACTCGTGCATAGTGCACCGCGGCCCTGACGGCGAGGGCTATTACACCCACGGCCAGGTGGGTCTGGCACACCGCCGGCTATCCATCATCGACGTGGCCCATGGGCAGGAGCCGATGATCAGCCAGGACGGTCAAACCGTTCTGGTGTACAACGGTGAGGTCTACAACTACCTCGATCTCCGCGACGAGCTCGTTGCCTTGGGCAGGACATTCCTGACAGTCTCCGACACCGAGGTAGTGCTGCAGGCCTACGAGGAGTGGGGAGATGCGGCCTTTGACCGTTTCAACGGCATGTTCGGCTTTGCCATCCATGACCGCAGGAACAATCGCTTGGTCCTGGCCCGGGACCACTTCGGCATCAAGCCCCTGTATTACGCCAATGCCGGCACAGTCGAGGACCCTAAGCTGCTGTTCGGTTCGGAAATCAAGCCGCTGCTGGCCGCCGGCAAGCTGGACACGTTCCCCAATGAGCGGATCCTGTTTCGCTACCTGCAGTTCCGCATCCACGACGAGGAAGCACAGACGTTTTTCGATGGCGTCAACAAACTCATGCCCGGTGAGAAGCTGGTCGTCGACACCAGCCCTGATGCTCCCGCGGGGTTCGCCGTCAGCCCATATACCCGGTTCAAGGAAGAACTCGCCGAACTGGCCGAAATCGGGACCCCCTACAGCCCGGCAGTCATCGACGAATACCGCAGCCGCTTCACCGAGGGCGTCCGCCTTCGGCTGCAGTCCGAGGTCCCCGTCGGCACCGCGCTCTCCGGCGGGCTGGACTCCTCCGCCGTCGTCGTGACCATCAACAAACTCATGCAGCAAAAGGCAGCCGCCACCGACTCCCTCGGCGCCACCCAGCAGACCTTTTCGGCGATCTTCCCGAACTCGATCAATGACGAGGAAAAGTACGCCGACGCAGTCCTGGCCACCTGCACCGGGAATGTCACCAGCCATAAGATCCTGCCCAAGGCCGAGGAATTCGCCGTAGACCTCGAAGACTTCGTCCGGACGATGGAAGAGCCGATCATCTCCTCCGGTCCCTACGCGCAGTACCGCGTCATGCAGGAGGCCTCCAAACACGTGACAGTGCTGCTGGATGGTCAGGGCGCTGACGAGATGATGGCCGGTTATATCCCCTATTACTTCGCCTATCTTCGCCAGCTGAAGAAGAACGGCCAGCGGGCCAAACTGGCCAAGGAGCTGGCCTCCAGCGCGGACATTCTTTACCGTCTGGGCCGCTTCCGCCTTCGGGGCATGGTCACTGCCAAAAAGCCGCTGGCCATTTCCTCGCTGCTGAAGAAGGATTTCACCGCGGCGCACAAGGGCGAGCGGTTCGCCAATATTGCGGACAACCTTAAGCTGCGTCTGATCGATGATCTTTTCCACAAGTCGCTTCCGGCCGTGCTGCGTTACGAGGACAAGAACACCATGCGTTTCTCGATCGAGGGCCGCGTGCCGTTCCTGGATAAGGAAGTGGTGAAGTTCCTCTTCAGCCTGGATGACGAATCCATCATCAAAGGCGGCTGGAACAAACGGATCCTGCGCGATGCCACCCGCGACCTGCTGCCGGAGATGATCAGCAATCGCCGTAACAAAATCGGTTTCACCACGCCGGAAGCGGAATGGTTCATTCTGATGAAGGAAAAGATCTATGAGATCTTCCTTTCCTCGTCCTTCGGCGCGCGCCCCTACTGGGATCAAAATGCCGTGCTGTATGCCTTCGAGGAATACCTGACGGGCAAGTCCAGCGCGTCCACCATGGTCTTTTGGCGGCTGCTTAACACCGAGCTGTGGCTGCGCGAGTTCTTCGACGAGCCGGAAGTCAAGGCCGGCATTGCGGACAAGAGCGACTACATACCAAACGCTGACAAGCAGTTAGACATTACGGTCCCCGCTGACGGTAAAGGACTGAACGGCGCAGAGTCCGACGGCGGCACGTACCGCCGCTACCCGCTGCGCACCGAGGTGTTCTACAAGGACACGGACTTTGACCCGGCGGTCATGAAATACATTGACCGTTTTTTTGCGGGACTACCGCAGGCCGGAGACGAACATGCCGCTGCCGCGTCTGGCACCCCCTGGTACCTCTTCGTCAGCGAAAAGATTGTCGCCATGACCCAGGGCCGGTCCATTCCGGTCTGGGACATTAAGGTCACCCCGGCGGCCCGAACGCTGAGCCGCTTTGTGACCCGCAATCCCGGAGGCATCGGGCTTGCCAGCCCCTGGTCCATGCAGCTCGCCATCGATGAGGTAGGTCTGCCCCGGCTGCTGTACGCTGCCGGCCGCAGCGTGATTGGGAAGCTGCAGGGTAAATCCGGGATCTTCTACGAGGTAGTCGGGCATAACATCAACGCTATTGACGGGGCAGCGGGCTACCAGGTGGGCACTTCCACCCATTCGGTCAAATATGCGCCGCTTGATCCTGACGGGGTCGCGGCCCGGCTCAGTGCGCTTGTCAAAAAGGCCGTCCCGGCAGAATTTGCCGGCACCTTCGCGGGCACAGCGATCATGGATGCCAACGACCTTGGCGTAGTGGCGCTGGGGCACGACACGGCACTGTCCAAGACCGTCCTGGAAGCGATCTTCAAAGATAACCCGCAGGGCCAGACGACGGAAACCACGCCGATGTCCCTGGTCTTCAGACGATAAGCACTTGCCGTCCCGGGTCCGGCGGGGCGGCAAGTGTGAAAGAGTCGGGTTATGACCGTCAATTCCCGGAATAATCCGTTCTTTTCCGTCAGCACGCTCCCCTATGGCTTCCCGGACTTTGCCAGTATCTCGGACGGGGACTTCGTGCCGGCGTTCGAGGCAGGATTCGGCGAACACCTCGCCGAGATCGCCGCCATCGGTTCAGCTGTGGAACCGGCAACATTCGAGAACACGGTGCTGGCGATGGAGCGCTCCGGGCAGCTGCTCTCCCGGGCGGCCGCTGTCTTTTTCAACAACTCTTCCGCGGATGCCACCACAGTCATCCAGGAGCTGGAAACGGTGGTTTCCCCGAAGTTTGCCGCGCACGAGGACAACATCTACCTTGACGCAAACCTGTACCAGCGTTTCCTGCACGTCGATACCGAAGGCCTGGACGATGAATCGGTGCGGCTGGTTGAGGAATACCGCAAGGCGTTTCGGCGTACCGGCGCCGATCTGGCACCGGCTGCGCAATCCAGATTGCGCGAGATCAACGAGGAGCTTTCATCGTTGGGCACCGAGTTTTCGCACGGCGTCCTGAAGAACACCAATGACGCCGCCCTGCTGGTTCGCGATGCCGCTGAGCTGGCAGGCCTGCCGGACGAAGATATCGCCAGCGCCTCCGAGGCAGCGAAGGCAGCGGGGCACGACGGCGGGTACCTGCTCACGCTGATCCTACCGACGGCCCAACCCGCTCTGGAAATTCTGAGGAATCGGGGAACCCGACGTCGGCTCTTCGAGGCATCCATCGGCCGGGGGTCCGGCGACGGTTCCGCAGACACCCTGCCGGTGGCCGCGCGAATGGCAGCCCTGCGTGCCGAACGAGCTGCGCTGCTCGGCTTTGCGTCCCATGCCGCCTTCGTCACGGACGATGAAACGGCCCCGTCGCTGGCAGCTGTGCGATCCATGCTGGCACGGCTGGCACCGTCCGCCGTGGCGAATGCCTGTACGGAAGCGGCCGTACTGACGGGGCTGGCCGAGGCCGAAGGCCATGATCTGGAACCCTGGGACTGGGCCTTCTATTCCGCGCAGGTCCGACGCGACAAATACGACGTCGACTTGGCCTCGCTTCGACCGTACTTCGAGTTCGAACGCGTACTGCGGGACGGCGTCTTCGCTGCGGCAACCCGGCTGTACGGAATCACCTTCCAGGAGCGGCCCGACCTGCACGGCTACCATCCGGAGGTCCGCGTTTGGGAGGTCTTCAACGCAGATGGAGCGGGGCTCGGCCTGTTCCTGGGCGACTACTACACCAGGGACAGCAAAAACGGCGGTGCCTGGATGAACCCGCTGGTGGAACAATCCACCCTGCTCAATCGCCGTTCCGTAGTGGTGAACAATCTCAACATTTCCAAGCCTCCCGTGGGCGAACCAACCCTGCTGACCTACGACGAGGTGGTGACCTGCTTCCACGAATTCGGCCATGCCCTGCACGGTCTCTTCTCCGAGGTAACGTATCCGCGGTTCTCCGGCACCAATGTGCCGCGCGACTTTGTTGAGTACCCCTCCCAGGTCAACGAAATGTGGATCCTTTGGCCGGAAATCGTGCAGAACTACGCCCGGCACTACCGAAGCGGCGAACCCCTGCCGCCGGAGACAGTGGCGAAGCTTGAAGCTGCCCGCCTCTGGGGTGAAGGCTTCGCGACCACTGAGTATCTCGGTGCGGCACTGTTGGACCTTGCCTGGCACAGTCTGCCCCCGGGAACTCACGTGGCCGATCCGCTGGGCTTTGAGGCGCAGGCACTCTCCGACTCCGGCGTATCCCTACGCCTGGTTCCGCCGCGGTACAGGACCGGATATTTTAAACACATCTTTGCCGGTGGATACTCGGCCGGCTACTACGCCTATATTTGGAGCGAAGTCCTGGACGCGGACACGGTGGAGTGGTTCAAATCCAACGGCGGCCTGACCCGCAGCAACGGCGAGCACTTCCGTTCCACGCTCCTCGCCCGCGGCAACAGCGCGGATCCGCTGGAGTCCTTTCGGAACTTCCGCGGCAGGGACGCCGATCTTGCGCCGGTGTTAGCCCGCCGCGGGCTCAACTGACGCCGCCTTAAGTGCGCAACTGACGCGGGCTGAGCCGGTGCGGAGCACGGCTTCGGGCCACGCGTTCGGGCCGCAGCCCGATGCCGATTACTCTTGCCGGCAGCACCTGCAGCCACGGAAAGAAGGCGAGGAGCCGCAACGGCGGCGGAGCCTTCACAGGCTCGGTGCTGTCCAGCATCGGCAGAACCAGGAAGCGCTGCGCGATGCGCTGCAGCAGCTGGGTTCCCACGGTGGGGAACCAGCGCCGACGGTGGACCGCAGCAAGGATCCGGCGGGACGGCCACCCTGTTGCGGACCGCCCGGATCCCAGCACGCGAGCTGCGCAGACCGCATCCTGAATGGCCAGATTAATCCCCACGCCGCCGATCGGAGACATGGCATGAGCGGCATCCCCAATGAACAATAGTCCTGGTTCCGACCATCGTCGCAGCCGGTCCAGCCGCACCGTCAACGTGCTCACATCGTCAAAACTCGCCAGCTCGGCGACGTTGTCGGCCAAGTCCGGAATCAGGTCCACGACGGACTGCCGCAGTACCTCGATCCCTGCGACCCGCACCCTTTCATCCCCGCCTTTGGGGATCACATAAGCGATCTGCCAGTAATCACCGCGATCAATGGCCAGCACCACCTTGCCCGGGCCAAAATGCATGTCCAGTCCCCGGGCCGATCCGGCGGCCCGGCTAAGCCGAAACCACAGCACGTCCATCGGTGCGCCGTACTCTCGCGGCCGCATGCCGGCGCACCGGCGCAGCGCCGAGTTCCGGCCATCGGCAGCCACCGTGAGTTTGGCGCTCACCTGTACCATTCCGTCCGGCCCTCGCGCCCGGACTCCCTGGATAGCCCCGCCGCCCGGCACCAGATCAATGGCTTCATGGCTGCGCAGCAAATGGAAGCCGGGCAGCTTCTGGGCGGCTTTCGCCAGGACGTTCAGAAAGTCCGATTGTGGCATGAACCGGATGTACGGGTGAGCCGTTCGCAACCGTGAAAAATCCGCCACGCGATAGGTTCCGTCTGCAAAGGTGGTCCGCAGATCTGCGACGTCCCGGTGCGGAACCTCTTCCGTCTCCCCCACCAGACCCAGTTGGTCGAGCACATCCAGAGTGGACGGATGCACCGTGTCGCCGCGGAAGTCTCGAATGAAATCCGGGTGTTTTTCCAGCACGATCACGTCTAGCCCTTGGCGCGCCAACAGCAGCCCAAGCATCATGCCCGCCGGGCCGCCGCCCACGATGCAGACATCCGTTTCATACTTCGTGACAACACCGTTCATGCTGACCATCATGGCCCGTACGTTGTCCCGCTACAACCACGCAAACGGGTCCGCCACCTGATGGTGACGGACCCGTTTAGGCGCTGTGGCCGTTACCAGCCGCGCGTGGCCAAACGGTGCGGCTCAGGAATCTCGTCAACGTTGATGCCGACCATGGCCTCGCCCAAACCGCGGGAGACCTTGGCAATGACATCGGCGTCATCGAAGAATGTGGTTGCCTTGACCACGGCAGCCGCACGCTCCGCCGGGTTTCCGGACTTGAAGATTCCGGAACCCACAAAAACGCCGTCCGCGCCGAGCTGCATCATCATCGCTGCATCTGAGGGGGTGGCAATGCCGCCCGCGGTGAAAAGCACCACAGGAAGTTTGCCGGTGGCGGCTATTTCCTTTACGAGTTCATACGGCGCCTGCAGCTCCTTGGCCGCCACGTACAACTCGTCCTCTGCCAGTGATGACAGACGCTGGATTTCGGCCCGGATCTGGCGCATGTGCATGGTTGCGTTGGAGACGTCCCCGGTGCCGGCCTCACCCTTGGAACGGATCATCGCAGCGCCCTCGTTGATCCGGCGAAGTGCTTCGCCCAGATTCGTAGCTCCACACACGAACGGAACGGTGAAGTTCCACTTGTCGATGTGATGAGCGTAGTCGGCAGGAGTCAAGACCTCGGACTCGTCAATGTAGTCCACGCCCAACGACTGCAGCACCTGGGCCTCAACGAAATGTCCGATCCGGGCCTTGGCCATCACGGGAACGGAAACCGCTTCGATGATCTTGTCGATCATGTCCGGGTCACTCATCCGCGAAACGCCGCCCTGTGCCCGGATGTCCGCGGGAACGCGCTCCAACGCCATAACCGCGACGGCGCCGGCATCTTCGGCAATGCGTGCTTGCTCAACGTTAATGACGTCCATAATGACGCCGCCCTTGAGCATCTCGGCCATGCCGCGCTTGACCCGGCTGCTGCCGGTTACCCCGGCCGCGGCACCGCCGCTGACAGGACCGGATACTGGCGTTACCTCAGGTGTAGACACAAAAACCCCTATGGGAAAGTAGATGAGAGCCTCTTGCGCAAGGCGTAACTAGTCAGACTGAACTAGACACTTCAATCTTAGACCTCTAGTCAGGCCGCAAAGGATTTGCGTTACCTTACCCAGGCCGGGACAAGAGAGCCGGGTGCGGACCGCTACCCCGTGGGGTGTGGTCCCGCCCTCCTTCAGGGATGGCGGCGGGCTTCCCCCGCACGAGTCCCCCGACTGCCATCCGGGTCACTTTCGGCGCCCCCGCTCAGCATCGTGCCTGCATTACTGTCGGTATCACTGTTGGCGCCGCCGTCGAGCATGAACGCCTGACGACGGACGGTCAGGATCCGCTGGAAGACCGTGTAAAGGCTGGCCGCGGCCAACAGGATCAGAACGATCAACAGCAGAATACTGCTGATACCCAGCCCTACCAGACCGGTTGCCACCAGCACCGACACCAGCCGGTCCGACCGCTCGGCGATGCCGACATTCGCTGTCATGCCCAGGCCTTCGGCCCGCGCTTTGGCATATGAAACGATGCTTCCAAGGACCAAACAAATCAGGGCCATGACAGCTATCGTGTGGTTGTTGCCGCCGGTATAGAACCAGACAATAATGCCGGCGAACACTGCCCCATCGCCGACACGGTCCAAGGTGGAATCAAGAAAAGCGCCCCACCGCCCGGACCGGCCAAGTGCTCGAGCCATCAACCCGTCGATGATGTCCGAAAAAACGAAGACCGTGATGACCACAGTTCCCCAGAAAAGCTGACCCAGCGGGTACCAGATCAGCGCCCCGGCGGCCACCCCCAGCGTCCCTACGATAGTGACCGCATCCGGCGAGATGCGCCACCGCACCAGGAGGTTGGCCACTGGGGAGAAGATAGCGGCGAAAAGTGCACGTGCGTACTTATTGAGCATGGTCCGCTACAGGGTCTTCTGCGACAGCTGCGGCCCAAGCCTGCGCCACCTGGCAGCGGACGTCCCCCAGAGTCTGCGTAATAGCTTTGGTCTGGGCAATAATGGGCAGGAAATTCCCGTCGCCACCCCACCGCGGCACCACATGCTGGTGCAAGTGTGCGGAAATACCGGCACCCCCGGTTATGCCCTGGTTCATACCCAAATTAAACCCCGAAGGATGGGAGACCGTGCGCAACACGCGCATAGCCTGTTGAGTCAGCGCCGCGAACTCCGCCGTTTCCGTCATCGTCAGATCCGTGTAGTCGGGAATATGCCGGTACGGACAGACCAGGAGGTGCCCTGGATTATAGGGATACAGGTTCAACACGACGTAAGCGGTCTCGCCGCGGTAGACAATGAGGGACTCTTCATCGGAGCGTGATGGAGCCACGCAGAACGGGCACTCATCCTTGTGGAACTGGTCCTGGCCCCCTTGGATGTAGGCCAGCCGGTGTGGCGTCCACAGTCGCTGGAAGGCATCGGGGACCCCCGGGAGCACGAAATCATCCTGCACCGATCCCGGCTCTCCGGGCGCAGCCGATCCAGGCTGCCCGGGGTCTGCCGCACCCGTGCTACCTACTCCGGGCGCGCCCGGCCCGGGTTCGACCGCCGCTGAGTTATCCACATCGTTCCCCACAATAGCCCGCCTGCCCGCTACGCCGTCCGGTTCCGGACTGCGTCAACAATCCGGGACACGGCCTCATCCACCGGAACCCCGTTGTCTTGGCTGCCGTCCCGGAACCGGAAAGACACAGCCGAAGCATCGACGTCGTCACCCCCGGCAATTAGCACAAACGGCACCTTGTCCTTACTGGCCGTCCGGATTTTCTTGGGGAACCTGTCCGAGGACGTGTCGACTTCGGCACGGATGCCGTGGGCCTTGAGCTTGTCGACGACGTCGAACATGTACTCATTAAAGGTCTCCGCCACCGGGACTGCCACTACCTGAACAGGTGACAGCCACGCCGGGAAGGCCCCGGCGTAATGTTCCGTCAGGACTGCCATGAACCGCTCCACCGAGCCGAACAGGGCCCGGTGAATCATCACAGGGCGCTGCCGAGTGCCATCTGCCGCCTGGTATTCCAGTTCGAAGCGCTCCGGCAGGTTGAAATCCAGCTGAATTGTAGACATTTGCCAGGTCCGGCCGATGGCGTCTCTTGCCTGCACGGAAATCTTCGGACCGTAGAAAGCCGCGCCGCCCGGGTCCGGGACCAAGTCCAGCCCGGAAGCTTCCGCGACCTCCGCAAGCGTTCTGGTGGCTTCATCCCAGGCATCATCCGAACCGACAAACTTCTCCGGGTCCTTGGTGGATAGTTCCAGGTAGAAGTCCTCCAGTCCGTAGTCCTTGAGCAGATCCAGCACGAAGTTCAAGGTGGAGGTCAGCTCGTCCTTCATCTGCTCGCGGGTGCAATAGATGTGGGCATCATCCTGAGTCATGCCCCGCACCCGGGTCAGCCCATGGATGACGCCGGACTTTTCATAGCGATAGACAGATCCGAATTCGAAGAGCCTCAGTGGCAGTTCGCGATAGGAACGGCCGCGGGAGCGGAAGACCAAATTGTGCATGGGACAGTTCATCGGCTTGAGGTAGTAGTCCACCCCAGGCTTGCGCACGGTGCCGTCACCATTGAGTTCCGCATCCACGTGCATGGGCGGGAACATGCCGTCCTTGTACCAATCCAGGTGCCCGGAGACTTCGTAAAGATGCGCCTTGGTGATGTGCGGGGTATAAACGAAGTCGTACCCGGCCTCCACATGCCGCTGCCGGGAATAGTCCTCCATCGCTTTGCGGATAATTCCACCCTTGGGGTGGAAAATCGGCAGGCCGGAACCTAGCTCGTCCGGAAAGGAAAAAAGGTCCAATTCAATACCGAGCTTACGGTGATCCCGGCGCTCGGCCTCGGCAATTCGCTCCTGGTATGCCTTGAGCGCATCCTTGGTCGGCCATGCCGTCCCGTAAATCCGCTGCAGCTGCTTGTTGTTCTGGTTTCCCCTCCAGTAGGCAGCGGCGCTCCGGGTCAGGGCGAAAGCATTTGAAATCAGTTTTGTGTTTGGCAAATGCGGACCCCGACAAAGATCGCACCAGACGGTGGTTCCCTCTTTGCGCTCCACATTGTCGTAAATGGTCAGCTCGGCGCCGCCCACTTCCACGTTGGAACCATCATCCGCCGAGGCTGCGTCCGTTCCAGTGGAACCCTTGATACCGATCAATTCGAGTTTGTACGGCTCATTCTTCATCGCCTCGCGTGCCTGCTCTTCGGTGACGACCCGGCGGACAAACTTTTGGTTGCTGTTGATGATCTTCTGCATCATCTTTTCCAGCTGTTTCAGATCCTCAGGGGTGAAAGGCTCCTCAACGTCAAAGTCAAAGTAAAAACCGTCGGTAATATAAGGACCGATTCCCAATTTGGCGTCCGGTCGCAACTGCTGAACGGCCTGCGCCATGACGTGGGCGCTTGAGTGCCGGAGCACATTGAGTCCGTCAGGGGAATCGATAGTGACAGCTTCGACGGCGGAACCGGGCTCTAGCGGCTGGTCCAGATCCTTCAGCTCGCCATTCACCCGCATAACGACGACGTCGCGCCGCTCAAAGAAGACTTCGGCACCAGTGGTGCCCGTGTTCACCGTGGTCTCTTCGCCGTCGACGATAAGGGTGATTTGAGTATCCACTGGCACTTCTGCTCCTAAAATCGCGTGTGTGGCTCCGTCTAAGCAACATACGAGGGTTGCTGTAAGCACTTGACGATCGTACTGGGAACATCACGCGCCGACCAACATCAAGCTCCGAGCTGCAAGGCACCCATCCGGTTCGATAACCTATGGGTGATAGCTCCTCACCACCAACTGCCTTCCTACATCGCCTGTTCTGTGATGATGGTGCGGGCGAAGTTTTGGGCGTCTTTGAGGTCGTCGTGGTAGGTGTTGCGGATCCAGGGATTCTCGGTGTACCCGGCCGCCGGCCCTCCGTCTGGGGTGGTGCCGGTCCTCGTGTTGAGGCCGGTGCCGGTGGTGCGGTTGTAGCAGTGCAGGCCCGGGCGTTGACGGGCGTTGGGTCCGTACCGGAGGTAGGGGATCTTGTTGATCATGGTGACTTCCAGGATCCCGGCGTGGACCAGGGAATGACAGCCCGGGCACAAAGCACACATGTTGGAGACGGCGGTGGGTCCGCCGCGGGAGTACCAGATGACGTGGTGGATATCGCACCAGGACGCGGGCCGGTTACAGCCGGGCCGGACGCACCCGCCGTCCCGGACGGACACGGCCCTGCGCTGCGCGGGGGTCGCGAGCCTGACCGCGGTGCCCAGATCCAGGAGGGCACCGTTGCTCCCCAGGACGGCCCGCTCGAACACCGCGTCACACACCATTCGGGCCAGGGTACCGGGACTGATGCTGCCCAAACCATCACACCAGGACGGCATCGGATCCAACGGCGTCAACCCACCGGCACCGACCAAAACGGCACCGGTCAAACCGCTTTCTGGAGCCGAGAGAGGCTCCGGCTCGGGCTCGCGCTCCGGCTCCGGCTCCCAGCACCATGAGGACCCGGACCCGGGGTTGGAGGAATCGTTGGTGCAGTTGTCAGTGGTGTCGGTGGCCCAGCCGAAGCTGCGGCTGTCCGGGCCGATCCCTCCCGGCCACCCGTCACCGTCCGGTAGCACGGCTGGGTCTGCCGGAGTCCGCGGCGCCGGCAGCTCCGCTGGCGGTGATGCTGGTGGCGTTGATGGTGCTGGTGATACTGCTGGTAGTAGAGGTGGTGGTGGTTGGTTCCACAGCGTTTGGCGGAGGATGGCGGCTTCCCGGTCCGGGAAGCTGCGGAGCTGGTCAAAGGTAGTCGTGATCGTCATACGGGCCGGCCGCCTCCCCGGGCGGAGCCTGCCGGCCCTACTCGGACCGCAACGAGTACTCCTCCTCCCCGTCCCGGTTTCCCTGCCCGCACCTGCATCGGTACCTATTCCGGCTCCGGCTCCAGTTCCTGTGCCAGTTCCTGTGCCGGTTCCTAGGCCCGTACCCGCACCCTTGCCGGTACCGGGGTCTGTGCTGTCATCTGTTGGTGTGAGGGAGAACAGGTCATCGGCCTGGGCCGCGGCTGCCTCTGCCCGGGCCCGGGCATCGACTTCCGGGTGCGCCCACCCACCACCGCCACCGGCCAAACCGCCAGCACCACTGGCAGAACCAGAACCGCCGCTCTCAGCACAGCCACCGCCAATGCCCTCAGCAGAACCGCCGCCAGTGCCCTCAGGGGAGCCGTCGCTTCCGCTGTCGTGGTCACCGCCGGCACCGGTGCCAGCCGTACCGGCGCTGTTGGGGCTCTCGATACCTGGTGGGTGGGTGAGGTTGAGGTAAGCGCCTGCCGCACGGGCCATTTCGGTGAGCGCGTCCGCACGCCGCTGATCCGCGGTCCGCTGATCAACGGCGACCAGGTCCCCGTCGGGGGTCCGCTGATCCGGGTGCGGAGCCGACAACGGATCCAGGATCGCCATCAACTCCGCCCCCGCCACCGGGTCCAGCTGATACGAACCATGCACCATCCCCGTCACATCCACCCCCATCGTGAACTTACGACGCATCACCGACTCCGGATCATAATGATCCCCCGTATCGGCCCGGCACAGCCTGATGACCTGCTCAGCGAACCGACGGAAATCATCACTACGCAGCGTTGGAGCCTGCCGGGCCAGATACTCCCCCATCCGCTCCGACGTCTCCTCGGTAATGATCCGGGCCGGGACCTTCTCCAACACCCGCACCCCCGTCTTCACATGCCCGGCCGTGATATCCCCGGCCGCCAACCGGGTACCCAGCAACGCCAACGGCCCGCCCCCCAACTCCACCTCACGCACCAAAAAACCGGGACCGTTCCTGCTGCCGGGCCCGGTATGGAGGGCGCGGGCCGCTTCGACCTCGGCTTTCGCCCGTCCCGGCTCCACCCCTACCCCATGAACCAGGAACTCGCGCACGTTCTTCGTCCCGATCCCGGACAACGCCGCGGCCCCACACTGATCCGCTGCCGCGACACTGCGCAAATACACCGCATCCAACCGACGCCGGGTCCCCTCAGACACACCAATCACCGACAACCAAGCCTCCGGCGACACCGCCTGCGGATCCGTCCCCAACACCTCCGCCAACAACACATTCACCAGCTCCAACCGGGCCACCATCCCCGCCGACGTACCACCAACAGGAAAACCATCAACAGAACAAACGGGACACGCAGGAGCAGCAGAATCGGCAGTACCAGATGAGCCGTCAACGGCATCATAGGGAACCTTGGGCGCGGCCGGCTTTACAGGATCGGCAGGAGCAGCGGGAGTGGCCGGGTTCGCTGCGCCGCTGCCCTCGGGCTGACCGGTCCCGGGAACAGGCCCGGGAACAGCGCCGGAGCCGAGGCCTGCGCGCTGGACCCGGCGCGGATACTTCGCGGTGATCGCGGCCAGCACCTGAGCCAGATTCTCCCGATCAATCTCCACGCCCACCCACCACCCCTCAACCCACAAACCCAGCAACCCAAACCCGGCAACCTGCACCAGCAACCCGTACCCGCAAAAACCGGGAAATCCCGCTGATCTCCAACTACTACAAGGCTACGAGCAGGCACTGACATCATCAGGACAAAAAGACCCCAAAACAGGCCCCTGTGGAAAAGAATTTTTGAAAAACTTTCGGTGGATTAACTAGCCGTTAAATCCCGTGACTGCCAAGGTGCGCCGCGTTCCCAATAGTGGGTCCTCCGGGCTGAGGCTGCCACCTAGAATGTCTCTTCTCAGCTGGACCGGGGATTCCATTTGAAAATTGTCTTCCTTTGCTAGCGGGGACAGCGGAAGGGAATCCGTTTGGCTAAGGTCCCAGGCCTCCAGCGCTTGTAAACTCATCCCCCGCGGTCCGGTGCGGCGGGTCAGTCCCCGAATCAGCAGCAACCTGGTGCCAAAGAGCAGCGGACCAGACTTTTGCTGCGCTTCATGGAAGAAGGTGGCATCCACACAGCCGGTTCCGTCGTCGATGCTGATGAAGACCACCCTGCGGCCTCCGCGCATCGGCGGCGTCTGGGTGGCAACCCGGATACCGGCAACCAGCACCTCCGAATTGTTACGCAAGCCTAGCAATTTGTCTGCCGTCGTCACACCAAGAGAAGTCAGCAACGGGCCGTAGCTGGACATCAAATGACCACTGACATCCATCGCCAGCAGATCAAGCTCGGTTCGGATTTTCTCCATCGCGCTGGGTTCCGGGAGCTTGTCCTTGAGGTTAGCCAACTCCAAATCCCCCAAAGGAAGCAACAATTGACCTTCGATCGGTTCCGATTTTTTCCCACGCGTGGGCAGATTCTGCAAATGGGGAATCAGGTCCGCACGGCTCGCAGTTGACCCCGACTCATCCTTGGCCTTGCGGTGCAGCGCGTCGAATGCGCCCAGTTGGGCCAGACGTTGCATGGTCGGTCGGCTCACTCTGGCCTGCGTGCGCAGGTCCGCTAAGGAAGCATAGGGCTGATGAGCCATAATACGCTTGAGCTCGGCAGCGGAGAGCCCATACACTCCCGCCAGGCTCATCCGGATTCCCAGCTTCTGCTGGACAGCCATGTCATCCTTCCCCTGCGTCCTCAGATGAGGTGGCGTTATAGCCTCCGGCGCCTCGACCCATTCCACCCGGTATTCCCCGGCGCTCTTGTTAATGTCCAGCGGCAGAATCGGAATGCCCATCCTGCGCGCCTCAGCCACCAGAAGCCGGCGCGGGTACATACCGGGATCGTGTTCCCATAGACCTGCCAGAAAAGCCTCCGGATGGTGTGCTTTCAGCCACGCGGATTGGTATGTCGGCACCGCAAAGGCGGCGCCATGCGCCTTGCAGAATCCAAAGCTTCCAAAGGCCTTCAGCGTCTCCCAGACCTGGTCAACCACGTCAAGGGAGAAACCCCTGGCCCGGGCCGCCGTGCGAAACTCATCCTCCATCCTGGGCTCACCTCTGTCATTACCGAGCATCCGGCGGTACTCATCCGCCTGGGCCAGGCCACAGCCGGTCATGACATCAAAAGTCCGCAGCACCTGCTCATGAAAGACTGTTACCCCATGCGTCTCCGCCAAAGCCGGTTTAAGGCGCGGATGCGGATATACCTCCGGCGCAAAGCCATGCCGGTTCTCCAGATACGGCTTGACCATATTGGACTTCATCGGACCAGGCCTGAAAAGCGAAATGTCGATGATCAGGTCATTAAATTCCCGAGGCGCCATTTTGCCAATTAATTCCCGCTGCCCTGGTGATTCAATCTGAAAACAGCCCAGTGTATGGGTACTGCGGATCAGCTCAAAGGTTGGTTCGTCATCGAGCGGTACCTTGTTGAGCTCAATCATGCCGTCTGCCTGAATGTAGTCCGGGCCGTTCCCTAATCCACTGCGGGGATGGTTCCCGGCAGCCGTCACCTCTGCTTTGGAGGGATGGATCCGGATCACCTCACGGACCGCATAGGCCATGGCGCTCTGCATCCGGACCCCCAGAATATCCAGCTTGAGCATGCCCATCGGGTCCATATCGTACTTATCGAACTGACTCATCTGCAGGCCCAGTCCACTGGGCTGCACAGGGGTGCGGTCCAGCAGCGAGCCGTTGCCCAAAATCACACCGCAGGGATGCATGGAAATATGCCGGGGCAGCCGGTCCAGCCGTTCGGTCAGGTCCACCAGCAGATCCAGTTGCTGGTTTGGGGCAAAGGCCTCGGTTCTTTGCCCTTCAACCCGCTCCGCGAATTCCCGCAGTTCGGGCTTTTCCGCCATCGCTTCACGGAAATTCCGGGCGGAAAACCGCCACAGCTGTTTGGCGATTGTACCGATCTCCTCCTCAGCCATTCCCAAGGCCAGCCCGGCATCACGCACCGCTCCCCGCGCGCGGTAGCCGTTCTGCATACTCATCAACGACACCCGTTCGGCGCCGAACCGCTGGAAAACGCGTTGATAGACGTTATGCCGTTCCGCGCTCTCGACATCTATATCAATATCCGGCAAGGTTGAGCGTTTCCCCGAAAGGAAGCGCTCAAAAATCAGATCATGGCGCAGCGGATCAACTTGGCTAATCTCCAGCAGGTAATTCACCAGGCTTGATGCCCCGGAACCCCGGGCCGCCGCTCGCACTCCCATGTCGGCGATCATTCTGGACACCTCGGCGACGGTCAGAAAATAGGAGGCGAACCCCAAGGTCTTAATCACTGTCAGTTCCTGCGACAGCCTGTCCTGCACAGCGCGGGCGCCGGAACCAGTAACGTCCGGGAATCGCCGGCTGATCCCGGCTTCACAGCGCTGCTCCAATTCAATCTGCGGATCCCGCTCAATACCCAGCACCGATGCTTCCGGTACCACGGGCTGCTTCCAACCCATATCCGTGCGGGGATCCATCCGGCATCGGTCCGTCAACTTTTCCGTATTGGCCAGCAACTGGGACAGTTCCCCGGCGCCGAAGCCGGCTGCACGCATAATTTCCTTGCCCAACGCAATCATCCGGGTCCCAGTTTTCAGCCACCCCTGACCGTTGGGCTGCAGACGAAGTTCAGGCCCGGATAAATCCGTCAGCGGGCTGAGGACTCGGGCAGAGTCGAGCACATCGGCTGTGGCAGCGCCATCCCTCTCGCAGTAGCGAACCGCGTTGGTCAGGACAGCCGGGACCCGGAATTCCTGCGCCAGTTTAAGCATCCGTACCGCCTGCGCCGTACTCATGGCCTCACCAGGCGTGCTCAGATGAGTGACGATTTCCACAGCCATGGTTCCGGCCGGCATTTGCTGATACCAACGTTGAAACTTCCGGCGCGGCAGCAGGTATTTACGGCCGCCCATGGAACGGCCAACGTCCGACGACGGCCCCACCAGTACCGTAAGCACCGGTGCCAGTGTCTGCGGGTCTAGGGTCCGGGAGGCCAGTTGTGCCAGGGTCACCCCCACCAAAGACTTGGTGCCGACGTTGGCGTGCGCATCCGACACCAGCCGGCACAACGCCCGATATCCCGCAGCGTGGATGCCGCCGTGGGCCAGGACCACCACCCTGCCGCTTTCCGCCCCCTCCTCGAGAACCGCAAGATCCACCCCCACTACCGGATCAATCCCGGCCTCCATGCAGGCCTTGACATGTTTCACCGTTCCGTAGAGACCGTCCCGGTCCGTACAGGCCAAGGCATCCGCAGTGTCGGCGACAGCCGCCTGCACCAGATCCTCGGGCCAGGAAACCCCATAATGGGCGCTAAAAGCGGTGGAAACATGGAGATGGGTGAAGCTCATAAGAAGTCCAAAATGTTAGTTTCTGGAGCGGGAGCCCGCAGGCTGTGTCCACAGGCTGTTTATAGATCGCGTCTACAGATTCAAGCGCTGCGTGCCTGCACAGCATCATGAATGCGCAGCATTCGCCATCGTTCGCTGTCCAGGTGAAGCCCCAGATCGAAGGTATGCAGCGGCCCCTGTCCGTTGAGCCGGGCCTGGACCCGCCAGATTTCATGGTCGACCAGACCCGCACCGTGACCGCGCTCGGCACGGCTCTCCTCCGCCCACCATTTACGGCGCTCGTACCATCGCAGGGGTTCTGCCCCGATAATGTACTCCTGCCCCTGCCAACGTATCTTCAGCGGCAAGCCGTCAGCCGAGCGGATCACCTCAACCGGTTCGCTAAACATCCCCATCGCCGCACCTCGTGAACACTTATCGAATTGACCATTGGTCGAATATATCTTCTAGTGCCATCAAGTGTACGCCCCGATCTACCGAATATACAACGCCGTTGTTACACAAGAAGCTCAGCATCGCAAACTCAGTTACGTGATGTAGCTGGCGGGAGGAATGCCGTCTAGCATGTGTGTACAAGACCCACTACGACGCTGGCGACGCCCGCACCCTATGAGTTCACCAGAGGAGCGCTCCATGACCAACATGGTTACCCTGATCGCCCAAACCAGTCCCCTCGAGCGGGACCTCCCCACGGAATCCCGCCCGGCAACCGCCGCAGACATCCGCAAACTCGGCGAGCTCTTCTTCAGCGCCTATGGTCCGGGAGTCGCCAGCGAAAACATGGAAGCCGCCGTCGCCGATCTCAAAGCATCCTTTGAAGGTAAGTACGGCACCTACCTGCCGGCAGCGTCACAAATTGTGACGGAAGCGGAGGAGATCATTGCCGCCATCCTGGTGGTGGAACGCGCCAAATGGGATGGCGCACCGGATGCACCTTTCATCATCGAACTTTTTACCGATCGCGAGCACCGGCGTCAAGGCCTGGCGGAAGATCTGGTGCGCGCCTCCCTGGATGCTCTTTTCCAAGCCGGACACCACAACGTCGCAGTGCGCGTCAGTGACGAGAACTCCGCAGCCCTGGCGCTGTACCTCTCGCTGGACTTCCGACGCTGGACGCCTGAAGAACAAGACGAATAGCCGCTCACGCCACATCCGCGCAACCAGGGCAGCCGGTCCATAATGTAATCATGTGCGGCAGATATGTAATGGCCCGGAGCGCCGGCGACCTCGTAGCGTCCTTTGGCATCAATGCCACCCATACCGAAGAGCTCGTCGCGTCCTACAATGTGGCACCAACCGACGAAGTCCCGCTAATTGTCGGCCGCCTTGATAAGACGGGCGACAAAGCTGCCTCTCCTCGAATAGACCGCCAGTTATTGACCGCCCGCTGGGGCCTGGTTCCTTCTTGGTCAAAGGATCCCAAATCCGGAGCCCGGCTCATCAATGCCCGGCGCGAGACCGTCACCGAGAAACCGTCCTTCCGAAAGGCCGCAGCCAACCGGCGGGCATTGGTGCCGGCGGATGGCTACTACGAATGGCAGAAAACGGCCCACGGCAAGATCCCCAATTATCTGCACAACGAAACTAACGAACCGCTGGCGTTCGCCGGCCTCTACGAATACTGGCCGGACCCGACCCTTCCAGATGACCACCCCGACAAGTGGCTGCGCACCTGCACCATTATCACCGCCGCGGCGACGGACGCGCTGGGGCATATCCACGACAGGACCCCAGTCATTGTCCCACCGGATCTCTACGCGGACTGGCTGGACCCCGGTACAACATCTCCAACGGAGGTGCAGCAGCTCCTGGAGTCCATGCCGGAACCGCGGCTGGTCCCGCGAATCGTGAGCACCAAAGCCAACAGCGTGCGCAACAACGGCCCGGAACTCATCGAACCGGCAGATGGATAGGCAAAACCGGCAAACACACTCTGTAGGCATCATTGGCTCCAGAGAAGCGACGGTGTGTGCCCAGCGTGCCCATGCCAGCGCAGTGCGGTGGAGCTCTGCTGCGAGTTGGATGCTGAGTGCGTTGACCGCGGTTCGATCGCCAGCTGTGACGTCATTGATGTCTTGGACGCATCTAGCCATTCGGTCAGAGCTTTCCGGCCGGCGGCTGTTATCGAGGCTTGCCAGAGAAGTCATGTTTCGTTTCGGCATGTTCGTACTTCCTTAAATGGTCGGCACAAAACCTTGCGATAGTGCTCTATGCAGTAGAAATATAGGAAATACCCACAGGTGCCCAACCTGGCTGCAGAAAGGCTTCCTCCCATGAGTACCGTCATGCGACCGCCTGCAGATCGCCGCCTTACGTTACTTGTCACCGTTGCCCATCCCGATGATGAGTCTTTCGGTTGTGGCTCAGTCATCGCCGCAGCGGCTGAGGCGGGTTGGCGTGTTGTGGTTTGTTGTGCCAGTCGCGGGGAGGCCGGCGAAGACGCCTCGGGGCTCTATGCGGAGCCCGGGCTGCTGGGTGTCGCCCGTGAGGCCGAGCTCCATGCGGCTGCCAGTGCGTTAGGGGTTGAGGTCGTTGAGGTCCTTGGTTTCGCCGACTCTGGCTGGAGCGGCCCTGCGCCGGCACACTCACTAGTGGAGGACCTGCCGACCTTGGTTGACGAGGTTTCCCGAATGATCCAGGCCCATCGTCCTGATGTTGTGGTCACGATGGACCCGTCTGGGTCCGATGGCCACCGCGACCATGCCGCGGCCACCGCGACCATGCCGCGATTGGTGCCGCGGCCACGCAGGCGTTCCAGCAGACCGTCGACTGGCCTGCTAGCCTATACCACTGGTTCCTGCCACGCTCACTGATGAGCCAATGGGCACGTGAGCTCCCCGCCACCGATCCCGAGAGTGTGTATCTCGAGACCGAGTTGGGACGAACCGATGATGATGTCACAACCGTCATCGACGGATCGCTCATCCTCAAACGGCTATGGCAGGCAATCGCCTGCCATGTGACCCAGAGTTCGCCATATGCCGGCGTATCACCCGAGCTGGCGGCGGCCTTCGTCGAACGGGACCACCTAGTTCGCATCATTCCGCCATGGTCTGGCGGCCCACGCGAAAGCACATTGTATGTCCCTGCTGCCAACCCTCTGCGCCCACGCGATCAGGTCCCATAAACCGGGATGGGTAGCTTTAGAGCAATGCCTTGGGAAGAATTACGTGCATTTCACCATGAATCGTTTTGCTTGGTTGTTGAACGCGAGAGACGAGAGACGACATCAAAATTGCTCCCAAGCACTATTGAGCGGCCCTTCGTGCTTCGCTGCATGGTGTTGCCTTGGTGCGGGGTGACCCGCAGTTCGGTGCTGCTTGTCAAGCTTGGAACGGCATGCCTGAATGACTTCGCGATAGAGCGCAGCCTGCGATAGCTTTTGCCGCCTCAGATACTGCTTGCGTGTCCGTATCTAAGGAGGATCTTGGAGGATCGACGGCGCCATTGCTTGCTGTCGTGAATGGACGGTAATCCCTGTACCTTCCTGGCTGGTTTGTGCCATTGCGCTTGTTGCAGTAGGCAACAGTGCGCCGTTGCCCATGATTATGGCGAGCCGGCTGACCTACGGAAGGGGCCGAACAGGGGCGACGCGACAAAGTCGACCATCGCCATTTCAGGGCCACAACGGTCCTCCCCTCACTAGCCATCGCGTCATGCGTCGTTTTGCTGACCTAACAAAGTGCCGGAGTATGGCTTCGGGCCTTTGGAACTGGGCGGCGTCTTCCCACACCGGGCGGAATACCGCGGCCATGCTCCGGTGTTGCACATTATGGAGCATTAGCCATACCAACCCCGCGGGCCCGGAAACACCAAGGGCCCGCCAATACAATCATCAACTCAAGGAGAACCCGTGGACTTCACCCCCGACGCCGGCACCATCACCATGTTTTCAACATCCTGGTGCGGCTACTGCCGCCGGCTCAAGAGCCAGCTGGATGCCCAGGGAATCGGCTACACCGAGGTCAACATTGAGGACGTGCCGGGGACGTCCGAACTGGTGGAGAAGCTTAACGGCGGAAACCAAACCGTTCCCACCGTCATTTTCCCGGATGGGACTTCCGCTACCAACCCGTCGCTGCGGGATGTGCAGACCAGGCTCGCCGCTTAAGCTGCCCGCCTGAGCTGCCCGACGTGGCGGGCCACCTCCACGAGCGGCTGCCGCCGCGGCCGCGCGGCCACCGGCACGTGCCCACTGGCGGGCCGCCGACACAGACAGACGCAAACACTAAACACCGCGTGGTCGGACAGCGCCCTCCAACCGGTTGTGATAGACAGACAGTAATGGAAACGGCAGCCAGGAGACTGGCCTGCCGTCTTCTTATTGCCAAGCAAACATCCCGTTAGAGAAAAGAGCACATAGTGGTGCATAAAGTTCAGGGCGTCGTTGCGCGTTCTAAAGGTGCCCCCGTCACGTTGGAAACCATTCTGGTCCCGGATCCGGGCCCGGGTGAAGCTTTGGTGGACATCATCACCAGCGGCGTCTGCCACACGGATCTGCATTACAAGCTGGGCCAGATCAGCGATGATTTCCCGTTCCTGCTCGGCCACGAAGCCACCGGTGTGGTCAGCGCCGTAGGTCCGGACGTCACTGAGGTGGCCCCAGGCGACAGGGTGATTCTGAACTGGCGCGCCGTCTGCGGCGAGTGCCGTGCCTGCCGACGCGGGCGCCCCCAGTACTGCTTCAATACGCACAATGCGACGCAGAAGATGACACTGGAGGACGGCACCGTACTGTCCCCGGCGCTGGGCATCGGAGCTTTTGCCGAGAAGACGTTGGTGGCCGCAGGCCAGTGCACCAAGGTGGATCCGGAGGCGGATGCTGCCGCCGTTGGCCTGTTGGGCTGCGGTGTAATGGCCGGGATCGGCGCCGCGCTGAACACCGGCGGCGTGCAGCGGGGGGATTCGGTGGCAGTGATCGGCTGTGGCGGCGTCGGCTCCGCAGCCATCGCTGGAGCTGCGCTGGCCGGAGCTACGACCATCATTGCGGTGGACATCAATGACACCAAACTTGAGCGGGCGCTCAGCATGGGCGCCACCGACACGGTTAACTCATCCGACAATGATCCGGTGGAGGCCATCCGTGCCCTGACCGGAGGTTTCGGCGCCGATGTGGTGATTGACGCCGTCGGCCGTCCGGAAACCTACCAGCAGGCGTTTTACGCGCGCGATCTGGCCGGGACGGTGGTTCTGGTGGGGGTGCCATCGCCGGAGATGACGCTGGAACTGCCGCTGCTGGACGTCTTTGGCCGCGGCGGTTCTCTAAAATCCTCCTGGTATGGAGATTGCCTGCCGTCCCGGGACTTCCCCATGCTGGTGCGCCTGTATCAGCAGGGACGGCTGGATCTGGACGCATTCGTCTCCGAACGGATCGGCATCGACCAGATTGAGGAAGCCTTCGACAAAATGCGTGAAGGCACCGTACTTCGTTCGGTTGTGGATCTCTGATGGCCGTGCGGATTGAGCCCTTGGTAACCTCCGGGACCTTCTCGCTCGACGGCGGCACCTGGGACGTGGACAACAACGTCTGGATTGTCGGTGACGACGAGGAGTGCATCATCATCGACGCCCCGCACGATGCGCAGGCGATCATTGACCAGCTGGCGGGACGCCGGGTCGTGGCGCTGCTGCTGACGCACGCCCACGATGACCACATTGGCGCGGCGGAGCGTCTGGCCGAGGATGCGCGGGCGCCGATTTACCTGCACCCGGCGGACCGGATGCTCTGGGATGCCGTTTACCCGGATTTCGGGCCTGGTCATGAGGTGCACGACGGCGACACATTCGACGTCGCGGGCGTCACCTTAACGGCGCTGCACACCCCCGGGCACTCCCCCGGCTCGGTCTGCTATTACCTGCCCGCGGAAGGGACGGTGTTCACCGGCGACACACTATTCCGGGGCGGCCCCGGAGCCACGGGACGTTCCTACAGTGACTTCCCCACCATTATCGAGTCCATCCGGAGCAAGCTGTTGGTGCTGCCCGCGGACACTGTGGTGCGGACCGGGCACGGGGATTCCACCACGATCGGCGCCGAGGCGCCGGCGCTGCAGGACTGGATAGACCGCGGTCACTAGCCGCATGCGGCCTGCCGGTCCCCTGGTTCATCAGGGGGCCGCAGGCGGCCTCGGCTGCCTGCGGGTATGTGGAGATCCGGGCGCGCGTGGAATTCCCGCTGCTGGTCAGCTGCAGAAGTTCAGTTCGGTACGGTCGGCGTAGACGCGCAGCACGGCATCAGTGACGTCGTCGACGGTCAGCCGCGGCACCAGATCCGCTGCGCCGCCGGCCGTCAGCGGGTTCCAGTCCAGGCCCAGTGCGGCATAACAATCCGTCAACACCGAGCGCAGCGGTGCGGAGTCCTCAACCACGATCACCGAGCTGAACAGCCACGCGCCAGCGACTACCCGTTGCGCCGTGCCGACGAGCTTGATCCGACCATCCCAGCCGCCGGTATGGTCGACGCCGTCACCGTCGCCGGCGTTGCGCGCAGCAGGCCGCCCGAAGACCGTATATTCCCCCGGGCAGTACTCCCGCGGAATCTCGCCGATGCCCGCGTCCACGCTCAGGCTCTGCAGGGCCTGGGCGAAGAGTTCGCCGAAGTACCCGAACCGGGGTTTAGCGTGCACCATCGCGTCGTGCTGCGGCTCAATATGGTCCACAATCAGGCAGCCCTGATGGTACGCGGCCGCTCGACCGCCCGCCTTGCGGATGAGGGGTTCGAATCCGTGCCCGGCGGCGGCCGCGGAAGCGGCGGCAAAACCGGGAAGGTTAGCATCCCGCTGCCCGAAGGCCATCGTGGGCTTCGGACGGTACAAACGCAACGTCGGCCCGATCTCCCCCGCGCGGGCCGAGGCCAACAGGGTCAGCGCCCCATCAAGATCCGCCGCTGCACCCGAACTCACGTCCTGGCGCAGCACCGAAAGGGCAGGCGCCATGTGCACAGGGCCGGGTCGCATTCTACGCTTCCGGAAGTTGGCGCACCGTAAGGATCTGGGCAGCGACACCGAACGGCCCATGCGCGTCGTGGAGCACGGAATTCGTCAGACCGATCCCGTCCGCCCCAAAGGTCACACTGGTATCCAGGCCCAGCCATTCCCCCGCTGGCTCGCGGTGCAGGTGGATGGAGAGGTCAACGTTCGGGAACATGTAGCTGCCCGGGCCCGGCGGAACGCGGGAGGCAATGCCATTGGCGGTGTCCACCAAGCCCATCAACCGCACCATGTCCGTCGTCGGTTCACCGTCCACCATCGGATATGGGCTGCGGATCCACACCTGGCCGCGGCCGGGGCGGTGGCCGGACACCACCCGGGCCTCAAGGGAGGCAATGTAGCCGCCGGGCCACTTGTCCAGATCGTGCCACTCGCCTGCCTCTTCCACCGTCGGCATGGCCTTGTCCTCAACGGCGGCGACGGCGGCGGTCTGGCCGCGCTGCAGGCGCCACGCGGTGGCGCGAACTGCCACGCGCTCATCGGCAATCAACTCCGCCTGCAGCAACTCAATAGTCCTGCCGGGCCGGATTATTTTGGTCTCAATCCGGAATTTTCCGCCCGGAATGATGCCGAGAATATCGAAGCTGATCCGCGCCATCCGCAGCTCAGGTCGCGGCCGGTGCAACTCCAGCTCGCGGGTCATAATCCCGGCAACCGGAGCCATATGCTGCTCGTGCGGATTCCATGCGCCCTGCGTATGAATACTGGATTCGTAGCTGCCGTCGCCCAGGGAGCGGTAAAAATAGTTCTGCCCGTCGGATCCGGTGGCCACGTCGCGGTGCTCACGGATCATGACCGATCCGTCGTCGCCGGTTTTCTCACTTTGCATGCAAAAGACTCTACCCGCACCGCGACGTGGCCTTAATTCGGGTCAGCCGGCTGGGCCAGCCAGTCGAGGGCCGCCGCGGGTCAGCCAGCCGGCCGGCTAGCTCAGGTAGACCCGCCGGCCCGTCAGCTCAGCCGGAGCAAGTCGGACAAACTGGTCACGCAGCCCGGCCGCCAGCGGTTCCAGCATGATCCTGCCCCACAGGTAGGTCAGCAGGTCCTGGTCCGTGACCGCGCTGGCCGGGCCGCTGGCGAGCACCGCCCACCCTGTGCTCTGCTCCCGCTTGACCATGTCTATCTCAAACGAGGCGACGGCACACGGAAGAGCCGATCCGATGGCACCTTCAGGCAAAGTCCGGAAATAAATGGCTTCGTCGTGGATCAGATAATTGACCGGAAAGATCATAATCCGGCCGTCGACCTGATAACCAAACCTCCCGGTGGTTTCCGTCGTCAGCAGATTCCAGCATTCGCGGGCGGTCAGCTCGGCATTTACATGGCGGACACCGTCAATACGGCCTTCTTCGTCGGTCCAAGACGTCATCGCAGCTGTTCCTCGCTCCCGGGTGTGACGGCATCGGTGTTCGGATGCGGCCACACGTCTTGCCCTCAGCATATGAGGCTCCACCGTGTTTGTGTAGGGGTACCACCGGGGGCACGTTGGGCGATCGAACGCGAATCGAGGGTAGCCGTAACGGCTACCCTCGATTCGCGTTGCGTTCAATTATTGCAAAGGCACTGTCCGGTGGTGGTGGTGCTCAGCCATACTCGGCTTGATGGCCGCCGCGGTAACGATGACCGCGATGGCGCCTGTAATCCAGGACGTCCAGGCCGCACCCGACGCTCCGGTGTAGGAACCGATCCAAGGGGAGATGAACAACAGCGCAGCCACAACTGCTTGCGCCCACTCCATTGTCTGCATCCCAGGCATCGCCAGATTCACCAGACCTGCGATTACCAGCAGTCCGCCGAAGATGATCATCAACGATGCGGAGGCTCCAGCATGAGTCGTCCACGTCGTCGCGAGCACCGCGTACAGACCGACTACGATGGCAGCCCAATCCTGCCAGCGCGTCCATTTCTTCATTAGAACCCATCTCCTTGAGACTTGGCTCCCGGGTGTGGGAGCCTCGACAGGTCCAGCTCCAAACAGGGGCCGGGCTCCACTTCCAGTCAACTCCTCAGCGGGCTTGCTGTCCAGTGGTTTTTCACCCCGGCTCCATGACCGGGCTTAGGCATAGACGGTTTTTTCGACCTTCCACTGCATCAGCCGCGGATACCCCCAGAAGGTATAGATACCGAGGGTACAGACCGTAAACAGCGCCCCAAGAAGCTGTGTGCCGAACCACGTGACCGCGCCTCCGCGGAATTCATAGATTCCAGAGCCGGCAATGCTGGAGATTTCCGTCTTGGGCGCACCGCCCGCCTGTCAGAAGTCATTTGGTGCTGATTAGCACTCATTTCATTTCCCCAATGTTTAGAAGTCAGTGCGAACAGTAGAATGCTAACGTCCGATCTGGATTCCGCCTCTATTGGTCGATTTTTACCCGTGCGGCCTCCTGCATCAGCGGATCAGAAATCACCACAGTCGCCGTGCCCGGGGCAATGTCAAAGGCCACCGAGCCTCGGGCCTTGTCGCCCGGAAGTACGTCGCCGGCCCCCAAAGGGTCTTCCACAAAGAGACGTTGATCCGCCTTGCGGCCTTCGGCGTCCTTGGCGGAGAAGTAGAATGGGTTGGAGCTCGTTTTCCGCTATTGCCCGAGCAACGGGCGATTGCGGAGGTGCTGGAGGCGCTCGACGACAAAATCGCCGCCAACACCAAACTCGCCGCAACGGCGGAGAACCTTTCCCAGACCGTATTCCAGACGATGCTTGAAGACACCACAGAGGTGCCGCTCTCCGACACGGCAGACTTCGTCAACGGCAGGGCTTTCACAAAGAATGCCAGTGGAACAGGCCGTGTGGTCATTCGTATCGCTGAATTAAACTCAGGAATCGGTGGCTCGACCGTATACAACGACATAGACGTGGCTGACGAAAACTTGGCGCGACCGGGGCGACTTGTTGTTCGCGTGGTCCGGTTCTCTCACTCTGCATCGATGGTATCGATGGCCTCGATGGCCTCGACCAACAGGCATAATCGACCAGCATATTTTCAAGGTAATGCCCAAAGGGGAACACCCTGTTTGCTTGTCAATGAGTTGCTTCGGGTCAAGCTGGATGGCTTCAAAGCTGTCGCCGCTGATAAGGCAACGACAATGGGTCCCATTCAACGACGGCACCTGGATGAAGCCGTCGCTCTGCCTTCGCGCTCCTCCCGCAACTGACGTCCGGCAAGCTTCGAGTCAGGGACGCGGAGAAGATGCTCGAGGACCCCGTGTGAAATCGTAGGCAGTCCGTTTCCCAATGTTGCAACCAACGTCTGCAACAGTGGACCCCAGCGTTTGTGCATGGCCTTGCACAAACGAAAAATACACTTGGGGATTCTCACCACCTAACTTCCGCTTTATGCGTAGCTTTGCAGCAGCTTGGGTTCCGAACCAATTGGGCATGCGCCGCTTGCCCGATTGCCCTGGTACAACAACATAGCCCTTCTTCGGCATCTTCAGAATGAAACAGGCAGACCTAGGTACGCCGCGGCAGACATCAAAAACGGCTGGTCACGCGATGTTCTGGAGCATCAGATCGACACCAAATTCTACGAATGCTCCGGCAAGCCATCACCAACCCCAAGGCGGCCCTGCCGCCATCGGCCTCCGATCTGGCCCAACACCTAATCAAGGACCCGTACATCTTCATGTCTGATGTGGATGACCTTCTGGCAGACGCCGAGGAGAAACCGAACAAGCGGATAGGTACCGCTGACCGTGAGCAATTGGGAGTTTATTCAAAAGACGGTAAGCCTTCTTCCTTGGGCGGGTGGACAACGAGCACGGGACAATGCGCGTGAGCCACGCAGGCCGAGCTGACGGATCCCAGCAGCAGGCCGCCGAATCCGCCGCGCCCGCGCCTGCCGACCACAAGCATGGCTGCACCCTTGCTGGCGTCGATCAGCGTGGATCGGGCCGGTCCTTGCACCATCCTGACGGAAACGTTAGCCGGGATGTTGCCGTCAAACGCTCCCTGCACGGTGTCGTCGAGGATCTGGCGGGCGGTCGATTCGAAGTCGCTGGCGCCGAGGGCATAGGGCGCCGCATAAAATCCGGGGAAGTCCCAGCAGATCATCGCGTCGACCGTGGCCCCAAGGAGCGAGGCGAACCGGGCGGCCTCGCGCAATGCTTCAATGGATGCAGCGGATCCGTCGAACCCGACGACAATTCGTGGCTGTGCATCGTGCGTGACCATGGTTTTGTCCTTTGATCGTGCGGAAATGCCTGTTCTTCCAGTGTTGCCTGTGCCGGCGAGCACCGGTAGGGGCCAAAGTCACATGCCCGGCCCCGGGCCGGGACCGAACCCGGAGGGTCTGGTCCCCGGGTCTTTGGACCCTTGCTGCTGGGTCTGCGGGGACGGAAGACTAGCCTCCGCCCCTGCGGACGCTGAGTAGAAAGCCAGGTCCCGTGGTCAGCCCCGATTCCTCCAGCACACATACATCCGGCGGCCCATCGCCGGGCACAAAAGAGCCGCGCAAAGAAGGAAGCGGGCCGCAACCATGCTGCTGCGTGGCCGTCGCGTGTCGGCCCTCCTATGGACTGCTGTCGCCGGGTTCGCCATGATCGTCTGGATCATGGTCGAACCATCATGATCCAGGGCTTCAGCTGGTTGCAGGGGCTCTACTTCACGACCGGGATTGTGGAGCTCATACTCGTTCTGGCCCTCCTCGGTATCGCCCCCTGGTTGCCTCGGATCAAAATGGGCAACAGGTAGAGCCCGTACCAAGGCGTGAGTGTGAACCCACCCGGCATTCTCGGAACTGCTCCACGCAGCGGATGCGGCCCGCAGCGCAGCGGGACGAGGAGGCGCCGAAGCTGTATGACCTGGTTGGATCGGTCGGCTTGACGGCGTGGCGGCCGCGGGTCCGGTCCCCGGGTCTTTGGACCCTTGCTGCCGAGTCTGCGGGGACGGAAGAATAGCCTTGTCCGCCACCGCGGACGCTGAGTAGAAAACCAGGTCCCGTGGCCAACTCCGAATCCTCCAGCCCACAGCAATCCGTCGAGCCGTCGCCGGGCACAACTGAGCCGCGCGACGCCGCGCATCCTTCGAACCCGGCCATCGGCGTTTACATCCTCGACGACCACGAACTGGTGCGCCGCGGGCTCGCAGAACTCTTGGAAGGCGAGGGGTTCGCCGTCGTCGGTTCGTCCGGCTCGGCGGCCGAGGCAACACGGCAGATTCCCGCCCTTCGCCCCGATGTCTGTGTCCTGGATGCGCGTTTGCCCGATGGGACCGGGATCGAGGTCTGCCGGGATGTGCGCGCCGTGGACCCATCGCTACGCTGCCTGATCCTGACCAGTTACGACGACGAACAGGCGGTGCGGGGGGCTGTGCTGGCCGGTGCGGCGGGGTACGTGCTCAAGGAGATCGGTGGTACTGACCTGATCTCTTCCCTACGCCGTGCCGCCGGTGGGGAATCCCTTTTTGACTCCGCACTAAAAAACCGTGTGGTCCGGGGACTGGCCGAACCTGTTCATCCGGATCCGCGGGTTGCGAAGCTGACCGTCCAGGAACGGAAGGTACTGAACCTGATCGGGCAGGGAATGACGAACCGGCAAATCGGCCAGGAACTGTTCCTGGCCGAGAAGACAGTCAAGAACTACGTGTCGTCGCTGCTGGCCAAGCTCGGCTTTGAGCGCCGCACTCAGGCAGCGGTCTATATGACACGGATCCCCTGAAGCGCCAGGATCTGCAGGCGGCTAAATCTCGGCCACCGGCACCGGCAGCGGCACCGACCAGCAAAGCCGTGTCCCTTTTCCGGGTGCGCTTTCCACGCTCAGAGACCCGTTGAGCTCCCGGGCCCGGTGGTCCATGTTGGCCAGTCCACTCCGGTGCGCCGGGTCGGCAAAGCCCCTGCCGTCGTCGTCCACTCGTAGGCGCGCCCGCCCGTCCTCTACGGCGACCGTCACGTCGATCGTCTCCGCGCCGGAGTGCCGCACCGCATTACTCACCCCTTCGGAGAGGACCGCCAGCAAATGTGCGCAGATGGCGTCATCAATGGCGGTATCCACCGGTCCGGCCAGGTGCAGCCGCGGCGCGAAAGGAAGCTCCCGGGTGGCATTTCGGACACTGCGCAGGATCCGGCTGCTAAGCAGTTCCACATTCCCGGCGCTTTCCTGCAAGGAATAAATGGTGTCCCGCAGGTCCCGGATCGTGGCGTCCAGTTCGCCGGTCACGGTATGGATCCGCTGCACCGCCGTCGGGTTATCCGTGAGCCGGCCCAGGCTTTGGATGCTCAGCCCGGCAGCGAACAACCGCTGAATGACCACGTCGTGCAGGTCCTTGGCAATCCGGTCCCGGTCCGTCAGGACCACCAGCTGTTCGCGCAGCCGGTTGGTGCGGACCAGTTCGAGGGCCAACGCCGCCTGGGCTGCATAGAGTCCAGCCATGTCCAGGAAGGATGCCGGATAGTTCCCGGCGCCGGCAGACCGGAGGAAAATCAGGACGCCATGTGCCATGTCAGCGGACCCCAAGGCCACGGCGAGGGCGGGACCGTACGCGTTGCCCGGGCCGGTTCCCATCAGCTCCGTGGCAGTGAGCGCCACGGGGGCGCCGGTCTTCACTACACGGCAGACGACGGCGGCATCAAGTTCCATCGGTCGTCCCCGGAACGTTCCGGCGCCGTCACCGGCAGCGGCGGCGATGTAGCTTGGTCCGCCCTCGTCGGAGGGAACGGCGATCAGTACCATGGCCGAATCGGAGACCTCGTGCGCGCGCCCGGCGACCAGATCGGGGCCGGCTTCTCCGCCGTCCCTGCCGCTGCCCATGGCACTGGCTGCGACATCCATGCAGGCCTCCAGCCACCGCGAGCGAAGGAGCGAGTCGTCGAAGAGTTTCGCGTTCTCAATGGCGACGCCGGCAGCGGTCGCCAGCGCGACGGCCAGGTCCTCGTCTTCCTTGCTGAACGGCTCGCCATGTTCCTTTTCGGTGAGGTACAGGTTGCCGAACACGGTGTCCCGGACCCGGACCGGAACACCCAGGAAGGTCCGCATCGGCGGATGGTAAGCGGGAAAACCGTACGAGGCAGGGTGGGCGCGCAGGTCAGGCAAACGGATCGGCTGCGGCTCCCGGATCAGCAGGCCCAATACGCCGTGGCCGGTCGGCAGCGGGCCGATCCTGGCGGCGAGCTCCGGATCGATGCCGACCGTGATGAAGTGGGTCAGTCCACCCTCGTCGCCGATGACGCCCAATGCCCCGTAGCCGGCATGCAGCAACGTGCAGGCCGACTCGACGATTTGTTTCAGCACGGAGGCCAGGTCCAGCTCCTCCCCGATCGACACCACAGCAGCCATTAGCCCCTGCATGCGCTCCTGCGTGTAGAGAAGTGCGCCCGTTCTCGGGGAGTCGTTCATCCGGCACCTCCAGAGGGAACCAACTACGTCTTCACAGACTACCGCGGGAGCGGGCAGAGGCCCGAGGTGGCGCCTTTAGTCCGGCAGCTGTGGATCGAAGGCCTTGCTCTCCGATATCTCTCCCAGACGTCGTATAGTCTCTAACACATGGATGCAACCGACCGCCCCGACGTGGAAAAACTCGAGCAGAGCGAATGCTGGCAGCTGCTCAAGGACCACGTTGTGGGCCGCTTGGCCGTCGTGGTGGATGGTCACCCGGATATCTTCCCGGTCAATTACGCCGTTGACAACGGCTCCGTCGTTTTCCGCACCTCGACGGGAACTAAGTTGCAGGGCGCACTCGACAACACCCCTGTGGCCATGGAAATCGATGGCTACGACGCGCGCACCGAACTCGCGTGGAGCGTGGTCTTGCGCGGAGCTGCTCGAGAGGTCCGCCGCCCGGAAGAGCTGACCAGCGCGAATACCGCCTCTGTGGAGCCGTGGCAAGGTGGCCCGAAGGACCACGTCATACGCATTAATACGCTCAATCTCAGCGGACGAAGATTCAGTGTGACGAAGCCGGATATCTGGAAGAGCCCCCTGTCTGATCCGCGCCGCGCGTCGTTCGAATAGGGGTCCGCGACGTTCCTGCATGTCAGTGATGGCGGCTGTTGTGCCTCTGCGGCCACTGTACGACGTGGTCCTGCTGTCCCGTGTACGCACAGGGTCCTTGTGCCCTACTGGCCGCCGGTCCCCCGGACTACGCTCGGATCTATGAGCACCAACCAGCCGGCCGCCCGGACCGAAATCCTCGAACCCAGCATCTGTTGGGCACTGCTGCGCGGCGTCTCGGTAGGTCGCCTTGCGGTTTGGGTGGACGATCACCCGGACATCTTCCCGATTAATTACACGGTGGATCATGCCACCGTGGTCTTCCGCACCGGCGAGGGCACCAAGCTCTCCTCGGCCGCGGGGGCAGTGCCGGTCGCAATGGAAGCGGACGGGGTGGACGCGGACACCGGAATTGCCTGGAGCGTGGTCGCTAAGGGTCCGGCATCTGCCATCAGCAGCACGGACGAAGTGCTGGAGACCTTTTCCCTGATGCTCTTTCCCTGGGAGGCCGGCCACAAGGACGTCTTCCTTCGCATCTCCCCCACCCTCATCACCGGCCGCCGCTTCCAAGTCACCCCGCCGGCGGAATGGTGGACCGCGCAGGCACAAGCTCCGCATTCAGCTTCCGAATAGCCATCAGCAACACGCAACCAGCTAAGGATCCCCCAGTGAAAGCGCTTGTCTATCAGGGCCCCGGCAAGAAGAGCTGGACCGATGTACCGCAGCCGGTGCTGCTCAGCCCCTCCGACGCAATCGTCCGGGTGGACACCACCACGATTTGCGGAACAGACCTTCACATCCTCAAAGGCGATGTACCGGCCGTGCAGGAGGGACGCATCTTGGGACACGAGGGGGTGGGAACTGTCACGGAAGTGGGGAGCGGCGTCCACGATCTGGCGGTAGGCGACAGGGTCATTATTTCCTGCATCAAGTCCTGCGGCCACTGCATCAACTGCCGTTCCGGCCTCTACTCCCACTGCCTTGGCGAGGAAGGTGTGGCGGGAATCGGATGGGTGTTCGGGCACCTCATTGACGGCACACAAGCCGAATATGTCCGCGTGCCCTACGCGGATAATTCGCTCTACAAAATGCCCGACGGCGTCAGCGACGCCGAGGCCGTCATGCTTTCGGACATCTTGCCCACAGGATTTGAAATCGGCGTCCAGGCCGGCGGAGTCAAACCCGGTGACGTGGTGGCCGTGATCGGCGCCGGTCCCGTCGGACTTGCCGCCGTTATGACGGCGGGACTGTGCGGCGCTTCGACCGTCATCGCCGTCGACCTTGATCCGTCCCGGCTGGAACAGTCCCTGGACTTCGGGGCCACCCACACCGTCGTGTCCGGTTCCCCGGACTGGCGCGGGCAGATCCTCGCCTTGACCGACGGTGCCGGCGTGGATGTCGCCATCGAAGCCGTCGGCGTCCCGGAAACGTTTGCCATGGCCGTCGACGTGGTCCGGCCCGGCGGCAGGGTTGCCAACGTCGGGGTCCACGGACGCTCCGTTGAACTGCACCTTGAGGACCTGTGGATCCGCAACATCAGCATCAGCATGGGGCTGGTCAACACCAGCAGCACAGCCATGCTGCTCCGCTTAGCCACCCAGCATAAAGTAGAGGCCGCCAAGTTCGGCACGCATCATTTCAGTTTCGATGAATTCCCGGCCGCCTATGACACGTTCACCCGCGCGGCTGAAACCAAGGCGCTCAAGGTCATCATCAGCCGTCAACCCGAGGCCGATGAGTAAGCCAGGCTCCCCGGGAATTATGCTCCGGCGTTACCCGATAATCGCCGCGACCCTCGTGGCCGGAGTTGTGGTGACTTCACTGCTTCTGGCCGGAAACACCGGCCCAGCGCGCTGGAGCGCCAGCGGGTTCGCTCTATGCGTCGCTGGGTACCGAACCGTGGGGATGGTGCGGGACATCATTCACGGCCGCTGGGGCGTGGATCTGCTCGCTGTCACAGCCATCGTGAGCACGGTTGCCGTTGGGGAGTACATCGCGTCGCTGATTATCGTTCTGATGCTCGAAGGCGGCGCGGCGCTGGAGGACTTTGCCGCCGGGCGGGCGCGCGCGGAACTCAGCGCGCTGCTGGACCGTGCACCACAGCTGGCGCACCGAGAGAGCGGCGGCGGGGCTCTGGAGGATATCCCGGCCGCTGACGTCAAACCCGGGGACATTCTGCTGGTGCGGCCGTCGGAAGTCGTACCCGTGGATGCAACGCTGCTCTCCCCCGTAGCGGCCTTCGATGAATCAGCAATCACTGGGGAAAGCCTGCCCTCCGAGCACAGGGCAGGGGATCCGGTCCTGAGCGGATCGGTCAATTCAGAGATCTCCGTCCGACTGCAGGCCTTGGCATCGGCGGCCGATTCGCAATACAGCCGCATCATTGCCCTGGTCGAGGCGGCCGCCGAAAGCCGCGCCCCCGTCGTCAGGCTGGCAGACCGCTACGCCGTACCCTTCACCGTCGTTGCCCTGGCCATAGGTGCCTTGGCCTGGCTGCTCAGCGGGGAACCGGCGCGGTTTGCGCAAGTGCTGGTTGTGGCCACGCCGTGCCCCCTGCTGATTGCTGCGCCGGTGGCGTTTCTTGGCGGCATGAGCCGCGCGGCCCACGCAGGGATCATTATTAAGAACGGCTCCACTCTGGAGCAGCTGTCCCGGGTGCAGACCGTCGTCCTGGATAAGACAGGAACGCTGACCAATGGACGACCGGCGCTGGACGAGGTGCGGTTGGCTCAGGGCCCCGGACCCGGCGTTGCCAGCAAGGATGATTTGCTGGTCCTGGCCGCAGCCGCCGAGCAGGCCTCCTCACATGTTTTGGCCGCGGCCATCGTCTCGGCTGCACAGCACCGGGGACACCTACTCCCGCTGCCCGCCAGCGCCACCGAGCATGCCACGGACGGCGTGACGGCCATGGTCTCCGGGCACAACGTCGCCGTGGGGAAACGTAGCTTCATCTCGCGCACATCCGGTCCCATCGCACAGGCGCCGTTACGCAGTGGACAACTGGCCATCTATGTCAGCGTGGATGACACGTTTGCCGGGACGCTGGTCATGAGCGATCCAATGCGCTCAGAAGCCCCCGGCACGCTTGCAGCGCTCGCCCTTCTCGGAGTTCGCCGGACCATGATGGTCACCGGGGATTCGCAGGCGACGGCAGCCCATATTGCCGCTGCAGCCGGCATTGAAAATGTGTACGCAGAGTGCCGGCCGGAGGACAAAGTCTCCATCGTCGGGAACCTGCCGCACGGTCCCGTGCTCATGGTTGGGGACGGTGTCAATGACGCTCCCGTTTTGGCCGCCGCGGATGTCGGTGTCGCCATGGGCGCCAAGGGCTCTACAGCCGCCAGCGAATCCGCGGACGTGGTGATTATGGTTGATGACTTATCCAGAGTGGCCCAGGCCGTGTCGATCGGCCAGCGGACCATGCGGATAGCTGTCGGCAGCATCTGGATAGGAATTCTGCTCAGCATCGCACTGATGGCCGCCGCCGCCGTCGGCCTCATTCCAGCTGTTGCCGGGGCGCTCAGCCAGGAAGCGGTCGATCTGGCCACCATTTTGAATGCACTGCGGGCGGTCCGGTCCGGTGCGCTGGAACGCCGGAAGCCCGGCACAGGGCTTTCGGCCCTGATGGCACCCGCCACGAAAGCCTAGGCTCGGTCTATGAGCGATCACACAAGAGAAGAAGCGTTCGTGCCCACGCCCGAAATTCTGGCGGCGGCCGAATGCTGGCAGCTGCTGACCGAAGTCAGCGTGGGCCGGTTGGGCATCATCAGCGACGGCCATCCGGACGTGTTTCCGGTCAATTTCAGGGTTGACAAAGAAACTGTGGTGTTCCAGACCGGTGACGGGACAAAGCTGCACGCCATTGAAGCAGGGGGCAGCGTTGCCCTCGAAGCGGACTCCGTCAGCGCCGAGTTTGGCATTGCCTGGAGCGTCATCATTAAAGGCCCAGCTGCAGTCGTGGAGCACTCGGATGCGGACCTGGACCGAATCGGCCGGCCACTTTTTCCCTGGCAGGGAGTGGGCCAGGACCACATCATCAGAATTTCACCGGCGTCAATCACCGGACGGCGCTACTCCACGAGGGCCGGGCGCCAATAGTTGTGGTTCAGGCACGGACAGCTCGGTGGCAGACTGGGTTGATGGACCGTCAGCCAACACAAGAGCCCGCGTCCGTAGTGATCCGGCCCTACCAGCACTCGGATGCTGCAGAAACTCTGGCGGTGTTCATCTCGGCCGTGACAGAGACTGCTGCCGCGGACTACACGGCCGAGCAAGTACAGGCGTGGGCTCAGCCCGAGAGGCGCGACCCAGATACGTGGCACACAGCGATGCGGGCCCGAAACAGCATCGTGGCCACCATCGGCGGCGAACTCGCCGGCTTCTCGGATGTAAGCTCCGACGGTTATGTGGACATGATGTTCGTCTCGCCGCGTCACCAGCGACGTGGAGTAGCGCACCAGCTACTCGCGCACGTGGAAGCGCATGCACGCCGCGAAGGGACACCCGAGCTCTCAGCCAACGTCAGCATTACAGCGCGGCCGTTCTTCGAGCGGCATGGCTTCACAGTCAAAGCAGAACAGCATCCGGTTAAGGCAGGTGTGGAGCTGATTAACTACAGGATGCGAAAAGACCTGCGATAAGGGGATGCGCCGGAAGGAGCCGACCGCGACAAGCCAGGTCACCGGCGGTAGGCTTCGAACATGTCGGAACCAGATGGTCCCAAACGGCATGAACCGAGAATGACCCGGGGTAGCTTCCGTTTCCTGGTGTGGGCCGATGTCGGTCTGGCCGTCGTCAGTAGCATACTCGTCCTGAATGCCCTGTTCTGACGTGGTGACAACTGGGATCTCTCAGCTTTCCTTCCGGCTGCCGCCTTGTTCCTGATCAGCGGGATTCTTCTGGGCTACCTGTTCCGCGTCCAGCGCAACAACAGGTCGTTCTGGAATGAGGAAGAGGCCAAGCGGGACAATTGGGACCGCAGGGGCCGGCAACTGTAACCCGGGCAGAATAGCCCCGCGGCAGCGGAACAGGCCTTGACGTGACGCGGGCCGAACTATTCGCACGCCTGACATCCCTCCCCCCGCCCACCATCAAACCGAGCATAAATTCTATCCGCTCAGCGCGAATATGGGAGACGCCCCTTCGGCCTGATGAAAACAAGAACACCGAGGATTCATCGTCCGCACGGCAGCTCGGAGGGGTGCCTGCAAGAATGGGGCATGTCCTCGCATACCTTTCCGATCCGACGGTTGACCGAAGACCCGACCAGCGGTCTCGACCGCCACCGGTGGCCAGGTAACCTACCGCCTGTCGCCCAAATCTTAGACCAAGGGCTCGATCTGAGCCCAGCAACGATCTTCGTAGGCGAAAACGGGTCGGGAAAATCCACCCTCGTCGAAGCTATTGCACTCGCCTACGGCTTGTCTCCTGAAGGAGGATCCACAGGGGCCCGCCACAGCACCAGGTCCGCGGAATCCGTCCTCGCCGATCACCTTCAGCTGGTCCGCAACGCCGGCACCACACGACGCGGCTACTTCCTGCGGGCGGAAACCATGCACGGATTCTTCACCTACCTCGAGAAGAACCCGTGCACGTCGGGTCCGGACATCTCGTTCCACGACATGTCACACGGCGAGTCGTTCTTGGAGCTGGCGGTGGACCGTTTCCGGGGACGCGGCTTGTGGGTGCTCGATGAACCAGAGTCGGCGCTGTCCTTCGCCGGTTGCCTCAGCCTGCTCGCGGTCCTAAAAGATCTCCTCGCCGAAGGCCACTCGCAGGTCATCATGTCCACACACTCCCCTGTTCTGGCAGCCCTCCCGGGCGCGCAGATCCTCGAGGTGGGCCCATGGGGGCTTCGTCGGCAGGAATGGTCAAACCTCGATCTGGTTTCAAACTGGCGATCATTTCTGGACTCACCCGAAAGATACCTGCGCCATCTATAGGGGCCCGCAGAAAACGGGAAAAATCTACGCTAAGGGCAAGTTGAGCCAGGTGGCCGCTGGACTACAGCTTGCCAATGGAAGCTACCCAGAGCCTGTCCGCAGCGGGAACCTTCACTGGGACAATCAGCGTGGCAGATTAGTTGTCAGCGGCAAGGCTGTCTGGTGCAAGCTCTTGCCAAGGCAACCATTGCCCATCGGCGGGTAATACGGCTCGTGCGAGCTCCACTCTTTCTTTGGGCAGATCCTCCGTGCGGCTGCGGCCGGACTGCATCCCGACACCCGGCTCATTAAGTCGATACTCGATCCAGTCGGCCGGCAAAGGATCAAAGCTCTCGTAATATCCACCCGATACGACGGTCCGCACGGTCCACTCAAGCTCCTCGATCAGGTTCTCGACTTTGTCATCACAGGCATCGCAGCCGCAAACAGGAAAGTGGAAGTCGTGAAGTGAGCCTGCGTGAAGGTATACGCCGGGGAACGACGTGAGGACAAAAGTCAAAGGGGCCGCCTTGAAGTCACTAGGCACGACTCGTACGGCTCGAACAACGTCATTTGGCACCTGAATAAGGTCAGTAGCGACCACCGGGTCTTCCTCAATGATCACCTCGAAAGTATTTAGAAGCCACTTAATGAGGGCTTCCGCAACTTCGTGCAGAGGCGCAAACCGCCGGAGATTGCTGACGTGGGAATAGGCACCAGCGGGCGGTGACTCGCCGGGCCATCGACTGCCGTAGTCGATGGGCAGGCCGTGTTCATCATGGTAAATCTCCGGGGCGAACGTGGGCCGCAAGTATTCGCTCATGCCTTCATAGTAGCCATCAGATTTTGACTCCCAGCGTGATTCATCAAACCGTTTGTTGACCGCTAAACGGGCGCTGACGATGTCGTTTACAGACGCTGGTTCTACTCGTCGTATTCCACGTCAGCGAAGGCGTTGACTTCTTCACGAAGTTGCTCGGCGATTTTGGCACCCTCCACGTTCCAAGCTGTTTCGTTTTCAGGCGAGCTCCAACCGCCGTCATACAAGTTCTCAGCATCCCAGGCGTCGTACCATGTGCGAAGTCGGAGCGTGAGACTCGGCGACAGCCCAAAGTCCGCGGGCTCCATTGTGTATTTCGTCGGTCGCTCGGCAGTGCTGTTCTCCCACAGTGGCCACCGATGGCCGTAGTCAGGAAACAGGCGGATGACGCGACGGACTGATTCATCTGCCATGGAGTCGGCAATCTGGTACCAGATCCAAGCCCTATCCCATCCGTTTTGCCAACGATCGCTCCATTCGGGGAGGCTGGCCGAGTCTGGGGCCTTGGAATTACCTCTCGCTGGCTGTGGCAAGAGTTTGGGAATGTCGGCATCGACTCCGAGCTGCCAAGCCTGACGGATGAACAGCAGAAGATTCAGAGGAAACGGATGGTCCTCGACCGTAATTGCCATGTCATGTGGCCATGGATTCCTTGCCACAGGATTACTGAAACGCATTTCTTCTTCTCCTCGGTCACCGGACCCCCAATAATCCGCTTTGTAATTGGTGGCTGATGAAGTGTCCATATAAGGTGTTCGATCGATAGAATCCCGCGGGCGCTATACGGGACACTATTTGAGGCCTATTTCGGCTGGTGTAGCTGCAGCCGTCAAGCGTCGAGCATATGCGGCACGCCGATGCCCTGGGTGGATCATGGTGGATAATTAGCCGACGGGAGCTGTCGGGCAGCACTGCCTGGACCTGCCACCATCAACCCGGCTTTCACCGATCACAATGCTGCGTGCAATGTGATCGACTTCGGCTGGATGGATCCGGTCGCTGCCTCCCAAGGCCGTGACGCCTTCATCGACCAGCGGGGCTGAAGGATAAAGGCGCCACAGGACGACGGACAGGATGGCGGCATAACGCGGGCGCTGGGCCCTGCTCGTCGGACCGCGACGCTACGGAGAACTCGCATCGGGGCTGCCCGGAATCTGGGCACACCAGGATAGGGTCGCCCCTTGGCGGGCGTCCAGGGCGGGGTGCGTTACTTCGCCCAGAGGAAGAGCCACACGCCGCGGGTATAATCCGAAAATGGAAACCAATCAGCTGTTCCTCGCCTCTGATGCCGCCCTTCGCACCGTCATCGACCGGGTGACACCCGAGGACCTCGACAAGCCCGCTCCGGCCGGATGGACGCAAACCCCCAATCCGACCATCCGCGACATCCTGAGAGCTCATGCCTACGACGAGGCCTGGGTCCCGGGAATACTCGCTGGCGGCTCGATCACCGACGGAGACGACCTCCGCGACCGCGATCTGCTCGGCGACGATCCGATTGCTGCCTACGACGCTCTCAACGACACCGCGACAGCTGCCGTGCGCGCCGGCATCGACCCCGGTCAGACCTTCCGCTTCCAGTACGGCGACTATCCGGCGGAGGAGGGCCTGGTCCACCTGGCACTCTACCGCGCGTTCCAGGCCTGGCTGATCGCGAAGCACCTCGGTATCCCATTCCACCTCTCGACGGAGATAATTACCGGAATGAACGAGCACGTCGTGCCCAACGCCGAGGACTGGCGCGGCTTCGGCGTGTTCCCGCCCGCTATCGAACCACCGGCCGGGGCCGACGACGAGACGCGTCTGCTCTGCACCGTCGGGTTCTGGATCTCCTGAGCTTCGCATTGTCATCGGGGCCACGGTGATCCTTCAGGCGTCGCACCGCTGGTAGGACGCCTGCGCTTGAGGAAAGCCGGGCACCATCTTGGCTACCGATTTCCCTCTGGTCGGGCCTTACAGTGAGCTTGCTCCGGGACACACGAGCCGCGGCCGCCATGGCGGTGATCCGCGGCCTGGTGGTGAAATGACCCACCAGGCCAGTTTCAGTGCTGGGGGCGCCTCCGGGTATCACGTCCCACGGTGCCCGCGAACGTGTCGGCTCGGAGCGCTGAAGCGCGCTGCGCGCCGGTGGATGTGGTGCTCGGCTGTACGAGGGGCCGGGGCCTTGTCCGGTTCCACGGTCCGGGCGAAGAATTGCTTCTTGGCGATTTCCACCAGCACCAGGTACAGCACCGTCATGGCCAACAGGGCCAGGAAGAACGGCACCGGGAGCGGATCAAAGCCAAGGAATCCTCCCAGCGGCGGGAGCGGGAGATAGATCCCCACGGCCACCACCGCGATGGTGGCCAGGAGCAGGCCCGCGGAGGGTCTGCTGCGGAAGAACGGCACCCTGCGCGTGCGGATGGCGAAGATGATCAGGCTCTGGGTGGCGATCGACTCGATGAACCAGCCGGCCCGGAATTCGCCCGGGGCGGCGTGGAAAACGAACAGCATCAGAGCGAAAGTGGCGAAATCGAAGAGCGAGCTGATGGGCCCGAAGGTGAGCATGAACCGGCGTATAAAGGCAATGTTCCAGTGCGATGGCGCGCGGAGCTGCTCCGGATCCACCCTGTCTCCCGGAATGGCCAGCTGGCCGGTGTCATAGAGCAGATTGTTCAGCAGGATCTGGCCCGGGAGCATCGGCAGGAAGCTGAGCACCACGGACGCTGCCGCGGCGCTGAACATGTTGCCGAAATTACTCGATGTGCCCATCAGGACGTACTTAATGGTGTTCGAGAAGATCCGCCGCCCCTCCCTGATGCCTTCGGCTAGCACGCCGAGGTCCTTGTCCATCAGCACGATGTCGGCTGCGTCCTTGGCCACGTCCGCACCGCCGTCCACCGAGATGCCCACGTCAGCTCGATGCAGCGCCAGGGCGTCGTTAACGCCGTCGCCCAGGAACCCGACGGATCTGCCCGTGGTGCGCAGCATCCCCACCAGGCGGCCCTTCTGCTCCGGGGAAACACGGGCAAAAATTCCGGTGACGCCCACTGCGGCACGGAGTTCGTCGTCATCCATGGCATCAATTTGCGCCCCGGTCAGGGTCCTCCCGTAGTCCAGGCCAAGGTCCGTGCAGACCTTTTCGGCCACCCGGGCGTTGTCTCCGGTGGCAACCTTGACGGTTACCCCGAGTTTTGCCAGTTGCAGGAGCGAATCCTTGACGCTGGTTTTTGGATTGTCCAAAAAACACAGGAAACCCGCGAGTGCCAGGCCGGCCCGGTCAGCACCTTTAAGGCTTCCCAGTTCCGGAGCCGGGCAACGGGCGACGGCGACCACCCGGGCACCGGCGTCGAACTGGGCGTCCAGCGCCGCGCGCGCAGCCGCCGGTACCTCGGCACAGTGTTGCAGGACGTCCTCGGGTGCCCCCTTGACGATCATCTGCCGGTTCCCGCCGTCGTCGTCCATCAGGACGGTGGTCATACGGCTCCGGTGGTCGAAGGGGACCAGGTCCAGCCGGTGGTAATTTGTGGGGTCCCAGGACTGGGCCGCGGGCGATTCCCACAACGCCGCGTCCAGGGAGTTCGCCCCAGCAGCACCGCTGCGCCCGTGCCCAATGTCGGATTCGGTGGCGAGCAGCCCCAGCACATTCACCGCACTGGCCGTGAGCGTTCTGTCGGTTGGAATCGCTGCCAGGAAACTGATCCGCCCATCGGTGAGGGTACCGGTTTTGTCCGTGACGAGCACGTCCATGTCGCCCAGATCCTCGATGCAGACCAGACGCTTGACCAGGACTTTCCGTTTGGCCAGTGCCCGGCTTCCGGCAGCAAGGCAGGTGCTGACGACGGCGGGCAGCAGCTGCGGCGTGATTCCCACCGCGATAGCCAGCGAAAAGAGGAGGGATTCGATCAGGGGCCGGCGAAGCAGCAGGTTCGCGATCAGAATCAGGGTAGTCAGGACCGTGGCTACCTGCAGGAGCAGGTAGGAAAACTTTTTCAGACCCCGCTGGAATTCCGTCTGCGGCTGATGCTCCCCCAGCCCGAGGGCGATCCGGCCGAATTCGGTGCGGCCGCCCGTAGCTGCCACCACCGCGCTGCAGGTCCCTGACTGCACGATCGTGCCCATGAAAATGCACGAGCTAAGGTCCGCCAACGCTGACATTCCGGTAACGGGCGCCGGGTCCTTGGCTGCCGGCAGGGATTCGCCCGTCAAAATGCTCTCATCGCAGAGGAGGTCTGTCGCGGTGAGGAGCCGCATATCCGCGGGGATGACCGCACCCAGCGTAAGCCGGACAACATCGCCGGGCACGAGTTCCACGACGTCCACGGTTTTCTCCGCTCCATCGCGGACAACGACGGCCCGGTGCCGGACGGAGGAATGGAGCGCCTCGGCCGCTAGTTCGGCCCGGTATTCGTTGCTGAAGCCGAGGCCGACGCTGACCATCAGGATTACGCCGATAACGATGGAGTTGGTCGCATCGCCGAGAAAAACCGAGATTCCGGCGGTGATGATCAGCAACAGCAGAATCGGACTGGCAAGTTGGCGCACCAGTACTTTCCACGGGCTTGCTTTGTGGGTCCGCAGGGCATTCGGACCGTACTGAAGCAGGCGCCGCCGGGCCTCGTCGGCACTGAGTCCGCCGGAACTCGTTTGCAGGGAATGCAGGACCTCGTCGCTGCCGGCGCGGGCCAGTTCCTTCAGTGCCGGGGGCTCAGCGGCGTCCGGACGGGTGATCGTACCGACGGGGTGTTGCGGATCCAAACTGAATATCCAATGTTTGCTGGTGGTCCCCCGGAGCACCGCTCCGCCAGCCTTAGTGTAGGCCCCGGACCGGCGTGCGACTACGGCCGAAAGTCCCCTAAATGTTGTCGCGCAGAGCTGTCGGTTTCATCTCCGGTGCTACGCCGAGGACCGCGGCCGGTCCTGGCTTCAGCGTGGCCGGTGTTTGCGCAGGGCCGTCCAGCCAAGGTAGGCACCCAAGCTCCCGACGGCTCCGAGTCCGGAACCAAGCAGCGGCCGTTGCCATTGCCGCCAGCGGGAGGTGTCAGCGGTGGTGAGGTCACCGATCCCCCGAATGAAGGCTGCGGTCAACATGCCGACGACGAGCCGGTTGCCGATCCGCTCAATCCGTCCTACCAGCGGCTCGAGTTCAGCGGCCCGAAGATGGACTTCGACGCCGTCGCGGTCCACGACGGCAAGGAGGCGGCGCAGCTGCCCGGGAAGGTCCAGGCCCAGTTCGACGGCGTCGCTCCCGGCCTTACTGAGCTTGCGGGCGAAGGCAGCCATAGATATCCGCTCAACAGCCAACTTTTGTACGTAGGGACCGAGCACCTCTCCGAGCTGAAAGGCCGGGTCCAGCAGCACCCCGAGTCCCTCCGTCATGAGCACCATTTTCAGCAGCATCGCCATCTCCCGCGGCAGCTGAAGATGATGACGGCGCAAAATGGCCAACGTTTCCGTAATGAGCCGGACAACCGGGACCTCAGCCAGCGGCTTGCCTTTATAGAGGTCGATCAGTGACACCACATCGCGGTGCAGCCGGACAGATTCGTCAGCCCGGCGCGATGTGGCCAGCTCCAGCAGGGCTGCCGTGACCCGCTCGGGGTCGTGCCGGACCAACGCCAGCAGCAGTAGTCCCAGCTGGGCGCGCATTTTCTCATCCACCTGGCCGACCATGCCGAAGTCGATCAGGCCGATTCGTCCGCCGTCTTCGATAAACAAGTTTCCCGGGTGCGGATCGGCGTGGAAGAAGCCGTCCTCGAAAATCATTTTTGCCGCGGCGCCGGCCGCCCGTTTGGCCAGGTCCCGCCGGTCTATGCCGGCGGCGTCGAGGGCCGCAAGATCGCTGACCTTGATTCCTCGGATCCGCTCCATGGTCAGAACCCGGGAGGTAGTAAAGTCCCAGAAAATCTTCGGGATATGGATGCCGTCGTCGCCGGCGAAGTTGTCGGTAAAACGCTCGGCGCTCCGGCCTTCCTGCAGATAGTCCAATTCGGCACGCAGTGTCTGCGCAAATTCCGCAGTGATGCCCACGAGGTCGTAGTCATCGGCGACGGCCCAACGGCGGCTGGCCTGGGCTGCAAGGTTCTGCAGAATTTCCAGATCCTCTTCGATCTGGCGGACCACACCGGGACGGCGGATCTTCACGACCAGCTCTGTTCCGTCCATAGAGGTGGCCGCATGGGCCTGGCCGATGGAGGCGCAGGCCAGCGGCTCGGGGTCAAAGACCGCAAACAGCTCAGTCGGAAGGGCGCCAAGTTCCTGGACTATCAGTTCTTCGACGGTCCCTGCGGGCAAAGCAGGAGCGTCGTCCTGAAGCTTTGCCAGTTCAATTCTGAACTCAGGAGGCAACAGGTCCGAACGGGTGGAGAGGACCTGGCCGAGCTTGATGAACGTGGGCCCGAGCTCCTCCAGAGCCAGGCGCAGGTGTTCGGCATTGCTCAGCGGTGCATCCACCCGGTCCCCACCGCCGCGCGGGAAGGTAACAAGCCTTTCGAGTCCGGTGGCACCGAGCAGCCAGGCCAGTCCGTGCCTGGAAAGGGTCTGAGCTACCTGGTGGTAGCGCTCAAGATGGTTGGCCAATCCGGTCCTTCCGACGTGACGTAGCGAACCAGGGCAATAACAGTTACCCCAGCGTAGCCGACGCGGCTCAGGCAGCGCGGGCGTGTCCTGTCTAAGCCACGGCCGGGACCGAAGGCCGGTAATTAGCGCAGGCTTTTGTGAACAATTCGTTAGACTCTAGCGCCGGATATTTCCGGCTCCTATGGTGTGAGCATGGTTACTGAACGGATCACCCCGGGCCTTGACGGACCCATTTCGGACGCAATGCTCAAGCTCGGCCGCTTCTTCACTAAATGGGACGAGACGGACGACTCGCGGGCGGTGTTCCGCGAGGGCGGCCGCAAGGGGGATGTGTTCTACCGGGACAGATGGAGCCATGACAAGGTGGTGCGCTCCACGCACGGGGTGAACTGCACCGGGTCCTGCTCCTGGAAGGTCTACGTCAAGGACGGGATCATCACCTGGGAGTCGCAGCAGACGGATTACCCCTCCGTCGGGGCGGACAGCCCGGAGTATGAGCCGCGCGGCTGCCCGCGCGGCGCTGCCTTCTCCTGGTACACCTACTCGCCCACGCGTGTCAGGTTTCCCTATGCCCGCGGCGTCCTAGTGGAGATGTACCGCGAGTCCAAGGGGCGGCTGAAGGATCCGGTGTTGGCGTGGGCGGACGTCGTCACCGACCCCGAACGACGGCGGCGCTACCAGCAGGCGCGCGGCAAGGGCGGGCTGGTCCGAGTGTCCTGGCAGGAGGCCATCGAGATGGCAGCCGCCGCGCATACCCACACCATCAAGACCTACGGGCCCGATCACTGCTCCGGCTTCTCCCCCATTCCGGCGATGTCCATGGTCTCCCACGCCGTCGGCAACCGCTTTATTCAGCTGATCGGTGGAGTGATGACCTCCTTCTACGACTGGTACGCTGACCTGCCGGTGGCCAGTCCGCAGGTGTTCGGGGACCAGACGGATGTGCCGGAATCCGGCGACTGGTGGGATTCCACCTATCTGATGATGTGGGGTTCCAATGTCCCGGTGACCCGGACGCCGGACGCGCACTGGATGACGGAGGTGCGCTACCGCGGAACCAAAGTGGTCGCGATCAGTCCGGACTATGCGGACAACACCAAGTTCGCGGACGAGTGGCTGCCGGCGCAGGCGGGAACCGACGCCGCGCTGGCCATGGCCATGGGCCATGTGATGCTCAGGGAATTCTTCGTCGACCGCGAGGTGCCGTACTTCTCCGGCTACGTCCGGCAGTACACGGACCTGCCGTTTTTGGTGCGGCTGGAAGAGCACGACGGCGGCGGCCTGGTTCCGTCCAAGTTCCTCACCGCCGCTGACCTGCCGGCTGAAGCGGGGGCCGAAGATCCGGCGTTCCGGACGGTGCTCTTTGACAAGCTGACCGGCCGCGCGGTGGTACCCAACGGCTCAATGGGGTTCCGTTACAACGAATCGGGGAAGGGCAAATGGAATCTGGACCTGGAGGGTGTGGAGCCGGCGCTGTCGCTGCTGGAGGTCTCGTCCGAGAGTGCCGAAATCCTGCTGCCCTGTTTCGAAGACCCGGCCGGCGCCGGCAGCGTGCTGCGCCGCGGCGTTCCGGTGCTGCGGGTGGACGGGCATCTGGTCACCACCGTGTTCGATTTGATGCTGGCGCAATACGGCGTCGGCAGGCCGGGGCTGCCTGGTGACTGGGCCGCCGACTACGACGACGCCGGCACCCCGTACACCCCGGCCTGGCAGGAGGAGATCACCTCTGTCCCCGCGCAGGCGTGTATCAGGGTGGCACGCGAATTTGCCCGCAATGCCGAGCAGTCCAAGGGCCGCTCGATGATCATTATGGGCGCCGGCATCTGCCAGTGGTTCCACGGCGACGCGACTTACCGGGCGGTGCTGTCCCTGGTGATGCTTACCGGCTGCATGGGACGCAACGGCGGCGGCTGGGCGCACTACGTGGGGCAGGAAAAAACCCGGCCCACCACCGGATGGATCTCTATTGCCAATGCCCTGGACTGGGCCCGGCCGCCGCGGACCATGATCGGCACCGGCTACTGGTACATGCACACCGACCAGTGGCGCCAGGACGGCTACTCCGCGGACGCGCTGAAATCCCCGCTCTCCACCGGAAGCCTGGACGGCATGCACACCGCTGACACCATGGCCCAGTCCGCCAGGCTGGGGTGGATGCCGTTCTACCCGCAGTTTGACCGCAACCCGCTGGATATTGCGGACGAGGCCGAGGCCGCCGTCGCCGCCGGAACCGCGCAGGACACGCCGTCCTATATTGCCGATGCCCTCAAGAACCGGACATTGACGCCGGCCATCGAGGACGTGGACGCGCCGGAGAACTGGCCGCGGACCCTGGTGCTCTGGCGGTCGAACCTCTTCGGTTCCTCGGCCAAGGGCAATGAATACTTTCTGCGGAACCTGCTCGGAACACACAACAACGTGATGGGCAAGGACCATGCCGAGGGACTCAAACCCCGGGACGTCAGGTGGCATGAGCAGGCGCCGGAGGGCAAGCTTGACCTGCTGGTCTCCGCCGATTTCCGGATGACCTCCACCACGCTGCTGTCCGACATCGTTTTCCCGGCCGCCACCTGGTACGAGAAACACGATCTCTCCTCCACGGACATGCACCCCTTTGTGCACGCCTTCACCCCCGCCATCGACCCGCCCTGGGAAACCAAGACAGACTTCGAGACCTTCCATCTGCTGGCCGAAGAGCTCTCCCGGCAGGCCCAGACTCATCTGGGAGTCCGCCGCGACCTGGTCAGCGTCCCCCTTCAGCATGACACCGCCGGCCAGGTGGCCCAGCCCGGCGGCATCGTCCGGGACTGGCGCGAACCGGGTATCCCGGCGGTGCCGGGACAAAACATGCCCGTCTTTTCCGTGGTGGAGCGGGACTATACGGCCATCGCCCAGAAGCTCGCCGCCGTCGGCCCGCTGGCGGACACGCTCGGCTTCACCGTCAAGAACGTCACCTACAAACTCGACGGCGCGCTGAAACGGCTCAGCCACGCCAACGGTGTGATGCTCGGCGGCGCGGCAGACGGGCGGCCCGCGATCGATACCGATGCCAAGATGGCCGAGGCGATCCTGGCATTTTCCGGCACCACCAACGGCCAGCTGGCAGTACAGGGGTTCAAGGACCTGGAAATCCGGACCGGCCGGAAACTGGCGGACCTTGCCGAAGGATCCGAGGAAAAATTCATCACCTTCGCCCAGACCCAGGCCGGTCCCGTCCCGGTGATTACCTCCCCGGAGTGGTCCGGCTCCGAATCCGGCGGTCGCCGGTACTCCCCGTTCACCATCAATGTGGAGCGGCTCAAACCCTGGCATACGCTCACCGGGAGGATGCACTTCTTCCTGGACCACGACTGGATCCGTGATGTCGGGGAGGCGCTGCCCATCTACCGGCCGCCGCTGGACATGCAGCGCTTGTTTGGTGAGCCGAAGCTGGGGCCGAACGGCACCAAGGAGGTGGTGGTGCGCTACCTGACCCCGCATTCGAAGTGGTCCATCCACTCCGAATACCAGGACAATCTGCTGATGCTCTCGCTCTCCCGCGGCGGACCGACTGTCTGGATGAGCCCGGCGGATGCGGCGTCCATCGAGGCCAAGGACAACGACTGGGTTGAATGCGTGAACATCAACGGCGTCTACGTGGCGCGGGCCGTGGTCAGTCACCGGATGCCGGAGGGGGTGGTGTATGTCTACCACGCCCAGGAGCGCACCATCGATGTGCCTAAGTCGGAGGCGACCGGACGGCGCGGCGGCATCCACAACTCGCTGACGCGGCTGCTGGTAAAACCGTCGCACCTGATCGGCGGCTATGCCCAGCTGACGTACGCGTTCAACTACCTTGGCCCCACCGGAAACCAGCGGGACAACGTTTCCACCATCCGCCGTCGTTCCCAGGAGGTGCAGTACTGATGCGTGTAATGGCTCAAATGGGCATGGTCATGAATCTTGACAAGTGCATCGGCTGCCACACTTGTTCGGTCACCTGCAAACAGGCCTGGACCAACCGGGCCGGCACCGAATACGTCTGGTTCAACAATGTGGAGACCCGGCCCGGACAGGGGTATCCGCGCCGGTACGAGGATCAGGAAAAGTGGCAGGGCGGCTGGTCGCTGAACAAGCGCGGGAAACTGGTCCTGAAGGCGGGCGGGCGGGTCAGCAAGATGTTCGGGCTCTTCGCCAGCCCGGTCCAGCCCGAGCTCAAGGACTATTACGAGCCCTGGACCTACGATTACAAGACCCTTATCGATGCACCCCTGGGCGATGATTTTCCGGTGGCCCGGCCCAAATCCCTGATCACCGGCAAGGATACGAAGATCACCTGGTCCGCCAACTGGGACGATGACCTTGGCGGCTCCCCCGAAATGGGCCATCTGGATCCGGTCATCGAAAAGCTCCGCCGCGAATCCGAGGACACAATCAAGCTCGAATTCGAGAAGACCTTCATGTTCTACCTGCCGCGGATCTGCGAACACTGCCTGAACCCGTCCTGCATGGCGTCCTGCCCCTCCGGAGCCATCTACAAGCGGGTGGAAGACGGCATCGTGCTGGTGGACCAGGACAAGTGCCGCGGCTGGCGGCAGTGCATCACCGGCTGCCCCTACAAGAAAATGTATTTCAACCACAAGACCGGCAAGGCCGAGAAGTGCACTTTCTGCTACCCCCGGATCGAGGTGGGGCTGCCGACGGTGTGCTCGGAAACCTGCGTGGGCCGGCTGCGCTACCTGGGGCTCTTCCTGTACGACGCCGACGCGGTCACCGCGGCGGCGTCGGTGACCGATCCGCAGGAACTTTACGACGCGCAGATGGACGTGCTGCTGGACCCGCACGACCCCGCCGTGATAGCCGCGGCCCGGGCACAGGGCATCCAGGACGACTGGATTGACGCTGCGCAGCGCTCGCCTGTCTATGCACTGGCCAAGGTCTACAAGGTGGCCCTGCCGCTGCACCCCGAATACCGCACGATGCCGATGGTCTGGTACGTCCCGCCGCTTTCGCCCGTCGTCGACCTACTCAAGGAACAGGGCCACGACGCGGAGGACTACGGAAATTTGTTCGGAGCCATCGATGCGCTGCGGATCCCGGTCGAGTACCTGGCGGAACTGTTCACCGCCGGGGACGCTGAACGGGTCACCGCCGTGCTTAAAAAGCTCGCGGCCATGCGCTCCTATATGCGCGGCATCAGCATGGGCAACGATCCCGACGATTCCATCCCCGCTGCGGTGGGCATGTCGGGACAGGACATGTACGAAATGTACCGGCTGATGGCGATCGCCAAATACGAGGAACGCTACGTCATCCCGCAGGCGCACATGGAACAGGCCCACGATCTGGAAGAAATGGGCTGCTCGTTGGATTTCGACGGCGGCCCCGGCATGCAGGATTCTCCGTTCGGGGAGGCCAGCGGCAAACCCACTCCGGTGGCAGTGGAGACGTTCAATGCCCTGCGCGACCGGCAGACCTCGGACACGGTTGCCGGTGAACAGTCCCTTCGCGGGCGGGTCAACCTGCTCAACTGGGACGGCAACGGGACACCCCGCGGGCTGTTTCCGGACAAGCGGGATGCGCCGCGGATGAGCGCGGACTCCCCGGCCCACCGGGAGGAGCCGTGAGGGATCGAACTAAGCCGGCCGGTAAAAAGTCGGGCACTAAAAGAGAAACAGCTGTCCGTGCGGCTGCTGCCCGTGACAGGGCTGTTTACCTGGCCGCTTCGTGGTGCCTCTCCTACCCGGACGACGCGGTCCTGGAGCGGCTGCCGCTGATCAGGTCGGTGCTGGCAGGGCATCCGGGCACGGTCCAGGACTTCGAGCCCGTCCTGACCCTTCTGGGCTCCGGCCGCCCCCTGGAGGTGCAGGCCCGGTACGTGCAGGAGTTCGACCTCGGCAAACGCCACGCTCTCCATCTGTCCTATTGGACCGACGGCGACACCCGACGCCGGGGACAGGTTCTGGGTGCCTTCAAGCAGGTCTATCGGCGCAGCGAGTTCCTGGTGGACACCCACGGGGAACTGCCGGATTACCTGCCGATGGTGCTGGAGTTCGCCGCCTGCGTTGATCTGGACGCCGGCCGGGAACTGCTGATCAAGTACCGGCCCAGCCTGGAAATGCTCCGGCTCGGTCTGCTCGATGACAAACTCCCGCACAGCCTAATCCTGCGCGCCATCTGTGACACCCTGCCCGGAAAATCCCCTGCTGACCAACAGGCAGTCATGAAGATGGCCGGATACGGGCCGCCCACCGAATCGGTCGGCCTGGAACCCTACGATCCGCGGCTGCTGCCGCTGGCAAGGAGCTGAGATGGACATCCTGCTATGGGGCGTGCTGCCGTACGTGATGATGGTCGTGCTGGTTGGCGGACTCATCTGGCGGTACAAATACGACCAATTCGGCTGGACCACCAGGTCTTCGCAACTGTACGAATCGAGGCTGCTGCGCATCGGCTCACCGGTCTTCCACTTCGGCCTGCTGGCCGTCATCGCCGGTCATTTCTTCGGCCTGGTGATACCGATGTCCTGGACTCAAGCGGTGGGCATGAGCCAGGACTTCTACCACTTCAACGCGCTCTTCGTAGGCGGCATCGCCGGTATCGGCACACTCGGTGGCATCATCTTGCTGATCTACCGACGGCGGACGACGGGCCCGGTTTTCATGGCCACCACCCGCAATGACAAAATGATGTATGTGGTACTGACCGCCGCCATTGTCTTCGGCTTGTGGACCACGCTGGCCAGCGTCTTTCTGGGCGAAGAAGGACACAACTACCGCGCAACCGTCTCCCCCTGGTTCCGTTCATTGTTCATTTTCCAGCCGGACATTGCGGCGATGACCAACGCCCCTTTTGCGTTCCACCTGCACACACTAGTGGGCATGCTGCTGTTCACCATCTGGCCCTTCACCCGCCTGGTGCACGCCTTCACGGCACCACTGCACTATCTGTTCCGGCCTTACATTGTTTATCGGAGCCGGGACAAGGGCAAGGTTGCAGGCAGGGCCGTTGCCGAACCGGTGCGCCGCGGCTGGTCCGCCGTGGGCACCCGGGATCGCGACACCCGCAACCGTTGAACGGGCAACAGGTGCAAAGCCAAGGAAAATCAGCTCACCCTTTGGGGCCGCGACCAGCCTAGGATGGCACTATGGACGCCAACGACGAAGTTCACTCAATCGAGCACCTCTCCACCCGCGAGTGCTGGGACGCCCTGCGCAGCGCGGACATCGGCCGGCTGGCCGTCATCATCGACGACCATCCGGAGATCTTTCCGCTGACCTACGTGGTGGACCACGGGACGGTTGTTTTCCGCAGCGCTGAGGGTTCCAAACTGGACGGCGTGCGCTCGGGCTACCCGCTGGCCTTTGAGGTGGACGGCTACGATCGGTCCACCTCAAAGGCTTGGAGTGCTGTCATCAAGGGCACGGCGGAGAAGCATCAGGACATCGACGAGGCCGCGGCCGGCGCCATGTTGCCGCTTTTTCCCTGGCAGCCCGGGGAAAAGAACCACTTCGTCCGTATTGTCCCGGACCAGATCAGCGGGCGCCGCTTCCCGGTCCAACCGAGTGCCCGACGCCGGCCCGGCATCGGTGAGGAACTGGACATAGAGTAGCCATATGGCGGCCCGGCCATGCGAAGACCTGCGTCAGAAAATATCAGCCAGGTCTCCGTTGGCCTCTTCCACGTCAAAGGCCTTGGGGTCCAAGGTCTCACCGGACTGCAGGCCCAGCCATTCCCGGTACTCCTCGTGCTCCTCATGCTCCGGATCGTTGACGGCCTGCACAATCTTGGTCCAGCCCCAGGTTCCGCCGCTGTCCTCAGCCGGCGCAGCGCCCCTGCCGCCGGTGCACTGCGGAAGCTGGCCGCCGCCGTCTGTCAGGATCTTTTCCACGGCGATGGCGTGCTCCCAGTCGTCGCCGAAATCATAGGTATAGACCATTTTGCTGCCGACCTCCCGCAGCAGTTCGCCCACCGTGACCGTGGACTCGTCCAGGGATGGTTCGCCAAAGGAGTCGGAGAGGCCATCCGGATCTACCGGAGCATAGCTGGGGCCGCGGAAACCACCGGTCTGGAAGTTGTGCAGGTGGTAATCCAACCATCCGAACACGCTCTGAATGACACTGTGCAACCGGTCCAGCGGCATGTCGGCCGGGACCAGAACGCGTCGCCAGATGGGTGGTTTGGCATTTTTGAGCTGGATCTTCAGCTGCAGGACGGGTGCGGCGGCCGGAAGCTTCGCGTCGTCCCCGGCTTCCCCGAGATGCAGGCGATCAATCACGTCATCGTCGAAGGCGTCCACGACACAGCCGATTAACGCCGGTGGCACGCGGAAATGGGTGTCGATGGTCAACAGGCCCAGTTCAGCGAGCCTTTCCAGCCTGCCCAGGGCCAGGCGGCTGATGATTTCCGTGATCCTCTTCTCCTCTTCCGGCGCCTGGTCAGCCAGGGCGAGGACGCGTTCCAGCGACGGAGGCTCAGAAGTCGACGCAGCGATCAGGATCGACACCTCCAACCCGGCCAGGGTCGCAGACATGTCGGGAAAGGCCGGGTCAATGCCCAGCACGGTCTGCTCCAGGAACCGCGTGGCGTAGAAGCTATATGCCTCCACGCGCTCTGCCGCCGTGCCGGACAGGAAGCCCTCGGCATCCTCGAACGGCACCACCTTCGTAGCCTTGATTTCAATCAGCTCGGCGGCTTCCAGCGCGGCCCAGATCTGCGGCAGCAGCGGCACGTCCTGCATGGACTTGACGAAGGGAAGGGCGTCGTCCGGCTGTGCGCCCTTGACGGCGCCGCGGACCGACACTCCAACGCACGCGGCCGCCTCTTGAAGATCCTTCAGGCGCAGGGCTCCCGTGCCAGTGACGGGCCTGCCGTCGCCGATCCACTGCAGCAGGGCCGTTGTCCACTGGATGAGCGGCAGGCCGGCCAACGCCTTGAGCGCCTCATCCTCGCTCAGCTCCGGCATATCAATCAGGCCAAGGTCGTCGTCGTCGTCAATAGTTTCGAAGAAGTCCATGACCTGGGCCAACTGCTCCGCGGAGCCGGTCCATCTGCCCGTTTCGGAGAGGAAATCGACGTACGCGTGAACGGCGTCCACGATGAACATAGCGTCCGCTTCGTCGTCCGTGGCTACCAGCACGTCGGTGGTGGCCATCGCCAGCGGTATGGGTTCGAAGACCGTCACCTCCGCCGCGGCCGTACCTTCCATATAACGGCCGATGACGGCTTTGACGTCCGCCAGGTATTCCAGCGCCGCGGTGGCCGAGCCGACTGAACCGTCGTCGAACCACTGCACGAATGCCGGCGTGAGCGCGTCAATGGCGCGGCCCGCCCGGAACGTGCTCATCGAGGTCGACGCCGAACCGGCGGCACCCTTGCTGCCCTTCCGGGCGGCAGTGTCCTTGACTTTATGCCGGTTTCTGCTGTTCCTGCTCATCGTATCCCTGCCTGGTTGCGGAATTGGGCCTATACCGACGATATGTTCCGGGCGGCCGCGATGCCAGTTCGTTGTCCGGATTCCACGTTGTGGGCACCGCGCCTACTAGGATAAAAAGCCAGATCCTGCGATGAAAGGCTTCCACCGGATGAGTGATCAGGCGCGGCGTAAACAACTGGGCAAAAGTGATGCCCCGGTCGAAGACGAAATCCAGGACTCGTTTAGCCGGATCGTGGATGAGGGTGCCCAGCGGCTCAACCGCACCTGGGCGTCCGTCCTCATTACCGGGACCTTCGGCGGCCTGGAAATCGGCACCGGGATCATGGCCTACCTTGCGGTAAAGCATGAAACCGGCAGCTCGCTGCTGGCCGGCGTGGCCTTCAGCATCGGCTTTATTGCCCTGCTGCTGGCCAAGAGCGAACTCTTCACCGAGGGCTTCCTGGTACCGATCGCCGCCGTCGCCGCCCGCGAGGCAAGTATCGGGAAGCTGGCAAAGCTGTGGGCAGGAACGCTCGTTGCCAACCTGGTCAGCGGCTGGGTCATCATGTGGCTGGTCCTGCGGGCCTTCCCGGAATGGACCGGTACCGTCACTGAGTCCGCGCAGCATTTTGTCGCCACGCCCATCTCTTTACAGAACATCTGCCTCGCCGTCTTGGGCGGTAGCACCATCACGCTGATGACCCGGATGCAGCACGGCACCGAGTCCGACGTCGCCAAGATCGTTGCGGCCATAGCCGGCGGCTTCCTGCTCTCCGGACTGCCGCTGTTCCATTCGATCCTGGATTCACTGCTGATCTTTGGTGCGCTCCACGCCGGGGCGCCCATCACGTACCTGCAGTGGCTGGGCTGGTTCGGCTACACACTGGTCTTCAATATGGCCGGCGGTCTGCTGCTGGTGACCGCGCTGCGACTGCTGCGCAGCAAGGACCTGATTGCGGACCGGCGCCGGAAATCCCCCGAGGACCCGGATGAGCCACGGTAGGGGGAACAAACTGCCCGTCGCAGCAGACGTGAACCCGAAGACCGGACGAAGCGTCCGCTTTGGCTTTGCCTTTATCGGAGTCATATTTATAGCGGTGAATCTGCGGGTCTCCTTCGTCAGCGTCGGACCGCTTTTGAGCGACATCAGCGCCGACTTGTCCCTGTCCAGCACCGCTGCCGGATTTCTGACCGGTCTGCCGCTGATCGTCTTTGCCCTGTTCTCTCCGATCGCGCCCGCCTTCGCGCGCTGGTTGGGACTGGACCGCGCGCTATGGGCCGCTTTACTTATCCTTGCTGCCGGTATTGTGCTTCGTTCGCTCCCGGTCGCCGGTTACGTATGGATCGGAACCGGGCTCGTGGGAGTGGGCATCGCGGTCCTCAATGTCCTGGTGCCCTCGCTGGTAAAACGCGACTTCCCGGACCGGGTCAGCCAGGTGACGGGGAGTTACACGGCTGTGCAGGCGGCCGCGGCAGCCATCGGGACAGCGCTCGTGGTGCCGATCGCACAATCCTCTCCCGGTGGTTGGCGACTGGCCCTGGGTATCTGGGTCGGGCTTGTTCTGGTGGCGATGGGCTTCCTGCTGCCCTTCCTTGGGCGCCGCCCGGCGTCTAAGCGGGAACCCGGCTTGCACCGGGGCTGCTATTCCTCCCCCTGGAAATCGGCTCTCGGCTGGCAGGTCACCACCTTTATGGGACTGCAGTCCGTCTCGTTTTACGTCTTCATGGCCTGGCTGCCCAGCATTGAACACAGCCAGGGAGTGTCCGAAGCCGCGGCCGGAGCACACTTGTCGCTCTTCCTGCTGATCAACGTGGTGACCAGCTTCGCCGCGGGAGCGGTGCTGCATAGATTTGCCGATCAGCGGCTCATCGCTCTGCTGAGCAGTATCTTGGTATTCATCGCCTATGCGGGCATGGCCGCGGCGCCTGGCTTGATGCTGCTCTGGATCATTTTCGGTGCCCTCGGCTGCGGAAGCCTCATCGTCGTCGCCCTGTCGTTGTTCAGCCTGCGCACGGTGCATCACACCCAGGCCGCAGCCCTCTCCGGGATGGCCCAGTCGTTGGGGTACGCCGTCGGGGCGGCCGGTCCCGTCGTGTTTGGCGCCCTGCACGACTGGACCGGTGGCTGGACGCTGCCATTGGCCGTTATCGCCGTGGCTATGGCAGCTCTGTGCGTCGCCGCCGTGTACTCCGGCCGCGACCGGATCATCGGGTCCCCGACAGGGTCATCTGGTCCGCGACAGGGAGCGGATTCCCGCTGACACGCTAAAGGCCCAGCCCAGGATCCCGGCCAGAGCCACCCGCTCGGCAAGTCCGAGGAACCTCGGGAATAATCGGCTGGACAGCCCCAGGGAAACGAGGCCGACGGCGCCGACGGCGGCAAATCCAGTGGCAGCCCGGGATATGGGCCGCAGCGGTGGGTAGCTCCGAAGCCATTGCGTCAATAGGCAGATTCCGGCCAGGGCGCTGACAAACCCGGCCCCCGCTACGATCAGGTGCACCATACCACCGGGCGTCGCCGTTGCTGCTTGCACTGCCACGGACGCGCCCGCGGCGTCAGTGCCCGCGGCGTCAGCGCTGGGGAGAGGGCCGGGAATGTCCGTCAAGATATCGGTGGGAAAGAAAGCCAAGACACCGGACGACACTCCGCCGATGCCCAAAAGGGTGGCGCCGGTGGTCCTCCTCCGCGAAGCGGGGCCCGTTCCCAGCACGGCACGCGCCACGGCGAACGTCGTGACCGCGCGGCCCAGGAAATTCAGGTTCATCACCCAGCCGTACGGTCCCACTGCCAGATTGCTCTCGGCGTCACGAATCGCGCTGTAGTGCGGCGGTAACCGCTGCAGAAGGACGTCCACCCCTGTGTAGATCACGACACCTGCCATCGCCGCCGCGCAATATTGTTTCTGTTTGCGGCTGGCCGCAGCCGGGACTGGTGAGGTTGGGACTGGTTGAAAGATTTTCAGGCTGATTCCTTGGTTTGGAGCTAAAGACTTGTGTTTCCTGTTCCCCACGATATCCGGCCGCGCCCGCCGCAAGTGCGCTCATCGACTGCCAAGAAAGAACTTTTTCGTACTCCTTGGATACGTTGATCAGACCATAGCGTTTTTGAAGTAGAACTCTGATGAAGACCCCGCATCAAGATGACAATCGAGCTTGGGGTCTTAGTCGTTTCTCATACATCCAACGTGCTGCTGTTTCAGCGGAATCGAGGCTATCAGCCCCAGGGTCTAAAAGGGTGGGGGTTGGGGGTTCTTGGTGTAGGTGCGGCCGGTGGGTGAGGTGTGGGTGAAGGTTCCGGGGGTGGGTTGGGTGACGGTCCAGCCGGTTCCGGGGTTGTCTTTGAGGTGATGGTCGTAGTCACATCGGGCCCCGAGATTGGTGTCGGCGGTTTTGCCCAGGGGCAGGGGTGTGCCGTCGGGGGTGTAGGTTTGCCGGTGGTAGGGGACGGTGTGGTCGATGTCGCAGGTCCGGGCGGGTTTGTCGCAGCCGATGCCGGTGCAAGTTTGATCACGGTGGATGATCCAGCGTTTCAGGTCCGCGGGAGGGGTGTAACCGGTCCGGCCGATGGAGAGGATGGTACCGGTTTCGGGATGAGTGAGGATCCGTATCCAGGACTTCGCTTTCGCTGCGAGTTCCCGGGCAATATGCGCGGGGATGGGTCCGTAGCCGTCGACGGTGGCGGGCATTTCATTCAGGCCCATGAGGGTCAGGACGGGCACCGTCACCGCGATCTGCGCCGGAGCGTGCCTCCCACACCCCGTCCGCCAGCCACGGCGTGCCGTTCCGGCATGCGGGGCGGTGCCTTCCATGCCCTCGGTACCGGCCTTGTCGGCGGCGTTAAGGGCGAGGTCGAAGAGGTCCAGGAAAATGTCGGCCCGGTATTCGGTGACGGCGCGGGAGGGTTTGCCTCCCGGGGTGGCGCCGGTGGAGGAGTCGTTTTCTTTTTGCGCGTGCCGGGCCCAGGCGTCGATGGTTTCATACAGGCGCCGGGCGTCTGCGGCGGGCAGGCGCGCACCGATCTCGGCCATCCCGTCGGGCTGGGGAAAGAACCACACGTCCCGGGAGGTACGCGCCCGCTCGTACCTAACGGCCAGGGGTTCGGGGTTAAGTTTCTCCGCGCTTTGACGTACGTATTTTTCCAGCGCCTTCGAGGTCAGTGACCCGGTGCGGGGAAGGATGAAGGTTTCAACGGCGGGCCAGACCTCCCGCGGTGTGGTGTCCAACCCGTCCAAGACGGCGCTGACGTGGCGTTGATCGAGTTCCCCGGTTTCCTGAGCGGCGAGGACTCCGGGCAGGGAGTCGACCAGGTCCTGGGCCTGGACGAGTTTCCTTTCGCCGGCCAGGCGGCTGATGCCCAGAGCCGCACCGACCTCCGCCGCAGCCCACCTCGATGTTTCCGGGTGCCGGCGTTTCGGTGTTTCCGCGGGCAGGGGCGGGCGTTGGTCAGCGAAGGCGGCCAGGGCACGGACCTGGCGGGCCTGCGTCCAGGATGTCAGCCGCTGGCACACGGTGAAATACTCTACCTGCTGCCCGGCATCCAGCGACGCCGGATCAACGGTCAACAGTGCACAGGTCACCAGTCGCGGGTCCATATCGACGTGTTCGGTGCCGCCATGGGTTTCAATGGTCTCCAACGCCAGGGCCCGGACGCGGGCCTCCAACGGCACAGACCCGACACCCGACCGGCGGTCCGACCGGCAATCCAGGCCCGGCTCGCAGGGCACGTCCGGCTCGCAGGGCAGATCAACGAGGCTTCCCTCGATCAGCAGTTCAAAGAAACCCCCGCGTGCCATATCTTTATTATATTCGAAACACACGGAAGTTGTCCATAATATACCGTAAATATGTTCTATATTATATGATCCCCCAGGCTTCGATTCGGACCTCCCAGGGCCGCTCGGCCGACTCGCACGCCCACTTGGGAGTTTCCTGAGTAACAGTCAGATCCTCCACCCAGCTGCCCTCGAGTCGATGCCTGGGATCACTGTGCCGAGTAAGTGCTCCGCAGCTCCCGCTTAAGGACCTTCTGACTCGGTCCCAGCGGAATTTGGTCGATAAAGCGGATGACGCGCGGGTACTTGTGCTTGGCCAAATGTTCCTTACTCCAGGCAATGATTTCCTCCGCGCTCGGCGGATTTTGCACGAACTGCTGCTCCAGTTTGATCACGGCGCAGACCTCCTCACCGCGCAGCTCGTCCGGCAGCCCGATCACGGCAACCTGCATCACCGCCGGGTGGCGGGCCAGTACTTCCTCCACCTCCCGCGGGTAGACGTTGTATCCGGCGCGGATGATGACGTCCTTGGTGCGATCGACCACGGTGATGAAGCCGTCGTCGTCCTTGGTTCCCAGATCCCCGGTGTGGAACCAGTCCTCCGTCATGGCAGCAGCGGTGGCGTCGGGATCGTTCAAGTATCCGGCGAAGACGTTGTGCCCCCGCACCAGGATCTCACCGAGCTGGCCATTGGGCACGAACTCCAGCCGCTCCGGAACGGTGTGGTCGGTGATCTGCACTTCCACGCCCCAAATCGCCGGCCCCACAGTACCGGACTTGACACCGGACGCCGGCGAATTGGTGCAGACCACGGGCGACGTTTCGGACAGCCCGTAGCCCTCGTAAATGGTGACGTCGAATGCCGCGTTAAATTTCTCCATGACGGCAACGGGCAGGGCGGCGCCGCCGGAGACGCACAGCCGCAGCTTGGGCAGCTTTCCCCGGTCTTTGGCCGCGGCCAACAGCTGCATGTACATGGTCGGCACGCCGTGAAAGACGTTCACGTTTTCCGCCACCATCATCTCCAAGGCCGCCTCCGGGCTGAATTTGGGCAGCAGCACCAGCGTGGCACCGAGGCGGAATATGGCGTTCATGCTGGCGGTTTGGCCGAAGACATGGAACATCGGCAGGCACCCGAGGGCAATGTCATCGGTGTGCACGTCGTTGGCGTCCACGGCGGAAACGGTGGCATTCATGACCATATTGAGCTGCGTCAGGATCGCACCCTTCGGCTTGCCGGTGGTGCCGGACGTGTAAAAAATGACAGCCGGGTCCGCCGGGTTCCGCGGCGCGTAACTGGCCACCTCCTGCGGCCCGTGGGGGTCCAGCACGGTCAGGGCGGCCCGCTCCTCTTCCGGCAGCGGGCCGACCACCAGCAGCTCAATTCCAACTTCCCGTGCGGCCGGCGCACCGACCGGGAGAAATGCGCTGTGGCAGATAAGCAGCTTCGCGCCGCTGTCGCGCAGCACCTGGACGATCTCTTCGACAGTGAGCAGCAAATGCACGGGAACGACGACGGCGCCGACGGCCTGCACGGCGTAATAGGCCCGCGGGAATTCCACAACGTTGGCAGACATGATGCCCACAACGTCTCCGGCTGCCAGCCCGGCGTCTTTCAGTTGCGCGGCGTAGCTACGTGCCTGCTGCCACAGCGCGGCGTAGGAGTAATGAACGCCGGCGTCGACTACGGCCGTCTTCTTCGGGTATTTCCGGGCGGACTCGGCCAGAATTGCGGCCAGAGATAAAACGCTCATAGTTGCTGTTCCTTTATATGGTCCGGGATTGTCGGGTCTGCGCTGGTGCTGCGGTCAATCCTGGCGGCCCCACCGATCTGGTCTACAGGGCGGCCCGGGGTGACGGGGTGACGGGCCGGCAGGGCGGCTCAGCAGTGCGGTCAGGGTCAGCTGCAACACCTCGCGCGCCTGCTGCACGCTTTCCCCCAGCTGGTCCCGCAGCAAGTGCCAACTGGCCCAGTCCGCGGCGGTACAGCCGGCAAGGGTTACGCGTTCGCGGTCCCCGGGTTCCATCGCCGCAAGCTCCTTCGAGAAGAGAGCCTCGAAGGCGGCGCGGATGCGACGAAGATTCTCCTGCAGGTTCTCCTGCAGCGCCGGGGAAAAGGGACGCTGGAGATCGGCCGCGCGTGCCAGCGGCGCCACCGATTCCAGCAGCACGGCGCGCTGTTGACAGTAGCGCTCGATCCGCTCCGGCAGGGAAGCGCCCGGTTCCAGGGACTGAAAGGCTTCATCCTGCCGGTCCAGCTGCTGCCGGGCCGTGCCGGCCATCAGGCTTTCCATGTCCTTGAAATTGTCCCAGAGTGCGCGCTGCGAGACACCCGCGCGGCCGGCGATCTGTTTAGCGGATGGCCGGAGTTCGCCGTCATTAATCAGTGCGATGTGCGCGTCGGCAATGATCTGCCGGGTCCGCTGCGCGCGGGCGCTTCGTCCGTCCACGGCAGCTGCACTCACCGGCCGTACCCATCAAAGGTGGCGCCGTCGTCGGCCAGCTGCTCCAACAACGCCGACGGCGCCAGTGACGCATCCCCTGTCAGGAGCGCATAATGCCGCAGGCGTGCCGCGACGAGCGCAAGCCCCATCTGGTCCGCGTACCACATCGGGCCGCCGCGGTAGGCTGGCCAGTTGTAGCCCTTGACCCAGATGACATCGATGTCCCCCGGGAGGTCCGCGATGCCCTCGGCCAGAATGCGCGCGCCCTCGTTGATCATCGGAAGCGTCAGGCGCTCCAAGATCTCCTGCTCGGAAATGGGCCGCCGCACTATACCCAGCTTCGCGGAAACACCCTCGATCAGCTTCGCCACGGCCGCATCATCCCGGCGGTCACGGCCCTCGTAGGCGTAGTAGCCGGTACCGGTTTTCTGCCCGAACCGACCCGCCTCGCAGAGCGCGTCGCTGACCGGCGCCGTGCGGCCCTGCGCCTTCCGGTTACGCCAGCCAATGTCCAGCCCGGCCATATCCCCCATCGCAAATGGACCCATCCGGAAACCGAAGTCCGTCAGTACCTGATCCACCTGTCCGGGGAGCGCACCCTCCAACAGCAGCCGCTCGGCCTGACCGGAGCGGACCTCCAGCATGCGATTGCCGACAAAGCCGTGACAGACTCCGACGACGACGGGCGTCTTACCGATGCGGCGGACCAGTTCGAAGCCGGTGGCCAGGGCTTCGGCGTTAGTGTGTGAGCCGCGGACCACCTCCACCAGCGGCATCACATTCGCCGGGCTGAAAAAGTGCAGACCGAGCACCCGCTCCGGATGGGCCGTTCCGGCCGCGAGCGCATCAATGTTCAGATAGGAGGTATTGGAGGCCAGCACCGCATCCTCTCGGACATGGCGGTCCAGGTCGGCAAAGATGTCCTTTTTGACAGGCAGATCCTCAAAGGCTGCTTCAATCACCAGATCCGCCGAGGCGAGTGCGCCATAATCCAGACTGCTCTCAATCAAAGCACGCTCGCTGCTGGCGTCAGCCTCTGTCCGGCTGCCGTGCGCGACTGAGGTGGCAAGGTTCTGCTCGATCCGCGCGAGGCCGCGGTCCAGCGCGCTCTGCTCCGCCTCGACGAGGGTGACAGGAATTCCCGCCGCTGCCAGTGCCATGGCTATGCCACCGCCCATGGTCCCGGCGCCGACGACGCCGGCCCGGGCCACGCGCGTGGCGGTCCCGGGGTTGAGGTTCTTAGGTTTGCGGGCCGCGCGTTCGGCCGCGAACAGGTAACGCTGGGCCGCCGACTCGGGGCTTTGGCGCCGCTCTTCAAACTTTTCCCGCTCCACCCGCGCCCCGGCGTCGAAGGAGACTTCGATGCCGGCGGTGATGGCGTCGATGGCGGCCTGGGCTGCGGAGGGGTCCTTGGCCTTGCGCAGCGGGACGGCCGCCAGTGCGGCTACGGTTCCCCGCACGGCGTGCGCCCCGGCGATTTTGTGCTGGCGATCCCGCGTCCGCGTCCGGTCACCCTTCAGCGCGAAGTGGGCTGCCCATCGAACGCCGTCTTTCGAGGCCGGGTCGGAGAAAACGGCGTCGACGAGCCCGTCCCGGCGGGCCTGCGCCGCGGAGATCGGCTTTCCGCTGAGAATCATGTCAAGCGCGCGCTCCGGCCCCACCAGCCGCGGCAGGCGGCCGGTGCCGCCTGCGCCGGGGAGCAGGCCCAGCGTGATTTCCGGCAGGCCGAGCCGGGCTTCCGGGTCGGCAAGCCGTGCGGTGGCCGCCATTGCCAGCTCCAGCCCTCCGCCCAGCGCCACTCCCGTGATCGCGGCAATGACCGGCAGCGGGAAGTCTTCCACCAGGGCGACCAGCTCGCGCAGATCCGGCGAGCCTGCGGCCGCATTAAATTCGGTAATATCCGCTCCCGCGGAGAACGCGTTGGCTTGCCCTGTCAGCAGTACCGCAGTTGCCTGCCGATTGTGGGCAATGCCGGCAAGTGCATCCACCAGTGCTCTGCGCAGCGGCAGTCCCAGGGCATTGACCGGTGGGTGGAACATGCTGACCCGCGCGACGCCGTCGACCATGTCCACCGACACCGGTCCGGTTGAAACTTCACTCATCCTGAACAACTCACTTCCGTGCTTGCTGTGCCCGCTGCGTAGGCTGCCTGGCGGGTTGTCGCTGAGTACTTTTGCTATGCTGAGTATCGCCTACTTGAAGGCGGAAATTCCGGTGATGTCCCGGCCCACCAGCAGGGACTGAATGGAATCGGTGCCCTCGTAGGTGCTCACCACATCCATATCCGTCAGGTGCCGGGCAACATGGCGTTCCAGCAGCAGACCGTTGCCGGCCAGGATGTCCCTGGCTTCGGCGCAGATCCACTTCCCTTTTTGTGCCGTGGACATTTTGACCATGGAGGCCATTGGCCCGGTCAGCTGATCCGCCTCGGCGAGCTCCGCCATCCGCGTGCACATCAGCTGCATGGATGTCAGTTCGCTGAGCATGTTGGCGAGCCTGCTCTGCACCAGCTGGAAGGAGCCGATCGGCTTACCGAACTGCCTGCGCTCCAGGGCGTAGGCCACGGCAATCTCGTAAGCCGCCATGCCATGCCCCACGGCCTCCCATGCTGCACCGCCACGGGTTGCCGTCAGCACCGAGGACACGTCCTTGAACGAATGGCAGAATTCCAGGACGTTCCGGGCCGGGATCCACAGATTCTCCAGCACAATGTCCGCCTGCATGATGGCGCGCTTACCACTCTTGCCGGTGATCACCGTCGGGCGGTACCCGGCAGGGTAGGCGCCGTCGCCGCTCTTCTCCCTGACGTCATCGCCCTTTTCCAGCACAAAGGCCTTAACCTGACTATCCGCAACATCGCGGGCGAAAATCACCACGACGTCGGCCCGGTCCCCGTTCCCGATCCACCGCTTGTGCCCGTTGAGCACAAAGTCTTCCCCGTCCCGCCGCGCGCTGGTTTCCAGCGCCACCGAATCCGAGCCGTGCTCCGGCTCCGTCAGCGCGAAGGCGCCAATCTTTTCGAGTGTGGCCAGGGACGGCAGCCAACGCTGCTTCTGCTCCGGGCTGCCCAACATGTTAATAGCGCCCATGCACAGACTCGAATGCACGCCCAAAAAAGTGTTGATCGATCCGTCACCGCGCGCTATTTCCCGGGCTACGATTCCCGCCGCACGCCGGCTGAGCCCCGGGCAGCCGTAGCCATTGATCGTGCTTCCGATGATGCCCAGCCGGGCCAGGCCGGGGAGTAGTTCTGCGGGGAATTCCGCGCGTTCCCAGAAGTCGTTGATGATTGGCAGGATGTCAGAGGCAACGTACGCGCGCACCCGGTCCCGCAGCGCCCGCTCACCGTCCGTTAGGCCGTCATCGAGCCGGAAGTAGTCCACGTTCACTTCGCTTTGGGTCATGATTCCGTCCTTTTCCGCGCCGTGTGGAAGTGGTTCAGCTCACGTTCACAAACAATTTGCACACTATCTGCAAATTGTTTGCGGTTCAAGCACGGATGCGGTCGATCCAGCTGGAAGGAATCTCTGAGAACCGGCGCGACCCGACTGCAGAATCGCGTCGGTCATGACCGGCCGTTGCTAAACTACGTACCAGACGGTAACTCCCACCGATTGACCGGAAGAGGTCTTCCCCTGCTACGAGTCATCAGTTACAACCTCCGCAAAAACCTTGCCAGCGATGAACTCGTTGAGCTGGCGAGGGATTCCGAAATCGATCTGCTGTGCCTGCAGGAATGCGATGCCGCAGAACTCCCGGAAACGGTAGGACATCTGCACCTTGCGGATTCAACCAAGGGCAACCGGCTCGGTCTGGCAATGTATTACCGCAAGGACCGCTTCACCGCGCTGGAAACGAAGGCCTTTGCGCTCAAAAAGTCCATGCATGACCGGATGCTCGCGCCTGCCCACGAACGGCTGATCGCCACCCGGCTGGTCGACCGGGAGACCGGACGCAACCTTGCCATTGCATCGTTCCACGCCGCCCCACTGACCGCGTCCAATTCCCTGCGCCGCAAGCAGATTCACGCCGCGCACACCGAACTGCTCAGTATGGGTGGGGAGCTGGTCACCCTGATGGTCGGAGATTTCAACTATCCCTTCTTCAAGAAGAACCTGACGGAGGAAGTGAACAAGACCGGCTATGAACTTACGATGAGCGACAGCAGGACGTATACGCGGTACAAGGTTTTCCGGGGCCACTTTGACTTCGCGACCTCGTTGGGGCTGGACATCACCAACGTGGAAACCCTGCCGCGCGGCAAGTCCGACCATATGCCGATCCTGATCTCGGCCGAATACCTCTAAGCCCTCGGCATGCGTAAGCTCGTCGTTCTTGGCACCGCCTCGCAGGTCCCGACGCGAACGCGCAACCATAACGGCTATCTGCTGCGCTGGGACGGCGAGGGCCTGCTCTTCGATCCGGGCGAGGGCACCCAACGGCAGATGATCTATGCCGGGGTCCCGGTCGGACAGATCACGCGTATTTGTCTCACCCACGTCCATGGCGACCATTGTTTTGTCTGCCCGGCGTGCTCTCGCGGATGGCCCTGGACGGCGTCCGGCACCCGGTGCACCTGCATTACCCCGCCTCCGGAGCGGATGTGGTCCGCGCGCTGCTATCCGTTGCCACCGGGGGCATTGATCTGCGGCTGCACCCGCATGGCAGCCCCGGGCTGGTTGCCCCGGGCCTGGAGGTCCGGCCGCTGCATCACCGGATCGAGACTTACGGCTACCGGCTCGCTGAGCCCGACGGCCGCACATTCCTGCCGGAGCGGCTCGCGGCAGCCGGCATTGCCGGCCCTGATGTCGGCCGTCTGCAGCGCACGGGAACCCTGGACGGCGTCCGGCTTGCGGACGTCAGTGTCCCGCGGCCCGGCCAGCGCTTCGCCTTCGTTATGGATACCGCCCCATGCGCGGGCGCCGAGGAGCTCTCAGAAGGCGCGGACCTGCTCGTGGCAGAATGCACCTTCAGCGACGACGATGTCGGCCTTGCCGAGCAGTACCGCCCCGGCAGAGCACGCCCTGAACGGCTGGGTCCGGTGCCGCCGACAAAATGCCGGCACGAAGGCGGGACGCCTCGCCGTGCAACACTTATTGCATGGATCTGGACGTCTCCCCCGCGCTCACGATTCCCGCTGCGGAACTTGGCTGGAGGTTCTCGCGGTCGTCCAAGCCAGGCGGCCAGCACGTGAACACGTCGGACAGTCGCGTCGAGCTCTCTTGGAACATCGCCGACTCACCCGTTCTGTCCGAGGAACAGCGGATGATGTTGCTTGCCCGTCTGGGCCGTCGTCTCATCGGCGGAGTGATCACCGTGGCCGCCTCCGAGCGTCGCTCTCAACTCCGCAATCGCGAGATCGCCGTGGGCAAACTCGCCGAACTCATCAGCGCAGGCCTTGCTCCCGACGCGGCCCAGCGCCGTCCGACTAAACCAACCCGGAGCTCGCGGCGGCGGCACCTCGCCGCAAAGCAACAGCGGTCAGCAACAAAACGGCAACGCCAACGGCCGGCCGCCGAGTAGCTTCATGCCGGCAGGTACGCAGTCCTCAACGCCAGCCCCCAGCGGTTCCGCAGACCTCAGCGGAAGAATTCCAACAATGCAGGCGCCACCATCTCGGGCTCCACCGCATGATCCTGCCCTTCGATGACGTCCTGCCTCCCGTTCTGGACCGCTATCGCCACCGCCGACGCAGAAGCCTGTGCCCATGCGGCGCTCGCACCGCCGTACAACGCCAAAGTTGGTGCGGAAATGCGGTCCAGCCGCTGCACCGGAACATTATTATCCCCGGCGAGCCTCAGATCGTAGGGCAGAGTCGGCGCCAGAGCTACCAACGACGGCCACCAAGGCGATTGCTTCATTCCTGCATCGAAGTCGGCGCCCGTGTGCCGGATGAACTCCTCCACCGCCAGGTCCGAATTTCCCTCGTCCACCAGGGCCTGTATCTTGTCAACAAAAACCTGCCACAGCTCGTCTCCTCCCTCTGTTGTGAGATAGGGCGGCTCATACACGGCGAGCCTGCTGATCCCGACGCCCGCGGCGGCTGCCTCAAGAGCCAGGATGCCGCCGGACGAATGACCGTATACCCCCGCAACCCCGCCAACGGCTGCCACCAGTGCGCCGAAATCCTCAACCTCGCGCTCGACCGCGTAAGGCGGCGTATTCGTACTCTCGCCGCGGCCGCGGCGGTCGTACGTGACCACTGTGAAATCATCCGCGAGCAGCGGCACCATACCTCCGGGCGACTGACGCGTGTTCAGCGCCCCACCGACCAGGATGAGCGTCGGCCCGCTCCCGGCCATTTCGTAGGCGATCGTCGTTCCGTCAGTGGATTTGACGTTTTCAGCCATGAAGTTCTCCCCTACCATTTCGCGCCATTCGGCACTTCACTACTACCCTAAAGCTGCCTGATCTTCAAGGGTTCACTGTCCTGCGGCGGCGGTGCGCGTGCGGGATAAGAATCCTTAAGATCCGGAGGACGACGCGGCCGCGTTCCCTCCCGCAGAGCACCTCAAGCCACCGCTAAAGTCGTTCACCCGCTCGGTACCGGCGAGGCTAAAACCGGTGCCCGGGACGCGTACATCATCGCCGCAGCAGCCCGCACGATGCCACCTACCCTGGGCTCGATTGAGGTCGCCGATGAGCAGATCGCCGAGCTGTCGACGCTGTGCGGTTTTGATGATGATCTGACCCAGCAGGCCACCGCTACATCAAACCGTATCCGCCGGCGTCTGATCCAGATCCCCCGGGCCCTTGAACCGGTATTCGGCGCACACCTGGACCACTGTGCAATGGCGGAGCTGCTGATGAAATATCCGACCCCCGCCGCCCTGCAGACCGCCTTGGCCTGGGCCAATGTCCTGGCACCCGGGATCCAGTTTCTGAGGGTGTAGAGGCTGCTGTCTGGTGGGAGGGTCCACCGATGATTTCCCATTGGTAGCTCGTGGAGTACAGGCCCACCTCGGCACCGATACTGCGGAAGTAGTCGGTCATGCCCTCCAGATCGGCGGTATTTTCAGTCGTGTTGCTTGACCAACTGTTGCCTGTTTCGACGTCGAGCCACCACAGGTAGGCCGACGGCCCGGTGACGCCGCGGATGTTTACGTCATCGTAGGCCTTGGCATAGCCGTACATATAGGCGCAGGCCAGCGTGGCGGTGTGATTGCAGGTTCCGTAGGGATTACCGACGATGGACCCGCCGTAATTGTTGTTGACGGGCCACCAGGACCCGGCAAGTCCGGGATTCCCCGTGTTCACGTACAGAGCTGATGGGGGCTGGCCGGTGCCTCCCTTTGACCCTACCGCCCGCGTTAGCCGGCTGGCCAAACAGGGGTTGGTGTTATTTGCCAGCCCGTTGGTGACGCCGACGATACCGAATGCCTGACCCCGTGGAAGGGATATTCCGCACTGCGGCCAGGAGATGTCATTGCCGACAGGAGTACTTGCGTGACCGGACCTCTCTTCGGTAATTGCCGGCGTCGTCGTTTGGCGCGGCAGGCCGGTCCATTCCGGTTGGGACAAACGGGCGCTCAGCGTTGATTGGTTGAGTGCACCACCGGTTGGCCGGTGAGCAGGCCGTCGTTGACCAGTGCCCGGTAATAACCGAACAGGTTGCCCAAGGCGTTCGGATGGAAATTGGCCGTTGCCGTCGGGTTTGCCGGGTTGTAGTTGATGTATGGGATGGCCGCGCCGATGCCGTGGTTCGCGAACTCCTGGCTGACGTCAACGAACTGGAGCCGAGGGGTGCTTGTGGCAGCGGCCGCAACGGCACCGGCAATGACCTGGTTCAGGACATCGGTGGCTTGATTGACTTTGTCTCCAAAGGCGTCCCCGGGGTTGAACAGATGGGGATACCCGAGCACAGCGATACGCGCGTGGGGCATGGCGGCAGCCACCGCCACATAGGTCGGGAAGAGTTTGGCCGGCAGCTTTGCTATCAGCGCTGTGCTGGCTTTGAGGGCGTCGGTGCAAACGGTGGCCGCGGGATCGGGTGCGCATGCGGCCAGTACGACATTGGAGCCGGCATCAATTCCGCCAACGGTCAGGGTCACCAGACTGGTATTTGGATCAACGCCCGCCAGCTGGCCCAGCACGTTGTCCGTGTCGGCTCCGCTGCAGGCCTTATTCGCGGACAACCTATAGGGGCTGAGGAATCCGGTGATGACCGGGTAGCTGGCGTACCTGCTCTGCAGGCAGGGTCCGGGAATATACGGCGGGGCACCCTGTCCGGCAGTAAACGAGTCCCCCAACGCGGTGTACGTCCGATGATATCCAGCTAAGGATGTAGCCGCTCCGGTCAAGGCTGCTGCGGGAGCCGCGGCCATCCCCGTAACTAACGCCACCGCCAGCAGGGAAACTGCGCTAATGCGCGACAACAACCGGACACCGAAGCTGTTCGTGGCTATCATGCCCACATGGTACGCCTCACCGCACCATAGTGGAATGCTCCGACGAGACGTCGCGCTTGTGGTCGTGGGTCTGCTGCTGCGGGTGCGTCTGGGACAACGGCTGGCCCGGGCCGGTGCGGGAGAGGGCCCGGATCTGGGTCTTCTCATCGATACTCACCACGACCGCCTTTTCCGGCGGTGACATGTACAGTCCCACCACCTCCGACGGGGGGAAAAGATTCCGTGGCGTGCGGCCATGATGCGGCAGACCAGTGCGAGATCCCCAGCTCGGCCGACGGGTTCCCGTCATTGGTCAGGGTATCGGCAATCACCGCGATCTCATCGATCTCCCTCACCCGGCCCGGGTGCTGGACGTGGGAGGGGGCTTCGATCCCGCCTTCGGCATAGCGGTGGCGCCACTTCAAAACCGTGGGCGCCGAAAACCCGGTGACCTGCTCGATCTGGAAATTTGGCACCCCACCGGCCGCCACCAACACAGCGCCGGCCCGCAGGGCCAACGTCGCGGTGAATGTTTTCCCATGGATCAGCGCCTTCAGGGCTTCACGGTCCCCTAACGAAGTTCCAATGCCTTAGCCAGATAAACCATGACTTTAGTCTGCCGACAAACCAGAGCCATAGGAATTAACGACACGCGCTTAGAAGTCCCAGTCGTCGTCCTCAGTGTTCACGGCCTTGCCAATCACATATGAAGACCCGGACCCGGAAAAGAAGTCATGGTTCTCATCCGCGTTCGGGGACAGCGCGGAGAGGATCGCCGGGTTCACGTCCGTGACAGCGGCCGGGAACATGGCCTCGTAGCCCAGGTTCATCAGCGCCTTGTTGGCGTTGTAGTGCAGGAACTTCTTGACATCCTCGGCCAGGCCCACAGCATCGTACAGATCGTGCGTGTAGTGGACTTCGTTTTCGTAGAGCTCGTACATCAGCTCGAACGTGTAATCCTTGAGCTCCTGGCGTTTGGCCTCGGAGACCTTCTCCAGCCCGCGCTGGAATTTGTAGCCGATGTAGTAGCCGTGCACGGCCTCGTCGCGGATGATCAGCCGGATCATGTCGGCGGTGTTGGTCAGCTTGGCCCGGGAGGACCAGTACATCGGCAGGTAGAAGCCGGAGTAGAAGAGAAAGGATTCCAGCAGGGTGCTGGCCACCTTGCGCTTGAGCGGGTCATCTCCTGCGTAGTAGTCCATCACGATCCTGGCCTTCTTCTGAAGGTACTCATTTTCAGTGGACCAGCGGAAGGCTTCGTCAATCTCTTTGGTGGAGCAGAGTGTAGAGAAGATGGACGAATAGCTCTTGGCGTGCACGGATTCCATGAACGCGATGTTCGTGTAGACGGCTTCCTCGTGCGGGGTGATCGCATCGGGAATCAGGCTGACGGCGCCAACGGTGCCCTGGATGGTGTCCAGCAGCGTCAGGCCCGTGAAGACGCGCATGGTCAACTGCTGCTCGTCCGGGGTCAGCGTGGCCCAGGACTGGATGTCGTTGGACAGAGGCACCTTCTCCGGCAGCCAGAAGTTGTTGGTCAGGCGGTTCCAGACTTCAACGTCCTTCTCGTCCTGAATCCGGTTCCAGTTGATGGCCTCAACATGGCTGAGGAGCTTTACTTTTTCGGTCATGATTCCGACTCGCTTTCTAAAGAAGGACTTGGCTTGGCTGAGTCCTCGACGCAGTACTTGCAGTCGGCTTTCTCGACGCCTTTGTTGGTGTGATACCTGGTATGCGCGTTTCTCTGGCTGGAAGGCATCGGACGGCCCTTCCGTACTGCTGACATTTTCGCCCGGGTTTCGGCGCTGGCTGCCTTGGCCGAAGTTGGGATTTCCTACGCCCCTCCTAGCCTTGGACAGCACTTGACGCGCCTCTATCGACATCGAGTGGCCAAAGCTCGGATGGTCCTCTCCAAACTTGCCGAAGTTTGGATTGGCCGGACCAAGGTGGGTTCCTTTGCGTTCCCGAGACCATTTTTCCTTCTGCTCGGAGCTGTGATTCTTGCCGTAAAAGGAGGCACCCGGACCTGATTCTCTGATTATCTTGCGGCCGGTGGAGCGAATTCGAGCCGCTTCACGCATCGCTTCCGTCCACACAACGCCAGTGGGCCCCAGGCCTCCCTCGGACAGGTTCAACAGGCGATCCCCTTCTCGACGCAGATAACTGATCCAATCAATTTCAGCCTGACCGAGCTCCGGCAACCCTTCGATCCAATCCAACTCGTCGGCGATCACGTCAGCTGCGTCGTGTCTTCGGAGCCAGTCGCAGAACGGTGTCTTGCGTCCCTCGGCTGCCACGCGTAGGTGCTGGTGGAAACGGCGGCTGGCTGTCTTGGTCGTTATACCGACGTAGCGGTACTCGACCTCCCGCCTAAGCCGGATGCCGTAGACCAAGCCGCCCGTCGCCGTCGTCAACTCACTCATTTCAAAGCGCACCCACCGCAGTCAACCTATATCGGTTGTCATAGGGCACAGGAAACGCAACCCTCCACCTCGGTCCCTTCCAGGGCCAGCTGCCGCAACCGGATGTAGTAGATGGTCTTGATGCCCTTGCGCCAGGCGTAGATCTGCGCCTTGTTGATGTCACGGGTGGTGGCGGTGTCCTTGAAGAACAGCGTCAGCGACAGGCCCTGATCCACGTGCTGAGTTGCGGCGGCGTAGGTGTCGATGATCTTCTCGTAGCCGAGTTCATACGCGTCCTGGTAGTACTCCAGATTGTCATTGGTCAGGTAAGGAGCCGGGTAGTAGACGCGGCCGATCTTGCCTTCCTTGCGGATCTCGATCTTGGAGGCCACCGGGTGGATGGAGGAGGTGGAGTTATTGATATAGCTGATCGACCCGGTGGGCGGAACGGCCTGCAGGTTCTGGTTGAAGATGCCGTGCTCCATCACGGAAGCCTTCAGCTCACGCCAGTCATCCTGGGTGGGGATGTGGGTGCCTTCGAAAAGCTCGGCCACACGGGCCGTCTTCGGAACCCATTCCTTGTTGACATACTTGTCGAAGAACTCCCCGGAGGCGTACTTGGACTTCTCGAAGCCGCCAAAGGTGCTGCCGGTCTCAATGGCCAGCAGGTTGGAGGCGCGGATGGCGTGGTACACCACGGTGTAGAAGTAGATATTGGTGAAGTCCAGGCCTTCCGCGGAGCCGTAATGCACGCGCTCCCGGGCCAGGTAGCCGTGCAGGTTCATCTGGCCCAGGCCGATGGCGTGTGACTGCTCGTTACCCTTGGCGATGGACGGCACGGAGGTGATGTTGGACATCACGGACACGGCGGAGAGCGCCCGGATGGAGGTTTCGATCGTGCTGCCGAAGTCCGGCGAATCCATGGTCTTGGCAATGTTCAGCGAGCCGAGGTTGCAGGAGATGTCCTTGCCGGTCTCGGCATAGGAGAGGTCATCGTTGTAAACCGTGGGCGCGGAAACCTGCAGGATCTCCGAGCACAGGTTGCTCATAATGATCTTGCCGTCGATCGGATTGGCCCGGTTTACCGTGTCCTCGAACATGATGTAGGGGTAACCGGATTCAAACTGGATCTCCGCGAGGGTCTGGAAAAATTCGCGGGCCTTGATCTTGGTCTTTTTAATCCGGGCGTCATCGACCATTTCGTAGTACTTCTCGGTGACGTTAATGTCGGAGAAGGGCATGCCGTAGACGTTTTCGACGTCGTACGGGGAGAACAGGTACATGTCCTCGTCCCGCTTGGCCAGCTCGAAGGTGATATCCGGGACCACCACACCGAGGGAGAGCGTCTTGATTCGGATCTTCTCATCGGCATTCTCGCGCTTGGTGTCCAGGAAGCGGTTAATGTCCGGGTGGTGAGCGTGCAGGTAGACCGCGCCGGCACCCTGCCGGGCACCGAGCTGATTGGCGTAGGAGAAGCTGTCTTCGAGGAGCTTCATCACCGGGATAACGCCGGAGGACTGGTTCTCGATCTGCTTGATCGGCGCCCCCACCTCGCGGATGTTAGTCAGCGCAAAAGCCACGCCGCCGCCGCGCTTGGACAGCTGCAGGGCGGAGTTAATGGAGCGGCCGATCGATTCCATGTTGTCTTCGATACGCAGCAGGAAGCAGGAGACCAGCTCGCCGCGCTGGGCCTTGCCGGCGTTGAGGAACGTGGGGGTGGCGGGCTGGAAGCGGCCTTCGATGATCTCGTCCATCAGTTTGATGGCCAGCTCTTCGTCGCCGCGGGCCAGGTGCAGGGCCACCATGCAGACCCGGTCCTCGTAGCGCTCCAGGAACCGCTTGCCGTCGAAGGTTTTGAGCGTATAAGAGGTGTAGAACTTGAACGCGCCGAGAAACGTTTCGAACCGGAACTTCTTCTTGTAGGCACGCTGATACAGCTCGCGGATGAAGTTCATCGTGTACTGGTCCAGCGTCTCGCGCTCGTAGTACTCATTCTTGACCAAGTACTCCAGCTTCTCCTCCAGGTCATGGAAGAACACGGTGTTGTTGTTCACGTGCTGCAGGAAGTACTGGTGCGCCGCCTCGCGATCGGCCTCAAACTGGATCTCGCCGTTGGGGCCATAAAGGTTCAGCATGGCGTTGAGCTCGTGGTACCCGAGCCCCTTGAAGGCGGCGGGCATGCCCGCGTCCTTTGTGCCGACGTCGATGGTTCCCGTGTGGGAGCCGGTTACGGCAGGTGCTGCGACAGTCGTGTCCAAAACGTATCCAATCCTTGGTTGACCCGGTCAACGTCCCGAGACGTTCCCATAAGCTCGAAGCGGTATAGCAGGGGAACCGTGCATTTGGCGGCAACAATGTCACCGGCAAGGCAGTAGGTTTCCCCGAAATTTGTATTCCCCGCGCCGACGACGCCGCGGATCAGTGATCTGTTCTGCTCGACATTCAAAAACCTAATGACCTGCTTGGGCACCGCACCGTGGCCGGTTTCGCCGCCGTAGGTCGGCAGCACCAGGACGTACGGTCGGTTCGCCAGCAGTGTCTCTTCGGAGCTGTACAGCGGAATCCGCGCCGAATCCACTCCGAGTTTCTGTACGAAGCGGTGGGTGTTGTCCGAGACGGACGAGAAGTAAATGAGCCCGCTGGCCGTGTGCCGCGTGCAGGGCTGTGGACCGCCGACCGAACCGGTACCGGTTGATACGACACCGGACGACGGCGGCAGCAACCGGTGCGCCGTAGTCGTCCGGTGCGCTGTCGTCGGGTGAACTGTCGCCCGGTCTTCGTGTACTACTTCCACAGACTGCATTACCGCCGCTTAGTGCCCTGCTGAGCCGTTAAGTAAAGCCGGGCTGTTGAGATGATGCGAGGAAATCAGGAGGCTACCGCCACCGCTGCGGTTCCCAGCTCGGCGATCTTGTCCGGACGGAATCCGGACCAGTGATCCTGATCGGTGATCACCACGGGAGCCTGCATGTAGCCCAGCGCACGAAGGCGCTCCAAGGCGTCCGGGTCCTGAGAGATGTCCACGCTCTGGTAAGTGATGCCCTTTTTATCCAAAGCGCGGTAGGTGGCGTTGCACTGAACGCAGGCCGGCTTCGTGTAGACCGTAACGGTCATTTTCCCTGTCCCCTTTTACTTCGCGGTACCTCTGGGGCACCTGCATCTGCTCGTACCCGTCTCTTGGGTACTTTATTGCGGCAGACGGCTGTAAACCGGCTTCGCCAGCGTCCCGGCTACTTAAACCCGGGGTGCTTGTTTCTGTATTTCAATACTACATGTAGTGCACACTGCTGGGAACGACCCCTAGATGATGTATTACAAGTATGTCATTTTATGCACCGGTCGTCCACAGGCCGGACCGTAGAAATCGGTGCAATCCCGGCTCTGCCGACCGAGATGTCCACAGCCTGTGGAGTACTTAGCCACAAAATATCGCGGGCGTGTTGCCCGCGGTCCGGCGTGTCGCGCAGCGTCGTGCCGCTTGCCCAACTGGGTCGCACTTGAGGCACGCATCCGGCGTTTTGCATGCCGGAACTGCGACTCAGTTGGGTAGGGGGGGGGGTCGCCGGCAGCGGCGCGGCTAATCTGGCCGAGTGGCCCCGCCGTCGGGCATGTCCTCCGGGCGGGGGGGGGGGGTATAGTCGTGCTGTTGCTGGACCTCGCTCCGGAAAGGAACGCTTATGGTCAATCCGATCCATCTCCGCACCCTGCTGGAAGTCACGCGCCTGGGTTCGTTCGCGGCAGCGGCCAGCCGGCTTGGCTACACGGCCTCGGCAGTGTCGCAGCAGATGTCCGCTCTTGAACGCGACACCGGGGTCGTCCTCTTTCAGCGCTCCGCCCGCAGCGTGCTCCCTACCGAGGCCGCCATCGTGATGAACCGGCACGCGGCCAAGGTTCTCACGGACATTGACGCACTGCTGGCAGCCAGCGCGCGGACCCATGCCACCACCAAGCAGGAACTTCGGCTGGGAATCTTCCCCTCGCTGGCCAGCCATGTGCTCCCGGTGCTGCTGGCAAGACCCGCATGGCATGATCTTGGGATCAACTTGAAAGTATCCGTAGCCGAGCCGGCTGCCACCATTGCCGGGTTGCGGACCGGCGGCGAATTGGACGTGGCGCTGATTTATCAGGTGGGACAGGGCGGCTTGGCCTGGCCGCACACGATTAATCGGCAGTGGATCGGAGACGACAACTTCCGCGTTGTCCTGCCGGAGGCCTGGGGTATCAGGGCCGGGGCACAGATGGCGGCGGCCCAGCTGTCGGACATGCCCTGGATCATGCACCATCCGGGCACCAGCGACGCGTCCGTGATCGAAAGACTATTCGCCAGCTGCAATCTGCACCCCACCGTCGCCGTATACAGCGACGATTTTAACGCCAGCCTGCAATTAGCCGCTGCCGGACTAGGGGCCGCTCTGGTTCCGGAACTCGCGCTAGCTGAAAGACCGGCGGGCATCGTGGTACTGGATGTGCCGGAAATCCGGCTGGCCCGAAACATCTTTGCCCTACTGCTCAACGAAAAGCAGACCGCACAGGTGGGCGTTTTCGTGGACCTGCTCACCGGGATTCTGCACCGGATGGGCCGGACTCCACAGCATTGACCGGGCTGTCCGCAGCACGCCCAGGTCAGCCCGCTGCTGCGCCCTATCCCCTGCCGGCGGGCGCGATTACCTTTCTAATGATCAGATTCTTGGCCGCACTGAAGGGTGGGTAAACCAGTTTCATGGTGTCCGGCTTGAGGGGTTTATCCAGCACCGCCTTCCGATGCGAGAAAGTGTCGATGGAAAATCGTCCGTGGTATCCGCCCATACCACTTGCCCCGACGCCGCCGAAAGGCAGTCCGGGCACCAGCAAATGCGCAGCCGGAATGCCGAAGCACAAAGCACCTGATGAGGTTTGCTCAGTAAATTTGGCTTTGGTCTCTGCCCGCGCGGTAAAGACATACAGGGCCAGCGGTTTGTCGCGGCTATTAATGAAGTCAATAGCCTCATCCGTCCCTGCCACCTCCAGCAGCGGAAGCACGGGGCCGAAGATCTCTTCCTGCATCAGTGCCGAATCCGACTCTGCCCGAACCACCGTGGGTGCCAGATAACGGCTTGCCGCGTCGTGTTCACCGCCCGTTACAACGTCCGCGCCCTCCAGCAGGCCGGTCAGGCGTTGGAAGTGCCTGTCATTGACAATCCGACCGTATTCCCGGCTGCTGCGCGGATTGGGTCCGTACAGCCGACCAATAGCGTCCGGCAGCAGTCGCGCCAGTTCCGCCCCTACCGTCCGCGAGGCCAAGACATAGTCGGGCGCCACGCACGTCTGGCCGGCGTTCATGAATTTTCCCCACGCCAAACGTATCGCAGTGGCAGGCAAGTCCGCGGAATCATCGACGAAGACGGGTGATTTTCCGCCCAGTTCCAAGGTTACCGGCGTCAGATGCTCCGCGGCGGCCCGCATGACAATTCGTCCCACGGTGCCGTTACCGGTATAGAAAATATGGTCGAACCGCTCCCCCAGCAGGGCGGTGGTTTCTTCCGCCCCTCCTTGCACCACGAAGACGGCGCCGGCCAGGTATTGCGGGATCCAACGCTGCATCGCTGCTGATGTCGCGGGAGCAAGTTCACTGGGTTTGACCACCACGGTATTGCCGGCTGCGAGCGCTCCCGCCATCGGTGCCAGCAGTAGCTGTACGGGATAGTTCCAGGGCGCGATGATCAGCACGACTCCGAGCGGCTCCCGGATGATCTGCGCGCTCGCCGGCTGGAGCGACACGGGCACGCTGGCACGTTCCGGCGCAAGCCAGCGCTGAAGACTCTTCAACGTGTGGGTAATTTCCGCGGTGACAAAGCCGACCTCCGTCAGCCATGCCTCGCTCGGATGCTTGCCAAGATCCTCTTTGAGCGCGGCCGCGAATTCGCTACCGCGCTCGATCAACATCCGCTGCACCGCTCTCAGCCGTTCCACGCGCCAGGCGTAGGGCCGGGACGCGCAGGAATCAAATGCGGCGCGGGCACCGGCAACCTGGGCAGTGATATCGGCAGAAATGTCCTCAGTCATGGCACAAATCTACTCCCGGGTAACAATGGCCGTATCATACCGATGCCATTCTTACCGCCGACGGTGGCTCCGGGCTACAACGAATCTCCCGTCCGTCCAACGAACGGTCACTATCTGCCGCGCCGGCTGCGGCCGATCCGGCAGATAGTGACCGCTCCCTAATGGCCCCCAGCATCAATGGTTCCCCGCACTAATGGCTCAGGTCATTAATGGCTCAGACCAGCTGCGCGCGCACCTGAAGAGCCGCGTCCACCAGGTTACGCAGCGACGCTTCCGTCTCGGCGTACCCCCGGGTCTTCAGTCCGCAGTCCGGGTTGACCCAGAGCTGCCGGACGGGCACGTGCCGGACGGCGGTTTCCAGCAGCTGCGCCACTTCGGCGCGGCCGGGAACCCGCGGGGAATGGATGTCATAGACACCTGGCCCCACGCCACGGCCAAAGCTGTGGTTTTCCAGGTCATGAACCACTTCCATCCGCGAACGCGCCGCCTCAATGGATGTCACATCCGCATCCAGCCCGTCAATGGCGTCGATGATGACGCCGAATTCGGAGTAGCACAGGTGCGTATGAATCTGTGTACCGTTCCCCGCCCCCGACGTGGCGAGGCGGAAGGAATTGACGGACCAGTCCAGGTAGCGGGCCTGGTCTGCCTTGCGCAGCGGCAGCAGTTCACGCAGGGCCGGCTCATCCACCTGGATAATCCGGATGCCGGCCGTTTCCAAATCGGCGATCTCATCGCGCAGCGCCAACGCCACCTGGTTTGCCGTCTCCCCCAGCGGCTGGTCATCACGGACAAAGGACCAGGCCAGAATGGTGACCGGTCCGGTCAGCATGCCCTTCATCGGCTTCTGGGTCAGGGACTGCGCAAACCTCGCCCACTGAACAGTAATCGGCTGGCTGCGCACCACATCGCCCCAGAGAATGGAGGGCCGGGTGCACCGGCTGCCGTAGGACTGCACCCACCCGTGCACCGTCACGTCGAAGCCTTCAAGGTTCTCCGCGAAGTACTGCACCATGTCGTTGCGTTCGGGCTCACCGTGCACCAGCACGTCCAACCCAAGCTCTTCCTGCAGCTGCACTACGCGCCTGATTTCGTCCTTCATCAGGCCCTCGTACTGCTGCTGAGTCAGCTCACCCTTGTTGGCCCGGGCGCGGGCGGAGCGGATCTCCCCGGTCTGCGGGAAGGAGCCAATGGTGGTGGTTGGCAGTGCCGGGAGCGCCAGCTCCGTCTCCTGAACGGCGGCGCGGGTGGCGTAAGCGTCGCGGCTGAAGTCGGCGCTGGTCAGCGCGGCCAACCGCGTCTGGACCTCTTGGCGGTGAACGCCGACGGCGGCCGAACGGGCGGCAATCACGGCCGACGCCTCGTCGATGGCCGGCTGCACCAACGGGGAATCCGTGAGCAGACCGGACAAGGTGACCACCTCGGCGATCTTCTGATCCGCAAAGGCCAGCCAGCTGCGCAACTCGGTGCTCAGCTGCGTCTCTTCGTTGACGTCGTGCGGAACATGCTGCGTCGACGTCGACGTTGATACCGCCACCGTCAGCCCGCTTTTGCGCAGCTCGGCCAGTTTAGCGGCGGAGGCTGCCAGGTCATTGCGCCAGATATTGTGTCCATCCACCAGTCCCGCCACCAGCGTTTTCCCCGAAAGCGTCGCCAGATCTGCTGCGGCGGGCACCTCACCTTGGAACACGTCGAGGTGAAGTGCGTCAATTCCGGTTGCCGCCAGCGTGGGCAGCAGGCCCTCCAGCGCCCCGTAGGGTGTGCTGACGAACAGCGCCGGCCGCACGGGGACCGCCGACAGGAATTCGTAGGCTTCCGCCACGGCTGCCTGAACCTCGGTCAAGGGCGTCCCTTGGTCCACCACCAGCGCAGGCTCATCCAGCTGCACCCAATCCGCTCCCGCAGCGGAGAGTTTGGCGAGCAGATCAGCGTAGACGGGCAAAACATCCGCCAACCGGCTCAGCGGGGAAAAGTCCTTCTCGGCAGCGTCGGAGGCCTTGCTCAGCAGCAAAAAGGTAACCGGACCCACAAGGTACGGACGCGTGTGCACTCCGTTGGCCAGCGCGTGGCTAAATTCCTCAACAATCCGAGTGGACGTCAGGGAGAAGACCGTCTCGGGTCCGATTTCCGGCACCAGGTAGTGGTAATTCGTGTCAAACCACTTGGTCATTTCCAGCGGCTGCTGCTCCGCAGTCCCGCGGGCCAGCGTGAAGTAGCCGTTGATATCCAGCTGCCCCTGCGCATCCAGCAGCGCGCCAAACCGGGCGGGTACAGCGCCGATATGAGCCGCTGCGTCCAGCACCTGGTCGTAAAAGGAGAACGTGCCCGGTACGGCGCCGGCCTCGGTCAGCCCCAGACCCTGCAGGCGCTGGGCGGTGCTCAGCCGTAGCTCCTGCGCGGCCTTTTCGAGCGCCGGAGCGTCAATGCTACCGGCCCAGAAGGACTCAACGGCCTTCTTCAATTCCCGGCGGCGGCCGATCCGCGGGTAGCCCAAAATCGACGCCGCGGGAAACACCGGCGTTGTGGAGCGCGCGCCGGTGTACGTGAGAGTGCTGGTGGAAGTGCTGGCAGTCATGATTGAAGTCCTCTATCTGTGGTCGGTCGAGCGTCGTTACAGTTCGTGTCGCTAAGGTGCGTGTCGCTACAGTGCCGGCCCTTACAGGGCGGGCTGCAACCGCCGCGAACCCGGTCGGGCCGGCCGCGGGAGCTGGAGTTTATCGAGCACGTCCAGCGCCGCGGCGTGCTCATTGAAGGTGTAAAGATGGATCCCCGGCGCGCCCGCATCCAACGCGGCACGCGCCAAATCTACGGTTGCCCGCACCCCGATCCGGCGGCGTTCGCCGTCGTCCTGTGCGCCGGCCAACGACCGGATCAAATCCGGTGAAGGATCGACTCCGGCCAGCGTCCCGAGCCGCTGCAGCCGGCGGACACTGATCAGCGGCATGACGCCGGGAATAAGCGGGATGGTCACCCCGGCACGCCGGGCCCTGGTCAAGAGATCCGAGTACTCCGACGGATGGAAGAAAACCTGGGTAATGGCGAAATCCGCTCCCGAGCGCTGCTTAGCCAGGAGCACCTCAATATCGTGCTCCGCGCTTGGCGATTCGGGATGTTTGGCAGGATATGCCGCCACGCCGATGGCCACCTTCCCGGCGCAGAGCAACGCCGTACGCCGCTGCTCCACCCGGCGAATCAACTCGATCAGGTCCTGGGCGTATGTCAACGGCCCAGGCGGGTCCATGGAGTCAGGGGACTGCGGACGGTCCCCGCGCAGGGCCAGAATGCCGCGCACCCCGTGATCGAGCAGATCGGTGATGATGGCTGTGAGTTCCTCAACGGTATTACCCACACAGGTCAGGTGCGCCAGCGGACGCAGCGTGGTCTCAGTGAGCAGCCGGTTAAGCAGCCCAACGGCGACATCCCGGTTGTCCCCGCTGGCGCCGTAGGTGACGGAGACATAGTCAGGATTAGTGCTTTCCAATTCCCGGACGGTGGTCCACAGATTATCTGCGGCTGCGGGCGTTCGAGGTGGAAAAAGTTCGTAGGACAAGGCGATCGGTGCGGTATCGATCGTCTTCGGATGTGCCTGGAGAAGGCTTGGAGGTGACATTTGCTGCCCTTGGCTGGATGCCGTTGACGCCCGCCGCCGTGCTAGCGGACTGCGGTGCGGACGTGAACGTAGTCGGAAAAGGAATAACAGAACCGTCTTCCAGATCACCGTTGCGCTCAAAACGCGCAGCCGGACCGGCAGCACCGGCCCGGGCCTGGGCCCGGAAAAAATGATCGGCGGTTCTGTGTGCAAATGTCAGGCCCACATGGGGGCACCCACATCCCCTGGCTCGACGGGCAGTCCCAGGTGGGGCTTTACCGTGGCCGTTGCGAGGATCGCTGACACGTTACATTCAGTAACTTGGCTATGACTCTACGCAGGCCCTAACCGAGGCGCAACAGCAGGCACCGAATTAAGACGCAAGTTTACGCAGCAAAATCCTCATGCAGGAGTGGATCAGGCCCATGCGGTGGCTAAAATCGAACAATCGAAGGGAGCAGTCCTTGCCCGCGGCCATAGATAACCAGCCTGCGGGCCGGCTCTGCAAATAGCCCGGACTCGGCACGCCTACCAGACTGGTCCGGCGGCCAGTAGCGTATGGCTATGACTGCTGACGATCAACATCGCGCCCAGATCCCGGCTCTTTCGTACGTTTCCGGTATATCGTCAGTCCCGCTGCTGGGCGAAACGATCGGTGCGAACTTCAGTAGGCTGGCCGCCGCCAACGCCGAACGCGAAGCACTGGTTGACATTGCCGCTGGACGCCGCTGGACCTATGCCCAGCTGGAGGCCGACGTCGATGCGCTGGCACGCGGGCTGTTGGCAGCCGGCGTGGCAAAGGGAGATCGTGTGGGCATCTGGGCGCTCAATTGTGCACAGTGGGTGCACGTGCAGTACGCGAGCGCGAAAATCGGCGCGATATTGGTCAATGTCAACCCGTCCTACCGTGAGCATGAGCTGCGGTACGCCCTGCAGCAGTCCGGCCTCAAGCTGCTGGTGTCAATGACCGGATATCGCTCAACTGACTGCCGGGCGATGGTCGACGGCGTACGTCCCGAGTGCCCCAATCTGACGGACGTGGTGTACCTCTCAACCCCGGACTGGGACGAATTGCTCGCCGCCGGAAGCACCCTTGCGCCGGATTCGCTGGCCCGGCGGATGGAAACCCTCAGCGCGGACGATCCAATTAATATCCAGTACACCTCCGGCACCACGGGCTTTCCCAAGGGCGCGACACTGAGCCACCATAATATTCTCAATAACGGTTACTTTGTGACAGAAACAATCGGGATCAGCAACCGCGACCGGATTTGCATCCCCGTACCCTTCTATCACTGTTTTGGCATGGTGATGGGAAACTTAGGTGCCACGTCCCACGGGGCAGCCATCGTCATCCCGGCACCGGCCTTCGACCCGAAAGCGACGCTGGCGGCCGTGCAGGACGAGAAGTGCACGGCGCTCTATGGAGTCCCCACGATGTTCATCGCCGAACAGGGCCTGGCGGACTTTTCCAGTTACGACCTTTCCAGCCTTCGGACCGGAATTATGGCCGGTTCGCCCTGCCCCGTGGAGGTCATGAAGCGCTGCATTAGTGAAATGAATATGTCGCAAGTGGCCATTGCCTATGGGATGACCGAGACGTCGCCGGTGTCCACACAGACGCAACCCGACGACGACCTGCAGCGACGCACTGCCACTGTGGGGCGGGTGCACCCGCACCTGGAGGTCAAGATCGTCGACCCGATCACCGGGCTTACCGTGCCCCGCGAAACCACCGGAGAGTTCTGCACCCGTGGCTACTCTGTCATGTTGGGCTATTGGAATGACTCCGCGAAGACGTCCGAGGCCATCGATGAGGCACGCTGGATGCACACCGGTGATTTGGCCCAAATGCGCGACGACGGCTACATCACCATAGTGGGCCGGATCAAGGACATGGTGATCCGCGGTGGTGAGAATCTCTATCCCCGTGAAATCGAGGAGTTCCTTTACACCCATCCGGACATTGCCGATGTTCAGGTCGTCGGCGTACCGGACTCAAAGTACGGGGAGGAACTCTGTGCGTGGATCCAATTGCGGGAAGGTGCTGCAACGCTCGATGCCGCTGCCGTGGCGGTCTTTTGCGCCGGGAAACTCTCCAGGAACAAGATTCCCCGCTACGTCCTGGTCGTGCCCGAGTTCCCGATGACCGTGACCGGAAAGGTCCGCAAAATTCAGATGCGCGATACCTCTGCAGAGCTGTTGGGTCTGGTCTAAGCTGTGGCCATGAATATACTCCCAGCCAGCTATCTGTCCTACCTCACGGGAAAACCGCCAGCTGTCGTAGAGACCGTTAAACCGATCCTTCAACAGTCAGCGGCCGATCAGCTCCACGGCGTGCGGGTCAGGCTTCTGCCCCATGACGAAGTTCAGGCAGTGGTTGACGAGCTGATTCCGTTTGGCGAAATACTTGAGTCCGTGGACTAATACGGGCGAACTACGTTGGTCTGCTGCTCAGCTTCGGATCGACAGGGCCACGGTGAACTTGGCGTTCTGGCCCTGCACCGTTGTTGGCCCTACCCGTTCTTCAAGCTGAGCCCGGTAGTGAAGATGATTGTTGTACACCGTCCACAATTCGCCTCCCCCGGCCAGCACCCGTGCGGCGGCATCGAAGAGCCGGACTGCCGCTCCGGCATGGACGGTTGCTCCGAGGTGAAAGGGCGGATTCAGCAAAATCAGCTCGGCGCTGCCGGTCGGAAACCCTGCCATCGCATCGTCCTGAACCGTGGAGATACGCGCGGAAAGACCGTTTGCCTCGGCCGTCGCCGCGGCCGAGGCAACAGCGGCGGCGGACTGATCGGTGGCGGTGACAGTTATCTGCGGCCGTGCGTTGGCCAGCACCGCCGCGATAACGCCGGAGCCGCAGCCTAGGTCTATGGCGTGCCGGGCGTCAGCTTTCATCCTGTCAATGAACTCCAGCAGATACCGCGTTCCGATATCCAGCCGCGGGCCGGAAAACGCGGCGCCGTAGGCGCACACCCACAATCCAAGCTCCGAATGGTATAGCCGTTCCGGAAAAGCAGGCTCCGCAGTTGGCCTAATGGGCGTGGCCGCAGTGAGCACCCTGGATTTCTGCCGCGCCAGGCCGGCGTGTACGTCGCCAAATGAGTCTTGCAAAACAGCGTTCATGGCCATGCTCATATGCTTGATCCGGCCGCCGGCAAAAACCTTTACATCCGGGCGCGCGTAGCGGGCAATCTGATCTGCGGTTTCCGCCAGCTCGGCCAGGCTCCTGGGCAATTGCCACAAGACCACGCCGGCTCCGTCAAAAAGTTCCTTCCCCAACGGGAAACGGCGGAACCTCCCGGACAGTGAACGTTCTGCCGCATTGCGGTCCAGGGCCCGCTCTCCAGCCATCAGGTCCTGATGCACACGCACATCCCAGGAACCGGGCACCGAAACCACGGGCAACGTCAGCGCGCCGTAGCGATCCCCCACCACCGCGACAGTGCCGCCGTCACGCTCTTCAAGACTAGGGGCAGCCTCGGTGAGGATGAGTTTGTCGGTGGCGTCAAAGGCGAAAAGGTTCGGTGCTTCCACGTCTGGAGAGCGCCGCAGACTGCTGAAGTCAAACAGCACTCCGGGATCCACAAATTTCGCCATGCCGCCTAGCGTTATGTCCCTCATCCACTCTAGTTTAGCCGCGGATCCTGGTCAGAATTTAACGGCAAAACGCAGCCATGGTCAGGTCCTAAGCATGCTGCTAGCATGAAGACCATCGACTAGTCAACCCAGGAGTGTTCAAACGGCTCACAGGCTCGCCGCAGTTTCTGAAGCAGTGCCGTAGCTCAAACAGTGCAGCAGCTGAACTCAACGTACAGTGTCCCTGTCGCCGACGATTCAAGGGGTCATTATGAGTGATATTTCTCCTCTGCGGAACGCGATCCGCAACGGCAGCGGCCTTAAGCGGGTCGGCGGGACGTGGGGCGAGGTGTTAGCGGAGTTCCTCGGCACTTTTGTGCTGATTTGTTTTGGCGACGGCGTGGTGGCGATGGCTGTAGCAGCTTTGCCCGGCAGCGGCCGCACGGCAACCTCAACAACCATTTTCAACGCCGCTGGGGACTGGCTGCTGATCACGTGGGGATGGGCCTTCGCTGTCGCGTTAGGCGTCTATGTGGCCGGCGGGGTTAGCGGTGCTCACCTCAACCCCGCGGTAACCCTGGCCTTCGCGGTCCGCCGGAAGTTCGCCTGGCGTAAGGTCCTCCCTTACATGGCGGCCCAGGTAGTAGGAGCATTTGCCGGTGCGGCGTTGGTCTACCTCGTCTACCATCAGGCAATTGATGCGTTCAATGAAGCTTCCAAAGTGGCCCGAACTGATCCAGGCGGGAACGCGACCTTCTCCATCTTTGCCACCTTCCCGGCGGCGTACTACCACGGCAACATGATAGGCCCGCTGACGGACCAAATCGTGGGCACCGCCTTCTTGGTCCTCTTAATCGTCGCCATTATCGATCTGCGGAACACGGCAGTGAAAGCCAACTTGGGTCCGCTGATGATCGGCTTTGCTGTCGCCGCTATCGGCATGTCGTTTGGCGCCAATGCCGGTTACGCCATCAACCCCGCCCGTGACTTCGGCCCCCGGCTTTTTGCCTGGATGGCCGGCTGGGGCGACGTTGCTCTTCCGGGTACGGTTGACGGTTCGTTCAGCGTCTACTTCTGGGTCCCCATCATCGGCCCGCTGATCGGTGGGGTGATCGGTGTACTGATCTACGACCTGCTCATCGGCGATGTCCTGCATGCCCGTACGCAGTTGGCCGAGCCCGGTCCGGCCCGCAAGGAAAACCCGGATCTGCCGGATCTGGAGACAGGAACCACAGCTGACGAGGAATGAGCCACTGTGACGTCTGACGATGAGTGAACCTTGTAGTGCCCCGTGAAGCCACGACGAGCAGGGATCGTTCCGCAGGCTGGCAATGAGCATGGCGGTCAGCGCCGCCTGGGGCATGGCTAAAGATAGGGCATGCGCTTTGTCTCTTCGTCTGGTGCGCTCTCCGGATCGGTCCTATGGTGAGGTCATGGTAGTGAGCAATGGAACCGGGCAGCGGTCCAGAGCGCTGCGGTCGTCCGTTTTGCTGCATGCGGTAATGGCGGTTTCCGGCCTGATCATGGTGCTTTTTCTACTGGCCCACATGTATGGCAACCTGAAGATCTTCGAGGGCAGGCAGGCTTTCGATGGCTATTCAGAGTATTTACGCGAGGTGGGCGAACCGTTGCTGCCCCGCACCGGTGTGTTGTGGATTATCCGCGTCGTGCTGCTGATTAGTGTTCTGGTCCATATTTACGCGGCGTTTACCTTGTGGCATCGGTCCCGTGCAGCCACGGCCGGGGCGGGTGGCTGGCGGTATGAGACCACGAAGAACCGTCGGGGAGTCCAGCGCAGTTATGCCTCGTTCACTATGCGCTGGGGCGGCGTCGTCGTCGGTCTTTTCGTTATTTACCACCTCCTGCACCTGAGTGCGGATTACGTCGCACCCGGCGGGGCGTCGTCGAGTCCGTATCAGCGGATGGTCAATGGCTTCTCCATCTGGTGGGTGGTGCTCTCGTATGTGATCGCGCTGATCGCCCTCGGTTTTCATCTGCGTCATGGAGTATGGAGCGCGTTTGCGTCCTTGGGTGGCAACTCGTCGGTGGCGCGCAGGCGCGGCCTCAACCAGCTGGCTACCGTTGTAGCGCTGCTGATTCTGGTGGGCTTCCTGATCCCGCCGCTGGTGATTTTCGCGGGATGGGTGAGGTAATGGCTGGACTGTTCACGGTCGGGGAAGCCATTCGGGACACGAAGGCGCCGGGCGGACCCGTCCAGGACCAATGGGAGGCGCGCCGCTTTGGTGCCAAGCTGATTAACCCCGCCAATCGGCGCCGGCTCTCGGTGATCATTGTCGGTACCGGTCTGGCGGGTGCCTCCGCTGCAGCAACATTGGGCGAGGCCGGCTACCAGGTGAAGAGTTTCTGCTACCAGGACAGCCCCCGCCGCGCGCACAGCATTGCGGCGCAGGGCGGCATCAACGCGGCCAAGGATTACCGCAACGATGGCGACAGTATCCGCAGGCTCTTTTATGACACCGTTAAGGGCGGGGACTATCGGTCGCGGGAGTCCAACGTCTACCGGCTGGCGGAGGTCAGCTCCGCCATCATCGACCAGAGCGTGGCCCAGGGCGTACCGTTTGCCCGGGACTACGGCGGTCTGCTGGACACCCGCTCGTTTGGCGGGGTCCAGGTGTCCCGAACGTTCTACGCCCGTGGCCAAACGGGTCAGCAATTGCTGCTTGGGGCCTACCAGGCCCTCGAGCGCCAGGTCGCGGCCGGGACGGTGGAGGTACACACCCGGCATGAAATGCTGGACCTTATTGTCATTGATGCCAGGGCCAGGGGCGTAATAGTCCGCGATATGGTGACGGGCGGGCTTGAAACCCACCTGGCCGACGCCGTCGTGCTGGCGAGCGGGGGCTATGGCAACGTTTATCACCTCTCCACCAACGCCGTAGGATGCAATACGACGGCCACCTGGCGGGCTTATCGCAAGGGCGCGCTCTTTGCGAACCCATGCTTCACGCAGATTCACCCCACGTGCATCCCGGTCAGCGGAGAGCATCAGTCGAAGCTGACCCTGATGAGCGAATCGCTGCGCAATGACGGGCGCATTTGGGTGCCCAAAGAGGCCGGTGACGGCCGCCACCCACGTGAAATTCCCGACGACGACCGTGACTATTACCTGGAACGCCAATACCCGGCGTTCGGGAACCTCGTCCCGCGGGACGTCGCCTCCCGGGCGGCCAAAAATCAGTGCGACGCCGGTCGTGGGGTCGGCCCTGGCGGGCGCGGGGTCTACCTCGACTTCGCCGATGCAACCGCACGGTTGGGCCGCGCGGCGATCGAAGAGAAGTACGGCAACCTTTTCGATATGTACCGCAAAATCACAGACGAAGACCCGTACCAGGTGCCCATGCGCATCTACCCGGCTGTCCACTACACCATGGGCGGGCTATGGGTTGACTACGATTTGGAAAGCTCGATCCCGGGCCTGTTCGTTATTGGCGAGGCCAACTTCTCCGACCACGGGGCGAACCGGCTCGGCGCCAGCGCGTTAATGCAGGGCCTTGCGGACGGGTACTTCATCCTGCCCAACACCATCAGTGACTATTTTGCCAAGAACCCGAGCACCGAAACCATCGACGCTTCCCACCCGGAGGCGGTCAAAGCTGCTGATGCGGTACGCGGACGCATCAACACGTTACTGACCATCAACGGTGAGCGGAGCGTCGATTCGTTTCATAAAGAACTCGGCAGCATCGTGTGGGAGTACTGCGGGATGGAACGCAACGCCGAAGGACTCCAGCACGCCCTCGGCCTCCTCCGCACGCTCCGGGCAGAGTTCTGGACCAACGTCAAAGTCACCGGCGCCAACGAGGAACTGAACCAAACCCTGGAAAGGGCCGGCCGGGTCGCGGACTTCTTCGAGCTGGCCGAGCTCATGTGCATCGACGCCTTCCATCGCCTCGAGTCCTGTGGCAGCCACTTCCGCACCGAGAGTCAGACCGACGACGGCGAGGCGCTGCGCGACGATGCTGACTTCGCCTACGTCGCGGCGTGGGAATTCACAGGTGATAACTCACCGCCGAAGCTGCGCAAGGAAGTCCTCGAGTACCACAACATCGAGTTGACCCAGAGGAGCTACAAATGAACGTCACCCTTCGCCTCTGGCGCCAACACGACCAGGACGCGGCCGGCCGGATGGTCAGTTACGGCGTCGACGGAATCTCCGCCGATATGTCTTTCCTGGAAATGCTCGACGTGCTCAATGAACAGCTCACCGCTGCCGGGGACGATCCCGTGGCGTTTGACAACGACTGCCGCGAAGGCATCTGCGGGATGTGCAGCCTGGTCATCAACGGCATCGCCCACGGCCCGGAAGGACGCACCGCCAGCTGTCAGCTGTACATGCGTCACTTCCACGACGGCGACACCATCGACATCGAACCGTGGCGTTCGCCGTCGTTCCCGATCCTCAGGGACCTCATTGTTGACCGCAGTGCCTTCGACAGGATCATCCAGGCCGGCGGCTACATCAGCGCACCCACCGGGGCAGCTCCGGATGCGGCGGCCATGCTGGTACCTAAGAAGGACGCGGACCGGGCCTTCGACGCGGCCATCTGCATTGGCTGCGGAGCCTGCGTAGCTGCCTGCCCCAATGGCTCGGCGATGCTCTTCACCGGCGCTAAGGCAACCCACCTCGGCGCGCTCCCCCAAGGCCAGATTGAGCGCAACTCCCGTGCGCTGGCCATGGGCAACCAGCACGACGCCGAGGGCTTCGGCGGCTGCACAGAAATCGGTGAATGCACGGCCGTGTGCCCGGTGGGTATCCCGCTGGATATGATCTCACGCCTCAACGGCGACGTACTGTCCGCATTACGGCACAACTCCACCTGATATGCGCAGGAACAAAACTTGATCCGGGCCGGAACTATCGGGCCACAACTAACAAGAAGGAGCCAGGATGTCTTCGATGCAGCGGCAACCTGATCAAAATGCGTGCCTCCCAGGTGAATCGTGGTGCCTTTTGCCTGGACATGCATTCCCGCGAGGCAACGTCCCAAGGCGAAGCCTTCGCCGCATGGCCGTGCTCTCCGCCGGGCGGGAGCACCTGATCTGTACACGGACAAGGAACCGGTGGCCGTCGCCACGCGTCAGTCCCTTCCCGACGGCGCTTAGAGATGTCCTAGGCTGACCCGCTGTCACGAACGTCAATGGCAGCAGATCATATCCCTGCTATCGATCCGGCGGGAGCCGGCGGAGGTTTACGATGAAGAACAGTTTTGGCGCCCGGAACACCCTTACGGTCGATGATGAACGCTACGAGATCTTCCGCCTTGATGCTGTCCAGGGATCGGGCCGCCTTCCTTACAGTCTGAAGGTACTGCTGGAGAATCTCCTTCGCTGTGAGGATGGTTCCCTGGTCACCGCGGCCCAGATTACGGCACTCGCGGCGTGGGACCCGGACGCCGGGCACGGCACGGAGATCCAGTTCACGCCCGCGCGCGTACTGCTGCAGGACTTCACTGGCGTCCCATGCGTGGTGGATCTGGTTGCCATGCGGGACGCGATGGCGGCCCTGGGCGGGGATCCACAGAGAATCAACCCGTTGATTCCCTCCGAACTCGTCATCGACCACTCCGTCATCGCCGACGTCTTTGGCAGTTCCGACGCCTTCGCGCGTAACGCCGGTCTTGAGTTTTCCCGTAATAAGGAGCGTTATCAATTGCTGCGCTGGGCACAGCAGGCCTTCGATGACTTCCTCGTCGTCCCGCCCGATACCGGCATCTGTCATCAGGTCAATCTCGAATACCTCTCCCGCGTGGTCTTTACCCGGGATGCGGTGCAGGACGCCGGTGACGGCAGCGGCGCAGCGCCTCGCCAAGCGTACCCGGACACCCTTGTCGGCACCGACTCGCACACGCCAATGGTCAACGGACTGGGCGTCCTGGGCTGGGGTGTTGGCGGGATCGAAGCCGAGGCCGCCATGCTGGGGCAGCCAATGAGCATGCTGATCCCACCGGTGCTGGGCTTCAAACTCATCGGGGCCCTGAGCGAGGGCGTAACCGCAACCGACCTTGTGCTGACGGTTGCCGAAAAACTGCGTAAGACCGGCGTAGTCGGAAAGTTTGTCGAGTTCTACGGGCCTGGAGTGGCCAACATACCGCTGGCCAACCGCGCGACGCTGGGGAATATGAGTCCAGAATACGGCTCAACGTGCGCCATCTTCCCGATCGATGACGTAACCCTGCAGTATCTGCGCCTCACCGGACGAGCAGAGCACCAGATCCGGTTGGTCGAGGAGTACGCAAAGGAACAGGGCCTCTGGCACGATCCGGAGCACGAGCCTGTTTACTCCCAAACCATCGAGTTCGACCTGGCGAGCGTGGAACCGTCCATCGCCGGACCTAAAAGACCTCAGGACCGCATCCCGTTGGCGAATGCCCGGCGCGTCGTGGGTGCCATCCTGAGCGAGGGGTCGAAGGAACCGGAGGAACTGACGGGACTTGACGAGGCATCTGCCGAATCGTTCCCGGCCAGTGACTCGATCGCATTCGCCTCGGCCGCTGCAAATATCCCGCCGGTGGACCGTGACGGTGATGTGCGGTCCCCCACCTACCCGTCGAATCCTGCCCCGGTGACATTTTCCGACCAGCAACCAGTCACCATCGACCACGGCCACGTCGTGATCGCCGCGATCACCAGCTGTACCAACACGTCCAACCCCTCCGTGATGATCGGGGCCGGACTGCTGGCGAAGAAGGCCGTGGAGCACGGCCTGCGTTCCAAGCCATGGGTGAAGACCTCCCTTGCGCCGGGCTCCCGCGTTGTCACCGACTACTTCGACAAGGCAGGGCTTACCCCCTACCTCAATAAGCTGGGCTTCAATCTGGTCGGTTACGGCTGCACCACATGCATCGGCAACTCCGGTCCGCTGATTCCGCAGGTGAGCCAGGCCGTGGACGCGAATGATCTGACGGTCAGTTCGGTGCTCAGCGGAAACCGCAACTTCGAGGGCCGGATCCATGCCCAGACGCGGATGAATTTCCTGGCCTCGCCGCCGCTGGTGATCGCGTATGCGCTTGCGGGGACCATGAACATCGACCTGCTGACGGACACTCTGGGCAACAACGAGTCAGGTGAACCGGTCTACCTGCGCGACATTTGGCCCTCCAGTCAGGAGATTGACGAGGTCGTCGGCAAAGCCGTCCAGGCTCAGATGTTTACCGCCGGCTACGCCAACGTTTTTGCCGGGGATGCGAACTGGCAAAACCTTCAGATCCCGGCCGCCGATATGTTTGCCTGGGACGAGACCTCAACCTATGTCCGCAGACCACCGTACTTCGACGCTATGCCACGGGAACCACTACCCTTAAAGGATATATCGGGAGCACGTGTGCTGGCCCTTCTGGGTGACTCCGTGACCACGGATCACATTTCTCCCGCCGGTGCCATCAAGAAGGACTCCCCCGCCGGTCGGTACCTGATGGAGCAGGGCGTGCAGCCCGGAGACTTCAACTCCTACGGGTCCCGCCGCGGCAACCATGAAGTGATGATCCGGGGCACCTTCGCCAATATCCGGCTGCGCAATCAGCTGGTACCGGGCATCGAGGGCGGATTCACGCGGCACCTGCCCGACGGGGAACAGCTGAGCATCTTCGACGCCTCCACGAAATACCTCGCCGACAACGTCCCGCTGATCGTGATCGCCGGGGCGGAATACGGCTCGGGATCATCCCGGGACTGGGCTGCCAAGGGCACCCTGCTGTTGGGCGTCAAAGCGGTGCTGGCTACTTCGTTTGAACGGATCCACCGCTCCAATCTGATTGGCATGGGCGTGCTCCCCCTGGAGTTCAGCCCGGGCGAGAGTGCACAGACGCTCGTTCTCACCGGCGAAGAGGTGTACTCCGTCACCGGGCTCGCCGGAACGGCCGGGATACCGCCACACGTCCAGGTGCAGGTGGAACAGGACGGCAAAATTAAGGTGTTCACCGCAACCGTGCGGATCGACACTCCCGCCGAGGCTGCCTATTTCCAAAATGGCGGAATCCTGCAGTACGTTCTGCGTCAGCTCTTGCCGGCATAAGCTCACGCTGGGTCCTGCTACCGCGTAGCGAAAGCATCTGTGACGTCGCTCAGCCCTGCCGCCACGTATTATCCGTTAGGTGCGACCCGGCCTGTGGACCCATCTGTAGCATGCCGCCGTCAACGGACCAGGACGGCCCCCGGAGCCACACAGTTGGCGGTTATGCCATGCTCGCCCAGTTCCAGCGCCACCGTCTTCATCAGTCCGCCGAGCCCGTGTCTAGCGGCGTCATAGGCCGGTACGGTCCGTATTCAGCGTCCGGCACCAGTCGGAGTACCCCAGCTCCAGGAATTTCAGTCCGTCCCCTGCCCCGGCGTTGTTGACAAAGACGTCCAGACCGCCAAGGGACTGCGCCAAATCGTCAACGACGTCACCGCAGTCAGGAAGTTCGGTAGTGTCCAATCTGGCGACAAAGGCCTTTCGCCCGAGTTCGCGAACCTGCTGAGCCATTTCCCGCGCCCGTCCCCGAATCCGCCCCGGTGACGATCGATGTACTGGGGGAATACGTCATGGCGTTTCCTCTCGCTTGGATAATCGCAGGTTTTGGGCAATTCCGGATATCAGTAGGCCTCCATTGTTTTATGCGGCGGCGTCCTAGCACAATGGACTATGACGGTCTTCTTACGAACTCTCGAAACTGCAGTCCCGCCCACGGTCCTGATCCAGGATGAAGCACGGGACGTTTTTGCATCCCAACCCGGGCTCACCCGTTTGGGCACCAGACTGGTGCGGACTTGTTTCGATGCCTCGGGCATTGACACCCGGTATACGGCCGTCGGTGAGCTGACCCGGAGCCAACGAAGCGAGAACCCGGTGTTTTTCGACGCCGGTTCGAACGAAATGTTCAGCCCCAGCACCAAGGTCAGAAACGACATATTTGCCGTGGAAGCGACCCGGCTCTTCGTGGAGTCCGCCCAAAAGGCCCTCGATGCCTGTGCCGGCATCGGCCCCGGCGACGTCACTCACGTCATCACGGTCTCCTGCACGGGATTCTTTAACCCGGGCCCCGACTACAAGGTGGTCCGTGCGCTCGGGCTAGACCCTTCGGTGCAGCGGTTCCACCTCGGATTCATGGGCTGTTACGCAGCCTTTCCAGCGCTGCGCGCGGCAAAGTCTTTCTGCGAGGCCGATCCGGAAGCCGTTGTCCTCGTGGTCAGCGCGGAACTGTGCTCCCTGCACGTGCGCACCTCCAACAACCCGGACACCATCATGGGGTCCTCACTCTTTGCCGACGGGGCCGCCGCAGCTGTTGTCAGCGCCCGCGATCTCCCGCAGGGCGGTGCCTGCATAAGTCTGGATCGCTTCGAAACCACGCTGACGCCGGTGGGTGAGGAATCGATGGCGTGGAACATCGGCGACGAGGGCTTCGAGATGGTCCTCGGAAGCTACGTCCCGCACATCATTGACGACCACATCGTGGGAGCTCTGGAGCCCCTGCTGGCCGCAGATCCGTCCGTTCGAGGCCTGCCGTACCGGGAGATCAAGCACTGGGCCATTCACCCGGGGGGGCGCAGCATTCTGGACAAGGTGGAAGCCAAACTCGGCCTCGACGCGGATCAGCTTGTGCCGGCCCGGGAGACCCTGCGCAAATACGGCAATATGAGCAGCGCAACGGTGATGTTCGTGCTCAAGCACATTCTCGATCAGTCCACCGGCAGCGAGAATGAACGCATCTGCGCCATGGCATTCGGGCCAGGTCTGACAGTGGAGACAGGACTGTTCAGCAAAGTCCCTGCCCACGCGGAAGCGACGGCGGGCAGGACGTCCGAGGAGACCGCCGGGGAACAGGCGGAAAGTGACCCGTTCGACGAGGAGCGGACCGCTGCACTGCCGGCCCGGGTTTGACGGCGGTGCAACTGCTGTGATGCTGGGCCAACTGCAGACCCGTGCCGCGGATGCCGTCGAAGAAATGGACCGATCCGACTGCGATCCGCAGCTACTGGAGCGCACCTATGCGCAGTTTCCGCTGATCAACGCCGCGGTGTCCGGGTGGCGGCGCACCTACACGCACGTGTTGCGTCCCCTGCTCTCCCGCAGTCGGACGTCGACGTTGCTGGACATTGGCTGCGGCGGCGGAGACGTTCCACGACGGCTGGCGCGGTGGGCGGCACAGGACGGATTACCGTTGGACATCACCGCCATCGACCCGGATGAGCGGGCCTTCGCCTATGCCGCTGACCAGCCGCCGGTACCCCGGCTGCGGTTCCGGCGTGCTTTCAGCTCGGAACTCGTGGCCGAGGGGGCCACCTTTGATCTGGTCGTCTCCAACCATGTGCTTCATCACCTCAGCGCCGTGCAGCTGCACGGTCTCCTGGCGGACTCCCGACTCTTGGCCACGCAGGCCAGCGTGCACAGCGACATTGCGCGCAGTCCGCTGGCCTACGCCCTCTTTTCCGCCGGAACATTGCCTGTCTTCCACCGTTCATTCATCCGCGCCGACGGCCTGACCTCCATACGCCGTAGTTACACGGCGCCGGAACTTCGGTCCGCCGTACCGCCACCATGGCGGGTGCAGCCGCAGGGCCCGTTCCGAAACCTGCTCATGTACCGGGCTGAGGCCCATCCGCCGGTGGCCGGTTCACCGGAGTCAACGCCCGATGCATGACGTCATCATCTCCGGCGGCGGTCCGGTGGGACTTTTTTTGGGTGGGCTGCTGCGCCAATCCGGGGTGGACGTGCTGGTGCTGGAGAAACGCACGCAACGCAGCGATCACTCCCGGGCCATTGGCATCCATCCGCCGTCCCTGGCCGCGTTGGAAGGCGTTGGAGCCGCCGCTCCCCTGATCGCTCAAGGCGTGCAGATCCACAACGGCGTGGCGCGAACCCAAGGCAGGGATCTGGCTGGTCTGTCTTTTTCCGGTGGGAGGACGGCGTATCCGTTTGTCCTGGCGGTACCGCAAACCGTCACGGAATCGGTGTTGGAACAGCGACTGCGTGCCCATGGATCCGATGTCATGGTGCGGGGTGCGCAGGTAATGCGCGCGCACGACGACGGAACACAAGTTACGGTCTCGGCCCGCATCCGCCGGTCGGAAACGGACAGGCACGTCGGGCTGGACCGGAGCATGGGGCCAGATCCGGGCATCGGGCCGGGGCGAGGAGTAGAACACGCAGGCGATACCTACGCTGAGTTTAGCGCGCGTCTGCTCGTGGGCGCCGACGGCGCGCGCTCGGCCCTTCGCTCGCAGCTGGACGTCGCAACCTACAGCCGCGACTATCCGGACACCTACCTGATGGGCGATTTTCGGGACAACACCGGTGATGGTGCAACGGCGGTGCTCCACCTGGAACCCGGGGGCATCGTGGAGTCCTTCCCCCTGCCGGGCGGGGTCAGGCGCTGGGTGGTCCATACCGATGCTCTCTGCGGCCAGCCCACTGCCGGATCCCTGGCCGAGCTGATCCGGGCACGGACCGGCGCCGTCGTCGATCCCGACACGAACAGCATGCTCAGCGCCTTCACCGTCCGCTCCAGGCTGGCCCGCCGCCTGATCCGTGGACGGTTGGCGTTGATCGGCGATGCCGCGCATGAGATCAGCCCGATTGGTGGTCAGGGGATGAATCTGGGCTGGCTGGACGCCGTCGCGCTGGCACCGATCATCACCGCAGCACTCGACGGGAAACCTTCGGCCAGCGCACTGCACGCCTTCGAACGGAGCCGGCAGCGGGCTGCCCGGCAGGCCGTTCGACAGGCACACCTGAACATGGCGCTGGGCCGTCCTCTGCCGCGGGCGGTCATGGCTATCCGCAATCGGGCCTTGGCGCAACTGGTCGCCGCGCCCGCTGTGCACAATTTCGTGGCCCGCCGCTTCACCATGCAGTGAGGTCAGTAGGCGGTGCCGTCAGTAAGCGGTGCCGTCGGCACGCAGCCGCGTCTGCAGGCAGGGTCCCCGGCAGACACCGCCCTCAGGCGCCGACCACGCCGTCGAGATAAAACCAGCGCCCGCCGGCCCGGACAAAACGGCTGCGCTCGCGCTGAGTGCCAGCGCCGTCGTCGTGCTTAAAATAGGCACGGAACTCCACCTCTCCCGTCGTGTCCAGCGGGCCGCCGGCCGTTGTGGAAAGGATGTCCAGCCGGGACCAACGCAGGGTCGGATCAAGCTCAAATCTCTCCGGCCGGCTGCTTGAATGCCAGCTGTGCCGAAGATACGCAGCATCGCCAACAGCAAAGGCCGTGTAGCGCGACCGCATCAGCGATTCGGCGGTGGGCGGCGTGCCGTCGCTCTCCAGATAGCGCCCACAGTCGCCGGAGTCGCTTTTACTCTTGATGCCGGTCCTCGGACTCAGTGGCCTCCGGCGGGAGCTGGTGCCTCCCCGGTCTCTCGTCCAGCCGTTCGGATCCATCAGCCGTGTGCTCGGCCGGGTTGCGGGCGGAGGTGGTGGTCTCTGGTGTTGCGCGCCGCCGATTGGAAGCAACGTCGGGATCAAGCCTGTCCGCCTCACGCAGCTGCTCGTCGGTGCGACTCCGCGCGGTCTGGGCGTGTTCCTGGCGCTGGCTTGCTTCCCTCCGAAGCTTCTCGGCGTTGATTTCCGCCTCTTTCGCGTCGGCATCCGCCCTGGCCGCTTTGGCCTCGCTTTCGCGGGCGCGGAAGGCGTCGTTCTCCGCTGACTCGCGGAGCTCTCCGGCGTGTTGCCGGTTCGCTGCGACCTTCCGCCTGCGTCCCAAGGAGAACAGTAGCCCCAAAATTATCAGTACTACGATCACGACGACGATTATCCAGATCACCGTAGTTGTATCCATACGATCCGCCTCTTTCCGCTGCCCACAATCGATATAGCCCCAGTAAAGCGCACAACGAGCGGTATGGCCATGGGAGTAGCCCGCTTTCTCGCGGGTCAGAAAGACCAGCGCACTTTACCTTGGTCAGCTGAGCCAGAGATACGCGGTGGTGAGCGCGGCGCCCCTGCAGTCCGGCAGGGGGTTTGCGCGGAAGGCCAGCATCAGTTCGCACGGTGTCGGCCGGCCGCCGTGCGGACCGTGGTGATGATTCCACGGTACCTTGGGCGTGCCGTATAGCGCGCTGAAGGACGAAGTCCACGCATCTGGCCCACAGGTCTTCAATCCACACCTCCTCGGCTTTTTTGCCGCCTCAACAGGTGGTTTCTGCCCGCTAGTGCTGCCAGCCCGTTCGTTCCAAAGTCCTCATGGTGCCGGTGAGTACGCGTTCATAGGAGGGGTCGGTCGCGTACCCGGCCCGGGCCACCTCGGCCGCAAATGCGTACGGGTCCGGGGCAGCCAGGAAAGCCTTGGCATAGCGTGAGTTCTTGCGCAGGAATTCACCGTGGGCGATAAAGGCCGCCGCCGGATCCGGGTAGACGCGAAACCAGTCCCTCACTTCGTAGTCATACTTCCCATCCGGGCGTTGGGACACCGAGATGATCTCGGGAAAGCCTTTGACATCAGGACTTTTAAAGACCTCACGGGTTCGCAACAACTTCCTGGTGGGTTCCGGGTCGGTGGCGTGGGCCTTGTCACGTCGTCGTCGTCTCTTCGTCCCTACGCCGTCGCTGCGGCGTCCACCTTCCGTCCTCAGCGGCGCATGGGAGGAGTTTAATCCCAGGCCAGAAAGGGATGAGCTGGTGGAGAAGTTCTTCAGCGGTGGTGGTGCCCGTCCAGGTCGACTCCTCGGAGCCGGTCCGTCAGTGCGGGGTTCGGCAAGACTCCGAGCTCCTCGTCAAGCAGCTGGGCAAAGGCCCGGAAACAACGGGCGGCCTCGTAGCGGTTTCCTTGAATCAGATGGGCGGAAATCAATGCCTCAGCAGCCGACTCCCTCAGCGGTTCCGCCCGTAGAGCGGCAATACCAGCCTGCGTTGCCAAGGCGTGCTGGCCTGCCGCGGTCATCGACCGGCAGGCGGCTTCTAGGGCCTGAACGCGAAGCAAACGGAACGTATCCTGCGCGCCGGTAGCCCATTCCTCGTGCCAGCCCGGCAGTAGATCTTCGGACAGGAGGTTAATCTCCGTCATGCCGAGTTCGCCGCCCGCGATGGAGAGCACCGCAGCTAAGCGAGCGTCGGGTAGGTCTACAACGGCGTCCAGTATTAGCTCCTCACCGACGGCTTGCACCCAGCTGCGCGGAAGCTGCCATAAAGCCCGGCGGAGGTTGGCACGGCCCTGCTGGTCCGGTTGGTCCGGCCACAGCGCTCCGGCTGCCGTCGAACGGGAAACAGGTTGCCCCTGCAGCGCCAGGTAGGCAAGGATGCGCCGGCCCGGTAGCGTCAGCCGTACCATCGGATACACGCCCAGGCGTCCCACCACGGCAACTCGCCGTCCAGTACCTGTCATTCCCATCGACCTCAAGACCGAAGGTCCACACCAACCTGCGCCAGGAATGTGAGAAAACGTGGCGTAGCGAGAAGGCCCCCGGACGGTGCGAATGTCCCTCGAGCTTTGACTATCCTTAGTGCGCGGAAGAATGTCAAGTGCGGCGATTAGGCATATTATCAAGAGCATCGATGGGCTTGTTTAGCACGCGCCCGCGCCGCTGCTTTGCGCGCGGACCGGTAGGAGTATGACCATGACCGAGGATCCAGTACTTCGGCAAGAACTTTCTCAACGCATCCAGTCCCGCAGGGCAAACATCCGCACCCTACTGCAACGCGCCCGGCCGCGGCGGAACCGACTGGCGAATCTGAGCATTATGGGCAGCGCCGTAGCAGCGGTGCTGACCGCCGGCCCGGCGATTGGCGGCCAAAACCTTTACCGCCACTCTGCAGAGCCGATTGGGCTTGGCAGATGATTCCACGGCGTGGCGACTTCTGTGCCTGGGCGCTTTCCTCCTCTCCCTCTTTGCAGCGATCGCGACTGATCTCAGTAACTCCAGGGATTTGGCCGGCCGAGTCAGTGCCGGCGAGAGCTGCAATGCGGAGCTGGAAGGGCTCCCGACCTTGCTCGATTTCGCGCAACTGCCGATTCCCGAGGCGGCGGATTCCTGGCCTACGTGTCCTGCCGAACTCGTTGTCGTAGCCGGATGAGGCCCGTCACTACGACTCTAGGGTTAGCAGACCATCCGTGTCAGCCCACCGACGTGGTGGAGCACTCTCCATAAAGAAAACCGCCGGAACCCTCACATTCTTCGGGTTCCAGCGGTTTGTTGGTGGAGCTGAGGGGATTCGAACCCCTGACCCCCTGCATGCCATGCAGGTGCGCTACCAGCTGCGCCACAGCCCCAATCTGATGCCGCCGTTGTGGAGTTTTACGTCCTTGCCGGAGCAACTTGTCAATCTTAGAACAGTACTTCTCCAGATACCAAATCGGCGTAAATACGGGCCGGAAGCTCAGTCCTCCACGGGTTCTGACTGCGGTTCGGGCAAGGTGCCGGCGTTATGCTCGGTGAGCTTCCAGCGGCGCTCTCCCGCCGCACCGCGGGCGTTCCCGGCTTCCTCCAGAACGGACCAGTTGCAGTTGGACAGCCCGGACAGGGTGCCCCAATAGTCATACGGCAGCCCCATCAGCCGCGCGATGGCAACCCGCGCCGCACCGCCATGGGTGGCCACAATTAAAGTTCCCCCCGGCTCAACACCGCTCAGTGCTTCCAGTACGCCCAATCGCATCCGATCGGCGACCTCGAGCCGGGTCTCCCCTCCTCCTGCCCGGACGCTGATGTCATCGCGTTCCCAGCGGAGCAGGTCCACCGGATAGTCACGCGCAATCTGCTCAAAAGTCAGCCCCTGCCAAGACCCAGCATAGGTTTCCCGCAGCCTTGGATCCGTGGCAATGTCCAGTGAAGTCAAGTCAGCCAGCGCTTGGGCCGTAGCCCGGGCACGTCGAAGGTCGGAGGACACAAGGCGGGCAGGCCCGACGGCGGCCAGCAAGGCCGCGGCCTTATCCGCCTGCGCACGGCCGACGTCGTCGAGCTCTATGTCCGCCTGGCCCTGGAAACGCTGATCAGCGTTCCACAGTGTCCTCCCATGGCGCCAGAAGACAACCCGCCGGACGGCACCGGCGGGTGGCAAAATTGTTGAGCTGCTCATGGGTGCCGCAATACCTCCCTAGTTTGCCGTGTCCGACTGCTGCGCGGCGTCCGACGGCTGCGCTGTTGTCTCCTGCTTGGCCGAGGGATCCTTGGCCTCCAGCTGAAGATCCACAACCGGGCAGTCCTTCCAGAGCCGCTCCAGGGCATAGAAAATCCGGTCCTCCTCGTGCTGGACGTGGACAACTACTTCCGCGTAATCCAACAGGACCCAGCGTCCGCCCGAGCGCCCCTCTCTGCGGACGGGGCGCAGACCTGACTTGATCAGTTCCTCTTCGATGCCGTCCACGATGGCGTTCACCTGCCGCTCGCTGGGAGCCGACGCGATGAAGAAGATGTCCGTAATGGCCAGGACGTCGCTCACATCCAAGGCGATAATGTCCAGGGCGAGCTTGTCCGATGCTGCCCGGGCGGCTGCCCTGACGATGGCGACGGAGCTATCTGTTGCGGTCACTGATTTCCTTCTGGTTGGGTGGGATGGCCTAGCGGGCCAGTCCGGTAATGATCATAGTAAATCCGGCAATAAGAGCAACGCCGCCTATCGCCACGGCGCCCCACAGCATCAGGCGGTTGCGCCGCAGCCGGCCCAGGCCTGCGGTGACGGCATCCAACGGCTCGAGGCCATGGGCGCTTCCAGCCGGCAACGGTGGCATCTCGGCCGGTTCAAGGGGAGCTGCGGTCCGGGTGGCTGCTGGATTCTGTGGGGCTGCCGCCTCCGGCCCTGCAGGATGGCGGGCAGCGGCAGCGTCCCGTGGAGCTGGCGGCGGGGCGGCCTCGGATCTGAGCGGCGTACTGCCCGGCGCGGCGGACGGTCCTTGGTTCCCCTTCGGACGCGCCAGGGGGGAGATGATGGGTATGTGTGACGTGGTGGGAGGACGCATGACCGGCATATCGATTCCCGGTACCCGGACAAACTCCAGCGGCGTGACCATCGCCAAATTATGGGCTGCGGTCGGGTCGTTAACGGGCGGCTGGCGCTCGGTGTTTTCCTGTTCCGGCTGTTCCCTTGCCTGCGCACGGTGGTTGAGCATTTCGGCACGTTTAGCGATGGCACGTTGCTGCACCAGGAATTCCGGGTTAACCGCCAGCGGATCTACAGTGCCGGCTTCGGGCAGATCGTCAAGCTGACGCTGCGCATCCTGCGTCAGCGCGTCTCGTGCGGCCAGCGCCTCCTCGATGCTCATTGACTCGCTGGCGGCGGCGAGCGTCGGTGCCAGGCCCGTTTCAGTCGAGCCGGACTGTTCAGGCAAGCCGGACTTTTCAGGCAGCACTGAATCTTCAGGAAGTGCACCAGGGGCACCCCCGCTTGCCGCAGTTACCGGGGGAACCAGTTGAGCAACGCTCGTCAAGGAAGGGCTTTCGGACTCCAGCAATGCGAGCCGCAGCGCTCGCCGGGAAGGCAATACGGCACTTTGGGCGCTGGGGTTTCCCGCAAGTTCGATGTACGCCCGCAGTGCCGCTCGATCCCGCGAACTCGTCAGCGCGGACCGGTCTGCCTTGACCGCCGTGCCGGGGGCGTCCACTGGAGCATCGGTGGCACGCCGGGGTCGGCGACCGAGCGCTTCCGCCGGTGCGTCCTCTGCTTCATTGTGCGCCGGTGCCGCGGACGCCAGTCCAGCCGTCGTCGGTGCAGCCGTCGCCGGTGCAGCAGGAACGAAGGCCGACTGTTCGGGGGCAGACGGCACTGGCGCCGGAGGATTACTACCTCCGGGGCGGACCTGATTAGACGACCGTTGCACGAGCCCGCGTACCCGGCGGCTGCGTCGCTGTTCTGATCTCTTGCTCATTTACTACTCATTCAGTACTAGAACTCACCTGTTGATTGGATCCCACACCACTGTGCCCTCGTTGAAGATAGAGCCCGTACTTGGCTATGTATTGCACCACGCCATCAGGGACCAGATACCACACGGGATTTTGTTCCTGGACACGGTCACGGCAGTCGGTTGACGAAATCGACATTGCGGGAACTTCCAACAAACTTACGTCAGAACGCCCCATACCGTCGAGGACGTGGCCTGGCCGCGTGACACCGACGAAGTGTGCCAGCGACCACAGCTCATCATTGTCTTTCCACGACATGATCTGTGCCATCGCGTCGGCACCGGTGATGAAGAACAAGTCGGCGTCCGGGCGCATCCTGCGCAAATCGCGCAAAGTATCAATGGTGAAGGTTGGTCCTGGCCGGTCGATATCGACTCGACTGACAGTGAATCGCGGGTTCGATGCGGTGGCGATTACCGTCATCAGGTAGCGGTGCTCGGGCAGGCTGACCTGGGTCTTCGCCTTCTGCCACGGCTGTCCGGTGGGCACAAAAACCACCTCATCGAGGTTAAATACAGCGGCGACTTCACTCGCCGCCACCAAGTGCCCGTGGTGGATCGGGTCGAAGGTTCCGCCCATGACCCCTAGTCGGAGGCGTCTGGGCGAATCCTTCACCTCTGCCGCGGGCGAAGGTGTGTTAGAAATGGGGAATCTTCTCGCCCTCGCCGTGATCGTGCTTGTTCGTGTGCTGGCGGTGCGGATCTGGGCTTTCGTCAACGGCGGAATGGCGGTTGCCCATATTCGTAAAGGAGGCGGTAATGAACATCAGCACGATCAAAATGACGAAAATTGAAACGCCAAACATCCACCACGGCATGAACAGCGGCGCTTTTTCCTCGTGTTCGGTGGCGGCCGCAAGAACGCCGGCAAGCTGGGTCAGCATTTTTCTCCCCTAAGTATCAACTACGCGTTCGTCCGACCAGCCGGGCGGCGGGTCAAACACCTTGAACTATCATGTTACGCGAAGCAGCCCATTGCGGCCGCCGAACGCTCCCGGATCGGTTGCTAGGCGCGGATTTGGCCCTCACCACGAACGATCCATTTGGTGGTGGTCAGTTCACTCAAACCCATCGGCCCACGAGCGTGCAGCTTTTGGGTCGAAATTCCGACTTCGGCACCCAATCCCATCTGGGCACCATCGGTGAAGCGCGTGGAGGCGTTGACAATCACCGCCGCGGAGTCTACCTCGGCAATGAAGCGCTCAGCACTGGACAGGTCGTTGGTCACGATCGCTTCCGTGTGCCCGGTGCTCCAGCGCCTAATGTGGCGGACGGCAGCGTCCAGCGAATCGACCATGGCCACGGCGAGATCAAGATCCATGTATTCACGCCCCCAGTCCGCATCGGACGCCGCTTCGGCACTGAGTCCGGCGGGAAGTTCCGCCATGATGCGCTCATCAACGTGCAACCGGACCCCTGCGGCAGACAACGCGGACAATACGTCCGGCAGGGCCGTAGCGTTGCGGTGAACGAGCAGCGTCTCGACGGTGTTGCAGACACTGGGACGCTGCGTCTTGGCATTGAGGACAATATCGACCGCCATGCCTGCGGGCGCGGATTCGTCAAGGTAAATGTGGACGTTTCCCTCACCCGTTTCAATGACGGGGACGGAAGCGTTATTCAATACAGACTGGATCAGGTCCCGCCCACCACGCGGGATCAGAACGTCAATTCGGCCACGGGCCCGCATGAGAACATTCGCACCAGCGCGTCCGTACCGGTCCACGCTTTGCACCGCGTCGGCCGGGAGTCCGGTACGTTCGAGAGCGTCGCGGAGGATCCCGACAAGTGCTTCATTCGTCTCTGCCGCCGCGCTGCCGCCCCGGAGAATCACGGCATTTCCACTCTTGAGCGCCAGACCGGCGATGTCCACGGTGACGTTGGGCCGCGCCTCGTAAATGGCTGCCACGACGCCCAAGGGGACATTCACCTGGCGCATCCGCAGACCATTGGGCAGCGTCTGTCCGCGGACCACGTTTCCCACCGGATCCGGCAGCGACGCGAGCTTTTCGAGCGCATCCGATAGTGCGGCAACCCGGTCCGGCGTCAGCGTGAGCCGGTCCAGCAGCGCTTCGGTTGTTCCGCCCTCCCTGCCCCGGGCAACATCCCTGGCGTTGGCGGCCAGCACCGAGTCTTGGCGTTCCCGCAGGTCCACAGCTATTGCCAGCAGACCCCGGTCTTTTTGGGCACGGTTTGCGTGTGCCATCCGGCGCGACGCCGCTCGGGAAAGGTCCGCAACGGCATGCACCGCTTCGGTTACGCCTTGTTCCACAGCCAGCTCATTCATAAAACAAGTTTAGGCCAAGGGCCGCCTAGAGCAGCACCAGATCGTCAACATGAACAACCTCACGTTCGTACTCCGGACCCAGCTGCAGCGCCAGTTCCTTGGTTCCGCGGCCCAGCATCTGCGGGAGCTCCGCGGCTGCGTAGTTCACTAAACCGCGGGCCACCACATTCCCGTTCAGATCAGCGAGGTCGACGGCGTCACCGGCCTCAAAGACGCCCGTCACGGCGGTAATTCCGGCCGGCAGCAGAGATTTGTGCCGCTCGCGCACGGCCTTGACGGCGCCGTCGTCGAGAGTCAATGTGCCGCGGATATCCGCAAGATGCGCCAGCCAGAGCAGTCGCACAGGCCGGCGTACACCGTTGACACTGAACCAGGTTCCGACGTCTTCACCGGCTAGGGCAGCGGCGGCGTTGGCCGCGGACGTGACCAGCGCGGGAATTCCCGTGTCCGCCGCGATTCCGGCAGCTTCGACCTTGGTGGCCATGCCCCCGGTGCCCAGACCGCCGGCACGGCCGATGGTAATGCCGACCAGATCCTCCGGTCCGGCGACGTGTGCAATCCGCTGCGCACCGCTTTGGGGCGGCCCGTCGTAGAGCGCGTCAACGTCTGAGAGCAGGACCAGAGCCTCAGCCTTGACCAGATGGGCCACCAGCGCGGCCAGCCTGTCATTGTCGCCAAAACGGATTTCGTGCGTGGCCACCGTGTCGTTTTCGTTCACTATCGGCACCACGCCCAGATTCAGCAGCCGTTCCAAGGCCCGGTGCGCGTTGACGTGCTGAGTACGCCGGGTCAGGTCTTCGGCGGTCAGCAGCACCTGGCTGACGGTGACACCGTGCGCGGCAAAGGCCTGGCTGTACCGTGCCATCAGGAGTCCTTGGCCCACGCTTGCCGCCGCCTGCTGGGTAGCCAAGTCCTTTGGCCGCCGGGCCAAACCGAGCGGTGCCAGCCCCGCGGCTATTGCGCCGGAGGAGACCAGGATGACTTCCGTTCCCTGCAGCCGGCGCTCGGCGAGCACCTGCACCAGCGCCAGCAGAGCCGGCTCCGAAATTCCACCGGCCACGCTGGTCAGCGAGGAGGAACCAATTTTGACGACTATTCTGCCCGCAGTGGCCAGACTGTAGCGGTCCTGCAATTTAGCCGACACAGGACTTTCCGTCTGCATTTTCCCCTTAGGAGTCATCGCCGGCGTGATGCGCCGAAGGATGGTCCAAGGCACTGTCGTCCGCGAGCTGGCTTTCGCGCAGCGGGGCAGCTTTCCTGCCCGGCCCCGGCGTTTCGGTCCAGACTCCCGACTTGCGCTCGGCCTCCAGCTCCACCCGGGTCGCCGCCCGCGCGTCCTTGCGCTCCTGCTGTTCTTCACGCTTTTGCGTACGGGTCGGTCGGTCGCCGAAGTCCGCCATCCTGATGTCTGTACCACGCGGAGACGCCAGATGCTCCGCTCCCCCCATCATGGTGGGCTCCCAGTCGAAGACCATGCCATCGCCCTCGCCGATGATGACGGTGTCTCCCGGTGTAGCACCTGCCTTGAAAAGTTTGTCCTCGACGCCGAGCTTGGCCAGCCGATCGGCAAGGTACCCGACTGCTTCTTCGTTGTTGAAGTCCGTCTGCAGCACCCACCGGACCGGCTTGGCGCCCAGAATCCGGAAGAACGGTTCGAGGTTCTTTTCCTCACGGCGGATGCTGAAGCCGCCGTCGTTGACGGCGCGCGGACGCAGCACCGGAACGGGAACCCTGGCGGCCTCGGTTTTGACGTCTTCACGGGCGGACTGGACGATCTCGGCCATGGCGAAGCCTAGCTCGCGCAGCCCCTCATGGCTGACGGCGGAGATCTCGAAGACCTTGTAGCCACGGGATTCCAGATCGCCGCGGACGTACTCGGCCATGTCACGGCCATCCGGGGTATCAATCTTGTTCAGCGCCACCAGCTTCGGCCGGGCGTTCAGCGGCACGACCTCACCGTCGGAACCGGCAAAGCTCATGTCGACGGCGTAGCGGTCCAATTCCCGCTCGATGACCGCAAGATCACTCAGCGGGTCCCGGTCCGATTCGAGCACAGCACAATCCAGGACGTGCACCAAAGCGGCGCAACGCTCCACATGGCGCAGGAAGTGGTGCCCAAGCCCCTTGCCTTCGCTGGCACCTTCGATCAGGCCCGGAACGTCGGCAATCGTGAAGCGGACATCGCCCGCCTGGACCACGCCGAGGTTCGGAATAAGGGTAGTGAACGGGTAGTCGGCGATCTTGGGCCGGGCTGCCGACATTGCTGCAATCAGGCTCGACTTGCCGGCGGAGGGGAAGCCCACCAGCGCGATATCCGCGATGCTCTTAAGCTCCAGGACCACGTCCCGCGCGTCGCCGGGAACGCCGAGGAGGGCGAAACCGGGGGCCTTGCGCTTCTGCGACGCCAGGGATGAGTTGCCGAGGCCGCCTTGGCCACCGGCGGCAGCAATGTATTCGGTGCCTTCGCCGACCAGATCCGCGAGAACATCGCCGTCCTTGGTTTTGACAACAGTTCCGGTCGGAACCTGGAGGATCAGGGTTTCGCCGGTCTTGCCGTTGCGCCAGTCACCCATCCCAGGACCGCCGTTGCTGGCGTGCCGGTGCGGGGCGTGGTGGTAGTCCAGCAACGTGGTCGTGTTCTCCGACACGCGCAAAATGACGTTGCCGCCGTCACCGCCGTTGCCTCCGTCGGGACCGCCCAAGGGCTTGAATTTCTCCCGCTTGACTGAGACGCAGCCATGGCCACCTGTCCCGCCGGATACGTGCAATACAACCCGGTCAACAAAGCTGGCCAATGGATTCTCCTTGAATAGTTCTGCCCTCGCGTCAATTCTATCCGCGGGCAGTAAAGCAAATAATGCAACCAAGTTGGGGCACCTTCGGCACCAGACCCGATGTCAAAGTCAACGTAGTTAAAAGGCTGTGGAGCGGGCCAAGCGGCCCGCTCCACAGGAAAAACGTCTGGTGCTACTGTGCCTGCTGCTACTGCGCAGCTGCTGCGGTAACGATGTTCACAACACGGCGGCCGCGGGCGGTGCCGAATTCAACGGCTCCTGCCGTCAGAGCGAACAGCGTGTCGTCGCCACCGCGACCTACGCCGGCGCCGGGGTGGAAATGCGTTCCACGCTGGCGGACGATGATCTCGCCTGCGGAAACTACCTGACCACCGAAACGCTTTACGCCCAAGTACTGGGCGTTGGAGTCACGGCCGTTGCGAGTGGAACTCGCACCCTTTTTATGTGCCATTTGAAATGCCTACCTTATTCGACTGAAGACGACTGAACCACGGGATCGCATAGCCGCGGTCTAAGAAACCGCAGCGGGTTGAGAAACTACGCGATCGAGGTGATCTTTACCTTGGTCAGTTCCTGACGGTGGCCCTTGCGGACCTTGTAGCCGGTCTTGTTCTTGAACTTCTGGATGACAATCTTCGGGCCGCGAAGATCTTCCAGAATTTCAGCCGTAACCTTAATCTTGGCCAGGTCCTCAACGGCGGAGGTGATTTTCTCACCATCAACCAGGAGCAAAGCGGGCAGCTCAAATGTGCTGCCGGCTCCACCGGGGACGCGGTTCAGGGTTACGTAGTCTCCAACGGAAACCTTCTCTTGGCGGCCGCTTGCGCGGACAATCGCGTACACCACTGTGGAACTCACTTCTCTCGACGTTTATAACAAAGTTTACGTGCGGATCCGGAAAATATTTCGCCGGATGCCTGCTGTGCCCCGACGCCGAGGACCTCTCAAAGGAGTAAATGCCCTGAACTGGCGTAAGCACCGAAGATCAAGAATACGCTAGATCCGCCCTCGGCCGCAAATGAGGCGGGCTCCCCGAGACCTGCCGTGATAAGCGCCACTGTTGGGTCGCGCCTTCGACGGGCAATAGAGCCTGGCACCGGAGAACCCTGCCTAGCCAGCTTAGCTTGTGGTCGGGCGTTTGGCGCTCAGGACACCGGCGCGGCGGATGGGTATTTTTCCGCGTGCAGTCTCGGTGCGTCAAAGAAGGCCAGCTCATACTTCGCCGACTGGGCGAACGCGCGGCGCATTCGCTCCCGGTCTGCGGGCGAGGCGTTTCGGGCTGCCGCGTCCGTGATGGCAATGGCCTGTTCGGTCGCCGCCGCGAACGCTTCATCCGCATAGGTACGCAGCCATGCGGCATACGGGTGGGATCCACCGCCGTCGCCGCCGTCGTCGTCCGGAAAATCGATCAGGAACTGCCGGTGCAGCCTCGCTCCGACATCCGCGTACAGCCAATAGCAGGGCAGGACCGCGGCGACTACCTCCCCGTAGCTGCCGCCGGAGCTGGCCGCCAGCAGATGATCCACGTAGGCCTTGGTCACCGGTCCCTGCACAGCCGGCTCGGTCAGCGCACCCAGCCAATTGCGGTGCAGCTCCGTCTCCACCTCGAGGCACTGCCGCGACGACGTGGCCCAGAACAGCTGTTCCGCTTCCGTGGGCGCCAAGGCACTGGCCCGGGCCAAAACGCGCGAATAACCCGTCAAATACAGTGCATCCTGGGCCAGGTAATAAGCGAAGTGCCTTTCAGCAAGGGTTCCATTGCCCAGATTCCGGATGAACTCCAGCCCGGTAATCGCCATGCGCACGGCAGCGCTGTCCCTCCACAGTTGCGCGGAAAAGTCATTTCCCTCCGGTGCACGGGTAGACCAGAGCGCATGGAAGTGATGTACCGGACCGTGACCGCTGCCCACCCGCAGTTCGTCGGCATGGTCAAGCGCGCCGCGCAGCCATGACTTCACCTGCCGCAGGGCTGCCGGCCAGTCCCCCAGCTGCGACTGGACAGTAGCGAGGCCAGCCGAGAGCGAACAGCCGGTGCCGTGCGTATTGCGCGTTCGAACCCGGGGCGCGCTGACTTCGTACACGGAACCGTCCGGGTCAACCAGCGCATCCGGGCAGTCCGGTGAGTGCAGATGGCCGCCCTTCACCAGTACCCGTATGTCGCTGCCGAAGGCTAGCCGCTTCCCCTGCGCCAGCGCCTCCTCCCAGCTTTCGGCCGGTTCCTCCCCCAGCAGCACGGCGAGTTCCGGGAGGTTGGGGGTGACAAGGTCCGCCTGACGCAGCAGCCGCTGCAGCGCTTGCTCAGCGTCTGCCGCCAGCAGACGGTCACCGCTGCTGGCCACCATCACGGGATCGAGGACGACGACGGCCGGCCGGGTGTGTTCCAGCCAGCGGGCTACGGTGTTGATCACCGCTGCATCCCCCAACATCCCAATCTTGACCGCATCGATCACGATGTCCTCCGCCACGGCGTCGAGTTGGTCCTGAAGGAACGCCACGGGCGGGACGTGCACGGAGCGCACGCCCTGGGTATTTTGGGCGGTCAGCGCAGTGATGACTGCCATGCCGTAGCCGCCGTTGGCCGCGATGCTTTTCAAATCCGCCTGGATCCCGGCCCCGCCAGAGGGATCGGAACCGGCGATGCTGAGTACCCGCGGAATCCGACGCTGTGGGTTTTCGGGCCGTGAGTTGGGCTGGGTTCCGCTGGTCATAGGGACATCCCTTCGCCGGTGCTGGCCGGGCAGGTTCGACGGGTCTGGATCTCAGCCGGCCCTATGGCGCGGCACCCCGTGTCAAAACCCACCCTAGCCGATGGAGGGGCGGAACATCTTCCCGCCCATCTCAAAGCTGCGGACTAACCCGCAAAATCCCGGCAACCCCACCTTGGGCGAGGGGTTGCCGGGGTTTGCGAGTATGTTCTGCCCGAGGTTCTAAAGCTCGGAAGCAGGCACTCCCACACCGAGAATAATCGGTTCGGCTGCTTTCGCGCCCTGCTGGACAGCAGCGGTGCGCGGAGCATGGTCTGGTCTGGCCGGAACGTGGACTACGTGTTCCTGCCCGGCGTTGGCCTCTACGGTGCCGGCCGGCGCCGCCGTGCGCTGCTGAACCTCATTCGCGTTAGCGGAACCCTGGGCACGGCTGGCACCGCGGTTACGACGTCCCCGGCGTTCGTTGGTGCGCAGGGGCTCGCCGCTGGCGTCCAACCCGGAGTGATCCGGGACCTCGGCGGCTGAACCTTCGGCAAGGTGCTCCAGCACGTCCGCCAGCCCCGCCAAGGCCAGGGCTGGATCAACCGGAGCCCCCAACGGGCGGCTGTTGCCCCGCGGGAGCTCGATCGCTTCGCCGCCAATGGTTAACTGCCCGCCCCGCGGATCCTGAGTTTTTGCGTCGCCTCCGGCCTCCCGCCGAGCGCCAACATGCCCCGCCACCGCAGTGTGTTCAACAGCCGCGCCTTGCTCCGGCGCATGGTGCTCAGCACCATCCAGATGGGCGGCATGGGTCGCCGCGGCGATCGTTGCCAGCGCGGTCCGGGCCGCGGAAGCCTTCGCCTGGCGCTCGGCATCGCTCACTTCAGCCATCGGAGCATCCGAGATTTCCGCTTCTGCACCCTGCTGCCCCCGGCGGCGCTTCTTTTCGCGCTGCTGGCGGGCCGGCTCCTGTCTGGCTTGCTCGTGACGCGGCTGGTCGTGGCGTACCTGCGGATGGTGCTGCTCCGCCGCCGTCGTGGTCTGCATGCGGCGATGCTCCACCGGCACGTCCTGGGTTACGACGCCGCGGCCGGCGCAGGCCTCGCACTGCTCGCCGAAGACCTCCAGCAGGCCGGTCCCCATCCGCTTCCGGGTCATCTGAATCAGGCCCAGCGAGGTCACTTCCGCAACCTGGTGCTTGGTCCGGTCCCGGCCCAGGCACTCGACCAGACGGCGTAGTACCAGATCCCGGTTGGATTCGAGCACCATGTCGATGAAGTCAATGACAATGATGCCGCCAATGTCCCGCAACCGCAGCTGCCGGACCACTTCCTCGGCCGCTTCCAGGTTATTCTTCGTGACGGTTTCCTCGAGGTTTCCGCCGGAACCGGTGAACTTGCCAGTGTTAACATCGACGACGGTCATCGCCTCGGTGCGGTCGATCACCAGGGAGCCGCCGGAGGGTAGGAACACCTTGCGCTCCAGCGCCTTCGCGATCTGCTCCTCGATGCGGAACGCTGCGAAGATGTCCTCGTTCTTGGTCCACTTCTCCAGCCGGTCCACCAGATCAGGGGCCACATAGGTCACATAGGCTTCGACCGTGTCCCAGGCCTCCTCGCCGGAAACAATCAGTTTGCTGAAGTCCTCGTTGAAGACGTCACGGACCACCTTAATGGTCAGGTCGGGTTCCCCGTACAGCATCTCCGGGGCCAGGATCTTGGTGGACGTGGCCTGAGCCTCGATGCCTTCCCACTGCGCGCGCAGCCGGTTGATATCGTGCGTGAGCTCTTCCTCGCTGGCACCTTCGGCGGCGGTGCGGACTATGACACCTGCGTTTTCCGGCAAGTGATCCTTCAGGATCCGCTTGAGCCTGTTGCGTTCCACATCGGGGAGCTTGCGGGAAATGCCTGTCATCGAGCCGCCTGGCACGTACACCAGATAGCGGCCGGGCAGCGAGATCTGGCTGGTCAGCCGCGCGCCCTTATGGCCCACGGGATCCTTGGTCACCTGCACCAAAACGGAATCCCCGGACTTGAGCGCATTTTCGATCCGGCGTGCCTGGCCGTCCAGCCGGGACGCATCCCAATTAACTTCGCCCGCGTAGAGCACGGCGTTGCGGCCGCGGCCAATGTCAACAAAGGCCGCTTCCATGCTGGGCAGCACGTTCTGGACCTTGGCCAGGTAGACGTTGCCGATCAGCGAATCCTGCTGCGTCTTGGAGACAAAGTGCTCGGCCAGAATTCCGTCCTCCAGGACCCCGATCTGGATCCGCTCATCCCGCTGGCGAACCACCATGGTGCGGTCAACGGATTCCCGTCGGGCCAGGAACTCAGCTTCGGTGATCACCTGGCGCCGTCGTCCGGTGTCACGGGATTCACGACGGCGCTGTTTCTTCGCTTCAAGCCGCGTGGAGCCGCGCAGACTGGTCACCTTGTTGGAGACCGGTGCCTCGGAGGGCTGCCGTGGTGCGCGGACGCGGGTAACGGTGTTAGGCGGGTCTTCGTCGCTGCCGCCGGTGAGTTCTAGATCCTGGTCACCGCGGCGCCTGCGGCGACGGCGGCGGGAGGTTACGCCGTTGTTGTCACGGTCGTTGTTGTCACGGCCGTTCTCATCACGGTCGTTGTCATCACGATCGTTGTCATCACCGGCGTTGTCGTCGGCGTCATCAAGAGATGAAGCGTTGTCAGAACGCAGTCCGGCGTCCTCGGAGCGCCCCCGTCGGGTCCGGCCACGACGCCTGCGGCGGCCACCGCCCTCGCCGGCGTCCGAATCATCATCGGATTCCGCCGGATCGACGGCGGTGGTTTTTGCGGTGGCTGCAGCCGCGCTCAGATCGGGCGCCTGAAACAGCACGGACAGACCCGGAGCCAGGAAGAGGGATGGTTGCTCTGCGACGGCACGGGGTGTGGTCTCCGGCACGGCGGGCGCGGCGGGTTCGACAGCAACGGCAGGCGCGGCCGGTTCGACAGCAACGGCAGGCGCGGCCGGTTCGACAGCAACGGCAGGCGCGGCCGGCTCGACAGCAACGGCGGGCGCGGCCGGTTCGACAGCAACGGCAGGCGCGGCCAGCTCGACAGCAACGGTCATAGCCGATTCGACGGCTACGGCACCTGCCGCCGCCGGACGCAGGTCCGCGGGGCCCGTAACTGTCGATGCCGGGGAAGCTATCGGGGAGGATGCCCGACGGCGGGCGGGCCGCTTCGGTGCCCTAGTTTCCAACGTCTGCGCGGCAGGAGCCGCCACAGGGCCGGCCGCGGTTTCGGAGGTCGCTTCGGGAAGCTCCGGCAGCTCCAGGGCCGCATGCACCGCCGCGGAATCCTCCGCAACCGAGGCTTCGACGACCTTCTTGGCCCTGCTCCGGCGCACCGGTGTTTTCCTGACCAGCCGCTGACCATCCGAGCCACCAGCGGAAGCCGCTTCCGTGGTTTCCGCCAGACCTGAATCTTCCGCTACCCGGGCGGGTGCCGGAAGGCTTTCCTGTTGGACCGTTTTACGGCGGCTCCGCGCCGGACGCTTTACCGCCGTCGTCGTACCTGTTTCGGCGGACGCGCCGGCGCTCCCGACCGCCTCAGCGACAGCGTTCTCATTCGTGCTGGTGTCTTCTGCGGCTGAATTATTGCCTGCTGCGTTTGCTTCTGCGAAAGACTGTTCATTATCCATCTGTGGCGTTGCTCCAGCCCCGAAGGCGTCGCCACATCCGGCGCCCGCTAGGGCGAATTAGTCAAAACCCTCGGGCGTTGACAGAAGTCGTGTGGATACTTCCAAGGTCGCACGAGCATTGGGTGCGGAATCACTTGGAAGCCAATTGCATGTTCCCTCTCCCGCTGGTCGTTCTGCCCAGCGGGGCCGCTCGGTGGATACCGGAACGCGACGGGTATCTTCACCCCGTGCGCTTGACGGTGCATCACCGGCGAGCTTGAAACCTTGCCATTGGACCGAAACCCGCATGTGGAACGAGTGCCAGCCAAAATCATTATCTCATACAGCGTAGGCGGCCGGTATTGGCGCCCGGTTCCGCCCAGATGGCCGGGTTAGAATCGGACAGATCCGCTTACCGAGGAAACAGGTGACTATGGCCCGGCCCCAGAATGCCGCAGGCAATACGATGTCAAGAGGCTCTACCGCTGGGCGTGCGGACCGCAACGGTTCCCGGATGAACCCGGCGTCCCGTTTAGCGCCGTCGTCGCGCCGTGCGGGTACGGACGACGCCGACGGCGACGCCGATTTTCCGCTGCTGACGCGCCGGAAACCGTTCGGCTGGCTGCTGCTGGTCACTGGAGTGGTGTCCTGGCTGGCCGCCGGCGCTCTGGTGCTGGACCGGCTGGAGCTTTATAAAGATCCCAACGCCATTACCAATTGTGATGTGAATCCGTGGATTTCCTGCGGCAAAGTCATGGCAACGCACCAGGCCGAACTCTTCGGGTTTCCCAACCCGCTGATCGGCGTGTTTGCCTTTGCCGTCATCATCACCACGGCCATGGTGCTGCTGGCCGGTGCGCGGCTGAGCCGCTGGTATTGGGTCGGGCTGCAGGTCGGCGTCACCCTCGGGATGATCATGATCGCCTGGCTTTGGTCGCAGGCGCTTTATGCGATCGGCATTCTGTGCCCGTACTGCATGGTGGTATGGGCGATGATGATCCCACTCTTCGTCTGGACCACCGTCCGGAACCTCCAGCATGGAATCATCCCCGCTCCGGCCGCGGTGACGAGGTTTCTCGCCGACTGGGCCTGGGTGATTGTTGGGCTGCTGTACCTTGGCGTGGCGGCGAGCATTTTCTTCCGCTTTATGAATCTGTTCCTCGGCGGAGGCGCCGGGTAGCAACAGAGCCGCCGTCGCTGCGCCGCCGCCGCCGGTGAGTGGGTACATCTGCCCCTAAATGTTGCGCAGATAGGGGCAGATGTACCCACTCACCGGGTGAGGGCTACGGGAACCAGATGCCGATTTCGCGCTGCGCCGATTCGACCGAATCGGACCCGTGCACCAGGTTCTGCTGGACCTTCACGCCCCAGTCGCGGCCCAGATCCCCACGGATGGTGCCCGGTGCCGCCGTCGTCGGATCGGTAGTTCCCGCCAGCGAGCGGAAACCCTCGATCACGCTGTGACCTTCGAAGATCGCGGCAACCACCGGCCCGCTGAGCATGAATTCCACCAGCGGCTCGTAAAAGGGCTTCCCTACATGCTCTTCATAGTGCTGCTCCAGCTGGGCCCGCGTGGCAGCCGTCATTTTCAGCTCCACCAAGGTGTAACCCTTTGCCTCGATCCGGGCCAGAATACCGCCGGTCAGATTGCGGGCGACGCCGTCGGGCTTGACCAATACCAGGGTGCGCTCAATGCTCACAGTTCCTCCAATTTCCTTTCTGCCGGTAATTATCTTCTTACCGAAAGATTCGATAGCTAGTTTAGGGGTTCGCCGGGGTGGTTTTGCTCCCATTGGGTCTGTTCACTGTCCCGTACCGCGTTCTCGCGGTCGATCCGGATTCCGGCCCGCAAGGCGTACCACCAGGTCAAAGCGAAGAGCACACCGATGACAAACATCATCGGCTCCAGGAACCCGGCGGCGATCAGGACCAGCTGCAGTATCCAGCCAACGGCTGGTCCCCACCGGCGGGACATGAAGGCGCAGGAGCCGATCAGGACCAGGCTCAGGACGATGCCGGCCGCCAGGATCAGCGGCTGCGGCACTTCCCTGCCCCGGAGCCCGAACACCACCAGCGTCGCAAAGAAGGCGACGAATGCCTCCAAGGCCAGCACAACGGAGGCAAACATCACTTTCGTGGAACGCCGCTTCTTCGGCATTCCCGGCTGCCATGCTTTTTGGGCCTTCGTTAGCCGTGCCATTTACACGCCTTCCTTACCGAGCAGGATCCGAGCCTCGGCCACGAGGGTGATGGAGCCGGTGATCAGCACGCCGCCGGAGAGGTCGTTGTGGCTTTCCGAGCGTTCCACCGCCCATTCGATCGCATCGTCCAGGCCTTCTGCGCTATGGATGTTTTCCTCGCTCCAGCCAAGATCCGATGCCAGCTCGGCAAGCTCGGCTGCAGGGATGGCCCGCGGGGATTTCGATTGCGTCAGGCAGATCTCCTCCGCCTCGTCGCCATAGGATTCCCGCAGCTGACGCAGAATTCCCTCCGCGTCCTTTTCCTGCAGGATGCCCAAAACCAGCACCAGCTTGCTGAAGGCGAAAGCCTCCTGCAGGGCCCGGGCACTGGCCGCGATGCCGGCGGGATTGTGCGCCGCGTCCACGACAACCGTAGGCGCGGTGCGGAGCACTTCCAGCCGGCCCGGCGAGCTGACGGATTCGAAAGCGGTACGGAGGACGTCGATATCCAGTTCCCTACTGCCGCCGCCAAAGAAGGCCTCCAGGGCGGCCACGGCGACGGCCGCGTTCTCGCCCTGGTGCGCGCCGTGCAGCGGCAGCACCAGGTCCGGGTAACGGCCGGCCAGTCCCTGCACCGTCAACACTTGACCGCCGACGGCGACCGAACGGCTCTCCACGCCGAACTCCACGCCTTCGAAGCGGAATTCGGCGTTCTTTTCCCGCGCAGCTTCCAAGAGCGTCTGGGCCGCATCAACCGGTTGCGCAGCGCTGATCAGAAAGGCACCTTCCTTGATGATCCCTGATTTTTCCACCGCAATGTCCCCCGTGGTGTCCCCGAGGAGTTCGGTGTGGTCCAGGGAAATCGGCGTCACCACCGCCACCTGGCCGTCGGCGACGTTGGTGGCATCGGTGAGCCCGCCCAACCCCACCTCCAGGACAGCCACGTCAACCGGTTCATCGGCAAAAACCGCGAAGGCCAGAATCGTCAGGCACTCAAAGTACGTCAGTCGCGGCTGCGAATCCGCCTCGAGCTCGGCATCCACAATCGCCAGATACGGGCGGATCTCGTCCCAGATTCGCACGAACGTCTCATCCGGCACCGGCGCGCCGTCGATGCAGATCCGTTCCGTGACCTTGGAAAGATGCGGGCTGGTGTAGCGGCCCGTGCGCAGCCCGTGCGCCCGCAGTCCTGCCTCGATCATCCGTGCCGTCGAGGTTTTGCCGTTGGTCCCGGTGATGTGGATCACGGGGAAGGCCTTATTCGGCTCCCCCAAGACGTCCATCGCGCGGAACAACGGAGCCAGCCGCGGTTCCATTTTGTTTTCCGGTGCGCGGCCCAGCAGCTCCGCAAAGACGCTTTCCACCGAGAATTCGTCGTGCTTTTCGCCGTGCATGTTCTCCCCTGCGCTCACTGTGCATCCGTCCGTCCGGCCGTCGCTTCAGCAGGTGTCCCCTGCCGCACGGTCCGTTCCAGCGCAGACCGTCCCACCGTCACTGTGATGTCCACGTCGCCGGGGACCAATTCGAGTCCCACGGAGAGCGTCTCCGTCCGGACCAGTTCGGCATTGGCGTGCAGCGCGTCAATGACATCCTGGGGGCCGGAAACCGTGGTGAAAATCCGGTCACTGACCTGCAAATCAGCGTCCTTGCGGGCCTGCTGGATGGCGCGCACCATGTCCCGCGCCACCCCCTCGGCTTCCAGTTCGGGGGTGAGCTCGGTATTGAGCACCACGAACCCACCGCCGGGCAGCATCGAAACCGCCGCTGTTGCGCCGCCGTCGGACTCCGCCACCACTGTCTCAAGCGAATATTCCTGCGGTTCCAGTTCCAGTCCGCCAGCGGTGACGGTACGGTCCGCGCTGACGGACCAGTCGCCGGATTTGGCGCCCTTGATGGCCCGCTGGACGTCCTTACCCAGGCGCGGCCCGGCGGCCCGGGCGTTGACCACAAGCCTTTCTTCAATGCCGAAGTGCTCCGGGGCGGCGTCCGAGGAATCCAGCAGCCGGACGGTACGGATGTTCAGCTCGTCCGCGATGACGGCGGCGTACGCTGCCAGGGCAGCGGCGCCGGGGACGACGACGGTCAGTTCCTGCAGCGGCAGGCGCACCCTCAGCTTCGCAGCCTTGCGCAGGCTCGAGCCGGTGGAACAGATCACCTGTGTGCGGGTCATCTGCTGCACCAGCTCCGGGTTGTCGCCGAATATCTGCGCGTCCGGCCAGTCGGTCAGGTGCACGGAACGCTCGCCGGTCAGCCCGCGCCAGATTTCCTCGGTGACCAGCGGCAGCAGCGGCGCGGCTACCCGGCAGACGGCTTCCAGCGCGGTGTAGAGCGCGTCAAAGGCGTCCCGGTCTTCGTCGAAGAACCGCTGCCGGCTGCGGCGGACATACCAGTTGGTGAGCATGTCCAAATAGCTGCGCAGCTCCCCGCACGCCCCGGAGATGTCATAGCCGTCCAGCGCCTGGCCGATTCCCCGGACCAGCTGCCCGGTCTGGGACAACAGATAATCATCCAGCGGATCGCTGTAGCCGTCATAGCGGAGCCGGGCGTCGTAGCCGGCCCCGTTCCCGGCGGCGTTGGTGTACAGCGTGAAGAAGCTGTACACGTTCCACAACGGCAGAATGACCTGACGAACGCCGTCCCGGATGCCTTGTTCTGTGACGATGAGGTTGCCCCCGCGCAGGATTGGACTTGCCATCAGGAACCAGCGCATCGCGTCGGAGCCGTCCCGGTCCAGCACCTCGGACACGTCCGGATAGTTATGCAGGCTCTTGGACATTTTCTGCCCGTCCGAGCCCAGCACAATTCCGTGACTGACCACGTTGCGGAAGGCCGGCCGGTCAAAGAGCGCGGTGGAGAGCACATGGAGCATGTAGAACCAGCCGCGGGTCTGGCCGATGTATTCCACGATGAAGTCTGCCGGATTGTGCGTCTGGAACCAGTCGGCATTCTCGAACGGGTAGTGCACCTGTCCGTACGGCATCGAGCCGGAATCAAACCAGACGTCCAGCACATCCTCCACCCGGCGCATGGTTGACTGGCCCTGCTCGGGCGTGCGCGGATCGTCCGGATTGGGCCGCGTCAGCTCATCGATGAACGGCCGGTGCAGGTCCACTTGGCCGTCCTTGTTCAGCGGCAGGCGGCCAAAGGCGCCCTGCAGCTCGGCTAGGGATCCGTACACCTCGGTGCGTGGAAATTCCGGATCATCGGACTGCCAGACCGGGATGGGACTGCCCCAGTACCGGTTCCGGCTGATGGACCAGTCCCTGGCGTTGGCCAGCCATTTACCGAACTGGCCGTCCTTGACGTTCCCGGGAATCCAATTGATCTCCTGGTTCAGCTCCACCATCCGGTCCCGGAACGCTGTGACCTGGACGTACCAGGAGGACACCGCCCGGTAGATCAGCGGGTTGCGGCAGCGCCAGCAGTGCGGGTAGCTGTGCTCATAGCTTGCCTGCCGGAGCAGTCGCCCCTCGGCGCGCAGCACCCGGGTAATCGGCTTGTTCGCCTCGAAGACCTGCAGTCCCACAATCGCACCGAGCGCACCGCCGGCAAACAGCGGCAGGAACCTGGCGCCGTCATCGACCGAGAGCACAACCGGGATGCCTGCTTCCTCGCAGACCTTCTGGTCGTCCTCTCCGTAGGCCGGTGCCTGATGCACGATTCCGGTACCGTCGGTGGTCGTGACGTAGTCGGCCAGCAGGATCCGCCAGGCGCGCTGCGTGCCGTATTTCTCCGCGTCCTCGAAGGTATCCCAGAGCGGTTCATATTCCAGACCCGCCAGTTCGGTGCCCAGCAGCGTTTCGGTGACCGCCTCCGCCGCCGCCGCCGCGTCCTCATAACCAAGGTCCTTGGCATAGGAGGCCAGCAGATCCGAAGCGATCAGGAAACCGTTGCCGCTCGCCGCCCCGGTGGCGATGCCGTGCGGACCTGCCGGCAGGACAACATAACTGATGTCGGGGCCGACGGCGAGAGCGAGGTTGGTGGGCAGCGTCCAGGGCGTGGTGGTCCAGGCCAGTGCCAGCACCCCGGCGAGCCGCCGGGAGATGGCGGACGCCCCGGCCTTGAGCGGGAAGCTGACCGTGACCGTCTGGTCCTGGCGCATCTTGTAGACGTCCTCGTCCATCCGCAGCTCATGGTTGGACAGCGGTGTTTCGTCCTTCCAGCAATACGGCAGCACCCGGTAACCGCTGTAGGTCAGGCCCTTTTCGTGCAGCTGCTTGAAGGCCCAGAGCACGGATTCCATGTACTCGACGTTGAGCGTTTTGTAGTCATTGTCGAAGTCCACCCAGCGTGCCTGCCGGGTGACGTATTCCTGCCATTCACCGGCGTACTTCATTACGGAGGAGCGGCAGGCATCGTTAAATTTATCGATCCCCATTGTTTCGATCTGCTGCTTGTCCGTCATGCCCAGCTGCTTCATCGCCTCCAGCTCGGCGGGCAGGCCGTGCGTGTCCCAGCCAAAGCGGCGTTCCACCCGCCGGCCGAGCTGCGTCTGGTAGCGGGCCACCAGGTCCTTGACGTAACCGGTGAGCAGGTGTCCGTAATGCGGCAGGCCATTGGCAAACGGCGGGCCGTCGTAAAAAACGAATTCGTTGCCCCCGGGCGGCTGATCGCCCAGCGCGGCTGGCCGGTTGTCAATGCTGGCTTGGAAGGTGCCGTCCTGGGCCCAGTAGTTCAGGACGCGCTCTTCGATCTCGGGGAAACGGGCGGCGGCCGAAACATGCGTGGGAGCGGGGCTGGGCGTAGCGCCGGGTACGTGCGAGCCGGGTTCGTGCGGCGCGGAAACTGTACTGGCCTTCGGGTAGTGGGTCATCTCATCATCCTGTGGGAAACGTGAACAATTCTGCATTCAGGATGCGAGGACGGCGCCCACCGAGTCCGCCCGGGGAATCCCACGACAGGCTTCCCGCTGCGGCCCGGGCAGATACCGCGGTACCACCTCACTTACCGTCGCCGCTGCACTTTACGTGCCTTTCGGCGTCGGCCGCTCATTAGCTGCTGTAACGGGCTTACCCGTCCGGTTCTACTCATTCCACGCGGTCAGCTGCGCAAAACGTTCTTCCGGAAGCTCACCGGTGATGGCCGGATCAAAGCTGGTCCCTCCAGTCTAGGTGCCCGGCAGGAAAACTTCCTATTGGCCAGCAGCGTTTCGCGCTGCTCGAAAGGCTGAGTCTGCCCGCCGCGTGCATTTTCCCGCCCCGGCGGCGAGCCACCCAGGTCACAGGCCACCCCAGGACACGAACCGCTCAGGACACGAACCACCCAGGTCACGAACCGCTGCGGATTACTTTGTGCGCAGCCGCCTGGGCAACGGGACGGACGACGATCTGATCCAAATTGATGTGATGCGGAAGATTCAGCGCGTAGGCAACTACATCCGCAACGTCGCCTGCCGTCAGCGGCTTGTCCACGCCGGCGTATGTTTTCTGCGCTGCGGCCGTGTCCCCGCTGAGCCGGTTCAACGCGAATTCCTCGGTGTGCACCATGCCCGGCAGGACCTCAATGACGCGCAGATTGTTTTCAACCTCCTCCAGCCGCAGCGCCTTGGTGAGCGCATGCTGGGCAAACTTCGCTGCGTTATAGCCCGATCCCCCTTCGTAGGCCTCGATGCCGGCCGTAGAGGTCAGGTTCAGCACCGTACCCGCACCGTGGCCGCGCAGGGCGGGTAGGAACGCGCGGATCATTCGCATCGTGCCGAGGACATTCACCCGGTACATCCAGTCCCAATCGTCCTGCATGCCGTCGGCCATCTTGTCCGCGCCGCGTGCACCGCCGGCAATGTTGACCAACGTGTCCAAGCCACCGCGGCCGGCCACGAACGTCTGCAAAGCCGCCACGGCGCCGTCGTCCGTCACATCGGCCGTGAACGGCACTGCACCTGTCTGGGCGGCCAGCGCCTCAAGCCGGTCAGTACGGCGGGCGACGGCGACGACGTCCCATCCGTCTGCGCGCAGCTTGCACACGGTGGCAGCACCAATGCCCGAGCTGGCCCCCGTCACCACGGCGCGTCGAAGGTGCCCCGGCGCTGCGGACGGGGCGACGGACGGCACTGCAGCCGACGGCACTGCAGACGAGGAGGATGTGGAATGAGAGGATTCGGTCATGGATCTAATCTAGTCCGGGATCTCCTCAGCCCCGCGGACATGAAAGAATCGGAACATGGCCGACCATCTTCAGGGCACAGACACGCCCGCCGCACCCACGTCCTCCGTACCCGATAAGCCCGCCTTGGAGGGGCTCGAAGCCGTGCTGACCAAGCGCTGGCGGGAACAGGGCACGTACAAGTTTGACCGGAACACCAGCAGGGATCAGGTCTATTCGATCGACACTCCCCCGCCGACGGCGTCCGGTTCACTGCACGTGGGGCACATGTTCTCCTACACGCAAACCGACGTACTGGCCCGCTATCAGCGGATGCGCGGAAAGAATGTTTTCTACCCGATGGGCTGGGACGACAACGGCCTGCCGACCGAACGTCGGGTACAGAACTATTACGGCGTCCGATGCGACCCGAAGCTGCCTTACGACGCCGCATTCACCCCGCCTGCCCAGCCGGCAAAAAACGAACGCGACTTCATCCAGATTTCGCGCCGAAACTTCATTGAACTGTGTGAAGAGCTCGCCGTGGAAGACGAGAAGGTCTTCGAGGACCTGTTCAGTACCTTGGGGCTGTCGGTGGACTGGGAGCTGACGTACCGAACCATTGATGATTCCTCCCGCGCCGTGAGCCAGCGGGCCTTCCTGGCCAATCTGGCCGCCGGGGACGCCTACATGGCAGAAGCGCCGACGCTCTGGGATGTCACGTACCGCACGGCCGTTGCACAGGCCGAGCTGGAGGACCGGGAACGTCCGGGCGCCTTCCACCGCGTGGCCTTCCACCGCCCGGACGGCGAAAGAGTCTTCATTGAGACCACCCGGCCCGAGCTGATTCCCGCCTGCGTGGCACTGGTGGCGCACCCGGAGGACGAGCGTTATCAGCCGTTGTTCGGCAGCACGGTCTTTTCGCCGCTCTACGGCGTGGAGGTGGAGGTCAAGGCCCACCCGCTGGCCAAGCAGGACAAAGGCTCCGGCCTGGTCATGGTCTGCACCTTCGGCGACCTGACCGACGTCACCTGGTGGCGCGAGCTGCAGTTGCCGACCCGGGCCATCGTGGGCCGGGACGGGCGCATCCTGGCCGATACACCCGCGTGGATCAAGGGCGACGGCGCCGGGCATTATCAGGCGCTGGCCGGCAAGACGACGTTCAGCGCCAAGGAAACCGTGGTGGCGCAGCTGCGCGAAAGCGGGGACCTGGACGGCGAGCCGAAGCCGATCACGCATTCGGTGAATTTTTACGAACGCGGCGACAAACCTCTTGAGGTCGTCACCAGCCGGCAGTGGTACCTGCGCAACGGTGGCCGCGACGCGGACCGGCGCGAACGGCTGATTGGCCGTGGCAAGGAAGTCGACTTCCACCCGGCCTTCATGCGCTCGCGCTACGAGAACTGGGTGCAGGGGCTCAACGGCGACTGGCTGGTTTCCCGGCAGCGCTTCTTCGGCGTCCCGATCCCGGTCTGGTACCCGCTAGATGCCGCCGGCAACCCCGACTATGCGCAGCCAATCCTCCCCGCGGACCAGGCCCTGCCGGTGGATCCCGTGGCGGAGCCGGCCCCCGGTTTTAACGAAGCACAGCGCGACGCTCCCGGCGGTTTCACCGGGGACGCGGATGTCCTGGACACGTGGGCCACTTCCTCACTGACGCCACAGATTGTGGGCGGCTGGAGCCGGGACGAGGACCTTTTTGCCAAGGTTTTCCCCTTTGATCTGCGTCCGCAGGGCCACGACATCATCCGGACCTGGCTGTTCTCCAGTGTGGTCCGCGCCGATGCTCTGCAGTCGGCCGCGCCGTGGAAGCACGCTGCCATTTCCGGCTGGATCCTGGATCCGGACCGAAAAAAAATGTCCAAGTCCAAGGGCAACGTGGTGGTTCCCACCGACGTACTCCAGGACTTCGGCTCGGACGCGGTGCGTTACTGGGCCGCTTCCGCCAAGCTCGGCGCCGACACCGCGTATGAGATCGGTCAGATGAAAATCGGCCGCCGACTGGCCATTAAGCTGCTCAATGCCTCGAAGTTTGTGCTGAACCTCGGCGCCACCGAGGCGTCGGTGCTGAGCACCACGGGGGTCCCCGCGCCGGGACCCGTAACCACCCCCTTGGATGGTGCGCTGCTCGCGCAGCTGGCGGACGTCGTCGACCAGTCCACCGCCGCGTTTGAGGCCTATGACTATGCCCGTGCGCTGCAGTTGACGGAAACGTTCTTCTGGTCCTTCACCGACGACTATGTGGAGCTCATCAAGGACCGGGCGTACGGCGCCGCAGGGGATGCCGGGCAGGCTTCCGTGCTGGCGACACTGGCTACCGCCTTGGATTCCCTGCTGCGGCTTTTCGCGCCCTTCATCCCGTTCGCGACCGATGAGGTGTGGTCCTGGTGGCGGACGGGATCGGTGCACCGCACGCCGTGGCCGGTAGCTTACCGCAAGGCAACCGGGGCTACGGGCGAAGGTGCCGGAGATATCACCCTGCTGGCCACCGTCGGGGCGGCGCTCAGCGGTATCCGTAAGGCCAAGTCCGAGGCGAAGGTCAAGCAGCGGACCGAGGTCCTCAGCGCCACCATCAGCGCGCCGGCCGGACAGTTGGCCCGGTTGCAGGCAGGTCACGGCGACCTGCGCGCCGCAGGTAATGTCCGGGAGCTCACTCTCGTCGAGGGAGCCGAACTGGCCGTGACCGACGTCGTGCTCGCGCCCGTGGAGGAGCCGGTTCAGGAACCCAGCCAGGCGTAGGCTAACCGCAAAGCGCCCCTCGTCGCGGGACCACGACGCAGGGACACACCGACGCGGCCGCGGGTGCTGCCCACGATGGGAAAAGCACCTGCGGCTGCGTTGAATGCCGGATCTGGCGCTAGTTCGCGGCCGCCGCGAAGTCGATCGAAGCGGTGGTCGCTGTTGCTCCGCGCCGCCCCGGCGCCCTCTGATACCGCCAGTAGAGGTTCGTATGGGCGATGACCAGCTCCGGCGCCGGTGCGCCCCACTCGCTCTGGTCCTCGGTGGTGTGGGCGTCCCCGACCAAGGTTGCATCGTAGCCGCGAACGATCGCCCCGTGCAGCGTCGACTGGATACAGGCGTCCGTCTGCGCCCCGGCAATGATCAGGTGTCCCACTTTGCGCCCGGCAAGGATATCCTCCAGATCGGTGGCCTCGAAGGAATCCCCGTAGTGCTTGTGGACCAGCGGTTCCGACTCGTCGCGCGTCAGCTCTGGGACGTACTGCCAGCCCTCGCTGTCCTGCGGTAGGTCGTCGTCGGAATGTTGAATCCAAATGACTGGCGCGCCCTGCGCTCGTGCCTTGTCCACCAGAGAGACAATATTGGCGACCACGCCGTCCCGGTTGTACGCGCCGGCCATGACGTCATTCTGGACATCGATAACGAGCAGCGCGGTAAGTGAACGCCCTGATAGAGAGGTCATAACGGTCTCCTCCGCACATGTAGCCTACGGCTGACAAACAGCCGGATAAAGCTGAGCTTACTGGGCCTGCGGGTCTTCGGTGCGGCTGCGCTTGAGTTCGAAGAAGTAGGGGAACCCGGCAAGGGTGACGGTGGCGTCCCATAGGCGACCGGCATCGTCACCGCGGGGAATCTGGGTAATCACCGGGCCGAAAAATGCCGTTCCGTTAAAGGCCACGATCGGAGTCCCGACGTCCTCGCCCACCAGGCTGATGCCGGACTCGTGGCTGGCGCGAAGCGGCATGTCGTAGACGTCCTCGTTAGCAAACCGCTGCAGATCGGGGTCGAGCCCCACCTGAGCCAGCGCCTTGGCAATGACCTCCGAGTAGTCCTGATTTCCGTTCACGTGAATCTCGGTGCCCATCGCGTCATAGAGCTCCTTGACGTAGTGCTCGCCGTGCAACTCACGTGCTGCGGTGATCACGCGCACCGGGCCCAAGCCGCGTTTCATCAACGACTCGTACTCCTCGGTGAGGCCGGGGCGCCCCTGATTGAGCAGCGACAGGCTCATCACGTGCCAGTGAACGGAAATGTCCCGGACCTCTTCCACCTCGCCGATCCACCGTGACGTTGCCCAGGCGAACGGGCACAGCGGGTCAAACCAGAAATCCGCGCCGTTGGCCTTTGCTGTATTGGACTTCGAATTCGCGGATTCAGTCATGGTTTCTCCTCATTGGATCATCTGGAAATAGTGCAGATCGGGCCGGGAATAAGAAACAGCAGCGGATGGGAAGCAGCAGCTGCCAGGCACAGCGGCGTCAGGCCGACTTATTGCGCCGCTTTGCCACCACGTCATGCGGGATCAGGGTCGGCTCGGTGACTGTATTCACCACGTCAGCGGTGATCACCACGCTCGCGATATCGTCCCGCCCGGGCAGGTCGAACATCACCGGCTGCAGCACTTCTTCCATAATGGCCCGCAGACCTCGTGCCCCCGTACCCCGATCAAGAGCCTTGTCGGCAATCGCATGCAGGGCATCGTCTTCAAAAACCAGCTCCACGCCGTCGAGCATGAACATTTTCTGGTACTGCTTGACCAGAGCATTCTTGGGCTCGGACAGGATTTGGATCAGGGCCGGACGATCCAGATGCGAGACGGTGGTGATGACCGGGAGACGGCCGATAAATTCGGGAATGAGGCCGAATTTCAGCAGATCCTCCGGCATGACGTCACCATAGCTGGCTTCAACGCGCTTGAGCGCGCTCAGCGGGGCACCAAAGCCTATACCCTTCTTACCCGCCCGTGAACCGATTATTTCTTCCAGCCCGGCAAAGGCACCGGCCACAATGAAGAGCACATTCGTGGTGTCAATCTGGATGAATTCCTGATGCGGATGTTTCCGCCCGCCCTGCGGCGGCACGGAGGCCACTGTTCCTTCAAGGATCTTCAACAGCGCCTGCTGCACGCCCTCCCCGGAGACGTCCCGGGTGATGGATGGATTTTCGCTCTTGCGCGAGATCTTATCGATCTCGTCAATGTAGATAATGCCCTGTTCGGCTTTTTTGACATCGTAGTCAGCGGCCTGGATCAGTTTCAGCAGGATATTTTCAACGTCTTCGCCGACGTATCCCGCCTCCGTCAACGCGGTCGCATCCGCAACCGCGAAGGGAACGTTGAGCCGGCGGGCAAGCGTTTGCGCCAGGTACGTCTTCCCGCAGCCGGTCGGTCCGATGAGCAAAATGTTGGACTTGGCCAGCTCCACGTCTTCGTGGGCCCCGCCCTCGGCCAGCGCATTGCCCCGAGAGCCGTGACCGGCCTGAATACGCTTGTAGTGGTTGTACACAGCCACGGCGAGGGAACGCTTAGCTGGTTCCTGGCCAATGACGTATTCCTGCAGAAAATCAAAGATCTCGCGAGGCTTGGGGAGTTCAAAACTGCCCAGGTCGGCCACTTCGGCCAATTCCTCCTCGATGATCTCGTTGCACAGTTCAATGCATTCGTCGCAGATGTAGACGCCAGGACCGGCGATGAGTTTCCGGACCTGCTTCTGGCTCTTGCCACAAAAGGAACACTTCAGTAGATCAGTGCTCTCGCCCATCCGAGCCATCTGTGTTTCCCTTTCGAATCGGGCGCAATGCGCCTTGGCCCTTGAAGCGGGCCGGTAGTCCGGGCTGTCGTGCCCCGGACCATGCCTCCACTCTAGGCCACATACCCTGTCCCAAGTGGAAGCCAAACGCCGGGGCGGCGTACTTTTCCTTCGGCGCCCCGGCGGTACTTTACGGCTACTACTTGGTGATGGCCTGCGGCTTGATCTTCCGGGGCGCCAGCACCTCGTCGATCAGACCGTATTCCTTGGACTCCGCCGCGGTGAGGATCTTGTCTCGTTCGATGTCGTTGTTTACCTGCGCCGGGGTGCGCCCGGAGTGGCGCGCCAGTGTATCTTCGAGCCACGTGCGCATACGCATAACCTCATTGGCCTGGATTTCAATATCCGAGGCCTGACCACCGTCGCCGCCGGACAGGGCCGGCTGGTGAATCAGAACGCGGGCATTGGGCAACGCCAGCCGCTTGCCCGGCGCCCCGGCGGCAAGCAGCACAGCTGCGGCGCTGGCCGCCTGGCCCAGGCACACGGTCTGGATCTCCGGGCGGACAAACTGCATAGTGTCGTAAATGGCCGTCATGGCGGTAAACGATCCACCGGGCGAGTTGATGTAGAGGGTAATGTCGCGATCCGGATCGGTCGATTCCAGCACCAGCAGCTGCGCCATCACATCGTCCGCGGAGGCGTCGTCGACCTGGACACCAAGGAAAATAATCCGGTCCTCGAACAGCTTGGTGTACGGGTCCTGACGCTTGAAACCGTAGGGTGTACGCTCCTCGAATTGAGGCAGCACGTACCGGCTGGTGGGCATATTGGCAGCGAAGCCACCGGCTGACGCTCCGAAATTGTAGGTCATTGTTCTCTAAGCTCCTGAAGTATGGGGAATCGGCGTAGACGGGGACCGGTGACTATTCCTGGGCAGTTCCACCACCGCCGGAGACGGAGCCGGCATGCGCTGCGATCTTGTCGAAGAAACCGTACTCCAGCGCCTCCTCGGCCGTGAACCACTTGTCGCGGTCGTTGTCCTTGAGGATCTTTTCCACCGTTTGTCCAGTCTGCTCGGCGGTCAGGTCTGCCATGACCTTCTTCATATGCAAAATCAGTTCCGCCTGGATCTTAATGTCCGACGCGGTTCCGCCAATTCCACCCGAGGGCTGGTGCATGAGGATACGGGCGTGCGGGGTGGCGTAGCGTTTGCCCTTGGTGCCGGAGGACAGCAGGAACTGACCCATCGACGCCGCCAAACCCGTGGCCACAGTGACCACGTCATTGGGGATGTACTTCATCGTGTCGTAAATCGCCATGCCCGCAGTAACGGAGCCGCCGGGCGAGTTAATGTACAAGAAGATGTCCTTGTCCGGATTCTCGGCCGAGAGCAGCAGCAGCTGGGAGCAAATGACGTTCGCGTTATCGTCGCGGACCTCCGAGCCCAACCAAATAATCCGCTCCTTGAGCAGTCGGTTGAAAATGTAATCATCGCGGCCAGACGCGTCCTGCGTCGCCATCGTCGGGGCTGTACTTTGCTGGGTCATGGTGAAACTGCCTCTCGATCGTGACTGCGTGCCGGCTCAGCATCTGCTGCAACAGGCACTGTCATCCTGCGAACATCTCTTCCATGGACAGTAGCCGTTTGGACCGACAATTTGTTTCGTGAAACCGACCTGTTCGCTGACGGCGCATCACGGTCGGCAGGACGGACGACGGCGGCGCAGGCGGGCTTAAAGCGCGCCGCCGCCGGTCCCAAAGGGAACCGGCGGCGGCTTCGGTACCGTTCACAGTGCAGCGGCACCGGACGTCCTGAACGAGCGCTGCTGTCCAAAAAAACGCTGGCGAACAGCGCCCCTCAGACGATCGATGCTGGAGCGGACCTGCTAGAAGCGGGCTGCGCCCGGGTCGTCGCCTGCAGGCGCATCTTCTTCAGCGGGCTCTGCCGCATCAAGCACGGCATCCTCTGCAGAGTCCGTTGCGTCGGCGTCGCCGGATTCGAACGCCTCGATGTCGTCGTCGTTCGTTTCCACCTCGTCGTCACCGGCGCTGACGAAGGAACTCAAGTCCACGGCTTCACCCTTGGTGTCGGTGACGTTGGCCTGCCCCAGAACCAGGGCCAGCGCCTTGCGGCGGCGGACCTCGGAGACGATCATCGAGACCTGGCCGGAGGAATCAAGCATTTGGGCGAACTGATTCGGTTCCATACCGTACTGGCCGGCGGAGGAAACGATGTACTCGATCAGTTCGTTCTGGCTGACACCAATTTCTTCCTTGTCAGCGATGGAGTCGAGGATGATCTCGTTGCGGAAGGCACGCTCAGTATTCGTCCTGACCTCGGCGCGGTGATCTTCGGTGTCATGGTCCTCACCGCCGTGGCTGCCCTCGCCGGTGAAGTGCTGCTCCAGCTGCTCGGCGATGACCGATTCCGGAATCGGAACCTCGATCATTTCCAAGAGCTTATCCAGGACCTTGTCCCGGGCCTCGACACCCTGGTCGACCGTCTTGGCTTCGGCGACCTGCTTGGCCAGATCCTCGCGCAGCTCGGCAATGGTGTCGAATTCACTGGCCAACTGGGCAAAATCATCGTCCGCTACCGGAAGCTCGCGCTCCTTGACGGACCTTACCGTCACCGTCACCTGAGCCGCTTCACCGGCATGGTCTCCGCCCGCCAGCTTGGTGTCGAAAATGGTCTCTTCATCCACGCTCAGGCCCGTGACAGCCTCATCGAGGCCCTCCAGCATGGTGCCGGCCCCGACCTCGTAGGACAGGCCCGACGCGGAGTCAACCTCCTCGCCGTTGATCCGGGCCGAAATGTCGATCGACAGGAAGTCGCGCTCAGCAGCCGGACGTTCAAGGGTCTTCAGCGTGCCGAAGCGGCCACGCAGCTCATCGAGGGCCTTGTCGATATCCTCATCGGCGGTCTCTGACGCCGCAACCTCAACAGCGATAGCGCTGTAGTCGGGGAGCTCGATCTCGGGACGGACGTCCACCTCGACGTGGAACTTCAGCCCGCCGTCGGTTGCTGCCGGGTCCGGAACCTCGGTGATTTCAACCTCGGGGCGGCTGAGCGGGCTGATGCCCGCTTCCTGGACCGCAGCCTGGTACCAACCATTGAGACCATCATTGACGGCCGTCTCCAGGACGTAGCCGCGGCCAACACGCTGGTCAATGAGGCGATTCGGGACCTTGCCCTTCCGGAAGCCCGGGACCTGGACCTGGGTAGCAATCGTCTTGTATGCCTCATCGATGCTGGGCTTCAATTCCTCGAAGGGAACCTCAACATTGAGCTTGACCCGAGTGGGTGTGAGGTTTTCGACGGCGCTCTTCACAGCATGTACTCCTGAAATGGTCGATAGGTGAGTAGTCAATAGCAGCACGTATCCGGCGTTTGCGTTGTCGGATAATGCTGAGTCGGGGCGACGTGATTCGAACACGCGACCCCCTGGTCCCAAACCAGGTGCGCTACCAAGCTGCGCCACGCCCCGCAATGCACCGGTAAGTCTACGGGCAAAACATGGCATGTGCACAATTGCGGGCACAATGCCCTCCCTGTCCGCCCAGCATTTGACAGCACCTGCCCCCGGTATGGTGTAGTTATACCCGGCTGCTGAAGCGCACGCGTTTGCGGTTGGCCTGCACGGGGGCGTAGCTTAATGGTAAAGCCTCAGTTTTCCAAACTGATGACGCGGGTTCGATTCCCGTCGCCCCCTCAGCTCACTTCCCCCAGTGCCTCAATTGCCGGCCCCGAGCCTCACTCCTGGCAGCGCGGACACCAATACAGCTTCCGTCCTCCTAGCTCGACCAGGGCAATCTCAGTTCCGCAGATCCGGCACGGAAGTCCTTCCCTCTTGTAGACGTAGTGCGCCTCCCCCACTGGCACCGGTGTTGCCGGTGAAGCCCGGTCCACAGGGCTGGTCGTGATAATCCGACCATCACGGACGCCGTCGCTCATCACCGAGACAATGTCCAGCCACAAGGCCGCGAGCCCTTCCGGTGACAACGCGGAACCCGGTAACCACGGGTTAAGTCGCTGCCGGAAGAGGACCTCCGCCCGATAAACATTGCCGACGCCGGCCAGAACCTGTTGATTCATCAGCAGCAGCGCCACTGCGGTCCGGCTGGCACCGACCCGCCGGGAAAATTCTGCCGCATCACCGGAATGGCTGTGCAGGGGATCCGGACCCAACTTGCCGACCGCGGTGGCCGCTTCCGCCGGCGTGAGGACCTCGCAGGCGGTGGGTCCGCGCAGATCGGCCCAGCCGTGCCCGGAGACCAGCCGGACCCGGACGGCGCCACGGGGCTCCGGCGGCCCGGCGTACCCTAGGGAACCGGGCGCCCCGCTGCTCTCAATTCTGCTCCCTCCGACTGGCCCCGCACCGGCGGCTGGGATCTCCCTCTCGCCGATCCGCCTCGGTGCACCGATGCTTGACGCACCCGCAAAAGTCTCATCCCCGCCGAAGTCCCAGGCACCGTAGAGGCCCAAATGCACGCGGAGCAGCAGTTCGTTGTCGAACCCGAGGAAGAGCTGTTTGCCGTGCGCGTCCGCCCTTAGCAACACCTGCCCGTCCAGCAGCGCCGCTCCGGACGCGAAGCGTCCCTGCGGACTGGAAACACTGAGCCGCTGGCCGGCAAAGACATCCTGGAACTGGCGGGCGAGCCGCTGGATTGAATGGCCTTCAGGCATATTTTTCTCCGCGGACACGCTGGACGGGCGGCATGCTCTGCAGTCTTGGCGTTACTGGGTAATCTGGCCGGTGGTTTCGTACCCGCTGATCTTGGCAATGCGGCGAACATGGCGTTCGTCGCCGCTGAAAGGTTCGGTTAGAAACGCCTCAATAATCTGTGTTGCCTCCTGGACGGAGTGCTGGCGTCCGCCAACGGCGACAACGTTGGCGTCGTTGTGCTGCCGGGCCAGTCGTGCGGTGTCCACATTCCAAGCCAGCGCCGCGCGGATTCCCCGGACTTTGTTCGCAGCTATCTGCTCGCCGTTGCCGGAGCCGCCCAACACGATGCCCAGCGCCTTGATGCCCTTGGCCTGATCCGCTATGACCGCCTGCGCGGCACTGATACAAAACGCCGGGTAGTCATCCTCGGCGTCATAGACCTTCGGTCCATGATCGACCATTTGGTAGCCGGCGGCGCCCAAGTGCTCGATCAGATGCGAGCTCAATTCCATGCCGGCGTGATCTGTGGCGATATGGATGCGGGTGACGCTCATGGAGGGGTCCTTTTCGTGGCGGTTTCTGATCCGGCTGTGTGGCTGTTCGCGTGGTTCCTGACTCCCAGCCTACAAGTTTCCCGGCCTTATTCCGGCAGCGGCGCCGGCCCTGGGGCGCTCCGCCGTCCGGCGTACTTATTGAGCAGTGTTGCCAGCGCGTCGCCCTCTTCCCTGTTCGGCGCACCGATGATGACGGCTGTGCCGTTTTCCAGCCGGACGACGACGGCGGGACCGCTGGCTGCCATAAAGGACGCCGTTGCGGTGTGCCGGCGCAGCCCCCATCCGCCATAGTCGCGCGCCCGGGTATCCAGCACCGCAGCTGCCTCAACCGCCTCCACCGGAGTGCGCAGGACCGGCAGCACGCCGGCCAGCAGCACCCGCGCGCCATCACGATCGGCGTCCACCAGGGCCGTGAGCGAAAAAACCGCAGCCAGCGCCAAGACGAAGACCAGCGCCCCGAGCCATGGCAGCGCCACGGCAATCAAAGCACCGGGTAAAACTCCGGCCAGCAGGATCATAATCAGAACCGAACTGCGCGGACGGATCCAGTACATCAGCCGGTTCCGCGCCAGCTCCGGGTCCAAAGCAACCAGCAGCGCCTCGTCGTCGCGGCGCGTCCACTGCTCCTCCGGCTTGTAAACCATCGCTATCACCACCCCGAGGGACAGTGCCGCGCCGCTGCCCATCGCCAGAACCACTGGGTCCGGCTGCCCGCCCGGCGCGTGGCCGCTGCCGGCCTGGGCCACCAAGGTCGACCCGAAAAGCGCTGTCAGGAACAGTTCCGCCGAGAAGGCGGCGCCGAGCAGAACCCGCCGGGCCGCCCGCGGCAGCGACGTCCGCGCCGCCTGGGTTCCTATGGCTATTCCCACAACCGCTATGCATGCCGCGCCTACACCCAGGTAGCCAACGGGAGTCAACGGTGAACTGCCGAACGGCAGCACGGCACCTCTGGGGACTTCGCCCCGCAGAGTGTAACCGGCCAGCCCGAAGCAGATCGCCAGAACCAAGGGGAAAGTGATAGAAAATCTCAGTGCGCGCTTATCCACGCCCGCGCGTTCCCCTGCGGTCGTCCCGGCTGCCCTTGGGCGCTTTCTGCGTTTCATGCATTCTCCATCGTTCCGGTGTTCTTGCTCCAGCCTAATCCTCCGCAGGCGTATCGGGCCCTGCCGTCCGGTTATCCCTTTCGGAGGACAGGCCTGTCAGCATTCGGCCGCCGGAAGGAAATAGATGGAACAATGATCCCAATGCCGCGGGCGATCCTAACCGGCGGCATCCCGTCCGCCAAACAACGGAGACAACGCCAGTGCCTGAGAATCAACCGACCGGAATGAATCTGACCCGCGCCGAGGCACGGGAACGGGCGTCGCTGATAGCCGTCGATTCCTATCACGTCACCCTTGACCTCACGCGCGGCAAGTCCGTCTTTTCCTCCACCACCGTGGTGAAGTTCCGCGCCACCGCTGGCGACTCCACGTTCATCGATGCCATCACCGACTCGGTGCACTCGGTGACGTTGAACGGCGTCGAGCTTGATCCAACGGCCGTCTCAGACGGCGTCCGCATCCAACTGGCCCAGCTGGCGGAGACGAACGTCTTGACGGTTGTCTCCGACGCTCCGTACATGAACACCGGGGAAGGTCTGCACCGCTTCGTTGATCCGGTGGATGGGGAAGTCTACCTTTACAGCCAGTTCGAGGTCCCGGACAGCCGGCGCATGTTTGCCGTCTTCGAGCAGCCGGATTTGAAGGCAACCTTCACCTTCAACATCACGGCACCGGCTTACTGGGATGTCATCTCCAACTCGCCGACGCCACAGCCGCTGACCGCGGGAGAGAACGCCACGTGGAACTTTGAGCCCACGCCGGTGATGTCCTCCTACATCACGGCACTGATCGCCGGGCCCTACCAGAACGTCCGCAGCGAGCTCACCAGCTCCGACGGCCGCACCGTCCCGCTGGGGGTCTTCGCCCGCAAATCCCTCATGCAGTATCTGGACGCGGAGAATATCTTTGAACTCACCCGCCAGGGCTTCGAATTCTATGAGCAGCAGTTTGGCACCCCCTATCCGTTCGCCAAATACGATCAGCTCTTCGTCCCGGAATTCAACGCCGGAGCAATGGAGAACGCGGGAGCGGTGACGTTCCTGGAAACATATGTGTTCCGCTCCAAGGTGACCGACGCCGTCGTCGAGCGCCGCGCCATCACCATCCTGCACGAGCTGGCGCATATGTGGTTCGGGGATCTGGTGACCATGCGCTGGTGGAACGATCTGTGGCTCAATGAGTCCTTTGCGGAGTTCATGTCCACGCTCGCGGCGGCGGAAAACACCCGCTACACCAACGCCTGGACCACATTTTCGTCGATGGAAAAGTCCTGGGCCTACCGGCAGGACCAACTGCCCAGCACGCACCCGATCGTGGCGGAAATCAACGACCTGGATGATGTGCTGGTCAATTTCGACGGCATCACCTATGCCAAGGGTGCCTCCGTGCTACGCCAGCTGGTGGCCTGGGTGGGGCAGAAGGAATTCATGGCCGGCGTGCGGGCGTACTTCGACAAGCATGCCTGGGGCAACACCGAGCTGGCCGATCTGCTCCGTGAGCTCGAGGCCTCCAGCGGACGCGACCTGAAGAACTGGTCCGCCCTCTGGCTGGAAACAGCCGGTGTGAACACTCTGCGCCCGCAGATCACCGTGGATAACGACGGCGTCATCACCGGTTTTGCCGTGCTGCAGTCGGCTGTGCCGGACTACCCCACCCTGCGACCGCACCGTGCCGCCATCGGCTTCTACAATCTGGCGCAGGAGGGACCGGATTCGGGCAAGCTGGTCCGCACCCACCGGGTGGAGCTGGATGTGGACTCAGACCGCACCGAGGTCCCTGAGCTGGTCGGCATGGCACGACCGGCGCTGGTCCTGCTCAACGACGACGACCTGGCCTACACCAAGGTCCGGCTCGACGAGACGTCCTTGGCAGCGGCCAAGGCACATCTGAAGGACTTCGCCGATTCCCTGCCCCGCACGCTGGTCTGGGGGTCGGCCTGGGACGCGGCGCGCGATGGAGAAACCCCGGCCCGCGAATACGTCCATCTGGTGCTGGCCAATATCGGCGCTGAGTCGGATTCCTCGGTGGTCACGGTGCTGCTGCGCCAGTTGGCCACGACGCTGGCGTTCTACGTTGCGGACGACCATCGCCAAGCCGTCACGGAGCAGACCGGAGACATCCTCTTCACCCTCGCCGGGCAGGCGGCGCCGGAATCGGATTCACAGCTGCAGTTCGTGAAATCCTTTGGCTCGCTGGCGCGCAGCCCCAAGCAACTCGATGCCGTTGCGCAGCTCTTCACCGGCGACGGCGGACTGGTCGGCGTAGAGGTCGATCAAGACCTGCGCTGGGAGCTGCTGACGTCCCTGGTGACCGGGGGCCGGAAGGGCGCGGCCGACATCGAGGCCGAGCTGGCCCGGGACCATACCCAGACGGGCGAGCTCGCGGCCGCGGGCGCCCGGGCCGCTATTCCCACGGCGGAGGCCAAAGAAGCTGCCTGGCAGGCCGTCGTCGTTGCCGGCGACATGCCAAACGCAGCGCAGCGTTCCGCGATCAGCGGCTTCGCCCGAGTCAATGACACCAAACTGCTGGAGCCTTTTGTGGCCAAGTACTTTGCCGCCATCCGCGAGGTCTGGGCCACGAAGTCACACGAGATCAGTTCCACCATTGTCACCGGCCTCTACCCATCTCAGTTGGTGGCGCAGAGCACCGTAGACGCAACCGATGCCTTCCTGACCGAGCTCGGCGGCGATACACCGTCATTGCGCCGTCTGGTGCTGGAAAGCCGGGATGGCGTGGTCCGCGCGCTGAAGGCCCGCGCGGCGGACAAGTAACGGCGGCGGGCCGGTGCCGCCCGACCTAGACTGGGTGCATGGTCCGCAACGAGCACTCCTATGCAGTATCCGTTTCGTGGACGGGTAATCGCGGTACCGGCACCTCCGGGTACCGCGATTACGGTCGCGGACATGACATCGCCGCCGCGGGACTGCCAAAGCTGCAAGGCTCGGCGGATCCGACCTTCCACGGCGACCGGGACCGCTGGAATCCCGAATTATTGCTGCTGTCGGCGCTGGCCCAGTGTCATATGCTCTCGTACCTGCACGTGGCAGTGAACCATGGGTTGGTCGTGACCAGTTACCATGATGAGGCGGTCGGTGTACTGGCGCTAAATCCCGACGGCAGTGGACAAGTTGTCTCGGTAACCCTGCGCCCGGTCGTCGGCCTTATGAACCCTGACCAGGCAGACCTTGCCGCCAGGCTGCACACGGAGGCGGCGCACAAGTGCTTCATCGCCCGCAGCGTGAATTTCCCCGTCCACCACGAACCCACGATCACGTAAGCAATATCACCAGGGCTGCGTCCACCGGCTGACCACGCCGCGGTGAGTGGGCAGATATGCCCCTCCGCGGTGGCATTTAAGGGGCAGATGTACCCACTCACCCGACGGGTCGGGGCGCACATTCGGTTGGCTTATCGGCGCTAGGGTTAATGGAAAGGAAAATCCGCAGGACCGACGGAAGGGCTTAATCATAGTGACATGGAATTGGGATCTGGCCTGGAGCCGATTACTGGCCGTGGGAATAGCCATCCTGATCAATCTGGTTGTCTGGGCTGTATTGCGCTTGATCATCTCGCGCATCGTGCGGCGGATCCGCATCGGCAGCAGCATATTCAATGTCCGGGGATTCAAGTGGGCCCAGCCAGTTCTGCGCACCCTTGACAGCGAACGCCGGGTTAAGCGGGCGGAGACCATTGGATCGTTGTTGAACTCCGTGGTGACCGTGGTGATAGTGGTCATTGCGGTCATCTACGTCCTGCAGGTCCTGGGCGTGAACATCGCTCCCGTCCTGACCAGCGTAGGTATTCTAGGAATTGCCATCGGTTTTGGCTGCCAGCAGCTAATCAGGGACTTCCTGGCCGGCATCTTCATCACGATGGAAGACCAGTATGGGATAGGCGATGCGATCGAAACCAGCGAGGTCGTGGGGGTCGTGGAGTCCGTCGGACTACGCATCACCCGGGTCCGCGCACCCGATGGCGCCATCTGGTACCTGCGCAACGGGGAGATCCTCCGCCTCGGAAACCGCTCGCAAGGCAACTACATCGCCCCTACATCCGACTCCCCCGCGCCCGGCAGCCCGGCATCCTCGTCCGACCCGATCGGAGGCGCCGCCAGATGACGATTGAAAGTACGGGCAGCCCCGCAGCTGACGACACAGGCACGGCCACGGTCACAGGTCCGGGCACCGGCACCGGTAACGGGACCGGGACCGGCAGCTTTTACGATGAAGTCGGCGGACACGAGACCTTTGTGCGGCTGGTGCACGTCTTTTATCTGGGGATTGCGCAGGATCCGCTTTTGCGCCCGATGTACCCGGAGGATGATCTGGGTCCAGCCGAAGAACGAATGCGCATGTTCCTGGAGCAGTACTGGGGCGGACCCCGAACCTATTTGGAGCAGCGCGGCCACCCGCGGCTTCGGATGCGCCATGTCCCGTTCATCGTGACGCCGCAGGCGCGCGACCGTTGGCTGGTGCACATGCGCACCGGCGTGGACGCACTGAACCTACCGCCGTTACAGGAGGCGACGCTCTGGGATTATTTGGAGCGGGCCGCCCATTCGATGGTGAACGCGGCTTAAGCTCGGCCCACGCGTTGCCCTGTGAGCAATGCCGACGCACTACCGATGCACTGCTCAGTGGGTTGGTCCCCTCAGATCTCCGCGCCAGGGCGGATCAGGACGTGGCCGCGGCCCGTACTCAAGCGCAACCAGCGTGCGGACCGGAACAGAACGGCAGTTTCCCCGGGGGTCAGGAACCCGAGGACGTGGGCGGCAAAGGCGGCGCCAGCAGGCAGAGCCAAACCAATTCCTGGCATTAGACGGCCCCAAACCGCGGCCCGGGCATTATTGACAATCATGGTGCCCGGATTTACTGGAATGATTTGTGCCACTTCCCGCGCACCATCACCGGCGATCTGAATCAGGTGATCCGAGTCGATCTCCTGCACGCGTTCCCAGCCTCCCCGCGGCGCACTGATCCCGGCCCAGGACTCGTGCAGCGTCGTCGGGGGCACCGCAAGTCTGACGTCGTCGTCGGCCATCCGCGCCAGCCGATCCGAAACCGCGGCCAGCGGCACAGTAGCATCAAGGTCTGCCGGCATCGCCAGAGCCATGGTGCGCAGCCCCAGAATCGTGGGCGTCCCCTCACCCAACAGCTTCGGTCGCATCACGCAGACATAGGCGGCCAAAACGGTACCGGCGGCAACCAGACGCGTGGCGCCGTCGTCGGCGGCGCGGGCCCTGGACACAAACGTGCGCAAATCTGCCACCGTGCCTTGGTCCGCGAGCTCGAGTACAGGCTGCGGCGTAGCGCCGCTCATGCCTTGGCGCCAAGAGGAGCCACGGTGACGGCCGCCGCCTGCCGGCGCCGAAAATGCACTTCGTCGCCCAGCCAGGTTTCCAGGGCATGGCGTTGAGTCGCGCTGAGCCGGACCGGGCGTCCCGTCGCGCGCGACACCACGACTATGCCGGAGCTGGCCTGGGCATAGATCACGGAGCCGTCCGGTTCCGCCACGGTGTAACCGAAATCAAAACTGGAGCCGCCCAGCCGGGTAACCCAGATGTTCACAAAGACCGGCTCCGGGCGGAAGACCAGCGGCGCAAGATACTCGATCTCGTGCCGGCCAACCAGCGTGAAAAGATCCTCACCGACCAGATCCTCGAAGGAATCCGCCGGGCCTGCCCCCGGGCCTGCCGCTGTGCCCAGCGGGGTGTGGAACAGCTGGACACGGGCGTCCTCGAGATACTGCAGATACGTCACGTTATTTACATGCCCATACGCATCAACATCGCCGAAACGGATCTGCAGCGGGATTTGGATCACTGTTGCCATCCCTCCATCATCGCCCAGCGCGCCGAAGCCAGCGAATCGTGTTTCCGGCCACGACGGTTTGGGCACCTTGGAAATGGCACATAGAGTCATTTCATGACTGAATCCACCGCGGTACAGGAACCGATGACGACGCTGCTGGAACTGCTGGATCTCAGCGAGGCGGACGGCGCGCAAACGGATGAGGAAATCTTCGTCGGCGTCTCGCAGAAACAGCCCGCGCAGCGAGTGTTCGGTGGTCAGGTGCTTTCGCAGTCGCTCATAGCCGCGAGCAGAACCGTGCAGACCAACCGGCCGGTGCATTCAATGCACGGCTACTTTCTGCGTCCAGGCGATGCCAATCAGCCGATCACCTTCGGCGTGCAGCGGCTCCGCGACGGGCGCTCGTTCTCGGCCCGGCGCACGCACGCGTATCAGAATGGCGTCCCCATCCTGTCGATGATCGCTTCTTTCCAGATCCCGGACACGGGCATTGAACACCAGGACGCGATGCCGCTGGACGTCCCCGATCCGGAAACGCTGCCCAGCGCCGCTGACTTATTGGGCGGCATCGATCACCCGGTGGCACAATCATGGGCTTTCGGCCGGCCGTTCGATATCCGGCATATCGAGAGCGATATCTACCTCAAAGTGGACGACAATCGCGCAGCACGTCAAGGCGTCTGGATCAAAACCATAGGCGCCATGCCAGATGAACCGAACCTGCATCGTGCGGCGCTCGCTTATGCCAGCGACTACACCCTGCTGGAGCCCTCCCTCCGCCGGCACGGCATCAGCTGGATCACCAAGGGGCTCAGTATCGCAAGCCTGGACCACGCGATGTGGTGGCACCGCCCCGTCCGCGTGGACGAATGGCTTCTCTATCTGACCGAATCCCCCAGCGCTTCCGGAGCCCGTGGGCTTAATACCGGGAAGATCTTCAATCGTGCCGGGCAGCTGGTAGCCTCCGTGGCGCAGGAAGGCATGATCCGCCTCCCCGACGCAACTCTCGCCTAGCATTTCGTCCGCGGACAAACAACCGCAGCTTCCGTCGTAACAGTTCCGTAAAAAGGCGCCGGACGATGAGCAAAAGCACCTGCAAAGAAACAACGGCCGGCCCCAGAGGACCGGCCGGTGCTTATTCGCACACTTCTGCCGTCAGTCGCGCGTCAGTCGGCGGTGCGTGACGCTGTGCGGACGCGCTGCATCTGCCCCTAGACGCTCAATCTTATTGGCCTCGTAGGAGTCGAAGTTACCCTCGAACCAATACCAGTTGGCCGGATTGTCGTCGGTGCCTTCATAGGCCAAAATATGCGTCGCCACCCGGTCCAGGAACCAGCGGTCGTGCGAGACGACCACGGCGCAGCCCGGGAATTCGAGCAGGGCATTCTCCAGGCTGCTCAAAGTTTCAACGTCCAGGTCGTTGGTCGGCTCATCGAGCAAAAGCAGGTTCCCGCCCTGCTTCAGGGTCATCGCCAGATTGAGTCTGTTCCGCTCCCCGCCGGAGAGCACTCCTGCCTTCTTCTGCTGGTCCGGGCCCTTGAAACCGAAGGCTGCAACGTAGGCGCGAGAGGGCATTTCAACCTGGCCGACCTGGATGTAGTCCAAACCATCGGAGACGACTTCCCACAGGGTCTTATTCGGGTCAATCCCGCCGCGGCTTTGATCAACGTAGGAGATCTTGACCGAATCCCCGACCTTGAGTTCGCCGCCGTCGAGCGGTTCAAGGCCAACGATGGTCTTGAAAAGCGTCGTTTTGCCCACGCCGTTGGGGCCGATCACGCCGACGATTCCGTTGCGGGGAAGGCTGAAGGACAGTCCATCGATCAGGACGCGATCGTCATAACCCTTCTGCAGGTTCTTTGCATCCAGTACCAGTCCGCCCAACCTCGGGCCCGGCGGGATCTGGATTTCTTCAAAGTCCAGCTTCCGGGTGCGGTCAGCCTCGGCGGCCATTTCCTCATAGCGGGCCAGGCGTGCCTTGGATTTGGTCTGGCGGCCCTTGGCGTTGGAGCGGACCCACTCGAGTTCCTCGGTCAGCCGCTTGGCCTGCTTCGCGTCTTTCTTGCCCTGGACTTCCAGCCGGGCGCGTTTCTTTTCCAAATAGGTGGAGTAGTTGCCCTCGTAGGGGTACAGGTGACCGCGGTCCACCTCGGCTATCCACTGGGCCACGTGGTCAAGGAAATACCTATCGTGCGTTACGGCGAGAACCGCGCCGGCATAGCTGCTGAGGTGCTGTTCAAGCCAGAGCACGCTTTCCGCGTCAAGGTGGTTGGTCGGTTCGTCCAGCAGGAGCAGATCCGGCTTCTGCAGCAACAGTTTGCACAACGCCACCCGCCGCCGCTCACCACCGGAGAGAACCGTAACGTCCGCATCCCCTGGTGGGCAGCGCAGAGCGTCCATCGCTTGTTCCAGCTGTGAATCCAGATCCCACGCGTCGGCGGCGTCAATGGCTTCCTGCAGCCTGCCCATTTCCTCAAGCAGCACATCGAAGTCGGCGTCCGGGCTGGCCATTTCCTCGGAGATGGCGTTGAAGCGTTGAATCTTCCCATGGATCTCTGCGACACCTTCTTGGACGTTGCCGAGCACAGTTTTGTCCTCATTCAACGGCGGTTCCTGGAGCAGGATCCCCACCGAGTATCCCGGGCTCAGCCGCGCCTCACCATTGGACGGCGTGTCAAGCCCGGCCATGATTTTCAAGATGGTTGATTTACCAGCACCGTTCGGACCCACGACGCCGATCTTTGCCCCCGGAAAGAAGGACATACTTACGTCGTCGAGGATTACTTTTTCGCCGACGGCTTTGCGGGCCTTGGTCATTGTGTAGATAAATTCCGCCATGCATCAAGGCTAGCCGGTGCCGGAAGATAACTCACATTCGCCGATCATCGGTTGACCTTGGACGCGCCGCCGGGATCACCTAGGCGACTTTTTTGCGACCTTAGGGCGGGGACCGAATACGCGCTCCCGAAGCCGGGAGGGACCCGAATACGCGCTCCCGCTGGCACGTCGCGGTTTAAACGTTCCCATAGCGCTAATAGGGCGGTTCTGCTGTTACAACTTCTCCGGTAGCCGTATTCACGAAACCGCCTTCCTCCAAAGCTGAGACGTCGTCGGGGATTTCCCCCACAGTCGTGGTTCCCGGACCATCGCTTGAATCCAGGGCAGCTTCGGCGGCATCATCGTCCTCGCCCGCGCCATTCGCGTTCTCCGTCCCCTCGCCCGGCTCTCCACCGCCTCCGGTTTCCCTGCGCGTGGCGGTATGCCGTTGGAAAACCGCCGTGCCCCAGAACAAATCGTGCCCCAGAGTGTCAGCGTCCAGGTTGACCGATGTCCCGGTCCGCCCATCATCACGGACCCATTGCCGGATCTTTAGCCTGCCGGTCACGATGACACGTTGGCCCTTATTGACGCTGAACGCCGTGTTCTGGGCCAGCTGGCGAAATGTCGATACGTGATACCAGTTGGTGTCTCCATCCGCCCACTCATTCGTGGCTTTATCTTGTTTCCGCTCAACCGATCCCAATTCAAAGCTGGCGATGCAGACCCCTGCTTCCGTGGTGAAGCGCCGAACTTCCGTTGCGACGAAGCCGCGGACCGTAATCACATCAGTCATGTCAATGCCTTTCCTCGTGCCACCATTCGCGGCGCTATGCAGATGCTTCAAGCAAACTGCGCCGGAGGTCAGAGGACCAGAGCCTGGAGTGGCTCTGTGGTCAGCGCCGATGGCATGGGTGCCTGTGGAGGAGGAGGGGACTATCGTTGTGCGCCCGCGGTTCACGAAAGGGCGCGTGGCCGGAACACGGCGCACGGGTGATCCTTGGATGCGAGCGCCGGCGACGTCACCCAGACGGCAGCGGCAAGGTCGTCGCGTTCACCGTGGCCGCCTCTCAGTGTCGCGTGCAGCGCATTTTCGACCGCCCAGGATCACTTCGTTTCATGCATCCATCAAGGTGGCGGCGTCAAGGTTGCGGCGCAGGCCAAGCTGCCGTGGTCTCCCCGTAGAACCACCTCGTGGACTATGGAAGCGTACATCGGCCCAAAACCGCGGGTTCCCGGGGTGCCGACCTAAATCCTGAGAAGACGTAAGCCTGATCTACGTTCGCGGTCTCGATACTCACCGTGTGCCCCCGACGCGACTCGAACGCGTAACCTACGGATTAGAAGGCCGTTGCTCTATCCATTGAGCTACGGGGGCGACGAATGAAATAGTACTACGCGACTACGCCCGGTCCAGAATGCTACCCGGCGGCGTCACCGCTGCAGTAACCAAAGTCTGTGATAAAAACCGGGTCCGCAGCCCGAAGGATGGAGTCCGTCACAGCGTCCTACTAGTGTGAGCATCACCACGATGTTCCACGGATCGATTCAGGAGTGAGTGCCTTGACTAATCAACCGCAGACCCCGTCCATCTTTGCCAGCAACAGCCCGGCCAAGAACAACCCCGCGAAGAACACGCCGCCGTCGGGCTCCACCACCCTCTCCGGCGATCCCGGGAACGGCCGCGGCAGCACCACAATCGCAGACGCGGTCGTCGCCAAGATCGCCGGAATCGCCACCCGTGACATCCCTGGGGTTTATGCTCTCGGTGGCGGCGCGGCACGTGCCCTGGGGTCGCTGCGGGACGCGATCGGGCAAAGCGATGTGGCGCAGGGCATCAGCGTTGAAGTGGGCCAGACTCAGGCCGCCGTCGACGTCACGCTCATAGTGGAATACCCGCATCCCCTGCAGAACGTCGCGCGCAGTGTCCGGGACGCCATCTATACGGCTGTAGAAGACCTCGTCGGTCTGCAGGTTACGGAGGTCAATATCAACATCACGGACGTTCACATCCCCACGGATGATGATAAAAGCTCCTATGACGCCCGTCAGGACACGCAGCGCGGCACCCGGGTCTCATGAGTACCACCGTTGCAGGCGTAGCAATCGGCGCGACATTGGCAATCACCGGCTTGGTCTTCGGGTTCTGGGGCTTTTTGCTCGTCACGATTTTCATGATTTTCGGAGCGGTTCTCGGCAGGATGGTGGAGGGCCGGCTTGATTTCCGCAGCATCGTGGACGCATTTCGCGGCAAGCGCTCCTCCTCATGAGAGTGACCTGCCGTTTACCCCGGGTTTGACCCGAAGTGGGGGGTGATGGTGCAGGACAGCACTCCGTTCGACCTGCCGGCCGCGGGTGCTGGAAATGTTCGTTGGGGTTGCCCTTCTGCGCCGTTGTTGGCCGCCAGCCGACTCAACCTCCGAACCGCAGGGTCAGTCAGCACGGCTGCCAAGGTACGCGATGACCGCGAGCACACGCCGATGGTCCTGCGGTGTGTTGGCGAGGTCAAGCTTGGCGAGGATGCTGGCGACGTGCGTCTCCACCGTGCGGGCTGTCAGCCACAGACGTTGGGCGATGCCGATGTTGGTCCGGCCCTCGGCCCGTTTCAAGAACGCTGCTATGCAGGTTCATCGAGTAACTGCCGGAACCGGGCCCTCCACAACTCCGACGACGACGTCACGGCCGGTGGGAACATACGCCGCCGGTACCGCTGACGGCACACGGTCGCCGAGGGCAGTGGTGATGAACCTGACGTCTACTTTCTCTGCCGGACGCCCGCCAGGCAACGTGAGCCCACTAACAGGCGCTGATCGCCGCCCAATAGGAATTGGGACACCGCTGCACGGCGTTGCCAGAGCACCATGCACTCAGTACGCTTAGCAGTTGACGAGTGGACCGAAATGGACCACGGCGGACAGCAAGGCCGGCCCCGGCCGGACGGAGGACTCAGATGGGCTCAAACGGATCCAAATCCAGTACCGCCAAAGCCAGCACGGCGCCGGCTCCAGACGACGACCGAAAACCGGACACGCCGGCCCAGATAGACAAGCCGTCGTGGAAGTATATTGCTAAGAAGACCCTCCGGGAGTTCAGCAAGGACCAATGCCCCGACCTGGCCGCCGCCCTCACATACCATGCCGTACTGGCCGTCTTCCCTGCACTTCTAGCCTTGGTATCGCTGCTCGGCGTAGTAGGACAGGCCGAAAAAACCACGACTGCGGCTCTGGACGTGGTGGCAAAACTCGTACCCGCATCCACGGTGGACGTGATCAAGGGTCCGCTCACGCAGCTCACGCACTCCTCCAGCGCTGGCCTTGCTCTGGTTGGAGGAATTTTGGTGGCGTTATGGTCGGCGTCCGGTTACGTCGGAGCCTTCAGCCGGGCCATGAACCGAATCTACGAGATCGACGAGGGCCGCCCTTTCTGGAAGCTTCGGCCGATAATGCTCGCCGTGACGGCTCTGGCGATAGTGCTGGTGGCCGTCATGGGGCTGATGCTGGTATTGAGCGGCCCCATAGCCCAAGCCGTGGGTGACAGCATCGGGCTTGGCAGCGCCGCAGTGCTGGTGTGGAACATCGTAAAGTGGCCTGTGTTGCTGATCCTCGTCGTGATCGTCATAGCAATTTTGTACTACGCCACCCCTAACGTTCAGCAGCCCAAATTTCGCTGGATGAGCATAGGCTCACTGATCAGCCTCGTCATCTTCATCCTCGCCTCGCTCGGCTTTGCCATCTATGTGGCCAACTTCAGCCACTACAACAAAACATACGGAACCATTGGCGGTGCCATCGTGGTGCTGCTGTGGCTGTGGATTCTTAACATGTCGCTGCTGTTCGGCGCGGAATTCGATGCGGAAATGGAGCGCGGCCGGGAGCTCCAAGCCGGAATTCCCGCCGAAGAATCAATCCAGCTCCCGCCGCGCGACACGAGGCAAAGCGATAAACGACAGGCGCAGGAAGACGAGGAGGTAACCCGTGGGCGCGAGATACGCGAATCTGCCGCGGCGGACGGAGCAGAAAAAAATGCAGGAGAGCGGCCGTCGGGGAAGGCAGGTTCCCAGCCCCCACGGAAATAGCTGGCTTTTCCCGCCAAACTTCTTGATCTCACAAGCACCCTTATGGTCCAGATTCGGGAGTAGGACCGAACAAAACCTCAGTCTTGGTTGAATCCGTAGATGTTAACTATGCTGGCGACCCCCTACGGCCGCAACCAGCGAGGCCAAACGCTCGTTTCCGGGTAGATCATCCAACATAAACACCTTCCCGTCCGCACCCGCGAGCGGAATACGCCAGTTCGGGTATTCATTCCTGGTCCCTGGCTGGTTTTGCGTGCGCATCTCCCCCACCGCATCCACCAAGGCCACGCCAAGGAGGGACGATGGCGTCGCGGCAGTGAACTCATAGAGCGCTTCAACCGTCAAGCGCACCGCCCGCTCGTCCAGCTTCCCGGACGCATCGGCGGCAGGCTGACCCGGCGCCAGGAACCCCCGAGAACGCAGCAGCTCAAAGACTTGCCCCTGGGCCGCTGCATCCGCCGCCCGCTCCTGCTCGACGGGTCGGTTCAGTAAACCTAGGGATTCGCGCAGCGACACATGCTCGCCGGCCAAGTAGCCCGCGGTCGGTGGCAGGTCATGCGTGTTAACGCTCGTCAGGCACGACCGGCGGTATTTCTCCGGCGGCAATGGCTTCCCGTTCTCGCTTTCAAACCACAAAATGGACGTCCCAAAGATGCCCCGCTCCGCCAGGTACTCCCGCACCCACGGCTCAAATACTCCTAGATCCTCGCCGATCACCACGGCACCGGCGCGCTGCGCCTCCAGCGCAAGGATGCCGATGAGTGCTTCGTGGTTGTAGTAGACATATGTCCCTTCGCCCGGCGCTTTCCCTTCCGGAATCCACCAGAGCCGGAACAGACCAAGAATATGATCCACTCGAATCCCCCCCGCGTGCCGTAGGAGGTTTCGCAGCATATCCCGATACGGTGCGTAGCCTGCTGATTCCAGCCCGGCCGGATGCCACGGGGGCTGTGTCCAGTTCTGGCCCTGCTGATTAAACATGTCCGGCGGCGCCCCGACGGTCACCCCTCGGGCCAGCACATCACGCAGCATCCAGGCATCCGCGCCATGAGTGTCCACCCCCACGGCCAGATCATGCATTATGCCAATGTCCATTCCGGCGTCCTTCGCGGAACGCTGCGCCGCCTCAAGTTGCTGGTCACAAATCCATTGCAGCCACCGGTAAAACCCGATCCGGTCTGCCAGCACCTCCCGCTGGGCACGTGCACCGGGGGCGTGCGGACTGTAGAACTCCGCGCTCCACTGTGGCGCATCTGCCGGGAAGTTCTCAGCCAAGGCGCACCAGAGAGCAAAATCGTCCAAGTCCTGCCCGTGGAAGTCCAGAAACGCGGTGAACTGCGCGGCCCGGGCCGGCGACAGTTTCACGGCATGGACCAGTTCCAGGGCGGCAAGCTTTGCCGTATAGGCCGTGTTCCTGTCCAGCATCTCCGCGTTGTAATTGGCCCGGTGCTGGTCCGCCGCCCAGCTCTCTACCCGGGCCCGGTCGCCGTCCGGAAGGTAGCCGTACTCCGGGATGTCCTCAACGCGAATGTACAGCGGGTGGAAGAATCGCCGGCTACTGGGAAGATACGGCGACGGTTCCACCGGCGGCACAGGGTCCCCCGCATGCAAGGGGTTGACCAGCAAGAAACCCGCCCCGTATTCAGCACCCGATATCGCCGCCAGATCGGCCATGTCCAAGAAGTCTCCGATTCCCCAAGAGCGCGAAGAACGCACTGAGTACAACTGCGCCATCAGGCCCCAATTGCGCTCACAATTTAAGGAGGCAGTGGCCAACCGCGCGGGCGTGACCACCAACCCGCATTCGGCGGTGACGTCGTCGTACCTCGCGTGCAGAACGTGCCAGCCCAGCGGCAAGTGTTCCGGGACGGCGAAGACCAGCCTCGAAGTTGGGACGCCCGCAACGTCGCGTGACTGTAGATCCCCCGCGAGCGGGCGCATTTCGTGCCGGGTTCCGTCCTCCGCGACAATCCATACATGAACATCACTGCCCTCGCGGGCATGGACAGGAACCTCTATTTGCTGCCCCTCATGAAGAACGACGACGGCCGGAAGTAATCGCTGCCAGGGTCCGGACTCTGCGCCGGCTAGTGACCCCGCAATTTCCTGCGCTGTGCCGGCCCGGACATCCATGGCCGCGAGTACTTGTCGCAACGTAGTTTCCGCTACATCGTGTTCGGCCCCGTCCCAGCCCCGAAAAGAAGTTCCGACGCCGTGAGCACGAGCCAGCCGCAGCAGCCCCTCGGGCGCCCTCGGCTTTTGGTGAAATTCCAGTACATCATCCATGGGCCCACTCTATTAGCAACGGCGCCTTGGTCTGGCAGAGTCGGGCCGCGCCTGACATCCGCTCCTGTCGTGCACCGCCGGTGTCCCTGGGCGAATGCCCATGTCTACAGTAGTAAGGAAGCCATCGGACAAATGAAGACCATGGAGGAAACGCTATGTCACGAATCGCCATCATTGGAGGACACGGAAAGGTTGCCTTGGAACTGGCCCGGATCCTGACCTCCACCGGGCATCAGGTCAGCTCACTTTTCCGCAATCCCGACCATGCTGCCGAAGTCTCCGCTTCAGGCGCTACCCCCGTCGTCGCGGACATTGAACATCTCTCCACGCCGGAGCTGGCCAGCAGGATTAGGGGTCACGATGCCGTCGTCTTCGCAGCCGGGGCCGGGGGTGGCTCAGCCGAGCGCACCTATTCTGTGGATCGGGATGCAGCCATCCGCTCAATGGATGCGGCGCTATCTGCCCGAGTTAGCCGCTACGTCATGATTTCCTATTTTGGCGCCAAACCTGATCATGGCGTGCCGGAGGACAACAGTTTCTTCCCCTACGCCGAGTCCAAGGCAGCTGCGGACAGCCATCTGGCCCATACGGATCTGACTTGGACCATTCTGGCACCCAGTACGCTGACCACGGCTGAAGGAACCGGACAAATTGAAACAGGGCCTGATCTGACGCCCACCAAGGTAGCTCGCCAGGACGTGGCACGCGTCGCCGCAGTAGTCCTTGACCGCCCGAACACCGCAGGCAAGGTTATCCGCTTCAACAACGGCAGCACGCCGATCGATCAGGCGCTGGATGGGACAAACTGACAATACCGCTTCTAAAACAAGCAGCAGGGTGGAAGCCGCACATCGGTCAAACAGACCGGGGTGTGCTCAGTGCCAGTGCTCAGTGCTCAGTGCTCAGTGCTCAGTGCTCAGTGCCATGAATCCGCTGCGCGTGGTCGAGGCTTGTGGCCTAGGTCCCGGTGATGATGGTGCGGGCGAAGTTTTGGGCGTCTTTGAGGTCGTCGTGGTAGGTGTTGCGGATCCAGGGATTCTCGGTGTACCCGGCCGCTGGTCCTCCGTTTGGGGTGGTGCCTGTCCTCGCGTT
>NZ_JAPNLH010000030.1 GCF_026627425.1 Arthrobacter endolithicus
ACGCCGCCGCACCAACCGGCACGGCACCGGCCTCAACAGTTACCGGAAGGGGTGCCTGGGCAGTCATCACACCCATCATCCCACCCCTTCAACAACCGATTATTTCCTCTACTCAATTATATAACAAAAAGGGCAAAATTAACACTCGCCCAGGCAACGAAACCCCGAGAACGCAGGGCATAGCCACACAGCCGACCATCTCATGTCAGGAGTCCTGAACTCAGCCTTACCCCGGAAGAGATCTCCAAAATATCGGCGCAACAGGGGGCTACAGCTACTGATGGAATTCTGGTCCAGTCGCCAGAAACCTTAGATCGCAAGGCAAAGGTCGCGGGTGCGCGCCCGGGTGATCGACAGCTGCTCCCGGCTGTGGGTGAACCGGCAACCTGAACCAAAATTTCCACAGGGTCGACCGCGACCAGCCCCGATGAGCGGTTCGCAATCTCGAAGTCCGGGCTTCCCCTCGGCCCACGCCTGAGGCGTAAAATAGTGAGAACAGCTGATGGCAAACGCTGGTTCATGGCTAATCCCTGGCAAGCCTGTCTTCACGGATTTACGGGTCGAAGGCCACGAGGGCATCCGGAACGAAAAGCAACCACTCCCCCTTTTACTCACCCTTTTCGGCAAGGTGAACTCCACTTTTTGACGCCAGCTCGCTCGACCCTTTTCCAGCTGTGCGGGTTGCGTCTCTTCCAAGGAAATCACTGGAGGAGCGCGAGAATTCGAATTTGACCCTGCCAGCCGTTTAGGCGTTCGAGCGCAGTCCGGGATGTAACGAGTCGATTATTCGAGATGATGCGGTGTCTTTGACCTCGTACCGTAGGACGAGGTTGGTGCCGGGGTAGCCGGTTTCGTGGCGGTGAGGTGCTCACACAGCTCGGCGATGGCAGTGGTTTTCGCCCGGGTCGGCAGCGAGTAGAGGCGGATGGTGAGGTAGCCGGGTTCCATGGGGGTCGAAGTCTCCTAATTGGCCGAAGGCCTAGCGCATGAGGGCGTGGGCTTCATTGCCGGCTTTGGCGTAGCCAGTGTTGGTGCGGATCTCTCTGGCGATGGTCTTCACGGTGTTGTAGGCGCCCATGCGCATCCCGGTATGGATCAACTTGACCTCGGTATCCAGGACTTGCTGGCCCGGGGCGAGTTGTCCCAGCAGGATCTGCGTCGGGATCTTCTTATGCACCTTCTCAGCTTCTATGAGCGCGTTTTCGGCTTTCCACAATGGTTTCGTCAGGGCATTATGCATGCTGCTAGTCACCAAGACCTGAGCGCACTTGCCCCCCGCCCCGCCTGTGGGGTCCGCAGGGCGGCCAGCGCCGTCTCAACGTCCGCGGCAGCCTCGGCGTGGTTTTTCCTGGCGGTGAGGAGTTTTCGGTGGGACTTCTCTTTGGCGGGGTTGGGGACCAACCGCTTGTCGCCATCGTCACTGGAGGCGTAGGAATCGTGGGAGTCAAGATCGAAGTGCCTGTGGGCGTTGCGAAATTGGTTTTCCTGGCGTCATCGGTTGCCAAGGCGCCAGGCCGCTTCCCCGGCCGGGAGGCGACAACAGTTGGTGGTGAGGATGTGGACCTGCCGGGTCCCACCACTCTTGCCGTTGCCTGTCCCCTGGGTTTTGGCGGGGACGATGCGGCTGAGCTGGCGCATCTGGTACATCTGCCGGGACTTCTTCGTCGTTTGCAGGGGAAGATCAACGAGCATGTCCGCAACGAACCAGGACCGTTCTTCCCCGTGTTCATCAACATGGTTGACCTCGGCGAAGAGGTCTGAGGGACACTCCGCTGTCGGCTTAGGTGATGACGGTAGGCCTTGTCATCCGAAAGAGGATCGGAATCACCTGGTGGCCAGTGTCGATACGTATTTGTTGCGCCTGCGCTTCGAGGTTGGTGGCGACATCACTCAAGTTGAGTCGCCTGGCCGATGCAAGGCGATGGTCCGAGGTGTCACTCCACTGTTCTAGGCTGGCGCAAAAGACGATGTAAATCCCGGCGACACTGTCGACTTCGGGCAAATACCTCGAGGCTAGTTGAGTTTCCTGTGACGACATAAGACCCGCGTTCCATGACCCTTTTACTTCGATGACCACTTTCGTCTCGTTGGGTGGGCCTGAAGTCCCTACGTTGTTGAAGCGGCGTGATTGAACATACAGATCGGTGCGTTCTCCTGCCCCTTGGTGATTTGTGGGTCTAATCATCACCTCACGATTGACGATGACTGCCGTATTTCTGAAGTGCAGATCTAAGGCAAACGCCAAATACGCGCACATGGCGGCCTCTGATTTCGGTTGCCACAGCTCACCGACACCCTCGCCCGTGTAGTTCTTGGGGATCATGTTCCAAAGGAGGTCAGCGAGAATTGACTGGTTGGATTCCAGTTCTGCAATCACTTGGCGGACGACTGATGCCAGTTCTGCGTCCGTGCGTGCAAACCTGCGGTTTGAGGAGGCGAGCAGGCTATTGACCTCGCCCGGCGTCGGTTGTTGCCATTCCGATTCGGACAATCTGTCGCGAATCTCCAAAAGTACTGCACGTAAGTTTAGGTCTTCCGGGTTATGCAAGTGGAGATCTTTCAATTGGGCAAGTGCTTCGGCTGTGCCCACTGCGGCTATTTGAGCTGGTAGGGAGTCTCTCCAGCGGCCAGCCTCCTCTTCAGGGCCTACAGTATGAACGCCCGAGGGAGATGGAACCCGAGGAAAGAGATCGTCGAGCCAGTCGTATTGTTCTCTCAAAGTTGCCGGTGAAAATGCAGTGAGCGGAGGTAGAAACTGCCTCGGTCTCGCGGCAGCCAAAGCCATGTCGCGAGAGAGTATTTCATCGCTTTTTGCCGTCTGCTGGATGACCTGCCACGAGGCGTCCGTGCCGTAAGCAATCAATAGACTGGCCGCCTCGATCGTCCACGATCTGCTGACTTTGTTGTTTGATCTGATGATCCCTTCAAGAAGCGCGAGCCCCCTCGCGGGTTCAGAGTCAACGATCTTCTTGACGATCGCATGCCAGGTCATGAGCTTCATAGATAATTCGTGATCCGGATAACTGGCATCAGCCTGGCCCCCGGCAGCTGCCTTGGACTTCGTCAAACCACCGGCTTCACGAATGTGTTCTTCCAAAGAGCACCATAGCTCCAGAATCTGAGGGTGCCAGGCCGTATCAATGAGCTCGATCTCATCGGAATAAGACCGCCCCTGGGTTTCAATACCAATGCACCGTCTGAGAACAGACATAAAATGCTCTGGCGCATTCGTAAGGCCAAGTTTGAGAAGTGCCTGCCGGCGTTTTCGGGAACTTTCGTCACTGCTGGTAGCCCAAAAGGTGATGATCGAGCCGCACCATTTCGCCCAAGCTATGTCTTCCATTTTGTCTTCACTGCCGGACTGGATTAGGAAGACCAGTGCGACGTAGCCGGCAGTCGCGTATATGTTGTCTACATGCGTTTCCAGCGAATCGTCCGAATGGTCATGGGTAGACTCCAAGTAGGACCTGCTTGCCTCGACCCACAAGCCAGTGTCGGCGCTGGCTATCTTTCCCCACCCAGGAAAGGATGTAATGTCATCGGTGCGGTCGAAGCTGTAGCGGCCAGTATCTAGATCCACCATCATGGCGTTGATGAGGTTCGCATATACCAATGCGTCTGAACCAGGTCGTGCAGCAAGTAGGTCGTCACTCGAGGCAGTCCACTTCTCGACAAAACCGACTCGGCCAGGCCACTGCCGTTGTCCTAGTCTCTTGGCGTATTCGTGTCTCTCTCGAAGCTCCTTAGCCTCCGTTGAATCTATCTCAATAGCTTCGAAGAACTTACAAGCCGTCTTGGCGTAGCGTCTTCCATTGTGGTGCCACAATAGTTCACCCACTCCAGGGTCGTCCATATTCGTGATGGCAAAGACGAAGGCATCAATGACGTCAGCTAGTTCGGATTCGATGTCTGATAGTCCGGCCCCGACGCCGAGAAGCCACTCGAGATCAGGGGGACTCAGGAGGTTGGAGTCCCCGGCGGGTCCGTCGGAAGCGACCATGGTCCTCCATTTGCCTCGATTTGATTGCAATCGTATATTTGAGATCATATGAGCCAAATACCACAGGGTTCCCTCACTTCCACCGCCGATGGCTGCTGCTCTGGCCAAAGATACGACCAATCGTCGTCGTGTCCCTTCAGGGAGAACTTCCTTCCAAAGCTCAACTGGTTCGTCGTCGCCTAGGGAATCAAGGATGATTTTGGCGATGATGTCCATCGCCTCTTGACCAAGGCGAAGTTCCAGTGCTCGGTTGACAATCTGTGCTCGGATTGTGCGCGAAGGGGTGGCTTCGTGCTGGTCGGCTTCGCTGCCCGCAGACTCCGCGGACTCAGAATCCGTGGCCGCGGCACCCGCAAGCCAATTAAGCAGTTCGTCTACGTGTTCTGACGGAATCCTGTCTGAGAGTCCGAGGACGAAAGTCGTCAGAACGCCAAACATCTCCGGGTTAGCGGGTCTCGACAGGTGCAAGCTGAGCTGCGTTGCATCAAGTTCCGTTGGATACATAAGCGTCAATAACTGCCCCCTAAGTTCGTCGAAACGATCAACAGCCAGAATCCTCTCCCGTGTCACCAACGACCCAAGTACCTTTCGCGCAGTGGACTTGGTCTCCTTCACCGAAATATCCCAGGCAACCCTGGCAGCGTGTGCCCGAATGTGAGCAGGTGCCGCTTCATTGTCCAAAGTTGCTAGTAGTGCGGGCAGGAAAATTGGGTCTGGAAGTTGTTCCATCAATCGCAAAACGAGACGGAGCCCAGCTGCAGCGTCCCACGAGGAATCGTCGGACTTTGTGAAGTGGAGGTAGGCATCGTTGACTACGGCGCTTACCCCGTCAAAGCGTAGGAAGTTGAAGTTTCTTTGCCAGCGGAGATTGCTGAGTTCATAGTCCCCTGCGTTCTTCAACAGCACTCTGATGACCATCGTTCGAACTTGGTCTGACGAAATTAGTCGAGCGTGTTCAATGATCGTGAGGGGATCAGCATCTAGAATCCAACCGTTGCGATCCGGATCCATAGCCACGAGCCACGATGCAAACTCCCGATGTGGAGCGGCAATTCTAGAATCCTTCGGAAGATGCGCGGGCACCAGTATCTGTCGGATCTGGTCGGCAGAGGATCCAGAGTCGACGAATCTTTTGGCGGCCAGGAATGCCACGATGGAGCCGTGTCTGAACGTGAAGCCGCTGGTCTGGCTCCCAATGAATAGCGGGCTCCTCAAGACTTGTATGACTATGTCATTCGATACCAGCAACCTTGTGTCGCCGATGCTAAGCCGGCTGCCGACAATTGATTCAGCTGACCATCGATGGTCATCTTCAACCGGAACTCCAGACTCGTGCATAGTAAGTCGACTTGAGATCAGTGAAATGGCGGCCAGCTGTTCGGCAACAAGAAGTAACTCCTCTGTAGAGAAGCTTGGACTACGCCGTCCTGAAGATTCAGCGTCATAGCCCTTCAGGAGTACCGCAGCCGCTCGGTGGAAAACCTGAAGGAGATCGCCAGGGAGCGTTTCATCCGATTCAAATACTCGGGCAAGCATGACCAAGGTCAGTGGATATGCACCGAGGGCACCAAGTCCGCGATCAGCAATCTGCTGGATGAAGGCTGAAGCCCGGCTCAAACTGCAAGACAAGGAGAACTCAGCCATGCTGGTGGCTTGTTCTACGGTTAGAGGTAAAAGGTCGACTGTCTTGGTAGCGACGCCGGCTCGAACAAAGGCATCCTTAGCACCTGCCGGGAAGTCGGCGGTTCGACAAACAACTAGGACCAATACTCCTTGAAGGTTTTTAGGTCCCAGCAACCTTGCGATCCAGTCCAGCAGGCGGGATGATTTTCCCGATTCATCAACCTGGTCTATGACAACAACAAGGTTTGTTTCAGCCCTTTCCTCTTTGCAGGCCACATTGCCCGACCGTGCGCCCGGTTCGGATCGCGGCGACAACTCGGCCAGGTAGCCACCCAATTCATCCCTCGTTGCCTGAAGACTTGCATCAATGTCCTGTGCATGCAGCTCAACTATCGGGCAGCCGGAAATGGAAGCAAGGGATTGTGCCACTTGATGGGACGCCACGCTCTTTCCGATACCCGGTTCGCCCAGTAGAAAAACGACTGAGTGTTTGGAGACAACTTCCGATAGGAAGGTTGGATCCCGGTCAAAATTGCAACAATCGTCGGCTCGGGAAGCGTCAAGAAATCCGGAATCCAACGAGTAGGAGGGTGCAACAGTATTGACATCCGGCAAGTTGGGCATTGGTAGCTCGCTTCGGTCAACGACCATTCGGGGGATGGCAACGAATCGATTGGCGCGCATATTCATCGGGGACTTCTCCAAAATTGGTCAGGTATTCAAGGCATTGGAAACGCCCAACAACAAAAGTGGGCGAATTTCGGGCCGTCAATTGCGACATGGACAGACGACCATCGACCATGGACGGCCGAGGCAACAGGTACGGTTTTTCAATTGCAAGTTGATCCTCCTGAATACCAACTTGGTGAGTTCATCGAACGCCGGCATCCACAGTGCCGACGCGCCTGCTCTAGGAAGAACGCGCATCTTGTCGTTCGCACCTCATACGCACTCGTGCACTAGGCAACGCCGAGCCCGCGGAATTCGTCGTATGCAGCCCGAAAAGTTGCGGTCACATCGCGTCCATTCGCACGCGCCCGACCCATTGGGAGCCGCGGACCCTGCGCGTGCGGGCTGACGAGGGAACGTAGCTCTGCCACGTCGTACTCATGCGCCCAGTCGAGATCATTCGATTCGCGGTCAAACCGAATACAGAGCGCAAGGTCGAAATCGAGGCTGTGGAACTGGAACATGCGGTTGTCTCCTTTCGGCAACGTTCGGGTTTTAACCTGAACGAGACGCCCATTCGTATCTGTCCGGTCATACGCCTTCGTGCCGGGCGGAGGCAACTGGCCGCCGTAGACCGCTAGCGCCAAACCCTCACCAATCTCGCCCTGGATAGCACCTGAGGTGCGTACGACCCCGCGCCTGACAAATTCTCGCTGGATGCAGGCATGTAGATCAAAAAGCTCCGAGAGTGCCAGCGTTTCAAGCTTCAAATCAGTCATGGTCTCACCTTACTGTCCACGGTCAACGGTCGTGGAGCGCCCATCCGACATAGCCAACACGGCACCGCCCGTCTATTTCATACTTTGGCAACGCCCTAAGAAGACTAGCGAACCGCTTGAGAGCTTCCGAGGCCGTCCGATAAAAAACGGTTGCGGGGGGAGCACTTTCGGAGGCTACTGTCAAGCTACAGAAGCCGATGCCATCATTCGAACATTTGCACTGAAATTTGACGCCGTGGCGCAGTTGCCATCGGCTAGAAGCTAAACAGGCTCTTCCGAATCAAGAGTGCAGTTTCGGTCTGAACCCTCCGGATTCCAGCGACATAGGGACGCCGTTGGTGAGATATCTGACTATTTGAGGCTTTGAGGGCTTTCTTTTCGAAAACCGCACAATCAACCGGCTCCCAATGCCGCCTCGACCGCCGGCCTCTCGATCTCGGCGACACCGAATATCACTCGGGCAGCAGGCGTAAAATAGTCAATATGGACAGCAACCTCCAGGCGATTAGGCACCCCACCCGTGGCCCACTCCGCCGAGAAGTTGAACCCGAATACGGACAGCGACACCGGCCCACGAAGAAGAGCTCCCCCTTTACTCCCCCTTTTCAAACAGAAACAACCACCGCCCACGGCATGTCATCATCTTTGAAATCGTCCAAAAGTCCCTAAAACTCAATGTTTTTGAGGGCCAACGACACACCGCGATACCTAGGTGGTGAGATTCTCTTGGCCGTCGGTTCGATTCCGACCCGGGGCACAAAAGGGCCCCTGACCTGCGGTTATATACCGTACGTCAGGGGCCAACGGAGCCAACTTCCCTTTTACTCCCCCAATTCAGCAAATTATTCTCGCGATGCAGCTCCCCTTTTTCGGCTGAGAAGGCTCCTCCTTTTGAAGGAATGCACTAGGACGACGCGAGAATAGTCGGTTCACCCGCGCGGGTACCTTGGCGCTGTGACGGGCGCCGATCAAGCCTTCGATCGGCCTGCTGGTGGCGTGCCGAGTCACCGTGCCTGACGACTGGTGCCACCCATGTGTATGTAGGAGCACCCAGAGACACTGAAAGGCGAATCTCCCACGAAAGTGAAGGGGTCTTTCAACAAATTTTTTGACTACAAATATCCGTATGAAAATGGCCCTGTTCCCGGGATCCAAAAGGAAACCGGGAAAGTGCCAACGTGATTTCAGGTTGAAACGATTGATCTCCGGACGTCGCCGGAAATGGACTTCATAAGGTTGCTGCTCCTACCTCCTGCCGTCATGGTGATGCCACGACGCGGCCGTACTGAGGACAGTAGTGAGCATCGGCTACTATGCGAAAGCCCAAGGATAGGATTCCTGGGCGCCGGCTGATTCAACAGACGCGCCCGCAACCGAGACTCCCAGAGCACACGCATCAAGCAGGGTCATCCCATTGGCTAATCCAGCCGCTACGGCTCCTACAAGCGCGTCACCGGCGCCGGTGGTGTCCACAACGGAAACCCGGCGTGCCGCGACGATTTCGACGCCGTCGTGCTGGCCCACCGCTGCACCTTTTGATCCCAGAGTCACGATGACCGAAGCGAGCCCCGCACCGAGCAATCCACGGCATAGAGCCCGACCATGTTCCACTGGATCGGAGTGTGGAGCCGGAACCACTGAACGCAAGTGAACTAAGACCTGCCCGGCTTCATGCTCGTTGACGATCAGGGGATCCGAGAGAAGGATAGTTTCCGGGCTAAGCCCGATGACCGGGGCCAGGTTCAGCACGATGCGCGTTCCCGGCCCTGCAAGTGACTTAGCCGTCAGCTCTGTGGTTTCCTCGGGTATTTCCCCCTGGAGGACGACCACCGGGCAGCCTTTCAGCTCGGTGAGTGCGGAATCAACGATCGAGGGTGTTACGGCGGAGTTCGCCCCAGGCACCACGATAATGTTGTTTTCGCCGTTATCATCGACCGCCACGACGGCTAAGCCGGTCGGCCCGGCGACACGATGGACGTGACGCAAGTCCACCCCAGCTTCCTGTAGGTAAACTAGGGCCGCTTCGGCGTGTGCGTCATCTCCCACCGCACCGACCATGGCGACCTCAACACCCTGCCGCGCCGCGGCAAGGGCCTGGTTGCTGCCCTTGCCGCCTGGTGAAAGCGTGCCACCCTCGCCCAGTACAGTATGCCCGGGCCCAGGGAGGTCGCGTACCTTCAACAAAAGATCAACATTGATAGAGCCGACCACACCGACAGACGGTTGGTTCATAGCGAACTTTCCGGCCAGAGCGAGATTCTGGACCACCCTACGCCATCTTGCTAACCCAGCGGATGATGCCGTCGAAGATCTCCCGATACCCAGTCCAGTCCTCACAGAACGCAGTGGGCGCCCAGTGCGGCGAGCAGTCGGAGGTGAATACAGCGCTGCGTCCATCGCCCTGTTCGGACAGAGCAATGAGCGGATCGCCGTTGATACTGGCCACCAGCTCGGACCCTTCCTTTAGTACGGTCCTGTTGTAGCCGAGCAATAGTGGCCATTCCTCGCCTGCTGAACCGAGAACCTGATGACCCGGAATGTGCACGACACCGCTCATGCCGGCGGGAAGCTCCCAGCGGTCGTCCTCAGGCAGGATCTCCACGGGCAGCACATCGGCCACTGCTGTATTGCGGAAAGCCGCGCGAGCCTGAATGCCGGAAAACGACAAGTAGCCACCGATCATCACGAGAGCGCCGCCACCTCGCGTCCAGTCGGCTAGTGCCTGGAGGCGGTCCTCGCCAGGAATGAACCGCTCGAAGACACCCGGTGCCAGCTGGATGGAGTTGGCACCGATGTCAGAGAGGACAACCACGTCGTATTCATTCAAGGCAGCCCGATTGCCCGGGAAATCCATGGGGACCTTGTGGGCCGGCATGTGAATCACTTCATGTCCGCTAGCTTCCAAGGCATTTTTCAGCGGGCCTACTCCTTCAACGTATGAATGCACGCTGAACTCGTCAACACCCTTCACGTGGGTAGAGGTTGTCATCCAGCTTTCGCCAGCAATAAGTACTTTTGCCATGATTCCTTCTTAGTTTGTGTTTGAGGCTTGGTGAAAGAGCTGGGCGGGATTTTCGATCAGCATGGAGCTGACCTGTTCACGCCCGAGCCCGCGGTCGGTCAGACGGGATGGAAAGACGAACGGGACATACCCGAATCCGTTGCCTCCGTAGCGGGTCAGCATACCTTTGAGGAACGTGTCGTGACTGAGAAGCAGTTTGTCTTGATGTCCGCCAGCGATCAGTGCACAGATGGCGTCAGCCACCTGTGCCGGCGCAGGGGATTCACCTTCGCCGGGGAAGCGGTAGGGCATCCCGATCATGTCGAAGCAGAGGTAGGTGCCACGTTGGGCCAGCTCGCGCTGGTAACCGGGATCGTCGAATGACGGATCCATATGGCACAGCACCACAGCTTTGGGGTCCACACCACACTCATCCAGCACAATGTCCAAAATACGTTGCCCGACGCGCTGCCACCCGGGCATGTGAATGAACAACGGGACACCGAGTGAGAGCTGAGCATGGGCAGCAGCCCGCAACGATTTTTCTTCGTTGAGAGTGAACCGCGGGGATACCCCGATCTCCCCCAGCACACCGGGGCGGACACCGTCACGGCTAAAGTCCGCAATCATCATCTCGGTCTGATGCTCCTCTGAAGCCTCCAAGTCATCCGGTGATTGGAAGTTCTCCAGGTAGTACCCTGAACCCATGACCACGTTGACTCCGGACCTTTCCGAATAGGACTTCAAGAGTCTAGGATTCCGGCCGAGGCCGGGAGGGGACAGGTCGATGACCGTTCCGCCTCCCATCCTGCCGAAAAGTTGCAAATCCTGAAGCACGGCTGCTTCGTCGTCCAGCCCGACGTTGTCTTGGCTGTTGTAGGGATGTTCGCGCAACACCCACGCAAGGTCAGGGCTGACCGGTCCGTCCAACAGCCCACGGACGATTTCGTCCTCTGCCGGGCTGAAGGCCGGACCTAAACTGTTGGCCAAATGTTCGTGCGGGAGAACAATGCCCAATTCCGTGTGTTCGACGCCTCCTGTCACAGTCTGAACCTGGGTCATTTGCCACTCAGTTTCACGATCAGGTCCGAGAACTGCTTGCCCCGCATGTTGATCCAGATCGCTATCAACAGCACTAGCCCGGTGACGATCGGGGTCAAGAACGGGCTCATCCCGATCAGAGTCAGCCCGTTGGCGATGAGCCCGGTGAGAATAGCACCGATCAGCGTGCCCATGATCGTACCGCGCCCGCCGAAGAGGTCGGTGCCGCCGATGACTACCGCCGCAATGACCGTGAGTTCGAGCCCAACCGCTGAATTCGCCGAGCCAGACCCCAATCGTGCGGCGATCAGGACTCCGGCCACGCCGGCCGCGAAGCCGGAGCAGGCAAAGGCCCACATTTTGATGGCCCGCGTGTTGACACCAGCACGTCGAATCGATTCCTCATCCGAGCCGACCCCGGTGATGTACTGTCCGAAGCGCATCTTGTACATCAAGATCAAGCCCAAGATGACGGCGACTACTGCGATCCAGGCCAGCCACGAGACACCGAGGAGCGTCCCGGATCCGATCTTGCGCATGATCGTGTATTCGGCGATGGGAATTGAGAAGCCCTCAGTGGAAAATAGCGCGAACCCACGGATCACTGACATCGTCGCCAGCGTGACGATGAACGAGGGTATTCCTTGGTAGCTGGTCAGATAGCCATTGACCAGCCCCCAGCCTAGTCCCATGAGGCAGGCCAGGACCATGACGACCGCAGAATCGAGTCCTCCAGCAATCATCTCTGCGGAGGTGGCGGCAATGAACGCCGCGATAGCCCCCACGGACAGATCTATTTGCCCCGCCGTGATGACAAACGTCATCGCGACGCCGATGATCAGCACCGGTGCGATCTGTGTAGCGAGGTTGGACAGGTTTGCCACCGAAAGGAAAACCGGACTGGCGATAGCGAAGAACGCCGCGATCAGCAGCGTGACTGCTGCCATCAGTAACGTCGGCTTGTTCGTCCGTTCGAACCAACTCGGTTGATTGTCAATAAAACGGGGCTTCGTAACGCTAGCAACGTTATGGGACATCAGGAGGCCTCCGGATATTCGGCTTCAGAGCGGGTGATCATGGCAACCAACTTTTCGATGTTTAGATCGCCGATGGGCCGATCGTCTACTGACTTTCCTTCGTACATGGCGGTCACTCGATCACAAACCCGGAAGATGTCCTGCAAACGGTGGGTGATCAGGATAACCCCCACGCCCTCAGCAGCCACGCGCCGAATCAACCGCAGCACTGATTCGACTTCAGCCACGGCCAAGGCCGCCGTCGGCTCATCAAGGATGAGCACATCGGGCTTGAACGACACGGCCCGGGCGATGGCCACCGTCTGGCGCTGGCCGCCGGAGAGGTTACCGACTTCCTGGTAGGTGGATTTAACCCGGACGTGCAGGTCGTTGAGTACCTGAGATGCCAGCCCATGCATGGCCCGGCGGTCCACGAACAGGCCCTTCATCGGTTCGCGTCCGAGGAACAGATTGCTGGCGACGTCTAGCGTGTTGCATAGGGCAAGGTCCTGGTAGACGATGCCGATGTTCTCCTTCTGCGCATCACTGGGGGTGGCGAAGGTAACCGATTTGCCGCGGATCAGGATCTCTCCCTCGTCGTGCTGTTCGGCACCAGCGAGAACCTTCATCAGGGTCGATTTACCGGCGCCGTTGTCTCCGACCAAGCCCAAGACCTCACCACGGCGCAGCTGTAGGTCCACGCCCTGCAGTGACTTCACCGGGCCATAGGATTTCTTGATCCCTCGCAGTTCAACGAGTAGTTCCTTAGTATCCATCGTGCTTACTTCTTCAGGTAGTACATGAAGTCGCCAACGTTTTCCGGCGTCACGATCTGAGTGGGCACTGGAATGTCCTTCTCGACGGTCTTACCACAGGCGAGATCCACTGCCGCGGTCATAGCGTCATAACCGAATTGGAACGTGTTCTGCTGGACGACTCCCTTGACGAAACCTTCTTTGAGTCCGCTCACTGCCGCGTCGGAGAGGTCCCAACCCACCACGTTCGTCTTAGCCTGGGCGCCTTGGTTCTTGACGCCTGATACCAGACCGATGAGTGCCGGCTCACCGGTCGCGTACACATACTTCAGGTCCGGGTTTCCGGTGAGCAAGTTTTCGGCTGACGTCTGTGCGGTTTCTTGGACGTTCTTACCGTCGACGACGGTCCCCACCGTCATGCCCTTGGCCTTGATTGCGTTTTCGAAGCCCTTCTGACGTTCCAGCTGGATGGTCGAGTTCAGGGCGCTCACGACCCCCACTTCCCCGGTATTCCCGGCCAGATCCACGAGGAAGTCTCCCATCTGCGCTCCGCTCTCCTCATTGGACGTTCCGACCTGGGCCAGCACCGACGGGTCCGCGACGATACCGTCTACGGCAACGACCTTAACTCCGGCCTTGGCTGCGGCCTGCAACGAAGGCTTGATGCCCTCGGTGTCGATGGCGGCGACGACGATGGCTTGTACCTTCTTGGCGACCATGTTGTCCACTGCATTGGCCTGCTGCAACGGATCGTCATTGGCGCTGACTATCTGCAGGTCCACACCGGCCTTCGTGGCGATCGTCTCGGCGCCCGTATTGATCTGGTTAAAGAAGAGTGCCTGCAGGTTCGGAGTCACGAGGCCGACCTGAAGTTTGCCACCGCCTGGGGCTTCGCAGCCTGCCGGAAAGGCCGTCGGTGCTGGGATCTCAGACAGGCTCGATGCGCCGGAGGCGACCGAGGTCTCCGTAGGCGCTGGGGCCGAATCGCAACCGGTGATAGAGAGGGTGAGCACCGCTATAGAGAGTGCCACTATCGAAAACTTCTTCATTTTTCTTTCCTTTTCTGACGATGTAATTATTTTTGAAGATTCGGAGACGTGTTCACGTTGGCCATCAGGGCATGGACCTCCTTGGCACGTGGCGCAGCTCTGGCACCATGCGAAAGGCACGATAAAGAGGCGCCGCCGGAAGCGGTCAGGGCCGCCTCACGACTAGAGGTTCCTGCGGCGAGGGAAGCGATATAAATGCCGGCAAAGCAATCGCCGGCACCGGTGTCATCCACGACCTGCGCTGGAAAGGCTGGGGCATGCCAAGGTTCGGATCCGGGCTCCAGCAGGGTGAGACCAGCCTCTCCGCGGGTTACCACAATCGTGGTTCCGAAACTTTCGGCGAGGTCACCAAGTTCTTGCTCGGAGAATCCGCACGTATTCATGAAGGTCTTATACGATCCGAGCAGATGACGCGATGCCCGCGCAGCCCTGACGATGTGTTCCTTTTCCAAGGCGCCATCCACATCGACGACGATGTTTAGACCGTCCGGCTCAATAAGCCACTCCCGATCCCAGCGGTAGCCGTCGATGTAGACCCAGTGGCCTGCCCCCGGCTCAATCTGGGCGAGGAAGCTCGCCAGCCTAGGCGTGTCCAGCGAATCGTCCTGGCTGATGACGGCGCGCTCGCCCTTTCCATCCACGAGGATGACTGCGTAGGAGAGGAATCCCTCGCGGCTGGTGTGGTCAGTGGAGATGCCCTCTGTGTGCAGGGCGGCGAGGAAAGCCGTGGATTCTGCATCCGTGCCCACGGCTCCCACGAAGTGGGTCCGAGCGCCGAACCTGGCCGCGGCGACGGCGGCATTGGCGGCCATGCCTCCGTCAAGAGACTGAATGGATTTGGCATGGACGCGTGCGCCCGCCAAGGGCACGGTAGGGAGCCTCACTAACAGATCTCGGTTGCCATACCCGCAAAAGTAGATCGTCGAATCCATAGCTACAGTCCGGCCGCTCGTGCCACTGCCGCAACTTTGGCCGAGTCCGCTCTGCCCCACCAGCGTCCGTTGTCCTTGACCGAGGAGGCGACGATCGCCCCGTTGCATTCGTCCAGGAGCGCGGAAACGTTGTCCGCTGTGATGCCAGAACCGATGATGACCGGCAGGATGGTGTTCTGCCGAATTCCGCGCACCTCATCGGGGCTGGCGGCGCTTCCCGTCCGTGATCCCGTGGCGATCAGAACATCGGCAGCGAAGAACTCGGCATCTTCGGTTTGCTCGGCGAGTGTCCGGTCGGCGACTATCGCATGGGCGCCGTGTTTGACGTGGACATCGGCGAAAACTCGTATGTCGTGCGCTTGGATCCGGGCGCGAAACCGGGTCGTTTTAGCGGCCTGTCCCTCAATGATGCCCTCGTTAGCCACGTAGGCGTTCGCCCACTGGTTGACGCGGATCCAGCCTGCACCCGCCGCGTGCGCTGCGGCGATAGAACATTCGCCTGCGTTAGACAGGATACTTACTCCCACACGAGGACCGAACTCCTCAACAATCCGGCGGGTGATGACGGCCATGGCCGCTGCCGTCTCGTATCCGTGTTCGCCCGGTTTCTGGAATGGCATATCCCAGTGGTTTTCTACGATGATGCTGGTGAAGCCGTTTTCCAGATACGTACTGGCCTCTGCCAAACCATAGTCGGCGATCTCGCTGATCGCTTGCCCTGAGTATGTGGGACTGCCAGGCAAAGCGGGCAGGTGGACCGCGCCAACCAGGACGCGCTCGGCGCTCATGAGCTCTTGAATAGCGGACGGCCTCCCCGGATACACACCCAGTTCCTTGGTCATCTTGAACCCTTTCTAAGTTGTTGAGACAACGTTGTCTCAGGCGAATAGAGACGAGCCTATGACCTATGCCACGTTCTGGTCAAGACATTTCTTCGATGTTTCCCCTGTATTTCAGCCAAGTAGCCGACTTCCCGCGATTTTCCCTCCGCCCGCCGTCACCGATGCGTTCGTTCGGGTCTTAGGGTAATCTCAGGCATAACAATGGATTTGGAGAATACGTATTCTCATTGGAGGGCACTTGGAGAAAGTAACCATCAAAACGGTGGCCGCCCATGCGGGCGTGTCCATGTCGACAGTGTCCCGGGCTCTGGCGGGTTCAACCACCGTTGATCCTGAACTGCGTAAGGCTGTCGTCCAATCCGCCCAACAGCTCGGATATGCGCGCAATTCCATTGCCAGCGCGCTACGTAGCTCCAAGACCAGAAGTGTCGGAATGGTCGTACCCGAAATCGCCAACCCCTTCGTCACCGACCTAGTTCAAGAGGTGGAAGATGCGCTGCACATGGCGGGCTACCAGCTCCTGCTGTGCAACGCACACCAAGACCCCCTCAGGGAACGCGAGGCCCTCACCTCACTCATCTCCCGACAAGTGGACGGCCTCATCATCAGCCCCGTTGACTCGGTCGACAGCATGGAAGGCGTCCGCGCGGCTGCCAGTTCCACCCGGCTGGTTCAGATCGATCAGCGGATTGAGGGGCTGGATGCTGACTGGGTGGGCGTCGACGACGAACAGGGTATCCGGCTCGTCCTGGAACATCTGGCTTCGATGGGTGCCCAGAGCGCAGGATTCGTCGGCTCCATCGAAGCCGATTCCTCGTCCTCTAGTCGACTTAGAGCGTTCCACAGAATTTGCTTCGAACTGGGAATCACCGTTAAGCCTGCCGATGTCCGGCTGGGTGCCTACAGTGCATCATTCGGTCGTCAAGCGACCAAAGCTCTGATCGACGGTGGCAACCTACCTGACGCTCTCGTGTGCGGGGCAGACATCATCGCCATCGGCGCCCTGCAAACCTGTCACGAGCGCGGCATCTCGGTTCCGGATTCACTCTCGGTGACAGGATTTGATGACATTGAGTTCGCCAAGTTGTGTACCCCGCAGCTGACCACCGTCCGACAGCCGCTGAAGGCCATGGCTAAACAGGCCGTACAACTGGTGCTATCAGACAGAGAGAGCGTCGAAGCCACGACCAAGTCAGCGTTTTCGCCGCGCCTGGTAGAACGACGCAGTACTAATCCGAGATCCAATGTGGAAGGACTCTCATGAATAAGACCGAGACCCGCGAATTCTTGCAAGATCTGATCAGGATCCCGTCGGATTCCCGCGATACGACTGCTCAACGCGGCATACAGAAAACCATCACCGCTATGCTGATTTCACGGGAGCCCCTTCTCGCCGTTACCTGCCAGTCAGAGGTGAAGCATCCTTGGACACTGATCCGAAGTCCCCAATCCAGCGGTAACATGCTCATCTTCGCCTGCCACGTGGACACGGTGCCCATCGGCGATGAATCGGACTGGACCCATCCACCTTTTGCCGCAGTCATTGCGAATGGAAGGATCCATGGGCGTGGGTCTGTTGATATGAAAGGTGGCATTGCGGTGGCTGCAGCAGCCCTTTTGACTGCCGCCAAGTTGGGCCGCAACGTCGGACTGCTGCTCACCTCCGACGAGGAAGTCGGATCCTTGGGTGCTTCGGGTGCCGCTACATCGCTTGTGGGCCAAGAAGTTGGAGCGGTAATTATCCCCGAAGCCACGGAAAACAAGGTGATCTTAGGTCACCGCGGGGCCATGTGGCTCAGGCTACGGTCAGTCGGCCTGGCGGCCCACGGCAGTACGCCCGAGCGCGGAGTGAACGCCGCCCAGAAGATTTTTAAGGCACTGGAGCGCGCCATCGACGAACTACCACTGACATCCAACGCCCAGCTCGGCAAAGAGTCCTGGAACCTAGGAATCCTGGAATCAGGAACGGCGCCGAACATCGTTCCTGAGCTGGCACACGCAACCATAGACATGCGCACTGTTACCGACGGATTGGCACTTCGTGATTGGTGGGAACGACAGCCCGAGATCGACCACGTAGAGACCTTGCTCGAGCTTCCACCATTGCGGACCGAGGTGTCAGCGTGGACCGATTCACTTCCGGCCGCCGTGACCTCCACCCCCGCCCCCTACTTCACAGACGGTTCGATCATCAGCAAGTCTCTGCCGGGGGTACCCGTGATCATCTGGGGGCCCGGCGAGCCCGCACAAATGCACGCACGAGACGAATCATTGGGAATCGATTCACTAGACGAAGCCTATGACCATTTCCAACACGTCGTTATCAGCTGCGACGCACTGTAGCTCGCCCAGCAGGAAGGCCGGGGCAGCTTCACCGAGACAGCTCCGGTGAACTAGTAATGCCAGAGCAAACTGCAAGTTTTCGTTTACGCCATAAATACAAATGATGGAACCCCACCGCCAGCAGTGACGGTGGGGCCCATTACTTTATGAGGTTCGCACCCATTGTTTCAGATTAGAGTCATATTTTACCCAGTGACCTTTGGGATCTGCCATCGAGCCTTCAAGGAACATGCGATCGCCATGTTCCGGCTCGTCAGTAATAGCACGGTCCCGGTTCACTCCGTGCCCCGTCCAGCGCCATTCTTGGCAGGAGTGTTCATCTCATAGGAACGTCCGCGCCCAGGTGTAGGTGGTAAAGGTTCATCCTTGACGACCGTCCGCTGGATACCTGTATTCGCGCCACGCGGACCCTTGATGTCATACAGACCGGAAGCCGGAGCCTTGGTGCCTGGCGTCAACTTTTTGTTCATCCTGTAAGTCCTAAAACTAGGTTGGAACCAACACCTCTCTGGCGTGTACCAGATCTACATCTAGGATGTAGGATTTTGCTATCCCGTCGAAGGATTACTAAGCCCCAGTTGGTTCCAGCTTCCCCCGAAGCTTGTGCAACTGGGGTTTTTCTTTACCGAAGACCAACTCGAATCCGATGATGTAGATACTACATGTAGTGGAATGAACGAAGGTCAACCACTACATGATGTATTGCAAGTATGTCTTTTTATGCAAAGTCCGTCCACAGACGCGAAGAATGAAAAGCGCGAGAAATCAACGTTTAAATTGAGCTGTCCACAGACTGTGGAGTATCTAGCCACAAATTATCCGCCCGCGTGTCGGTCTCGTCGGCGTGTCGCATGAAACACTTTCGTCCATCAGGGCGCAAAAAGTGGCCCTTCAGAATTGAGGGTGTAGTTTCGGTCTGAATTCTCCGGATTCCAGCAACGAGATGGGGAGGTCGTTGGTGAGATTCCTGAACCTGAGGGCTGAATCGTTGAGGTCTTCCTTGTCGAAAACCACACAATCAAACAACTTTCAATACCGCCTTAATCGCCGGCCTCTCGATCTCGGCGACACCGACCATGGCTCTGGCAGCAGGCGTAAAATAGTCACCATGGACAGCGATCTCCACGCGATTTAGCATCACGCACACGAGCGACTGTGCAAAGAATTTGAACCCCCACTTCGACTGTGCCATCGGCCCATCCAAAGGCGCTCCCCCCTTTACTCCCCCTTTTCAAACAAAAACAACCGGCGTCTACAGCATCAGGGCTCTTGACATGGCGATTTAGTGGTAGCGCAACTTCGTTGAATTGGCAGGGTTTTCATGTTGGCTCGGGCTGTTAATTTCCTGCCCTTTGTGAGATAATAAAGGCGTGATGATTTTCGTTGTGGGTGGATGAAACAATGGTTTCAATGACCACCCAGACTGACCTTCCTGTGCTGGCCGACCTTGGCGCCAAACTCATCGGCGAGCGTGCCGCACTGCTCGAGAACGCGGGCGGCGGCAAGGTCTTCATCAACGGTCAGTTGGCATTTGTCTGGGAGCCCGGCCAAGACGGAGTGCGCCGGTTCGCTGCCTCCCAGCTCGTGGATTCTGGCGTGGCCCAGGTCAATGAAGTCGCCGCCGGTTTCGGCATCAATACCGAGTCACTACGGCGCTGGCGCAAGTCCCTTGAAAACACCGGATTGATGGGACTCGCCCCAGTGAAAAAGGGCCCCAAGCGTCCCTCGCTACTCACACAGGAAAAGGCAGCAGAGATCCGCGCTCATCGTGCCGGTGGCGCGAGCCTGAGGGCAACCGCAGCAGCGACCGGAGTCTCCACCGACACGGTCCGGCGCGCCATGGCCATGACCGAACCCTCTCTGGATCAGGCCACCACGACCGATCCTGCAGCCGTGGTTGACAAGTCACCCGCCCAGCAGGAATTACCGCTCACACCTGCCCCGCTGGATCGTTCCGGTGAACGCTCCGCTGCCAGGGCGGGGCTGCTGCAATCGGCCGCCCCGATCTTTGCCCCTGCCACCGGTGCGCGGCATGCTGGCTTGTTTCTGGCCCTGCCTGCTCTGGAAACCACCGGCCTACTCTCCTGCGCTAAGGAAGTGTACGGTGCGCTGCCGAACGGGTTCTACGGGCTGGAAACCATCTTGACCGATGCCGTGCTGCGTGCGTTGGCGGGGGAATCCAGGGCTGAGGGAGCCACCCGCTTCGACCCCCAGGAGCTTGGCCGGGTGTTGGGGATGGATCGGGCCCCGGAAGTAAAAACCATCCGCCGCAAAATCAACCAACTCGCCCAGACCGGCAAAGCCGGAGAGCTGATCGCGACCTTGGCTGCCCACCACCTGGCCGGTACGGGCCCAGGCGGGGAGGACCTGGCTGCGATCCTCTATGTTGATGGGCACGTACGCGCCTACCAAGGAACGAAGAAGATCGGGAAGCTCTACTCGACCCGGTTGAAGTTCCCCGTCCCAGCGACCGAGGAAACCTGGGTCAGTGACGCTCATGGGGCTCCCGTGTTCGTTGTCATGGCTGCCCCGGGCGCATCCCTGGCCGGTGAACTGCGCCGGCTCCTGCCAGAACTACGCACAGCCGTCGGAGACAGCCGGCGCGTGCTCGTCGGTTTTGACCGGGGCGGCTGGTCACCAGCCCTGTTCAAATACATGGATGAGTCAGGCTTCGATGTACTGACCTGGTTCAAAGGCACCACACCAGACATCAAGGAAGAACACTTCCACGAGGTCTCCCACACCGACGAGCACCGTGAAGTAAAAACGTGGGAAGTGGCGGACACGCTCGTTGACCTGCCCCTGACAGCGACAAAGAAAACCGGTGAAGTGTTCCAGATCCGACAGATCAGCCGAACCGTTCCAACCACTGGTGGCGGCACCCGTCAGATCCACATCCTCACCACAGACCGGGCTCTCCCGGCTGGGGAAGTGGTGTATCGCATGGGCAACCGGTGGCGGCAGGAAAACCAGTTCCGCTACGCCCGCATGCACTTCGACTTGGACTCCCACGACTCCTACGCCAGCACCGATGACGACGAGGATCGGCTGGTTCCATACCCGTCAAAAGCCAGGGCCTATCAAAAAGTTGTGGCCGCCCGCAGTGCTCATGCCGAGGCTGCTGCCATTGCCGATAATAACCTGATGGCGCTGAAAACCCCGGCAGAAGGCAGCAAGGAACTTTCCGTTACGGTCACCAGTGCCATGCACAACCAAGCCATGGCACCCTTGTGGGAAGCAGAAGCACCGTTGATCCAAGCGGAGAAAATCCACAAAAGAATCCCGGCCAAAATCCGGATCGGGGACCTGAACCCGGGCCAGCAAGTCCTGGACACCGAAACGAAAATGATCCATACCGGGATCCGCATGGCCGCCTACAACACCGCGATGACCCTCGCCAGGGAGATCCGCACCAACACCGGCTACGCCCGCGCCAACCAGGAAGCCCACGCCCTGATGCGCCAAGCCCTCAACCAAGGCGGCGACATCGACACCAGCACTCCCGGCTACCTCACCATTACCCTGGATCCGCTACCCACCCAAGCCAAAACCACGGCCATCGCACAGCTCTGCGAACACCTCACCAGCACCAAAGCCCGCTACCCAGGCACCGACCTCATCCTGCGCTATAAAATCAAAAACAGCGCCTGACCCCACCTCAATTACCTCACCATGTCAAGAGTCCTGAGCATGTCACCATCTTTGAAATCGTCCGAAAGGCCCTAAAACTCAATGTTTTTGAGGGTTAATGAAACACCCTCATATCCGAGCGGTGAGATTCTCTTGGCCGCCGGTTCGAGTCCGACCCGGGGCACAAAAGGGTTTCTGACCTGCGGTTATTCTCCGCAGGTCTGTGAATTTTAGGGCCAAACCCGCCCCAACTCCCCCAATTCAGCAAAATTTTCTTCAGAGTCAACTCCCCTTTTCAGTAAAGCGAACTTCCCTTTTCGTCTCCAGAAGAACCCAATTCGCTACTGTTTTGCCTCCAGCCGTCAATGGACCAACAAGCATCCAGCCACCTTCAGCGCAGACTAGACCACGGAACCCCGATCAGTTGCAGGGTCGTGTCTGCTCAATTTTTAGTTGACCTTAGGAGGAACGGTTAAAATGAAGTCTCCCCTACCAAGCAATGGCAAGAGAGCAGTTGCATCTTTAGGCACAGCCATCACGAGTAAATAGGGTTCATCAGAGGATATTGAGGCTTTGTCTACGGACAACAATACGATTTCATATGAACCGTTCGGTGTTTCATCGCTTGCGATTTGGGCACGACCACCCTCACCGAGACGGCCTACCAAGGCTTGCGCCGATGATGCAGGGGCTACTACAACGATCGCCCCATCGCTCAACACATTTGAATCAATATCCGATCCCACGCCGGTCGTGAGAATCGGCTCACCACGACCAAGGTCTCGTGTCGTGTATTTGCCCACTACTTCGCTAGCAAATTTAATGCCGTTCTTGGGCGGTACCGCTGTGCTTATGACCACAGCGGTAAGCTTTCAACGCCTGAAACGCCGGTGCAGCGGCCTTGAGCTGCGCTTTACTCCACAGTAACGATAATTTAGCGTTCGTCAATAATAATTTGCCTTCTGCTAAACGATCTGACAAGCCGTCGCTCCGTGGTCAATCGGGCTAGTCCGGACCCGCTGGGTACTGGTGAAGGTCTCCTAATAGACGGCGGACTTCAGGCCGCTATGGCGCTCCTCAACCGGACAACTTGTGCCTGGCTCGTGAAGGGCGCCTTTTCCGCTCGCCGTGATGCCAGGACAGCTGTTTTAGCAGTCCAGGCACAGCTCATCTGACCAGTTTCGACCCCGTCGCCACCTTCGGCATCGAGAACAACTCAGTCCACAGAACACACAGATAGGTAGAATAATTGAGCCCGGCGCATCCGACAGTGCGGACCAATGCTTTGTGCGCGGACTCTCAATCCCTCACAGCAAAAGACGTGGGCACCGCTTGGTCGATGACCACTCCTCAGCGTGTGAGGCACATGGCATTGATGGGAAAATGTGTTAATAAAATCCAAGTGATGGCAAGTCAACACCGCCCCAATTGCCCCGTTACCACGCTAACCTATGGGCCTTAATGACGGCCCACTGTCCCGAAGAAGAGGGCCAGTGGCGCTTTCGTGTGAATATGTGGTAAGTTTTGTGAAAATTGCAACGTGCGGTGTTTTGCCGCAACACACTGGGAGTGAACATGGGTGTTCAGCTGGGCATAATCGCCGACGACTTTACTGGCGGAACCGACATTGCGAGTTTTCTTGTGGCCAACGGGGTGAAGACCATCCAGGTATCGGGAGCCGAGTCCATTGACCCCTTTGACCTCGATGTCCAAGCCATCGTGGTCAGCCTCAAGAGCCGCTCCAACCCGGTCAACGAAGCCGTAGCGCAGTCGCTCCAAGCCTTGGAACTGCTCAAAACTATTGGCGCCCGGCAAGTGTTTTTCAAGTATTGCTCGACCTTCGACAGCACCGCGCAAGGAAATATCGGGCCAGTCACCGATGCGTTGCTCGATGCGTTGAACGAAGATTTTACGGTGATCTGCCCCGCTCTGCCGGTCAACGGACGCACCACGTACCAGGGCGTCCTCTTCATCAATGGAGTACCCCTCAACGAGTCGGGCATGCGCAATCACCCTGTCACCCCAATGACGGATTCCAACCTCGTCCGGCTCATGGATGTTCAGGCCCAGGGCACCACCGGCCTGGTTCCGGTGGAAGTCGTGGAACGCGGGGTCGACGCTGTCACGGAGGCGCTTGCAGCACTGAAAGCTGCCGGCAACCGCTATGCCGTACTCGACGCCCTCAACGACCAGCACCTGAGTGTTCTGGGCGCGGCTGTTGCCAAGTTGCCTTTGGTGACAGGCGGTTCCGGACTTGGCGGGGCTATTGCCCGATCCCTGCCGGACGACGTCAAAGGACAGCAAACAGCCTTCACCCCCAAATCCGGGCCTGCCGTGATTCTGTCAGGATCCTGCTCGGTCATGACCAACGACCAAGTTACCGACTACAAGACGAAGGGGCCGTTCTTGGCCGTGGATGTCGATCGGCTCATGACGTCGCCCCACGGCTACGACGAGGAAGTGCTGGGGTGGTTCACTGAATGGTCCGGCTCGGTTCCGGCACCGCTAATTTTCGCCACTTCCGGCCCCACCGAGGTACAGCGTCTCCAGCAGACCTATGGTTCAGCCGAATCCAGCCACGCCATTGAGAAATTCTTCGGCCGCATCGCCGTCGCACTGGTAGACGGAGGAGTCCAGCGAGTGATAGTTGCTGGCGGCGAGACCTCCGGATCTGTCACCACGGCGTTGGGCATCACGAGATTTGAAGTCGGAGATCCGATCGCGCCGGGTGTTCCCTGGGTCCGGTCATTAGATGGTCGGGTGGACCTGGCTTTGAAATCAGGAAACTTCGGAACCGTCGATTTCTTTAGCCAGGCCCAGTAAGAGGAGGTACGTTCAAATGCCCAGATTCGCAGCAAACCTGTCCATGATGTTCACCGAAGTGCCGTTTCTTGAGCGTTTCAAGGCTGCATTCGACGCCGGATTCAAAGCAGTCGAGTACCTATTTCCGTACGACCACCCCAAAACCCAGATCGCCGAACAATTAGAGGTGCACGGCCTCAAACAGGCCCTTTTCAATGCCTATGCCGGGGACTGGGACGGCAGTGAACGTGGACTGGCCTCCTTGGCAGGGCGCCAGCAGGAGTTCCGGGAGTCCATCGCGCAAGCATTGGAGTATGCACAGGCGTTGGGTTGCCCCAAGGTCCACATTATGGCTGGTATCGCCGAGGTCACCGAGAAGACCAGGGCCCTGTATGTGGAAAATCTGCAATATGCGGCCGACCAGGCAGCTGCCCTCAACATCGAGGTGTTGATCGAGCCGATCAACGCTCGAGACATGCCGGGATATTTCTTGGGCAGCGTGGCGCAGGCTATTGATCTGCTTAAGAGCATCGACCGAGCTAACGCCCGCTTGCAATTTGACTACTACCACGCCCAAATCACCTCCGGGGATGTCACCATGCTCATGCGTGATTCCATGGAACGCATCGGGCACATTCAAATTGCCTCTGTACCAGCACGCAATGAGCCCGATACCGGTGAGCTGAACTATCCCTATGTGCTGGCAGCCTTGGACGCGGCTGGCTACGACGGATGGGTTGGCTGCGAATATCGCCCTGCCGGCGAAACAGCGTCCGGACTTGGCTGGCTGGCATCCTACCGGAACGAGCCCAAATGATCCCCCTCGAGCGGCAACGTGCCATCTTGCAGATGCTTGGAGACCAAGGCAGCGTCAGTATTAACAGTCTTGTTGAGGCCTTGGGGGTCTCACACATGACGGTACGCCGCGATATTCACAGGCTTGAAGAAATGGGCCGTGTTGTCTCGGTGCTCGGCGGTGTCAGCAGGCCGGAGCGTCTGGCCCTGGATCAATCCCACACCGTCAAGGAAGGGTTGAAACAAGCCGAGAAACTGGCTATTGCGCAGGCGGCCGTGGGGCGTGTCCAGCCGGGCAACGTAGTATTCCTCGATGCGGGCACCACCACCTTGGCCATAGCCCATCTTCTGGCGCCGATGCCGAACATGGTTTTCATTACCAACGACTTGTCCATTGCGCTCAGCCTGGCGGAACGCTCGAGCAACGAACTTTTCTTCGCCGGCGGGGCATTGGACCGAGCGAACCTTTCTTCGGATGGTTCGCTGACGGCCCGGATGGTTGCCCAGTTCAATGTGGATGTCGCATTTACCTCGACGTCCTCCTTCGACCTGCGCGGTACTTCCGTGCCCACAGACGCCAAATTGGCGGTCAAACGGGCCATCAAAGACTCTGCCGCTCGAACCATCCTGGTGTGCGACAGCAGCAAGTACGGCCGGGTGGCCAACTTACATGCAGTAAAGCTCACAGACATCGACGAGATCATTACCGATTCCGGTCTTGCCGATGCGGCGGTCGAGAAGATCAAGGAACTGGGAATTCCCTTGACTTTGGCTGATCCCCGCGTCGATTCCCCCCACTAAAGAGAGTTTCAAAGATGAAGATTATAGTTACAGGCGGTGGCGGATTCCTCGGAAGCCGAGTCATCGAACTCCTGCTGGAACGCAAGGATGCCGGGACGGGTGCCGTGGAATTCGACGAAATAGTGTCCCTCGACCTGGCCGAGTGCCCCGTCGATGATTCACGTGTCACCTCAATCAAGGGCAGCATTGGCGACATCGAGCTGCTGCACCAGTTGGTCACGCAGGACACGGTGGGAATTTTCCACCTCGCGGCCGTGCTCAGCGGCGGTTCGGAGGATGACTTCGATCTGGCCATGAACGTTAATGTCGATGGCACTCGCGCACTGCTTCAGGCCGCGCGTTGCATCCAGGCTACTCCCCGCTTTGTCTTTACCAGCTCGCTGGCAGTCTTCGGCGGAGCAATGCCGGAAATCGTACCGGAGAACATGGCTACGCAACCGGAATCGACCTATGGGATGGTCAAGTCAATCGGCGAACTGCTGGTCAACGAGTACACCCGTAAGGGTTACATCGACGGCCGCATCTGCCGCCTCCCCACCATTTCCGTGCGCCCCGGCAAACCGAACAGCGCAGCCTCTTCCTTTGCCAGTTCCATCATTCGCGAGCCGCTCAATGGCACCAAATCAGTGTGCCCGGTTCCGGTCGAGACGAAGATGTGGCTCTCATCCCCCAACGCCGCGGTCACCAACCTGGTCCACGCCTTTGAGCTTGGTGGAGAGCTGCTGGGCGACTGGCGCGTGCTGAACATTCCGGGCTTGAGCGTCACTGCCGGAGAAATGCTCGAAAGCCTGGAACGGGTGGGAGGCCAAGCGGCACGAGATCTCGTAAGTATCGACTACGACGCAAGGGTTGACGCCATTGTTGGATCCTGGCCCGGCGCCTTCGACGTGATGCGCACGCGGGAACTCGGTTTTGTTTCAGACACTGATTTCGATCAGGTTGTCCAGCAATACCACGACGATTTCATCGCAAACTAACCTTTCATCTCCATAATCTAGGAATATCATCATGAATTTTGCGGTTGAAACCATCACAACGGTCACCCCCGCCGCCATAATTGGGCTGGTCGTTGCTATTGCAGTGCTTATTGTCCTTGTGCTCAAAACAAAGGTGCACGCACTTCTTGCCCTGATCATTGCGGCGTCCATTGCCGCTCTGGCCGCCGGTATGACACCGGATGCGGCTGTAGCCTCCATCACCAAGGGATTCGGCTCAACACTTGCAACCATCGGTCTGGTGGTTGGCTTCGGCGTCATGATGGGGCGCATCCTCGAGGTCTCCGGAGCAGCCGAAAAGCTGGCCATCACCATGATCCGATGGCTTGGCAATAAGCGCGAGGAATGGGCGCTGTCGGTTGCCGGCTACATCATCTCTATCCCGATTTTTGTTGACAGCGCATTCGTGATCCTCACACCCCTGGTCAAGGCACTGGCCACCAGCACGGGCCGATCAAGGCTGACGTTGGGCATTGCCATGGCTGGCGGCATGGTTCTTACCCACCATGCTGTTCCGCCGACCCCCGGCCCGCTCGGCGCTGCGGGCATCTACGGTGTCTCCATCGGTGAAATGATCCTCTATGGCGTACTGCTCACCGTGCCTGCCTTGGTAACTGTAACGCTCTATGCACGGTTTGCCGGTCCTAGGATCGAAGCGATGGCCCCCATCCCGGCCGCTGTGGCCTCCGGTGGCGGGGGCAATATCCTGCTAGTAGCAGACGGCAAGACCAGTGCCAAGGAAGCCTTCCAGGAATTCAACGACCTTGCCGACGAACGCCTGAAGGTCCTTCCCTCGTTGTTCCTGTCAGTGCTTCCGATCCTGGCTCCCATTGTTCTAATTTTCCTGAACACCGCAATCTCGGCCGTGGCCAAGACCACGGAAGACGTCGTCCCGGCACTGCTTGTCCAGATTGCCTCCTTCGTGGGCAACCCCGTGATTGCGGTCGGCCTCGGTGTAATTCTTGCCATCTACGGGTTGGCCCGCCAGATGGACCGCAACAGCGTTCTTGCAGAGATGGAAAAGGGCGTCGAATCCGCCGGCATCATCTTGTTGGTCACCGGCGCCGGTGGCGCACTCGGAGCAGTTCTTCGCGATAGCGGTGTTGGCGATGCCATCGGCGCGTGGGTATCCACCATGCCGCTGCCCAGCATCCTCATCCCGTTCCTGATCGCAACCATGGTACGACTGGTTCAAGGCAGCGGGACGGTTGCCATCATTACCGCCGCTTCCCTGTCTGCACCAATTTTGGCCCAGATCCCGGACGTCAACATGATTCTCGCTGCACAGGCAGCATGCTTGGGCGCCATGGTCTTCAGCTACTTCAATGACAGCCTGTTCTGGGTGGTCAACCGCATGCTAGGCGTCACCGATGTAAAGCGGCAGATTCTCACGTGGTCCGTTCCAACCACAATTGCATGGGCGACGGCGCTGGTCACCATCCTGATCGCCGACGCCTTCCTTTGATGTGTTCCTACCTGCCAACTAACAACAACAAAGCAAAGGGCACCAAGTGAAGTTTCTCGAAACAAGGGAAGAACTGGTTAATCTGGCGGCGAGCCTGTTCCACCGTGGTTACTCGGTCGGCAGTGCCGGCAACATTAGCGTCCGGGTAGCCGACGGCTACCTGATGACCCCCACGAATTCATCATTGGGTCGGTTGGATGCCGGTCGATTGTCGTTTCTGGATTCGGCGTGGAACCATGTTTCCGGAGACGCCCCCTCCAAGGAAGTGGTCATGCACCGCGCCATGTATCAGGCGCGTCCGGACATTGGCGCCGTCGTTCATTTGCACTCCACGCATGTGACCGCGCTCAGCTGCCTGGCACCGAGTGAGGAACCGTTGCTCCAGCCGCACACCCCCTATCTGGTGATGCGACTGGGCGAATACATTCCATTGGTTCCCTACTACAAGCCGGGCGACCCCAACATGGAGTCGGACATTTTCGAGGCGGCCAAGGAAGCCAAGGCCATTATCCTGGGCAACCACGGAAGCATTGTGGCCGGGCAAACTCTGGTCAATGCCGTGGATTCTGCCGAGGAATTGGAAGTTTCCGCAGAGATCGCCTTGCTGTTGCGGGGTCGGGACACACGCCCGCTGTCCCCGGCCGAGGTCCATGCCCTCATGAACAGCTAGCCCGGCGATATTCGCGTATTGCAGGGTAGGCGACGAGAAGGCCGGTGGCTCAAGCC
>NZ_JAPNLH010000031.1 GCF_026627425.1 Arthrobacter endolithicus
CAATGGCCGGCTCGAACACCTTCGCGGTTCCGCTCTCGGCTTCCGCAACCTCACCAACTACGTCGCAAGATCACTGCTGGAATCCGGCGGATTCAGACCGAAACTACACCCTCAATTCTGAAGAGCCGGATAAGGAAGAAAAAGCAAGGGACAAAGAGGAAAGTTGGTGGAAGCGGTACGAGTGGATAACAGAGCTCGCTTTCCCATCCAAAAAAGTAGATAGCAACCCCCGTCCCTAGAGATTTCGCGATGGTTCTGCTCTTACAGCTGGAAGCTGAGCAGCGGACGAACCTTCAAGGCAAAGCCTGCGCAAGTTTTATGTCCCCAAATATTGTCCAATCCCGCTCCCGTCGCGGAGGGTGTGTACGTTGCTCCACCGTCACTGGATACTACATCCGACAGGTCGTACATGCTTGGCGCAACGCAGGTAATAAGAGAACCCTTGTCGCCTCGGGAGTTCGAAGCGGCCCTTAACTCTGTGAACAACACAGAGGGCACCGTTAGTAGCTCGCCGGAATCCGAGGCATCAGTTTAGGCAACAAATAGGTACGGCGTTGCGTGACCACGGGGTACCTTTCAGTGACAGCGGTGCTCAGCGTATGACAGTATATTTCAATAACCGCAAAGTCGAAATATTTGTGTTGCCTCGAACAAAGATATTCCTGGGGGCGCAGGAGCTTCGATAGATGAGAGAGACGCATAAAAGAACAACGTTGGTTTCAAGCCCAAAAAGTTACTCGAAGCGTAGCGAAGATACCTTACTATTTCGTGAGCTTGGTCTATCTCTAGAGTTCTGGGTGCCAGAATTGGGTACTGACGACGTAATCAAGATTATAAACCAGTTCTCACTTTGAAAGGGGCTTAAAATGACCGTTTAGTACAGCCCCAGAAGGCCGGCTTACAGACCGGCCCATCCTGTGGAGATCGGCGGTTCGTGGCGGCGTTCTTTGATTGCCCCGTGTTTCACTCCCAAACTCTGCAGAGTCTGGCATTGAATGGGTTTTGAAACACTTAGGTTATGAGATACAGCTGATGCATGGTCCGGGGTGCGGTCGGCAACCGTGCGTTGCCCAGGGGCAATAAGGACAGGCGCCGAAATGTCTTAGGCACTGGGCGCTTTGCCCCGCTCCGGAGGACGATCGGACCCAGACGACACTCTCTGAAGTCACCGTTAGGCGAGTTCCGCCTTACCCACGTTCATCTGCGGAAGGGCCGCTCAACCGCCACTGCAGTGCTGAGCCGACAGACTGAGAAGAAAAAAGAAGGACCCCCGAAAGAGCCCTTCGATTCGTTGTCTCAAGGAAAGGGGCGGGCTGCCAATACCCCAGCTCCAGCGGCCCAAACAGTTTCCAATCCATACTGCCACCATGAGCGGGTTGACCCACTTACGGCTTGGTTTCCTTCAGACGTTGTTGAATGGGCTGATTTCATAGTGATCCTCCTGGTTCTCATATTTCGACGATTTTTGTGGTCCTTCTGACGAAGGTGTTTCGCGTGCGAATCGTTCTTTCGAAAGTTTCGCTCACTCAATAGCCGCAAGAAACTGAGGATCAGCAGTCCCGCCATTCCCTCTATTGCGAAGCCCCAGATTTGAACTGGGTCCGCCCCTAGCTTTCAGACAACGAACTACCCGAAATGTTACACCAACAACAATGGATTTATGTATCTTCGTGCGCTTGTTACTAAGGTGACTCATAATCCTAGGGACCCGAGATGTCGCACCGACGGGGCGACCGTTGCGACGGCAATGGCCCAATTCTCGCGGGGTCGTGCGTGTTTGGCAGCGGCCGGCGATTCCCGTAACTATGTCTCGAAACTTTCTGACTGAATCGGTGCATTCACCGTGAGATAGTAGACACATGGCGCAGCCGATGAGTCAACTCATCATTCTGCCCGACGCAGCTGCAGTCCACCGACCGGACACACGCGTATCCTTTGGCTGACGACATTCAACGCGATGATCTCTACGTGGATCACGGTGCGTCCTGAGCGCGAACACCGCGACTGCATTTCGATCGGACACTCGACCCGCTGATCGACGGATACACCCTCGTGACCCTGACGCAACTCGTCCAAAAGCCATTCATATTGACCTCACAGACCAGCTGCAGCACTAGTGCTGCAGCTGGTCTCCAGTTGAAGGCGGATTTGGACCTTACGCTTCTGTGGGCCCCATCTCTGGATGACCTTCAAATCTGCATTCCGTTCGATGACACGCCTGCCACCGAGGGTGCTGCCACTGGCATTGTCGGCCCAGCCCCCCACTCGTTTTTTATGCCTGGATCGGATTGGACGGGCCCTTGCGCCCCAAGAGATGCGCCGTAGTTTGTCTTGGGTGTCCGTGCGTAGGACGCGGTTCCGAAGCGTAGGTCGGGTCCTACGGTCTCGGCGACGATGCGGCGGGCCTCATGCTGTGCCCCGTCCTTTTCGTAGGACCGGAACTCCAATTCCCCGGCAACGGTGACTGGGTCACCCTTCTTCAAGGACGTCGCCACGTTCTCTGCGAGTGACCGGAACGCGGAGACGTTGTGAAAGACCGGGATGCCGTCGCGCCAGGTGCCGTCGGCTGCCTGGAAGCGCTGGTTGACGGCGACCCGCAGCTTCGCGTGCGCGATCCCTGACTCGCCGTAGGAGAGTTCCGGATCCGCGACGAGGTTGCCGTTGATGCTGACTGGGATTCTTGTACTCATTTCTTTTACCTGCCTTTCGTGTACCTGGCCGGTCTTTCCGGTCAGGGAACGTTTGCGATTTAGCTCGTAGTGACTGTTCTTACGGCGCCCGTGACCGGATGGTCGACGACGGGGCCCGTGCGGTATCCACGGTCATGGGATACTGCGATGTCGAATGGGGCGGGCTTGCCGCCTAAGTTCTCCGGCTGTGTGACTTCAAGGATGGTGCGGCAGGCCGAGGTCACGCGCCCCAGTGTTGAGCGGGCTATTTCAAGTCTGCTGAGGGGTCGAGGCCCGGCTGAAGAATCCGCTGCGCCACTTTGCTCGACTGACAAGACCTGGTCGGCCCATCCGGCCAGGTAGCTGCTGGACTGTGCGCTGCGGTCGATGCCGTGGGCCCGAAGCACGGTGTAGGCTACTGATTCTGCTTCTACTTCGGCCAGTCCGCGGTGGTCCAGCCCGCTTCCGTAGAGTCGGCCGATCTTGTCATCTGGGCCGTGTAGGCAGACGTGCCCTATTTCGTGGGCCAGGACGGCGAGGCGTTCTTCGTCTCCGAGCCACGTACCTACCTGGATCCTGTGGTTGGCAAAGTTTGTGTAGCCGCTGGAGCCACCGAGTTGATTGTTCGTCACGTCGACGTCGAAGCCGCGGCGGACGGCGACGTCCACCAAGGATGGCCACAACCCCGCTGGTACAGAACCATTTGTCACCGTTGGCCGTGGGACGAGTAGTGGTTGTCCGTCGGTTTGGCTGATGTCGAAGACGGCTTGGCCCCGCCATCCAACAATCACGCGCTGGTCCTTTGGTGCGGTGTCTCCGGCCGTCTGCGCCGCCGCCCTGCTTGTGGTTCGTCCCGTTTCTTCCGATGCCGTGTCATGACTTTTCGGTGCCGTCCGTGGTGCCAAGACCCAGAGGGCATGCTCACCTTTGAGGACGTTGCGCCCATGGTGTTCCCACTCGCGAAAGCCTGCGACGAGCGAGGGCGGTTGTTGGCCGCGTTCCTCCATTTGTGCCATGAGCAGGGCAATGTTGCCGCCAGAGTACCGCCACAGGGTGGCGGAGGTGTCCAGAAGGTAATGCCATCTTCCCGGGGTGGAAATTGTGTTTTCCAGGAGCGAGTGAAGTTGCTGGGTCAGTCCGGCGATCCGGTCATCCGCGCCCGGACGTGGACCGGCGGACTGCGGGCCCACCCCCTCCCTACCGGCCGAGCGACTGCTTGTTGTAGGGGCCACGACGGCCGCCTCCCTTACTTCTGAATTCTTCACCCGCATGTGCGGTGATACTTATCCATGCCTTCGGGTGCCGCTAACGACATGACCTGCGTCGGCGATCGTGCGGATAACGGCAGTCGGCTGTTGATGCGATTCGGTCGCCCACGCGTCGAAGTCCGTCCCGCCGGCGGGCAGGTCCCGGGGTTTTGTCTCGCGGTGGGCTTGCAATCCGACGCAGCCGACGGTCCTGGTTGCCTGGCGGAGGCGCTCTATCGCCAAAGGCAGCCGTTCATGGAAGCCGAGTGGCCCGAACCCGGGGTCCGTCCGCGTGAAGGATGCCAGTTCCGCCTTTTGCAGGGCATACAATTCCGCGACCAGTTCGGTGTGCCGCCACCAGCAGTCCGGAACGACGGACGTCGTGAGCCGGTAGGTGGCGGCGAACCACGACACCCAACGGCCCAGGTCCGACCACACAGTCTGTGCCGTCGTGCTGTCGAGCTCACGCCAACGGTACGTGGGCGCTAGCGGTTCACCGTGCGCTTTTTCAAGCACGCTATCCCTGTCCGCACCGCCAAAGAGTGTGGCCGCCGCCTCGTCGTCATCAAACAGGTTCATCGCCGCTCTCCTTCGCTGTAGCTTGTCGGTGGTTGTCCATGGTTTGTTGGTGGACGTGTCCTTGTGCGAGTGCGTCTTCGGTCTCGATTTTGGAGCGGCCCAGGGCGGCGGCGTCGCGGCGTTGGTGCCAGCCGCGCAGATCCAGCAGGATCGGCCGGGTGCGCCGGCCGAGCATCAAGGCAGTTCCTACGGGCAGGCGCCGTATTTCGTGCAGGGCGATGACGGGCAGGTCGCGGATCTGTTCGCCTTCCTGCCTGCCTTGGGAGGACCATGAGCGTGTCTTGTAGGTGTGGCGCCGCTCCCCCAGCAGGGATGCCAGGTCGCGCAGGTCCCGCTCGTCGGAGCCGCCACCAAAGATGACCTTGATGATGGCCGATTCCCAGATGGTTGAGGCTTCCTCAATGGACCATCCGGAACGTGCCTGCGAGAGGGACTGCAGGACGACCATGGTGGAGATCCCGATACCGCCACCGTCGGAAAGCACAACAGGAAGCCCGGGCCACGGTGAGAGGTTGGCGATTTCATCCAGAATCAGGGACAGGGGCGGGTCCAGCCGTCCGCCCGGGGCCGTGAAGGCCATATCCCTGGCGGCTGCGTCGATGTCGTCAATCAGTGCCGAAAGGTAGGGCCCTGCGGCAGCGGCCCCGGACTTGGTGCCGATCAGATACAGCGTCCCACGGTCCCGGATAAAGGTTTTGGGATCGAATTCGTCCTCACGGTTTGCAGGGTCCAGGGCGGCGAGCACCCGGGGCGATGACAACGGCGCCACGGCCGCGGAGACGCCGATCCATGAGTTGGAGGTGTTCCTGGGGTCGTCTTCGAGGATGCCCATCAGGTCCGAGTGCCACCCCAACGCTGCCCGGGGCCCGTGCAGGATGTCCAGGGCCTCGGTGGCCAGTGTCGGATTGGAGGACCAGCGGCGAAAGGCCTGAATCCCTTCCCCCGAGAGCGCTGCGGCGTGCAGCAGGCATTGCAGGACTATTTGTGCCCGTTTCTGCCAGGCTGCGTTCTCTCCGCTCATTTGGGAATCGGCGGAGATGACCAGCGCCCGGCGGACGGCCACGTCGGGATCCTCGCACCCGCGGATAGGAGACCAGCGAAGGGTGGAGCCCAACCCGGACATCCCTTGCGGGTCAAAGACCGTCACGGGCCGCCCGCCTGTGGCCCTGGCTTTCATGGTGACGGCGAGATTGTCCGCACGGGTCGATGTCGTGACCACAGCGCCCGGAGCGTCCAAAATGGCGTTGATGACGATGAACAAGCCCTTGCCCGAGCGTGGGGCTCCCTGGATGACCATCGATTCCTCGGTGGAAACGTGGACCTTCGTGCCGCGCGAGGTGCCAAGCGTCCAGGACACGTCGGACAGTCTCGGTCGTTTCAAGCCCGGGCGGGTGATCCTCCCGCGTTTGAGCGCGGCACGCCTGCCAAACTCACGGACCACTTCCGCGCGCCGGGCCATGCCGTCCCGGCCCAGGATGTCCCGGCGCAGCCACGCCCCGGACTGGCGCCAGCTGCGCCACGTCAGAAACACGAACAGGGCAGCCACCAGCACGAGGACCAGCACCGGCCCGAGGAGCACCCACACAGCTCCCACGCCCACATCGCATCCTGGCGGTGCCTGCCCGATGGCAGCGAAGTCGCCGGTGAAGAGTCCGACAGCGGCGAACGGGCTGGGCGGCCCGTCCAGTGACCGGCCGCAACGCCATTGGGAAGCGACGTTCGCGGTCGCCTCGGTGAGCCCGCTAAAGCCCACAAACGCCGCCCCGACCAACAGACCTGCTGTAATGAGAGGTGTCGAATCGGTGCCGGTAATATTCATTGCGTCATCCTTGTATCGGTGCCGAACACGTCAAGCTCTTCGCTGGTGACCTGGTTCGCGACGATGAAGGAGCGGTTGCCGACCTTCCACAGGCCCATGCCCTTGGGCAATTCCTCCACTTGCTCGCATTCGGCCTCCGTCAGGCCGAGGGCGTCCTTGGTCAGACGCATGGAGTCGTGCTTTTGGCGGTAAATGATCCGCGTGTCCGCCTCGGTGAGCAGGCCCAACGCTTTTTGCCGGTGTCCGCTGGTGCTGTCGCCGATCTCATTGAGGTCGGCGACCTTGTGCATGATGAGCAGATTCGCGATCCCGTAGGTGCGGGCCAGGCGCCATTGTTCACTCATTTTGACCAACATGTAGGGATCGGCGAGCATCCGCCATCCCTCGTCGTAGACCACGATGCGTTTCCCGCCGTCGGGGTTGGTGATGGCCGCTTCCAGCCAGGTGGCCCCGCAGGCTGCGGCCAGGGAGAGGGCCTGTTCGGAGGCGCCGATGAGTGCGGAGGTGTCCATGACCATCATGGGTGCGTCGGCGTCGAAGGAGACTGTGGAGGGTGCGTCAAACATGCCTTCCAGGTCTCCGGACACGGTGCGCCGCAGGGAATGGGCCACGGCGCGGCCACCGTCGGGGCCGACCAGTTCCCGGGCCTCCGGGGACGGGTTGAGCAGGTATTCCAGGACCATGGGTAGTGTCGGGGTCGCGTTGGCGGCGACAGCGTCGGTCAGTGCCATGTCCAGGGCGGTGTGTTCCACCGGATGCATCGGCACCCCCTGCCTCATCAGCGACACCAGGGCCACGAGGAGCTGCCGGCGTCGTTGACGGACCACCGCCTGCCACTGGGCGTTGGAGAGATCCCGGGAGCGGGGACCGGCATCGAGCGGGTTAACCCTCGTGGCCCTACCGGGTCCGACGGAAATGACCTTCCCTCCGACGGCATGAGCCACCGGAACCCATTCCCCCTTCGGGTCGGAGGCGACGGCGGCCTTGCGTCCGAGGGTGATGGACCGTGCGACAAAGGACTTGCCACACATGGATTTTCCGGTTCCCACCGTTCCAATGACGACAATGGAGGGTCCGCTGATAACGCCCTTGTCGTAGAGGACCCAAGGGTCATAGGAGAAGGCACCGGACCCGAAAACGTCCGTCCCGATATACGTTCCTTCGTGTCCGAGGCCGGATTCGGTGATGAACGGGTACGCGGCCGCAAACGTCATGGTCGAGGCACGGTGCGGGGCGGGGTGCAGCCGGTGCGGGCCCCGGAACGAGTGGGACCCGAACGGCTGTTGGCGCCTTGGTTGTCCGAGTCCTTCCTCGTCGCCGGCCAGCAGCCCCAGTTTCTTCCACAGGGGTACTGGTTGGCCGGCGACGGCTTGGTCCTGCAGCTGGTGGCGTTGCCGGCGGGCGCTGCGGGATTCGTTGTTGGGGATGAAAGCCACGGCTTGCCTGGTGGTTTTCATTGCAGTCCCCGTCCAAGTGGCAGTCCGCCGGCGATGTAGGCCGGCCATTGCTCGCCGACGAGGAGGCGCAGGTCGACGAAGGCGCTTGCGGCGGCGGATTCCAGTTCCTGCCGGTGGCTGGAGAGTTCCTCCAGCGACTCCCCGGTGATGGTGACGTAGGCGGCGGGCCGGACGTCGCCGTATCCGGCGACGATCTCTTCCTCGCGTTGTTGGACTTCTTCTTCCTCGGCCCGTTGTTCGCGTGTGCTGGGGCGGTCGAACTTGGTGTTGATCCGCCGTCGTGTCTCGTGGGCTTCCTGGGCTGAGCGGATGTCCTTCAGGGCCTGGTCGGTGGGGATGGCCTTGATGACCTGGGTGACGGTATGCCTGAATCCGCCGACGTAGACGAGGGGGTGCAGGAAGCCGGGGAAGACTTTTTGGCGTGGCCATTCCGCGACCCAGAAGGTCTGGTGGAATCCGCTGTCGGTGCGCAGGTAGCTCCAGTGCTCCTCCAACGCCATCGGCCCGCTTTGGCGGGGGTCCACTCCTATGAAGTCGCCGGTGCGTTGAGAGGTCCGGACGACGGATGCCGGGTCAAACGCTCCCCGGATAACGGCGGCGAAGCTTCTGTCCCCGAGCCACTCTTCAACGATGACGCCGTGGGTTTTCAGCCCGCTGCGCAGGGCGTTGATTTCCGAACGCAGGGTGTGTTCCAAACCGGTGATCCCTCCCCCGGCATCATGGATCCGTCTGCGTGCCTTGGCGGTGTTCAGGACCAGGGTCAGGAGAATCTCGTGGCTTGAGGCGGTCCCGGCAGCGGCGATGAGATCCTGGTAAGACCTGTCGCCCCACCGTGCAAAGGGCACGTCACCGTCACGGGCCCTGACCTGTTGGTCGTAGTAATCCTGCAGGGCTGTTGCCGGGAACTGGACGGTGTGGTCCTGGATGGTGATCCTGGCGACGACAGGTCGTTTGGCCAGGGCCGCTTGTACCCGTGACCAGGCCTGGACGGCGTAGGCCTTGTCCTCATCGTCGAGCAGGGCGAACGCGCCTGCCCGGCACCGCAGGACGGCGAATGCCTCATGTGCCCGGGCGTCGACAATAAAGCTCTCCCCTGTGCAGGTGCGGTGAATGACCAAGGAAGCCAGTCCGCCGGGCAGGACCAGGGTGCCCACCGGTACGGCATCGAGTGTCGGGAGAAAATAGGTGGTTTGTCCCGTCAGGCGGCGGATCAGGAATCGTGCCCCGTTCAGCGCCCAGAGGGGATAGGGGATGCGCTCATATTGCAGGAAGCCAAGGAGCAAGAGGAGGATCCAGGCAGGGCTGGAAACGATGAGTCCGCCGGGTCCACCGATGGCCGAGGCTACGCATCCGAGGAGGACCCCGCCGCCAGCGATGATGAGCTGGAACCATTGCAATCCGATGATGACGCCGCGGCGTTCACGGCGGGGAAAATTTACCAGTTGCAGCGCGCTGGTGTGATCAGTCATGATGTTCTCCTGATTGTGGCGGTCTGATGGGTGGGGGCCCCGGTTTGGGCGCAGGCGGCGTCGGCTTCGGTCCGGGTATTGGGCCCGGACTTCCGGGGCGGGCGCCGTGGCCTGGCACGCCAGGATTAGGCACGCCGGTGCTGTGCATACCGGGACTCGACATGCCGGGATCAGAGGACGGCGGCGCGGCCTTCGACGGGTGGCCCATTTCCTGTGCTGTGGCTGCGGGCTCTGGTGCGGATGCCTTGGCGGCTGGGGCGCTGGTCTTCGTCGTTGCGGCGGCTCCCTGTTGAACCATGGCCTGGTCAGGCGAGGGTGCGGAACCAGGGCTGGGAGTTTCGGTCTTCTTTACGTTTGCCGTCTCGGGCTTGCCGCTGGACTTCACAACTCCGGGGCTTCGGCCCATGCTGCCGGCCCTCAACATATGGTGGTTGCGGAGTTGTTGCCCGATTTGTCGTCCGGCGAAGTTCGAGCCCTTTTGTGCGATGTGGGCGCCGCCTGCGGATTGTGCGGCCGCGGCCAGTTCCCCGCCGGCAAAGCCGACGAGTTTGAGGGCAATGAGCGGGGCGGCGCATGCCAGTGTCATTCCGACGGCGCCGGCAGCCATTCCGGCGAACGAGGTGGCGTTGGCGTACAGCTTGACGGCCACGGCCAGGATGGTCGCGGCCAACGGTTTGGCGAGCAGGAGTGCGACCGCGATTTCGCACCATCGGCCCGCCCAGGACTTTGTCTTTTCCCAGGGAATAAGCATCAGGGCCACCGGGGCGACGGCGGCGAGGACGATGAGGGCGAAGGAGCGGAAGATCATCGAGCACATGAGGATGAACGCCAGTACCCAGATGATGAGCGTTGCCAGGACGGTGATGAGGATCGAGCCGCTGACGGGGTTCTCCGTGGCGGCCTGCGCAATCATGGGAGCGGGTATCCATGCCTGTCCGGAACCGGCTGGCCCTCGGTGGAACCCGAAGAGTCGCATGAAGACCACATACGGGTCGGATCCCATGGTGTTCAGGACCGCTGTTGAGGCGCTGTCGCTGACATGGGTGAGAGCCTGCATCAGGTAGACCGCACCACCAACGAGGGGGACGGCGATGAAACCGCCGATCAGTGCCCGTCCGATGCGTCGTGGTTGCTGGGAGATGAGGCCGGAGATCAGTTGCAGGATCATGATGACCACCAGTGGAGTCATCATGACAATGACCCACCAGCCCGTCAGTCCTTGAACGGCATTCCACTGGGAGTCATCGACGTTGGAAACGCCGAAGGCTCCGGAGATGAAGGACCACAGCCAGGAGGCGATGCTCTCCAATATTCCGGCGAAGAAACCGGTGATGGCAGAACCAATCGTGTCCTGGGCCGCGGACACCAGTCCGCAGCCAAGGGGCCACCATCCCCCGATCGTGCACGGCAGCGGTTGCATGGCACAGGCTCAGAAGCCAAGGTGGAAAGCGGTTTGCGACCAGAGAATATAGCCGTTGATGCCGCCAAGTATGGCCGCGATGGGTCCTGTCCAGAGCAGGATCATGCCTCCCCCTGAGGCGAGCCGGGAGGATTGGCTGAGTTTGCCGGCCAGGAGCATGGCAGCTCCAATGATTGCGACGATGGCGATCACGATGAAAGCGCCGACCAGGATGCCGCCGCCGATCTGTTTGAGGGAGTCCAGGAAGGGGAAATTGCTGTTCGGGACGATTCCGGGGTCCACTGGTGCGAGAAAATTCATGACACTTCTCCATCCGGATGCCAACGCAGGAGTTGCGTTGCTTCTCTTCCTCCATCATCTTTTTGGCGCATGCCATATGACCTGCATTCGCCGTAGTGGCTTGGGCGGGTGGGTCTCATCCAAGGAGGGTGAAGTATTGGGTGCCGGTGTTCCAAGCCACGGGGTGCAGCAGTGTGCCCGCGGAGGGGTTCAAGGCGCTGTACATCACTCCTGCTCCGGCGTAGATGCCCACATGGCCCCAATGATTCGGCCCGTCCGGGTTCTGGACGACCAAGTCGCCGGGTTGCGGCGTTGAGGTAGGGTGCCCGGTGGCCCATTGCTCCGTTCGGGGCAGCTGGATGCCAGCTTGGGCGTAGACCCATTGCACGTAGCCGGAGCAGTCCCAGGCCTTGAACGCTGTGCCGCCCCAGACGTAACTGCCCCCGACGCCTTCTTGGGCGTAGCGAAGGATTGCCTGCCGCATCCCGCTCAGATTCCCGGGGACAGGCACGGTCGGTTCGTTGGCGTTTGGCTGCTGGGGTGAACAATGTCGTAAACCACCGCTGCCCCGGAGGGAGGCGATAATTGCCTGGGCTGTCGGCGCCCAGCGCTCATAGAGCTCAGGGAACGCCGAGGCCTGCACTGCCTGCGCAGCCGCGCCCAAAGTCATGGACTGCCAACCATGCACGTCCAAGAGTCCTCGGGGTGAGCCCTGGTTGGGCCCGTTCGGGCCACCAAAAAAGGCTTCGGCATCGTAACTGGGTGTCATCAGTTCCTGAACGGTCCCCCACCCGGCGCTGGGCCGTTGCTGCGCCGAGCCAATGGAGTCATGGTCGTAGCCGACCCCGTCATGGGGCATGCCCAGCGATGCGGGCACGGCTGGATTTGCCAGCATCCTGAGCCCGGATTCCTGCAACGCCACCATGATGGAGATCTGGATTCCTGTATCCGGCACGGCCAGCGAGGTCCCAACCCTCATGTACGCGGCGGCAACGCCCTGCTGCTGGCTATCCAGGACAAAGAGCCTGCCGTCGGGTCCTTTGACGCTCATGGTCGTCGCATCGCGTCCCGGGGACTGCGTCTGCCCGGCAACTGTGGCTGCCGTTGTCCCCTGTGTCGTGGATGTGCAGCTGGTTTCGGAACCGGCCGTGGAGACGATCAGTGCCGTCGTGCCGCTGAGCACGGCAACCACCCCTACCGGGACAGCCACCACCAGGGCACCGAGCACGCGTTGGATGAGTTTGGCTTTCGCGAGGGTTGCCAAGGCGGCGGGCATCAGTACACGATTCTGCCGGCCGTGGTTTCAAAGCCTGCCAGGACGCAGCGATCCGCCGGTGCGGTGCGTGCCGGCGGGCAGTTCACCATCACGCTGACCGGGACACGATAGGGTCCGGCGTGGGGGTCCGTTGTCGATCGGTCGGTGACGTTCAGGACTATCGTGCAGACGTGTAACCCCACCCAGGGTGCGGGGTGGTCCCGGACCTGGGCGAGCGAATTGTCGCAGCTTGTTTGGACGACGGCGGCCGTCCGGTAGGCGCGATAGGTTGAGAGCTGGGCGAAGGCTGCTGCATTGATGCCGGTGCCTTCGAACTCCTGGGTATAGACGGTGAGCGGGTTGGAGCCATCGGCTAAAACCATCCACCAACTGCGAATGTGCTCGTATACCTGTGTATAGGTCGACGTACGGCTGTCCCAGATGTAGAGCGCCTCGGCCGTGGCCTCGGCATACGCCCTGAAATTAAGAGTCCTCGGCTCCCCCGGTGATACTGCAACGTCGGTCGGCGAAACGGTGGGTTCCACTGCAGGTCCCGGAGCCGTGCCCGATGCCGTTTGGCTTGTTGCTGTTTGGCTTGCTGCCGGTGTCGGTTCCACCGCGGTCTGTGGGGATCCGGTGTGCCCTGGTGTCAGGAACAAGGCCAGCACCAGGGCGAGAACTGTTGCCAGGATCATCAGCAGGAACCACATCCGTCGTGAGCGCATAAAGTAGTTTCGCCACACAGCTGTTCTGCTCATCGGACACCTCCCTATTCATCCATGCGGGATGGAACAAAAGACGCATGACCAATTCGCATCTGATGGAAGGAAGAACTGGGGAAGCTTCTCGGCCGCGATGCCTGCCCAGGTCGCGCCAGCCGCAGTGCCACGGCCACGACCCGGTCAGGAAACTTTTCTGACAGCTCAACAAGAGATCGGGACGGTGGCGCCGCGATCCAGTGGCCAGCGGTTATCCGGGCACTACCTGCCCCCGGATTGAGTCCCGCATGAGCCTCAGCGCTGCCGTGTGCAGTGACCTGGTACGCCCGATTTGCACGGCCACGTACCGCGGCGTGACATCGAGTTCCTCGGCGATGAGCGTCAGTGCGGCGCTTCGTTGTGGCCCGCTCAGGCGCGGGACGATGATCGTCGCCGCGATCGTGCGATGCAGTTCGGTGGGCAGGCACTCCGCGACGCTCGTTGCCGTCGTCCCCGTGATGCCCTCGTCGGAATCAATTACGGCCAACGTCTTTCGGATCGTGGTCGCCATCTGGCGCACGAATTTCAGGTGTTGCCTCGCCCGCCGGTAGGCTGGCGGATCCGACTTTACCGGAACATTGATGGTGCCTGTGCCGTAGTTTTCGTGGTCCGCCATGAGAAGGAACAAGGCCGAGCCCCAGGCTTCTTCACCCACATACTGTTTGGTCAGTCGCAAGACATCCAGGGCCCAATCCCGCTCAGCGACCCCGGCCGGCTCCAACTCCACGTCCTGTGGCCGATCGAAACCGGGGTGCTCATCGTCTTCGGCCACGAACAAGGGAACTGAATAATGTGCGGACGCCTTGGCGATGCTCGCCGCACAAACATGGTTTGCAATCCCTTGGACCCAGGCCCCAAACCGGACCCCGGGCCACGATTGATAGTGCCCCTGTGTCACGCCGGCCCAGACCGCCATGCGAATATCCTGCAGGACGTCGTCCACCTCATGGAGGCAGCCGGCCTTGGCCAGACGCGAACGAACAAACCGGGATATGTCCTCCACAGCCGTCATGACCTCGTCCCCGCCGATCACTGGCTGGCCAGTGTCCGTTCCCGGTTGGAAATCAGGCGGGAGAAGGTCCTTGCGGCGGGAGGTTTTGGGTAACGCGTGAGTGGTCATCGTCGTCTTCGTTCTAGAAAGAACTGCACACTATGAAAGTGACCTTCACGCTGACAGAGGGTGCGACGGCGTTGCGGTCCGAACGGTTTCCGACTGTAGTGCCAGAATCCCAAAGATGATATTAACTAGTGTTAGTGCAGGTTTTACCCCTGTCAAGATGGTCTATGGAGATCTGTGGATAAAGGAGGCAGAATAAGAGCATGCCAAAGATCACCCACCCCGTAGACATTGCCTGGACATCGGATGTGGAAGCGGCTATCGAGACTTTCGGCAATCGCGGGCGCAACGAAATCATTCGGTACCTGGCAGAACACGGTCCGGTACCGCGTGGGGACATCGTGGATGCCGTGAGCGCCAGCGAGGCCAGCGTTGCCCAGCATCTGCTCGCGCTCGAAAGTACCGGGGTCATCGTCGTGGACATCGTCCAGGGACGCCGGCACGGCAGATCACCCCGTTACTCGGTGGATGACGACCGTGTCAAGGTACTACTGGAGGCTCACACGGACTATCTGCTGAATCGGTAGCAGCCGCTCCCCCAGAATTCAGTGCAATATCGCGCTCCAGAAACTCAGTGATCGACTGCAGCGTCTCCGCAGACACATCCCCCAACGTGTGTGTGGCGAAAGTCTTTAGCCGCGCGGCCCGCAGCGCTTTCCCATACTCGAGCTGAAGCGTGAGCGGCTCAGGCGTTTCAACATCCTCGACACCCAAAAGGTAGTCGGGTTCGACCTTGAAGAAATCTGCCAGCGCCGCCAGGAGTGGCCTGTCCTGAACCAGTCGCCCGTTGCCATCCTTCATGTAGGACCATCGAGCCCTGGACAGTTTCACCCCACGGGCGATCATCGCTTCGCTAATATCCCGAAAAGTCAACGGCCGACCCGTCTCGGCCACAGCCGCGTCCAACAACAGATGCAGCTTTAGAGAGAGCTCGCCTTGCGGCGAGCGTCTGGACTCTTCGGCGCCGGGCTTTTCTTGGCCCACCCTCTGTCTCCCATCCTGTACCCGCGGCTGACTCAAGTATCCGCCGGGGACTTGCGTGCTACAAGGAGTCTGAATTTTTAAAGTGTTTGCGAAACACTACTTTCGAAACTATTGATGAACGCGTCTACCAACAGTCCTGCATCTTCAAAATTGGACGTCGCAGCATAGATTGCGCCGCGGACCAGTAATCAAAGTAGCGGCAGCCCGGACATCCAACGCATCCCTTTAGATGGTTAGTTACGGAAAGGCGATTGCCGCGCAGACCCCTACCGGGGCGGCTTGCTGCGGCGTTGGGCAATCTGGATGTTGTCGTGCTTCTGACTCTCAAATTCAAGTCATACAACTTTGGCATCCGTACGGCATGGAGTGAAGAATGCCGCAAACCTAAGGAGAGTCCGATGACCGAACAATCAAGCCCCGCTCCATTGGCCCACGGCTTCGTTGAGGAGTGGATGACGCCGAAAGAGATCTGCCGCGAATTGCAGATCCCAGAACAAACTTTCTACCAGTGGCGCGTCAAGCACCTCGGGCCGAAGGCTCACAGGATCGGCCGCCACCTGCGCATCAGCCGCACGGACTTCAACAAGTGGATCTCGACGACGAAAGACCATGTTGGCTAGCGCTCTGGGACCCTTTCTGAACACCGGTAGTCCTGTAGACCACCCGGTACCTCGGCGCCGCCCTGATCGGTCTGCGCGAGCAAGGGAATCCCAAGGAGGACGCCGATGTCGCGGGGCTATTGCCCGTGGGAGAAGTGAACACCCCCAATTGGCTGGGGGGAACAAAATCCGAACACTTTAGGGTCGTTTCAGAAGCGGAAGATTTCGTACGTCAGGGCATTCGGAACGGCGTGCCGCGGATGCTCGACGTCTGGCGGTTACTTCTACACCTGCCAAAATCAAACTCAAATAGACTGTCCCGTATGGCGCCCCTTCACCGGACTTATCACCGAACACCCTATACGGACACTTCATAAGCCACCATCTGCAAAGCCGCAGGTCAGCGGATGATATGTCCGGTGGAGGACCGGCTAACGGGACGGCTGAAGACGCCCATGCGGGACACCTCTCACGGGACAATGTGACAGAGAATTAGGCATCAATCGACCATTTCAGTTCCCCAGTGGAACGTCACTGATCTGTTCGCTCAAATACGTGGATTGGCTTCTCAGCGCCTCACTCTGTCGAAAAAAGATGCCGAGTCTACGACCGCATCAGTAGTGTCCCCTGATGGTGAGAACAATCTTGGCGACCGGCAGAAGTGTTATGCCAATGACGAGAGGGAAGGATCTTCTGGCGTTGCGCTTTTGGACCTTTCCGTTCTTGCCTCGCTCCGGGCCAAAGGCCATGATTGCCAGAAATATTGATCCCAAGGCACACAACACCGTGGCCCCCACAGAACGGGGCTGACTACCTGTCCAGACACTTGAGCAGCAGCGGCAAGAGCAAAATGGGCAGGAGCCGCGTGGCCGGCCACAGCAAGAAATGAATGATCGAGCAAGATCAACGTCCTCCAGCCGTTCCCGCCGGGGGCTGGTCAGATGCCGTCGCTGGCAGGTCAAGAGGCAGCCCCTGTTTCCGACGGCGCCTATCATCCAATACAGACCGGAAGAAAGGAATAGCAAAAACGGCGGATAGCACGATGAAGCAAATGAGCGTCAGTCCGAGGATGCTGATCGGAATAATGAAGAACGGGCTCGAAGGGTGTGGCCGGGTGCTTAGCACCGTGATGATAATACCTACAGCTTCTAGGAACATGACCCCAATGCTGATCAACATGAATTGTTGGAATCGTACGAAGTACCGTCCCGATTTCAGGCTCATACTACGAGGACTGGCAGGGCCGGTATCGTTAATCATTTCCCGCTCTTTCGGTATTGCTGTTTTCTGAGAACCGTTGTTCCGCCGATCGGGCGGTTGCGCCGGGAGCAGACTGTGCCCCCGAAAAGGTGAGAGCTTGATCAATCCTCGTCTGGAGCCCCACTGACAGCCATATCGTACCGGTCCATTATGAGTGAAACATGTCCGCCTCCGGACGCCTATTAGTTCAAGGTCGCCAAGAGCAGCCCCAAGCCGTTTGACCTATTCTTCACACAAACGACAGGCCAAAGCGCACACCCGACCGTTAAACGTTCCCCTCCGGAACTGCCATGATGAGACTTTTCAGCTCCAGCGCGCATGAATCTATGGGTGGGTCTCCGCCCCTTAGAAGCGGAGGCGACGACGTGTCGAGTGGCCTTTTGATCGACTGCACTGAGCGTTCGGCAATACTGGAAGTCAAGCTGAACAGCAGGGAGACGTGACAGATGGCAGGCAGCGGATTTGCTGAATACAGAACCCAACGTCCAAAGGGCAAAGTGGTGACTGGTCCCGTAGACGTCAGAATATGCACGATTGGTGATATCGATGCAATACGCGGCATCGATATCAAAGCTGGTCGTACACCTGCTGCTGCTGAGGCTTTGGCCGCGGCTATTCAGGACGATGGGCGACTGGTTGTTGTCGCGTCGGTGAGTGGCACGATTGTCGGGTGGGGCAAGACTCACTTCTGGTCCTACTCTGATGGACAGGCACCCGGCGGGCACTACTTGGGCGGTGTTACCGTAGTCCCGGAGTTGAGGCGCCACGGGATAGCTCGGGCGTTGACTCAAGCGCGACTGGACTGGATCTGGGGACGTACAGATTCAGCCTGGTATATCGTCAACCTATCCAACCGAGCATCGATCGAACTTCATCGCCAGTGGGGCTTCGTTGAAGTTGCCAGGGCTGCGAAATTTCACACGACCAGCTTCACCGGTGGCGTGGGGTTGCTGTTGCAAGCGAAACAACCAACGGAAAACTGAGAGCGGCGATTCCTCCAGCTTCACACCATTTTCCTATCGGAGAGCGTTAGCAATCGTAGTCTCCGGCACAGCTCAGCAATATTTCGTCCCAGAAGACGTTCCCCTCCGGAACTGCCATGATGAGACTTTTCAGCTCCAGCGCGCATGAATCTATGGGTGGGTCTCCGCCCCTTAGAAGCGGAGGCGACGACGTGTCGAGTGGCCTTTTGATCGACTGCACTGAGCGTTCGGCAATACTGGAAGTCAAGCTGAACAGCAGGGAGACGTGACAGATGGCAGGCAGCGGATTTGCTGAATACAGAACCCAACGTCCAAAGGGCAAAGTGGTGACTGGTCCCGTAGACGTCAGAATATGCACGATTGGTGATATCGATGCAATACGCGGCATCGATATCAAAGCTGGTCGTACACCTGCTGCTGCTGAGGCTTTGGCCGCGGCTATTCAGGACGATGGGCGACTGGTTGTTGTCGCGTCGGTGAGTGGCACGATTGTCGGGTGGGGCAAGACTCACTTCTGGTCCTACTCTGATGGACAGGCACCCGGCGGGCACTACTTGGGCGGTGTTACCGTAGTCCCGGAGTTGAGGCGCCACGGGATAGCTCGGGCGTTGACTCAAGCGCGACTGGACTGGATCTGGGGACGTACAGATTCAGCCTGGTATATCGTCAACCTATCCAACCGAGCATCGATCGAACTTCATCGCCAGTGGGGCTTCGTTGAAGTTGCCAGGGCTGCGAAATTTCACACGACCAGCTTCACCGGTGGCGTGGGGTTGCTGTTGCAAGCGAAACAACCAACGGAAAACTGAGAGCGGCGATTCCTCCAGCTTCACACCATTTTCCTATCGGAGAGCGTTAGCAATCGTAGTCTCCGGCACAGCTCAGCAATATTTCGTCCCAGAAGACGTTCCCCTGCGGAAGGCGGCAGCCCCAAGCTCAAAGCGTTGCATTTCGTGCCCTTGCATCGTAGTGTTCGCACATGGTGCGCATGAAGCCTTCTCCACGCAACAAGACCGCCCTTATCTTGGTCATGGCCGCTTGTGTCTTCACCTTCGTCGGCCAAGCCCTGATCATCAGAACACCTGGCGCTCATGTTCCGTCATGGGTTCTGCTGATTTCGACCGTGCTCTTATTTGCCGCGGCGGCAGTCATCTACGTGCGCCAGGGGAAAGGCCCAGGTACTCCGTCCAGTCGATCCTAAAGGCCAATTCACGTGGGAACCTGTCAACGCGCAGGCCGTGCTTCGCTCAGCCGTTCGGTCTATTTCGCCAAGCTAACAAATTTAGAGGCATCAGCCGTCCCTCTCGGGGTTCCCGATCCGGACGCGGATGGAGCAATCAGGTAGTGCTGGGGCTCGGTACGCTTATCGGAGTAGAGGGCGAGGGGGGACGTATGACTCCGGAGTTAGTAGTTCGGCAGTGCACCGACGGCGATTTGGCTGCTTTGGAAGAGACCGAACCGCCCCGCTCGGGCATCGCACGCCACCTGCTCCATCAGCAGGCCGCCGGCAACATTGTGTACGCAGCAGCGTGGCGGGATCATCTGCTGCTTGGCACCGTGGTCTTGGATCTGCGCTCCGACTACACGCCGGAGCTGAAGCACCTGTTTGTGCAGGAAGCCGCTCGAGGCGCCGGGGCAGGTACGGCGCTGTGCGTCTGGACGGAACGTCATGCGACGCGGGCGGGATTCGACAAGCTCTACCTCGGTGTCGGCGTCGAGAATCATGGAGCCCGCCGGCTCTATCAACGCCTGGGCTTCACATTTGCAGGACCGACGACCACAACGACATATCAATACGTCGACAACGACGGACACAAGCAGTGGGCCACTGAAACAGACGACATGTTCGAGAAGGCACTGGCTGAATGAGGCCCATCGGGTCGTATGTCAGGATGCGTCCGGTGAAGTATCGGCGAACCGCACTGCCCAGCGCACAAATGCGTTGACCCGGCGTGCCCTTTTGACTGGTTGTGTGGGTGTCTCAACGAACGGGGACACCCACACAACCCACTTTCCACCGACAAATAAATGAGGCATACCAGCCTGTCGCCACCGCGATCCGGGGCGGACGCTAGGATCAGGCTAGCGAAGAACGCACTGCGGATCAGTAGTCGAATGGGTGATGGATGTGGACGATGACCGGGTAAGCGGCTGGGTGCGGTTGCTGCGTCGGGCACCGAGGTGGGTCCCGATTCTTGGGTCCGCCGTCGTATTCACAGTCTTCATGCTCGGGATGAAACTCCTTCAGGGAGAGGACTTAGAGCCAGTAGAGATTGCGATCACCGGGGCAGTGGGCTTGGCGGTGGGCGGCTTTGCCGTGTGGATCACCCGCTGGCAGCGTGCCAGGGAAAGAAAGAAGCCGACCGGCTGGCCTACAGCGACCAACCTCAAGCAAGCAGTGTCCATAGGCCGCCTCCCGGAAGGCGCGGCCGCGGAGCAGTGGATTCCCAAGTTGACCAAGATCGCCGACCAGGAGCGCTACATGATCTGGATCGGTCCGCTTCTGATTGGTGCATTCGCCGCGATGGGCGTCTTCCTGACACTCGAGAGGCTGGATCATCCCTGGTTCTGGGTGCTGGCCACCATCGGGTTTGCCGGTGTAGCGGCCTGGTATCCGATATGGATCCTGCGGCGCAGGGCACGAATCGAAGGACTTATCACCCAATTTCCAGATGGAGGGCGACTTATTCCAAACGACTCCGTGCCCAAAAAACTGAGCTGACCTACCCTAGGCATCCTTGGAAAAGCCAACTGTTGACCTCTTAAGCCACATCCGCAGGACGGCCGGAGATCCGACCGGTCAGGGTTCCCCTGCGGACAGTGATTGGCTCAGCCCCTCTGCAAGCTGTAGCCCAGTACTCGGACTTTCCGCCTCCAAGCAAGTCACCAGGTCCCTCACCGGCCCATACACGAGCACCCTCCCCGGGAGCCGTCCAGAGCCGTCAACCGAATGGAGGAGTATCCCCGGAACCGCACCCGTACACGAACTGGCTAGGGAGGAAACGCGGGCCTGCGACGGCGTCTTTCACCAGCGACGCTGCCGCAGCGATCCCAGGCCATGGGCACTTCCGAGCCCAGTCGGCAGCTGGAGCGTAACGGGCCAAGGCTGAACTCCCCCGCTAGCTTTGTCGCACCCTATCGGCTGGTAAAATTAATGAGAAGTGTGGGGTGCTTGCGGTTTCTTGCCTCAACAAACAACACACCTCCCGGATATCAGCGATCTAGCCTATCCCCACTGTTTGACAGCAGCCGAAAATCCCCCCGTCAACGGCGTTTGTGCCTTGTTTGCAAGAACGCCGACTTACGCAGGCGTTCAACGACGTTGTCGAAGTTGCGAGTAACCTGTGCAAGTTCGCGGATGGCACTCTGGGGTGGCGAGTTATACAAGGCCATTTGGTCCCCCAATTCGTGCTTGATCGAGAATTGTTGTTAGCCGGCTGATGGTATCCAAAGGGTCTGGGTGGGATGCAAGGGACTCAAGCTGGAACTTGGTGGCAATGAGCTGGTCAGAATGTCCGCGCCGCCGGGCCTCTGCATACTGCCCGAAAGTCGACCCCTAAATCAGTCCTTGGATTTGAATGACGCGGTCGGCGCGGTATGCCGTGGCCTTGATGAGCTTGGCATTGTTCTCGTCTGAGCCGAGGGCCCAGTGTCGGGCTCCTTCGGCGGTTTTGCCGTAGTCCATGTGTCGCTTGATGAGCCAGTCGTGCCGATCGTCCTGTTCGGGATCGAGGAACCAGGATTCGGTGAGGCAGTCGCGGGCTGATGGCCAAGCCCCGTTTTCGGCGAGCAGGTAATTGCCCTCTGTGACCACCAGAGGAACCTCAGCGTGCACAGGGATGCTGCCCGCTATGGGTTCTTCGAGATTGCGGTTGAAACTAGGGGCGTAGATGATTTCGCCGGGCTTCTGGTCGCGGATTCGGTGAAGCAGGCTGGCATACCCGGCATCGTCGAATGTCTCTATGGCACCTTTCACCTGACGTAAGCCCTTTTCAAGAAGAACGACATTGGCTAGATGAACGCCGTCCATGGGTACTAGGACGGCTTTGTCTGGTCCCAATGCGTCAACAATTCGGTGGCCGAGTGTCGATTTCCCTGCGCCGGGTGCTCCGGTGATACCCAGAATGCTCCGAGTCCGCAGTGTGGCCAAGCTTGCAGCGCTTTTAACTAGCTCCTCAAGAGGGACAGCTGTGGTCATTGTTGTTGTGTCCTCAGGTAGTCAAACGGTGTCTCGCTGGGGATAGCGGCCAGCCATTCCCGTGTGCCGGGGTGGGTGCACTTCAGTGCCGCATTATGGCCTGCGAAGCGCAGCGGCGAGCACAGATCTAACGGCCAAGGACCACGTTGCTGTGCCTACCGTCATTCTTCACTGACGGCCGGGCAGCAGTACTCGACCTTAGACGCCTGAATCAGCAGACACGAATTATATGCTGCCGTTCGGCGAAGGCCGGTTTGAGGGAGCATGATTTCCCGGGCGCGTCGGAGCTCCGGACCGTCTCAACTACGTGGTCTCATGGAGATCACATTTTAAGCTCTCGCCCGGCTGGGGTTGTTGGTTAGCTGAGTCGTTCGAGTTCTCTGGCGACGGCCAGGACTTCGTGGTCGTGGAAGCGGCGGCCGATTACTTGGATGCCGATTGGCATTCCGTTTTCGCCGTGGCCTATGGGGATGACGGCGCTGGGCAGGGCGAGGATGCTTATGGCCCGACAGCTGGATCCGAGTTGGGACCAGGGCACCACTGCGTCGTCGATCTGTTCGGAGGTTGTGCCGATGAGTGGGGCGGTGACGCTGGCGACGGGCAGCAGGAGGATGGGATGGTCGTTGAGGAAGGTACATACTGCCGTGTAGACCGCGTCCCGGCGGGCGGTGGCGTCGAGTAAATGGGTGAGGGCATCGCTGGCGCTTTGGTTCGTTAGTGTTGCTTCGACTGAGGCGAGGTACGCGAGGATCCCTGGCGTTACCGCGATATCCGATTGTTCGGCTTGTGCCTTCTGGATGGCCATTGCTACCTCTGGCAGGCCTTCGGCATCGCGGAGCTCAAGGAAGAGTCCTGCTGCCTCATTAAGCCGGGGAGGGCGTTGCTCACGGACGGATGCGACGCTTGGGGTGAGTCTTCCGGCGGCCGCGGCGAGGGCTGTGACGACGTCGCTGCGGATCGGGACTGTGCCTTCGCCGGCACACCAGGCCACCGACAGCGTTGAGATGTCTATGGATGTTGAGGGCGGGACGGTAACGGGTGCGGTTTGGGCATCGAGGCCGTCGGGGCCGGCCATGATGCGGACGAGTAGTTCGAGGTCATCGACCGACCGGGTGATCGGTCCTGCAGTCATGTAGCGATGAAGGACGGAGGCCGAATTTGGTGGTGCGATCGGCGCCGTCGTGTCGTAGGGCAGGATGCCCGTGCCGGGGAGCAGTCCGATCGTGGGGCGCATGCTGAGTGTTCCGGTACAGTGTGCGGGCCAGCGGACGGAGCCGCCGAAATCGGTTCCGATGCCAAAGGCGCTGAGCCCGGCGGCGACGGCAACGGCGTCACCGCCGCTGGAACCCCCTGGTGTCCGCGTCGTGTCGAGGGGGTTCCGGGAGTCTCCGAAGAGCAGGTTTCCCGCATGTGTGTCGACGGCGAATTCTGAGCAGTTCGCTTTACCCAGAAAGGTGGCCCCTGCGGCCAGGATCCGGGCGATGACGGTCGCTGTTGCCTCTGGAATGTAGTCCTTGAGGACCATTGACCCGGCGGTGGCCGGGTAGCCGGCCACCGCGAGGGTGTCCTTGACGGTGAAGGGTACACCGTGAAGGGGACCCAGGACCTCTCCCCGGGTTTGGGCCTCGTCGGCGGCAGCAGCCCGGGCGAGGGCTTCACTGCGAAGCCTCGCCGGACCTGGAGAAACTATCGCCCCCAGGAGGTGGTTGTAGCGCTCAATTCTTTCAACATAGGCCGTGACTGCCTGCACCGCGGTGACTTGTCGGTCGCGGATGGCCGCAGCTAGGGTGCCGGCGTCCATGGTGTGGATCGGCGTTGACTCTGTAGTGATCTCGGGCATGGTCTTCCTTGTAATACGGGGTTCACGGCGTGGTGGTGTTCCGGCGGCTCTGGGCGTCCGGGTGATCCGGACGCCCAGAGCCGATAACGGGTGGATCTTTAGGGGGTGCTGGTCGTCGTTGGTGCGACTTCAAGGCTCTCGACCTGGTTGTCGAGTTCGGAGATCTGCTCCAGGGACTTGCCCAGCGTTTCCGGACCAAACCTCACGGCGGCGGCTGCGATGAGGTACATGGCCACGACGAGACCGAAGATGCCGACGGCACCGAAGGACTCAAGGACTTTTCCTGCGAAGGGCGGGATGATCGAGCCGGCTGCGGAGGCAATGAACACTGATGCGCCGACGCCGAAGGCCCTGACACGGGTGGGATACATTTCAGGTGCCCATACCCAGACGAGCGTGTTCAACACCATGGACATGAGCTGGAAGAGTGATCCGAAGAGAAGGACGAGTCCTAGGTTTGGGGACATGACGAACCCGATGGCGGTCACGACGGCAGCGAGGCAGCCGTAGGTGAGGACGATCTTGCGCCGCCATTTGTGGGCACCGAAAGCGCCAAGGATGGAACCGATCAGCCCGCCGAGGTTGATGATCAGGGTGAAGCTGAGGCTGGTTGCCACCGCGTAGCCCTCGTTGACGAGAATCGAGGGCATGAAGATGGTGATGGTATCTTGTGCACCAAAAGCCATGAAAGACACGATCCACAGCACCGCGGTCCGACGACGGAGGACTCCACGGAAGATATCCAGGAGCCGCACCGACTCTTGGGGAGTCTTGAATCCCTCGGGCGTTTTCACGTATTCGTTGACGGGTCCGCCGTCATTGCGCAGCCGCCCACGGGAGAACAGGCTAAGGACGGTGTTTGCTTCCTTCACGCGGCCGCGGGTGAGGAGATAGCGCGGGCTTTCCGGCATGAAACGCCGGTAAACGAAGACCAGGAGTGCGGGTGCGGCCAGGACGCCCAGCAGCCAGCGCCAGCTCAGGTCCTCGCCACCGAACAGGTGGCCCCCGGGAACGAGGATCGCCCAGGAGAGGGCGCTGGAGAGGAAGATCCCGAGACCACCACCGGCGACCTGGACGATCGCGGTGCACGCCCCGCGCAGCTTTGTCGGAACCATTTCCGAGACAATGGTGATGCCGGTGTTCAGCTCGCCGCCGAGCCCGATTCCGACAATGATGCGCCCAATGATCAGGACGGTGTAGTCGGGGGCAAAGGCGCAGACAAGGGCCCCCAGGGTGTAGAGAGCTAAGTTGTACAGATAGGTGACCTTGCGGCCCAGAACGTCTCCGGCGATGCCGGCCAAAAGGCATCCGACGGCAACCCCGCCGAACGTCGCGGTACTCAACAGGCCCACTTGGAAGTCCTGCAGGGCCCAGACCCGCTTGATCGCGGGGGCGGCATAGCCAATGTTGAATTGTTCGATGGCATCAAAGATAGTGCCGATGGCCACGAGCAGGATGATGATCTTCTGGGCCCTGCCCAGGCCGATAGTATCCAGGGCGGAGGCTAATTGCGAATGTTGGCGCTGCGATGTCGCAGCTTCTTGGGGCGTGAGCTGAGGGCTCAAGGGATTCTCCCTTCAGGGGCAGGCACTTCACGTGCCGGCAGGCATGGGGTGGACCGATCGCACGGTGCGTCGTGGTGCCGTGACGGTCTGGAGTTGCTGAGGTTTGCTCGCAGGATAGAGACGGTGGTCCACACCCTAAAGCCCAATACTGGGATCCCAAGTTGGGATCCCAGTGATGAGCCTAAGTGTGATGGGTAACACGCGTCAAGGGTTTAGGGGAATCAAATTCGACGGATTGTCAGTGCACCCGACATGCTGCTTCCTCGTGCAGTGAAGCTGGCTTCGGGCCTTTTTGGGGATCAGGGACGGAGGTTCCGGTGGAAGTCGCTTGACCTCTTGACGGTTGGAGGCTGAGACACCTAACGTGGTCTTGGGATCCCAACCGGTTTCACATCTAAGTTTTGGACGCACCCTTGTCCGGAGTGTCGTGAAGAGCGTTCAGTTCGTCTTTCACGGGCGTATTCCCACCTCCCGGCCACCACCCGGTCTGATGGAATTGATAGTTCAGACGTTGAAGTTCGCGGTAAAAGCTGCGATTTCTCATTGTGGGGCAGGTCAATCGGTTTGGCCGTTTTTCATGCAATCTCATGGGTGTTCTCGTTGGGCCTTGGTTAGACACCATCAGCTGCGTCCGTGCAGCTTGAGTAAAGGAGCAAAAAGTGGCGCAACCGTTACCAGAGCCACAGAGGGGTCGGCCACTGCGTGAGGAGATTCGCGATACCCTTCGAACTCGTATCTTTGAGGGCCATTACGCCGCCGGGACGAGATTGGTTGAGCGGGATCTTGCGGCGGAGTTCAATGTTTCCAGACTGCCGATCCGCGAAGCCCTGCGCATGCTCCACCAAGAGGGCGTGCTGGCGGAGCGGGCCACTCGAGGCTCCGTGGTCGCTGGGCTGAGCGAGCGGGAGGTCGAGGACCTCTTTGACGTTCGTGCCTCCCTTGAGGTTTTAGCCTGCCGGCGTGCGACCGAGAGGGCGACGCCGGACGACATAGCAACACTGTGGTCGATCTTAGACAGGGCCTCAGAGGCCCTCGCTAAGGGAAACATCAATGAGGCACATCGCACCAACACCGAATTTCACGACGAGGTCACACGGATCGCAGACAACGGCTTCTTAAAGACCGCCCTGGAACCGCTTCAGGGCCGCATGCACTGGCTCTTCCGGCACGTCACGGACCTGTCCGAGCTCATCCAGGAACACCGTGAACTCCTCGCCGCGATTGCGAGCGGGGATCCCGAGCGGGGCGCGGGGCAATCAATCCATCACATTGGCAAGTACAAGGAACAATACCCGGACACCGTCTAAGTAAGGGCCTCCCAAGACCCCTGCCATCGGTCCGGTCAAAAGACAGGGAACCATCCATGAAACTTCTAGTGGTCAATCCAAATATTAGCCACGACGTCACCGAACTCATCCGTGCCGAGGCAGAGCGCTCAGCAACGCCAGGCACTGAACTGATCGTGGACACTGCCGGATACGGGGTCGAGTACATTGAAACCCGCTTTGAGTCACTCATCGCCGCCGGGGCGGTCGCCGAGCTCATTGCTGAACACCGTGGCACAGTCGACGGTGTCCTCGTCGCAGCGTTCGGGGACCCCGGCCTGCCTGCTCTTAAGGAACTCGTGAATGTCCCTGTCATTGGCATTACCGAGGCGGCCCTGTGTGCTGCGGCTCTGCAAGGCCAGCGGATGTCGATCATCGCGATTTCGGACCGCATCAGAGCCTGGTATCGCGATTGTGTAGAACAGTTCGGCTTCGGTCAGCGGCTGGCCTCGATCCGCTCGATCAAACAGGTCCTTGGCAACATCGGCACGGTTCAGGACGACTTCGGTCCCACCTTGGTGGAACTTGCCCGTCTTGCTGTCGCTGAGGACGGCGCCGACGTTGTCATCCTTGCCGGCGCTCCCCTGGCGGGACTAGCCCGCGATGTAGCCTCCGACATCCCGGTCCCCGTCGTCGACGGAATCGGGGCCGGCATCCGCCTGGCAGAGGCAGTCATCGGCCTGCGCTCCGGACCACACCGTGCCGGTTCGTTCGCACCACCGCCACCCAAGCGCAGGGACGGGCTCTCACCGGCCATGAACGCCGCCCTCGACGCCGTCCAAATCTCCCCGCTAGCCAAAACGCTCACCCACACCGAAGGAGTTGTCCTCTGATGAGCAGTCTCGTGATTGCCAACGGCCTTGTCGTTAACTCCTTCGGTAGTCGCACAGCCCACGTGGTGGTCGACGGCGGTCGTATCTGCGCCGTGCTCGACGCTTCCGAGCCAGTGCCCGCAGCTGACCGCGTCATTGACGCGGCCGGTAGGGTCGTTATTCCTGGCGGGGTTGATGGACACTGTGTGTTTCGTCAAGTTAAAGTAGGCCATTTCGGCGCTAAGAATCAGGCCACTGCGGCGCGTTTTTAGGCCATTTCAGCTGTCTGCTCATTTCATCAACGCGTTTTTGACTCGGTAGGACTCGCCGC
>NZ_JAPNLH010000032.1 GCF_026627425.1 Arthrobacter endolithicus
GGCCCACTGGGCCAGAAACCTCCTCCAACACGGACAAAACAGGACCACCGACACAATTGCTGCGGCACCGGCGGACCCGGCATTCCGGGTCTGGATCCGCCGCCTCTACACCGCCCCCGGCACCGGGAACCTCGTCGCCATGGACTCCAAAAAACGGCTCTTCCCACCCGGGCTACGCAGATTCATCATCACCCGAGACCAAACCTGCCGGACCCCCTGGTGCGACGCCCCGATCCGGCACATCGACCACATCATCCCCCACCGAACCAACAAAAACCACCACCCCGACAAAAACCACGGCCCCGACGGCGGACAGACCAGCGAACCCAACGGCCAAGGCCTCTGCGAACGCTGCAACTACCGCAAAGAAACCCCCGGCTGGGCCTCCACACCACCACCCCGAACCCCACCCGGAAACCCGCCCGGTTCCGCACCTGGAACAAGCCCGGCAACCGGAACACCGCCACGACACACCGTCGTGACCACCACACCCCTGGGTTTCACCTACACCTCCACAGCACCCGCACTCCCCGGCACCGTCTGGGTAGGGGTCGACCGACGGTGATTGCACCGTACTGTTAACGCATGAGTTCTGAACCTTCCGCACAGTCCATGAAGCCTGAAACGGCTGCCAAGAAACTGGGTATTTACCTGCCCGCAGCGCCCGCGGAGTTCCGGGACAACGCCGTCTCGCGCTCGGACTTCAAGGCGCTGCAGGAAAACCCCCCGGTCTGGCTGGAGGAATTGCGCCGCACAGGGCCGCATCCCAGGCCCGTCGTCGCCCAAAAGCTGAACATTTCCATTGCCGGGCTCAATCGCTCTGAAATCACCGAACCGCTCACCTCGGCGGAAATTTCCGACCTTCTCCAGGCTCCGCCAAAGTGGCTGATCACCGAACGAACCGTGCACGCCAAGGCCCGGGCGGAAGCCAAGCTGGCCAAGGAGCGCCAGGCCAAGCGCCGCCCGAAGAGCTGACCGCCCGAATTCCGCCAGCGGAATAACTGCGCCCCGGACAGCACATGCGGCCTCCGGCATTGCTAGTGTTGTAGGTGGATTCTGGGGGGATTTCAACCCTAGGACAGTAGCAACCCCAGCTGCCCGGCACGCTGGAACAGACTCAGTCTTCTAAGGAGCTCAGACAAAGCGTGTTCGTCAAGACATTCGGCTGGTCCATGGTGATCACGGTAGCAGCGCTGATCCTTGCCTTCATTTACGGCGGACCCAGCGCGGTGATTTTGTGTGCAATCCTCGGCGTGTTGGAAATCAGTCTCAGCTTCGACAATGCGGTGGTCAATGCCCGCATCCTCGAAAAGATGAATGCCTTCTGGCAGAAAATCTTCCTCACGGTGGGAATCCTGATCGCGGTGCTGGGCATGCGCATTCTCTTCCCGCTGCTGATCGTCGGGGTCACGGCGAAACTTAACCCGATCCAAGCGGTCGATCTGGCGCTGCAGAAGGGCGACATCCATACACCCGGAACATACGCCTATCTGCTCCATGATGCACACCCGCAGATCGCTGCCTTCGGTGGCATTTTCCTGCTGATGCTCTTCCTTGATTTCATGTTTGAGGATCGCGACATCCGCTGGCTGACGTTCCTGGAAAAGCCGCTGGCCTGGATCGGCAAGCTCAACGGTGCCTCCCTCGTCGTCGGGCTCGTTGGTCTCGTCATTGCCGCCCAGTTTGCCGGCGACAAGCAGGGCCAGGTGCTGGTTTCAGGCATCCTCGGCATGGTTACTTACTTCCTGGTCACCGGTCTCGGCGCACTTTTTGAAGTCGACGACGACGAGGACGGCGAGGTCGAGCCCGAGGAAGTCGCCGCAAAGGCGGAGAAGATTTCGCACCCCAAGGGCGGCGTCGGGAAGGCAGTCGGCAGGGCAGCGTTCCTGCTTTTCCTTTACCTCGAAGTCATTGATGCTTCATTCTCCTTCGACGGCGTCATCGGAGCCTTCGCCATCACCTCGGATCCGATCATTATCGCTCTGGGCCTTGGCCTGATCGGCGCCATCTTCGTCCGCTCGCTGACCGTCTACCTGGTCCGGCAGGGCACACTGGATGAATTTGTCTACCTCGACCATGGCGCCCACTGGGCCATTGGTGCCCTCTCCGTGATCCTGCTGATTACGATCGGCACGCAGATCAACGAAGTCATCACGGGCCTGATCGGCGTTGTCTTTATCCTTGCCGCGTTCCTGTCATCCATTCGGCGGAACAAGCGGCTGTCCGGCATGGAAGATTTGAAAGAAGTTCACGTAAGTAACTGATTAGGAGATGTGAATCATGGGTTTGAGCTTGCAGAAGGGTCAGACGCTGTCGCTGACCAAGAACGACGGCGGCGCGCTGACTCGAGTGCGGATGGGACTGGGCTGGGACTCGGCGGCTCCGGTGAAGCGAGGGATTTTCGGCCGGGCCAAGACCACGGAAATCGATCTCGACGCCTCCGCGATCTTCTATGATGCCGCCGGCAAGCCACTGGACGTTGTCTGGTTCAACCAGCTGGTCAGCAAGGATGGCTCTGCCAGGCACACGGGCGACAATCTCACCGGCGCCGGTGAGGGAGACGACGAGACCATATTGGTGGACCTCGCCGCCGTTGCCCCTGCGGTGGCGCAGATCGTTTTCGTGATCAGCAGCTACAGCCAGCAGACCTTTGATCAGGTGGAAAATGCATTCTGCCGCCTGGTCGATGACTCCTCCGCCGGATCTCCCGAGGTGGCCCGCTATCAGCTGACCGATTCCGGGACCCATACGGCGATGATCATGGCCAAGGTTTCCCGAGAGGGCACCGGCTGGCAGTTCAAGGCCGTTGGCGAGCGAGCCCAGGGCCGCACCGTCCAGGATCTGGTAGCACCCGCGGCACGTTATCTCTAACTAAAACGTTTGTGCTTCACCAGCAGGTTTTTTTACATTAACGACAGGATGAGGACGGGACTTTTGACATGGCAGGTCTGACACTTTCCAAGGGCAGTAATCTTTCGCTGACAAAGGCCGATCCTGGACTCAAGCGGGCCATGGTCGGTTTGGGCTGGGATCCCCGCACCACAGCCGGCGAAGCGTTCGATCTGGACGCCTCGGCGCTGCTGATCGGCTCCAATGGCAAGGTGCGCTCACAGGATGACTTCATCTTCTACAACCAGCTGCAGGCCAAAGACGGCTCGGTGGTCCATCAGGGAGATAACCGCACCGGCGAGGGCGAGGGCGATGACGAACAGATTCTGATCGACCTGAGCCTGCTGGCTGCGGATATTGAACGGGTTGTCATCGTGGTCTCCATTGACGAGGCCGAGTCCCGACGACAGAACTTCGGGCAGGTGCGGGACGCGTTCTGCCGGGTGGTAAATCAGGATTCGGATCAGGAGATCGTCCGCTATGACCTCAGCGAAGATGCTGCAGCAGAGACTTCAATGATCTTTGCCGAGATCTACCGCAATGAGGCCGAATGGAAGTTCCGTGCCGTTGGCCAAGGCTATGCCACCGGGCTTCGCGGCATCGCCACCGACTTCGGCATCACACTGGACTAAATTAACACCCAACTAGCAGGAGGAACCCGATGGCTGGATTGACGCTTGAAAAAGGCAACAATCTCTCCCTGACCAAGTCCGATCCAGGCCTGGCCCAGGCGGTGGTTGGCCTGGGCTGGGACCCGCGCACCACCAGCGGCGAAGCCTTTGACCTGGATGCCTCCGCGCTCCTGGTAGCTGCCAATGGGAAGGTGCGGTCCTCGGACGACTTCATTTTCTACAACCAGCCGCAGGCCAAGGACGGCTCCGTCATCCACAAGGGTGATAACCGTTCCGGTGAAGGCGCCGGCGACGACGAACAGATCGCCATCGATCTGACGCGGGTTGCGCCCGATGTCGAGCGCGTGGTGATCGTCGTATCGATCGATAAGGCAGAGGAACGCCGGCAGAACTTCGGGCAGGTCCGCAGCGCGTACTGCCGCGTCGTAAATGCCGTGACCGAGTTGGAAATCGTCCGCTTCGATCTGAGCGAGGACGCCGCTCCAGAGACCTCCATGGTCTTTGCCGAGATTTACCGCAACGGCTCCGACTGGAAGTTTAAGGCAGTCGGGCAGGGCTACGCAACGGGCCTTGCCGGAATTGCCAACGACTTTGGCGTCGTTCTGGGCTAGATTTTCCCTAACCCCATGCTGTCAACAGGCGGGGCTGTCCACTGCCGGTAGGGCAGAGTATGGCCCCGCCGCTACCAGAAGAACAGGCTGGCCCCACATATGACTTCCCCCTTGACTCCCCCAGACACCGCCGATACGGCGCTGGTCTTGCGTGCGCCGGACGCGCCGGCCATTGTTGAGCCCAACGACGCCCCGGGTATGGTTCCGGTTCCGCAGGAACGCCAGCTTGAAATCCACCGGCAGGCCAAGGAGTTTGTTTCCGAGCTCGCCGGAATGGACCCCCGCAGCCCCGATTTCACCACGAAGGTGGAGGGCATCTCTAAGATCGCGGGGTCGGAGATGACGCAGTCCAGCGGATATTCCACCCGTATGCTTGAGCGCTCCTCCACCTCAGTTGCCGGGGCCAAGCGCAGCGGCAACAACGCGCAGGCAGCGGTTGCCGGCACCTTGGGCGAGCTGCGCTCCACCGTGGAGGACCTGACCCCGAACCAGGCAGACCTGGGCGTGGGGCGGAAAATCCTCGGCTTCATCCCCGGCGGAAACAAAATGGCCAAGTACTTCCAGAAGTACGAATCAGCCCAGACCCAGCTGGACCACATCATCAAGGCCCTGATGGCCGGCCAGGATGAGCTGCTCAAGGACAACGCGGCCCTGGCGGGAGAAAAGGTGCAGCTGTGGGAAACCATGCAGTCGCTGAGTGAATACGCCGTGTTTGCCAAGGCACTCGACGCCGCCTGCGTGGAAAAGATCGATGCCACCCGCGCAAAGGGACAGATCGAGGAAGCTCAGAAACTCGAAGGTGACGTGCTCTTCCCGATCCGGCAGCGCCATCAGGACATCCTGACGCAGCTCGCCGTGTCCGTGCAGGGCTATCTGGCGATGGACCTGATCCGTAAGAACAACCTGGAACTCATCAAGGGCGTGGACCGCGCCCGTACGACGACGATTGCGGCGCTGCGCACGGCCGTGATCGTCGCACAGGCCCTGGCCAACCAGAAGATGGTGCTGGACCAGATCGACGCGATCAACACCACCACCAACAACATGATCCTCAAGACCAGCGAGATGCTCAAGGATCAGACGGTCCGGATCCACGAGCAGGCCGCCAGCTCAGGGGTCAGTGTGGAGACGCTGCAAAAGGCCTTCGACAACGTCTTCGCCACCATGGACGCAATCGATACCTTCCGGGCCACCGCGGCCAAAAACATGGAAGGGACGGTATCGGCGCTGGAGAGCGGTCTCGAGAAGGCGAAACCGTATCTGGAACGCTCACAGCAAAGCCAGAGAGGCTAGAGCCGGCGGATGAGTGGACAACAGGCGGTGGAGCGGTGATTGGGAAATTCGTAGGATCTCTGTTCAAGAACCCACCCGCGGCGGCGGGAGTGATTCCGCAGAACCAGCAGAGCGAGACGGAGGCTGACGACGCCCGCACGGCGCGCTCGCTGGATCAGTTGCGCACCGATATCCGCCGTGCCGGCGCCGTCCTGCCGCCGTTGCTCTCCTCCCAACTGCGCCAGATCGAGGACCTGTTGCGCGTCGTGACGGCCACCATTGCCGCCCAAAATGCCTCCACTGAGCAGCGCGTACTGCTGGCGGCGATGATCAGCGACTATGTTCCCACCCCGCTGCGCGCCTATCTGGCCATGACGGCTGCCGAACGCGCGGAGGATTCGCGGGCCACCGGGCTCTTCATAGAACAGCTGACCACCCTGGAGGCCACTGTCCAGGACCTGCTGAACCAGATCCGGACTGGAGCCATCGCGGAGCTCTCCACCCATGGCCGTTTTCTGGCCGACAAGTTCGCGGCCCCGGACAGCCAGCTGCGATTGGACGGTCAGTAGTGGCAAGCCTGGTCCCAGGCGCCAACGCGGCGCTCACCGCCGAGAACAGCGGCCTGACCAAGGTTCTCGTCGCGCTCGGCTGGGACGCTATCCCCAGCAGAGGACCTGCTGCCGAACTGGTTCCGATGGCCGTTATGTGCACTGCGGACGGCACCGCGGTGTCCGGGGACCATCTGGTCTTTTTCAATCAGCTCGTCAGTGCAGACGGATCGGTCACCTTTGCAGGAAACGCCGATCAGGAACAGATCGACGTCGACCTGGCGCAGGTGCCTGCGGCGGTCGCCAAGATCGCGTTCATTGTCTATGTGGATCCCGAGGTCCGTGGCCCTGGCACATTTTCCGCAGTCCGCTCCGCCTACATCCGGGTCGCTACCGCCGGGAACCGCGAGCTGGTCCGCTTTGACGTCCCGCTCAGCAGCGACGAAAATATCACAGCAATGATGTTCGGCGAGCTGTACCGGCACCGCGACGACTGGAAGTTCCGCGCGTTGGGCCAGGGCTATACCACCGGGCTGGCGGGCGTGGCCAAGGACTTCAGGGTGGATGTCTAGCCAATGCCAGGGAAATTTTCACCCCTCCGGACGGACATTGGATATCTTCGTCGCAGGCTTAAACCCACCGACATAAACGCCGTGCACCCGGCAGCTGTCCCAGCTCAGGCCCCCCGCGCGGCCGGTCTTAGCCTTCGCCGACCGACGGCTGCCCCAGCGCAACAAGCGGCTCCCGTCGCGTCCCGGCCACCAGCTTCGGTCGCGTCCCTGCTACCTGCCGCCGTCGGCTCCGATGTAGCGGCGCCCATCCGCCGTCGGCCTGCCTCCGTCACTTCAGGTCTCTTCAGCGCGCCCGGGATCCGTGACGTCATGGAAATTGGCCTCACCGTCCCCATGCTGCGGCTCAATGCCCGGCAGTCCGGGATCGGCACGCTGATCGTCACCGGTACCACGGCCATCGCCTGGGAGTCAGCCGGCCATGCCACGGGGGGCTTTATCACCGGAGCCCTGACCCGGGACGGGAACTTTGCCGGCACGCCCGTCGGCACCGCCGGCAACCGCCCGCTGGCAGGTTACCTCGAGGGGGAAGCACTGGTGCCCCTGCGGCACCTGCGGGAACTGCGCCGGGCCCTTTTCATCGGCCGCGGCCCCGAGCCGTTGGGGATGCAGATTTTCGACGGCGCTGCCGCGACGCTTCCACCCCCGAATGGCAACACCCTGTTCATCCTCGCGTTGCTTCGGGTGGATAACCTGATCGAGCTGCGTGCCGAACCGCTCCCTGCGGGGATGACCGACCAAGATATCTGGGCGGAATTCGGCTTCAGCATGACCCGCAAAGTCACCGTCCAAGGGAACCGGGGCCGATAGCCGCCTATGCGTCACTTTGACTTCCTCACGGAGCAGCAGACCTCCCGGCTCTTCCATGCCAGCCCGCAGGCGCTGACCCTTGAGTCCGATCCCGAACTCCTGGCCGTGGCCTTGGGTGCCACGCTGTACTCGCCCGCGGACAGGCCGCAACTTGCCGCAGATATCATCAAACAGTCCGCCCGCGGCTGCCTGAGCATGGTGCTGTGCCTGGAGGATTCCATCGCGGACAGCGCAGTGGAAGCGGCCGAGGACAACGTTGTGCGTACGCTGCAGCTGCTGGCCCAGGAAGCCGACGGTCCCCGGGCGGACGGCAGCGCCGCCCCGTCCCGCAGCACCACGTTCCGCGCTGCAGACAGCGGCCTGATGCTTTTTATCCGCGTCCGCACGCCCGAACAGATGGTCCGCCTGGCCCAACGCTGCGGCGCGTCCTTGGATCTTCTCACCGGGTTTGTCATTCCGAAATTTGAGAATGAGACGGGCCGCGCCCAGCTGTTCCTGGATGCCCTGCAGACCGTTCAGGCCATCCACGCGGCGGTTCAGCCGGATGCCTCAGGCATGACCCAGGAGCAAGCCCAACACCAATCCCACGGTAGCCGCCGTTTGCGGATCATGCCGATCCTGGAATCGCCCATCATGATTCACCGCGAGACTCGATCTGCCTCGTTGGCGAATATTCGCGCCGTCCTTCAGGCGCACCGGCAGGACATCCTGGCGGTCCGGATCGGCGCGACGGACATGTCCAGCACCTTCGGCCTGCGCAGGTCCCGCGACCTGACGATTTACGACGTCAAGGTAGTGGCCTCGGTGATCGGCGATATTGTCAACATCCTGGGCCGCAGTGAGGATGGCTTTGTTATCTCCGGCCCGGTCTGGGAACACTATGCCAATACGGAACGGCTGCTCCGGCCGCTGCTGCGGGCCACTCCGTTCGCCGACTCCGACGATGTCGCGCTGCGGCAGCGGATCCTGCTGGCCAACCTGGACGGACTGATGCGCGAGATCTCGTTGGATCATGCCAACGGTCTGCTGGGGAAAACGGTGATCCACCCCAGCCACGTTCCCTTGGTGCATGCACTCTCCGTGATCAGCCATGAGGAGTTCCTGGACGCGGGGGAGATCGCAGGTAACAGTGGCGGCGGTGCAGCAGCCTCGCCGTACGGCAACAAGATGAATGAGATGAAGCCGCACCAGGGGTGGGCACGGCAGACCCTGCTCCGCGCAGCGGCCTTCGGCGTCGCCGCCCCGGACGTCACCTTTGTCGACTTCCTGGAAGCGGGGATGAATTGACGCGTCTCTGGACAGGCGATTGCGTGCAGCACGAGCTTGGCGTCCGGATTGAGTCCGCCGGTGAAAGCCTGATGGATGTGAAGGATCTGGTGGGGCTTGCCCTGCGCCGGAATCCGAAGCGTGCCCATCTGCTGGTCTCCCGGGTGCTGGCCAAGCATGTGCCCACCGTTCCTTCCCTGGCCATCGCGGCCGGCATGCTGCTCGGGGCGATGGTGGCGGAGCGGCTCGCGGGTCTGCCGGAGCAAGGACCGGCACTCCAACGTGCTGCGCGGGCAATGACGGCGTTACTGCGGTCAGATTCGCTGGCAAAGCCGGCGCTGTTGGAACTCCGGGAAGCCCTCACGGCGCTGGCGACGAGCCGTCCGGACGTGGTCACGATTGGTTACGCCGAGACGGCGACGGGACTGGGCCGGCTGGTCGCGGGGTGCATCGGTTCCTACTACATTCATTCCACCCGGCACCTGGCCGCCGGATCCCGATCCGTTGCAGCCTTCGATGAAAGCCATTCGCACGCTAGCTCGCACCGGCTGCTGCCCACCGATGACCAGTGGCTGCGCTCTGGCGGCACTGTCGTCCTGGTCGACGACGAGCTCAGCACGGGATCGACGATCATCAACACCATCCGAGAACTGCACAGGCTTATGCCCCAAAAGGAATATATTGTCGCGGCGCTGGTGGATCTGCGCACAGACCGGGACCGCGAGCGCTTTGACGAACTGTCCGCCATGCTCGGCGCGACGATTCGGGTGGCCGCATTGAGCGGCGGGCGGATCAGCCTGAGTGCGGACATCCTGCTCCGCTCCCAGGAATTCATCGCCGCCCTGCCGGCCCCAGTGGCCGCAATGACAGCCGATCAGGACACGGCTGCACGCCCAGGCTCAGTCACGTTCGTAGACATCGGCACAAACGAAATTGATCCCATCCGCAGCGACAGGTTCGGCAATCACCGGCCAGACGCGGCCGGCAGCCCCACCGCGGCCGTGGCGGCGATTGCGGCGCGTATCCGTGCCGAACTTGCACAGCGTGCCGAACTTGCACAGGGCGTCGACATTGCGCAGCGGGACGGCATTGCGCAGCGGGACCACCCAGGGAAGATCGCCCGGACGCGAACCGCCGCGCCCAAGGACCATCAGACGTGGCGGCCGGAGGGGACTCTGGTCCTGGGCACCGAGGAGTTCATTTCGCTGCCCCTCGCGGTGGCCGACGCGCTTGACGAGCACTTCCCGGTGAAGTTTTCCACCACCACCCGCTCCCCGATCGTGGCACTGGACCGGCCGGACTACGCCATCGCCAGCTCCGTCGGCTTCAGCAGCCATGATCTGACCGACGACGGCCCCGGCCCCCGGTTTGCCTACAACCTGTCCCGGGATGGACACCGCTTCGGTAGCATCATCCTGATGCCCGAGCCTGGGACCGATCCTGGTGTGCTTTCCGGAACCGGGAGCATCACCGAGGCGCTAAGCGCTCTTTGCCGTGACGTCGTCGTCGTACTCCTTCCTGCAGCATCCCCCGCCACCGCGGCCAGCAATTTCAGACAAGGACCCCATGCCCCGGACAACTGATCCGACCGGCCAGCAGCAACTGCCCGTCCCGCTCTCCGGACCGGACTTTGGCTCTTACCCGGCCGGGGACGTCCACTGGCTGCTGACGGACCTCGGTGATGCCAAACTGGAGGCTCCAACCGGCGAACGGGAGCAGGCCATCCAGAGCGGGGCGGCCAATTATGCCGAATCTTTGCCGGTTGAATACACCCCGAGCACCGAATATCAGCAACTCTACCGCGACGCCCTGCAGCGCTCTGGCCGGCGGATCGCGGAGGCAGTGGGCACGGTGACGGATCTGCTGCTGACCGCCCGAGAACAGCAGGCGGTCCTGGTGTCGCTGGCCCGCGCCGGTACACCGGTAGGAATTCTGATGCGGCGCTGGGCCCGGGAAATCCGCGGCATCGACGTGCCGCATTACACAATGAGCATCGTACGCGGCGTGGGCGCGGACGAAAACGCCCTGCGCTACCTGGCCGCGCACTACGACCCGGCCCGGATTATCTTCGTGGATGGCTGGACCGGAAAGGGCGCGATTACCCGCGAGCTCTCCACCGCGCTCCAGCGCTTTGAGCAGACGGACGGCGTCACCTTCAAGGATGATCTGGCCGTGCTGGCGGACCCTGGACACTGCGTCGGCCTGTACGGCACACGCGAGGACTATCTCATTCCCTCGGCCTGCCTGAATTCAACCGTCTCCGGCCTCGTCTCCCGCACGGTGTTCAACCGCCGGCTGATCGGACCGGGAGATTTCCATGGCGCAAAGTTCTACACTGGCCTGCGCGACAGCGACGTCTCCGGGCAGTTCCTGGACACCGTGTGCGGCCACTTCGGCGACGTCCTGGCCGCCGTGAACCGTGGTAGGAAGCTCGCCGCCGCCCAAGCAGCGCCCGAACGCGCGCCCAGCTGGGCCGGATGGAAAGCCGTCGAGAGCATCAGCCGGGACTACGGCATCCATAACGTCAACCTGGTGAAGCCGGGTGTCGGCGAGACCACGCGCGTGCTGCTGCGCCGGGTGCCGTGGAAAATACTGATCCGCCCCGAGGCCAGAGCCGAGGTGGCCCACGTGCTGCTGCTGGCCGAGCAGCGCGGCGTGCCGGTAGTGGAAGTCCCGGACCTTGCCTACAGCTGTGTGGGTCTGATCCACCCGCTATTCACGAAGGGCGCCACCGGTGCTGACGGCCGCGCAGTTACGGCCACGCCGTGACCGGCGGTCCCGTGGCCGGCCACCTCGTGACCGGCGGCCACCTCCCGGCGCTCCTGGCCTGCGACCTTGACCGCACGCTGATCTACTCAGCCAAGGCCTTTTGGCTGGACGTGCCGGACGAGCAGGCCCCGCCGATCGTCGTCGTCGAGCTGTACCAGGGCGTCCCAATCTCCTTCATGACCCGCACCGCCGAAACGGTGCTGCTGCAGCTCAAAGCGGCGGCGACAGTGGTGCCGGTGACCACACGGACCATTGCCCAGTACCGGCGTGTCCAGTTGCCCGGGCCGGAGCCGGAGTATGCCGTGACCAGCAACGGCGGCGTTTTGCTTCACCACGGCGAACCGGATGCGCACTGGCACGCGTCGATCGCCCGCCGCACCGCTGCCGATTGTGCGCCTCTGCAGACGGTTCAGGCCCTGCTGGCCGATCCCGCGTTTTCCCCTTGGATCCTCAAACTCCGCCAGGCCGAGGACTTGTTCATCTACGCAATTGTTGACCGCGAGGCCCTGCCGGAGGACTTCGTCGCCGGGCTGGAACAGCAGTGCCTGGCGCTGGGCTGGACGGTGTCACAGCAGGGCCGCAAGCTCTACTGTGTGCCGCAGCCGGTGACCAAGAGCAGCGCCGTGGCGGAGGTGCAGCGGCGCACCGGCGCCGGCACCGTGATTGCCGCGGGCGACTCCCTGCTGGACCGGCAGATGCTGGCGGAGGCCAACATCGCTTTCCGGCCCGCCCACGGCGAGCTGGACGACGGCGGCTACCGAAGTGCCAACCTCACCGTTACCGATGCCCGGGGCATTATGGCCGGCGAGGAGCTGCTGCTGCGGATGGGCCGGCTGGTCGAGCGGATCCAGCAGGGCCCGCAGGAGGACCCCAGGCGTCACGCCACCGGATTCTTCCCCACTATACGTCCGGGTCAAACACCTGGCTGGACTTCTCCAGCACCTGTCCCTTGAAAAATGCCGGCTGCACCTTGTACATGATGAACATCAGGACCACCCCCAGCAGCAACACGCCCATTCCGAGGATGAAAACCAGCCCCAACCCGCCCACATTGGACCCGGAGCCATAGGCCGGATCCATCGAGTCATAGGCCGTCTTGACGAACATGACCAGCAGGATCACACCGCCCGCCAGCGGTGCCAGGAACTTGAACAGGAACGCCCTGATGCCGCGGAAAGCCTCGGCGCGGAAGTACCAGACGCAGGCGAGCGCGGTGATCCCGTAGTAAAAGCAAATCATCATGCCCAGCGCCGTGATCGTGTCCCAGAGCGCATTCTCCGACACGGTCCGCGTGATGACGTAAAACGCGGCTGCGGCCACCGCAGAGGCAATCGTGGCGTAGCTCGGTGACTTGTGCGCCGGGCTGATCCGGCCGAACTTCTTCGGCAGCGCCCGGTAGTGCCCCATCGACAGCAGCGTCCGGGCTGGGGAGACGAAGGTGGACTGCAGCGACGCAGCTGAACTGCTCAGGATGGCCAGCGACATCAGGATGGCAAATGGACCCATGACCGGTCCTGCCAGTACGGCAAAGATGCTGGCCTGGTTGTCCGGGTTTCCGGCACCGAGGCCGGTGTCTCCCACACCCGCAAAGGCCAGGGTGGCAAGCGCGACAATCATGTAGATGACCACGATCACCACCACCGTCACGGTAGCGGCCCGTCCTGGCGTCTTTTCCGGGTTTTTGGTCTCTTCATTCATCGTAAGGGTGACGTCCCAGCCCCAATAGATGAAAATGGACAGCGAAACTCCCGCCGCGAAGGCAGTAAATGAGCCGACGGCGAAGGGATTGAACCAGTCGGGCGTGATGGCCGTGGCATCGAAGGCTGTGCCGTTGGCCACATGGCTGAACGCTGCGACGGCGAACCAGCCCAGCACCAGCAGCTGAAAGGCTACCAGGACGTACTGGAACGTCTTAGTGGTCTCCATACCGCGGTAGGAAATCCAGCACGCGAGCGCGATGAACACCAAGGTGGTGGCAATATTCAGCGGAAGGTTGGCCGAGAGGTCGGCGAGGCCGGGGATTCCGGTGAGCTGGGCGAGCATCAGGTAGAAAAAATCGACGGCGACGGCGGCAAGATTGGAGAGCACAATGATGGTGGCGGAGATCAGGCCCCAGCCGCCCATCCAGCCGATCCAGGGACCGAAGGCCCTGCTGGCCCAAGTGAAGGACGTGCCGGCATCCGGCATCGCGTTGTTGAGCTCGCGGTACCCCAGCGCCACCAGGAGCATGGGGATGAACCCGACCAGGAAGATCGCAGGCAAATGCACGCCAACCTCCGCAACGGTGGGTCCCAGCGCAGCAGTGAGGGTATAGGCGGGTGCGATGCAGGAAACACCAATGACGACGGCGCCGATCAACCCGACGGAACCGGCCTTCAATCCCTTTTCGCTCAGGCCCTTGCCGCCGGGCCGTTTTTCGCCGGGCCCTTTTTCACTGGATTTACTTCGAAGTGCTTCGGCGCTCATTGGTTCACCTCTTCTGACAAAATTGATCCGTGGCGTTGCGCCACCGATTTGTAGCTGCGCGGGCCCACGATCATGGGCACCGGAAGACTTCGCAGGATCCGGGCGGCGGTGTGCTGGCCCATCCGTACTGCTCCGTCCACATGCTGGTAGCCCTCCGCCGCGAGGTCGGAGGATGACCAGTAGATCGGACCGACAGGCTTGAGCTGATCCGCACCGTAGCGGTGCAGGCCGCCGAGGTCATAGCTGGTGGCATAGGCGCCGCGGGTCCATTCCTCCGAGCCCCAGTCGGATTCGTAGTAGACCACCGGGTCCAGCGCCTTATTCCCGAGGAATCCGGCCAAGGATTCAGTGATCTTCCTTTTGCGCTCGTCGGCATCAAGGCTGAAGGCGTAGTCCGCCTTTTCATCCGAGATGAAGCCGACAAGTGTGCCGCGCGGGTCCTGGTGGTTGGTGTTGTCGTAGACCTCCTGGACCAGCGACGAGGCGCTGAAGCCGGTGCCGGAAAGTCCGTCTTCGCGCCAAAACGGGGTTTTGTACACCGCGTGCACCTTAATGACGAGCCCGAGCGACTGGTGCTGGTGCATCTGGTGCTGACGGCGTGGGAGGGGAGGTTCGAAGGAGACCCGGGAGTACAGGTTCGGCGGAACGGCCATGATGGCGTAACGGGCGGTGACTGTGGCCGCGTCCGAAAAGGCTGTGACCGTGTATCCGCCGGTACCGGGAGTACCGCCAGCTCCCGCGCCCAGCGTACCCGTGGCGCCGTCGTCGGCTAGCCAGCGCAGCGTCCGGACCGGCGAGTTAAGCACGACGTCGGCACCCGGGTCCGCAGCGAGCTCCGTGGCGATCCGTTCGCTCACCTGCTGCATGCCGCCGATCACCCGCTTGTCCAGAATGTAGTCCTCATCAACCAGGTTGCTGAACGAGCCGGCCGAAGCGGCCATCAGGACGGCCTGCAGCGCCGAGAAGGAGTGCGCCGGTTTTGTCAGCATCCCGCCGGCGATGAACAGACCGATGTTGTTGCAGGCTTCCTCATCGTCGGATTGCCCGCGAAGCCAGTGGTGGAAGGAAATGATATCTAGTTCCCGGGACTTCGCGTGCGCCCACGGCTCCTCCGCACCGATTTCCTCTGCAAGGGAATCCAAAAGGGCGATCAGCTTGTTCATTTCACCCGCGGTGTGCCCGCTGACCGGAAACATCTCACCGGCGTAGCGCGTGCGGGTGCCGTCCGGAGCGATATAGACCGATTCGCCGTCGCGGTAGCGGTCAAACGTGTCCAGCTTCAGCTCCTTCAGCAGCGCTGTCAGCGCAGTCTGATCCGGAGACACCCATTGGCCGCCGATCTCCAGTGTGGCGCCGTCGATGTCGTTGGTCCAGGTGCGGCCGCCCACCCGGTCCCGCGCCTCCAAGACGGCCACACTCACACCTGCCTTCCGCAATTCCCGGGCGGCGGTCAGGCCCGAGGGCCCCGCCCCGATGATGACGACGTCCCGCTTCAGATTCTGCACGGTGCTCCACTCCGGCCCGCGTGACGGGCCCCACTATATGAATGCCATTCATTTTAGTTAGACTCTAATGGATGCGCGTCCATAAGGGAAGAGCAGCCGTGGAAACGAAGCAGTGCTAAAAACAGGATGAGGCAACCATGGAGAACGTCGCACCGGCGGTTCAGGGACGGCGGCGGGCGGGGCGGCCTCCGCAGCCGGTATTGGGCTCAAGCCGGATCACCAAGGCTGCCCTGCGGCTCATTGCCAGAGACGGCTACAAGGGCCTGACCATGTCCGCCCTGGCCCGGCTGCTCAACGTGGCCCCGTCAGCGCTGTACAACCATGTCTCCTCAAAACAGGACGTGCTCCTGCTGGTGGAAGACCATCTGATGGCTGGTGTGGACATTTCCGGCTTCGCAGCGGGCACCTGGCAGCAGGGGGTGCGGTGCTGGGCCTGGTCGTACCGTAATGTCTTCGCCCGGCACACGCCGCTGATTCCGGTGATCGCGGTACTCCCGGTAACCAACGCGCCGCAGACGGTGAAAATGTACGAGGCGGTGACGGCTGGATTCCAAGCCGCCGGGTGGGCTCCCGAACGCATCATCGACGCAATTGTGGCCCTGGAATCCTTCATTTTCGGGTCGGCGTTCGACGTCAACGCCCCCGCGGAGATTTTCGACGCCGGTGAGCTGGCCGCGGATGCACCGCTGTTCACCCAGGCGGTGGCACGCCGGGGCGCCGGCACCGGCGCCGCAGCGGGCGCCGCAGCGGGCGCCGCAGAACGCCCGGTCAGCTCCAGCGACGCCGCCTTCGGGCTGGGCCTGGAAGCCCTGATCGATGGTCTGTGGGCGCATCGGACTATGGCGCGGTAAGTCCGCCGTCCATAGGCTGGAGGTGGCCGCGCCAACATCGGCCAACGCAAAAAGGAGATCACCCATGGGAATTAACCTCAGCCATGCCGCCCTTCGCCTGGTAACCGGCGCCTTCATCCTCAATTCGGGCATCGGCAAGATGCACTTGGATGAGGAACACGCCGCAGGCCTGCAGTCCATGGCGGGCAATGCCATCCCTGCTGTAAAACAGCTCGACGCGGGGACGTTCGGCAAATTGCTCTGTGCCGGCGAGATCACCGTTGGCTCGGCCCTGCTGGCCCCGTTCATCCCCAGCCGGCTCGCCGGTCTCATGCTGGCAACTTTCTCCGGCTCATTGGTGACCATGTACCTGCGGACGCCGGGAATGACGGAGTCCGACGGCGTCCGGCCCACCGCCAACGGCGTACCCCTTGCCAAGGACTTCTGGATGCTCGGGATTGCAACGGCACTGATCCTGGACCGCCGCAAGCGGTAACTGTCTTAGCTCGAGGCTGCTGGGCCAGAACTACCGGGGCGGTACCGCCACCTTGGGCTTACTTCCCCGGCAGGCCCCGGACATACGCCGCCTGGCCCACATGCATCAGGCAATCCTGCAGCACGCTGACCAGTCGTGCCCCCAAGCTCACGGGCGGGTCCCATGACTCGTCGATGATTTTATCCAACGCCGCCCCGTCGAGCTCCTGGAGGTACTCCATCGTGCGGCGCTGCACGCTCTGGTAGTACTCGCTCAGCATCTCCGCGGAGTCCACCCGGACCACGTCAACCTGCTCGTGGCTATGGCCGTAACCGGTATCCTCCGGCTGCAGCACAAAACCAAATCTGTCCCTAAATCCAGCCACCGCCCACTGCTGTTCCCGACCCGCCGCGTCCGCGATGTGATCGTCCTGGACCCGCGTCAGGTGCCACACCAGCCAGGCAATCGAGTTCCCCTGCCCACCGGGACGCCGATTAAGATCAGCCGCGTCCAAACCTTTGAGCACACCGTTGACCGCACTGCCGATCCGGCCAAAAGCATCGGTCAAAACTTCAATAGGTTCCATACCGCCATGGTTCCACGGCGGGCCAGCGTCCGCCATAGCCGGCACGCGATATCATGCAAGGGAGCAAATACCACCAGTTAGGGAGAAAAGCCATCACCGACGTGTCCGAACAGCATGATGTCTACATTGGCAGCCCCGCGCCCGACGACGAACGCGACCTTGTCGAGGAAACCTCGCCGGCCGCCGTCGTCCGTCTTACCAACCGGCCCGACGTCATCCAGTACCAGGGACGATACGCCCTGCTGAACGTGGACCGAACGCCCTACCAGGCGATGGTCGAGGACCTGCTGTTCATCCGGGCAGCGTTGGAGGACGCCGGGCTGAAGTACTTGCTGGTGCGCGGCAATAATGAGCGGCCGGTCATTTCCATCGATTGGAAGGACCGCAAAAAGCTCCGCAAGGCACTGGCCAAGGCGTGCGTGAATGAACCGTTCTATGCCATCACCGTGGACGCGAAGAAGAAGTCGTCGCTGCTCGTCGCGGACGGCGAGTTGGCCCGAAACCGCAAGGCGCGCATCCTGCGGCTGTACCGTCCGCGGGTGGAGCCCGACGGCGGTTTGGCGTACGGGCCGTCATTGGGCGTGCAGATCGAGCTGTGGAGTTTCGAGGCGGAGACCGTGGTGCTGCCGATGGAAAACTCGCTCACCAGGCGCATCCTGCCCACCGCCGAAGTGGTCCGGGGGACGGTGGAGCGCTATGGGCATAGCTGGCCGACCATCGAGAACATGTTCGCCGATCATGCCACGGACATCCGCTTCGAGATCGACATGGTCTTTTCCTGGGTGGACGGAAGTTCGCCCGAGTACCAGGCGGCCCGCCGCGCCCGGCAGACCGGCGTCGTACTGGGCGAAGGGGACGACCACGAGGCCCGGTACCGTCAGATCGACGAACTTAAGTACGCGCTGCGCTCCATCTATATGTATGCGCCGTGGGTGCGGCGGATCTTTATTGCCACGGATTCCCCCGCCCCGGCCTGGCTGGCGGAGCACCCCACAGTGACCATCGTGCGCAGCGAGGAATTCTTTGCGGACCCGTCGGTGCTGCCGACGCACAATTCACAGGCCGTGGAATGCCAGCTGCACCACATTGACGGCCTGGCCGAGCACTTCCTCTATTCCAATGACGACATGTTTTTCGGCCGTCCGGTAAGTCCGGATATGTTTTTCACCCCCGGGGGCATCACCCGCTTCATTCAGGCGGACACCAGGATTGGACTGGGCGAGAACGCGGCCGAGCGCAGCGGGTTCGAGAACGCGGCCAGGGTGAACCGCAAACTGCTGTGGAACCGCTTCGGCAGGATCACCACCCGCCATTTGGAGCACGCAGCAGCCCCGCTTCGCCGCAGCGTCATGGCGGAAATGGAACGCGAATTCCCGGCGGAATTTGCCGCCACCGCAGCGAGCACCTTCCGTGCCGCGGACAACATTTCCGTAACCAACTCGCTGTACCACTACTACGCCCTGCTCAACGGCCAGGCCGTGACCCAGCCCGAGGCCAGAGTCCGCTACATTGACACCACCATGCGCTCGGGATTGACCTACCTGCCCAGGCTGCTGGCCAAACGCAACGCCGACTTCTTCTGCCTCAACGACGGCAGCTTTCCGGAGGTCGCGGCCCAGGAACGGGCCGAACTGGTGACGGACTTCCTGGAACGGTATTACCCGCTCCGTGCGCCCTGGGAACAATAGGACGGCCGGCTGGGGACAATAGGGGCGCCGGATTTTGCTGTGCGGCCGCTCAGGTGTGGGCCAGCGCAGCCCGCTGAGCCTCGATCCTGGTCCCCGCCCCGGGTAGGGGCTCATGCTCGGGGATGCGGATTCCCGCAGCGGTCAGCCGGCGATGCGTCTCCTCGGCGCTGACATACTCTCCCACCGTCAATCCGTCGCCCAGCGGGACCACGGAATGGACCACGGTGTGTTCATACACGTGGACGAGGTTGTAGGCCTGAGCCGCGTCGCGGCCGCGGCTCGCCCCGGTAGTCACGGCCAGATCCTGGGTGTAGCAGGTGGCCGATGCCACCGAGACAGGAATCCCGGCAAACATGGCCATTGAGGAATAGTGCAGGTGTCCGGCCAGAATGGTCCGCACGTCGGAGCCCCAGAGCACACTGGCCAGCTCGGGCTGGCGCCGCAGTTCCACCAGCACGGATAGATCCTGCACGCATGGGATGGGCGGATGGTGCAAAGCAAGAATTGTCCCGTCCGGCGCGGGCTCGGACAGCTCGGCCGCCAGCCATTCCAGCTGCGCATCGCTGATCTGCCCATGGTGGAAGCCCGGGAACGTCGAATCCAACGTGATGATGCGCAAACCGTTGATGTCGTAGCTATGGTCAACGGGCGCCGTCCCCGGCGCCTGATCGAGCAGCCCTGCACGGAACTGCGCCCTATCATCATGATTGCCCATGGCCCAGATAACCTGTGCGCCCATTGCCGCCGCGGCCGGTTCAACGATGGCCCGCAATTTGGCATAGGCCGCGGGCTCGCCTTTGTCCGCAAGATCTCCGGTGAAGACCACCGCCTCCGGCCGGACGCCGGAAGCATGGACTTCGGCAAGAAGCTGACGCAGCCGGGCCTCGCTGTCCACCGCCCCATACAGCGGACCGGGGCCACCGAGTAAATGGGTATCACTGAGATGAAGTATGAAATGACTCGGCCTGGAGTGCTCGGCCTGGATGAGTTCCATCACTACCTTTGTGGGTCGGGTGGAGGATGTTCCTCCAGTTTCCCTCTCACTTAACATCAAATCAGACCCGGGCATACTTTGGGTAAACATCTGTGCGGGTGTCGTTAAAATCACATTGCCACGACGGGCGGCGGCCGCGGCAGTAAAAGACCAGCGCACCCGCTGTAACAGGTGCGCTGGTCTTTTACTGCTGCTACTGCTTATGCCGCGTCCAAATATCCGTTCGGGTTCAGTACGTACTTCGTAGCCGCGCCCGCGTCGAACTCCGCGTACCCCCGCACTGCGTCATCGAGCCCGATCGCCTTCGCGTTGACGTTGTTGGCGATATGCACCTTGTCATGGAGAATCGCCATCATCAGCCCACGGTTGTATTTCATGACCGGGCACTGGCCGGTGACGAACGAGAGTGACTTCGCCCAACCGGTTCCAAGGCTCAGTGAGAGAGAGCCCTTTTGCGCGGCCTTATCTTCGGCTCCCGGGTCCCCAGTGACATAGAGCCCCGGAATGCCCAATGCGCCACCTGCGGTTGTGATCTCCATCAACGAGTTAAGGACCGTAGCCGGCGCCTCATGAGCGTCCTTACCGTGCCCCTTGGCTTCAAAGCCGACGGCGTCCACGCCGCAGTCCACCTCCGGCACACCCAGAATCTGCTCGATTTGATCCTTCGGATCTCCCTTGGTCAGATCAACAGTTTCACAGCCGAAGCTGCGCGCCTGGGCGAGCCTGCCCTCGTTCATGTCACCGACAATGACGGCGGCAGCCCCCAGCAGGAGGGCACTCGTTGCCGCAGCCAGTCCGACAGGGCCGGCACCGGCAATGTACACGGTGGATCCGGCTCCAACACCGGCCGAAATGGCTCCGTGATAGCCGGTGGGGAAGATGTCCGAGAGCATCGTCAGGTCCATCATCTTTTCCAAGGCCTGGTCCCGGTCCGGAAACTTCAGCAGATTCCAGTCAGCGTAGGGTACGAGCACGTACTCCGCCTGGCCGCCGACCCAGCCCCCCATATCCACATAGCCGTAGGCACCTCCGGGCTGCACCGGATTGACGTTCAGGCAGATACCCGTTTTGCGCTCCTTGCAGTTGCGGCAGCGTCCACAGGAAATATTGAACGGGACGGAACAAATATCGCCCACCTTGATGAACTCCACCCCGGGCCCCACTTCCACCACCTCGCCGGTGATTTCGTGTCCGAGGACCAAATTCGTCGGCGCCGTGGTGCGCCCTCGCACCATGTGCTGGTCAGAGCCGCAGATGTTGGTCGCTACCGTCTTCAAAATCGCGCCGTGTGGAACTTTACGGCCCACATTGCGTGGATCCACGCCGGGCCCGTCTTTAAGTTCGAAGGTGGGATAGTCGGTGTCGATGACCTCCACCTTTCCGGTCCCCTTGTAGGCAACTGCTCTGTTTCCTGACATGGTTTCTCCCTAATGCGTCGATACGGGTGTCCGGCCAGTCTAGGGGGGAAGGTGAATTAAAGTAAGGGGTACTCGGAGGCGTCAGTCGGGAACCAACATGGTGCGTAAATCCAACCGGTGCAGCACCCGGTCCGCAGCGAGCGGATCCGATCCCGGTTCACTTCGTGCCGTCACCATTTCCTGCCGGGCCGCGTCCAAGGCCAAGGACTGAACGGTGATGGCCCAGCCCCGGAATTCGGAGCGTTCCTCCTTGACCGCGTCAGTGGGAGCGCCCGCCAGCTCGGTATGCAGCTGCATCAGCCGTTTCCTGACCCACTCGATTCTCGCCTCATCCACGCCGTCGAGCAGGTCGGAGGACTGGACGGCCGCCATTGCCGCCTCCTCCGCGCGCGATGCCAGATCCTGCTCAACCTGTTTTTCTGTTTCGATTGATTCGGACATGCCGAGCCGTTTCATCAACCATGGCAGGGTCAGCCCGGGTACAACAAGGGTGCTCAACAGCACCGCCACGGCCAATAGGACTATCTGCCCGCGGCCGGGGAACGGCGAACCGTCCGGTAAGGCCGTCGGTAAGGCCAGCGCGAGCGCCAACGTCGCCAGACCGCGCATCCCGCACCAGCCCAGTAGCACCACTTCCTTAGCGTTCGACGGCGGCACATCGGCACCGCGGCGACGGCTCGGCAGCACCAGCAACGCCAGCCAGGCGCCGCGGACGGCGAAACAGAGCAGGCAGATAAGTACGGCCGGCCAGAGGAGGGCCGCAATATTCATTTTTTCACCCTCGAAAACCTGACGCACCTCCAGGCCCACCAGGCCAAAAGCGATGCCGGTTACCATCAGCTCCACCACATCCCAGAAGGCATTAGCTGTGACCCTTTCCTGTGCAGCATCCGCGCGACTGCCACGCCTGATCTCCAGTGCCGTAATCACCACGGCAACTACACCGGAGGCGTGTACGGAATCCGCGGCGATATACACCGCGAACGGGACCACCAGTGTCACCGCGCTGTGCCCTACCGGATTTGTGATGAAGACCGTGAGCTTTTTGGTGACCCAGCCGGCGGCCAACCCGATGGCTGCAGCACCAGCCGCACCGAACAGGAAAGACACGATGATGCCCGGTCCCACCTCCTCACCGGCCATGGCCGCGGCGACGGCGGTCTGGAAGATCACAATAGCGGTGGCGTCGTTGAAGAGACCCTCGCTTTGCAGCACCCCAACCAGCCGCCGGGGCATCCGCACCTTCCCCGCAACGGACTCCACAGCTACAGGGTCAGGGGGCGCCACCATGGCTCCAAGTGCGATAGCGGCCGGAATTCCGATTCCAGGCACCAGCAACCACGCAGCTCCTGCAACTGTCGCCGTCGTCACGACGACCAGGGCGACCGCCAGCAGCACGATGCTTCGCCAACGGACGCGAAACACGGACCACGACGACTTCAGTGCAGTGGCAAACAACAGGGGCGGCAGAAAGAGCGGCAGAATCAGCTCGGGTTCAATTTTGACCTGTGGGAACCCCGGGATAAATGCCGCACCTGCGGACAGAATAATCATCAGTACCGGGTACGGCAGCCGGATTCGGTCGCCCAAGCCCACCGTCAGGACAGTCGCCAGCATCAATCCCACAACCACTGCCAGGATTTCCATCGCCAAGACCACCGCTTTCGATTCAATAGAGCCCAAAAACAGCGTAGTCGGTTCCACCGACGCCGTCCCCCGTCTGCAGCCACGGCGCTAGCAGGATGTTAATATGCGGGTAGTTTGGTAGGAGGGCACCACCACACGGACACTGAAGGAGGAATCCCATGGCGACGAAGTTTTCCGTCGGCGATCACGTCAGTTGGAATTCGGAGGCCGGCGAGGTCCGCGGCAGGATCGTCAAGGTCCACCGGAAAGACCGTATGTTCCACGGCCAGACCCGCCATTGCACGCCCGAAGATCCACAATATGAGATCAAAAGCGACAGCACGGATCATGTAGCCCTACACAAAGGCTCTGCGCTCACCAAAATCTGACGCCGTCCGCGCCTAGCCGGGGTCTCAGCAGCCGGCGCTGTCCTCGACGCAGCCCGACAGGGGTTCGTCCGCACGCCCGGATGGCTGGCGAACGCGGGACGGGATTGCTCGACGCCGGCCGACGGAAGCTGGATCCAGCCGATGCCCGCCAGAGTATCCCGCCGCACCAGGAATCTCCGCACAGCGACCGGGATTTGCCTGCGACGTGGTTATCAGCGCTCACGCGCACGAATCCCAGCACAGGCGACGCAATACCTAGCCTCGGGCCGGACCTCAAGACGTTCCGGCGGAATCCGTTGCCCGCAGCGTTCGCAGATACCGTAGATGCCGCGGGCGAGGCGCTCCTGTGCGTCCTGCAACTCGGTCAGCTGCGATTCAACGCTCGCCAACAGCGCCACGTCCCGCTCGCGCTCCAAGGTGACGGTAGAACCTTCGGGGTCATGTTCATCGTCGGCCGGCGTATCGCGGTGGGCTAGGGTAACCTCACGGATCTCATCGCTCAACCTGGCTATTTGTCCGCGTGCATGATCGGCGCGCACTTCCAATAACTCATGGAACAGCTCGTCATTAGGCATCCTTTAGGATACTCCCACGGTGGCCGTTGCCGCGCTGGGGCCGGTGCTGGGTCTGGGGGTGTGGGGTGGGTTGTGGTGTTGGGGGTGTTAAAGGGGTCAGGCCCCGCACGGTGTGCGGGGCCTGGTCCTTTTTTTAATGGTTGTCCGGCGGTGTCCTACTCTCCCACACCCTCACGAGTGCAGTACCATCGGCGCTGTGGGTCTTAGCTTCCGGGTTCGGAATGGGACCGGGCGTTTCCCCCACGCTATGA
>NZ_JAPNLH010000033.1 GCF_026627425.1 Arthrobacter endolithicus
ATGGCCGGCTCGAACACCTTCGCGGTTCCGCTCTCGGCTTCCGCAACCTCACCAACTACGTCGCAAGATCACTGCTGGAATCCGGCGGATTCAGACCGAAACTACACCCTCAATTCTGAAGAGCCACTAAAGGAACACTTTATTTCGCAGGAGTACACATGCCTCTCATTGCACAAGACCTCACCGCTGATCTGATTCAATTTCGCCATGAAATGCACAAGGAACCGGAAATTGGACTGTACCTGCCCCGTACCCAGGAACGTGTATTAGAGGCCCTCGACGGACTCGGCTACGAGATATCGCTCGGCACGGACACCACGTCTGTGACCGCCGTCTTGCGCGGCGGCGCCAACGCCAACGGCCAGTCCGGCCAGTCCGGCCAGAAGCCAATCGTCCTGCTCCGTGCGGACATGGATGCCCTGCCGGTGCAGGAACGCAGCGGCGTTGAGTTCAGCTCACTTGTCGACGGCGCCATGCACGCATGCGGCCACGACCTTCACACCGCAATGCTCACTGGAGCAGCCACCCTCCTGGCGGACCAGCGCGACCGGCTGGCCGGTGACGTCGTCCTTATGTTCCAACCGGGCGAGGAGGGCCTGGACGGCGCCTCGATCATGATCCGCGAGGGCGTCCTGGATGCCGCGGGTCGCCGCGCCGATGCGGCGTTTGGCATGCACGTGTTCGCCGGTCTGGCCCCGCACGGGCAATTCTGCACCAGACCCGGCGTCATAATGAGCGCCTCCGACGGTTTAGTCGTCACCGTTTTGGGTGCTGGCGGCCACGGCTCTGCGCCGCACATGGCCAAGGACCCGGTGGCCGTGATCACTGAGATTGTCACGGCCCTGCAGGTTATGGTCACCCGCCAGTTCAACATGTTTGACCCGGTAGTGCTGACGGTGGGACTGCTGCAGGCCGGCACCAAGCGCAACGTCATCCCGGAAACCGCCCACTTTGAGGCCACCATTCGTACGTTCTCCGAGGAATCCCGAGACAAGATGCGTGTGGCCGCACCGCGGTTGGTGAAGAACATCGCCGCCGCCCACGGTCTGGACGTGGATGTTGACTACCAATCCGAATACCCGGTAAGCATCACCGACGTGGGCGAAACCGAAAGGGCTGAAGATGTTATCAGGGAGATGTTTGGCACCGAACGGCTCACCCGGATGGCGACCCCGATTAGCGGATCGGAAGACTTCTCCCATGTTATGGCCGCCGTCCCCGGAACGTTTATCGGCCTCAGCGCCGTCGCGCCCGGGCAGGACCACAACAGCACGGCGTTCAACCACTCTCCCTATGCGACCTTCGATGACGACGTCCTCACCGACGGCGCCGCCCTCTATGCCGAGCTGGCCGTCAGCCGGCTGGCTTCCCTCGCCGGCACGCAAAACGTGTTCCCAGTCGTCGACCACTAGTTCCGGAGACCTTCATGACAACCTCAATCAACCCCAAGACGGCGACCGCCACCGGCACGCCCAAGCTGTGGCGCACCCTGCTCGGCACCGGCATCGGAAATGCCGTCGAATGGTATGACTGGGCCGTTTATGCGACGTTCACCCCGTTCCTGGCCGGCGCGTTGTTTAATCCTGCGGACAAAACGTCGGCAGTGCTGTCAACGCTGGCGATTTTCGCCGTCGGCTTCGTTGCCCGGCCGTTTGGCGGCTTCCTGTTCGGCTGGATCGGCGACCGGATCGGCCGCAAATCCTCCATGACGCTCGCCGTCGGGCTCGCCTCGGTTGGCAGTCTGCTGATCGCGGTCGCACCAACCTACGGAGCCGTTGGCGCCTTCGCCTCGCTGACGTTACTGCTGGCCCGTCTCCTCCAGGGCCTGGCGCACGGCGGCGAACTGCCATCCTCGCAGACCTACCTGTCCGAGATGGCGCCGAAGGAAAAGCGTGGTCTCTGGGCAACACTGATCTACACCTCCGGCACTTGCGGCATCCTGTTCGGCACACTGCTGGGCGCGGTCATGACGCTGGTGCTGTCCAAGGCGGACATGCAGGCGTGGGGCTGGCGGGTGCCGTTTGCCGTCGGCGCCGCCATGGGCCTGTACGCCTTGTACATGCGCTCCCGGCTGCACGAGTCGGAAGTCTTTATAGATGAGGACACCAACGCCAAACGTGCCCCGATCTGGCCGCAGATTGTGCGCCACCGTAAGCAAGCCGCCCAGGTGATCGGGCTGACAGTGGGCCTGACGGTCGTTTACTACATCTGGGGCGTCGTTGCCCCCAGCCATGCGGCCACCGACTTGGGCATGGACCGGGGTTCAGCCCTGTGGGCCAGCGTCATTGGCAACGTCGTGTTCATCGCAGTCCTGCCTTTTTGGGGCCGGTTGTCGGACCGGATCGGCCGCAAGAAAGTGCTGTGGACCGGGGGGATTGGCGCCGCCGTCCTGCATTTTCCAATGACTTGGCTGCTCAAGGACCAGCCGTGGCAGCTGGCCGTCAGCATGTCGGTGATGCTCATCTTCATCGCCGCCAGCGCCGCCATTGTGCCCGCCGTATACGCCGAGCTGTTCCCCACTAGCATCCGCACCGTGGGCGTGGGAGTTCCTTACTCTATCTGCGTCGCCGTGTTTGGCGGCACGGCACCGTATCTGCAGTCGTGGCTGGGCTCCATCCACCAGGCCCAGATGTTCAATTTCTACGCCGTAGCGTTGCTGCTGATCAGCGCCGTGTTTGTCTTCACCATCCCGGAAACGATGGGTAAGGACCTCAACGATTCTGCCAGCGTATAAGGAGGCCAGGATCTAGGCGTCGGCGTCTCAGGCAGTTCAGCGTCTAAGGGTCGGGATGCCGACAGCGTCACTCGCTGGCATCCCGATCCCAAAAGTCAGCGGCCGAAAGTTCCGGTGATCCGCGCCCTTCCCAACGTGTGGGAGAACAGATTAAAGCCGAGCAGGGCGGGCGAAGCGCCCTGTGTCAGCCCCAAGTCCGGTACGTCCACGGCATGCACCACCACCATGTAGCGGTGCGGCCCATGCCCCGGCGGCGGGGCTGCGCCCATGAAACCCGCTATGCCGCCGTCGTTCTTCAGGGTTAATGCCGCCTCCGGCAGTCCCCGGCCGCCGTTTCCACCGTCTGCGCCTCCACGCGCGTCTGTAGCTGCAACTCGACCGGCCTCCAAACTGCCGGCGCCGGCCGCCAGAGTTGTCGCGGTGACGGGAATATTGCACACTGCCCAATGCCAGAAGCCGCTGGCCGTGGGCGCATCCGGATCGTACATGGTCACGGCAAAGCTTTTGGTGCCGGCCGGAAAGCCGTCCCAGGACAGTTGCGGCGAGATATCCTCGCCGCCCGCGCTGGCGCTGACCTGTGCCATCCGCAGCGCCTGCCCGTCCGTCATGGACTCGCTACGCACAGTAAAGCTGCTGGACTCGGGCAAAACCGCATAGGGGTCGTACTGTTCATTTACTGACATCAGGATTTCCTTTCTCGTTGCCTGTCTTCTAAATACCGGCCGCAATACGGGCGTGCAGTTCCTTGCGCGACGGTGGGTTGGCGCCGGCCCGGGAGACCGTGACCGCGGCGGCTTCGGCGGCATAGCGCAGAAGTTCGCCGAGTTCTTCGGCGCTTAGCGCATGTAGGTTGTCCCGGCGCTGGGCCCCATCGAGTTCCCGGTCCACCAGTGCGGACAGCAGCGCCGCCATGAACGAATCCCCCGCTCCCACCGTGTCCACCACGGCCGTTGGTGGAACGGCAGCCCGCGTTTCGCCCGCCGCGCACACGGCCCACGGGCCCTGCGCGCCACGGGTCACCACGACGACGGCGGGTCCCCGGCCGCCGCCGTCGGCCTCCTGTGCCCCAGCGGCACCAATGCCAAGCCACTTCCGTGCCGCAACCAGTGGATCGAGATCCGGATACAGCCAGGCGAGGTCTTCGTCGGAAGCCTTCACCACGTCCGCCAACCGGACAAATCGCTCCGCCTCCGCCCGGGCGTAGGCTGCGTCGGCAATGATGCTGGGACGGCAGTTAGGATCATAGGAAATCGTCGCGCGCGGCCGGGCCTGCAGGACGGCGTGGCGAACCTGTGCACTTCCCGGCTGCAGCATCGTGGCGATCGAGCCAGTGTGCACAATGGTGGTCGCCTCGAGCAGAAAACCGAGCTTGTCCGCAAGTCCGGGGAGGTCCCACTGGAGCTCGAACACATAGCTGGCGGCGCCGTCGTCGTCCACGACGCACCGGGCAATACTGGTGGCCTCGTTGTCCGGGAGCAGCGGCACCAGCACCGAGTTATCGTGCAGATGCGCGGAAATCAGCGTGCCATAGGCGTCCTTTCCGAACCGGCCCAGGAACTGCACCGGGTGTCCCAACCGTGCCAGCCCGACCGCCACATTCAGCGGGCTGCCGCCCACGTGCGGAACCGGCGCCTGCAAACCGTGCCTCACTTCATCGATCAGGGCCTCGCCTATGACAGTCAGCATGGTCTTAGCCTAGGTCAGAAGTCCGGCGCCGGTCAGGGGCAGTCTGGGCCAAGTTCGAGCGGATCAGAGCGCGGCACACGGCAAAGGCCTCGCTGTGAATGTCGATCAGGTCAAAGTGGTCCCCCGGCACAGGGATGAGTTCGGCGACCGCCCCGGCGGCCTGCGCGGCCGCAACATAAGCGCGTGAAAGGGACGGTGGGACAGTGACGTCCGCCGTGGCGGAAACCGCGTACACCGGGATGGCGAGCGGAATTTGCTGCACCGGATCCGCGAGCCGGTAGCGTTCCGGCCTGGCCTCCGGCGTGCGCCCGAGGAAATTGCGTACGGCGCCATCGCTGAGGTTCAGTGTCATGGCCTGGCGCAGGTCCAGCACCCCTGATTGGCTGACGACGGCGGTCAGCGGCACCTCTGTTGGCTCCGTCGGCGGAACCGCAGCAGAGTAGGAACCAGGGGCTCCGGGCGGCAGTTTGTCCCGGCCAGCCGCCCAAACGGCGAGCTGGCCGCCGGCCGAATGACCCAGGGCCACCACGCGGTCAAGGTTCAGGGCGTGTTCTGCCGCGGCCACGCGGAGCGCGTCGATCCCCGCGCTGACGTCCGCAAAGGTCTCCGGCCAGCCGCCTCCGTTACCCGCCCGGCGGTATTCAAGATTCCAGGCCACCATGCCGTGGGCGGCAAGGTCGGCCGCTATTGGCGCTCCCAGTTCCGCCGTGTACGCAGAACGCCAGTAGCCGCCGTGGATGACCACCACGACGCCTTGGTAGCGCCGCTGGTGAGGCAGGTAGAGCTCAGCGTACTGCGAGTGGTCCGCGCCATAGCAGTACCGTATCGGCACAGTTCGTTCCGTTTTAGCGCCGGGCATAGCGCCGGACGAAGTTGGCGATGATTTCCCCGGGCCGGTCCACGGATGCCGCCCGTGTCCGGGCCCGGACCTGCTCCAGCTGATCGATCGGAAAATACCCCGCGTTCCGGTACACCTCAATCCGGGTCAGCAGCCCTGCCACATCTAATTCCGGGTGGAATTGTGTGGCATAGAGGTTGCTTTTGATCCGGAACATCTGCACCGGGCAGGTGACGGAAGAAGCGAGCAAAACCGCATCCGGCGGAAGCTCAGTGCAGGCCTCCTTATGACCGACGAAAGCCTGGAATTGCGCGGGCAGGCCAGCCAGCAGCGGATCGCGCACGCCGGACTCGGTCAGCGAGACCTGCACCTGGGAGATTGGCTCGCCAAAGCGTCGACCAATCACGGCGCCTTGGTGGGCTCCGAGCGTCCCCACCCCGTAGCAAGCACCCAGAAAAGGGAAGTCGGCCGCCACAATTCGATCCAGCAATGCCGCAAGCTCCGCCTCGACCCGCACCTGGACCGGACTCTTCTGACAGACCGGGTCGCTGGTATTGAAGGGGCTGCCGCCCACCAGTACTCCGGAGTACTTGTCCAGCTCAAGGGCCGGCAGCGGGCCGGATTCCATCCGCATCCGCACCAGTGACGACGGGGTCAGCGAACCGCTGCGCAGGAAGGCATTGTATTCGTCGTCGGCGGCGGCGTCGTCGGCTCGGGTGGCCAAGAGCAGGAATGGCTTGATGCTCCTACTGCTTTCCGTCATAATGCCGAGCCTACCGACTCGACCGTCCGCGGGCGAGGCAGCGCGTTGCCGGCGGCACACATCAGGGCTGTCTGCCCATGCTGCTAGCGTGGTGCTAAGCGGAACGAACCCGTTGGGACAGCACTTGAAAGGGACAAGACCGGCATGAGCAGCCACTGGGAAAGATTGGATGAGCAGCTGCGGCCCGCCGTCTCCGCCAGCGTCGCCGAATACGAGCGCATCCGTTCCCAGCTGGAATTTGTCACCTGGGATGTTGAAGCCAGTATCAGGGGAATATTCAAGGATTCGGACACCACTCCGCTGTTTGTCACCAGCCGGACCAAATCCCTGGAATCCTTCCGGGAGAAGGCCTCCCGGATGGTGGCCCCCGTGGCAGGGGCCGAGCCCGCACTTGCGTTCCCGGACCCCTTGCGGAACCTGACGGACGTCGTGGGGGTGCGCGTGATCACCACGCTGCCGGCGGAGAACGCCGAGGCCGCAAACCTGATCAAACGCCAGCGCAGCATCTTCGATTGCCGGGGAGACCGGGAGAAGGATATCGGCTCGATCGAATCCGGTACCTACGGCTACTCCAGCCGGCACCTGATCCTGCGGTGCATCCAGAATGACGTCGTCAAGCACTACCAGCGGGTTCTGGACCCGTCGGCAAAACCCACTGGCAGCTACTTCTTTGAGTGTCAGATCCGTACCGTCTTTGCCCATGCCTGGAGCGAGATCGAACACGACATCCGCTTCAAAGCCCAGGACCGAAGAGCGTGGAGCCCGTATTTTGACCGCCAATTCACCGCGACAGCTGCCATGCTGGAAACCGTGGAGTCCGCGTTCTCGGAACTGGAACAACGCTACGAAACGGTGACTAATTTCTGGGATGAGGCAGGGGAGGGTGCCGTCGCGCTGACTCCCAACCGGGTCAAGGAGGTCTGGCAGACGCTGCTGCCGCATGTGGACAGAAAGTCCGACGACGACTGGGGCTGGGCGGCCGAGCTACTCGCCGCCCACGGACTGGTCCGGACCATCGAATTGGTCGATGTGCTGCAATCGCAGGCGATCAGCGACGTCCGCAAGGCGCTGGACCACCGATATTCACCCGGTCCGGACCGGCTCCTTGATGATCTCCTGCTGTGGCGCTACGGCACCGCCCATATTGATTTGACGGCCGAACCTGCAAGCCCGGATGCCAAACACCCGGAGAGTAAGCCGCGCAGGGAAAGCCTGCAGCGGCGCTACCAGCAAATGATGAGGTATCGCTCATCCATGCTGCCTGCCACACCTTCAGCGCCGCAGTCACCGCCGTTCCAGTCGCCGGCGGCAATCTGAGACCTAACAGGCGAGGTTCCGATCAGCCAGACTGTAGATGTCAACGCATCCGCCAAGACGTCCCAAGCGAAGCCAATAAGTTCCAGCAAATATGAGGAGTCATGATGAAAGCATCGAAGACACTGACCAAAAATCTGCAGGCCGTCCTGGTTGACCTGATTGAGCTGCATCTGCAGGGCAAGCAGGCGCACTGGAACATCGTCGGAACCAACTTCCGCGATCTGCATCTGCAGTTGGACGAGATCATTGACGCCGCCCGCGAATTTGCCGACGTCACAGCGGAGCGCATGCGGGCTTTGCACGCATCCCCGGACGGTCGCAGCGGGACCGTCGGCAGCAGCACGACGCTTCCGCAGCTCCCGGAGGATCTCATCGACACCGGTGAAGCCGTGGATCTGGTGGTGGAACGCCTGACTAAGACGGTGGCCACAATGCGCAACGTCCACGACGAGGTTGATGAAGAAGACCCGACGACGGCAGATCTTCTTCACGGCTTCATAGCCTCGCTGGAACAGTTTGCCTGGATGGTCGGCGCAGAGAACATGAAGGCGGGCAGCACCGAGACCGTCTCACCCCATGCCAAGGACCAGCCCAAGAGCTAGCAGCGACCAAGCAGCGAGGAGAAAAGAAAAAATAAAGTCCAGCCAAACCCATCCGTGAGCCATATCACTGCGAACTTCCTATGGACGCGCCCGGAAATGGGCCGCCAACGCTAATGAAGAGGATCCTGAAATGAATAAGAAATCCGCATTCCTGATTGTTCCGGCGCTGGCCCTAGGCGCGATGGCGCTTTCCGGCAGCCCGGCACTCGCCGCTGATACGGGCACCACCTCGTACCAGACCACACTGGGAGCGCTGAACGGTAGTACCGCAAGCGGTACCGTCATGATCAGCCTCACCGGCGACCAGGCAACCGTCACGGAGAAGGTCAGCGGACTCGCTGCAACCTTCGGCGGCAAGCCCTACCCGCACGTCCAGCATATCCACATCGGCGGCCAAGGGATGTGCCCCGCGCCCGCTGCGGACACCAATGGAGACGGCGTCATCAGCACCACCGAAGGAGGACCGGCCTACGGCGGGATCGGCACCACCCTTTCCACCAGCGGTGACACCAGCCCCGCGTCCGGCACCGACCTGTCGCTGGCGGGAATGGGCTCTGATTACACCTACCAGCGCACCTTCACCATGAACGCTGATACGGTTGCCGCGCTCAAGGCGGGGACCGGCGTCGTCGTCGTCCATGGTCTGGACCCGGCCACCCTGTCGGCGAAGGCTCAGGCCGAGCCGAGCGACTTGGTTCCGTCGCTGCCGCTGGCGGCAACGTCGCCTGCCTTGTGCGGGACCCTCGCCGTCTCCCAGATGGCCAGCATGCCCGGGGGTGCGCCGGGTACCGGCGTGACCCAGGCCGTAGCGCACAGCAGCGCTGCTGCTGGTCCTGATGCGGGCATGATTGCTGCCGGCGGCGCCCTCGTGCTGGCCGCCGGAGGTGCCGTGATGGTGGGTCGCCGGATGTCCACCAAGAGCTCCAAGGGCTAGGGAAAACTTCCTTCCCATGGACAACAACACCAGCCGCCGCGGACGTTTCATTGCGTCCGCGGCGGTCGCCCTCATCCTCCTCTCCGGCTGCGGCACCGCCTCCGGTGCCGCCCAGCAGTCCGTTCCCATCGCTGTGCCCTCCGCCCAATTGCCTTCGGCTCCCTCGACTGCCTCGAGTGCCCCGACTGCTGCACCCCCTACCCCGTCTCCGGCCCCGAGCGCCGCACCGGCGCCGGCCACTGCGCCCGCGGCACACGCTCCCGTGCCGGCCACGGTCGGCCCCGTGCTGCCGGCTTCAGCACCGGTCAGCCTGGACATTCCCGGCATTGGAGTGCAGTCGCAATTGCTGCAGCTCGGAAAGGCTGCTGATGGCACCGCCGAGGTTCCGCCCGGAGAACCCGGCTCCCCGGCGGGCTGGTACAAGTACTCTCCGACGCCCGGGGAACTCGGTCCGTCCGTGATCCTGGGACACGTCAATTCCACGTTGACCAACATCGGCGTGTTTTACAAACTGCACCAGATGACACCGGGCCAGCAATTTTCCGTAACCCGCGCCGACGGTACGGTCGCCGTATTCGCGGTTGACCGGTCGCAGGTATTCAAGAAGGATCAGTTCCCGACGCTCGCTGTCTATGGAAACACGAACCGCGCGGAGATCCGGCTGATTACCTGCGGCGGCTACAACCCGGCGACGAATCTCTATGACGACAACACCGTTGTCTATGGTCACCTAGTTTCCAGCCACCCGGCCTGACACTAGTGCCGCGAATGCTCGTCAATAGAAGGGTGATGGAGATGATCCGTCGAAGCGCAACGCTCGCCTTGGCGGGTGCCTCGCTGCTGCTTATGGCAGCCTGTGGGGGCCCGGCCGACGGGTCGGGTTCCTCTGCCACACCGATGGCTTCCAGCTCCAACTCAGCCACACCAACCGCTGCCGAATCGGTATCTTCAGGGCAATCTACGGCCGGGACCGCGCCGTCCGCCGCCGCTAAAATGATCTGCGGGGACGAGACCAAGACCAACCTCACTTCGAGTCTGGCCCTGCCCGGTCCGCCCGAAGGCGCGGACAGTTGGGCGGATCAGCTCTACACCTGCACCTACTCGCTGCCGGCCGGAAAATTGGTCCTGTCCGTCAAGGAATCCAATGATCCAACGGCCGCACGCGCGTATTTTGACGCGCTGCAGCAAAAACTCGGCAGCACGGAACCCGTCGACGGACTCTCCAACCTTGGCCTTCCGGCCTACAAAACCGCCGACGGCAATGTAGTGTTCGTCAAGGACAATATGACGCTGCAGGTGGACGGAACCGCCCTGACAAAGACCGTGGGACCGCACAGCGTTTCACGAACCGAGTTGTCCTTCGAAATCGCAACAGCGATCCTGGGCTGCTGGCGCGAACACTAGCTCTCCTGCTGTCCCTACTCTTGCTTCTTTGTGCCCTGGGGGGCCTGCGGGTCCTGTGGTTCCAACGCGGGATTCCACAGCGGGTCATCGGCCGGGTCATTGACGCCGCCCTTGGCGGCAGCCGCGTCCGCCACCACATCGCTGTCCGGGTCAATCCGGGCCAGAGGATTGTCGGAAGTATCCGGATCAGCGCTGTCTGCCTCGCTTGATGGCTTGGTGTCAGGCTGACCTGACTGACCGGGGTCTGACTGACCAGCGGGCCCTCCCCGACCGTTGGGATCTTTCTGCTCAGCGGGATCTCCCGCCGCAGGCTCCCGGCCTTCCTCGTGATCGTCCATTGCCGTCCCTTCCTCTGGTTCCGCCAACGTATCAGCGGCAGCGCCAGGATGGAATAACACCCACACGAGAACAACCGAGCGAAGCGGCACTACGCCCGTAGCAGCCGGACACAAAAGCAGGCCCCCACGGGTGCATCGGTCAGCCGGACGGGTGGACCACCGGAACCGCCAGCGGGACCGCCGGTGCCGCCGCCGCCGTGGTCCTCGCCGTCGTACGGAGCCTCAACCGTAAGCCGCGCGCCCAGCCGATCGGCGAGCCGCGCCGCGATGGACAGGCCCAGCCCGCTGCCCACCGGTCGCTGGCCCGCGTAGCGCCGGTAGAGCACGCCGCGGTCAAAGGCGACGGCGGCGTCCTCGGCGCTCAGCCCGGGCCCACTGTCCCGAACGTCAATAGCCACCACTTGGCCCCACGCGTCGTGCTCCAACCGCGACGTCAGGTTCAGCAGCCCACCGGCCGGAGTGACCCGCAGTGCGTTTTCCACCAGTCCGTCCAAGATTTGCCGGAGCCGCTGAGCATCCGTCAGCACCACAAGGGCCGGGGCTGGTCCCGAGTCGGCCGGTTGCGGCAGCGTCAGCTGCAGCCGGACAGAACTTTGTGCCGCGCGGGCATGCCAGGCCTGCTGAACCTGCGCCAGCAGCAACGCCACGTCCACCGGCCTTTCCTCCACCGCAAAATCGTCCGCTTCCAGTCTGGCCAACTCCAGCAAATCTTTGACGAAAGCATCCAGCCTGTCAGTTTCCGCTGCCAGCGTGCGTCCCACGGCGGCGACCTCCGGCTCCGGTACTAGACCGTCCTCCAGGGCTTCGGCGTACCCGCGCATGGCTGTTAGCGGCGTCCGGATCTCATGCGAAATTGAGAGCAGGAATTCGCGCTGCCGGGCCTCACTGGCCACCAGCGCGTGGTCCAGCCTATTGACCGCTTCACCAACAGCCCGCACCTCGGTGACGCCGGAGGGAACAAGGTGCACCGCGCGCTCACCGCCAGCCATCCGGCGGGCCGCGGCCGCCGTCCTGACCAGTGGACGGGACAGTCTGCGGGCCAACAGCGTGCCGGCTGGCACGGCGATCAGCAGGCCGGCCGCAAGTGCCAGCAGAGTGCGCTGGAAGACCAGTGCGGACGCGGCATTAACGTCGGCCAGCGATCGGGTCAGTACCACGCCCCCGCCACGTTTGAGGGCACGGGCCTGCAATAACAGTGCGCCAGAATCGGTCGTGGCAGTCCGCGAAATGGCCGTCCCGGAGAGCACCCGCGCGATCTCGGCGGTGCTGAGTGCGGCACGTGCGGGTCCGCTGACTACGCCATCGGTGCTGATCGAGGAGACGTCATAGTTTGCAGGTCCCAAGAGGTGGCGTTCACGCAGATCCAGCGCCTGCGACGCCGCCGGTGTGGCCGCAAACGCATCAGCGTCTCTGGACAGTTCCAATCTGGCCTGCTCGACGGCGGCGGCCCGGATCAGCGGGAAGCCCACCATCCCTGTCACCAGCACTGCCAGAACGGCGACTGCGGCGGTCACTAAGGTGATGCGGCCCGCCAACGAGCGCAGCCAGGCCCTCATGGCGTTCGCCTTTCCCCACTGGCCGTGTAGCCGACGCCGCGCAAGGTGCGGATCGGGCTGGCCGCACCGAGCTTGGCCCTGACCTGGGCAATGTGGACATCGACCGTGCGGCCGGCGCTGTAGCTCGCCTGACCCCACACCGCCGAGAGCAGCTGCTCCCGGGTGAAGACCCGGTCCGGGCTGGTAAGCAGGTATGCCAGGACATCGAACTCCTTGGCCGTCAGCGCTACTGGGATTCCCGCTGCGCTGACACTGCGGTGTCCGGTATCCATGGTCACGGCACCTACCTGGATCAGCTCGCTGTTTGCCGGTCCCGCTACACGCCGCAACACCCCCTTGAGCCGCGCAACAAGTTCCCGGGGCGAAAACGGCTTGGTCAAGTAGTCATCGGCGCCGAGTTCCAACGCCAGAATCTTATCCACCTCCTCGTCCCGGGCGGTCACAAAGATCAATGGTGTCCAATCGCCCGCAGCGCGCAGACGGCGGCATAGCTCTATCCCATCCATCGCGGAGATATCGCCCGCGGAGGGTCCGGTTGCCTCCCCGGCTCCGACGCTCCTGCCGCCCGTCAGACCGATGTCGACAATCGCCGCCACCGGACGCAATCGGCGGATCTGCTGCAGGCCAGCCTCCCCCGTCGTCTCCACATGCACGCCGAAGCCGGCCCGGCTGAGGTACAGCCTCTGCACATCCGCGATCGCCTGTTCATCCTCGACGATCAGCACCAGCCCGCGGGCCGACGCCTCATCAGGGCCCGCGGCATTGTCCATGTCTCCATTCAACAGCTAAGCCTCCGTGAAGGACGCGCGCCGCGGGGATTCTTTACCTCGCTCTTACATTGCCTTGACGTTTCTCGCATACAACCACGCCATAGTTGGAGCAACGGCATTTCTGGACCGCCCGGATGCCCGTTCGAAGGAGCCATCATGAACCACAATTCAGAATTCACCCGCTGGACCGGCGCACCGGCTGGCCGACCGCCGCGGAAACGGACCGTCCGGCGCCGAGTCGCCGCCGCAGCCGCCGGAGCGTCCCTGCTCGCAGCAGGACTTTTCGGTGTGTCGGCGGCTTCCGCATCGGATGCCGCACCATCGGCGGCCGCGCCCAGCAGCACTACCTCCGCGCCCACCCCAGGTTCTACCACTGCCGCCGCACGCCACACCCACCAGCGCCATGCCACAGTGCGCGAGGAACTGCGGATTGACCTTCGCGCCAAAACCGGTTTCGGTGACAAAGCACATGTGCTGGCGTATGGCCTCATTAACCATCCCAAGGCGTTTGCGAAACTGCCGGCGAACCTCCAAACGGACCTCAAGACCCTGGAAGCTGCTCCAGCGGCAGAACGGGACGCTGATGCCGTTAAGATCAAGGACACCGCCTTGAACGGCGGCTACGGCGCCGCACTTCAGACCGAAGCCAAGGCGATCCAGACCAAGATGGCCCAGGCCCCCGCCAACTGAGTAGCAGCATGTGCAGTCAAAACGCCCTTTGACTGCACGTGCTGCTACTCAGTTGGGCCGTACGGGCCGGCCGCGTGCCGGCCGTGCTGCCGCCCGGCCCTCCGGAGTTTCGAGGGCCACCAAATGACCGGGTCCAGGTCGTAGGCCAGCGCCGGCACGAGCAGGGAGCGGACCACCACGGTATCGAGCAGGACCCCGAAGGCCACGATAAAAGCGATCTGTACCAGGAAAAGGATAGGAATAACGCTCAACGCCGCGAACGTGGCCGCCAGCACGACGCCCGCGGACGTTATGACACCGCCGGTCACGCCCAGCCCGCGCAGGATCCCAGGTCGGGTGCCCAGCAGCAGCGATTCCTCGCGCACGCGGGTCATCAGGAAAATGTTGTAATCCACACCCAGTGCCACCAGGAAGACAAACCCGAACAGCGGAACTGCTGCGTCGGCTCCGGGAAAGTGGAAAACGTGGTTGAACACCAGCGCGGAGACGCCCAGCGCCGAAAGATAGGAGAGCATGACGCTGCCGATCAGCAGCAGCGGCGCCACGATTGAACGCAGCAGCAAGATCAAAATCAGCAAAATAACGGCCAGCACCAGTGGAATGATCTTGGCCAGATCGCTTTGCGCGGTGTTATTGGTGTCCAGCGCTATGGCCGTCACTCCACCCACCAGCACGCTCGAATCCAGCGGCGGGAGCGATCCGCGCAGATCGCGGACCACCTGCTCCGCGGCAGGGGAATCAGCCTGCATCGTGAGGATCGCGTTGATTAGCACCTTCCCGTCCTTGACGATGGGTGGCTGGGCCGCCCCTGCGCCCGCTGGTCGTTGACTGCCGGTGTAAACGGTGGCGCCGGAGATCCCGTTCTGACCGGCGACGGCGGCAAGCACGGCGTCCTTCTTCCTCTGGTCCGCGATGACGACCACCGGGCTGCCGCTGCCGCCGGCGAAGTGCTGGCCGAGAAGCTTTTGCCCGTCGACAGCGTCGCTCTTGGCCAGGATGACATCAGACTGCGAGACGCCGCTCGCGTTCAGTTGCAGCGTGCCGGCACTGGCCGCCAGCAAGAGAACCAAAGCGGCAATCCAGGTCACTCGCGGGCGGCGCCCGATCATCGCGCTCACCCGCTTCCACAGGCCGCTAATCCCCTCCAGGCCGGTCCTGGCATCGCTGCTCCGGCGGTGTCCGGCGTGCTGGCCGCCGTCGACTTTGGGCCGGAAGGGCCAGAATGCGGCCCGGCCAAAGACTGCCAGGAGCGCCGGCAACAGCGTAAGGGACGAGAGCAGCGCAAAAACGATGCCGATGGCGGCAATCGGCCCCAGGCTCCGGTTGGAGTTCAGATCAGACACCAGCAGACACAAGAGGGCAATGATCACGGTGGTTCCGGAGGCCAGAATCGGTTCCCATGCCGCCCGAAGGGCGCGCCCCAGGGCTGCCCATCGGGGCTGGACCTCATGGAGCGCTTCCCTGAAACGCGATACCAGGAGCAGCGAATAGTCGGTGGAGGCGCCGATCACCAGGATGCTCAGAATCCCCTGACTCTGCCCGCTGAGCTTGATCCAGCCCCAGCTGGCAAAGGCATAGACCAGCAAAATGGCCGCTGTCAGCGCAAAGATGGACGTCAGAAGAACCAGGACTGGCAACACCACGGACCGGTAGACGGCCAGCAGAATCACGAAGACAGCTATCAGCGCCACCAGCAGCAGCACACCGTCAATGCCGCCGAAGGCATTAACCAGATCCGCGGTCAGCCCGGCTGGCCCGGTCACATAGGCGCTGGCTCCAGCCGGCAGATTATCCGCCAGCACCTGCCGGAGGTTAGCAATCACGGTTTTCACATTCTCGGTATCGGCCACCGGGACGATGAACTCCACGGCTTTTTTGTCCGCCGACGGAATCGGGCCGGCAATGCTGACGGTGGCCGGCGCCGTCGGCTGCTCAATGCCGGCGACGGCGGCCATTTTTGCCGTCAGCGACGCATAGTCCGCGATTTTTGCCGGCGGAATTTCCGTTTCCGAGGTCAACAGCACTATGGCGGGGATGCTGCTGGAATCCAGAAACTGCTGCTGTGCATCACGGGCCTTGGTGGACTCCGCGCTGGCCGGCAGGAAGCTTGCCTGATCGTTGCTGGAAACGGAGGAGAGCTTGCCGAACGTCGGGCCGCCAAAGGCTGCAGCTCCGAGCCAGAGGACTATGAGTACCAACGGCAGAAGCACCCGCAGCCAGCGCTTGGGGTTCCAGTCCTTTTTCACGGGGGTCCTCACTTCGGTGACATTTAGTTCCATGATGGAACTTCTCTATTGTGAAGATAATACAGATATGCTGGTGGGAAACCAATGGCCTGCCCGATTGAACGCTTAACCGAGGGATGCCGAAGCGATTGGGGTGAGAAATTATGCAAGCGCCGATGCCGGATTTTGATCTATTGACGCTGCTGCAGCAGTTCACGGTCGAAACCGACCGTTATGTGGACGCGGTCAGCAGCACGCACCGGCTGCACCGGACAGACCTGAGCGCCCTGGCCTTCATGGTGCAGGCCGCCCGCGCGGACCAGACGGTCACGCCCGGACGCCTGGGCGAGGCGCTGAACCTGAGTTCACCGGCGACGACGGCGCTCATGGACCGGCTGGACCGCGCCGGACACCTGACGCGGCACCGCAGCGCCGAGGACCGTCGGCAAATTCAGCTAGACATGACCGAGCACGCCCGGCAGGTAGGCAGACGGCTGTTCAGTCCACTGGCCCGGCACCTGAGCCAGGCGCTCGATGGCTACAGCGATGCGGAGCGGGAGCTCGCCGGCAGGTTCATCACGGACATGATCGCGGCGACCATTGCCGCCCGGGAAGATATCCCCGAGCCCGGCTAACGGCGCCCGCGTTTGGACGCGTGCCCCTTGGGCTTGCCGCCGGAAGCCTTCGCACCTTTCGACGCACTCCTGGTTCCGCGGCCGGCGGTGCCGCCCGCCGTCGTCGTACTCTTGCCGGAGCCTTTTCCTGCAGCCTTTGCCGGGACTCGGGCGGCGCCTGTGCTACCGCCCTTGCCGGCGCTCCCGCGGACCTTTTTGGGCGCGGCGTCCTGTGCGGCTTGAACGGAGGGCTGGCGCGAGCTTTGCGCTGTACGACCGCGCACCACGCCAATGAATTCCTCGATCACCGGATCCGTAGAGCCCTCGAGCCAGGCCAGCCCGATCCGGGGCTCTGGCACTCCGGTGACCGGCCGTGCACGCAGTGATTTGCGGCTGAACTGGCGCGCAACGGACATGGGCAAGATCAGGATCCCCAGCCCGGCCTCCACCAGGTCCAGCGCCGCGTCCAACGTCTCCATCGGCGGCAGGGGGCGCCGAGTTCCGTCACGGATCTGGTCCGAAATATCCCGCCACTGGGGAAAGAGGTCCGGGTCCTGCAGCAGGTATTCTGCGGCAAGCTCGGAAACGGGGACCTCATCAAAAACCGCAATCTCGTGGTCTTTGGGCGCCACCACCACCGGAATCTCGGCATAGAGCTCAATGACGTTCAGCCCGTCGCGTTCCACGGGCAGCCGGACAAAACCCATCTCCGCCTCGCCCCGGTGCAGCACGGCCACCTGGTCCGCCTCGGACACCGGCGATACCAGCAGAGGGCATTCCGGCATGCGCTCCTCCCAGCGGCGGATCCACTTGCCGGGGGTTACACCCGGCACAAAAGCTACGGTTAAGACGCGGGATTCGGGCACGTGAACACACTAGCGCACCGCGTTAGAACCGGGTGCGCCAGTTCTGGTGGTCAGCCAAAGCTGTCACGCGGGCATTCCTCAATGCCGGCCAGGGTCTGTGGCCGCGGCCGCGTGGAGACCCGCACAACCCGGCCCCGCAAACATGCCTCGCAAAGCGCCCAGAACTCCCCGAAATTCCTTGTCCACAGACCCGTATTCTATTGTTTGTTCTACTTAATAGGTCTAGAATGAATATATGTTCGACTACGGGAGGACGGGTACCGGAACCAGCGAAACGACCGACGCTTCGCCCGCTAGGCCTGCTGTCCTCGCACCCTCTGGCGTCTCGGTCCCCATCGCGGCCGGGATCTCTACCCTCGTACCGTTACCCTC
>NZ_JAPNLH010000034.1 GCF_026627425.1 Arthrobacter endolithicus
TAACCAGCTGGAAAGAACTCCTCACCGACGTCGAAAACGCCCTCACCACCGCCCGGGAAAACAACCCAACCCACTAAACCCCCTCAACCAAAAACAACGAGCCGCAGGCGCAATTCCAGACCCAGGGCCCCACCCGCATAGTCCTACGCGGCATGGGCGGTTCCTCGCTTACACCCGAACATCATGTCCTTGGCACTGTTCCGCAAATTCTGACCGCTACCGAAAGGCAGACACCATGCCCATGTCACACCAGAAGTGCTGCATCAACCCCAGCATCCTCTCGGCCGACTTCGTCAACCTCGAGGCTGAGTTGGCCCGCATCGCCAACGCCGATGCCGTGCACGTGGACGTCATGGACAACCACTTCGTGCCGAATCTGACCATCGGTCTGCCCGTGGTGGAACGGCTGCAAAAGGTCAGCCCTGTGCCGTTGGACGCGCACCTGATGATCGCCAATGTGGACCGCTGGGCGCCGCAGTTCGCCGATGCAGGCCTGTCCTCGGTGACGTTCCACGTCGAGGCGTCTGACGCCCCCATCAAACTCGCCCGCGAACTTCGCGCGCGCGGGTCCAAGGCGGGCATGGCCCTGCGGCCGGCCACCCCGGTGGAACCTTACTTGGACATGCTCCCGGAACTGGACTTGCTGTTGATCATGACGGTGGAGCCGGGCTTTGGCGGCCAGTCCTTCCTGGACGTCATGCTGCCCAAGATCCGCCGGGCCCGCGCGGCGATCGAGGGCTCGGGGGTGGACGTGGCCATCCAGGTCGACGGCGGCATCACGGAGGAAACCATCATTCGTGCTGCGGAGGCCGGGGCCAACGTCTTTGTGGCCGGATCGGCCGTTTACGGAAGGCCGTCGCCGGCGGACGCCATCGAGTCATTGCGCGCGAAGGGCCAGCTCGCCTTCACCCCCACCAACGCTGCACCCCACTAAAATTGCACCCCAACAAGCCTGAAGGACAACTCATGCGCGTTCACATCGCCACCGACCACGCCGGCATGGAGCTCAGCTCCCACCTAATTACCGCACTGTCAGCCAAGGGCTACGAGATGGTCGACCACGGGCCTGCGACTTACGATGCCGAGGACGACTACCCGGCATTCTGCATCAAGGCCGCGTCCGCCGTCGTGGCCGACCAAGCAGCGGGCGTAGACGCCCTCGGGATAGTGCTGGGCGGCTCGGGCAACGGCGAGCAGATCTCCGCGAACAAGGTCAAAGGCGTGCGCGCGGCCTTAGCCTGGAACCTCGACACCGCCAAACTGGCCCGCGAACACAACGATGCCAACGTCGTGGCCGTGGGCGGGCGCCAGCACACCGTCGAGGAGGCCACCGAACTGATAGAGGCGTTCCTGGCCGAACCGTTTAGCAACGCCGAGCGCCACGAGCGCCGCATCGGCAAGATCGCCAGCTACGAGGCCACAGGCGAAGCTGCCGAGTAACTTGGCGCTTGACTCAGCGTTCGGCGCGGGCTCGTCAAGTAGGGAGTGGATTGTCGCAGGCCGAGAGCAGGGGCTCAACCCTACCGGCCTTCAATGCACCCAGAAAGGTAAGGAATCAGATGAGGATTGGCATTCTCACCTCGGGCGGCGACTGTCCAGGGCTGAACGCGGTCATCCGGGGGGCAGTACTGAAGAGCAGTCGCGTCCCAGGCAACGAATTCGTTGGTTTCAAGTACGGTTGGCGAGGAGTCGTCAACGCCGATCTCATGCACCTTGACCGGACTAGTGTCCGGGGTTTATCCAAGCAGGGCGGGACAATCCTTGGCTCATCTCGGACCAACCCATTCGAGGGACCGCGCGGAGGCCCAGAGAATATCTCGCGCGTGATCAAAGAGCACCGTATCGACGCGATACTCGCAGTCGGTGGAGAGGGCACCCTGACGGCAGCCCGGAGGCTCGCGGAAGCGGGATTGCCTGTGGTAGGCGTGCCCAAAACAATCGACAATGACCTCGAAGCGACTGATTACTCGTTTGGCTTCAATACCGCAGTGGAGATCGCCACAGAAGCGGTGGACCGCATTCGCACAACGGCGGAATCTCACCAGCGCTGCATCGTTGTGGAAGTCATGGGCCGCAACGCTGGCTGGATTGCCCTTCATGCCGGCATGGCTGCCGGTGCACACGCAATCCTCATTCCAGAGCATCCCCGCTCGATCGCTCAGATATGCGAGTGGGTCAATTCCGTACGGCACCGGGGGAGAGCCCCCGTTATCGTTGTGGCGGAAGGATTTGTGCTCGAAGGCATGACCGAAGCCCACTCCCACAAGGGACTCGATTCATTTGAGCGCCCCCGATTTGGCGGAATAGCAGACATCCTCGCTCCCATGATCGAGGCCCATGCCGGCATCGAATCCCGCGCTACGGCCCTTGGATTCGCGCAGCGCGGAGGTGTACCCAGTTCATATGACCGCGTATTGGCAACGCGCCTCGGCATGGCAGCCGTAGATCTTGCCATGCAAGAGCACTGGGGCAGCATGGTCGCCTTGCGAGGAACCGAAATCGTCTCCGTGAGCATCGCAGAAGCCACTCACAGGCCGAAGCTCGTCCCCGTTCAACGCTACGAAGAAGCAGCCTTCCTGTTCGGCTGAAAACCCAGCGGAAGTCAGAAAATGCCCTGACCAGCAGGAAAAGACCAATAGAAGACACTCAGCCCAAGGAGCTTTCAATGCCCATTGCAACACCGGACAAATACGCCGAAATGATAGACCGCGCCAAGGCTGGCGGATTCGCCTACCCGGCGGTCAATGTCACCTCCTCGCAGACGCTCAATGCAACGCTCCAGGGCTTCGCCGACGCCAGCTCCGACGGCATCATCCAGGTTTCCACCGGCGGTGCGGCCTACTGGTCCGGCGCTGGAGTGAAGGACATGGTGGCCGGTTCGCTCAGCTTCGCCGCGTTCGCCCGCGAAGTTGCCAGGAATTGCCCTGTTAACGTCGCTCTGCACACCGACCACTGCCCGAAGGACAAACTGGACGGCTTTGTCCTCCCGTTGTTGGCGGCTTCGGAGGCCGAGGTCAAGGCCGGCCGCGATCCAATCTTCAACTCGCACATGTGGGACGGCTCCGTCGAGACCCTGGAGGAAAACCTCCGTATCGGCCGCGAACTACTGGCCCGAACATCCGCCGCGCACATCATTCTTGAGGTGGAGATTGGTGCTGTCGGAGGCGAGGAAGATGGCGTAGAGAACGCCATCAACGACAAGCTGTACTCCACGGTGGACGATGGACTGACCACGGTGGAGGCGCTTGGCTCCGGCGAGAACGGCCGCTACATCACGGCCCTGACGTTCGGCAATGTGCACGGAGTCTACAAGCCGGGCAACGTCAAACTGCGCCCGGAGATCCTCAAGGACATCCAGGCGCGTGTTGGCGCGAAGCTGGGCAAGAACAGCCCGTTTGACCTCGTCTTCCACGGTGGCTCCGGCTCCTCCGAACAGGAAATCAAGGACGCCGTCTCCTACGGGGTCATCAAGATGAACATCGACACCGACACCCAGTACGCGTTCACCCGCCCGGTGGCTGGCCACATGTTCGCGAACTACGACGGCGTGCTGAAGATTGATGGCGACGTTGGCAACAAGAAGACCTACGATCCCCGCGTTTGGGGCGCCGCCGCCGAAAAGGGGCTGGCCGCTCGCATCGTTGAGGCTGCCGTGCAGCTCGGCTCCGCGGGCAAGACGTATAAGTAGTATGAGCGACGGATTTTGCCGGAACCTCATGGGTCTGGAGCATCCGCTGCTTCCGGCCGAGGAGGACATCCATGCGGGGTGGCAGCCGGGGGACGAGGCCGTCGTGGCGGCCCAGTACCCATGTCGTCCCGGCTGGGGGCCATCCTGGCCGAGGGCGAGTGCTATCACGACCCAGGACTTCTGCACTAAAAACGGCCTGACACCGACCAAGAATGACGCCATTTGCCGGCTGCCAGCCCTCGGCTATAACGTCACCCTGACCACCCCGGAGGTGGCCTGACCTACCTTACGTTCGTATTAGGCAACGACTCACCAGTCGGGAGGTATTGCCATGAGGCAAAAATGTGGTGACAGAGGAATTTTAGACGCCGGCCTTGATCAGAAGTGCATCAACCATCATAAAGAACTGCGCGCGATAATCTATCGCCTCCGGGGCAGTCATGCATTGTATGGCCGCCCCGTCGTAGATCATAAGAAAGCACCTTACTAACGTATTGAAACCTATGAGGCACTCGTCACCACTGCTTTTGGCTGCGGAGGAGAATAAATTGCCCAGCTCCACTTCGTAGGCGGGATAAATTTTCGCGGCCAGCGGGCTGACACCGGAATTGCGTGTTGCCCAAAGAATGAGTTCGATCTCAGAAAGTATGCTTGCGGGCTCTTCCTCCAGTGCACGCCAATAGCCTTCGGCCACTTGTTCCACAGCCTTACGAAGTCCCAAATGCCCCGGGACGTCGCTGGAAAAGCGGCGCAGGTTCCTAAACCAAGCCTCGGCGGCAGCCTCCATGAGCTCTTCTTTATTGCTAAAGCAATAATGAGCCGTAGCCAAGGGGGCATTAGCCTCTTTTGCTATAGCTCGAATAGTTACCGATTGAACACCCTCACGACGCATAATTTCAACGGTCGCTGAAATCAACTGTTCTTTTCGCTCTTCTGAGGATACCCGCATAACACACTCTCCAGTCTCCCGGTTTCGGCCCGACGAGCATTTTCCTTACATTATGACTATTACTTTGGTCATGGGAAACGTTCAACCTCTTCACCTTGAACGACCAACGTGTGCCGGATGTCGGGCTGCTCGCAAAATGATTCCCGCGTGCTTAGCTAATGGGTTCGCGTAGTCGTGCGATTCCCCGAGTTCTGACAGCTTACTGGCCTTGGGTCGAAGTGGCTGCCCGGGAGGTGGTCGCCGGTAACTCTGTAGCGGGTGGATGTTGCAGTTCAGATGCGGCGGCGGGGCTGGAGTCTGCGCAAAAGTATTCGGTACTTCCTGTTTCATACGGCAGATCCACGGCATGGCACTTGACGGGCACCGTCTTCTTTGCAGCCTTTTGTCTGTCCCATTTGTAGGATCTTTTTTACTGGCTTTAACGGCAAGGGCGGCATGGGCTCCTTCCTGGCACAGGCGAAGCAGCGAATTTGGTTCGGCGAGAGCGTTTCACGATTTCATGACGGAGTAGGCGTTTGGTACAACCCCGCGAGCAATAGAGGATCAAACTTCCAGAGCTGGACTGACGAGATCCGAGCCCCTGGGGCGGCCATGGAATCGTGTGCCTTCTGATGGCCGTTTATGGGAAGTCTCTCGCTGCCGCTGCCAACTAACTTTCCACAGCATGTTAATGAACTCCTCAATTACCACCGGTGCGTAGGGTTGCGGCTGCCCGGTCTTCACTGGCCGGGTGCTTTGTGGCTTCCTGACTGCCGGATTGATCTGGCCTGCCCAGTCTATTTGCCGTGCTGACCGCAACACTGTGCGCTCGTATGCGAAGGTGCCGGTTGTAAGGGCCCCAAATGACCTTGACCCGGCAACGCCGCCGGGGAACCGACCATGCCGGCCACGAGATGGCCGCATGGGTGTGGCAGCCCTTTGGAACACCCCGGCGACATCGTGCATGACAAGCTCCTCGCTTTGGGGTTCATCAGGTGGCAGGCGCGACAACTCGAACGGCGTGCACACGACGCGTCTGGAGAGGTACATGCTGGGCTACGGATTCGCCGCCACCAAGTTTATGGTGGCGGCGAAAGCCACCTCGAGAGCCTACTTTTGCGCCTAATCCCTGAGAAGCTGGATTTGTTCCCCATCGAAGTTTTGCGACCTGGTGGTCTAGGCCGCTGCCGGATTCCGGAGCGCGAAAGAGGTCCCTGCGTGACTTAGGCCGGTCACCCCTTAACGCCGCCGCCTGCGCGCTGTGGAACCCGTGGCTGACGTTACCGGCGGGGTGAGTACGGAAGAGCCGTCGTGTTGACCCAAGGAGGTTAGAAAGCCCAGATGGCCTTCGTAACGGGCCAGGACGTCGTCGATAATTTGCTGCTGCGTTACGCCCATCAAGTCGTAGCCCTCGGAGCCGGTCGGTGAGAAAACCTCCGCGCGGTAGTAATAGTCCGCTCCGTGGAACGTCCGCCCACCGAACGTCGGCACCGGGGCTTCGACGCCCTGAACCTGATAGAGGAAGTCGCGATGGTCCGGAATGATGACAACCAGCGCGTAATCGGTGATACCCGTGTATTGGCTCGGGACAGCGTCCAGAGTTGCCTGGTGACCTTGTTCAATAAACTCGTTGACCAGCTCAGCTAGGGCTGGCTGGGCCGTGTGTTCCATGAACTTCGCTAACTCATTTTTGGAGGGATAGGACCGTATCCCTGTCAGTCTCTGGCGCCAAGTGCGGTCTGGCCCGTGGCTGCCGTGCACAGCCTTCGACTGTTGACGCAGCAGCTGGCTCTCGCGTTGGGCCCGCTCCACCCGCAGTGCTTTCGTGAAGGAGGCCATGACCAACCAGGCGATGATCGTCACCGGCAAAGCGAAGATCAGTGTGGCGTGTTCCATGGTGGTCACGCCGCCTGCTACCAGCATCGCGATGGTTAGCAGCGCGGTGAGGATGGCCCAAAAGATTCGCAGCCATTTAGCCCCGTCCTGGGTTGCGTTAGTGATGCGGGAGGAGAAATTGGACATCATCATGGCGCCGGAGTTGGCGCTGGTGAGGTAGAACAGCATGCCGGACAACGTGCCTAACCCGATCAAGAAAGCGCCTCCAGGAAACATCTCGAGTAGCGCATACCAGCCCCGTTCCGGACTGTCTATGGCCAATTCGGCGAACTTCGTGTTGCCGTTCAGTACCTCGTGCATGGCGCTGTTGCCGAAGATGCTCACGACCAGGAAATCACACAACACCGGTGCGGTTATGGCAGCGATAACGAACTCACGCAACGTCCGGCCACGTGAGATACGTGCCAGGAACAGACCCACGAACGGACCCCAGGCAAGCCAGAAGGCCCAGAAGAACAGGGTCCAGCCGGCCATCCAATCTGAACCGCCCGACTGATACGCGAACGTCTGCAACGTGCGGCCGGGCAGTGTGACGGCAAAGCGGCCAATGTTCTCCACCAGGGCGTTGAGCAGGAACGAGGTCTGGCCGGTCACCAGGATGTATAGCAGCAAGGCCGCAGCGGCCCAGATGTTCAGCTCCGCGACCCAGCGGATTCCTTTGTCAACGCCGGAGGTGCACGAGGCGATGGTCAGCACGACGGCGACTACCACCAGCGCGATCTGCAGGGCCAGGCCTGACTCCAGACCAAAAATTAAGGAGAAGCCGATGTCCAGCAACACCACGCCTATTCCCATGGCCGTGGCCACGCCGAAAACGGTACCCACGAGGGTGACGACGTCGATCGCGTCGCCGAGGCCGCCCCTGACGCGCTTGCCCAGCAACGGATACAAGACTGCCCGGATCGACAGCGGCGTTCCCCACCGGTAGGCGAAATACCCCATGGCCATGCCCAGAAGCGCATACATGGCCCAGCCAGCGATCCCGTAGTGGAACATGGTCCAGACCACGGCGTCTTGGGCTGCGGCCGCTGTTTGGCCTGTCCCCTCCGGGGGGTGCATGTACTGGGTGATGGGTCCGGTCACGGAGTAGAACAGCATGTCGATTCCCACACCGGCGGCGAACAGTTGTGCCACCCATGTGAAGAGTTTGTACTGTGGACGGGAATTATCTGGGCCCATCCGGACCGAGCCCACCTTGGACAGCGCCACCCACAGCACAAAACCGATCACTGCAGTGACGGTCACAACGTACACCCAGCCGACGTTCGCTGCGACCCAAGACGTCACAACCGCCATGGTGTCATCCGCGTTCGCGGGGAACCCCATCGCCCAAATAGTGAAAGCGAGGATGACGATAGACGCGATGGTGAATACGCGCCAATTAACCTTGGGCACATTGTTCTCGATGATTTTGACGGGGGACGCGCCAGGTTCTTGGGTCTTGTCGGTTTCGATGATACTCATAATTCCAACTCCAACTTTTGGTCTAGGTTGCGAGAAACGCAGCACATAATTGTGGTGTTCTCGGCTTTTACTTGGTCGGTCAGGTGAAGATCCCTGTACTGGGGGCCCTCGAAGTGCTGGTAGGGAACATCTCCCCCCTGAGTTACCTCGGCTCCCGCCGCAACAAGCAGATGATGCCTAGCCGTTGCCGCAGGGGTAAAGGTAATTGTGGGGACGCGAAACATAAACACGATCACCGATGACGAGCTGATGCATGGCCAGAGAGCCGCTAGCGCTGTCTTCGACATGGAGTACCGAGATGGTGTATTCCGATGGGGTGCTGCCTGAGCCGGTGAGCGAGTATGCATCGGGGCCCCCGTATTGGACCAAAAGGTGGCGCCCCGGGTAGGGGAGGCAGATGCCTCCCCTACCCGGGGAGCAGCCGGTATCTAAGTGGTGCCAGCTGCAGTATGGATTCGGATCGTGCGGTGTTCCCTAGGCCGACATGGAGCCATGAGCGGTGAAGAATCCTAGACCGTAGTCGGGGGTTTCAAACGTCACTTCTGCTCCCTTAGGGAAGAACAGCACGTCGCGCTCCTTCGCGTGTGTGACTTTCCCCGTCGCCCGGTCGGTGAGGATGAACTCACCCTTGATGACGACCTTCATCTCGTCGCAGCTGTACGTGTACACCAGAGGTTCGGAGGCCCTCAGCTCGAAAAATCCGGAGCTCATAACCGACCCTCCAGGGTTGGTGAGTGAGTCAGCGATGGCGGCGTCACATCCAGGCACGTTCATCGACGGCAGTCCGATATAGCCTTGTTCCACCTTGTGGATGGATCCGGCCTTACTCAGTTTTCCTACGAGGGTTTCCATGGTTACTCCTGTAAGTAGTGTTGTGCTGATTAGGGTTGTGAAAGTCTGACTTATATCTTTGTGACGACTGTTCATTATTGATAGCCGTTATTGTTGAAATCTGTGAGAGCAGCTGATGGGGATTCGTATCGGAATGGCCGTGTTCGCCGCTGCTAGAAGATCACGAAAACCTTGCGCAGTGTTTCGTGAATCTCCCAGTTACCGCTCCAACCCCGGGGAACGAAGACCGTGTCTCCGGGCCCAACGAACTCAGCCTCGCCCCCATCGGCGGTGATGGTCATGGACCCTGAAAGAACATGAAGAAATTCGTGTGTTTCAAGAACCCAGCGAGAGGGCCCAGCAGTGCATTCCCAAATGCCGGATTCGGCACCGTTCTCGTCCTTCCACATGTAGATTCCGCGAGTGTCCATCTGCGGTCCGGTCGCTTCAGGACAAGGACCCCAATCCTCCAGCTCTTTAACGTTCTCTGCATCGCGGATAAGGCTGGCGGGGATGGAGACTGTCTTCTCAGTCATTACTTTTCCTTTCGTGTGGGCTATCAGCTACTTCTGCCGATATTAGTTTTTTGGTTGATTGCGGACCGATTCGACCTCATATGCGGTTCAAGGTCTTCCGCGTCGTGCCGGCGTCCTGCCAAAGGCACGTACAAGGCGATCGATGAACCCTGCCAAGATCAGCGTGCTGATCCCAGCTTCGAATCCGGATATAAAGTTTCACTGCACTGGAGACTCAATTGTCGAGTTGTTCAGCCTGTTTTACTGATCAACGATCGATGCATCCTCAATTCCTAGCCAGTGGGGGCCCAGACTCACCATGGATGCAGGCAGCACCACTTCTGAGCCTGGTTTAGGGCGTAGAGCATGTGAGTGTCCAGTCCTGACGGGGATGTATTAGGGCTCAGATTTCGGAGTATTGGAAGGAGTGCGACTCGAGGCCTTCGGGGTTGGGGCCATAAATGGTGACCATCCGTGCGTAGACGGGTGCCCAGTACCTGCCGAGCCGGCCGGGATTGACACGCGCGGAATCGCCCGGCTTCAGGATGACAGTCTTGCCTTCGCTCTCGATATGGAGTTCGCCTTCCAGTACGAAAGCAGTCTCGCTATGCGGGTGAAAGTCCTCCCAGGCACAGGCCTTCAGCTCCCACTCTGAGAGTATGAAGTCGTCCCATGGGCCGTTGGGGTGGGAATTTATGAATCGGCAGCGCAGTCGCCCCCATTCACCCTCCATGGCCTCCATGGACTTTCCTGGCCAAAAGTCGATCGCTTCCCCGGTCGTCAGTGGCGGGGGCTGAGGCGTGGTTGTGGCCATGGTCGTTACCGTTTCTGTGGTGGGGAAACTGCTAAGAGGTGTGCCCTGGTAGATCCGAGTGACAGTCCATCAACGTGATGCGTGTCACTGCAATGTGAATACTGTGACATGAACGGATGTTCAAGTCAATGGTTCGTAATGACTCGTTATGTAACGATCGACGGGGTAATCCATGTAGGGGCTACCAAAAAGAGTAGTTTGAGCCGTCCCGAATTAGCGTTTACCCTACCCGCAAATGATAGGAGGATGGAAGACAGGCCCACGTCTGGAGGACTAGAAGTGAATTTCCGCGTCATGAACGAACCCGCCTCGGATTTGTCCGGGGAAACCATTGCCAGCAACGTTTCCCTCGTCTTGGGGGAGATTGCACCTGCCAGCGCGGTCATCGGCGAAGAGCAGCCGGCAACTGCGTCCAGGCTGCTGGGACGTGGCAAGAGGTCGTGAAAGCTGCCCAGAACGCAACCAAGGCACAGGCTGGGACCATTGCCCTTACCTTAAACACGGGCTCTGCGCTCGATAACTCGGCTGACGCCGCCGTGGTCGTTCCAGCCCAGCAGGAAACTGATCACGGTTCCGGGGCGGGCAGCCAGGGAAGTCCAGCGTGCGTCAAACAAATCCGAACCCTTTTGGAAGGCAGCCCGATGCTACAGAACTCAGAATCTAGTCTTGATACGTGGATGGACCGGGAGGCCCGCGCCGAGGCCATGATTCCGGTGATCGGCCGGCTGTACCGCGAAAACAACGTGGTGACCAGCATTCATGGCCGAAGTTTGATCAACGTGTCCACTATGAACATCCTCAAGGCGCACCGCTTCGCTCGCCGGATCAGTAAGGAGGAATTGCTGCTGGAGGAGACTGCCCCTTTGTTGAATACATTGGCGCAGCTGAAGCTGGGCTCGGCCGCGATCGACATCGCGCGCCTGAACCAGAAGTTTAAGGAAGAGGGCAACGGTGCCACCCTTGAGGAATTCCTTCGTGCCGAACTCATTGAGATCGTGGGTAAGAGCGGGAGTGGCGACCGCACCAGCAGCACTAGCACCGACGTCGTGCTCTACGGCTTCGGCCGCATCGGCCGGCTGCTGGCTCGCCTCCTTATCGAAAAGAACGGTGGTGGCCATGGCCTGCGCCTGCGCGCCATTGTGGTCCGCCGCGGGTCCGACAACGACCTTGCCAAGCGTGCAAGCCTGCTGCGCCGCGACTCGGTTCACGGTTCCTTCGAGGGCACCATCAGGATCAACGAGAATGCCAATACCATCACTGCCAACGGGGTTCAGGTGCAGGTCATCTACTCGGACAACCCAGCCACCATTGACTACCCCGCCTACGGCATCAAGAATGCCCTGTTGGTGGACAACACCGGCCGTTGGCGTGACGCTGAAGGACTGTCCCAGCACCTACAGAGCAAGGGTATTGCTCGGGTACTTCTGACCGCTCCGGGCAAGGGTCAGCTGAAGAACATCGTCCACGGCATCAACCACGGCACCATCGAGGACACGGACCTGATCGTGTCCGCGGCGTCCTGCACTACGAACGCCATCACTCCGGTCCTAAAAGCCATCAATGACAGGTTCGGCGTTATCCACGGCCACGTGGAAACTGTCCATTCGTTCACCAATGACCAGAACCTGATCGACAACTTCCACAAGGGTGACCGGCGCGGCCGCTCCGCCGCGCTGAACATGGTGATTACCGAAACCGGTGCCGCCCAGGCAGTGGCCAAGGCGCTGCCCGAACTGCTGGGCAAGCTCACGGGCAGCTCCATTCGGGTACCCACTCCGGACGTGTCACTGGCGATCCTGAACCTCAGCCTCGAAAACGGAACCACCAAGGAGGCGGTGAACAACTACCTCCGTGAGATGTCGCTGCACTCTGACCTGCGCAAGCAGATCGACTACGTTGACTCACCTGAGGTCGTCTCTACCGACTTCGTCGGTTCCCGTCGTACCGGTATTGTGGACGGCCTCGCCACCGTTACCACGGACACGAACCTGATCCTCTACGTCTGGTACGACAACGAGTTCGGTTACAGCTGCCAGGTGGTCCGCGTCATGGAGGAGATGGCCGGCGTTAACCGGCCGTCCTACCCCGTGACGGATGTCGTTCAGGAGGCCATGTCGGTGCTTGCCGCGCTGGGATAGGCCTAGCATCCGTACTCCTCCATTACTCATGTAGCCGGGTGGAACTCTTCAGGTAAGAGTTTTTGACATTCTCAACGTCCTGTCACCTGCCAGATTTCACCTTCGCGCCAAAAACTCAAAAGTCCGATTTCAGCCAAATCTTGGATAGACCCACGGCTTAAAGACAATGGCTGTCCAGCCCTCATTCCCAGACGGTGAGCCAGCCGGTCCTTTTGACGATTTGCGGGCCTAGTGCGGTCACGATGTTGTACCAGGGTAGTGATCCTCGAAGCCATGCCGCTCTTGGTGAACATGATGTCGCTCATTTCCACGGCTTGGGCGTGGTGGGGCAACATCATCTGGGCGATCGTTTCGTCGTCCGCATTATGTTCTCCGCCGCTGGCAGAGGCCTGCGTGCTTGACGCGTCGGACCGCCATGATTATTGCGCGGAGTAGAAGCTCTGTCAGGGGTCGTGGACAGCTGGCCAAGGCGAGCATAGAGGAAAAGACGGTTGTGGAAAAGGTCAGTTTTTTCGCTGAGGGGATAGTCCTCCACTCAATTATCTCAAGAGGGGTGTTCGATACCCCGTGGTGGGGTACGTTGACGCGGCCCCGCCAGGTAACGGCGGGTCGGGTCGTCGGTTTACGCCATCGAGGTCTGGTAAAGGTCGCCTACCGGCAAGTCTGCTGCCGGCGTCGGAGGTGACCGCCTGGGCGCCCGGATCCATCGTGCCCGATTTCGCTAGTGGGACGGAGGCAAAGGAGAGATGGGTCTTCTCATAGGCATATCTTTCCCGAGGCCGGTGACGAGGAACGTGTTGCGGACTTTCCTTTCCTCCCCGGTGGATACACATGCCGGTGGAGGTCGTGATCCGATTCCAGACCATGGACCCGACCCGAACGGCCAGAAGGGTGTTCATGGGTTCAGCAACATAAGTGACGGATTTGCTGTTAGCTGCAACTTTAAACTGACCGTAGACGGCATTTTGAAGTGACCGTTCGCGGCAGTGGTTTTGACCAATGGCTGCAAGTGTTTTGACCAGTGGTTCGCCGCGGGATCTGCGGAGGGGCGTGCTGGGAATCCCCTGTCCATCCCTCGTGTCGATACGAGGAGAGCCCCTTCCTTCGGGGTGAAATGACGATGCCAATCGTTTCGATTTCACCCATTTTGGGAAGGAAGGGGCTTGTTATGAAGTCTCCAGGAGAGTTCATGGAAATTTTAGCTGCTTTTGATCTAACCCAGTCCTACCGTGGCGCCGCCGAGGTCTGCGGCGTTTCACACAATACTGTCCGTTCCTACGTGAAAGCCCGTGAAGAAGGCGCCCAAGCGCCGACCGCCCGGAAGCGTGGCAGGATCACCGACCCGTACCTGCCACAGATGAAGTCGCTGGTCGAACAGTCACGAGTGAAGATCCGCGGAGACGTCGTGCATGGAAAGCTCGTCGCCTTGGGCTACACCGGTTCAATCCGCACTACCCGCTACGTGCTGGCCGGGCTGAAGTCGAGATACCGGGCCCAAAACGCCCGCGTTCACCGCCCGTGGACGGTCGAGCCAGGGCTGTGGCTCTTATGAAGAATTCTTCATAAGAGCCACTATGTAGAACGCGCGGTTATGCAGAAACCAGGTGGTCCTGGCCGGGAAATGAGTTGCCGTCGTGCTGATCTGTTCTGGTCGGCTTTCTACATAATCGCATGTGGCGCATGCTTGTTTTCTC
>NZ_JAPNLH010000035.1 GCF_026627425.1 Arthrobacter endolithicus
TCATCCGGCTCGCCGCAGCCAAGACCTACTCCCAAGCACCCCACGCAGCATGACACTTTCGCGAGCACATTAGATGAGGCACGCAGGAATCATTTGGCGAGCATATTGACATGAGGCACCACGGAGGCGAAACGGTTTGACCGGCGGAGGGCCCTCACTACCGGCCGGGCCGGTGGCGGCGAGATTGGACGCCTGGCAATGGGAGAAAAGTGACCCTGCATGCCGGAAGTGCCAAAATGGAACAAATGAGCGCAACACGAACTTCTCCCGGAGTGCCAAGCCCCTCCGCGGATAAAACATTCTTCGGCCAACCCAAGATGCTCCTGAATCTGTTCAGCGTGGAACTTTGGGAACGGTTCTCGTTTTACGGCATGCAGGGCATTCTCGCCTACTACATGTACTACACCGCAACCCAGGGCGGTCTGGGGATCGACGAAACCGTAGCCGTCGGGCTCGTCGGAGCGTACGGGGGCGGCGTCTACTTGTCTACTATTCTTGGCGCCTGGCTGGCTGACAGGCTGCTGGGTCCGGAACGGGTGCTGTTCTATAGCGCCATCGTGATCATGGCCGGGCACATATCCTTGGCGCTGCTTCCCGGCGCCGGCGGACTGACGGCGGGACTGATCATGGTCGCCATTGGCTCCGGTGGGCTTAAGGCGAACGCCACGTCCCTGGTCGGTTCGCTGTATGGGGAGAAGGATGATCGGCGGGATGCCGGTTTCTCCATCTTCTACATGGGAATCAATATCGGTGGCCTGATAGGCCCACTGCTGACCGGACTGCTACAGACCACGCTCGGTTTCCACTACGGCTTCGGTGCCGCCGCCGTAGGGATGGCAATCGGACTGACGCAATACGGGCTGACGCGCAGGAATCTCCCCAAGGAAGCCCATCTGGTGGCCAATCCGGTCCCGCGCAGCCGCTACCGGCTGATGATCGGCGTCGGTGCTGCCGCCGCCGTCGTCGTGATCCTTGCGGTGCTGACCGGGCTGGTGACCGCCGAGAACCTGAAGTGGGTCGTCGTCGGCATCGTGGTGGTCGCGACGATAGCCTATTTCGTGGTGATACTTTCCAGCAGGAAAGTCGACGCCCAGGAGCGGAGCAGGGTCTACTCGTTCATTCCCCTGTTTATTGCCAGCGCGGCCTTCTGGTCCCTGTTCCAGCAGCAGTTCACCGTGGTAGCCCTCTATGCTGACAAGCGCCTGGACCGGAACCTTCTGGGCTGGGAAATGCCCGCCAGTTGGGCCAGCTCCATCAACCCGGTGTTCATCATTGTCTTCGCCGGCATCTTTGCGGCATTGTGGACCAAGCTCGGTTCCCGGCAGTGGACCACGCCGGTGAAGTTCGCGGCAGCGCTGGTGGTCATGGGTCTGGCCTACCTCAGCTTCATCCCCGTGGCGGGCGTGGCGTCGGTGCCGCTGCTGGCCCTGGTATGGATTCTGCTGCTGTTCACCATCGCGGAGCTGCTGCTTTCCCCCGTTGGGCTCTCCTTGGCCACGAAACTGGCGCCCACGGCGTTCCACACTCAGATGGTCGCACTGTTCTTCCTCTCCGTAGCGCTGGGGACTGCGCTCTCCGGGGTGTTTGCCGGTTATTACCACGAGGACAATGAAACACCTTACTTTGCCGTGATCGGCCTTACGGCAATAGTGCTCGGCATAGTGCTGGCGCTGGCCGCCAAGCCCATTAGAAAGCTGATGGCGGGGGTGCACTGACCGGGACTCCGGATGGCGTCACGGATAGCTGATCCTGCTTCGGGCCGGTCCGTTCCGGCGCGGCCTCGAAGGGCGTTAAGCAACATATCCGACGTGTGGTGCCAACCACGGCTTCATTCTGGCATGCTGGAACCATGTCTAGCCGCGCGGGCACTGTAGCCCTTCCTTCGGACCTTGTTGACCTCACCGCCCTTCTGGACGCCTATTACGATGTCGCGCCGGATCTAACCGACCCCGGTCAACGAGTTGCCTTCGGGACCTCCGGCCACCGGGGGTCCAGCCTGCGGGCCTCCTTTAACGATGCGCATATTGCTGCCATTACCGCAGCGATCGTCGAATACCGGGCAGGCCAGGGCATCACCGGCCCGCTGTTTCTGGGGAAGGACACGCATGCGCTCAGTGAACCGGCGCAAAACACCGCGTTGGAGGTGCTGGCCGGATACGGCGTGCAGGTGCTGGTCGATGCCCGGCACGGCTACACGCCCACTCCCGCCGTCTCGCACGCCATTTTGACCTACAACCGTGGCCGCGGCCACGGCGATGGGCAGGCCGACGGGATCGTGGTGACCCCGTCGCATAATCCGCCGGGAGACGGAGGATTTAAGTACAATCCCCCGCACGGAGGGCCGGCTGACTCGGACGCCACCGGTTGGATTGCCGACCGTGCCAACGAGTTGTTGGAAAACGGCCTGCGCGGAATTCGCCGCACCCCCCTCGCCGACGCACTGACGGCGGAAACAACGGGAAAGTTTGATTTTCTCAGCAGCTATGTTGATGACCTGCCCTCGATTCTGGATCTCGATGCCATCCGGAACGCCGGAGTGCGGATCGGCGCGGATCCGATGGGTGGGGCGTCCGTGGATTACTGGGGGGAGATCGGCGAGCGGCATAACCTCAATCTCACCGTGGTGAACCCGACCATCGATCCGCAGTGGGCCTTCATGACGCTGGATTGGGACGAGAAAATCCGGATGGATTGCTCCTCGCCCTTTGCGATGGCGTCCCTAATCAAGGCCATTGCGCCCGCGGGCGGCGCATCCGGCGCCCGGTCCACGTATGACATTGCGACCGGCAATGACGCAGATGCTGACCGGCATGGAATCGTCACCCCTGATGGTGGCCTGATGAATCCAAACCATTACCTCGCCGTTGCGATCCAATACCTGTACACGCACCGCACCCAATGGTCCGCAACGGCCAGCGTGGGCAAAACCCTGGTCTCGTCCTCGATCATTGACAAGGTCGCGGCGGATCTGGGCCGCCAGCTGATGGAAGTACCTGTTGGATTCAAATGGTTCGTCCCCGGGCTGCTCTCCGGGGAAGGCGTTTTCGGCGGGGAAGAATCCGCAGGTGCGTCGTTCGTGAAGAAGGACGGGTCGGTTTGGACCACGGACAAGGACGGCATCCTGCTGGCCCTGCTGGCCTCAGAGATCACCGCCGTTACGGGGAAAACTCCTTCACAGCATTACGGTGAGCTGACCGCCCGCTTTGGTTCGCCGTCGTACGCGCGCATTGATGCCGCAGCCAGCCGGGAGCAGAAGGCCAAGCTGGCCAAGCTCTCCGCCGCAGACGTGACTGCGACCACCCTCGCCGGTGAGGAGATTACCGCCAAACTCACCGACGCCCCCGGGAACGGCGCGCCCATCGGCGGGCTGAAGGTCACCACGGACAGTGCCTGGTTTGCGGCCCGCCCCTCCGGCACCGAGGATGTCTACAAGATTTACGCCGAGTCCTTCAAGGGAGATGAGCACCTCAAGCAGGTGCAGGCGGAGGCCAAGGCACTGGTCGACGGCGTCATCGCCTGACCGACGCTGGCCCCTTGGTCCGCCCCGCGCACCGGCTAGCCATGGACGCCATATTCATGGCTGCTGTGACCGGCCGGCTCGAGCTGGAAGGTGGAATGCTCCACGCTGATCTTGAAGTGTCCCGCCACGCAGTGCTGCAGCAGATCCAGAAGCTGTGGCGCGTGGCCGTCGTGGAAGCAGCCGTCATCCACCACCACATGCGCCGTGAGAACCGGCAGACCACTCGCGATCTGGGTGGCGTGCAGATCGTGCACCGCGATCACGTGCGGGACCTCAAGGATGTGTTGCCGGACGCTGGCCAGGTCCAGGCCCGATGGCGTCGATTCCAGTAGAACGCTGATCGTCTCCAGCAGCAGTTTGATGGTCCGCGGCAGGATGAGCACGCCGATGAGCATCGCCACAACCGCGTCCGCCTGGAGCCAGCCGGTCAGTGAGATCACCAGCGCGGCTACGATGACGGCAACCGAGCCAAGTGCGTCGTTGACCACCTCAAGGAAGGCGGCACGCATATTGAAATTCCGGTCCCGTCCAGCTGCCAAAACCAGCAGCGAGATGATGTTTCCGGCCAGGCCGATGACCCCAAAGACAGCCATTTCGGTGGAGGCGATGGTGGTCGGATGGATCAGCCGCGCAATGCCTTCCACCAGGACCACGAGGCCGACGGCGAGCAGCACCGCCGCCTGCGCCGTCGCCGCCAGCACCTCGGCACGGGCAAAGCCCCAGGTTCTGCGGTCCGAGGCCGGCCGGGCCGTCAAGCGGGCGGCCAGCAGCGCCATCCCCAGCCCGGCAGCATCCGTCAGGACGTGCGCGGAGTCAAAGAGCAGCGCCAGTGAGCCGGTCAACCAAGCGCCGACCAATTGAAGGAAAAAGACCAGCACCGTGATCCCCAGGGCCACGGCCAGCCGGCCCTGGTGCGAGCCGGCTGCGTCATGTGAATGCCCATGGCCCTGCGGATGCTCGTGTCCTGACATGTTCCAATCCTACGGGCGGTCCACTCAGGTCGCGGCGGCTGCCAGGGCGTCCCAGGCGAAGGAAGCCAGCCAATGCGAGGAGACGTACTCCTCCGTCATTACGGCGGGCAAACCTGCAGTCAGCAGGGACTGCGCTCCTCGGCGGAGAAGTGGGATCTGATTTTCCGCCGTGCCGGCTGCCGATTCACCCGCGCTTCGCCCCGCTGCTGAGCTGATTTCCGGTGCTGGGCTGACCCCCAGTGCTGTGCTGATCCGCAGCAGCGCTCCGGCCCGGGAGAGATTGAGCCCGTCCAGGTGGGCCATTTGCGGGTCGGACGGGTCCGTCACGCTGATCGCAGTCAGGATGGGAGCCGACTCGGCCAGGTCCGGCAGGAAGCCGCGGAACCAGGTTCGGAACTCTCCGGCGGGCAGTACCGTGGCCATCAGATCCGCTTCTGTCAGCCCTGCGGAGAGGAAGTCCTGGCCGCTCAATTCCCATTCCTGGGCCCAGTTCCGGTCCGTGCCGAAGAGGCGCAGCGCAGCGGCAGTCAGCAATGTAGCATCAGCCTCCCGCCCTAGATCCCGGGCTGCGGAAATCAACAGGCCCAGGCCAAAGGCGGTGTTGGAGTGGACTCCGTGCCGCACGGGATGCTTAATCGAGGTCGCCCAGTCGTCCGCGTTGGCATAGACGGCCGCCACCAAGGGCTCCAGGGCTGCGCGCCAACGGTTGGCGTCGCCGTCGTCGAACATTTCACAGGCAGCGGCAAGTCGCGCCGCCCAGGCCCAGCCATACGGCCGTTCGAAGGTGCGGTGCGCACCAACGTACGCCGCCTCCAGCGCCACATTAGCCGCCGTCAGGTTCGCGTTGACCAGCCCGCGCAGCGCGCTCTCCTGTTCCGCGGGCAGCCCGTGAGCCAGCAGCCGGACACCGAGCCAGTGCATGTGGACGCAGGAGTGCCAGTCATAGGAGGTGTGAAACGCCGGGTAAAGCCCTTCCGGCGCCGCAACGTCCCCGGGCTCCTGTACCAGATGCTGCAGGTGGTAGGGATACTTCTGCAGCAGATTAGCGCGCACAATGCCGGCGTAGACCGGGGCCAACTGATCCTTCAGGGCCTGCATTGCCGAGTCGGTGAAATCCATTGCTGCCTTTCGTGAGAAGCCAGAGAGGAACATGATCAGGATATTGGCCGACAGGATGAACCGCGCCTTCCCGGATCGCCGCCTGGCGCGCGCCCTCTGCTGGCCCAGGCACTTCAGAACGGTTCCCAGAAACGGCCCCGGCGATGATGCGCGAGTACCTCGTTGAGCGCAGAGCTCAGTTGGCGCCGGCGCAGAGCGCGTAAAACTTCGCATGCCGGGGCGGGTATTCTTAGCTTCGGTCAGCGGCAGGTCTGATCAGCGCAGATCCGATTAACGGCAGTTCCGGCCAACGGGGCAGGGAGAGACCATAAATGAACACCCTCGGTACCACATGGGCGGTCCATGGTGACGGCAAGACCATTAAACCCGGAGACGTCGTCGCCCCGCACGAGAGACTGAGCTGGCCACGGACCACCGGGATCGGGCTGCAGCACGTCGTCGCCATGTTTGGCTCAACTTTTTTGGTGCCGATCCTGACGGGAATGCCCCCGGCCACCACACTTTTCTTCTCCGGCGTTGGGACAGTCCTGTTCCTGATCATTACCGCCGGCAGGATTCCCAGCTATTTGGGGTCCAGCTTTGCGTTCATTGCCCCCATCACTGCGGCCCAGAGCGAATTCGGAATCGGCGGGGCGTTGGGCGGGGTGGTCATGGCCGGCGTGGTCCTGGCGGCGATCGGCCTGCTGGTGCAGCGCTTCGGGGCGGCCTGGATCAACCTGGTCATGCCGCCGGCCGTGACCGGGACAATTGTGGCGCTGATCGGGCTGAACCTGGCGCCGGCGGCCAAGGGCAATTTCGACAAGGCACCCGTCACGGCGCTGATTACGCTGGTGGTTATTTTGCTGGTGAGCGTGCTGTTCCGCGGCATTCTGGGCCGGCTGTCCATCCTGGTCGGGGTGCTGGTCGGTTACGTTGCCGCGGTGCTGCGCGGGGAAGTGGATTTTGGCAGCATCAATACCGCCTCATGGATCGGCCTGCCGCCCTTTCACCTGCCGGAGTTCCATTTTGCCGTCGTCGGCCTCTTCGTTCCGGTGGTTCTGGTGCTGGTCGCGGAGAACATCGGCCATGTGAAATCCGTGGCACTGATGACCGGGAAGAACCTGGATCCACTCGCCGGGCGCGCCCTGATCGCTGACGGCGTGGCCACCACCCTTGCCGGCCTGGGCGGGGGCTCCGGCACCACCACCTACGCTGAAAACATCGGCGTGATGGCGGCGACTAGGGTCTACTCCACCGCAGCCTACTGGATAGCGGCATTCGCGGCCCTGCTGCTGAGTTTTTGCCCGAAGTTCGGTGCCGCCATTGCCACCGTGCCGCCGGGAGTGCTCGGCGGTGCGGCCACCATGTTGTACGGCATGATCGGCGTGCTGGGCGTGCGGATCTGGGTACAGAACAAGGTCAACTTCTCCAACCCGATTAACCTCACTACCGCCGCCGTCGCGCTGGTAGTGGGAATTGCTGACTACACCTGGAGCATTGGGGACCTGCAGTTCGCCGGCATTGCGCTGGGCACGGCCGCCGCGCTGGTGATTTACCACGGCATGAGCGCGCTGGCCCGCTGGCGCGGGACGGCGCCGGATCCGCGCGAACCCGAAACCGGTTCCCCGGACGAGCTGGGCCCGGACTCCCGGGGCGCAGAGATCTAACCCAACGAGGTAGCAGCAAAGGCAGCCATTTCGCGATTTGGGTGCAGCTGCTGCTACCCGGTTGGGTCAGACGCCGTTCAGTGCTTCCGCGGTGGCCAGCGCTACATATCGGGCCGCATGCAGCTGCGCTTCCTCGCCGGAGCGCGCCACCTCCGCCGCGCTGGCCGCCGCCACCACTCCGTGTTCGGCCAACTGCGCCGGTGTCACTTCGATCCGACCGGCCACGACGACGACGGGCAGCCCACGGGCGTTGGCCGCATCCGCGACGCCAATCGGAGCCTTGCCGGAGAGGGACTGCACGTCCAGCGAACCTTCGCCGGTGATCACCAGGTCAGCCTGCGCTAAAGCGCCGGCCAGTGAAGTCAGCTCTGCGACCAACGCGAAACCGCCCTCGATGTCTGCCCGTGCATAGGCCAGGAACGACGACGGGAAGCCGCCGGCCGCGCCGGCTCCGGGGACGTCGATCTCCGTACCCGTGGCAGATCGAATCACGGAGGCCAGGTTCCGCAGCCCCGCGTCCAGCATTTCCACGGCCTGGGGATCGGCGCCCTTCTGCGGGGCGAACACATACGCAGCACCGTTCGGGCCACAGAGCACGTTGTCCACGTCCACGGCCAGTCGGATCCGGGCCGCGGCCAGCCGGGGGTCCAGCCCCGTCGCATCGATGGTGGCCACCTCGCCCAGCGATCCGCCGCCGAGCGGTACCAGGTTGCCGCGGACATCCAGGAGCTGCAGTCCCAGCGCGCGGAGCGCTCCCGTGCCGGCATCGCTCATCGCCGAACCGCCCAGGCCGAGGATGATGTCGGTGGCACCGGCATCGAGCGCCGCGGCGATCAGCTGTCCGCAGCCATAGGAGTGGGCGCGCAGCGCGTTTTCCCGAGTTGGTTCGCAGAGCAGATAGCCGCTGGCCTGTGCGGTCTCGATGACCGCCGTCGTGCCTTTGATCGCCCAGGCAGCTCCCACAGGTTTGAGGATCGGTCCCACCACGGCATTAAGTCTCTCCTCGTACCCGGCGGCGAGCGCGGCCTCCAAGGTGCCCTCACCGCCGTCGGCCATCGGCAGTGTGGTCACCGTCGCTTCGGGATAAACCCGCAGCACCCCCTCCGCCATTGCTGCGGCCGCCTCCGCAGCCGTCAGGGTGCCCTTGAATTTATCCGGTGCTATCAGAATCCGCATGGCTCCATCCTGCCAGTTAGCCGCTGGCTTACCGAACGCGCGGCCGGCCGGTCCGGGGAGCCAACGGACCGGTCCGCGGCACAGCTCACACCCAGTAGCCGCGCTCCCGCATGACCTCAGCGAGCAGGTCCGCACGGTCCGTCATGATGCCGTCCACACCGAGCTCAAAGAGCGCATGCATCTGCGCCGCGTCATTGATGGTCCAGACGTGCAGCTTAAGCCCCAGTGAGTGGGCCCTGGCCACAGATTTGCCGGTGACCACCCGGATGCCGCGGTAGCGCACCGGCACTTGGATGCAGTCCACATCCCGCAGGATGCGGCGCAGTAGCGGATGCGGCAGCCATGGTCCGAGAAAAACGAACGCCACCAGCCGGGTCCTGCCGGCGGAACTCACCACCGGGCGGGAGAGCCGTTTGAGCACAGCGCGCCGGCGCCGGTCGGAGAAGGAGGCCACGCAGACTCTCTCATGCAGCCCGAATTCCTCGATGGCGCGGGCCAGCGCCGGCACCGACCCGGCGTCTTTGACGTCCAGGTTCATCCGGATGCCGGGAAGTGCAGCCACCAGCTCGGCAAAGGTCGGAATGGCCTCCGTGCCGCCGATCCGTGCCCGCGACACCTGCTCGGCCGTCAATGCGCTGATGTCGCCTTCCCCATCGGTGACACGAGCCAAAGTGGCGTCATGGAAAACCAGCAGCACGCCGTCCGCCGTGGTGTGCAGATCCGTCTCCACGTAGCTAAAGCCAAGCCCGACGGCGGCGCGGAAGGCCGGGACCGAATTCTCCAGACCGCGCCGGGAAAAGCCACGGTGCGCGAAGGCCACGGGGACATCGGATGCCAGGAAGGGTTTGCTCACGCTCTCACGCTTTCGTCAGTCCGGCGAGCCGTGCCTCCAGGACCTGAGCTACGCCGTCGTCGGAAAAATCCGGTGCCTGCAGCGCCGTGGCTGCCCGCGCCCGTTCGTGCCCACTGGCCATCGCGTAGCCGGCGCCGGCCCAGCGCAGCATTTCAATGTCGTTGGGCATATCCCCGAACGCCACCACGTCACGGGCTGCAATACCGCGGGACGCGGCGTAGTCCGCCAGCGTCACCGCCTTATTGATGCCGTGCGGACCCATTTCCAGCATGGCGGTGACGGCGGCCGAATGGGTCACGGCAAGCAGCCGGTCCACCGAAGGGCGAACCTTGGCCAGAAAGGCGTCCGCGCTGCTGCCCCGGGTAACCGCCAGGAGTTTAACCACTGCGGATTTGGCGGTGACGGTTTCCTGCAGCGGGGCCGGTGTTATGTGGGCCAGCAGGTCCAGTGCCCCGGGCTCCAGGAAACCGGGCTCCAAATGGAACCCGTCGAGCGTCTCCACCGCGAAGACCGAGTCGGGGACCAGTTCCTTGATGATCTCCCGGGCCTGCAGTACCGACGCCAGCGGCAGCAGGTGCGACGAGGTCACCCGTTCGCTGACCAGGTCATAGACCACCGCTCCATTGGAGCAAATGACCATTCCGGTGTGGCCGATCTGCTCACGCAACGGGTCCAGCCAACGCGGCGGACGTCCCGTCACAAAGACGATTTCCACCCCGGCATCCGCGGCGGCCCGGAATGCCCGGATGGTACGGGGGCTGATTTTCCCGTCATGACCGAGGATCGTTCCGTCGATGTCGCTGGCAATTAACCGCATGCTCACAGGCTATCGGATGCCATCGGGCTGATCTGCGAACGAGCGAACTTCTCCGGCACGGCGCTCAGCCCGCTGCCGCAATAAGTCCCCGGCAGCGCTGCTCAAGGTAGCGCACCGCGTGGTGCAGCTGGGAAAACGCCTCATTCGTGGTCTGTCCGTGAAAGTGCCTGTAGTAGATCTGCTGCGCGATCACCGCCAGCCGAAAAAGGCCAAACACCTCATAAAAAATCCAGTCCGCGGCGGGCATGGACAGTCCCGTTCGCGCCGCGTAGTACTCCACCACCTCGGACCGCGTCAGCATGCCGGGCAGATGAGTGGGCTGGCGGCGCAGTATCTGGAAGACCTCGTCGTCGTCGGCCTGGACCCAATATGCCAGCGCTCCGCCGAGATCCATCAGCGGGTCCCCAAGCGTGGCCATCTCCCAGTCCAGGATGCCCACCACGGCGGGCTGCTCCTGCGCCAGCCATCCCGGCCGCGGCGCGGAGAGCACCATATTGTCCAGCCGGTAGTCATTGTGAATCACGCAGGTGCCCAAGTCTGCCGGCTGCCGTGCGTCCAGCCATGCAATTACCGGCTCAAATCCGCCAACGTCCGCGGTCTTCGCTGCGACGTACCTCGTGGACCAGCCCTGGACCTGGCGCGCCACATAACCGTCGCCGCGCCCCAGTGCACCCAACCCTGCGGCCTGCGCATCCACCGCGTGCAGTTCCAGCAGCCGGTCCAGTACATCCGTGCACAGCCGGCGCGCCTGACCTGGTTCGAGCACCACTCCCAGCGGAAGATCCCGACGCAGAACGGCACCCTCCAGCCGCTCCATCAGATAAAAATCCGATCCGATCACGGCGGGATCGTGGCAAAACGCGACCATCTCAGGCACAAAATCATACACCGGCTTCAGCTGTCGCTGGATGGTGAATTCGCGGCCCATGTCGTGCGCGCTGCGGGCCTTGCTGCCGGCCGGGGGCCGCCGCAGAACCAGCTCCCGCTGAGGGTAGCTCAGCAGATACGTCAGATTCGAGGCCCCGCCGGCAAACTGCCGTACCTCGGGAAGCCCCGACAACCCCCGCAGGTCGGGTGCCCGCTGGCTTCGCTGCTGAGCGGCCGCCTGACGCTCCAACCATCGGGCGACGGCGGCGACGTCGAAGGCATCTTCGGCCCGGACGGCGCCGGCGTCCTCTGGCTCACTCATCGGCTGTTTTTGGCCGGTATTTACGCAGCTCGTAAGCGGCGACGACGCCGAGGTGCACCTCATCGGGACCGTCGGCCAGCCGCAGGGCACGGGCGTGGGTCCAGGCCGCGGCGAGTGGAAAATCATCTGACAGGCCGGCCGCGCCGTGCAGCTGGATGGCCATGTCAATCACTTTTTGTGCCATCTTCGGCACCACCGCCTTAATCTGGCTGACCTCCGCGACAGCGCCGTCGGTGCCCTGCGTATCCAGCAGCCACGCCGCATGCAGCACCAGCAGTCGAGCCTGATCAATAGCTATCCGGGCTTCGGCGATGCGCTCCCGGTTTCCACCCAGATCCGCCAGCGGCTTGCCGAACGCCGTCCGGCTCAGAGCCCGTCGGCAGCCAAGCTCCAGGGCGCTTTCAGCCAGCCCGATCAGCCGCATACAATGGTGCACCCGGCCCGGGCCCAGCCTGCCCTGCCCAATGGCAAACGCCTGCCCCGGTCCGGCAATGACATTAGCCAGCGGAACGCGCACGTCGGTCAGGGAGATTTCACCGTGGCCGCCGGGCTCATCGTAAATTCCCATCGTCGGGAGCATCCGCTCTACGGACACTCCTGCGGTGCTGCGCGGTATCAGAACCATCGAATGCCGGGCGTGCCGGGGAGCCTGCGGATCCGTCAAAGCCATCACCAGCAGGATGTCGCAGTCCGGGTGCCCGACGCCTGTGGACCACCATTTGCGCCCCTTTACCGTGACGTGGTCACCGGAGACGGTTGCCGTGGTTTCCATGCTGGTCGCATCCGAAGAAGCCACCGCGGGCTCCGTCATGGCAAAGGCACTGCGGATCCGCCCGTCCAGCAACGGATCCAGCCATTGTTCACGTTGCGTTGCGGAACCGTATTTGATCAGCACCTCCATATTTCCGCTGTCCGGGGCGTTGCAGTTGAAAACCATCGGCGCCAGAAAGGACCGCCCGGTGAGTTCGGCGATCGGCGCATAATCCGCATTGCTCAGGCCCGCACCACCCCGCGGTAGGTAGCGCGCATCCAGCACATCCTCGTATCCGGCGGGAAGGAAAAGGTTCCACAGACCCTCCGCACGCGCCTTGACCTGCAGCTCGTTAAGAACAGGCAGCGGGCGCCATTGCCGGCCGGCGGTGCGCGCCTGCGCCAGCTTTCTGCCGTACTCCTGTTCCACCGGCATAATTTCAGCGGCGATGAAAAGAGCCACCCGTTCGCAGAGGTCTGCGGTACGCGGGGAGGGGGAAAAGTCCATGCCGCCACCTTATGGCCCAATACCGACAATCAATAGGGGCCGGTTTAGATCCGTGGCTGCGCTGCCTCCGTCGATTCGGCGCCGCCCACCACGGCCTCGGCGGTGCCGTCCGGGCGCAACATCCAGCCCACTCGCTTGGGGCAAGCGAGCATCACCACGCTCTCCAGCAGCTCTATGCCGGGAATGTTTTGTTGCAGGCTTAGTTCAACATCCATGACGTCGGCAACCGAATGAAGCCACATGATGACTGTGAAATTGCTCTGGCCCGTGGTCGACGCGCTGAACCTAACATTGCGCATCCGCCGTATTGTGGCCGCCGCCGCCTCCTGTTGCCCGGGCGGAACCTTGACGAACCATTGGCAGGTGACCGGGAGGCCCGAGAGGCTTTGCGCAATTTCACATCGGAAGGACACAACATTTGAGGCCAGTACACGATTGAGCTGTCGCTGCACAGTTGCCGAAGTCCGACCCAAGGCGCGGGCGATCTGCGCGGCCGTGACCCGGCCATCGGCCGCCAGGAATGGCAGCAGATCCAGATGATTTTTGGGAAGCGGCCCGTCTAAGCCATCAACCCGGGCCAGCGACTGCATCTTTTGCTGCTGAGCGCGGCTCAAAACGTTCAGCCGCCACGAGCTGCCGTTTTGATGTTGCCGGGTGCACAGCGATGTCTCGTAGCCCAGCACGCTGTGGATGGCGCGAATACGAGGGATGACCTCGGTGCTGAGCTGAGTCATCGACTCCGTGATCACCGTCAACATGAGCGCACGGCTGCTGGCCGTCTGTTCCACTGTCATTATTTCCGGCACGGCACAGAGCGCCTCCACGACACGCGACTGGTCCACCATGACGCAATCGACTCCTATGAATGACAACGACACCGACTGTGGGTCGCCCGTTGGGTGCGCCGTAACCCAAGCGAATCCCGAGGCTCTAAGTCGCTCCCACCGCGCGGCCAAACTCGTCGGATGAACGCCCAGCACAGCTGCCACCTCCACCCAGCCAGCCCGCGGCGCAATCTGGAGCGCATGGATCAAGGCCAGATCGTCCTCACTTAGCTGAGTTTCGCGTTCCATCAGACGATCCTCGCAGATGATGCATGAAAATGTTCTTATGAGCTAAATTTTTGCATATTTTCAGGGATACGCATGGTCATGAGCCAAATCACCTCAGACTAAAGGGGCTCTTCAGAATTGAGAGTGTAGTCAGCGTTGCCGCGTTAGGAGTCCGTGGGCGGCAGGTTGTTTCGGTTGAGGTGAGGGCCTTGGGAGAGAATCGGATTGTCTAGATCGTGATTCCTCTACCGCAAGGCCCTCGTGTTCCACGCTACCTTCCATAGCCCTGACCTGACCACGTTCTGCCGCCTCGATG
>NZ_JAPNLH010000036.1 GCF_026627425.1 Arthrobacter endolithicus
GCCGTTCCCGCCAAATGATCGTATGATGCCGGCCAAGATCAGCCCCGATCTGCCGATCCGTCCTACCAGCCAGGACCCCCACAGCGATGTCCGCTCGATCCGAAAACGACAACGGCCTACGCCCCACCAGCAGCTCCTCTATTCAACCAACTTGTTGCTTCGAGGGTATGACACCGCCGAGGGTTAGAGCAGAGCCAGCAGGATGCCGACGGCGATGAAGAGTATGCCGAAGCTGCTGTTAAGCGTCAGCTGGCCGCGGGGGCTGCCCGTGAGATGTTTCAGCTGCTTGGCTCCGGCGGCAAAAATGAACCACATCACCACGACGTCGATCAGCACCACGGTGCCGGTCAGAACGGCGTACTGCGGCGCGAGCGGTGCGTCCGGCCGGATGAACTGCGGCATGAAGGCGAGGAAGAAGACTATGGCCTTGGGGTTGAGCAGATTCACCCAGAACCCGCGCAGAAACATGGAACGGCCGGACTCCTCGGCAGCCGCAGAGTCTTCCGGATTTGTGGTTGGTCTTGTCAGTATCTTCCGGATGCCCAAATAAATCAGATAGGCGGCGCCGGCATATCGGATGATGCGGAAGGCAAGGGGAGAGCTGGAAACGAGTAATCCGACGCCGGCGGCAACGATCGCAATGTGAATGATCAGCGCCAGCTGCTGGCCCAAAATTCCCCAAATGGAGCGTCGAAAGCCCGCCGTCAGCGCATTGCTCATTGTGTTGATCGCTCCGGCGCCGGGAGTCAGGCTGATCATCGCGCCCGCGCCCAGCAGAGCCAGCCAAAGGGAAAATTCCATTCCGTTAGCCTAAGGCCAGTTCCGCCAGCGTTTACGCGCGGCTGATCCAGTAGCGGCGCTTGCCGTTGCGGCTGTCCTCATACACTCCGTCATTGCGCTCAATGGTTGCCCGCGAGCCGGCGTTCGACTCGTCACACGTCAGCAGCACCTGGTCCATGCCCAGCGTCCAGGCGACCGGCAGGATCCCGCGCAGCGCGCTGGCCGCGTGTCCCTGCCGTCGGGCACTGGGGCGGACGCTGTAGCCGATGTGGCCGCCCTCCTGGAGAAGGTATTCATTGAGTTCATGTCTGAGGGCGATGGAGCCGAGGAAAGTGTCTGAGTCCACGATCCACCGGTAGGTGCACGGGACGTAGCCCTCCATACGCTGGGCATCCGGAAGTGCGTCAGCGATCAGTGCAGAGGTGAAACGCCGAAAGGTGTCCGGATCCCGCAGCTCAGCGAGCGGCCACTGCTCCGCGCCCACAGCTTCCGCGCCCGCCCCGTCCAGATGGACACCCTGAAACTCTGCGGTGCCTTCCAGCCAGGACTTGTGCAACCGGACATCCGGAACGATGAGTGAGCTCATCAATCGATCCTAGAGGATGGGGGGCGGCCATTGGCGCGCCCAATAGCGGCGGCCTGTTACCAAATGACTTCCAGCCCGGTGAGACCGGTAAAGACTGGATCTGCCGTAATGAGCGGCATGCCCTCAATCATTGCCTGCGCGGCAATCAGCCGGTCGAAGGGGTCGCGGTGATCCCAGTCCAACCGGCCGGCTTCCAGCGCGTGCGATCCGGAGACGGGCAGTTCTTCGGAGGTCAGTTCCACAACATGGCGCCGGTATCCGACGAAGAGTGCGTCCAGGCCCGGCAGCCGGCCGATCTGGTGCTTGTAGGAAAGCTCATAGGCTGTGGCGGCAGAGGCAACCAGTACATTATCTATCGACTGGATGATTCTCCGGGTTTTGGCGGAAAGCTTTCGCGGCTCGGTCAGCGCCCAGACGAGGGCGTGGCTGTCGAGGAGATAAGTGGTTGTTGCCATAGCTGCAGTTCCTCCTCTGATGCCGGTTTGAGAAAGTCATCCGGGAGCCGGCCGCTCACAAAGCCGAGGCGGCGTTTTGTAGGGCGCTCGATCTTCACCAGGCGCGCGACCGGTTTGCCCGCCTTGGCAATGACAACGTCTTCACCTCGCGCAACCAGATTCAGCAGCTCGGAAAACCGCGTTTTTGCGTCCTGCACGTTGTACGTACCCATGTTGACCAACTCTACTTGATCAACCTCTGCCACATAAGGCTCCGGGCCGTAGCTAGAAGTGCATTCGGGATATTCTTAACTCATGAGTCGACGTTAACTGATGGCCCCGGCGGTGGAAGAAAGCGGCCCGCCAATGTGGGCAACTGTGCACCGAATGGTCTCTGTGGAGGAACCTGGCCGGGGATGTTAGGTCCGGGCGATAATCTCCCCGTTCGGAATCAGGAACCAGCCATCCGGGGCCTGCGCCCACGCCCGCCAGCCGGCCGAGATCCGCTCCAGCTCGGCGCGATCGGCCAGCCCGTACTCCAGGGCCTGTTCCGCGAAAGCGGAACTGACAACGCGGTCCGCCCATACTCCGGCGTGCCATTGGCGCTGCTGGTCCGTGGCATAGAGCCAGTTCGCAGATGACGGCATAATGTCCGTGAAACCGGCGGTCTGCGCCCAGCTGAGCAGGCGCCGCCCCGCATCCGGCTCCGCGCGGTTATGCCGGGCTACGTTTTGGTAGAGATCCATCCAATGGTCCAGTTCGGGCAGTTGCGGGTACCACGCCATGGCATGGAAATCTGCGTCCCGGACGGCCACGATTCCACCGGGCCTGGCGACCCGCCGCATCTCCCGCAGCGCCGCCACCGGATCGGTCAGATGCTGCAGAACTTGATGCGCATGGACCACGTCGAACTGGGCATCAGGGAAATCGAGGTCGTAGATATTGCCTGCGCGGAAGGATAGGTTGTCCAGTTGCTGCTCTGCGGCCAGCGCCTCCGCCCAGGCCACCACCTCGGGTGAGCGGTCCAGTCCGATGACTGCGGCAGGAGCCACCAGGCGGGCGAAGTCAGCCGTGATCGTGCCGGGTCCGCTGCCCACGTCGAGCACCGAGAGCCCGGGCGCTAGGTGCTGCAGCAGATAGCCGGCGGAGTTCGCTGCGGTCCGGGCGGCGTGTGAGCGCAGGACGCTCTCGTGATGGCCATGCGTGTAGACGTCATTTCCGGGTCCAGTTTCACTCATGGTGGGGACATTACGCGCCGCCGCCCGCAGTCGCCAGAGGTGTTCAAGGACTGAGAAGACTGGACGACGGTGACCGCGGGCCGCCGTCGACCGTTCTCCGAAAGCGCAACATGAGTCCCATACGCTCAACTTGATTTGACATCAATTCCGGCCTGAGTAGAGTTGAGTGCAGAACGCTCAATGGACCGCTGGTTGAGCGGAGTCGGCCGGCCTCGAAGGATGGGGGCGGCGGCAAACTCCGGCAGCGGAAACTGAAAGGAAACGCCCTTATGTCACGTGCAGTAGGAATTGACCTCGGAACCACGAACTCCGTCGTCTCCGTACTCGAAGGCGGCGAGCCTACCGTTATCGCGAATGCCGAGGGCGGCCGCACCACCCCGTCCGTCGTCGCGTTCTCCAAGACCGGGGAAGTCCTGGTCGGGGAAATCGCCAAGCGCCAGGCCGTTAATAACATTGACCGCACTATCTTCTCGGTCAAGCGCCACATGGGCACCGACTGGACCGTCGGGATCGATGACAAGAAATACACGGCGCAGGAAATTTCCGCGCGCGTTCTGATGAAGCTTAAGAACGACGCCGAAAGCTACTTGGGCGAGAAGGTCACCGACGCCGTGGTCACCGTACCGGCGTACTTCAATGACGCCCAGCGCCAGGCCACGAAGGAAGCAGGCGAGATCGCGGGCCTGAACGTGCTGCGCATCGTCAACGAGCCAACCGCGGCCGCCTTGGCCTACGGCCTGGATAAGGGCAAGGAAGACGAGCTCATCCTGGTCTTCGACCTCGGCGGCGGAACTTTCGACGTCTCCCTGCTGGAAGTCGGCAAGGACGAAGACAATTTCTCCACGATCCAGGTCCGCTCTACTTCCGGCGACAACCGCCTCGGCGGCGACGACTGGGATCAGCGCGTTGTGGACTACCTGCTCAAGCAGCTCAAGGTCAAGGGCATGGATCTGTCCAAGGACAAGATTGCCCTGCAGCGTCTGCGCGAGGCATCCGAGCAGGCCAAGAAGGAGCTCTCCTCCGCGACCAGCACCAACATTTCGCTGCAGTACCTGTCCGTGACCGCGGATGGTCCGGTGCACCTGGACGAGCAGCTGACCCGCGCGAAGTTCCAGGAACTGACCTCGGATCTGCTGGAGCGCACCAAGAAGCCGTTCCACGACGTCATCAAGGAAGCCGGCATCAAGGTTTCGGACATCGATCACATCGTGCTAGTCGGCGGATCCACCCGGATGCCGGCCGTCTACGACCTGGTCAAGGAACTTGCCGGCGGCAAGGAGCCCAACAAGGGTGTCAACCCGGATGAGGTTGTAGCCGTCGGGGCGGCACTCCAGGCCGGCGTCCTGAAGGGCGAGCGCAAGGACGTGTTGTTGATCGACGTCACCCCGCTGTCCTTGGGTATTGAAACCAAGGGCGGAGTGATGACCAAGCTGATCGAGCGCAACACGGCCATCCCGACCAAGCGTTCGGAAACGTTCACCACGGCCGATGACAATCAGCCGTCCGTGTCCATCCAGGTGTTCCAGGGCGAGCGCGAGTTCACCCGGGACAACAAGCCGCTGGGTACCTTCGAGCTGACCGGAATCGCTCCGGCCCCGCGCGGAGTGCCGCAGGTTGAGGTTACCTTCGACATCGACGCCAACGGTATTGTGCATGTGTCCGCCAAGGACAAGGGCACCGGCACAGAGCAGTCCATGACCATCACCGGTGGATCTTCGTTGTCAAAGGAAGACATCGACCGGATGGTCCGCGAAGCCGAAGAGCACGCATCCGAGGACAAGGCACGCCGCGAGCAGGCCGACATCCGCAACAGCGCCGAGCAGCTGCAGTACTCGGTGGCCAAGGTTTTGGCCGACAATGACGACAAGCTGCCCGAGGACGTCAAGACTGAGGTTTCGGCCGACGTCGACGCCCTCAAGGAAGCACTGGCCGGCACCGATGAGGACGCTGTTAAGAGCACGTTCGAAAAGCTGCAGGCTTCGCAGTCCAAGCTGGGGGAGGCCATTTACGCCGCAGCTCAGTCGGAGGCTCCGAGCGCCGACGGTGCCGCGGGTGCCGATGCGGGAACCGCCTCCGCTGGCGCCGATGAAGACATTGTTGACGCCGAGATCATTGACGAAGACGAGAAGAAGTAACCATGGCAAAGCACGGTGACGATGCGGAAAACGTAAGCAATCAGTCGCCGGACGAGTCAGCAGCCATCCCCCAGGAGGGGGTTCCGGCTGACTCCACCGGCGAAGCCGCGGCGGGCGCAGCAGGTAGCGGCGCCGAGGGCGACGCGCTGTCCCAGGCGGAGGATATCCTCAATGGTGTTGAGGTCACGGCCGAGGATTCGGTGGCGCAGGGCTCTTCAGTCGAGCTGGCCGCAGAACTGAAGAACGATTTGCTGCGGCTCCAGGCCGAGTATGTCAACTACCGCAAACGGGTCGAACGCGACCGCGCGGTGGCCGGTGAGATGGCTGTGATTGGCGTGCTCAATGCGGTGTTGCCCGTCCTGGACGACATTGATGCTGCCCGCCAGCATGGCGATCTGACGGACGGACCCTTCGCATCCATCGCTGTGAAGTTGGAAAATACGCTGAAAACCTATGGTTTGACCCGCATCGACGAAACCGGTGTGGCATTCGATCCAACGGTTCACGAAGCGTTGATTCAACAGCCGGGTGAGGGCCTCGATATTGATACAGTCAGTCAGGTGCTTCGGGCGGGCTACCGGACCGAGAACCGGGTGCTCCGCGCAGCCCAGGTGATCGTGGCCGTACCGGCTTAACCCCTCGAATGAGCAGCAGGTGCACGGAGAGGCTCTCTTCGGGCACCTGCTGCCCAGCCGACTCATGAATTTTTAGATAAGGAGACGCCTTGGCAAGTCAGGATTGGGTCGACAAGGACTTCTATAAGATCCTCGGCGTTTCCAAAGACGCATCCGACGCGGACGTCAAGAAGGCGTACCGCAAGCTCGCCCGGAAGTATCATCCGGACACGAACCCCGGAAACGCGGCTGCGGAAAAGACGTTTAAAGATATCTCCGAGGCTTACTCGGTCTTATCCAGTCGGGAGGACCGCGAACAGTACGACGCCATCCGTGCCATGGGCGGAGGCGCCCGCTTCAGTGCAGGCGGGGCAGGTGGCCAAGGCGCCGGATTCGATGATCTCTTCGGCGGACTTTTCAACGCCCAGCGCGGCGGGGGTGGACGGACCCGGAGCGCCGGTCCACAGGGATTTGATGCCTCTGGCTTGCCGCCGGAGTTCGCTGACCTCTTTGGCGGGGGCGGCGCAGGATTCGGCGGCGGCGGATACCAGCCTCCGGCCACAAAAGGAACGGACCGCACCGCATCCACCACGATTTCCTTTGCGGGATCTATTCGGGGTACCACGATCGGGCTGCGGGAGCCCTCCGGCGAGGTCATTGATGTGCGGATCCCGGCCGGCATCAAAGACGGACAGAAGGTTCGGGTCCGCGGCAAGGGCCAGCAAGGGGCAGCCGGTCCCGGTGATCTGATGGTCACGGTGCAGGTCAAACCTCATGGGTTCTTCACCCGCGATGGCAATAACATCCGCATCCATGTGCCGGTCACCTTCCCGGAGGCTGCGCTGGGCGCGGACATCTCGGTGCCGACTCTCACAGGTGAGTATGTCAAGGTCAGGGTTCCTGCGGGAACCCCTTCGGGGCGTACGTTGCGTGTCAAGGCTAAGGGAGTGACGACGGCGAAGGCGGCTGGCGACTTACTGGTCACGATCGATGTGACGGTCCCGCAAAAGCTCAACGAAGAAGCGCAGGAAGCTGTCAAGGCATTTGCCCAGGCAACGTCCGAGGGCGATCCGCGCGCCGAACTCGCCGCAAAAGCCAGGCTTTAACGCGGTAAGGCAAACGAAAAACAGGTCATTGCAAGGAGTGGAAGGAGAAGCCGGTGGGGATCGATCCGAGCGCCCCGATCTTCGTGATCTCGGTGGCGGCCGAACTGGCGGAAATGCATCCTCAGACGCTTCGCCAGTACGACCGGCTCGGTATCGTTTCTCCTAGCCGGGCCCCCGGCCGTTCACGCCGTTACTCTCAGCATGATGTGGATATGCTCCGCGAAGTGCAGCGACTGTCCCAGGAGGGCGTCTCGCTGGAGGGCGTGAAACGTATCCTGGAGCTGGAAAATCAAGTGGCCGCGCTGCAGGCCAGAGTGGCGGAGATGGCAGAGCAGCTGGCGTCCGCTGGCTCCGACGCCCGGCGTTGGCGCGGACGCGACGCATCCCGAGTTTTCGCCGCCGGCCTCGCAGGAGATGTGGTGACGCTGGCCCGAGGGCAGCGGCCGCGCCCAAGGTCCCAGGCCGTCGTCGTTTGGCGCCCGCAGCTCTAGCTCCACTAGCGCCACCTGCACGGCTTATTCGCTGAAAAGCCCGGCCAGATCCGTGGCCGTCAGTGCACCCCCGGAGAGTGAATCTCCGCTCATCACGTCGGCGAAGAGCGCGGACTTCCTGGATTTCAGGGCCATCACCTTTTCTTCGATGGTGTCCTTGGCTACAAGTCGGTAGACCATGACGTTTTTCTCCTGACCAATCCGGTGCGTGCGGTCCACGGCCTGCGCCTCGGACGCCGGATTCCACCACGGATCCAGAATGAAAACGTAGTCCGCCTCGGTGAGGTTCAGCCCGAACCCGCCGGCTTTGAGGCTAATCAGAAACAACGGTGCAGTGCCACGCTTGAAATCCTCGACGACGGCGGAGCGGTTGCGGGTGCCGCCGTCCAAATAGCAGAAGTCGGTTCCCTGCGCCTGCAGCCGCTGCCGGACCTTATTGAGAAAGCCGGTGAACTGGCTGAAAATCAGCGCACGGTGACCCTCCTCGAGAACGTCCTCCAACTGCTCAAAAAGTACGTCAAGTTTGCTGGAACGGATGCCATCCAGATTCTCGTCCACCAATGAAGCGTCCAAGCTGAGCTGTCGCAGCAGAGTAAGGGATTGGAAGATCGTGAAGCGGTTCTTGTTCACGTCATCGAGCAGACCGAGAACCTTCTGCCGTTCACGCTGCAGATGGGTTTGATACACCTTTTGGTGCCGCGGATTGAGAATCACCTCCAGCACCTGCTCCTGCTTGGGCGGAAGGTCGCCGATGACCTGTTCCTTGGTTCGGCGCAACATGAGCGGCCGAACCCGCGACTTTAACTTGGCAAGCAGCTCGGAGTTTCCCGCCTTTTCAATGGGCCTCTGGTAGAACTCGGTGAATCGCTTCGGGCTGGGGAACAGTCCGGGGGCAACGATTGAGGTCAGCGCCCATAGTTCCATCAGATTGTTTTCCAGGGGTGTGCCGGTGACGGCGAGTTTGAACGGGGCATTCAGCTTTCGCCCGCATTGGTAAGCCTTGGACTGGTGATTCTTCACGAACTGGGCCTCGTCGAGGATCAGTCCCGCCCAGGACTGCGTAGCATAGGCATCGAAATCGATCCGGAACAGGGCATATGAGGTCACCACAATGTCCGCTCCAGCGAAAAATTCCACAGGATTCAGCCCGCTCTTGCTGAACGTCTCACCAACAGCGACGGTGCGCAATCCGGGGGCAAAGCGGAGAGCTTCGGTCCGCCAGTTGCCCACCACACTGGTGGGCGCCACGACCAGGAACGGCGCGCCCGCGGGGTTATTGGCCTTAGCGGCGCAGAACAATGCCAAGGTCTGAACCGTCTTTCCCAATCCCATGTCATCGGCCAGAACCCCGCCCAGGCCCTTGTTGTACAGAAAACTGAGCCAGTTGTAGCCCTCCAGCTGGTACGGGCGAAGAGTGGCGTTAAGGGAATCCGGGGCCGGCAAAGACCTGGTTGCGCCGCCGCGTAAGAGCCCTTCGATGGCGCTTCTCCACTGGGCTGCCTGCTGGTCGACAATGCCTAACTGCGCGAGCTCGTCCCAAAGACCGGCCTGAAAGCGGCTGATGGTCAACTCGCCGCCTGCAGCGTCCTGCAGCCCACGGGCCTCGTCAATCAGGTCCCGCAGCTTGTGGAGTTCCGGTAGATCCAAAGAAAAATGTGCTCCGCTGGGCAGCAGCATGCGCGTATGACCCGCTGCCAACGCGGAGAAAACATCGGAGAAAGGTACCGGCTCACCTTCGAGGGTGATGACGATACCCAGATCAAACCAGTCACGGTCGCCGGTTGCTGTCGTGGAAATGCTAATCACCGGCGCCTCGGAGGCCTCGTGATAGGCGGCAATGTCCCCGGCAGTCTTAACTTCTACCTCAGGAACCAGCCTCAGTACAGGGAGGACCTGCTCGGCAAAGACCAGAGTGTCCAGCCCTTGGAGGGTCACGGACCCGGCCAGCCTTGGTTCACCCCACGGATTATCCGAGGACTCGGCCAAGGCCGGCAGCAGAGTCCAAGGTTCCCCAACTGCCGCCACAATCCGGGCCTCCGCTGCTTCATCCCGTGAAGCTGCATCATCTTCTCCGCCCCACAGCGGCTGAGCGCTTACATTGGCGCCGGCGGCATATTGCCATTCCCAGCGCAGGCGAAGACTATGGTCCCGCCCGAAGTTGGCCAGCAGCGAGAGCACCGGTGCCGTGTAGGAAGGCAGCTCAATTGAACGATCCGCGGAAACGACCTCGGCGGATCGCTTCAGCTGCGGGTAAAACTGCGTCAGGAACCGTTCCTCGTCGCGGGCCGGGATGCGGACCTGCAAACCTGCCGTCACGAAGTCAAGCAGATGCACAGAGGTCGAAGAGGCAAGCGGGACGAGGGTGATACGACCAGAATTCACCGCATCATCGGCATAGGGTGCAGCGGCATCGGGCAGGAGCCCGTCATCGGCGTAAAACAACCCGTGAGCCGGGCGACCAATGGAGCCGATGACGCCCGGCTCGAGACGCTGTCCGGCAACGGTGACAAGCCCACCCAGGTCCAGGCCGCCGTCGTCCGCCCGGCTGAGGTCCAGTTGGACGGCAGCAGGATCCTGCAGGACATGAATGGGCTCCATGGGACCGTGGCTGTTGAGCAGTTGCAGACCGATGTCCTTGGCATCGGAGAGCAGGATCCACAGATTCTTCCCGGCGTACGTGTTCAGTGAAAGCCAGGGAGACGCTGCGTTCTGATGGTGGGTGGCGGGGGAGTGCGAGCCGAGGAATTCCAGTAGCCACTCGAGGTGGCTTTCATTGAATTTGCGGCCAAAGTTCAGGTAATTGAGCGTGCTCCAACTGATGCCGCTGCGCAGCCACTTGCCTTTGGCTCCCAAGGCCACCGGACGGACCTGCAGCTGGGGAGCCGCCGTCCATTTGCCACCGGGCCCGTCGACGTGCGGCAGGCGGGAGCTCGACGGCAATGCGTTGGGTTCTTCGATCTCAAACTGCAAAGCCAGCCGGGGACGGTCATCATTCGTCTTACTGGCTGTCGGCGGGAGGAGACCCTGCAGGGCTCTTTCCCATCCATTGGAATCTGTGGCATCGGGTGCGGCAGCGGTGCGATGCGAAGAAGGGCTGTGCGTACCCAGAACAGCGCCGATCTTCGGGTCTGCCTCGGCGGCGAAAAGAAGCGCCGCGACGTGCTTGCAGTTCTGTCGGAGAGGGCAGTTGCAGATGCCTACTGTGCACTGCCAGGTTCCGCTCACCCCATGGACAAGCTTGGCGGTTGCGCTGAACTCGGCAGGCCCGGATATTTTTCCCCGGAGCAGCCCGGAACCCGGCTCGAATCCGATCCCGATGACGCGGCCAGCCCGGAAATAATCGAATCCGGCCGCAGCTGAAAGTTCGTCAATACTGGGCGCCCGGGTAACCAGCTCGGGTGAGCCGGTGGGGTGAAACGTCACTGAATAGACTTCCTACAGGTATTTTGGCTTCTGTTGGTCAGAGCTTTACTGTTCAATCTTAGGCGGCTGGGGGAACCAGCACCGGGGATTGAGAGGACCACTATGAATTTTCAGCATCTGATTGAAGCTGCTGGCCAGTACCTTGACGCTGCCGGGGTGGCCGTTATGATTTCTGGCGCTGTCATTTCTCTCCCGTTGGCTCTGCGCGGGCACCGTCCCAAGGGTACGCCGGCCATGGCCTCCGTTACCTTATATACGGCTTATCGCCAATTGCTCGGTAGGTCCATATTGCTGGGTCTCGAGCTTTTGGTTGCTGCGGATATCATCCGTACAGTCGCCGTCACTCCCACGTTCACCAGCGTCGGTGTACTTGCCGTCATTGTGATAATTCGAACGTTTCTCAGTTTCTCGCTGGAGCTGGAAATTACCGGCCGCTGGCCCTGGCAGAAACTTCCCCGCCCAGTCGGGTCTGCTGATGGTTCGCCCGCGTAAGCACGCGCTGCCGGAATCTCGTATACGACCTCAGATTGAGAGTCGTGGAGCTACCGGGGCGTCCTGTCGGGCTGAAAACTTGATCCCGAGTCGGCAGCGGGGACCTAGTGTGTCCCCGGTAGCCGCGGTGCTGTGGAGGTGTAGGTGAAACCCAGGGGTGTGGTGGTCACGACGGTGTGTCGTGGCGGTGTTCCGGTTGCCGGGCTTGTTCCGGGCGGGTTTCCGGGTGGGGTTCGGGGTGGTGGGGTGGAGGTCCAGCCGGGGGTTTCTTTGCGGTAGTTGCAGCGTTCGCAGAGGCCTTGGCCGTTGGGTTCGCTGGTCTGTCCGCCGCCGGGCCCGGTTACGTGGTTTCCGCAGGGCCCGTCCTTTCCGTCTTTTCTATGGTTTTTGTTTTTTCGTTGGTTGTGGTGGGGGATGATGTGGTCGATGTGCCGGATCGGGGCGTCGCACCAGGGGGTCCGGCAGGTTTGGTCTCGGGTGATGATGAATCTGCGTAGCCCGGGCGGGAAGAGCCGTTTTTTGGA
>NZ_JAPNLH010000037.1 GCF_026627425.1 Arthrobacter endolithicus
CGCAGAACCAACTGGACAATGACCGTAGACCGGCGCCTGGACACCTCCACCGAAACCTACCCGGACTGGGCCCCAGACCGCGGAACCATAGCAACAGACCCCGACCTACCCAACAGGCTCCACCTGCCAGTGGAAGTTCAGCACATGCTCTGCCTCCCACACACCGGAGCCGTGCTATTCCTGATCCGCTCCTACCTCCTACCCCTCACCGACATCGCCCAAATACCCCTCTGGCGCGAACGCCTAGGCCACGTACTCACAGAACTCCCCGAAGACATGGCCGAATACAAAGGCATCAGCCGCTACCGCAAAGCCGCATCCACCTGGCTACTGACCTAACACCCAAGCCAACCCACAACACCGCACAAAAGGGAACTAAAGATCTAATGAGTGAGGAGAGAATCATGGCATTGCGAATCGGAATCATTGGCGCGGGCCCCAGCGGCATGGCACAACTGCGGGCGTTTGAATCAGCACGCCAAAAGGGTGCCGCCATCCCCGATATCCTCTGTTTTGAAAAGCAGGCGGACTGGGGTGGCCAGTGGAACAACAGCTGGCGAATCGGCCTGGATGGCGATGGCGAGCCTGTCCACAGCAGCATGTATAGGCATCTGTGGTCCAACGGGCCCAAGGAATGTCTGGAGTTCTCCGACTACACTTTTGACGAGCACTTTGGCCGTGCCATCTCCTCCTTCCCGCCCCGGGAGGTTCTCTTCGACTACATAAAGGGCCGTGTGGAAAAGTCGGATGTCCGCAAATACGTCCGGCTCAACACCGTTGCACGCCACACCAGCTACAACGAGGACGCGCAAGAATTTACCCTGACAGTGGAGGACCTTTCCACCGGCACCACGGAGACGCACATCTTTGACAAGCTAGTGGTTGCCACCGGTCACTTCTCCGTCCCTTCAGTCCCCGAGTTCAGAGGCATCAAAACCTTCCCGGGCGAAGTCATACATGCCCACGATTTCCGCGGCGCCGAACGCTTTGTCGGCAAGCGCCTGCTCATGATCGGCAGCAGCTATTCCGCCGAGGATATCGGCATGCAGGCACACAAGATGGGTGCCGCGTCCATCACCCTGAGCTACCGCACCGCCCCCATGGGCTATCACTGGCCCAGGAATACGGTGGAGCGCCCGCTCGTCACGTACTTTGACGGCAGCATCGCGCACTTTAGCGACGGCACCCAAGGTGACTTTGACGTCGTCGTGCTGTGCACCGGATACCAGCACAAATATCCGTTCCTGCCCAACGAGCTGTCGCTGAAATCGGCAAACGTGCTGTACCCCGCCAACCTCTACAAAGGAGTGGTGTGGCAGCAGAACACCAACCTGTTCTACCTGGGGGCGCAGGACCAGTACTACACCTTTAACATGTTTGACGCCCAGGCCTGGTTTGCCCGCGATGTCATGACCGGAGTCATCGAGCTACCGTCTCTGGCGCAGCGCGAGACAGACATCCAGCTCTGGCTCAAGCGCCAAGCAGGGCTGACGGACCACGATGCCGAGACTGACTACCAGTCGGACTACCTGGGCGAGCTGATCGACGCCACCGACTACCCATCCTTTGACTTGGACGCAGTCTCCCAGTTGTTCAAGGACTGGATGGGCAATAAGCACGCGGACATCCTCGGCTACCGCGACGCCGTCCACCGCTCCGTGGTCACCGGCACCGTGTCGGCAAAGCACCACACGCGCTGGCTCAACGCCATGGATGACTCCCTGGAACGGTACCTGCAGGGCCCTTCGGAGGACGTGGACGCAGGTGCGCCCGCCGCCACCAGCACTGTGGCCGTTTAGGTGCGGGGGTCCCTACTGGTAAATCGTTGATGAATCCTACAAATTGGAAACTAAAAAGATTCAATCAACGCTAAATTCTTGTAGGTTTTTATCGGAATGAATGGGTAAATCGACTACTAACCTACGCACCCGTTACACGCATCATGGCGGCAGGCAGCCACCGCGACTGGTCTAACGCCTCCCCGCAGAATCGCCCCTCCTGACCGAATTCCGTAATCTTTCAAGAAATGGTTGGACCGATGAACACCAACACAACTAAGCAGCAGCCCAGCCCGACACTGACGACCGGTGAGGCGATCAATTTCTGGCCAGCGAAGACTATGGAACCGATGAAGATCGGGGGCCCACGCTTACGCTGCCGATTCATAAATGCCCACCCCATCGGCCCATGGGACGACTTCATACTCTCCGAATGGGAGCTGGAGGCCTGTGCCTGGGAGGACTTTCACCCGCACAGCGAGACCAATTTTGTGGTGGAAGGCGAACTCCATATCGAGAGCCAAGGCAAGACCGTCATCCTGAAACCGGGGGATTCGGCGCGTGTGAATCCCGGCGGAGTGGGCCGGTACTGGGCCCCGGTTTACTCGCGAATGGTCACTGTCTATGGACCCAATCCGGAAGGCCTGGCGTCCCATTCCTTCCGGTACGAGGAAATCTAGGGCCCGTCGATGATGCGGCCTCCCTCGATGACTAATTCCATGGTGTGCGGCGTAGTCACGGGGTTTTGGCGCAAGCTTGTTCAGAATGGGCGGTATCTATCTAACCAAAAGCCGACGCCTTAGCAGCCAACACCGTGATCACAAAGATGAAAAAGAATTGCCCGTGGGTTCGGCGACCCGACCAACTACCAGTCACGTATCCTACTGAGAGCCGCCCGGACGGTGGCATAGTTTCATTTCAGCGGGCTGGTATTCACCACGAAACGCGGAGAACCTTCAAACACTTAAAGCGACGGGCAGCAGGAAGAGCCCTCCGGTTCTATGGACATTTATCGTTCAGAAATCCCACCAATTAGCGCTGCGGTTCGCAGGAGCCTTCCCAGTTGGGGTAGGTCAAAAAAGGAGAGCTTAATGAGCGAGAAATTGCGTTGGGGCGTTTTGGGTAGCGCCCGCATCGTCCGCAAGACAATTCCGGCGTTGCAGGAAACGAAAAACGGTGAGGTTGTAGGTATCGCTTCCCGTACCGAGGAAAAGGCTAGGGAGTACGCCGACAAGCACGGGGTCCCACAGGCGTTTGGCTCTTACGAGGCGCTGCTCGCTTCGCCGGACATCGACGCCGTCTACATTCCGCTGCCGAACGCACTACACCTCGAGTGGATTCTAAAATCCTTGGACGCAGGCAAGCACGTCCTCTGTGAAAAACCCTTGGCGATGAGTGCCGCCGAGTGCGAGGAGATTATGCGCAAGGCCGACGAGACCGGACTGAAAGTCTTAGAAGGCTTCATGTACCGTTTTCACCCACGTTTCGAGAAGCTGCAAGAGCTGCTCGCGGCCCGAGCGGTGGGCAAATTGACATTTGTCCACGTCGGTCACTCCTTCGACGCGGGTGGGGACGACAACATCCGCTGGTATACCGGGCTCGGCGGCGGCGCACTCTTCGATGCGGGGTGCTACTGCGTCAACGTGAGCCGGATGGTCACCGCGCAGGAGCCGACTCGATTCGCCGCCTTTGGCAACTACCGCGACGCCAACGACGGAGGTCGAATCGACACCAGCATTGCGGGCATGCTGCGCTTTCCCGGCAGCGCAACTGCACTTTTTGATACCGGTGTGAACCTTGAGCGCCGCAACTTTTTAGAACTTACGGGCACCGAGGGCCGGCTCTACCTCGACAATCCTTTTGGCCTCTTGGAGGAGGATTCGGTGCTGGAGGAGCACCACTTCGGGCAGGAGACTATCTATCACGAGGTCAAAGGCGAAAACCACTTCGTACGGATGGGCGAGCACTTTGCCGACAGCGTCCTAAACGGTACGCCGCTGCGCTACGATCTCAGGGACGCGGCAAACAACGCGCGGGTTTTGGTAGGCCTCGACAGGGCAGCACGGAAACAAGAGGAGGCGGCTGAATCGTGACCAAATTCTGACGCTGGCCCGAGCGTTAGCTGTAGATTTCGCCGCTCCAGCCGGAGACGCCAATCGCAAAGCCGGTTTTCGGCGTCCATTCCCCATTGCCGAAACCCATCCAGCAACTAGTTCCCCATTGTTGATGACGCCGCAGCCAATCTCCCTTTCGGACATCCTCGGTCAGTCGGGGCCTGAAGAACTTCCCTTTGAGATGAGAACCGTGAGCCGTGCGGGGGACAGCCCCCGGTTTTTCGGGGTAGTTCCAGCCGAGGAGTCGGCCTAGATGACCACAAGCCAATCACTGCTCAAATCCGACTGAACCCTCATGGTGAGGGTTACATGTGTCTTTTGACGGGCGATTCCACAGGTGATAAGCCCAAAATCCATGCCAGAGTGACGAGAAAGAAAGACGCCGCATCCATGACCCAGTTCACCGAACGCACTATCCTTGTCTCCGGAGCCGATACCGCGGAGGTTAGCAGACCTTTGCGACCCGTGATCGATCAGACGTTTGACGCCGTCCTGTTCGACATGGATGGCACCCTCATAGACTCGACCCCCGCGGTGCGTCGCGCCTGGTTCGCGTGGTGTGCCGAACGTGGACTCGATCCATCGTTCCTCGAGGGTGCCCACGGCCAGCCGGGCCGGGACATTGTGGCATCCCTGGTCCCGCCCGAAGAGTTCGACGAAGCCTTTGAGCGCATTCAACAAATCGAGATCGCCGAAGTCAGTGATGTCACCATCCTTCCGGGAGCAGCCGAAGCGCTCTCGGCCATCGGGGAGAACCGCAAAGCGATCGTCACCTCCTGCACACGGCCCCTGGCCACGGCACGAATCACGGCCTCCGGGCTGGTCCCGCCCCGCGTGGTAGTCACCGCCGACGACGTCGTGCGCGGCAAACCGCACCCCGAACCCTTCGCGAGCGGCGCCCAGCGGCTGGGCTTGGACCCCGCCCGCTGCCTCGTCATCGAGGACGCAGCGGCCGGTCTGCGCTCCGCCCAGGATGCCGGGTGCACGACCCTGGCGGTGGCGGGTACACACGTAGCGGCTGATCTGAGTGCCGATCTCGTCATTAACAGTTTGGTTGAGCTCAAATTCTTGGCCACGGCCAGCGGTATCCACGTTGCGTGGCGAACATCCTGAGTCGGGTGAAGGTACCGGCTCTTAACATCGTCTGCGGGAGCGCACGTCAGTGCCGTGAAGGCATTCAATGTCATCGATGACACTGTCGTCTAACTGAGTAGCATGAGCGTTACATCGACAGCCCTCAATCTGTCGCCGACACCGCCGCAGATCCTCCATTAGCCGGTTCTTAGCCGGTGCAGCAACAGTTGGGGCGTCTTGTGATCTAGTCAATTATCCGACGCTAGGCCAGAAGAGTGTCCGGCGACGACCGTCCAGGCAACAGTTTCGAGATGCCGTGAGTCTAAAAAATGAGCTAGCCGGATAGGCACTAGCCGTCTATAGGCCGCCCGGGCGTGGATGCCGGCCGGCCGCCGGGACTGTGGGAAACTGTGGACGTGAATATTGCCGCGCCCGTCGCGCCCGACGATGACACGATTCCCGCCAAGCCGCAGGCGCGCCCGCTTTCTGGATCCGTCGCGCCGGGAACAGGCCTTTTCGACGCCATCCTTTTTGACGCTGTCCTTTTTGACCTTGACGGCACGCTTGTCGACCCGGCGGGAGGCATCACCGGTGGCATCGCCCATGCGCTGCAGGCCTTGGGCCTGCCCACGCTCGAGCCCGCAGAGCTGGAGAAAATGGTCGGGCCCAAGCTCTCCGACGCGCTCGTGTCGATTGCCGGCGTGCCGGAACCCCTGGTGGGCGAGGTCATAGCCACGTACCGCGCCTGGTATGCAGGGGAGGGGATGGCGATGTCGAGGGTGTACCCGGGAATCGGGGAGCTGCTTACAAAACTCCGTGCTGCGGGCTTGCAATTGGCCGTGGCCACCCAGAAGCCCGAGCCGCTTGCCCATACGCTGCTGACCCACCACGGGCTGGCCGATTCCTTTGACCTGATCTGCGGATCGCACGCTGACGAGACGCTCATGCCCTTCGAGCCGGGGTACCGGGCAGACAAGACAGGTGTCATCGCCGCGGCCCTCGAGGGGCTGGAAGGTCATGCCAGCCCACACTCTACAGCGCGCCGCACCATCATGGTGGGGGACCGGCACCAGGACGTCTACGGTGCGCGCGCCAACGGCTTGGACTGCATTGGCGTCTCATGGGGTTTCGCCCCTGAAGGCGAACTGGCGGCGGCAGGCGTTGCGGAAGTCGTGCATTCCTGCACGGAACTTGGCCGGGCTCTGGGACTTGCCCCGGCCGGAACGGGGGCGGTCGGCTCATTTGGATTCGCCCCGGCTCGATCAGGCAGCGATTGAACCTGGCAATCGTCAGTGGGAAGGGTTTAGTCACGGCGGTCAAATTCACTTCTCCTCCTCCAAGATGGGCCTATCGTCCATCTTCCTGACACGGGGGGTCAGAGGAAACCCTCATTCGCGACGGTTGGAACTCCCCTTCGGTTAGGCCGCCGGGTCGATCGTCACATATGCCGGCCGAACGGATGAGCCCACAGCATGTGCTTCCGCTTGCAAAGGTGACCAGCCTGGGCTGCCCTGGCCGCTGCTTCGTTTCATTGCCCGGGCCGCGGGCGCGCTCTTCCTCCCTGGCGTCCGTAAAGGGAAGGACAGACGACGTTCCCACATGGGTGCAGGTCTCACACTTATTGGCCGGGCGTACCCTGAATCGGCTAATTGCCGGCGGCGCTGCCGGTGTGGACCGGGGTTTTACGTGAAGAAGGAGAGGGAAATGGTCATGGCGCTGCTGGCCGCGCAGAACCTAGCCGAGGGGGACCTGGACGTGTGAAGCTGGGATAAAGGCTTCGAGATTGGCCCGGCGGTCAGAGGCTTTGATCGACCATCTTCAGGCCGATCACGCAGCCCACCAGCCCAAAAATGAGCAACACCTTGATCACCGAGGTGGACTCGCCGCCAAAGATCATGGCGTAGCTGACCGTAATCGCGGCCCCAATGCCCACCCACACAGCGTAGGCCGTTCCGGTGGGGATTTCGCGCATGGCCACGGCTAGGCCCGCCATGCTCATCAGGATGGCGATGGCAAAAACAACGGTCGGCCCAAGTTTGCTGAAGCCGTCGGACTTGCCCAGTGCGGTGGCCCAAACAGCTTCCAAAACCCCCGATGCCACAAGAATGATCCACGACATGACTATTGACCTTCTGCTCTCCTGACAGAAGTGTGCGTCAGGATTTCTGTGGTAAGTGGGAAAGTATGGGCAACCGGGTAGATTTCGAGGTTCTCACACTACCTTGGCCGTTCCGCAGTTACCCATGAGTGCTACCACTCTACTCAGCCGCGTGGCGCGAATCCTCCCGGCGGCATCTGGATGTCTCCGGCGGCCAGGTGATCCTGCGGATGTTCCGGCGTCGACTCCGGTGCCACGCACGGGGTGATTGTCTTTGTCTGCTGCCGTTGACGCCGTTCTTCTTGGTGCCGAATTGGAGCTTTTTTCCCTGGAGGGTAGACCCCTACATTTATCATCCCGGCCACAGAACGCCAGGCACCGCCGGCGCCGACCGAGGCTACATCGAAACTCATAGCGGCGTGCTCGGGTCACGAAGCGATTTGCGACAACTTTTAGTTGGCATAGCCATCTTTTTGGGGTGGGATGGTTTGGCCTGTCCTTAAGTGTAGTAAGAACTGTCAGAAAACAGTGTTCCTCCTGCCCGTTTGTTTCGAGACGATGGTTGTGAGCCAGAAAGTATCTGTTCGGCCGTTTTGGGGCCGATGATCGAATCGAAGGGGTTT
>NZ_JAPNLH010000038.1 GCF_026627425.1 Arthrobacter endolithicus
GGGGGTGTGGTGGGGGAAATTTTGTGGGTTACAACTACCAGTATTTAGTTATGCTGTGGTGTTTGTTCCGTTGACCGTGCAACGCCCCTGGGGGTGGGGGTTGTTGGTTGGGAACCACATAGTGGACGCGGGCATTCTTTGTTTCTTTCCCTTTTTACCGTGCTGGTGTTGCGTTTGAAGTCGCTTCACCGGTAAAAGGGGTGTGGTGTAAGTCATCGGCCTATTAGTACCGGTCAGCTTCACGGGTCTTTAGTCCCCGCTTCCACGTCCGGCCTATCAACCCAGTGGTCTGGCTGGGGGCCTCTCACACACGATGGTGTATGGAAATCTCATCTCGAAGCGAGCTTCCCGCTTAGATGCTTTCAGCGGTTATCCCATCCGAACGTAGCTAATCAGCGATGCACTTGGCAGTACAACTGACACACCAGAGGTTCGTCCGTCCCGGTCCTCTCGTACTAAGGACAGCCCTTCTCAAATTTCCTGCGCGCGCAGCGGATAGGGACCGAACTGTCTCACGACGTTCTAAACCCAGCTCGCGTACCGCTTTAATGGGCGAACAGCCCAACCCTTGGGACCTACTCCAGCCCCAGGATGCGACGAGCCGACATCGAGGTGCCAAACCATGCCGTCGATATGGACTCTTGGGCAAGATCAGCCTGTTATCCCCGAGGTACCTTTTATCCGTTGAGCGACGGCCATTCCACAATGTGCCGCCGGATCACTAGTCCCGACTTTCGTCCCTGCTCGAGATGTCTCTCTCACAGTCAAGCTCCCTTGTGCACTTACACTCGACACCTGATTGCCAACCAGGCTGAGGGAACCTTTGGGCGCCTCCGTTACTCTTTAGGAGGCAACCGCCCCAGTTAAACTACCCATCAGGCACTGTCCCTGACCCGGATTACGGGCCGAAGTTAGATGTCCAAAGTGACCAGAGTGGTATTTCAACGATGACTCCACCATAACTAGCGTCACGGCTTCACAGTCTCCCACCTATCCTACACAAGCCACTGCGAACACCAATACCAAACTATAGTAAAGGTCTCGGGGTCTTTCCGTCCTGCTGCGCGTAACGAGCATCTTTACTCGTACTGCAATTTCGCCGAGTTTATGGTTGAGACAGCGGGGAAGTCGTTACTCCATTCGTGCAGGTCGGAACTTACCCGACAAGGAATTTCGCTACCTTAGGATGGTTATAGTTACCACCGCCGTTTACTGGGGCTTAAATTCTCAGCTTCGCCCTTACAGGCTAACCGGTCCTCTTAACCTTCCAGCACCGGGCAGGAGTCAGTCCGTATACATCGTCTTGCGACTTCGCACGGACCTGTGTTTTTAGTAAACAGTCGCTTCCCCCTGGTCTCTGCGGCCCACACCCGCTCACGGACAGCTAGTGTCCTTCACGAGGCAGGCCCCCCTTCTCCCGAAGTTACGGGGGCATTTTGCCGAGTTCCTTAACCATAATTCTCTCGATCGCCTTAGTATTCTCTACCTGATCACCTGTGTCGGTTTGGGGTACGGGCGGCTAAAACCTCGCGCCGATGCTTTTCTAGGCAGCATAGGATCACCGAATTCCCCCTCACGGGGGTCCCGTCAGATCTCAGAAACGTCATTAAAGACAGCACAACGGATTTGCCTATCATGCTTCCTACATCCTTAGACCGGGACAACCATCGCCCGGCTCGGCTACCTTCCTGCGTCACACCTGTTAATACGCTTACCTCCCCCGATCGGGTCCCGCGCTCGGCCAAAAACCGGCCCCGCCACAAGGGCGGGCGGTCAGGCTCCGGGCGGTTAGCATCACGGAATCAGTATTGGCGGTTTTTCGCCGGTACGGGAATATCAACCCGTTGTCCATCGACTACGCCTGTCGGCCTCGCCTTAGGTCCCGACTTACCCAGGGCAGATTAGCTTGACCCTGGAACCCTTGATCATTCGGCGGACGGGTTTCTCACCCGTCTTTCGCTACTCATGCCTGCATTCTCACTCGTGTAGGCTCCACCACTGGTTTACACCGCGACTTCACTGCCCACACGACGCTCCCCTACCCATCCAGACGCCTGAACCACGAAGGCTTAGCAAAAATCTGAATGCCACAACTTCGGCGGTGTACTTGAGCCCCGCTACATTGTCGGCGCGGAATCACTTGACCAGTGAGCTATTACGCACTCTTTTAAGGATGGCTGCTTCTAAGCCAACCTCCTGGTTGTCTTCGCAATCCCACATCCTTTCCCACTTAGCACACGCTTAGGGGCCTTAGTTGGTGGTCTGGGCTGTTTCCCTCTCGACTATGAAGCTTATCCCCCACAGTCTCACTGCTGCGCTCTAACTTACCGGCATTCGGAGTTTGGCTGACGTCAGTAACCTTGTAGGGCCCATTAGCCATCCAGTCGCTCTACCTCCGGCAAGAAACACGCAACGCTGCACCTAAATGCATTTCGGGGAGAACCAGCTATCACGAAGTTTGATTGGCCTTTCACCCCTACCCACAGCTCATCCCCTCCATTTTCAACTGAAGTGGGTTCGGTCCTCCACGACGTCTTACAGTCGCTTCAACCTGGCCATGGGTAGATCACTTCGCTTCGGGTCTAGATCACGCCACTACACTCGCCCTATTCAGACTCGCTTTCGCTACGGCTTCCCCACACGGGTTAACCTCGCGACGTAACACTAACTCGCAGGCTCATTCTTCAAAAGGCACGCCGTCACAACGACCCGCCCCCAAAAGGAGGCATCGGCTGCTCCGACGGTTTGTAGGCACACGGTTTCAGGTACTATTTCACTCCCCTCCCGGGGTACTTTTCACCTTTCCCTCACGGTACTTGTCCGCTATCGGTCATTAGGTAGTATTTAGGCTTATCAGGTGGTCCTGACAGATTCGCACGGGATTTCTCGGGCCCCGTACTACTTGGGATACTCTCCAGGCGGTATAACAAACATTTCGGTTACGGGGCTCACACCCTCTACGGCCGGCCTTTCAAGACCGTTCACCTATGCCTACACTCTCACCTCACCAGTCCGGCAGAACCAGTACGGAAAGTCCCACAACCCCGACCATGCAACGCCCGCCGGCTATCAACACATGACTCGGTTTAGCCTGATCCGCGTTCGCTCGCCACTACTGACGGAATCACTATTGTTTTCTCTTCCTGTGGGTACTGAGATGTTTCACTTCCCCACGTTCCCCCCACACAGCCTATGTGTTCAGCTGCAGGTCACCACGCAACCAAAAGGCCCATGGCGGGGTTTCCCCATTCGGACACCCTCGGATCACCGTTCGGTTATCAACTCCCCGAGGCTTATCGCAGATTCCTACGTCCTTCTTCGGCTCCTAATGCCAAGGCATCCACCGTGCGCCCTTAAAAACTTGACCACAAAAGATCAAAAAAAACTCAACTCATCGAGAAAACCATGACAACAAGCCCACACCACCACCACCACCACACACCCCAAAGAGTGCACACCGGCAACGACCATGTGAACCCGATCCCAGGTTCATAAACACTCAAAAGAAATTGCATTTCTTCATAAGATGCTCGCGTCCACTATGTAGTTCTCAAACAACAACCCCACAACACACCCACCACCACAAACAGCAGCAGCAAGCCATGCCAGGGAACACCAGAAACACCAGAAACCACACCCACAACACCCAGACAACCAACATCCGGACACCACGACCACAGCCCTGTTGCCTCAAAACCCAATAGTGTGCCAACACAGGATCCCCACCACGACAAGGACCAGTAAACTTTCCACACCCCAACACCCCCCACAAAAGGAAGGACACCGGAACCGTACTCACCCACCAACCCCCACCAACCAACCGGCAGGAACCATTCCATCAATATTCCACCCATGAGCACCCGCCGCGGAACTTTCGTCCACGAAACGGGCGTCCTGCAAACCCCCACCCCAACCACCAGGGCCAGAACAGGAAATTTCAGGCGCTCCTTAGAAAGGAGGTGATCCAGCCGCACCTTCCGGTACGGCTACCTTGTTACGACTTAGTCCCAATCGCCGGTCCCACCTTCGACAGCTCCCTCCCCACAAGGGGGTTAGGCCACCGGCTTCGGGTGTTACCAACTTTCGTGACTTGACGGGCGGTGTGTACAAGGCCCGGGAACGTATTCACCGCAGCGTTGCTGATCTGCGATTACTAGCGACTCCGACTTCATGGGGTCGAGTTGCAGACCCCAATCCGAACTGAGACCGGCTTTTTGGGATTAGCTCCACCTCACAGTATCGCAACCCTTTGTACCGGCCATTGTAGCATGCGTGAAGCCCAAGACATAAGGGGCATGATGATTTGACGTCGTCCCCACCTTCCTCCGAGTTGACCCCGGCAGTCTCCTATGAGTCCCCGGCATAACCCGCTGGCAACATAGAACGAGGGTTGCGCTCGTTGCGGGACTTAACCCAACATCTCACGACACGAGCTGACGACAACCATGCACCACCTGTAAACCGACCGCAAGCGGGGCGACCATTTCTAGCCGTTACCGGTTCATGTCAAGCCTTGGTAAGGTTCTTCGCGTTGCATCGAATTAATCCGCATGCTCCGCCGCTTGTGCGGGCCCCCGTCAATTCCTTTGAGTTTTAGCCTTGCGGCCGTACTCCCCAGGCGGGGCACTTAATGCGTTAGCTACGGCGCGGAAAACGTGGAATGTCCCCCACACCTAGTGCCCAACGTTTACGGCATGGACTACCAGGGTATCTAATCCTGTTCGCTCCCCATGCTTTCGCTCCTCAGCGTCAGTTACAGCCCAGAGACCTGCCTTCGCCATCGGTGTTCCTCCTGATATCTGCGCATTTCACCGCTACACCAGGAATTCCAGTCTCCCCTACTGCACTCTAGTCTGCCCGTACCCACCGCAGATCCGGAGTTGAGCCCCGGACTTTCACGGCAGACGCGACAAACCGCCTACGAGCTCTTTACGCCCAATAATTCCGGATAACGCTTGCGCCCTACGTATTACCGCGGCTGCTGGCACGTAGTTAGCCGGCGCTTCTTCTGCAGGTACCCTCAACCAACCAAAAGCCGGCCTTGTTCCCTACTGAAAGAGGTTTACAACCCGAAGGCCTTCATCCCTCACGCGGCGTCGCTGCATCAGGCTTGCGCCCATTGTGCAATATTCCCCACTGCTGCCTCCCGTAGGAGTCTGGGCCGTGTCTCAGTCCCAGTGTGGCCGGTCACCCTCTCAGGCCGGCTACCCGTCGTCGCCTTGGTAAGCCATTACCTCACCAACAAGCTGATAGGCCGCGAGTCCATCCAAAACCAATAAATCTTTCCACAACCCACCATGCGACAGGAAGTAAATATCCGGTATTAGACCCCGTTTCCAAGGCTTATCCCAGAGTTAAGGGCAGGTTACTCACGTGTTACTCACCCGTTCGCCACTAATCCCCCCACAAGTGAGGTTCATCGTTCGACTTGCATGTGTTAAGCACGCCGCCAGCGTTCATCCTGAGCCAGGATCAAACTCTCCGTTGATGTAAACCACAGACACCACCACCACACCCGGAAAAAGGATGCAGACAGCGGCACTAAATTCGAAACCAGCCAAAAAAATTGTCACCCACCACGGGGTGGCAGACAACAACAATCTCAACCAATAAAAATAATCGGTATCGACAAAACTTGGCACACTATTGAGTTCTCAAACAACAGACGCA
>NZ_JAPNLH010000039.1 GCF_026627425.1 Arthrobacter endolithicus
ATCGGCTTCATGCTCGAACCCCACGGATTCTTCGACCAAAACCCCACCCTCAACCTCCCCACCCAAGAAACAACCACCACAACCACCAAAGCCGCACACTGCTGCAACGGACACGAATCATGAACCGGCCAAGCCTCACAGAGAAAGCAAAAAACACGACAAGCCAGGGTGCCTCCAAGCACCACTCCCAACCGGGAAAGCTAAAAGCCAACAGTCTGGGTCTGTGGGATGTGGTTTTCATGGCTGTCGCGACGTCCGCACCGATTACAGTGATGAGCGGAAACGTCCCGTTTTCGGTCGGCTACGGTGTCGGAACCGGAACACCGGCAACGTATATCTGGGCGACCGCCATCCTGTCGATTTTTGCAATCGCATATGTGACGATGGCCCGCTATGTGACATCAACTGCCGCCTTCTACGGATTCATTTCCCGCGGTTTGGGGCGCGTGGTCGGCCTCGGGACCGGCTATATGGTCACGTTTGGTTACATCGTCTTTGAAGCCAGCATCATCGGTATTTTCGCCTATTTCGGTGAGCTGGCTTTCCGGGAACAATTAGGGGTGAACATCTCGTGGGTGGTTTTCGCCGTGGGCGGCCTCCTTCTCATCTCACTGCTGACTTACTTTGAGATTAGTCTCGCAGCGAAAATCCTGGCAGTACTGCTGGCCACTGAGATCGCGATTCTGGCAGTCATGGCCTTCGGCGTGCTCTTCCATGGCGGGGGCCCCGACGGGCTGATGCCTCAGACGCTGAATCCGGTTAACGCGTTCAAAGCAAACGGTCTGCTAGTCGCCTCGGCGGGACTAGCTATGTTCATCGCGTTCTGGTCTTGGACCGGATTCGAATCCACAGTCATGTATGGGGAGGAATCGAAGAACCCGAAGAAGATCATCCCTATCGCCACAATTATCGCGGTCACCGGTGTCGGTGTCTTCTATACGTTTGTCTCCTGGATGTCCGTCGCCGGGAACGGTGCCCAAGGAGCCATTGCTTTGGCGCAAAGTGCCAATCCGCTGGACATGTTCTTTCACCCCACGGACGTCTTTGTCGGCCACGGGTGGGTTCTCATCATGCAGTGGCTGATGATGAGCGGATCCTTCGCTTGCGCCATGGCCTTCCACAACGCCGCATCACGGTACATGTACGCGCTGGGGAGGGAAGGAGCCCTGCCCGGCGGACTTGGCAAAACCCATAAGAAGCACGGATCCCCCTACATCGCGTCGTACGTCCAGACAGGGATTGCAATCTCGTGGATTCTGGGGTTCTGGTTCTTACACAAGGACCCATACCTGGATGTTTTTGTCCTTTTGGCCGTGCTCGGAACATTCTCGCTCCTGATTGTGCAGACCATCACCATGGCCGCTGTGTTTAACTATTTCCGCAAGCACCACCCGGAAGAAAAGATGTGGCGCACTAAAGTCGCTCCCATACTCGGTGGAGTGGGGATGTTGGGTGTTGTCATCATGATGTCTCTGAATCTGGACTCGGCTGCCGGGCCTGCGGCGACATCTCTGCTTTTCAAACTCATCCCCTACATCGCCGCTGCGCTCTTCATCACGGGGGCAGGGCAGGCACTCTACCTGCGGAAAACCAATCCGCTCAAGTATGAAACCATCGGCCACGTCGTGCTCGCTGATGACGGTCATGGCCCGGTCCTGGACGAAGAAGATCCCGAGCCGATGTCCCCCATTGACCTCGACCTCATCAGGGAGTTGGAGCTGAAGCCACAGATGGACCTCGAACACGAGTTGGAGTATGCCGTGGAGGAACAACGAGAACTGGAGAGGGAACATCCCTAAATAGGCGGTCCCCGGTGCTGTCGGCAGCTGCATCGGGGACCGAACCCGTTCCTAAGCCAAACCCTAACCCAGTGATGGGAGTGTGTTCCGCGTGTTCAGTATCCCCGCAGTTACTTGGACCCTCACGACCGTCCTGCTGCTGAGCGCAAGCTATCACTTCCTGCAGGCGACAAGGTCACGCCAGCTCACGGATCAGGTGAACCAAAGCCTCCACGCCATCATGCACGTCCTGATGGCGGCCATGTTGTGGAACCTCGCGCCGTCGACCATGCTGGCTCAAATCGCAGTCCTCACCGGCGCGGCACTGTGGTTTATCATTCAAGCGGTCGCCCGGCCGGAATTCAAAGCACTCTGCGCCCATACCCGGGGGCGACTAAAATGCGTCTACCACAGCCTCACCATGGGCGGCGCAGCTCTCATGATCTCAATGATGGCTCATGTGACTACCCCCGGCTATGGACTCGTTCCATCAGACGGAATGTCCGCAATGTCAATGTCGCACGATCACCACGCGATGAGAACCCCAGTCCAGATCAGGGCTGCAGCAACACCTAATTTCTCCCCCGACCTGGCAATCCTGCTGACAGTATTCTTCGGAGCCGCGACGGTGATTTTCATTATCCTTCTACTGCGTTTCCGGACAACGAAAACCCCTCTGCGTAACACGACTGCTCCAAGACTCTCCCACCGCGCAGAACACGGACTCGAAGCCCTCGGCGCTGCCGTCATGGCCCTCATGTTCGCCACCATGACGGCATGATCGCAGAGCGGAGAACCGCCAGTTCCCGCCGAGTAAGGCATTTGCCGCCAACGCAGTCGTCAAGCCCGGCGATTACTATGCGGACAATGACGGCCGCCGGCCTTTTGGGCTCGGCAGGCGCGTAACAGTGGATACGTAGACGTGTTCCCGAGTCTGATCCGCAAGCTCTCACCACTACCACGAGAGCTTGTCTGGAGTTTGTTTCACGCCAGAAAAGTGGAGCATCTCGCAGATGCAAGTTTCCCGTAGTCCGGCTGCGGTGTCTTTTTCCTTTTGATGAGCGCAACCTTACGTCACCATCCGGACTGGTGCCGGTGACGCGCCTGTTGCGCCGCCGTCGCACTTCACCACACGTTCACGTGCAGCCAGCAGGACAACGTCGGTGCTGCCTTCTTCCAACTCTACGCAGCTACACTACCGCGGACCTGTTTCATCGATTGCCCATTGGTGCCCCATACAGGCGGCAAAACCGACATCTATTACTTGATGGGGATCAGCCGAAGAGGATCGCCGCCTCATCGTAACGGTGCTGCGGAACGGTCTTCAGGTTGCCCAGAGCGGCCTCAAATTCAACGTGGTTGATTTCAGTTCCGGAGAGCGAGACCATGGTGCCCCATCGTCCGTCCACCACGGCGTCGATGGCTGCCATGCCCAGCCTGGTGGCGAGCACGCGGTCGAACGCCGAAGGAACGCCTCCCCGCTGGATGTGCCCCAGGGTTGTCGCGCGGGTTTCAATCCCGGTAAACGCCTCGATCTCGGGCGCCAACTGGTCCGCAATGCCGCCGAGCCGCGGCCGGCCGAACGTGTCCATGCCGCGGATGGAATGCGGCGATTGCATTCCCGAGGTGACAAAGCCCTCGGCCACTACCACCAGGGGTGCCCGGCCGCGCTCGTGTGCCTTATCGACCCAGGAGGTGATTTGTCCGATACTGACCTGCTGCTCCGGGATCAGGATGGCGTGTGCACCCGAGGCTATTCCCGCATGCAGGGCAATCCAGCCGGCGTTGCGGCCCATCACCTCGGCGATCATGCAGCGGTGGTGGGATTCGCCCGTGGTACGCAGCCGGTCAATGGCCTCGGTGGCGATGTGGACGGCGGTATCGAAGCCGAAGGTGTAGTCGGTGGCTTCCAGGTCGTTGTCCACGGTCTTCGGGACGCCGACGATCTTCAGCCCGGCGTCGGTCAACCGCTTGGCCGCCGCCAGCGTGCCCTCACCGCCGATAGCGATAATCGCCTGGATGCCCAAGCGCTCCAGATGGGTTTTGATCACCTCGGGGCCTCCGTCGCCGTCGAACGGATTGGTCCGGGACGTGCCCAAAATGGTGCCGCCTTGTCTGGAAATGCCGCGCACACTCTGCCGGGGGAGGTCCATGACATCACCCTCGACGACACCGCGCCAGCCGTCCCGGAAGCCCACGAACTCGTGGCCGTGCACCTTGATGCCCTTGAGAACGGTACCGCGGATGACTGCGTTCAGTCCGGGACAATCGCCGCCGCTGGTCAGAATCCCTATTTTCATCTAGCTCGGTTCCTTCGTAGTGGAGTAGTGGGTCTTGCCAATTCCGTTGTAGCCCACCAAGACCGTCACACCAGGTGCGAGTAACGTGCACCTGGGTGTGGCTGGGAAACCCGGTCAGCACAAGGTTGTTCTAGGTATAGACGGTTTCCGCAATTCCGGGTACCCCGCAACTACCCGGTGGTGCTACCTGGCGGGACGGGTGGCATGCCCGCCGAACTGGTGGCGGAGAGCCGAGACCATCTTCATGGCGGGGGAACTGTCCTCGCGGGAAGCAAAGCGGGCGAAAAGGGCAGCGGTGATGGCAGGTGCCGGTACGGCGTTCGCGATCGCCTCTTCAACGGTCCAGCGGCCTTCGCCTGAATCCTCAACATAGTCATCTATCGATGCCAGGAGAGGATCCTCCTGCAGGGCTTTCACCATGAGGTCCAGCAACCATGACCGCACTACTGTGCCCTTTTGCCAGGCACGAAATGTTCCCGTCAGGTCGGTCACGATGTCCTTTGCGGCCAACAACTCATAGCCTTCGGCATAAGACTGCATCAAACCGTACTCAATGCCGTTGTGGACCATTTTGGCGTAATGCCCGGCGCCTACGCCGCCCACATGGACAAAACTGTCCCCACGTTCACCTTCAGGACGGAGCGCATCGAAAACAGGAAGGGCGCGCTCGATATCCGCCGCATCGCCGCCGGCCATCAGGCCGTATCCGTTCTGCAGCCCCCAGATACCGCCGGAAACGCCGCAGTCCACGAACCCGATTCCTTTGGAAGCCAGTAGTTCGCCATGTTTCTGGTCTTCGGTGAAGCGAGAATTTCCGCCATCGATGACCAGGTCACCTTGATCAAGCTTGTCCCCAAGTTCGCTGATGACGGCGTCGGTGATCTCACCGGCCGGGACCATCACCCAGATCAGCCGCGGCGCGGGGACAGACGCCAGCAGTTCATCGATGGATCCTTCATCAGTCACCGCGGTATTGCGGTCGAAGCCGGTGACGTCGATGCCTCCCTTGCGCAGGCGTTCACGCATGTTGAAACCCATTTTGCCCAGACCGATCAATCCAATGTGCACGGTGAGACTCTTTTCTGCGCTAGTCGGGAAGCCTGACAGGCATGACCAGATAACGGTAGTCATCCTGGTCCCCACCATCAGCGTCAGTCTGCGCTGTGATCATGGCTGGTGTGGGTGCCGTGGTAAACGAGAGCCGCTCATATTTGGTTTCGATCATGCGGCGGCCCTGGAACATGTAGTGCGGGCTGAACGCCATAGCGATTTCATCGCCGGCGAGCTGGGCCACGAGTTCTTCGGGACCCTGGGTCTGGAATTGCGCCTGCGGCTCGTTGTTTTTGGTTGAGGGGGTTTAGTGGGTTGGGTTGTTTTCCCGGGCGGTGGTGAGGGCGTTTTCGACGTCGGTGAGGAGTTCTTTCCAGCTGGTTA
>NZ_JAPNLH010000003.1 GCF_026627425.1 Arthrobacter endolithicus
GCGGGATCACCGGGATCAACCTCCACCTCGTCATAACCGACAGGACCCTGTTCCAAGGCGACAGCGAACCCGCCCACCTCACCGGCTACGGCACCGTCCCGGCCCACTGGGCCAGAAACCTCCTCCACCACAAAAACCCCAATACCGGCGGGGCCGGGACCGGCACGAAAAACGGACCCGGCGCTGAAACAGACCACGGACTGGCCACGGCGTTAGCGGACCCGGCGTTCCGGGTCTGGATCCGCCGCCTCTACACCGCCCCCGGCACCGGGAACCTCGCCGCCATGGACTCCAAAAAACGGCTCTTCCCGCCCGGGCTGCGCAGATTCATCATCACCCGGGACCAAACCTGCCGGACCCCCTGGTGCGACGCCCCGATCCGGCACATCGACCACATCATCCCGCACCACAACCACCACCCCGGCAAAAACCACCACCCCGGCAAAAACCACGGCCCAGTCGGCGGCGGACAGACCAACGAACCCAACGGCCAAGGCCTCTGCGAACGCTGCAACTACCGCAAAGAAACCCCCGGCTGGACCTCCACCCCACACCCCGGAACCCCACCAGGAACAGAACCAACCACCGGATCACTCCCACGACACACCGTCATAACCACCACACCCCTGGGCTTCACCTACACCTCCACAGCACCCGCACTCCCCGGCACCACCCGGAACGAACCACCACCACAATAGAGGTCGCGAAACCCTGCTGTGTTATGACTTCCCCCATATCCCGACGCGCCGCCAAGGCATTGGTGCTCCCGCACGGTGACACGAGCACTTGTAGTGCATTTGTATAATCAAGGCATGTCAATCTCCTTGGCGGATCTGCTGGCAGCCCCGCAGCTTCACCTCACGAATCTCGGGGCAGCACAGGGCACCTTGAACACCCCGATCCAATGGGCTGCGGTCACCGAATTGGAGAATCCGCAGCCATTCCTCAGCGGTGGTGAGCTGGTGCTCACTACGGGGCTTAATAGTGTCACGGCCGCGGCCCAGCGATCGTTTGTTCGTCAGGTGCAGCGTGCCGGCGCAGTCGGAATCGGTTTTGGCATCGGCCTCGGCCACGATCAGGTGCCCCCGGCGTTAATTGCGGAGGCGAACCGATGGGGAGTTCCCGTCGTCGAGGTCCCGTACCGGACCCCGTTTATTGCCATCGGCAAGCTTGTGGCAGACTCCCGCTCCGCGGATCACTACGCCAAGCTCGAAAGGCTGCTGACCCAGCATCAGATTCTTGCCCAATCGCTGCTCTCCGGCGGCGGGCTGAACGCCCTCCTGGCCAAGCTGGCCGGGATGATTCGCACGGACGCGGTATTGACGCAATTTAACAGCGAACTTTTCAGCACCTGCCCCGGCACCGCCGTCGACGACGAAAACTGGCTGCCGGTGGTCCTCGCCACAGGTAAGCGCGACGCGAGCACGCTCTGGCTGCGTAAACCATTCGAGGACGGAGCGATCATCGATTATGCCAAGGGCCTGATCGGCGTCGAACTGAATAATGTGGTGCAGCGCCGACACGCGGCACGGCAGCTTGCCGGGCAGGTGATTGCGGATATTATCCGCGGCTCATTGGAGGGTCCCGAGGCCGCCGCCCGGCTACAGAGTGTCGGCATCAACCCGGGGATCAAGAATATGTTGCTGCTGGTACAGTCCCCGCCCGGCCGAGCGTGCACCCTGGGCGCCATGGCCCTGCCGCAGCTGCTGGAACCGGCGGTGGCCGCAGTTCTGGGCGACGGGGACAAGCAGGAACTGCTCATAGTCTGCCCGGCAGGCATCGGCTCCCCTGCCGCTTTAGGGCGTGCATTGGGCCGGCAAGTGGCCGATGTAGGCGTTACCGCAGCAGTGGGGATCGGGGGCGCCTATGCACAGGCCAACGGACTGAGGTGGAGCTATTTCGAAGCCAAAGAAGCCGCTTCCCGCGGGCTTGCGGTCAATGAGCCGGAACGGCTCAGCTTGACGTCGCTGTTGCTGGCCAGTGAGGATGTGCCGATGGCGGACATGGCAGCCGAGGCGTTAGCCCCCCTTCTGGCCTTTGATGCCGCTCATGCTGCTGAACTGGTCACTACGCTGGAAAGCTATCTGCAGCTCAATGGCTCTGTGGCGTCCGTGGCGGAGGCGCTGACCTTGCACCGGAATACCGTCCGCTACCGGCTGACGCAGATCGCCGAGCTGACAGGCTACGACCCGGCAGTTACGGCGGATCGGGTGCAGCTGTGGCTGGCGCTGGCCGTGCGGCGGCTTGCCCGGGCCTAGCTGCTCAACCCGGTCCGCCGGCGTCGCCCCCGGTTGTCTCAGACGCGCCCAGTGTCCCGGTTTCCCGCTGAGGCATCCATTGCCGCATTCGCCGACTTGTCGGGATCCGCGGTCTCCGGATGCAGCCGTTTACTCAGTGGAATGATGTCCCCTTCGCGATAGAGCAGCGCACGGAGCTCCGATTCCACTGAGTCCGGACGTTTCGGGTCAACCGTCTCACCCGCGGTGTAATGATCCAGTACGCGTGGATCGACGTAACTTTTCCGCGCGATCGTGGGGGTGTTTCCCAGGACGTGCGCCGCATCCTCAACTGCCCGGCTGATCGCCTTCTTGCGGTCGGTCACCTTTTTCTGTGGACCGATCCGCCCTAAACTCGCCGCCGCCGCCGCAGTGCCGCGCAAGGTGCGGAAATCCTTGGCGGTGAAATCCTCACCCGTCTGGTCTTTGACGTAGGCGTTGATTTCCGCACTGGTCACCGGATGCCAGCTTCGTCCATCCTTGTAGGCGAGCAGACGAGCCTTGCCGCCGCGCCGTTTGAGCGACCTGACGAGGGCTGCCAGATCGGGATCCGTAATTTCTGATGTCCAGGTCTTACCGCTCTTCGCCGGGAAGTTCAGCCGCAGGGTGTCCCCTTTTACTCTCACGTGAGCGCAGAGCAGGGTCGCTAGGCCACGACTACCGTTGTCGTTTGTATAGCGTTCGGACCCCACCCGAAGCGAGCCGCTGTCCAGCATTCGGAACGCTGCCGCCAACACCCGTTCCCTGCCCACCCCGTCGCGGCGCAGATCCATAGTGACCCGTCGCCGTGCGGTCGGAAGTGATTCTGCCAGGGCCAGTGCGCGGTCAAATTTGACCCTGTCCTTTTGCTCCCGCCACGTGGGGTGGTAGATATATTGGCGTCTGCCAACCGCGTCCACCCCGGTCGCTTGGATATGGCCGTTCTCAAACGGCGCGATCCACACATCCGTCCACGCCGGCGGAATGCCGATGCCCTCGAGGCGTTCCCGGAGCGCCCCGTGGGCCAGGGTTTCACCACGAAAATCCCGATAGCTGAAACCGCTGCCGGATCTGACCCGGCGGTAGCCGCGTCCGGAGGTATTGCTGCGTCGAAGCCTCACCGCTATTTCTCCTGCCCACGATGCAACGGGCCGCATTACTGTTTCTCGGCCCGTTGCTTTTGCCTATCGTAAGCCTACTGACCTGATTCGCTTGCCTCAGACCCGTGCGTTGGCGCCGCGCGCAGCGGTGAGCATATCTGTTCGTGACACCACCTTAACCCGCTCCCGCTGGACTCCGCCGTGCGCGGAGGCGGCGGCGCCCAGCACCCTTTCATGGCTGTCCAGTTCCAGCCAGCCCTCCCAACCGGTGTAGTGGATGCCGCGGGATGCGAGCAGTCCGACGACGGCGTCCGGGTCAGGGTTTGCCGCCGCCGGCAGCTGGGCCAGGTCCTGCAGGAGGTAAGTGACGGTTTCCAGCGCGTCCCCCTTGGTATGGCCGATCAGGCCCACAGGACCGCGCTTGATCCAGCCGGTGGCATAGATGCCGGGAACCGGTGTACCGTCCGCGGCCAAGACGCGGCCGCCGTCGTTAAGCACTACACCGCGCTGATGATCGAACTCAACGTCTCCCGGCGCGGAACCGAAATAGCCTACTGAGCGGTAGACGGCCTGCACCGGGTAGTGAACCATCTCGCCGGTACCGCGGGCACGGCCGGTACCGTCGAGCTCGGTCAGCTCGAACTTGATCCCGCTGACTTTCCCATCCGTGCCGGTGATCTCCACCGGGCTGTGCAGGAAATGCAGGTGCAGCCGCCTGGACGCCGGTGTCCTTGCGGGAGTGACGTCGTCATCCTGCTCCACCAGCCAGTTCGTCAAGGTGTTGACCATGGTCCTGACCTGGTTATTCGTCCGGATCGCCTCATCCGAGGCCGCATCAAAGACAAAATCCTCCGGATACAAAACAATGTCCACATCCTTCGAATGCGACAACTCCCGCAGCTCCAACGGCGTGAACTTCACCTGCGCCGGCCCGCGGCGGCCAAAAATATGCACATCCGTCACCGGCGAGGACTTCAACCCCCGGTACACATTGTCCGGAATCTCCGTCACCAACAAATCATCGGCATGCTTGGAGAGCATCCGCGCCACATCCAAAGCCACATTGCCGTTCCCGATCACAGCAATTTCCTTCGCCTCCAACGGCCACTCCCGCGGCACATCCGGATGCCCGTCATACCAGGAGACAAAATCCGCCCCGCCAAACGAGCCCTCCAGCTCGATGCCCGGAATGTTCAGATCCGCATCGTTGACGGCACCGGTGGCAAAGATGACAGCGTCATAGTAGGTCTTCAGCTCCGCCAAAGTGATGTCGGTTCCGACGTTGACATTGCCGAAGAAACGGATATCACCCCGATCCAGAACCTTGTGCAGGGCGTTCACAATTCCTTTTATCCGGGGATGATCCGGAGCCACACCATAGCGGATCAGACCGTAGGGGGCCGGGTAGCGGTCAAAGAGGTCGATGCTGACCTGCAGCCCGTTGCGGACTTCTTCGCTCTTGGTCAGGATATCGGCGGCATAAACGCCGGCTGGCCCGGAACCAATGACCGCGACGCGCAGCGGCCTTTCCGTGGAGCCAGGTGCGGCTTCTGCTGTCGGCTTCGCGGCCGGGGAGCCCGCACGTTTCTCGTTTTCGGAGGTTTTCATCGACACAGTGGTAATTTCCTTACGTCGGCCCAACTCAGTAGCAGCACCTGCAGTCAAAACGCGTTTTGCGTGCAGGTGCTGCTACTGAGCGTGCAGGTGCTGCTACTGAGTTGGGTGGGATGGGGGCTGGGTGTGTAGGGACTGAGGCGGACAACATCACCGACGACGACGACGGCCGGGTTCGCCACGCCCACGGCGTCGGCCTGGTCAGCGATGGAACCCAGTGTTCCGATGGTCACACGCTGATCCGGGGCATAGCCGTTTTCGATGATCGCGACAGGGCACTGCGCTCCCCGGCCACCGGCGGCCAGGATCCCGGCGGAGCTACGGAGCGTACGCACGGCCATCAGCAGCACCACCGTGTGGTCGCTGCCGCCGGGGACGCTGGACAATTCCTCATGGCCACTGATCATGGTGAAGGCCTTGGCAAGACCCCGGTGGGTGACGGGGATGCCCGCCGCGGCAGGGACCGAGACGGCCGAGGTCACACCGGAGACGACTTCGACATCAACGCCATGCTCGCGGCAGAACAATGCTTCTTCGCCCCCGCGGCCCAGCACAAAGGGATCACCGCCTTTGAGCCGGACCACGCTATGCCCCGCTTTGGCTTCGCGGACCAGGATGGCGTTGATCTGCGCCTGCGTTACCGGATGGTGTCCCGGTGTCTTCCCGACCTCGATGACCCGGACGTCCGGGTCCAGGTCCGCAAGCAGCGCGCGGGGCCCAAGCCGGTCCGCCACGACAACGTCGGCGGCGGCCAAGAGCCGCCGGCCGCGCACGGTGATCAGTCCGGGGTCCCCCGGTCCGCCACCCACCAACGCTACGGCCCCGGCAGAATTCCGGCGCCGGCGCAACGGCAGGTCTCCGCATTCCAACGCTGTCACTACTGCGTTGCGCAGCCGCTGCGCCAGACGCGGATCCCCACCGGCGCTGACGGCGACCTTGACGCCGTCGACCTCGGCAACCGCCGGCGTCCACGCTGCAGAGGCCTCGTGGTCGGAGGCATTAACGCACCAGGTGTGGGCCGCTTCCGCGTCCGCCGCTACCTGTGCGTCCACGCCCGGCACCCCGGTAGCGCTCTGCACAAACCACACGCCGTCCAGATCAGTGGAAACATACTGACGCTGGATCCATTGCACCAGCCCGGCGTCCACCAGGGCCAGTACTCCCGTCCCCGCAACCGGGGCGACCACCGTAACCACGGCTCCGGCGTCGAGCAGACCCCGCGCGCGCCGGGCAGCAACGGAGCCTGCTCCCACCACCAGAACGCGGCGGCCCAGCAGCCGCAGCGAGATGGGATAGATATCTTGAACAACCATAGAAAAACCTTAAGGAGAGGGGAACGGCAGAGCCAAAGACTACGAAATGCCCGGTCATGCGGCGTCACGCGCCGACACACTAGCCGGCGATGCCCAGCAGCCCACGGCCCCGCAGCAACCGGCGTTCCAACGGGGAAAACAGCAGCAGCTCGACGGCGATTCCGACAATGAGGATCAGCAGGACGGCGCTCATCACGGTGCCCATGTCGGACAGATCGCGGCCCTGCTGCAGCAAGGAACCGAGCCCGAAGCCAATAGACCCGCCCATCGCGATGATTTCCGCGGCCATCAGCGAGCGCCAGGAGAAGGCCCATCCCTGCTTGAGACCGGCCAAATAACCCGGCAGTGCCGCAGGGAGCACAATCTGCACCGCCATTTCCCAGCGGCTGGCCCCGAGCACGTGGCCCATCCGGCGGTGCTGCGGCGGAATCTGGTCCACCCCGGCAATCAGCCCGTTGATAATCGACGGCACGGCTCCCATCAGCAGCACAAAATAGACCGTCGCGTCGGAGAGGCCGAACCAGATGATTGCGGCCGGAACCCACGCGACCGAAGGGAGCACCTGCAGGCCGGAAATCAACGGCCCCAACGCGGTGCGGAGCGGGCGCACCTGTGCTATCAGCAGCCCGATCGGCGTGGCAATCAGCGCACTCACGCCGAAACCAATCAGCCCGCGCTGCACACTGGTCCACAGCGAGTCCTGCAGTTTGCCCTCACCCCACAGCAGTGCCAGCGATGCGGCGACGTCCAGCGGCCCGGGAACCAGATCCGCGCGCCTGTGGGCCAGCAGCACATAGAGCTGCCACAGCAGCACCAGAACGACGACGGCGCTCAGCGGCGCCAGGACTTTGGCGGGCTTAAGCGTCGGGCGGGCAATGGGCTGGGACTGTAGGACGTCCAGCCCGGCTTCTACACTGCCGGGTTCCGGTGATCGGCCCTGGCCACCCGCGGCCGCGCAGAGATCCTGTGGCGTGGGGGGATCCTGTGCCGCGGTGGGATCCTGTGGCGCGTCCTCGGTGAAAGTCTCCTGCTTAGCGGACATGGCGGCGGATCTCCTTGCGCAGTTCGGTGGTGATTTCCGCAGCCAACCGGGCCGCTTCTGCCGGCTCTTTTTGCCCGGCGGAGACTCGCCATTCATTGACCACACGGCCCGGGCGTGAGGACATCAGCAGTACCCGCTGGCCCAGCCGGACCGCTTCCCGCACGTTATGCGTGACGAAAACGATGGTCCTCCCGGTCTCGCGCCAAATCCGCTCCAACTCGTCGTGCAGCAGGTCGCGGGTGATCGCGTCCAGGGCGGCGAATGGCTCGTCCATGAGCAGTACGTGCCGCTCCTGCGCCAGTGAGCGGGCCAGCGCCACGCGCTGGCGCATTCCGCCGGAAAGCTCGTGTGGGCGCTTGTGCCCGGCACCGGCCAGGTGCACCAGCTCCAGCAGCTCCCCGGCGCGGGCGGCACGCTCGGACCGGGGTACGCCGCGCAGCTGCAGCGCCAGCTCGATATTTCCCCGTGCGCTCAGCCAGGGGAAGAGGGTTGCGTCCTGGAACATGAAAGCGGCGCCGTCGGCCGGAATCTCCAGGATGCCCGAACTCGGCGGTTCCAGGCCTGCCACCAGGTTCAGCAGCGTCGACTTGCCGCAGCCAGAGGCACCGAGCAGGGCCACGAACTCCCCCGGACGAATGGTGAGATTGACGTCGTCGAGCACCGGCGCCCCCGCGCCGAAGCGCTTGCCTACGCCGCTGAGTTCAATCGCGACCTGTTCACGGACACCGCGTTCAACGACATTGGATGCACCGGCGGTCCGGACCGGGGCGGTCATTGGCTGCCCAATCCGGCCGCGGAAACGGCCGGCAACCCGGCGTCGCGGAGCACCGCGTTCAGCGGGCCCAGGTCAACAATGCCGTTCAGGTCTGCGCTCTTGGTAGTGCCCGCGTCCACCCCGTCCTGGAGCAGCTTCCGGTAGGTTCCGACAAGCGGATCCTGTGTGAAACGCAACCCGGATAGGGACCGGGCGAGCACGTCCGCCGGCAGTGCCGACCCCGCGTCCGCCTTCAAAGCGCTGTTGATGCCTTCCGCCGCCAGGGTTGGGTTCTGCTGCAGCCACTGCACGGATTCCACATGCGCCTTCAGCAGGGCGCGAACCGTCTCCGGGTGCTCCTGCAGAAACGTCTTGTTCACAATGAGAATAGTGGTCGGGAATTCGCCGGCGTTGGCCGTCAGCGAACCGTCCCATAGGTCCTTCTCATCCACCAGTACCTTCGCCCCGGCCTGAAGCACCAAACGGGAGGCCCACGGCTCGGGCAACCAGGCGCCGTCGAGCTTTCCGTCCTGGAACAGCTTCAGGGACGCGGCGTTATCCGTTGGGTTAATGCTCACCGTATCCGCGGCTCTGGCTCCGGCATCCTGACCGAACCTTAGACCCTGCTTGGCCAGCCAGCCGCGCAGCGCCACGTCCTGCGTTCCGCCCAACTGCGGTGTGGCCAGCGTCGTGCCCTTCAGATCCGCCGCGGTCTGGATGGACGGCCTGACCACCAGCTGAGCCCCGCCCGAGGCGGCCCCGGCGATGATGCGCAACGATGCGCCCTTGCTCTTGACGAAGGAATTAATAGCCGGGTTCGGGCCCAGATACGCCGCATCGATGGCCCCGGCGTTGAGCGCCTCCACGGCCGCCGGACCAGCATTGAACACCTGCGTGCTCAGCTTCGTTGCGCCCAGATCCCGTTGGAAGAACCCACGGCTCATGCCGATCAGCGCGGGCGCGTGCGTGACATTGCCGAAGTAGCCCAGCTTCAGCGTTGCCGCCGGGGAGGCGGCTGGGGCGGGCGCTGCTGGCCCGCTATTTTGCGAAACGGATGCGACGGCGGCGCCCGCGCCGATCAGCAGCACCAGGGTTGCGAGGATGAGGCTTTCCAGACCGCGGCGGCGGCGCGTTGGGCCCTCACCGGCGACGATTTTGATGGTGGCCAGCTTTGGTTCAGTGGTCATTGACTCACCCTAGAGACGCCCGGCCGCCGGCTCAACGGCGCGGAAACCCGGGGTCATCTGCGTTCACGTGGCGTCACACGAAGGCTTTGCGGGACGGGCTTGGACGGCAGACAATGCGATGCATTATGAACGTTGACCTGCCCAACAGACGGCTGGGAGCATCAAAGCGCTCGCTCATTACCGAGGTGGCCCGGCGGTGCTTACCCTTGACAGCTCCGACGAATTTGCCGCTCGAGGGCTTCGACCCAGCAGGATAGTTACAGGCCAACGCACAGTGACCGAGTCATGGGCGCGGCGAGCATTTAGCCGCATCGTCTCTTCCACATAGAAGCTATTTGGCGACGTCCGGATTGACCTCGGCCTTCGTAACGGCGATGTTGCCAACGCCCCACTCATCGAGGATCTTCTTGTAGTCGCCGTTTTCGATCAGCTTGTTCATGGCCTTGGCCACCACATCCGTCAGGGGAAGGTCGCTCTTCGCTACGGCGATTCCCACCGGGGAGGCGTCATAGGCGGGGCCAAGGGCCTCGAGCTGGCCCTTGGTCTGCGTGATCGCGTAGGCGATGGTGATGGACCCTGCGGGCATGGCGTCAACACTGCCGTTGACCAGGCGGGTGGAGACATCCGTCTGGTTCTGCAGGCTGACGATCTTGATAGCAGGCTTTCCCGCTGCGACACACTTATTATTGCGGTCCACCAGGTCTTTGGTCTCCTGGAAGGACCCCGTCTGTACGGCGACGCTGCGACCGCAGATGTCGTCCAGGCTGAACTTCTTCGGGTTGCCCTTCTGCACGGCCCACTGGGTGCCGGCGTCGAGGTAACTGACAAAGTTCGCAGCTTGCTTGCGCTGATTCGTAATGAAGAAAGATGACGCGCTCAGGTCATACTTGGGCCCTAGGGAGGGCAGGATGCTGGTGAAGGCCGCACTCTGCACCTCGACCTTGAGCCCCAGCAGCGCGCCTATGGCCTTGACCAGATCGACGTCGTAGCCAATCGGAGTCTGGCCATCGGTGCCACCCAAATATTCCGCCGGGGCATACGTGGTGTCGGCTCCCATCACCAAGGTGCCCTTGTCGCGCAGCGCCTGCGGGACCGCGGCGGCCAAGGTCGCGTCCTTTTGAATGGTGGTGACATCGAACGACGCCGATGAAGGGGACACCGCTGCGTTTTGTTGGGAGGCGGTGGTGCACCCCGTCAGCGCCAGGACGCCGACGACGAGGAGGCCTGTCGAGCGCGAAATTATCGACTTTGCGGCCATGAGATCCTCCAGGATCGGGATAGGTAAAAGACGGCGGAACAGAAAATCAGAATGTGTGACACGCCCGACACTTGTCAAATTGACGGGCGATAGTTGGCCATGTATTACGGGAGCAGACCCTTGCCGGCCGGCGCGTGCCGCTTAGATCGCGTACCGCTCGCCCTCCGGATCGCCGGGATGGCTCTTGACCAATCCAGCGGCCAGGGTGTTGCCGTCGGCGGGGTCGATGACCAAAAAGGCTCCGGTGCGCCGGTGCGCCGCGTAGTCCTCCACGGGCAGCACCGAAGCCAGCCGGATCTGGACGCTGCCAATGTCGTTCAGTTCCAGGCCGGAGGCCGGTTGTTCCTGGAAGGTCGCCAGATCCAGCCTTCCGGTGACGGCGCGGACCAGTGCCTGCACGGTCCGGCTGCCGTGCTTGACGAGGACTTTGGCGCCTTCGCGCAGTGGCTTGGGCGAGAGCCAACACAGCTGGGCCGACAAGTCCTGCGCCGGAGCGCTGAAGGTCCCGGCGGCGGCAATTAGGTCCCCGCGGGCAATGTCTATCTCATCGGCGAGCCGGAGCGAGACGGACTGTGGGGCCACTGCGCGCTGCAGCTCCGAACCGGCGAAATCAATGCCGACAACGCTCGTTTGCCGTCCGGAGGGAAGTACGGTCACCCGGTCCCCCAGTGCGACGGACCCGGAGGCCAGCTGGCCGGCATAGGCGCGGTAATCGCGGAAGGTGTCCGGGCCGGCGTCGCCCGTTCCCGCAGGCCCGGCAACGAGCTCAGGCGCCAAGGCCCCCTGCGGACGGATCACCAGCTGAACGGGAAACCGGAAGGGCTCCTGCCCGCGCTCCAACTCATCGGTGGAGGGCAGCGTCTGCAGAATCTGAAGCAGGCTCGGCCCCGAATACCAGGGCGTGCGTGCGGACCGGCCCACCACGTTGTCACCCGCCAGTGCGGAAACCGGGACCACCTGCACATCCGCCAGCCCCAGCTGGGCGCTGACTTTACGGATGTCCTCAGCGATGGCGGTGAACACCTCCGCGCTGTAGTCAACCAGATCGATCTTGTTCACGGCCACGAGCACGTGGGGCACGCGCAGCAGCCGCAGCACGCAAAGATGCCGCCGGGTCTGCTCCAGCACGCCCTTGCGCGCGTCAATGAGGACGACGACGGCGTCGGCCGTGGACGCGCCGGTCACCGTGTTCTTGGTGTACTGCACGTGACCGGGGCAGTCCGCCAGGATGAAGCTGCGCCGATCGGTGGCGAAGTAGCGGTAGGCGACGTCGATGGTAATGCCCTGTTCGCGTTCGGCGCGGAGCCCGTCGGTGAGCAGTGCCAGATCGATCTGCTGGCCGGCGGGCACAGAGCCCGGCTCGCCGCCGCCGAAACCGCGCTCCGCCGAGGTCCGGGTGACCGACTCCAGCTGGTCGGCCAGGATGGCTTTGCTGTCATGGAGCAGCCGGCCCACGAGCGTTGACTTGCCGTCATCGACGGACCCGGCGGTGGCGAACCGGAAGAGCGTTCCCACCCGCTCTCCACCCTCGTGTCGCTCCGCAGGGTAGCCGTACGGGCGGGCGCCCAGTTCCGATACGAGTGTTTGTGTACTGGTGCTCATTAGAAATAGCCATCCTTCTTGCGGTCTTCCATGGCGGCCTCGGAAATGCGGTCATCGGCCCGGGTGGCACCGCGTTCGGTGATGGTTGAGGCCGCTACTTCGCGGACCACCTCTGCCACGGTGGCAGCGGTGGATTCGACGGCGCCGGTGCAGGACATGTCGCCCACCGTGCGGTAGCGCACCGTTTTCACCAAGACTGTCTCGCCCGGCGTCGGCGCGGAAACGTCCCCGACGGCCCGCCACATGCCGTCGCGGGCATATACCTCGCGTTCGTGCGCGTAGTACAGGCCGGGCAGTTCGATGCCTTCACGTTCGATGTACCGCCAGATGTCCAGTTCGGTCCAGTTGCTGATCGGGAAAGCCCGGACGTGCTGCCCGACGGTGTGCCGGCCGTTATACAGATTCCACAGCTCCGGACGCTGATTGCGTGGATCCCACTGGCCGAATTCGTCCCGCAGGCTCAAAATCCGCTCCTTGGCACGCGCCTTGTCCTCGTCCCGGCGGCCGCCGCCGAACACGGCGTCGAACTTGTTGACCCTGATCGCTTCCAGCAGGGGCGCGGTCTGCAGCGGGTTCCGGGTGCCGTCGGCACGCTCCGCCAGCTCACCGCTGTCGATGTGGTCCTGCACGCGGCCGACGACGAGGCGCAGCCCCAACCGCTCAACGGTGCGGTCACGGAATGCGATCACCTCCGGGAAATTGTGGCCGGTGTCCACATGGACCACGGGAAACGGGACCCTGCCGGGCCAAAAGGCCTTCGTCGCAAGATGGAGCATGACCACGGAATCTTTGCCGCCGGAAAACAGCAGTGCCGGGCGGTCGAATTCGGCGACCACCTCGCGGATGATATGGATCGCCTCAGACTCCAGCACGTCCAGGGACGTCAGCCAGGGAGTGCCCGAAGCATGCCATGCCGCCTCCGGCCCTTCGCCGGCTTCGTATAATTCCGTCTGACTGCTCATAAGTGAAGCCCGCATTCTGTCTTGGAGGTTCCGGCCCACCGGCCGGCACGGGGATCTTCGCCGGCGGCCACCTTTCGGGTGCAGGGCCGGCAGCCAATGGACGGGTAGCCCTGGCCGAGCAGGGGGTTGACGGGGAGCAGATTGTCCCCGGAGTAGTCCACCAGCTCCTCGAACGTCCAGCCGGCCAACGGGTTGACCTTGATCAGCCCGTTCGCTTCGTCCCAGGTGATCAACGGCGTATTGGTCCGGGTCGGCGCCTCGTCCCGGCGGACACCGGTAAACCAAAGCCGATAGCCGGCCAATGTGCTGCGCAGCGGAGCGACCTTGCGCAGTGCACAGCACAGGCCGGGGTCGGTGCGGAACAGATCCTTGCCCAGCAGGGAATCCTGTTCGGCCACAGTTTGTTCCGGCAGCACATCCACCACATTGATCCGCAGGGCCTGCGCTACCTCATTTCGCGTGGCGTAGGTTTCGTCGAAGTGGTAGCCGGTGTCCAGGAAGAGGACATCCACGCCCGGGAGTTGTTCGGCCACCAGTGCCGGGAGCACGGCGTCGGCCATAGAGCAGGCGACGGCGACGTCTCGGACCGTGAAATTCCGTGCCACCCAGGCAATAACATCCTCCGCCGGAGCATCCCACCCCAGCTCGGCAGCGCCGGAGGCTGCCAAGGCCGCCAGCGACGCCTTGTCGCAGGTCCGCGCGGTCACTGCAGCACCGCTTCGTTGGCCAGGAGCGCCCAGTGCGCAAATGACTCATCCGCGGACCGCCCGGCCACATAGGCCCGCACCACGCGCTCAACATAGTCCGGCAGCTCGGCAGCCGTTACCTTCAGGCCACGAATCGTACGCCCCAGCCCGGCCTCGGCCCGGTCCACCGCGGCCAGCCCGCCGCCCAGATGGACCTGGAAACCGGGGGTGGGCTCGCCGTCGGGCGTGGGCAACATCATGCCCTTTAGCCCGATGTCCGCAGTCTGAATCCGGGCACAGGAATTGGGGCAGCCGTTGATGTGCAAAGCGATGGGGTCCGTTAGTTCCCCGCTGTCGGTCAGATCCGCCAGCCGCTTTTCCAGTTCCGCGATCGCCGTCGCGGCTGTGTCCTTCGTGTTGACGATTGCGAGCTTGCAGAACTCGATCCCCGTGCAGGCGATGGTGGAGCGGCGGAACAGCGACGGACGGGCGCTAAGGCCCAGCTTCTCCAACTCGGCGACCAAGGATTCGACCCGCTCGCCGGGAACGTCGAGGATCACGATTTTCTGGTGCGGGGTGGTGCGCAGACGATAGGAGCCGTGTGCTTCCAACGTGTCCGCGAGCGCGCTCAGCCGTTCCCCGGAAAGCCGGCCCACTGTCGGCGCCGCGCCAATGAAAAAATTGCCGTCCTTTTGCTCATGAATGCCGATGTGGTCCCCGGGAGTCGTCGGCTTCGGCGCGGCCGGGCCGTCGGGGAGTTTAAAGCCAAGGTATTCGTCCTCAAGTATTTGCCGGAATTTTTCCGTACCCCAGTCCGCCAGCAGGAATTTCAGCCGGGCCTTGTTCCGCATCCGCCGGTAGCCGTAATCACGGAAGATGCTGGTCACGCCCATCCAGACGTCTGCCGCGGTGTCCGGGGACACGAAGGCGCCCAGCCGCTCGGCCAATCGCGGATTCGTGGACAGCGCGCCGCCGACCCACAGATCGTAGCCGGGACCCAGTTCGGGGTGCAGCACACCGACGAGTGCAAAGTCATTGATCTCGTGCACCACGTCCTGGGAAGGATGACCGGTGATGGCGGTCTTGTATTTACGCGGCAGATTGGCAAAATCCGGGTCGCCAATGAACCGGGCACTAAGTTCGCAGATCAGCCCGGACGGGTCGATGATTTCGTCCTTGGCGATCCCTGCCACCGGGCTGCCCAGGATCACGCGGGGAACATCGCCGCAGGCCTCGGTGGTGGACAGTCCCACCGCTTCGAGCCGCCGCCAGATTTCCGGCATGCTCTCGACCTCTATCCAGTGCAGCTGGATGTTCTGCCGGTCCGTCAGATCGGCCGAGCCACGGCCGAACTCGGTGGAGATGCCGCCGATGGCGCGCAGTTGCTCGGTGCTCAGCGAACCGCCGTCGATCCTTATCCGCAGCATGAAGTACCTGTCCTGCAGCTCATGCGGCTCCAGCGTCGCGGTCTTGCCGCCGTCGATCCCCTGCCGGCGCTGCGTATACAGCCCCCACCAGCGGAACCGGCCATGCAGGTCATCGGAGCTGATGCTGTCAAAACCGTGCTTCGCGTAGATGGTCTCGATGCGCGTGCGGCAGCTGAGGCCGCCATCTTCCTGTTTCCACACCTCGTTGGCATTGAGCGGCTCGGTACCGTCAACCTTCCACTGGCCGTGCGGCTTGGCGGCAGGACGGGCGGGACGTGCAGGACGGCCGGGACGGTCAGAGTCCACGGACTCCGGGGTCGCTCCAGCTAGAGCTGTCTGTGTCATGTTTCGAGCGTAGGTGTGCCATTTGCGCGCTCAAAAGAATCCGAAATGCTAAGTCACGTGCGGAAATATTGCGTCACGTTGCCGGGACATTAATCGGTAGCCCACACTTAAGGCAGCCTCGGCAGTGAGGTCGAAGGAATCCGTCGGTCCGCCGCCTCGAAAGGACAGCCATGGACGCGCAGAGTTGGGACGAGCGGTACAGTGCCGCCCGCAACGGGGAGGGTCTCTGGTCCGCGCAGCCACACGCGGCCCTTGCGCAGATCGTGGGTCCGTTGACCGCCGGCACTGCGCTTGACGTGGCCACCGGGGATGGCCGGAACGCTATCTGGCTGGCGGAACGGGGCTGGCAGGTCACCGCCGTCGACTTTTCCGCGACGGGGCTTGACGTGGCCCGTGCCCGTGCCGCCAGTGCGTCAGCTCCGCGGACCGGGACCATTGACTGGCAGCTGGCCGATGTCACCCGGTGGGACCCGGCGCGGGCGTTCGACCTGGTCACGATGACCTATCTGCAGCTGGCTGAGCAAGCCACCATGGACATCATCGCCCGGGCGTCGCGCTGGCTTGTTCCGGGCGGCACCCTGCTGGTGATCGGACACGACCGGGACAATCTCACCCGGGGCGCGGGAGGGCCGCAGGATCCGGCCGTGCTGTATACCCCGGACATGCTCCGCGCGGCAGCAGATGGCCTGCATATCTTTGCCGCGCGGCAGCTGATCCGCGATCCTGCCATGGATCCCGAAGGTCCCCGGGACGGCGGCCACGCAGCCATCGATACCCTGCTGCACGCGGTCAACGACTAGCTGTGCGTCGGGCCGGCTTCGGACTGCGCTGCCTGGTCGAACCTGTCTAACGCGATCCGGGCGAGGACGGCGGTCCCGGCGGGCAGCAGCGGCGCCGCCACGCAGTCAGCCCCTGCACCGGCAAGCTGGTCGTGAAAGAATCCGGGAGCCAGCAGATAGCTGGCAATGGCTATGCTGCTGGAGCCCTGTGACCGCAGCGCCGTGACAGCGGCCGCCACAGTCGGGTCGGCGCCGGCCCCGTAGCCTGCCAGGACGGCACGGTCCGTCAGGTGCCGCAGTGCCTCGGCAACCGCTTCCACGCTCAGCGCGGCGGCCGGATCAGAGGACCCCGCGGCCGCCAGCACAATGCCGCGCTCACGGTCGCCGCCGTGCTCGGAAGACCCAGCCGGCAGCCGATCATAAAGCAGCTTTGCCAGCCGCGGATCCGGCCCCAGCGGACCCGCCGCGGTCAGTTCCTCCCGGCCGGCCACCGCTTGGGCGATGTCCACCCGAACATGAAATCCCACGGACAGCAGCAAGGGCACTACGACGGCGCGCGTACCGGCGGGCAGGCCGGCGACGACGTCCGGCAGCGCCGGTTCCTGCACGTCCACGTACGCCGCCAACACCGTCAACCCCGGACGCTGGGCCGCTATTTCTGCCCGGAGGGCGTCGATGCAGCCCTGGCCTTCGGGGCTGCGCGTCCCATGCGCGCAGGCGATCAAAACCGGCTGCGGTGTTGGTGCCGCCGGCGACGGTGTTGGTGCCGCCGGCGCTGGCGTCGGCGCGGCAGTGGCTGTGGCAGACGTCATGCGCCCAGCCTAACGAATGCGACGTTTCATCCGCTCCCGCCAGTGACCGGCGCCGTAATGTTGATTAACGATCGTCAACCGCACCGAGCAAAGATGCAGGCCATGAATTCCGATAATGCACTGCATTTTGATGTAGCACTGGTTCTGGACCTGCTGGGGGTTTTCTTCTTTGCCGTCTCCGGGAGCCTCCTGGCGGCCCGGAAGGGCTTCGACATGGTCGGATCTCTGCTGCTCGGATGCCTTGTGGGGCTCGGCGGCGGCGTGATCCGTGATCTGATCATCTCAACTGCCGTGCCGGCGGCTTTTTCCCAGCCGCTGTATTTAGCGCCCCCACTGCTAGCGGCCGTCCTGGTGCATCTGCTCTTCAGCCATGTGGAACGCGGCGGCAGGCTGCTGATTATTTTCGACGCCGGCGGGCTGGCCCTGTTCTGCATCACCGGCACGCTCAAGGCGCTGGTCGCGGGGCTCAACCCGGTGGCGGCGATCCTGCTCGGCGTGACAACAGCCGTCGGAGGTGGCCTGCTGCGGGACATTACGGCCAACGAGGTGCCCCAACTCTTCGATTCAAAGGACTTGTACGGGATTCCGGCCTTCCTCGGCGCGGGGCTGACCACCGTTCTCTTTAGCACCGGGTTGCTGAATCTCTTCTCCGGCAGTGCTGTCGCCGTCGCCGTTTTTACCTTCCGGATTCTGGCCTGGCACTTTGGCTGGCATGCCCCGCTGGCCGCACGCCGGAATCGGGCCGGAGCCGTTCCCGGCTAGGATTGTGAATCAGATCCCCACTGACTCGGAGCCTAAGTATGAGCGACATGTTCCTGAACAATTTCCGTGCCTTGGTAGCTAAATATCTTGATGAGCCGTGGCAGGAAGCCGACGGCATCCCGCTGGCCGAGCTCGATGAGCTGCTGGCCGGGCATAACATCACGGTCCCCCAGGTGCTGCGCGAATTCCTGCATGCCCTCGGCGGCTGCGAGGACCTGATGGAGGCCTATTACTATTTCTGGGATCCTGAGGAACTCGAGATCGAGGACGGTTATCTGTTGTTTCTCGAGGATGAGGACGAGGAGTTCACCTGGGGCTTCCGCGCTGAGCAGCTGGCAGTGCCCGATCCGATTGTCTGGCGGCGCAACAATGCCACGGGCGCCTGGACCAGTGAGGACGGCACGTTCAGTGAATTCGTCTTCGATATGTTCGACTGGGTCTTCTCTGAGGACGCCGACGAGGAAGCGGACGTGGACGACTGATCCGTTCCGCTCCCGCCCCGTTGCATTCCGTGAACATCCTTTGGGCATGTCCCGAGTCGCTACCTGATTTAGTCACAGGCCCCGTCTAGCCTTGGACTCAGTCGACACTGCAGGTTCCACGACGCTGCAGGTTCCACAACATAGCGGTTGCGAGAATGGGGCGCACAATGAGCATGGAGGAACGGGCCACACAGCGCGGAGTAGCTGCGCAGCTGGCCATCGAGGAACATGCACGGCCGGAAACCGGGCGGATCAACGGCCTGGACGGTCTGCGTGCCATCGCGGTGCTGGCGGTGCTGGTCTACCATTTGTACGCCGGTCTGCTGCCCGGCGGGTTCCTCGGAGTCGACGTGTTTTTCGTTGTTTCCGGCTTCCTCATCACCACGCTGCTGCTGCGTGAGGTCTTCACTACCGGCAGGATCTCGCTGGGGCAGTTCTGGCTGCGCCGGGCGCGCCGCCTGCTTCCGGCCCTGCTGGTTGTCATCCTGATCAGCACCGCGCTCGGATTCCTCATCGGCAGGGATCTGCTGGTCGGTATTGGCCGCCAAACGCTCGGTGCCATGACGTTCTCAAACAACTGGCTTGAAATCGCCGCTGGCTCCAGTTACTTCGCGCATACGGCACCGCAACTGTTCGTCAATTTCTGGTCGCTGGCCGTGGAAGAGCAGTTCTACCTCCTGTGGCCATTCGGATTTCTGGTGCTCATCCGGTACGTCAGCAGCCGCCGCAGACGGTTGGCCGTGGCCGCCGGCTGTGCCCTGGCCTCGGCCCTACTGATGGCCGTCCTCTATACGCCCGGCACGGATGCCACCCGCGTGTACTACGGCACCGACACTCATGCCTTCGGCCTGCTGATCGGCGTTGCCCTGGCCTTCGCGTGGTCCGGCGGAACCGGAATGGACCTGAGCCGCCCCAACTGGCGGCACCGCCGCAAATTCATCGGTCTGGGTGCGCTCGCCCTGCTGATCGGCTGCATGTACTTCCTGGATGCGGCTTCGCCGTTCGTCTACCGGGGCGGAATCCTGCTGGTCTGCGTGTTCACCGCGGTACTGATCCTGACCCTGTTGGAAGGAGCGGGCCCGCTCCAGTCCATGCTTAACTTTCCCGTGCTGACGTGGGTGGGCCAGCGTTCCTATGGAATTTACCTGTGGCATTGGCCTGCCCTGGTCATCTCCGACGCCGTGGCCCCGCAGGCCATAGGCACACCGGGGTGGTGGAGCATCCGGATCATCGCGCTGGCACTGACCGTGCTGGTCTCCGCGCTCTCCTTCCGGTACCTGGAGCAGCCCGTGCGCAGGAAAGGCTTCCGCGCAACGTGGGCGGCTGCGGCCGGGGCGGTGGCTCGTGGCGGAATAAATTTCACCGGCGCAAAGCTGGCCGCAGGGCTGGGAGCCGCGCTGGCGCTGCTGGCCATCGCGGGAATCCTCACCGCCCCGGCACAGTCGCAGGTGCAGACCGCACTGGAACGCAACCAGTCGATCGTCTCGGCTGCGACGCCGGTAATAGTGACCCCCTCGTCCGCTGCTTCACCGACAGCGGATCAGCCGTCGGCACCAGTGTCCGCTCCGGTGCCGTCACCGGTACCGGTACCGACCGCAGGCAACGCTCCGACGCCGGCAACCCCGTCCGGAACCCCGATGGGGTACCCTGCCGGCGAAGAGGTCATCGCCATCGGGGATTCGCTGGTGGTGACCAGCGCGGACGGACTCCGTGACCGGTTCCCCGGCATGGCGTTCGACGCGGTCTCCAACCGGCAATGGCCCGACGGCGTCGCGGCTATTGGCACCAGGGTTGCCAACGGCAGTATGCGCCGGGCGGTTATTGTGCACTTCGGCACGAACGCAGGCGTTGACCAGGCGATGGTCTCCAAGGCGTTGGACTTGCTCGGTCGGGACCGTATGGTCGTCCTTGTGAATCTGTACGGCGCCAGTTCGTGGGTCCCCAGCGCGAACGACGCCCTCGCAAACGCCGTGAAGGGCCGCCCAAACGTCATCATTGCCGACTGGAACAAGGCGATCAGCCAGCGGCCGGATCTTCTTCAACCGGATCAGATTCATCCTGGGATTTTCGGTGCGCACCTCTACGCGGACACGATTAAGAGAGCCTTCCACGACCTCGCGGTGCGCACCGGCGGAACCGTGCCCGGGGACTATACGATCGTTGACGACTACTAAAGACCCCGGCTGCCGGCGCCGAATTAGACGGAACGGTCGACGACGGCACGGGCGAAGCCGCTCAGGGCCGACTTCACCACTCCGTCCGGAATCGGCGCCAGCGCGTCCACGGCCTCCTCCGCCCACTGCCGGGCAATCGCCCAGGATTCGGCGGTCACGGCGTGGGCCTGCAAGGCAGCAACGGCCCGGGCCAGAGCATCGTCGCTGGTCAAATCACCCTCCACGAGCGCCAGCACCTCGGCGGCGGACGGATCGGTCGCGGCGGCCCTGCGCAGCAGCAAAACCGGCAGGGTCTCCACGCCCTCACGCAGATCCGTCCCCGGCGACTTCCCCGACACCTGCTTTAACCCGGTGACGTCAATGACGTCGTCGGCCAGTTGGAAGGCAACGCCCACCTTCTCTCCGTATTCCACCAGTACCCGCTGGATCGGCTCCGCAACACCGGCAAATATCGCACCCAGCTGCCCGGATGCTGCCACCAGGGAACCGGTCTTGTCCGCGATCACGGACAAGTAATGTTCCACCGGATCCTGGTCCGGACGCGGGCCGACCGTTTCGTGCAACTGCCCCAGGCAGAGACGTTCGAAGGTCCGCGCCTGAATCCCCAGGGCCTGGGCGCCCAGCTCCGAAACCAGAATGGATGCCCGCGCAAAAATCAGGTCCCCGGTCAAAATAGCCACCGTATTCCCCCACACCTCGTGCGCTGTCGGCGCTCCCCGGCGGTACGGCGCGGAGTCCATGACGTCATCGTGGTAGAGCGTGGCCAGGTGTGTGAGCTCGACGACGACGGCGGCTTGGATCACTTCCGGGCGGCTGGCGTCCCCTAACTGGGATGCCAGCAGCGTCAACAACGGCCGGATGCGCTTGCCGCCGGCCTCTATCAGGTGCCTGCTGGTGGCATCGGCCAGCGGATCCGAGTTGGCAATGGCAAGGCGCAGCTGTTTCTCCACCCTCGCCAGGGACATCGAAATGGCGGGGCCAAGGTCGGGATCGGCGGCAATGGAGGCAAACCCTTTGGGCAGCTGCAGGCCCGTGGCAATGGCCATCGTGGTCGGATCCGGTTCAACGGATTCGGGACGGCCATGGCCGGCATGGGTCCAGCCGGAGTCTGCGGAAGTAGTCACTGCTTAACACTAGCTTTCGTAAGGGGGCGAATGTGCCGTCCCGTCGACCGCGGGCACGGCGCACCCAATGGTCAGGCGAGCTGATTGTCCGTGGCAGGGACCAGCTTTTCGAGCAGATGAATCACTCTATCCTCAAAGCCCTTGCCGCCGCTGTCTGTCAAATTGGCCAGCATCCGCACTACGAACCGCATCAGCACGGGGATGGGCATCCCGGTCCGCAACGCCAGCTTCATCACCTTGGGCCTGCCGATCAGCGTTGCGAACATCCGGCCGAGGGTGAAGTGGCTGCCCCATTGCTCCCGTATATACCCGCTGTAGCCGGACAACACGTGGTCCCGGGCCAGCTGCGAGTTGGCGCGGGCAGCGTTTTCAATGACCTCCGCCGCGTAGCGGGCGGATTCCATCGCGTAGGAGATACCTTCGCCATTGAAGGGACTCACCATGCCGCCGGCATCGCCGAGCAGCAACAGACCAGGCGAATAATGCGGGGTTCGATTGAACCCCATAGGCAGGGCGGCACCCCGGATTTCACCGATCTGGTTGTCCGGGTTAAAGCCCCACTGCGCCGGCATGGCGGCCGTCCAGTCCCGCAGCACCTGCTTGTAATCCAGCTTGCCGAATTCCCGGGACGAATTCAGGATTCCCAGCCCCACGTTGGATGTACCGTCGCCCACGCCGAAGACCCAGCCGTAGCCGGGCAGCGGATTCCCTGCCTTGTCGGGCAGCTCCAGCCAACCCTCCATCCAGTCATCGTCCGTCCGCGGGCTGGTGAAATAGGTCCGCACCGCCACCCCCAGCGGCCGGTCATCGCGCTTGTGCAGTCCCAGCGAAACGGCCGTCCGGGTGGAATTCCCATCCGCTGCGAGCACCACATCGGCCGCAAAATCCTCGGTAGCGCCGGTTTTACGCCCCGCACCGTCCAGCAGCGCCGCCGTGACGCCGATAACGCGGCCGTTGGCGTCCCTGCGGGCTGCGGTGACGCTGTGGCGTTCACGGACGACGGCGCCCGCGGCCTGCGCGTGCCGGGCCAGGGACTGATCAAAACCGAGCCGCGTCCGGATCAAGCCGTACTGGGGAAAGTCACTGAGCTCCGGCCATGGAACCTCGACCGTGCGTCCGCCCGCGATCAGCCGCAGGCCCTTGTTCCGCCGCCAGCCCTCCGCCTCGCTGTGCGGCAAATCCAGCAACTGGATCTCGCGCACAGCCCGGGGGGTGAGGCCATCGCCGCAGACCTTCTCCCGCGGGAAGGCGGTCTTTTCCAACACCGTGACCGCGATACCCGCCCTGGCCAGATAATAGGCGGCGGTGGACCCGGCCGGGCCTGCACCGACAATCAGGACCTTCACTTAACTGCTGGTCCGGAGCCGGAGGACCTTGCAGCTCCAGACAACCCCGCAGCTCCAGACAACCCTGCAGCTCCGGAAGGCTTGGTGCGATGCGTCTTTGCCACCGGGCCCACGCCGCCGCGTTCGTGCCTCCCGGGTTTAACCGCGCGGTGCACCGCCACGATGCCCCCGCTGAGATTGCGGTAGGCCACATCCTTCCAGCCAACGTCGCGCAGCCATTGTGCCAGGTGGTCCTGATCCGGCCAGGCCCGGATGGATTCCGCGAGATAAACGTAGGCCACCGGGTTGGAGGAAACCTTGGTGGCGATGGCCGGCAGCGCGCGCATCAGGTACTCGGTGTACATGGTCCGCCAGAGCGCCACCGTGGGCGAGGAAAATTCCGCAATAACCAACTTGCCGCCGGGCTTGGTGACCCGGAGCATTTCCGCCAGTGCCTGATGCGGGGCGCTGACGTTGCGCAGCCCAAAGGAAATCGTCGCGGCGTCGAAGGAATTGTCCGCAAACGGAAGATTGGTAGCGTCCCCGGCAATGAAATCGATGTCCGGGCGCCGGCGCTTGCCTACTTTGAGCATGCCCACCGAGAAATCGCAGGCCACCACGTCGATCCCGGCGTCGGCGTACGGCTCACTTGATGTACCGGTGCCCGCGGCCACATCGAGCACCCGCTGCCCGGGCTTGGCATCCACGGCGTCCACCACGATCCGCCGCCACCGGCGAGTCTGCCCCATCGACAGCACGTCGTTAACGACGTCGTACTTGGGCGCAACGTCGTCAAACATTGCGGCAACTTCTTCCGGACGCTTCTCCAACGATGCACGGTTCACCCCTTCATTGTCTCAAAGATCGTCCTCGGGCGGGTATTTTGCGCCCGTGCCGCCACGGGGCTACTGCGGAGTAGTGTTAAATCATCATGACTGCGTCCCTGACCGCCCTCACCGTACCGCTCGATCTCTCCCTTTTGACCATTCCGCTGCACCTGAAGCAAACCGCGAAAGACTACGGGCTGCGCGACCTGCTGCGCATTGACAGCGCACTATGCTGGATCCGCCGCGGCGAGGGGCTGGTGGCCTTCGGAGAGCTGACACGCTTCAGCGGAACCGGGCCGGAGCGTTTTTCCGATGCTGAGCAATGGTGGAAAGAGCTATTATCCAGCTCACATACCCAGGATTCGGTCCGGCTACCCGGTACTGGTCCGGTGGCCTTCGGCTCCTTCGCCTTCTCAAAAACATCATCCTTTAAGTCCCGACTGATCGTCCCATCTCTGCTGGTAGGCTTCCGCGGCGGGCTCATCTGGCTGACGCAGATGACGCTCGACGGCGGCCCGCTCACCGCCGCCGGCGCGCATGCCGCCCTTGGCCTGCTGATTAACAGCGCTGCCCGGCCCGAGCCCTTGGCCAGTCCCGAGCCACCCGAAGCCGTGGTCTCCAGCGGAGCCCTCAGCGAGCAGGATTGGCTGGCCGCCGTCGCAGCGGGGGTCAGCGCCATCGAATCCGGAGCGCTGGAAAAAGTGGTGCTGGCACGGGACATCGTCGCGACCTTCGACGAACCCGTTTCCCGCCCCGCCATCCTGGCGGCGCTGACGGAGCGCTACAGCGAATGCTGGACGTATGGGGTGGAAGGACTGGTCGGAGCCACCCCGGAAATCCTCATCAAGGTAGAGGGAAACACCGCTCAGGCGCGGGTCCTGGCTGGCACACTTGATCGCGAGGACGCTCCGGAGGATGCCGCCGGGTTTGCCCGCGATGTGCTGGCCGGATCGGTGAAGCAGCGGCAGGAACACGATTTTGCCGTCCGGTCACTGACCCGCCAACTGGCCCCTTTCGCCGTCGACCTCTCCTTCCCGCCGGAACCCTTTATCCTGGAACTGCCCAACGTCTGGCACCTGGCCTCCGACGTCAACGCGGAACTGGCGGACGTGGACGGCCACCTTCCCACCTCCCTGGCGCTGGTGGAGGCGCTGCATCCCACGGCGGCCGTGTGCGGTACGCCGCGCAGTGAGGCGGGGGTACTGATCCGTGAGCTGGAGGGGCTTGATCGCGGTCCTTACGCCGGGCCGGTCGGCTGGCTGGACGGCTCCGGCAACGGCGAATGGGGCATTGCCCTGCGCGGCGCAGTGCTGGAAAATCCGACGACGGCGCGGCTGTACGCCGGTTGCGGCATCGTGGCCGCATCGGATCCGGACGCTGAACTCGCCGAAACCTGGGCCAAATTCCGTCCGATGCTGCAGGCCTTGGGCCTGCGCGCCTGAACGCCCATCCCAGCGGCGCCCAGCGACTTTTGCCACGTTTCCGGCGCCAATTCCGGGATCCCGGACGTCGGGCGCCTCACTCACTTGCTTTTAGCCCACTAAAGTTATCTGATAGTGAAACGTTGTTTACTGTGATGCACATCTCTTTCGGCTATACACTATAAGACGGATAACTCCTTCCAGCCTCAGAAACAAAGGGTAAATCGATGCCGTTCTCCCCCAAGCTGTCCGCCAAGATCCTCACGGTTGCCGCCGTGGCGGCACTAGCGCTCACCGGCTGCACCACCGCTTCGCAGTCCGGTGCCGGCGCTCCCTCCGGGGCGTCCGGTTCGGCGAGCTTTGACCCCTCCGTCGTCAAAAAAGACGACGCCCTGGCAGCGGCCGTTCCCGCCTCGATCAAGAGCAAGGGCACGCTGACCGTTGGTTCGGATACCTCCTATGCTCCCGCGGAGTTCCTGGGCGGGTCGGACGGGCAGACGCCGCAGGGCTACGACGTCGATCTCGCCAAAGCAATCGGCGCAACCCTCGGGATGCCGGTCAAGGTGCAGACTGCGGAGTTCACCAGCATCCTGCCGGCGCTCGGCGCCAAGTACGACCTGGGCATGTCGTCCTTCACGATCACTCCCGAACGCTCACAGGCCGTGAATTTCGTCAGCTACTTCAACGCCGGGGTGCTGTGGGCAGTCCAAAAGGGCAACCCCAAGCACATCTCGCTCGATGACATCTGCGGCAAGACCGTAGGAGTCCAGACCGGCACGGTGGAGGAGGACCCGGATGTTTCGGGACGCTCCAAGAAGTGCACCGATGCGGGCAAGCCGGCGATCACCATTGTCACCTTGAAAAACCAGACCGATGTCACCACGCGCCTGGTTAACGGCAGCATTGATGTGATGTCCGCCGACTCCCCCATCATCGGCTACGCACTCGCCCAGACCGGCGACAAGCTGGAGACACTCGGGGACGTCTACGACGCCGCCCCGCAGGGCATCGCGATTGCCAAATCCGATACTGCCTTCGCGGATTTGATCGGCAAGGTCATGAACAAGCTCATCGACGATGGTGACTACAAAAAGATCCTGGACGGTTGGAACAACAGCAAGGGCGCGCTGACCAAGGCCGAGGTAAATCCGAAGGTGGGCAGTTGAGCGGCTCGGCACCCAGCAGCACCGGAACAAGGAAAAACGGCATGACTGCATTAGCTAATAAACGCACCGAGGGCCCGGACTTGATCAAAGCCGTCCCGGTGCGGCATCCCGGCCGGTGGGTCGGCGGCGTCATCATCGCGCTTTGCCTGTTCCTGCTGGTGCAGTCCCTGGTGACCAACCAGAACTTCCACTGGGACACGGTGGGCACGTACCTGATGGACGTGCTGGTCATTCAGGGCATCGGCTGGACCCTGCTGTTGACGGTACTGTCGATGGTGCTGGCCATTGTGCTGGCCATCATCCTGGCGTTCATGCGGCAGTCGGACAACCCGCTGTTCCGGTATATCAGCTGGGTCTGGGTCTGGTTCTTCCGTGGAACTCCCGTTTACACGCAGCTGGTTTTCTGGGGCCTCGTCGCGGTGCTGTATCCAAAGATTGCTGCCGGCGTTCCCTGGGGACCGGAGCTCTTCAGCTTCAACACCCAGGACCTGATTCGGCCTTTCCTGGCCGCCATGCTCGGTCTGGGGCTCAATGAGTCCGCCTACCTTGCGGAAATCTTCCGGGCCGGTCTGAAGTCAGTGGATGCCGGGCAGATGGAAGCAGCAGAGGCGCTTGGGATGCGCAGATCCAAAGTCATGTGGCGGATCATTCTGCCCCAGGCCATGCGCGTGATTGTCCCGCCCACCGGCAACGAGACCATCGGCATGCTCAAGACCACGTCGCTGGTGCTGGCGGTGCCGTTCACCTTGGATCTGACGTTCGTGACCAGTTCTATTGCCAACCGCATCTACCTGCCCATCCCGCTGCTGATCGTGGCGGCCTTCTGGTATCTGGTGATCACCAGCGTGCTCATGGTGGGCCAGCACTTCATTGAACGCCACTACGGAAAGGGCGTGGACAATCTGGTGCCCGCTCCCGTGAAAGCGACCCAGGCAGTGACAGCTGCCCACACCACGCCGGAAGCGGCGGCAGCGACGGAAGAAGGTGGCCACGTATGAGCACCCCGATGAATGACATTACCGATCCGCAGGCCGCCGGGACCCGGGCTGATTCCTTGGCCGGCAACCCGCTGGTCCGGGTTCAGGACGTGCACAAGTTCTTCGGCAGCCACCATGTGCTCTGCGGCATCGACATGACTATCCGGGAGGGAGAGGTCTCCGTCATTATCGGCCCCTCCGGGTCGGGAAAATCCACCCTGCTGCGCTGTGTCAACATGCTCGAAACCATCAGCGCCGGCCGCATCTACGTGCGCGAGGACCTGATCGGTTTCAAGGACATCAAGGGCCAGCTGCATGACCTGACGCCCAAACAGGTTGCCTTCCAGCGCCGGGACATTGGCATGGTGTTCCAGCGGTTCAACCTCTTCCCGCACCGGACCGCCCTGCAGAACATCATCGAGGCGCCCACGCAGGTCAAGCGGGTCAGTAAAGCATCTGCGCGGACCAAGGCCATGGAACTGCTGGACCGCGTGGGGCTGGCGGACCACGCCGATCACTACCCTGCCCAGCTCTCCGGCGGCCAGCAGCAACGGGTTGCCATTGCCCGCGCCCTCGCGATGGAACCGGAGCTAATGCTCTTTGATGAGCCCACCTCAGCGCTGGATCCGGAGCTGGTGGGAGACGTGCTCAACGTGATGAAGGATCTGGCGAAGTCCGGCATGACCATGATCGTGGTCACGCACGAGATCGGCTTTGCCCGCGAGGTGGGAGACACGCTGACGTTCATGGACGCCGGCGTTGTGGTGGAAAGCGGAGATCCGCGTGAGCTGATCGCCAACCCGCAACATGCCCGCACCAAGGAGTTCCTCAGCCGGGTACTCTAGAGCCGGTGCCCGCCCCGCCGGTCAGCTTCGCGGCAGGATCGGCGCCACTTTCAGCGCCACGGCCCGTGCGAGACTTTCCTGCAGGCTGCGCAGCCCGGCCCGGTCCGCCCGCACTTCCAGCAGGGAGCGCCCGCGGACCGGCTCGGCCAGCGCTGCGGTGAGCTCCGCCTTCGTACGGACGCTGCGATGCGTTAGGCCGTACCCGGCCGCAAGGGCCGCAAGATCGGCGGTGTGCGGCGTGCCAAAGAGGCGTTCGACGGCGGCGGCGTAGTCCGTGCGGCCGGCGAGAATGCCGTGCTCCAGGGTACTGAAAATCCCACCCCCGCCATCGTTGAGCACCACCAGCTGCAGATCCGGTTCGGCCTCGCCGGTCCCCAGCAGCAGCGCGCCGACATCGTGCAAGAAGGTCAGATCGCCGAGCAGTATCCGAGTCGGGGCTCCGCTGGCGAGCGCAACTCCAGTGCCGGTGGAAATGGTGCCGTCGATGCCCGCCAGACCCCGGTTGGCAAAAACCGGCACCTGCTCCGATCCCGGACGGCCCGCAAGATCCACGTCGCGGATGGGATTGGACGAGCCCAGCACCAGGTTGCCCTGCGTTTGCTTCCACACAGCCCGCGCTACATGCAGCCCGGTAAGCGGCGGCAACCCGGTCCCAGGTGCCGGACCGGCAAGCACTTCCTCCAGCGCCGCCTCAGCACCAAGGGCGGCAAGGCGCCAGGTTTCCAGCCAGCCGGCGGGGCCGCTGCCGGCAAAATCGCGCAGGTCGTCCCATTCTGTAAGCACCAGTTCGGTGCGCCGCCCCGGCTCAAACCAGGCCACCGGCCGGGGCAGATACAGCGCCCGCGCAATGTCCGTGCGGGCCAGCAGTGCGGCCACCGGTCTGGAGAGCGTTGGCCGGCCAAAGACCACCACGCGATCGATGGGTTCCGCCGAATCCGGCCCAAAATGCGCCAGCAGCAGGCGGTAGGGGCCCACCGCGTTCGGTCCAAAGCGGGCGTTCGACGACGGCTCGGCCAGCAGCGGCAGGCCCAGAGTACGGGCAAAATACTCCGCGGACGGACCCCCACCGTGTCCGGCGACCACGACGGTTCGACGAGCGGTACCGGTCCGAACCGCTGCCGGCGTTGCCGCCGCCGCGTTAGAAGTCGGCAGCCAGTTCCCCTTCGCCTCCGCCGGGCCGCTGCCCGCCACAGGCTCCGCTGGAGTCCGGTATCGGGGTTGTTCCCAGTCGCTGCCGTCCAGCGCGGGGGTCAACGGATCGCGGAAGGCGAGGTTGAGCTGCACCGGGCCTGCCGGCGTGCCCGGAAGCCTGCCCTGGGCCGCGCTCAACGCCGTGCCGATCGCCGCCGTCGGGTCCGTTCCGGCGGCAACATCGGCCGCGAAACGGACATGCTCGCCGAAGAGGTCAAACTGGACCGTAGTCTGGTTGGCGCCGGTCCCCCGCAGCTCCTCCGGGCGGTCCGCGGAAAGCACCAGCAACGGAACGGCGGCGTGATCGGCTTCCATCACGGCGGGCAGCAGATTCCCCACTGCCGTGCCGGAGGTGGTCAGCACCGCCGCCGGTCCATCGCTGCCAAGGGCCAGGCCCAGTGCCGTGAACCCGGCCACCCGCTCATCAATGCGAACGTGCAGCCGGAGCAGGCCCGCTGCTTCGGCCTCCGCCAGCGCGTAGGACATCGGCGCGCTGCGGGAACCCGGCGCCAGCACCACTTGGCGCACTCCCCCGGCCACCAGGGCGCATACTGCAAGCCGGGCCGCATCCATCGAGCTAAAAGAAGTCACAGCAACCATCTAACCTCATCCTCCGGCGCTGGAGATTTACTCACCGCGTGCCTCTGCGGCCAGCACCGCATGGCTGCGCCGCAGTCGCTCCAGCCACCAGGCCCGGCGCTGCCCGGAAACCGCGTACCGCTCGAGCAGATCCGGCTCCGCGGCCACGTCCCTGACGGCGATATGCCCGCCCGCTGCGACCAAAGGATCCCGCACCACGTCCCCGGCAAACAGGGACACCGTCCCCAACCCGCAGGCATACGGCAGCTCAGGCAGCGCGGCGGCCAGCGCCACCCCGGCCCTAATCCCCACCGAGCTATCCAGCGCGGAGCTCACCACCGCGGGCAGGCCTGCTGCTGCGACGATTTTCAGCGCGCGCCGGACTCCGCGCAGCGGGGCGACCTTGATAATGATCAGATCGGCCGCACCGGCGCGGGCGACGGCCAGCGGGTCCGTTTCCTTGCGCACACTTTCATCGGCGGCAATCAATACCGGCACCCGTCGCGCGGCCAACGTCCGCCGGACGGCTGCCAGGGCGGCAATGTCCGGTACCGGCTGCTCGGCGTACTCCAACTCGAAATCGGCAAGTCGCGTCAACGCCGGTACGGCCTGCGCCACGGACCAGCCGCCATTGGCATCGACCCTGATGGCCGCGGCAGGCAGCGCCGCACGGACGGCCGAAACCCGGGCAACGTCGTCGTCTAATGTTTGCCCGGGCTCCGCTACCTTGACCTTGACGGCCACGGTGGTGTCAAACGAGGCGAGTATTTCCGGGACGCGGACGGCAGGCACCGCCGGGACCGTTGCGTTCACGGGAATCAGGGTGCGCCGAGGTTCGGGAAAGCCCTGCCAGCCCGCCTCGATGGCAGCCGCCAGCCAGCGCGCCGATTCGGCGTCGTCGTACTCGGTAAAGGGGGAAAATTCAGACCAACCGCGGGGTCCGTCCAGGAGCAGAATCTCACGCGCCACGATGCCGCGGAACCTCACCCGCATAGGCAGCACCACCACATGAGTTGCCGCAATGAGCTCATCTAGATCGGGCAACGGGAGCATTTACCCACTCTAGCTTCTGGCTTCCACCCGAATAGCCCCGGTATGCGGCCGGGAACGCGGCCGGTCCTGTCAGGAATGTGTGGGAGCCTAGAGGGGATGAGATCGAGCTCCCCGGCCCCGACGAAAAATCGGCGGCCCCCGCAGGCGGCCCAGCACCCCGGCTATTTTTGGCTGGCGGCCGCGATCTCGGTAATGGCCACCATCGCCACCTACCTGTTCTACGTCCGCACCACCACCGGGCAGTATATTGACGAATCCGCCCTGAATGAGGCCGCGCGGGCCCAGGCCTGGATCGGGACGCCGATCGCCAGCTTCCTCGATGCCCTGCCCGTTACCTCGGTGGTGATCGCCGCCGTCGTTGTGCTCTTCGTGACCCTGGCCCGGCGCCGCTGGCTGTCCGCCGGGATCGCGGTGGCCGCGATGATCGCGGCCAACCTGTGCACGCAGTTGATTAAGTCATCACTGCCGGACCGTCCGGACCGTGGCGTGCTGACGCTCGGGCTGAACTCGCTGCCCTCGGGGCACAGCACTCTGGCAGCCTCCTCCGCCGCGGCTGTCTTTCTGGTCGTATCGCCGCGGTGGCGCCCGGTGGTGGCATTTTTTGGGGGCAGCTACGCGGTGTTTGCCGGCATAGCGACCCTGATCAACCAATGGCACCGGCCCGCCGATGTGATCACCGCCTTTTTGGTCGTCGCTTGCTGGACCGCGTTGGCCGGGCTGGCGGTCATGCGCGCAGGCTCGAGTTGGAACGTCTGGGACGGCTACGGCGAACACTGGGCTGCCTCCCGGCTGTGGCCATTCCTGTCGGTGCTCGTGGGAATGCTGGCCGCAGCCCTGGCCGTCGTGGTGCTGCGCGGGATCACACCCCCCGGCGGGAGCAGGGTCAGCACCACGGACTATTTCTGGACCGGCGTGGCCCTGATCGTGGCCACCGGCTACCTGCTCACCGTGGCCGGGACCCTCCTGTTCGGAATGGAAGCCCCCCGCCGACGGCATTCGCGCAGGCCTAAAACCTAAGGCCAAAGGTCTAAGGCCTGATCTGCCGCTGCGCCGCGGAACCGGCATCCGGGGCGTTGCGGGGAATCCAGTACCACAGGGCCGCTGCCGCGACCATTCCGAGAACACCGGTGGCAGCGATACCGACGGCGAGCGCGGCAATCGCCGTCAGCCCGGCCAGGAGGGCCGGGCCGCCCGAGCTTCCCACATCCGAGAGGAAGCGCCAAATGCCCAAAAACTGTGCGCGGCCGCGCGAAGGCGAGTAATCAGCGCCCAACGTCATGATCATTCCTGATCCGATTCCGTTGCCAAAACCGATCAGCAAGGACACCAGCAGCAGGGATCCGACGCCCACTGTCAGCGGCATGAGCAGCAGGGCAACGCCCATTAGGGACATCGACGGGACTGCCACCCAGGTTCTGCCTTTGCGGTCCATCACCTTTCCGGCCGGATAAAAAACCAGCATGTCAATGGCCCCGGACAGCCCGTAAACTAATGAGGTCGTTGCGGCGTCAAGACCCAAATGCTCCGCCCACAGCGGGATTACCGCCTGGCGAGAGGCTCGGACAGCGCTCACCAGCAAGACCCCCAGCCCCACAGTGAGAAGGACCCTCCGATGGCTCACCAACAGCGAACGGACGCCCGCGGGTCGCGCTGCGGCAGGACCGGTGCGTTCAGCAACAGTGTGCACTAGGTCCGGAAGTGTCCACGCCACGGCTCCGGCGGCCAGCACTGCCGCGGCTCCGACCCAATACGCCCCGGACAGACCAAGCATCCCGATCGCCAGGGCACCGGCGAAGGGTCCGGCAAATACGCCGATCCGCATTACACCGCCGAGGGTGGACATGGCCCGGGCCCGGAACTGGACCGGGACGGCCTCGGTGAGATAGCTCTGCCGCGCCAAGTTGAAAACAGCCGATGCTGCGCCAATCATGAGGATTCCCGCGGAGAACACCCAGATGTTCGGCGCCTCCGCGCAGCACACCATAGCGGTCATGCTCAGGGCAGCCGCCACAATAATTGCCCGTCGTTCACCGTATTTCGCGGTCAGCAGCGACGCAGGAATATTGCACAGTAAGGACCCTATGCCCAGCAAGGTCACGATCAGGGCCGCCGCCGCTACCGAGGCACCCAGCGAACGCGAACTCAAGGCAATGACGGGCAGGATTGCGCCTTCACCGAGGCCAAAAAGGAGCGACGGGCCGAAGGCCGGGATGGCGATCTTGCGCAGGTTCAGTTGGCCTGCGTTATCTTTTTCGCTCACCCCGCAACTCTAGACTCCCCCGAACACCGGCGAAATTCCGTCGACGGGCTCCGGCTACGGGCTGGTTACGCGCTGGTTTCCTGTAGGCGCTTTATGAACCATCTGGATTGATCCGGCCCATAGGGCAGAATCGGGATGGCTTTGGTGGCCAGGTCCGGCATCTCCCGACTGGCCTGCCGGGCCTGCCGGACCGCCGTTGTCATGGTGTCTGCCATCACGCGGACAAAATTGTCGCTGACCGGAAGTCCGTGTCCAGGGACCAGGAATTCGTAGCGGCCCCGCAGTGCCGACAGCTGACGCAGCGTGTTGGCCCAGTCCGCGGGATACGAGTCTTCGAAAGAGGGATGGGCACCCTGTTCCACCAGATCACCGGCAAAAAGTGCACTCTCCGCCCCCACCAAAAGGTCACCATCGGTATGGCCGCGTCCCAGATAGAACAACGTGGCGACGCGGCCGCCCAGATCGATGAGCACCGGTTGGTCTTTCACCGTCGCGGTAGGTAGCACCATCATCGAGTTTGGGCCCTCGCCCGCCGCCATTTCCGGCTCTGCCGCGGCTGCGTCAGAGCCGGCGGGGCTTAGCACGGCACGCTGGGACTCGGAGGATTCCGCCATCTCCCGTACGGCGTTTTCGTGCGCCCAGAAATCCGTGACGCCTGCCGCTGCGAACACGGCATTGCCGAAGTAGTGGTCAAAATGCGCGTGCGTGTTGACCACTGTCAGCGGCAGGTCCGTTAGTTCGCGGACTGCCGCCAAAATCTCCGCTCCCTGCCGGGGCCCGCATCCGGTGTCAATCACCAGTGCCCTGTCCCGCCCGATCACCAGCCCGGTGTTCAGCAGTGCCCCTGCCGTACTGAGCACATAGTTTCCTGCACCGACATCCCGCCACTGCGCCATGAATCTCCCCGTTTTTTTGCACTAACTTCCTTGTAGCCCAGCCTATTCCAGTGGCACGGTAATGCCGGCCCTATAGGTCCGCCAGCACGCCTCCCGGATTCTCTATCGCATCCGCAACGTAACGCAGGAACCCGCCGGCCGTGCCGCCGTCGCACACCCGGTGGTCAAAGACCAGCGTCAGCTCGGTCAGCTTTCGAACGGCCAAGGCGCCGTCTACCACCCAGGGCTTGTCAATGATCCGGCCAATGCCCAGGATCGCGGATTCGGGATAATTGATGATGGCAGCCGAGCCGTCCACACCGAAGACACCGTAATTATTGAGTGTGAAGGTGCCGCGCGCCAGCTCCGCGGGCGTTGCCTTTCCTGCACGGGTGACGGCGGTCAGCCGACGGATTTCAGCGTCCAGTTCCCTGGCGCTGAGTTTTTCAGCGTGCTCGACGGACGGGACCATCAGACCACGCTCGGTCTGGGCCGCAAAGCCCAGATTGATGCCGTCGAGGGCGACAATCTGCTGTCCTCCCTCCTCAGTTCCTTCAATCCGCGCATTGAGTTCCGGGTATCGTGCCAACCCGGCGGTCACGAAACGGGCGATGAAGGCCAGCAGGCCCGGAGTGCTGTCCGGATCCTGGTTTTTGAGCCCGCTGCGCAGTTCCACCAGCGCGGTGGCGTCGACGTCCACCCACACGGTGGCCTCAGGGATTTCGCTGCGGCTCCGGCTAAGATTCGCCGCAACCGTCTTCCGCAGACCCTTCAGCCCGGTGCGGCTGCGGATGGTCAGGCCGGTTCGGGCATCCCGCTGCCCTGCACTGTCCGCACCGCCAGCACTGCCAGCACTGCCAGCACTGCCAGCACTGCCAGCACTGCCAGCACTGAATTGTCCCGCCAGCGCCGCCTCGACATCGCGGCGCAGGATCAGGCCCTGCTGCCCGGAACCCGGGATGGAATGCAGCACAAGGCCGCCATCGCGGGCCAGCTTGCGGACCAGCGGTGAAATCACCAGTGGGCTTTTGTGATCGACGGAGACCGCCGCCGATGCGGTGAGGACCTCTGCAGGGCCGGTTCCCCCTGTGCTCGCAGAACCCGCCTGGCCGGCCGCGGGCTTCTTCCGCGGTCGCGTCCTGCCGCCGGCTCCATGGCCAGAGGTGCCATATCCGATCAAGACATTTCCGGAACCCTCGGATCCGCGGGCCTCCACCTGCTCATATTCCACGGCCTCATTCTCCTCGGTTCCATTCTTCGTTGACTGAACGGAAATCAGCGGTTTGCCGACATCCATCGTCTGTCCCGCTTTCCCGTGCAGCACTGCGACCTGACCGGCAAAGGGCGAGGGCACCTCGACAAGGGACTTTGCCGTTTCCACCTCCGCGATCGGCTGGTCCACGGCGATCTCGTCTCCCACCCTGACCAGCCATGTGACCAATTCCGCCTCGGTCAAACCCTCACCGAGATCCGGCAGCAGAAATACCTGCAAACTCATTGGTCCTCCCACTGAAGTTCGTCAACGACATCCAGGATGCGGTCCACCCCGGGAAGATAATGCTGCTCAAGCTTCGGCGCCGGATACGGAATGTCGAATCCGGTCACGCGCCGCAGGGGTGCGGCGAGTGAATGGAAACAACGCTCCTGAACCCGCGCAACGATCTCGGCGGCAACGGAGGCGAATCCGGGGGCCTCGGCAATCACCACGGCCCGCCCGGTCCGACGGACCGCGGAGCAGACCGTTTCGTCGTCGAACGGGACAAGTGAGCGCACATCAATGACCTGCAGCGATCGTCCCTCCGCCGCAGCCGCGTCCGCCGCAGCCAGAGCCGTCGGCACGGATGGCCCGTAGGCAATCAGCGTTGCATCCGTTCCCTCCCTGGCAATCACGGCCCGCCCAATGGACGTCGCCGCTGCCGTCGACTCAAACGCTGCCCGGAGGGCATCAATATCCACGTTCTCCCTGGCGAAATACAGCTTCTTAGGCTCGAGGAAAACCACCGGATCCGGGCTGCTGATGGCATCCCGGAGCATGAGATAGGCATCCGCCGCCGTCGACGGCGCCAGGACCGTCAGCCCCGGTGTGTGCACGTAATATGCCTCCGAGGAATCGCAGTGGTGCTCTACGCCGCCGATCCCGCCCGCGTAGGGGATGCGGATGACCATCGGCAGCCGCACCTTGCCCTTGGTGCGGTTGGCCATTTTTGCCACGTGACTGACAACCTGTTCGAACGCGGGATACGCGAACGCATCGAATTGCATCTCCACCACAGGCTTCATCCCGTTCATGGCCATCCCCACGGCCATGCCCACAATGCCGGATTCGGCCAGCGGCGTGTCAAAGCAGCGCTCTCGGCCGAAGCGCTTGGTCAGGCCGTCCGTGATCCGGAAAACGCCGCCAAGCACACCGACGTCTTCACCAAAGATGACGACGGTGTCATCAGCAGCCATCGAATCGGCCATCGCCAGAGTGAGCGCCTTCGCGAACGTCAGGGACTGCTGCTGTGCTGCTGCCGCTCCCGCCGCGGCTGCAGGGGCCTGGGCTGCCGTCACCGGTGGCGTCTGCACCGACGGATCCGCGGCCGTCGGGCTTGCTGATAGTGTCGTCATGAGGTGGCTCCTTCGCGGCTGAGCTCTTCGGCCAGCAGCTGTGCCTGTTCGATCAGCTGGGGCGTGGGCGTACTGTAGACAAACCTGAACAGGTCCTGCGGATCCACGGTGACCTCCGCATTCAGTCCATCGCGGAGCACCGTGGCCACTGCTTCGGCGTCGGCCGCGATCCGCCCTTCCTCGGCGTCCGTCAGCAGATTCGCCGCGAGCAGGTACGACCGCAGGCGCAGCAACGGGTCGCGCGGCTCCCAGGCGCGTACCTCATCCTCCGTGCGGTAGCGGCTGGCGTCGTCGGCATTGGTATGGGACTGCATCCGGTAGGTGTGCGCCTCCACCAGGGACGGTCCGCCACCGCCGCGGGCGCGCTGCACGACGTTCCCGAGCACGGCCAGCAGCGCCGCCAAATCGTTGCCGTCCACCCGCTCACCGGGCATTCCGTAGCCAATGGCCTTGTGCGCCAGTGACGGCGCCACGCTCTGCTGGCTCAGCGGCACGGAAATGGCGTACTCGTTGTTCTGCACAAAAAAGACCACCGGCAGATGGAATACGGCAGCAAAGTTCAGCGCCTCATGGAAGTCGCCTTCGCTGCTGGCCCCGTCTCCACACAGTGCGAGGACAACGGTGTCCTGCCCCCTGAGCTTGGCCGCGTGGGCGACACCCACAGCGTGCAGCAGCTGGGTCGCCAGTGGCGTGGATTGCGTGGCGACGTTGTGTTCGTAGGGGTCGTAACCGCTGTGCCAGCTGCCGCGCAGCAGCTCCATCACCTGCACCGGGTCGACGCCGCGGGCCATTACGGCGACGGTGTCCCGGTATGTCGGGAATAGCCAGTCACCGTCCGCGAGGCACATGGCCGCGGCCACCTGGCAGGCCTCCTGACCATGCGAGGAGGGATAGACAGCCATCCGGCCCTGCCGCACCAGCGCCGAGGCCTGGTCATTGACCCGCCGGCCCGTCACCAGCTGAGCGTATCCGCGCAGCAGCGTCTGCTCCTCCGGGAGCGGATAGTTCTCTTTAGATGTCCGGCCCGCGGCGGCAGTACCGGTTTCGTCAATCAGCCGCACGGGCTGTAGCGATGGCAGCATCAGCTCGTCCGTTAGCACCGGTATTGACAGTTGATTCATGGCCCATCATCCTTGATCAGCAGTGGATGCTTTGAGCTTCAAGTATGCCCTTTGGGAGCGTTTCGTATGCTGATGCGCGGATAATTCTGGAAATTATCCGCTGAAAAAGCTAGAATGGAAGACATAATGCAAACGTGAGACAGATTACCTTTCGTTTTGCCATCCGCCGCGCACCCCTCGACGCACAACCCACCCGGAGCTGACCATGCCCGATCCGAACACGGCACCGTTGGATGACGTCGACCGCAGAATCCTTGCCGAGCTCACCCGCGATGGACGGATGTCCGTGACGGCCGTAGCGGACAACGTGCACATCTCACGAGCCCACGCCTACTCGAGAATTTCCCGGCTTACGGATACCGGCGTGCTGACCAAATTCACCGCCCTGGTGGATCCGATCAAAGCGGGCCTGCGTTCCTCCGCTTACGTGACGCTGAAGGTCCGGCAGCATTCCTGGCGGGAGCTGAAGGAAAAGCTGCGCGCTATTGAGGAAATCCACCACATCGCGCTGGTCGGAGGAGACTTCGACGTCATCCTGCTGGTCCGGGCCGTGGACAATGTGGACCTGCGGCGCGTGATTTTTGATCAACTGCAGTCCATGCCCGGGGTGCTGGACACCCAAACGTTCCTGATCTTCGAGGATGTCGACACCCGCTAAACCACGGCGAGCCTCGCGCAGGCGAGCTCGCCATTTTGGGCAAGTTCTTCGAACCCGACCTCGATCCGCCGCGGCAGCACCGGAGCTCCGGCGCCCAGCGTCACCGGTGCGTACTGGATCCATATCGAGGGAACTCGTGGACAAATAGATCGATTTCATCAATTTAGCGGTCTTAGTCAGCGGCCAAAATCGGGTTTGCGCTTGGCCGCGAAGGCGGCAAAACCTTCGGCGTAATCGGACGTCGTAGACAGCCCGGCCTGCGCCATGTTTTCCTGCCCGACGGCGGACCATAGTCCCAGCCGCTCGTCCCGGATGGCCGCGACCAGGTCCTTGCTGGCGGCAAACGCCTGGGTTGGGCCGGCCGCGACCTTCGTGGCAGTGGCTCGGGTGAAGTCTAGGAGGTCCGCAGCTGGAAGGGACCGGCTGAACAGACCCGAGGCTACGGCATCGGCACCGCTCATCAGCTCGGTGGTGTAGATCAGATCCAGGGTCCGGTGGGCCCCCAGGCGCTCGGTGAAGAGCCAGTGTCCGCCGGAGTCAAGGGTGGCGCCGAGGTTTGCGAACGGGGAACCGATCTTGGCGGTGTCCGCGATGTATACGACGTCGGTGGCGATCAGCAGGCCAAGGCCGACGCCGAGACATGCGCCGTGCGCCGCGGCGAAGGTGGGTGCGGGGAACGCGCTCATTTTCTGCAGCAACGGAGTCAGTAGATCGCCCAGGTAGCCCATCGCGTCGTCCTTGTCCGGCGTGACGTGAGAGATATCCCTACCGGCGCAGAAGGCACGGCCCTCGCCGCGCAACAATAGCGCGTGGACGGATCCGTCCACGGCGGCCGCGGCGGCATCGTCATAGGCCCTGCTGAGCTCTGCCAGCCCATCCTCGTCGAGCGCGTTGAGTTTGGCCGGGGCGTTGAGGACTATTTCCGCGACTTTGTCCGTGATGGTCAGGTCGATCATGGCTGGCTCCTTGCTGCGGGACGTGGCTGGATCTCCACGCCGGCGCGGACGGTCTTGGTCAGTTGCCGGGGCGGGCCGATCCCCTGCTCAGACGTCGTAGTCAACACTCACGGCATCGCTGGTGGGGTGGGCCTGGCAGGTCAGAATGTAGCCCTTTTCCACCTCATCGGGCTCCAGCGCATAATTTTCCGCCATCTCCACGGTTCCGGTCACCAGCTTGGCGCGGCAGGTGCCGCAGACACCGCCGGCGCAGGCAAATGGAACATCCGGGCGGACACGCAAGGCTGCGTTCAGGATGGACTCCCGGGCGTGCGTGGGACTATCCACCGTGCCTTCCAAACCGTCCAGCTTAAAGGTGATTTTGTAAGACTCCGCGGCGTCGTCGGTGCTGACCGCGCGGCCCGCCTGCCCCTCCGGCCGGTCCGGGAGCCCGGTGGTGAACAGCTCGAACCGTACCCGGTCCGCCGGAACGCCGCGCTCTGCCAGGGCGTCGCGGCAGAGCTGGACCAGTTCAAAGGGCCCGCAGAGGAACCATTCGTCGATATCATCTGCATGGATAGCGGCCCGCAGGAGCAACTCCAGCTTTTCGGCGTCGATCCGGCCCGTCATCAACGGCGCTATGCGCTGTTCGCGGGACAAGATATGGTGCAGGGCCAGCCGCCCCGGATACCTGTCCTTGAGGTCCGCCAGTTCCTCCAGGAACATCACATCCATGGCAGCTTTGTTGGCATACACCAGGTCAAAGCGGGTCTGCGGATCGGCGGCCAGCAGGGTCCGCGCAATGGAAATCACCGGAGTAATTCCGGACCCCGCCGCAATCGCCACGTAACTGCCCGGGGTCCCGGCCAGCTGTTCAGGGTGGTTCATGCTGTTCATGACGTTGCGCTTGGCGCCGTGCTTGGAGATGAAGGCGCCCGCCGGGCTCATCACGTCCAGGGCGTCTCCTGGCTTCAGCTCGGCATTGGCCCAGGTCGAAAACAACCCGCCCAGATCCCGTTTGATCGCCACCTTGATTTCGGAACTGCCATCCGCAAAATGCATCGGCACAGCACAGATGGAGTAACTGCGGCGCAGCTCCCGCGGTTCCCCCGCTTCGTCGGTCAATGTTGTCCGCAGGGCCACATATTGCCCGGGGAGATAGTCAAACGCGCCTGCCAATGCCGGTGGGACCGCAAACGTCACCTCAATGGCATCCTCGGTCAGCCGGCGCACCGCCGAGACGCTAAGGGTGTGGAAGGAGGCGCGGCGCTTGGCGGGAGTGTCATTGATCTTCTCGTCAAGGTCGCTGGCCGGGGCAGTCGGTGGAACGGTCATTAGTGCACCTTGAAGTAGTCGAAGGGTTCCTTGCAGTCCTGGCAGACATAGAGTGCCTTGCAGGCGGTGGATCCGAAACGAGTGAGTTCTTTGGTGTTTAGCGAGGAACACTGCGGACATTTGACCTGCAACGACAGTCTTACCGGTCCCCGCGCAGTATGCCCAATGCCGCCCGCGGCCGAGGTCCCGGAAGGAGCCGCTATGCCGTATTCGCGCAGCTTTGTCTTGCCCTCCGCGCTCATCCAGTCGGTGGTCCAGGCCGGGGAGAGCACCAGATTCACATGAACCGCAGGGTATCCCGCCTGCTCAAATGCGCGGGCCAGATCGTCGCGGATCGCGTCCATCGCAGGGCAACCCGAGTAGGTGGGCGTGATGGTGACCTCGACGGCGGGAACGAACCCGCCGTCGTCGAACAGGCGTACCTCACGCAGGATGCCCAGATCCGCGATGCTGAGCACGGGAATTTCCGGATCGCAGACGGCGGCGGCGATCTCCCACGCCTTCTGGTCCGCGGTCCGCACCGTTCCCTGTTCCTCCCGATCCGCATACGGGTCCACGATCATCACCAGCTTGCTCCCGGATATTCGCGCGCCAGCACCTGCATCTCAGCCAGGATGTAGCCCATATGCTCCGAATGCTGTCCGCGTCGGCCGCCGCCGAGCGCCGAAGGAACGTGGGGTACGTCAATTTCGGCCTCCACCAACACCTCATCGGTCAGGCGATCAAAATCGGCGCGCAGCGAAGAGGGCGCGACGGCGGCGTCCCCGAGTCGTGCGGTCAGCGCATCGTCCTCGAACAGTTCGCCAACGTAGGGCCAGAGCAGTCGCAGTCCGGCCAGCAGACGGCCGCGGGATTCATCTGTCCCCAACGCCAGCCGCAGCACCCACTGCGCGCTGTGATCGCGGTGGTAATCCACTTCCTTGACCGCTTTGGCGGCGATAGCGGCGAGGGTGGCATCCGAAGAGTCGGTCAGCCGGCGGTACAGCTCGAACTGATAATAGGAGACGATGAACTGCCGGACGATGGTGACGGCGAAATCACCGTTGGGCTGCTCAAACAGATGCGCCGACCGGAACTCCGGCTCCCGCCGGAAGTAGGCAAGCTCGTCCTCGGTCTTTCCCCAGGCCGCGCCGGCGTAGGTCAGAAAGGAACGGGCATGGCCCAACTGGTCGAGGGCAATGTTGCCCAACGCCACATCTTCTTCCAGCTCGGGCGCACGCGAAATCCAGTGGCCCAACCGCTGAGCCAAGATCAGGGCATCATCTCCGAGCCGGAGGGCGTATTCGCCCACGTTTTCGCTGGGCTTGACGTCGCCGCGCTGCACTTCCAGGGCAATGTCCTCTGGACGCAGGGCGTTTCCCGGCGTGATGCGGGTGGCACTGGCTGGGCCCACGCCGGCGAGGGACCCGGCCTGAGCCTGCGAAGGTTGGGAGCCGGTGGCTGGGCCCACGCCGGCGAGGGACCCGGCCTGAGCCTGCGAAGGTTGGGAGCCGGTGGGGATCACAGGTGCTTCACGCCTTCACTTTTGACGTAGTAGGTGGCATGGCGATAGTCCTTGCCCTGCGGGGACTCGAAGAAGGATCCCTTGGAATCCGGGTCGCTGGCGGCAATCGCATCGGCGGGAACCACCCAAATGGAGACGCCTTCATTACGCCGGGTATACAGATCCCGCGCGTTCCGCAGCGCCATGGCCGCGTCCGGCGCATGCAGGGATCCTGCGTGCACATGGGAAAGACCGCGGCTGGAACGAACAAACACTTCCCACAAGGGCCAGCCGGTGGCTGGGCCCACGCCGGCGAGGGACCCGGCCTGAGCCTGCGAAGGTTGGGAGCCGGTGGCTGGGCCCACGCCGGCGAGGGACCCGGTCTGAGCCTGCGAAGGTTGGGAGCCGGTGGCTGGGCCCACGCCGGCGAGGGACCCGGTCTGAGCCTGCGAAGGTTGGGAGCCGGTGGGGATCATGCCGCAACCTCATTCTTCGCTGCCATTTTCGCCGCGTACGCCGTCGCTGCCTCGCGGACCCAGGCGCCGTCGTCGTGCGCCTGGCGCCGGCGCTCCATCCGCTGCGCATTGCACGGTCCCCGCCCGGCCAGAACTTCCTTGAACTCTTCCCAGTCCAGCGGACCGTGCTCCCACTTCTTCGTATCCTCATTGAAGCGGACCTCGGGATCCGGCAGGGAAAGTCCCAGCACCTTGACCTGTTCGGCCATCATCCCGACAAACCGGGAACGCAGCTCGTCGTTACTGAACCGCTTGATATTCCAGGCCATGGACTGCTTCGAGTTGGGGGAGTCATCATCCGGGGGCCCGAACATCATTAGCGACGGGGCATACCAGCGGTCAACGGCATCCTGCGCCATCTGCTTTTGCGCAGGAGTCCCGTTTGCGAGTTCCAGGAGAATTTCGAAGCCCTGCCGCTGGTGGAAGGATTCTTCCTTGCAGACCCGGACCATCGCCCGCCCGTACGGGCCAAAGGACGCCCGGCACAGCGGCACCTGATTGCAGATTGCGGCGCCGTCGACCATCCAACCGATGGCACCCATGTCCGCCCAAGTCACCGTGGGGTAGTTAAAGATGCTTGAATAGCGGGCCTTGCCGGCCACCAGCTGGCCCATCATCTCGTCGCGGGAGGTGCCGAGAGTCTCGGCCGCAGAATAGAGATACAGCCCGTGGCCCGCCTCGTCCTGCACCTTGGCCATCAGGATGGCTTTGCGTTTGAGGCTCGGAGCGCGGCTGATCCAGTTAGCCTCCGGCTGCATACCGATGATTTCGGAGTGCGCGTGTTGGGAAATCTGGCGCACGAGCGTACGCCGATAGGCGTCCGGCATCCAGTCCCGCGGCTCGATCCGCGAGTCCTCCGCCATGACATGGTCAAAATATGCCTGCCCGGCATCCGCGTCCAGCTGGGATTGCTGCTGCGAAGGGGCAACGTCTCCGACTGCCTGCAGATTTTGCGCCATGATTGCTCCTCAAGGAATTACCGACCGTTCGTTCAGGATATCGGCACGGTGTGATATGAGTCAACCACCGGTGCCCAAACAATCTCCTTCCCCGTCCCGCCAAGTTGCACCGTGCAGTACAGTCGGCATCAAAGTCCTAAGACCACGTCGGAGGGTATGTCCGTGATACTTACACTTTCAGCAGTCCGTGGCCCCGACCCTATTCATGCAGGGTCCGCACCCGGAATCTTTTGCCGGGGCCGCGAATAATGTCCCGGTCCAGCAGTGGGCGCCTGCGGGTAGCTCTTGATGCGTTGGCATCCCTGCTGTGGCCGCTGCCTGCCTTGGGCGTCGTCGTCGCCCTGGCTGCCGGAATTGGGCTGCCGCTGGTGGATGTCGCCGTCACCGATGATCTGCCGCCCGCCCTGAAGGTATCTCTATTCGGCGGGGGGCCTGCGGCGGCACGTGCGGTGCTGGAAGCCATCGCCAGCTCACTGGTTACGGTAACGTCTCTAACCTTTTCGCTGACTGTCATCACACTACAGCTTGCCAGCAGCCAGTTTTCGCCGCGGCTGCTGCGCAACTTCACCGCTGACCGCACGGTCCATGGCGTCCTGACGCTTTTTTTGGGCACGTTCACGTTCGCACTGACCGTGCTGCGGACCGTTCGCTCAGAAAATGGCGGCCAGACCGGCTTCGTACCCCAGATTTCCGTTTCCCTGGCGTTCATTCTGGAGATTGCCAGCATCATAGGGCTGGTATATTTCCTGGCCCACCTGGCACGGGAGATCCGCGTGGACACCGTTATGGCCAATGTGCACCGCGAGACGACCGCGACCATCAGCAGGCTCTTCCCCGACCGCGTTGACGGCGGGAACGGAGACGACGACGGCGGGGACGGCGACGACGGCGGCGGGGACGCAGGTGGCCGCGGGCGTCCGCGGCCGGTGCCGGAAGCGCGGACGGCCATCCTTATTGAGTCAGTGACCTCTGGCTTTTTACTTAGCATCGATCCGGACGACCTACTGGAAGCAGCCACGGCGAACAACGCCGTCATCCGCATCGACCGTGAGCCCGGAAGTTCCATCGTTCGGGGAACGCCGCTGGCAACGGCGTGGCCAGTGGTGTCGAATCAGCCGTTGACGGACCAGAACACCGAAGCACTCCGCAAGGCAGTTTCGAGTGCGGCCACCATTGGTTTTGAGCGCACCATAGTCCAGGACGTCAGCTTCGGCCTACGTCAACTGACCGATGTCGCCGCACGGGCACTCTCCCCCGGCGTTAACGACCCGACCACCGCCGTCCATGTGCTCGGCCATCTTTCTGCCATCCTGTGCGACCTTGCCGGCCGGAAGTTAGGCCCGCGCACCGTGGCGGACGGTAGCGGCCAGATCCGGGTCGTGATCGCCCAGCCAGGATTTGCTTCCTTGCTGGACTTGGCCATTGGCCAGCCCCGACGGTACGGGGTCGCAGATCCCGTGGTGGCGGGCCGGATCCTCGACCTACTCAAAGAGGTGGCCTGGTGCAGCTCAACACCCTCGCTTAGAGCAGTCTTGGCGGATCAGCTGACCCGGATGGAACAGCAGATGCAGGAGCAGACATTTGTTCCGGCGGACCGAGATCACCTGCAGTCCATGTCCCGGGGCGTGCGTGCCGCGCTGCAGGGGGTATGGACGGAGGAGGCGTTTGCGCGCGACCAGCAGCCGGGGTGACGCGACCGGCAACCCGGTGAACAGCGGCGGTACACTGACCCCGTGTCGACCTGTTGACTACGTGGCCTGTCGGCCACCTCGCTAGAGTGGCATCCATGACGAAAACCACCCCCGCTGCCCCGCCCGTCGCCAAAAAGGTTCCTACTACCCGGACCCATCATGGGGACACTTTCACCGACAACTACGAGTGGCTCCGGGAGAAGGAAAATCCAGAGGTTAAGGCTCATCTGGAGGCAGAGCAGGCGTACACGGATGAGGTGACTGCGGGCCAGGAGCCGTTGCGGCAGGCCATTTTCGGTGAAATCAAGGCCCGCACTCAGGAAACGGACCTCTCCGTGCCCACCCGCAAGGACGGCTGGTGGTACTACACCCGAACCGAAGAGGGCGAGGCCTACGGCGTGCACTGCCGGGTGCAGGCTGCGGACACCGGGAACAGTGTTCAGGATTGGACGCCGCCACTGATTGAGGCGGGCCAGCCGGCGCCGGGTGAGCAGATCCTGCTGGACGGCAACGCGGAGGCCGCGGGAAAACCCTTCTTTTCACTCGGCGGTGCCACCGTCACCCAGGACGGCACGCTCTATGCGTACGCCCAGGACAACTCCGGGGATGAGCTGTTCACCGTACGGATCAAGGATTTACGCAGTGGCATGCTCCTTGATGACGTGATCGAGAATGTCTTCTACGGGCTGGTCTTCGCACCCGACGGCAGCCGGCTTTTCTACATGGTGGCCGACGAATCCTGGCGTCCCTATCAGGTGAAATCGCATGTGCTGGGCACGCCTACCTCCACCGATGAGGTGCTCTACCAGGAGGATGACGTGGCGATGTGGACGGGCTTTGAGCTCTCTTCGGACCGCCGCGCGCTGGTCATCAGCATCGGCTGCTCGGAGTTCAGCGAGACCCGGTACCTGCGGCTCGATGCTCCCGAAAATGGTCTGCAGATGGTGATTCCACGGACGGAAAAGATCCTCTATGACGCGGAACCATTCCTGCTGGACGGGGTGGAAAAGATCCTGCTCACGCATAATAAGGACGCGGTGAACTCGATGATTTCGCTGCTGGATACTGCGCAGCTGGGCAGGCCGGTGGCGGATCAGCGGTGGGCAACGGTGCTGGAGCACGACGACGGCGTCAGGGTTGACGGCGCGACGGTCACCGCCACGCATCTGGTCCTTTCCGTCCGGTCGGACACGATCGAACGGGTGCAGGTGATTGAACTGCCCGGGTTGGGCACCGCTGGCCAGCGGGACGCGGTGGAACCGGCCTTCGATGAGGAGCTGTTCACCACCACTATGGGCGGATCCGATTACGAAGCTCCGGTCATCCGGCTGGGCTACACCTCGTATTTGACGCCGCCGCGGATCTACGACTTCGTGCTGCCGATAACCGCAACCGGTACCACCGGCAACTCCGGCGAACTCCTGCTGCGCAAGGAATCCCCCGTCCTGGGGGGCTACCGCCCCGGCAGCTACATCGCCAAGCGGGAATGGGCCCGGACACCGGACGGCACGCAGGTTCCGCTCTCCGTGATCCGCCGCGCGGACCTGCCCCGGGATGGCTCGCAGGCGGGCGTGGTTTACGGTTACGGTTCCTATGAAGTCAGCATGGACCCGGGCTTTTCGATTGCCCGGCTCTCGCTGCTGGACCGCGGGATCGTGTTTGTAATTGCCCACATCCGCGGCGGCGGCGAAATGGGCCGGCACTGGTATGAACAGGGCAAAAAGACGGAGAAGAAAAACACCTTTACGGATTTCCTTGCCGCCACGGATTGGCTGGCCGCTTCGGGCTGGGTTGACCGGACGCGGATCGCCGCCCTGGGCGGATCCGCCGGCGGGCTGCTGATGGGAGCGGTAGCGAACCTGGCCCCGGAGAAGTTTGCCGCCGTCGTCGCCCAGGTTCCTTTTGTGGATGCGCTGACCACCATTCTGGACCCGGAGCTGCCGCTGTCAGCGCTGGAGTGGGAGGAATGGGGAAATCCGATCACTGACGCCGAGGTTTACCACTACATGAAGGGCTACACGCCGTACGAGAATATCCGCCCCGTTGCTTATCCGCGGATCGCCGCGGTGACCAGTTTCAATGACACACGAGTGCTTTACGTGGAGCCAGCCAAATGGGTGCAGGCGCTGCGGGAAATCAGCACCGGCAGCGAACCAATCGTGCTGAAAATCGAAATGGACGGCGGCCACGGTGGAGCATCCGGCCGTTATGAAGGCTGGAAAGCGCGTGCTTGGGATTACGCGTTCCTTGCGGATGCGCTGGGCGCCACCGAGCTGACCGGACCCCGGCCCGCTTGACACGGAGCGCTGCAAGGGTATTACCTAATGAACATTCGGTAAGTCGGGTGAGAGGAATCACATGGTTGGCAGCAGTACCAGTCTGAACCACCCCATGCTGGCCAACGACCACGCCTCGGCGTGGCTGGGCGTCGAGGTCCTCAAGCTGGGGGACGGGCACGCAACCATCGCGATGACACTGCGCAAGGAGATGATGAACGGCTTCGGCGTGACGCACGGCGGGATGATTTTTGCGTTCGCGGACTCCGCCTTCGCGCTGGCCTGCAATCCCGCCGACGGCGACGGCAGCACCATGACGGTGGGATCCGGCGTTGACGTCAATTTTCTCAAGCCCAGTCGGGAAGGGCAGAGGATCACCGCCGAGGCCCAACGGCGGAGCAGTCAAGGGCGCAGCGGCATTTATGACGTGCGGATCTTCGCCGGAGCGCCCGAGGACCGCGACGTGATCGCCGAGTTCCGCGGCCGGAGCCGGACAGTGTTTACCAAGGCAGTGCCGATCGCGGCTGCCTCGACCACGGAGGCGTCCACGAGCGCCCCCGCCACGACCACCATGGCAACAGGCCCAAGCAGCAGGGAGATCGGTCAGCGATGACAGACACTGTAGTACCGCCAATGACAAGCCACGACCCGGGAGCACTGGACCCGGCGGAAACCATGAGCCGGGATGAGCTCGAGGCCCTGCAGCTGCGCCGGCTGCAGCAGACCCTGGCCTACGCGTATGAGCGGGTACCCCTGTATAAGCGCAAGTTTGACGAGGTGGGAGTTCACCCCGAGGATCTGCGCGAGCTCTCCGACCTGGCAAATTTCCCGTACACCACCAAGGAGGACCTGCGCTCGGAGTACCCGTTCGGCATGTTCGCCGTCCCGCAAAACAGGATCGTCCGCATCCACGCCAGTTCGGGAACCACCGGCCGGCCCACCGTGGTCGGCTACACGCAGAGTGATTTGGATGTGTGGGCCTCCCTGGTGGCACGCTCCATGCGCGCCTCCGGCGTCCGGCCCGGCAACAAGGTCCACATTGCCTACGGTTACGGACTCTTTACCGGCGGCCTGGGTGCCCATTACGGTGCCGAAGCATTGGGAACCACCGTGATCCCGATGTCCGGCGGCCAGACGGAGAAGCAGATCCAGCTCATTACCGATTTTGAGCCGGACGTCATTATGTGCACCCCGACGTATCTGCTGACCATCATGGATGCAATGCGCCAGCAGGGCCTGGATCCCCGCAAATCGTCGCTGAAAACCGCCGTTTGCGGAGCGGAGCCGTGGACGGATGAGATGCGCCATGAACTTGAAACAGGCCTGGATCTGGATGCCTGCGACATTTACGGTCTCTCCGAGGTAATGGGTCCCGGCGTTGCCGGCGAGTCGGTGGAAACCAAGGACGGCTGTCACATCTGGGAGGATCATTTCCGCCCGGAAATCATCGACCCGTTCGATCCCCGCCTCGGCAAAGATGCTGTGCTCAGCGACGGCCAGCATGGGGAACTCGTTTTTACCTCGCTGACCAAGGAAGCTCTGCCGATCATCCGGTACCGGACCAAGGACCTCACCCGCCTGCTGCCCGGCACCGCACGGCCGTCGATGCGCCGGATGGGCCGGATCACCGGCCGCAGCGATGACATGATCATCCTGCGCGGGGTGAACATGTTTCCCTCCCAGGTCGAGGAAATTGCGCTGCGGATCCCGGCGTTGAGCCCGCATTTCCAGATGGAGCTGTCCCGTCCGCAGGGGCGCCGGATGGATGAGCTGGCCATCAGGATCGAACCCCGTGAAGGGACAACGCAGCAGGAACGGACCGCGGCGGCCGCCAAGCTCCAGGAACAGATCAAAATTCATATCGGCTCCTCGGCCCGGATTATCCTGGTGGAGCCCGGCGAGTTGGAACGTTCCAACGGGAAGCTCCGCCGGATCTACGACCTGCGGCCTAAATCGCCCTAGCGGTCGTGAGAAACGAAGGAATCATGACCATCGAGTCAAAGAGCATCACCGCTACCCTCCCGGCCGGGCCCATGTCCAAACGCGGCCGCCCCGGGTACGACCAACAGTCGGTGCTGCGCATCTGCGTAGAGGTCTTCAACAAGCACGGCTATGACGCGACGTCAATGGGCGTACTGGCGGAGAATCTGGGGATCTCCAAGTCAGCGATCTACCATCACGTCCCGTCCAAAGAGGATCTGCTCCGGCTGGCCTTGGAGGAGGCCTTGGGCGCACTGGAAGGAATTCTGGCCGAGCCCGGCGCCGCGAGCGGAGCGGCAGATGCGCGGCTCGAATTCGTCCTGCGCCGCACGGTCGCAGTCCTGACGGACAAACTGCCGTTTGTCACCTTGCTGCTGCGCCTGCGCGGCAACACGGACATGGAACGCGATGCGCTCGGCCGTCGCCGGGAGTTTGATCGGCAGGTGGCGGCCCTGATCGCCGATGCCCAGCGGGACGGCGAACTCCGCCGGGACATCGACCCACGGACCATTACCCGGCTGCTCTTTGGTACCATCAATTCCATTGTGGAATGGTACAAACCGGGCGGCTCGCTGACCGCGGAACGCCTGGCCGACGACGTCATCACCATGGTGTTCGGCGGCCTGCACCACTGAGGTACCTGGCGTCCGCCATGGACGCCCGAAAAGATGCGCTGCCTAGACCCGGCCGAACACCACCACGGCGTTTTGACCGCCGAAACCAAAAGCATTCGTCATGGCCGTCCGGACGGGAACGGGCCGCGCCTCATTGGGGACGTAGTCCAGATCACACTCGGGGTCCGGTGTGCCGTAATTGATTGTCGGCGGGATCACTGCGTCGGTCAGCACCCTGGCGCAGACCAGCCCCGCCAGCGCTCCGGCGGCTCCGATCAGATGACCCGTCATGGATTTAGGCGCGGACACGGCCACGGTGTCCGCAGCGGCACCAAAGACCTGCCGGATGGCGGCCGTTTCGGTCCGGTCGTTGGCCTTCGTTGACGTTCCGTGGGCGCAGATATAACCGACGTCCGCCGGCTCCAGCCGGGCATTGCGCAGTCCGCGGCGGATCGCCTCGGCCGCGTACTTCCCGCTGGGTTCCGGTGCCACCGTGTGAAACGCATCGGAGGTCAGTGCGCCGCCCTTGACCTCCGCGTAGACACGGGCTCCACGGGCGCGCGCCGTCGGCAGCCGTTCCAGCACAAACACCACGGCTCCCTCGCCAAAAACGAACCCGTCCCGCTCCGCGTCAAAGGGCCGGGACGCCTCGGCAGGATTGTCATTGTGGGTGGAGAGGGCCCGCATGGCGCTGAGGCCGCCGAACATTACCGGCGTGATCGCGGCATCGGCCCCGCCTGCAATGACGTAGTCAGCATCACCGGCCAGCAGCGCGCGCCGCGCTTCGAGCAGCGCATAGGCGCCGCTGGCGCAGGCGAGCGCGCTGGCATTGACGGGACCATGCACACCCAGACTAATGGCGACCTCGCAGGCCGGCATGTTCGTCAGCGATGCCGCCACGAAGTTCGGACTGATCCGGCGCAGCCCCTCCGCAGCCTGGGTCTTGGTGGCATCCTCGATCTCCGTGAAGCCGGCAACCGCAGAGTTAATAAACACTGCCGCTTCCAGTTCGGAAAGATCCGGCGGCAGCCCGGCATCGGCCACGGCCTCGTACGCCGCCGTCACCGCCATCTGGGAGGTACGGGAGGAGCGTTTACGGGCCTTATACGACATCTGCCCGGTCGGTTCGAAGTCCTTGACCTCCCCGGCTATCCGGGTCGGAAAGCCTGCGGCATCAAAGAGGGTAATGGGTCCCACTCCGCTTTTCCCCTCGACCAGCGCGTCCCATGTCTGCCCCGCGGTCTTGCCGACCGGGGTGACGGCGCCCAGACCGGTGATGACAATCTTGTCCCGGTCTGGGTGCTGGGCTGATTCCCGGGCCAAGGAACCGGCCGGACTCATTCGGCGGCTCCATCGTCGTGGCGGCCCCCGGTTGACGGCGACAGCAGGAGTCCGGCAGCGCCGTCTGCGACGGCTTGCCCGGCAACTTTAAAGTGCATCTTTTTGCCGGTGGCAGTCAGCGGCAGCTCCTGCACAAAACGGTACGCCCTCGGCCGCTTGAAATTGGACAGCAGAGGATGCTCAAAGCAGTGCCGGTCCAGCTCATCGACGGTCACATCGCCGTGCGTCATTACGTAGGCCACTACCTTCTGGCCCCAGTGCGGATCGGGAAGTCCGACGACGACGGCGTCGCTGACGCCGGGGTGCTCGCCGAGCACCTCCTCCACCTGCACGGGATGAATATTCTCTCCGCCGGAAATGATCATGTCGTCCTTGCGGCCCACAATGGTCACAAACCCGTCCTCATCCCAGCTGGCCAGATCCCCGGGGTACAGCCAGCCGTGCTGGAATTTTTCCTCGTCCTTCTGCGGCAAGTTGAAGTAGGAAAAACCGGATTTCGGTGAGCGCATAATAATCTCGCCCACCTCCTGGCCATCCCGTGCGGCGAACTCGTCCGGGTTTGCCGCCCGGTCCGGGTAGATGCGGACCACGGCGACGTCGTCGTCCGTGCACGCGCGCCCGGCCGTGCCGGCATGGGCGGGAAGGTCCTCGGGCCGCAGGAAGGTGTTCCAGAACGCCTCCGTGGTGCCGTAGCCATTGAAGATGCGCGGCGTGAGGACCTGCTGATAGCGCAGCGCGGCGCCCCGGCTCAGCGGAGCACCCATGGTGACGATCCCGCGGAGCCCGGACAGGTCGCGCGGGCTGCGGACCTGCTCGTCGGCGAGCATGCCAAGCGTAACGGGCGCACCGATCAGGAAAGTGATCCCGTACTTCTCCACCCAGTCCAGCACGCGTGCGGCGTTAAAGGCACGCAGCGGGACCACCGAGCCGCCAACGTAGAACACCGGGTTGGGTCCGCCCGAGTAGAGGCCACCGCGGTGGAACCAGGGCGTCATATTCAGCGTGCGGTCATACGGCGTCAGCGGGAAATGCATGATCACGTCGTGCGCGCTCATCACCTCCACGAGCGAGGGCAACGGGACGCCCTTGGGCATGCCGGTGGTGCCGGAGGTGTATAACCTCGTGGTCTCCTCGTAGATCGAGAAGTCCTCCGGAACACTCAGGGCCCGCTCCGGAGCGGCCGCGAGCGCGGCTGCCAAGGAGCGGGTGCCGCCATCGGTCGGGGTGCCGCCGTCGTCGCCCGGACTGACGGCCAGCAGCACGGGAGACAAGCCGGAAATCTTTACCGCCTGCAGCGCACCAAGCTCCCCCGACGCGCCGTAAACGAAGACCGCAGGTTCACTGTCGCTCAGAATATGGGCCGTCTCGCCGGGGGCCAGGCGGAAGTTGATCGGCACGCCCACGGCACCCAGGCGCTGGGTGGCCAGATACAAAATAGCGAACTCGGGGCAGTTGGTCAGCTGATAAACCACCCGGTCCCCGCGCCCCACGCCGAGCTCCGCGAGCGCGGACGCGGCACGGGCCACGTCGCCGTCGAGCTCCCGATAGGTCCAGGACCGGTCCGTCTCCGGATCCAGGATGGCCAGCTGGGCGCCGTACCGGCTCACGTTCCGGCGGAACCCGGCCGCGTAGCTAAAAGCGTGTTCGAAGTATTCCCGGAACCGGCTGGCGTCATAGCTCATTTGCCCCTCCACATCGGCTGAACGCGCTGCGGCCCGACGAGCAATGCCAGCAGCTTCTGCACTTGTCTGTGATTGTTGCACCGGTCACGCCAACGGCACAAACATTGCGGCGCCGGCAGCACCCGAATGAACCTTTTTGCCCGGTACCTCTAGCACGGCCGTGGGTCAGCTCCTGTGGCGCCCGGGGCTAATCCTTGGCCACCAGGGTCAGTACGTCGTACGTCGCCACAATCTCGTCGTTCTGGTTGTGCAGGATCGCATCCCACCTGACTTCCCCGTAGGCATCAGTTTCGCGGGGTGTGATCTGTTTGGCGGTCAGCGTGACGCGGAAGGAATCCCCCGCGGCCACCGGGGTGAGGAACCGCAGGTTGTCCAGACCGTAATTCGCCAGCACCGGTCCCGGTTCTGGATCCACGAACAGCCCCGCCGCCCAGGAGAGCAGCAGGTAGCCGTGCGCCACGATGCCGGGGAAGAACGGGTTGGCGGCGGCCGCATCCTGGTTCGTGTGGGCATAGAAGGTGTCGCCGGTGCTGTTCGCGAAGGCGCTGACGTCCTTGAGGGACACCTGCCGGAGCCTGGAGGCGAAGGCATCGCCGATCTGCAGCTCCGCCAGTGACTTGCGGAACGGGTGGCCTTCCCCGGTGCCAAATCTCCGGTCTGCTCCGGCGTGCCAAACGCCGGTGATGGCCGTGAGCATGTTCGGCGAGCCCTGCACCGCGGTGCGCTGCATGTGGTGGTAAACGGAGCGGATGCCGCCTAGCTCCTCGCCGCCGCCGGCCCGGCCGGGTCCGCCGTGCACCAGGTGCGGCACCGGTGAGCCATGCCCGGTGGAACTGCCGGCGTCCTCCCGGTTGAGCACCAGGACGCGTCCGTGATGGGCCGCGATCCCGCTGATCAACTGCTGCGCAACGGAGGGGTCATTGGTGCAGACGGTCGCGACCAGCGACCCGCCGCCCAGAGCCGCCAACCGTACGGCCTCACTGACGTCCCCGTCCGTCGTCGGATAGCCGAGCACGGAAGCCACCGGGCCAAAGGCCTCCACGGAGTGCAGTTCCGACGTCTCCGGGTTGTCCCAGTCCAGCAGCACCGGGGACATGAAGGCGCCGCAAACCCCGTTGCCGGCCCCGCCAGAAAGTAAACGGACATCTTCCGGTGCCTCCACAGTGCCGTAGGCCAGCGTGCCACCGGCAGCCTGCAGCCTGCCGACGGCGGAGCGGACTTCGGCGAGCTGGTCTAAGGATGCCAGCGGACCCATGGTGACGCCGTCGGCCCGCGGATCGCCGACGACGACACGCTCCCGGAGCGCGGCTCCGACGGCCTCGACCACCTCCCGGCGGCATTCCTCAGGCACGATCACGCGCCGGATGCTCGTGCATTTCTGCCCGGCCTTCGACGTCATTTCGGTGACCACGGAGTCAACGAACGCCGCAAACTCCGGTGTTCCCGGAACAGCATCGGGTCCCAGGATGGCGGCGTTGAGCGAATCCGTTTCGGAGGTGAAGCGCACCCCCGCTGCCACGACGTTCGGGTGGCTCTTGAGCGTCCGGGCGGTCCCGGCCGACCCGGTGAACGCCACCAGATCGCGGTAGTCGAGTTCATCGAGCAGATTACGTGCCGAGCCGGAAATCAGCTGCAGGGAGCCGGCGGGCAAAATCCCGGAATCAACGATCAGCCGCACCATCGCTGCGGCCACATAACCGGTGGGCGTGGCGGGTTTGACGATGCTGGGCACGCCGGCAAGGAACGCCGGCGCGAGCTTTTCGAGCATGCCCCAGACGGGAAAATTGAATGCGTTGATCTGCACGGCCACGCCCGGAATGCGCGTGTAGATATGCTCACCGATGAACGAACCGTCGCGGGAGAGCACCTCGGCAGGCCCGTCGATGACCACCTTGGCGTTGGGCAGTTCACGCCTGCCCTTGGAACCGAAGGTGAATAGCACACCGATGCCGCCGTCAATGTCCACCTTGGAATCATTCACGGTGGCACCGCTGCGGGCGGAAACCTCGTAGAGCTCGTCCCGGTGACCGTTGAGGTACTGCGCCAGTTCCTTGAGTTTCAAGGCACGCTGGTGGAAGGTCAGCCGTCCCAGCTCATGCTGTCCCACCATCCGGCCATGGGCGACGACCGCGCCCAGGTCCAGACCGTCGGCGCTCACCGCGGCCACCGGTTCACCGGTGCTGGCGTCACGGATCGCGGTACCCGGAACGTCAACGCGTTCGGGTTTCCACCAGGCATCGAGGACGTAGCTGGGGACCGTTTCCACGGTGTATCCGGTGACTTCAGCGGCGGTGGTTGTCATCGTCGACGGTTCCTTTCGGTAGGTACTCGCGGCAGTGCTTACTCACGGCCACTCGCGGCGCCGATATACCGACCGGGCGTTCAGTAATGTGACCAGACTACATGACGGACCACGGGGTCGGGGGGAACGGATAAGGCCTGCAGTGGCGGCCACGGACCTTCGTAGGATACTGGTGTCATGACCGAACGCTACCCACCTCTGGAGCCCCATGACTCGGCAACCGACGACCGGTAGCCGGATGGCCGCCAACCAGATCCCAGCAGGAGCGCACTAATGAGCGAGAACGAAACCACATCCCTCAGCAGCGCCACCGGCGCGTCCGCTGCCGGATCCGCCGCACCGGACGCGGACCAGCCGTGGCAGATCGTGCTCGGCGAGCTGGACGTCAAGATGGGCGTTGCCATCCTTGAACAATCTGCGCAGCGGGTCGTCGCAACCATGCCGGTGGAGGGCAACCGGCAGTCCTTCGGCATGCTGCACGGGGGCGCCTCGCTGGCGTTCGGTGAAGCCATCGGCTCCTGGGCCGCCGTCATCCATGCCAGCGCCACCGGCCGGACCGCCGTCGGCGTCGACGTTTCCGCCACGCACCACCGGTCTGCCCGCAGCGGCCTGGTCACCGGCATCGCCACCGCCATCCATCTGGGCCGGACCACCACCAGTCACGAGGTGATTCTCTACGACGAGCAGGAGCGGCGCCTGTGCACGCTGCGGATTACCAATCTGATTCTGGACCGTCCGCACGCCTGATGGGGCACCAGCGGCAGAGTGGCGGGGGTTCCCCGACCGGATAGCGGGTTGCACGATCAATCAAAAGGTTGATGGATCCCTGAACCCGGACGGCTAAACTGAAAAATATGGAAACTTTGCTGAACGTATTGCATGTTGTGGCCGCCGTTTTTCTGATCGGCCCGATGGCTATTCTGCCGATGTCAGCCATGCGAATGCTCCGCAACGGCCACAAAAGCGAAGTCGCTTCGCTGGCCAAATCGACGAACCTGTTTACACTGCTGTCCCTGCTGGTAGTTGTCTTCGGTTTCGGCGTACTCGGGATGAGTGATCCCAAGGACCATCTGTCGGTCACCACCGGATGGGTCCTGATCTCGATCATCGCCTACGTCGTGGCGCTGGCACTGAACCTCTTCGTCGTGGTGCCGGCCATGCGCAAGGCGGCCGAGAGCCTCCAGGTCGTTGCCGCCGGCAATGTATCCTCCGATGCCGAGGTTGCACCCCGTGGCGCAGAAACGACAACCGCGCAAACGCGCACCGGATATCCGCAGATCGCCATCTCATCGGGGGTCGTCACCTTGCTGCTGGCGCTCGTCGTCGTGCTCATGGTGTGGAAGCCGTAGCCGCAGGTGCTCGCACCGCTTTCAAATCGTCATTTTTTTGATTTTAGTCTGTTGACCAGACCATTGCGCACCATGGGCCATTCGGAAGCGATGATGGAAAACACCACAGTGTCCCGCAGCGACCCGTCGGCGAGTCGACTATGATTGCGCAGCACGCCGTCCTGCTTGGCGCCAAGCCGGACGATGGCTGCCCGCGATTGCTGGTTCATCCAGTGCGTGCGGAATTCCACGGCAATGCAGGCCAGGACGTCAAAAGCATGGGATAGCAGCAAAAGTTTGGACTCTGCATTAGTGCCGGACCCCTGCGCGCCGGCGGAATTCCAGGTGGAACCGATCTCAAGCCGGCTATTGGCCGCATCGATGTTCATGTACGTGGTCATGCCGATAATCCGCCTATCCGCGTTCCGACGGGTGGCAAACGGAATCATCTGTCCCTGTTGCTGCAGCCCCAGCCGCCGCTCAATCTCCGCACCCATTCCCTCCGGACGAGGCACGGAGGTATACCAAAGATTCCATAGTTCGCCGTCTTGGGCCGCGGCTACAAGGCCGTCGTGATGGTCCGTGGACAGCGGCTCCAGGGTCACAAGCTGACCGGCAAGAGTGAGCGGTTGTATTGGCATCATAGCCCGAGCTTAGCGGGGCAGGCCGCACGGGAAACGTCCGGATGCTGCGGGGCGCACGTTCCGGCGTCAGCGATTAACCAGGATGTTCAGGCCTGCCAGTCAAAGAAGCCGCTGCCGGATTTGCGTCCTAATTCCCCGCGGGCCACCTTATCGCGCAGTATCTGCGGCGGTGAAAACCTTTCCCCGAGGGTCGAGTGAAGATACTCCGCAATCCCCAGCCGGACATCGAGTCCGACGATATCCGTGGTCCTGAGAGGGCCCATTGGGTGTTTGTAGCCCAGCACCATAGCCGCATCAATGTCCGCAGCGGAGGCTACGCCCTCTTCCACCATCCGCATGGCTTCCAGCGCGATGGCAACCCCCAGGCGTGAGGAGGCGAAGCCCGGCGTATCCTTGACCACCACGGGCGTTTTACCCAATGCCTCCACCCAGACGCGGGCCCGCGTTTCCAGCTCAGCGGAGGTCTGCTCGGCCAGCACAATTTCCACCAGCAGCGACGCCGGCACCGGGTTGAAGAAATGCAGCCCGCAGAAACGCTCGGGGCGTCGCAAGTGCTCCGCAAGGGAACCGATGGACAGCGAGGAGGTATTGGTGGCCAGCCAGGCGTCGGGCTTCAACTGCTCCTCCACAGCCTTCAGCGCGGTGCTTTTAAGCTGTAAATCCTCTGGAACCGCTTCCACCACCAGGGCGCAACCGGCAAAAACGGCGTAATCCGTGGCCACACTGATCCGCGAAACCAGAGCCGCCAGCGACTCAGTCGACGTCCCGCGCTCCACGCTTTTGGCCAGCGCCGCGGTGAGGCGATCAAGCGCGGCGGCGGCAGCGTCGTCGTCGCGCTCCACGACGACGACGGCGGCACCAGCGGCGGCGAAGGCATGCGCAATACCGGCGCCCATCCGGCCACCGCCGAGCACTCCGACGAACGCAGGAACGGCAAGTACCTTAGAGACGGCGGAATATTTCATTTAGTGTCCCCTGTGTCCTGGTTGGTGTCCGGCTTCTTGCCCCTCTTGTCCTTCTTTTCCAAAAACGCCTGCATGCGCTCGAACTTGGCGGGGGATTCAAAAAGCACAGCCTGGGCGTCCATATCTGCCTGCGGATGCATCGCGCGGGGCAGATGAAAAACGGCCTTAGTGAACTGAACGGCCAGCGAATCCTGCTTGGCGATCCGGTCCGCGAGTGCGTTCGCCGCGTCCAGCAAAGCGTCCTTCTCGTGCAGCTCCGTGATCAGGTGCAGGGCCAGCGCCTCCTGGGCATCCAAAACACGCCCGGCCAGCAGAATTTGCTTCGCCACCGGCTCGCCCACCAGCTCACGCAGCCGCCAGCTCGCTCCCGCCGCGGCCATGATCCCCAACCCGGTTTCCGGATTACCGATCTTCACTGATGGAGTCCCGATCCGAAAATCGGCGGCATAGGCCAGTTCCGCACCCCCGCCGAGGGCGTAGCCATCCAGCGCGGCGATAACGGGCATCTTCAGGGCCGAAATCCGGATGAAAAGCTTAATATTGATGCCCTGCAGCGCGTCGTCGCGGCGGCGTTCGTGCAGCTGGGCAATATCAGCACCCGAGGCGAAGACAGGCGTGGCCGTCGCACCACCGGCGGGGTCTGCGCCGGAGAGGATCAGTATTTTCGGCGACTCCTCCAACCGGGTGCAGACAGCGTGCAGCTCATCCACCATCTGCTGGTTGATTGCGTTGCGCGCCTCGGGTCGGTTCAGCTGGACCAGCATCCGGTCCGCCCGCTCCTGAACCAGCAGGGTCTGGTATGTCTCGACAGGGCCATTGGGCGTCCCGGGCATTTCCGGCGTCCCGGGCTTTTCCGGCGTCACAGGCTTTTCCAGCGTCACAGGGCCCCCACCATCATGGCCGTACCCTGTCCAACGCCTACGCACATCGTTGCGAGGCCGGTCTGCGCCCCTTCGCGTTCCATCCGGCCCAGCAAGGTGATCGCGATCCGGGAACCGGAGGACCCCAACGGATGGCCCAGGGCAATTGCACCGCCATCCCGGTTAACGATCTCCGGGTCCAGCCCCAGCCGGCGGATGCAGGCCAAGGACTGGGTGGCAAATGCCTCGTTTAGTTCCACGGCCCCGACCGCAGACAGCTCCGTACCCGTGCGGGCCAGTAGTTTCTGCGTAGCCGGAACCGGACCCAGGCCCATAATCTCCGGAGCCACACCGGCGCTGACCCCATCCACAACCCGGCCGCGTGGTGTCAGCCCGAACCGCCGCAGCCCGGCTTCACTGGCAACAATGATCGCCGAAGCGCCGTCGTTGACCGACGACGAATTGCCGGCCGTGACGATGCCGCCCGGCTTCACTATGGAGCGCAGCTTTCCGAGCGCCTCGACAGTAGTCTCGCGGCGCGGCCCCTCGTCCGTATCAACCAGGCCCTTGGCCGTCTGCACGGAAACAATTTCCGCCGCAAAACGGCCGGCATCGATGGCGGCGATGGCCTTTTGGTGTGAGGCGAGGGCGAAGCCATCGGCATCCTCGCGGCTAATGCCGTCGAGTCCGGCGACTTCCTCGGCGGTCTCAGGCATCGAGTAGGTCGCCTTGTCCCGCGATTTAAACGCCTGGTTGGCGAAACGCCAGCCGATCGACGTATCCGCCAGCTCGCCGGGCTTGGCGAACGCCTTCTCCGGTTTCGCCAGCACCCACGGCGCGCGGGTCATGGATTCCACGCCCCCCGCAATCACCACATCTGCGGCACCGGATTTGATCATCTGGGCGGCCATGATGATGGCGGAAAGTCCCGACGCGCAGAGCCTGTTCACGGTAATCCCGGGAATTTCGTCCGGCAGGCCCGCCAACAGCGTCGCCATCCGGGCCACATTCCGGTTATCCTCCCCGGCCTGATTGGCACAACCCAGGATCACCTCGTCGATCCCCGCCGGATCCATCCCGGTCCGCGAGAGCGCTGCGCTAATCGCCAGTGCGGCGAGGTCATCGGGCCGAACGCCCGCCAGCGCCCCGCCATAGCGTCCCACCGGAGTCCGTACTCCGCCGACCAGATAAGCCTGAGGTCCGTCAATGGCGTGGGTCATCAGAACTTCCTTTGCGCGTAGTGGGTCAGGACGTCTGGCGTTCCCCGCCATCAACGTCTCGGCAAGGATTACCGACCGCTCGTTCTATAAATAAAGCACGCCGTCGACGCCCGGTCAACCGGTGACCAGCCCGATCCCCCTGCACCGGAGGGTCAGTTGAAGAGCGCGCTCTTGGGCTCGTTTTTCTTCACCAACTGCCAGCCGAGCCACAGCACCACCGCGAAGAACGGGACGGTGGCCAGCGTCCAGAGGCCGAGCAGGAAGACGCTCCCGTCCTTACCCGTCATCGTGTCAAACCCGATCAGGACCGTGATCACCAGCAACGCCAGCAGACCGAACCAGCTGGTCCACGGGGCCCCGGGCATCAGCAGCGTGGAGACCTTGCCCTTCTTCCTGCGCAGCATGATCTGGCAGGCGAAAATGGACGCCCAGGTGAAGATTACCCCGATCGATGCGGTGTTCAGCGCGAGGTCAAAGGCATGCGAGCCACCCAGCAAAATGTTGAGCAAAATACCCACCAGATAGACGCCGGCGATGCTCAGGATGGCCGCATACGGCACATGCCTGGAGGACATCTTCGTCAGCCACTGCGGCGCGTGCCCGTTGTTGGCCATCGTGCGGAAAATCCGGCCAATCGAGTACAGCCCCGAATTGCAGGAAGACAGCGCAGCCGTGATCACCACAATATTCATCACCGAGCCAACCCATCCCAGACCCATGGTACTGAAAACGGTGACAAACGGACTCTCGCCGGTCTTGTAGTGATCCGACGGCATCAGCATCGCCAGCAGCGTCACGGAGCCTACGTAAAAGACCACAATGCGCAGCACGACGGCGCGGATAGCCTTGGGAACTTCGCGTTCAGGATTCTGCATTTCACCGGCAGTGATGCCCACCAGCTCGATGGCGTTGTAGGCAAAGATCACCGCGTTCAGCACCAGAATCATGACCATGGCGCCCTTGGGGAACATCCCGCCGTCGTCATAGAACAGGTTGTTCACGGACGCGCGCGAGTCACCGACCTGCGCATTGGTGATCACCATGATGGACCCTGCGATCAGGAATAGAACTATGGCGGCGACTTTCAGGCAGGAGGCCCAGAATTCAAACTCGCCGAAAGCCTTCACGCTCAGCAGGTTGACCGCCACCAAGAGCACCAGCGCGCACAGGGCGCTGAGTTCCACGGGCACGTGCGGGAAGAAAAATTGGAAGTACAGACCGATGGCAATAAGCTCGGCAATCCCTGTCATGGCCCAATTGATGAAATACATCCACCCGGAAAGGAAGGCGCCTTTTTTGCCGAACAGCTCTCCGGCGTAGGAGACGAAGGAACCGGAAGTCTGCCGGTACATGATCAGCTCACCGAGGGCACGCATCAGCAGATAGGCAATTACACCTGCGATCGCGTAGGAGAAAATCAGCGCCGGTCCGGTGGACGCCAGTCGGCCGCCAGCTCCCATGAACAGGCCCACGCCGATGGCCCCGCCCATGGCGATCATGGTGACATGACGGCGGGACAGGGTCCGCGCGTAGCCCTCTGCTGTCAGGGCATCGGTATCCGCGCTTTCGCTTACTGCCGGTGAACTTTCTTCGGCTAACTTATTCGACACACACATTCCTTAAAGCGAGACGTCGTTGCGGGCGCAACAACCGGGACCGCACCGGACAGGAGTCTAACCACGGCCAAACCGCGGCAACAGTGCGTGAAGCAGCTAACAGTTTAGTGCCCGTTTAAGGCGCCGCTGTCCATTCGGAGCACAGTGCCGCCCTCGACCCCCTTGAACCACCGCTTCAGTGAGCGGTCGTGGCTGACCATGACCAGTGTTCCTGCATAAGCGGTAAAAACCTCTTCAAGTTCGGCCACGAGTACGGGAGCGAGGTGGTTGGTCGGTTCATCAAAGAGAATGACGTCGTAGCTGCCCACCAGCAGCCGGGCCAGGGCCAGTCGCCGGTACTGCCCCACCGACAGCGAGCCAACCGGAATGTAAAAATCTTCGGTCCGGAACAATCCCAGCCGCAGCAGCCGGTCGGCGTGCTCGTCGATGTTTCCGCCCCGACCCGCCGCGAACGTAGGAAGGAGCCTGCGCTGCGGATTTTGCGCAGGTGGCAGTTCCTGCGGCAGATAACCGAGTGCGCCGTATCTGACCACGGAGCCGCTGTCCGGCTCCCTGATGCCGGCCAACACGTCAAGCAACGTGGTCTTACCCGCCCCATTGGGACCGGTAATCAGCAGCTTCTCCCCCGCCTGGATGCTAAACCGCGGCACCTGCAGTCGTCCTGCCACGGCGATGGCGTTGGCGGCCAGAACTTCGCCACGGTGTTTCCCCGCCCCAAGGTCCGCCGCCAGTGTCAACGGCTCCGGTGGCCGAGCCACCGGAGCCTCTTCCAACCGTCGCAGCCGCTCCTGGGCGTTGCGGATCCTGCTGGCCGCAGCCTGCTGCCAGCTTTCAGCCTTGAAACCGAAGGCCATTTTGTCACCGTCGCGCCGCCGTCCGTAGCCCATCTTTTGGGCCACGGTCTGTGCTTGGTGCCTTTCGGCCGCCAGATCATCGAGCCACTGCTGGTATTGCTGTTCCCAGCGGCGCCGTTCCGCAGCCTTCTCGGCCAGATACCCCACATAGCCGTTGCCATACCGGCGTACCTCACGCCGGTCGGCGTCGACCTCAATGACGGCAGCGGCAATTCGCGTCAGGAACGTCCGGTCGTGGGAAATGGCGACGACAGTCCCCCGCTGTCCACTCAGCTGCGCCTCCAGCCATTCGACGGCCCCGGTATCAAGATGGTTTGTGGGCTCATCGAGCAACAGAATGGGCGGCGGATCCGCCAGCAGGCATGCCAGCGCCAGCCGTTCCTGCTCACCACCTGACAGGGAGGCCAGCATGCGTTCGCGTCCAATCCCAGCCAGGCCGAGGTGGTTCATGGCGGAGTCTACCCGCGCATCCGCCTGGTAGCCGCCGCGCAACTCGAATTCACCCAACAAGGCACCATAGAGCTCGAGGTCCTCCTCCGGGGCCGCGGCCATGGCCTGCTCGAGGCCTCGGATCCGCGACTCCAATGCGCGAAGATCTGAAAGTGCCCTATCAATGGCTTCGGCCACGGTGGAACTGGGAAAAGCCTGCATAGTCTGCGCCAGGTAGCCGACGTCCGCACCGACGGTGACGCTGCCGCCGTCGGGCACCTCCAACCCGGCAATCAGCCGCAGCAGCGTGGATTTCCCCGCGCCGTTCTCACCGACGATCCCCACATGCTCGCCGGCATCGATGGCTAAATCAACATGGTCCAGCAGGAGCTTGGCGCCGTAGCCGTGCGAAACGTCCAAGAGTGCTATGGCCCCGGGCGGGTGGTCAATGGGTTGGGTCATGTGAAGTCCTTGCGGTTTCGCCAAAAGATTGCCGCTGGAAACCGCTCGCCGCAGTGTTGATCCACAACACTCGCGGGACGGCACATCACCGGCACGGGCATGAAATCGCGTTACTTCTTCATCCCCCAAGCCTGAGGCACGGGACAGCCGCACGTCAATCCCGTGCGCTGCCGATCCCCGTCGGTCAGCATGACCTGGCTCAATGCGCCCTCCGTCGGTCCGGACGTGTCGTCCGGATGGGAAGGAACAGAGAAAGACGCATAAACTCGATCCGTGACTACAGCTGATCGATCCCTGGAATTGCCCGCCAAAGTGTCGGATATCTTCGATCCGCAGCGCTGGCGGCTCGTCCGCGGTTTTGAGGACCTGAGCGATGTCACGTACCACCGCCAGGTCGATCGCACAGCCGGCCGGGATCTGCCCACGGTGCGGATCGCTTTCAGCCGCCCGGAAGTGCGCAATGCCTTCCGCCCCGGCACCGTTGACGAGCTGTACCGGGTCATGGACCATGCCCGGATGACGCCGGACGTGGCGACGGTCCTCCTGACGGGTAATGGCCCCTCGGCCAAGGACGGGGGGCACTCCTTCTGCTCGGGCGGGGATCAGCGCATCCGCGGTCGCGATGGCTACAGGTACCCAGTTCAAAACGCCGACGCCCAGACCCAGGAAACCATCGATCCGGCGCGTGCCGGCAGGCTTCACATTCTGGAAGTCCAGCGCCTCATGCGCACCATGCCCAAGGTGATCATTGCCGTCGTCAATGGTTGGGCGGCCGGCGGCGGGCATTCGCTGCATGTAGTGGCGGACCTGTCCCTTGCTTCCCGCCAACACGGCAAGTTCAAACAGACGGATGCCACCGTTGGCAGCTTCGATGCCGGCTACGGTTCCGCCCTGCTTGCCCGGCAGATCGGCCAGAAGGCCGCAAGGGAAATCTTCTTCCTGGCGCGCGAATATTCCGCAGAAGACATGTACCGGATGGGGGCCGTCAATGAGGTGGTGGATCATGAAAACCTGGAGGAGGTGGCGCTGGAATATGCCGCCGACATTGCCCGGCAGTCCCCGCAGGCCATCAGGATGCTGAAGTTCGCCTTCAATCTGGCCGACGACGGGCTGGCCGGCCAGCAGGTCTTCGCCGGCGAGGCGACGCGGCTGGCGTACATGACGGATGAGGCGGTGGAGGGCAAGGAGGCCTTCCTGGAGAAGCGCGACCCTGACTGGTCCCGTTTCCCTTACTACTTCTGAGGAGCCGCCGCATGGACATCAACCCCGCTCTGCGTGCCCTGGCCGCGGCACTTTCCGGCGATGGACCAGCGGTTGAGCTGGAGCCCGTTTCCTCGCCCGACGGGGCACCCGGGATCACGCTCCTTCCCGACGGCGGATCTGCCTCCGACGGCCGGAGTGGATCGGACGGCGGGACCCACATGGCCGTCGTCGTCTCGACCTCGGGCTCGACCGGCGAACCCAAGCGGACGATTCTGAGCGCCGACGCTCTGGCCGCTTCTTCGATGGCGACGGCTATCGCACTTGGGGGTGAGGGGCAGTGGCTCCTGGCGCTGCCGGTCCATTATGTTGCAGGAATCCAGGTACTCGTGCGTTCATTGTTCGCGGGAACCAGGCCATGGGTGATGGATCTCTCCGCCGGCTTCACCGCCGCCGCCTTTACCGCCGCCGCCGCGGAAATGACCGACCGGATCCGTTACACTTCCCTGGTGCCGACCCAGTTGCACCGCCTGCTGACCGACCCGGCGCCCGGCACGCTCGCCGCCCTGCAGCGCTTCGATGCGGTCCTGCTTGGCGGCTCACCGGCGGCCCCTGCCCTGCTGGAGACAGCCCTCGGCGCCGGGATCAAGGTGGTCACCACCTATGGCATGAGTGAGACCTGTGGCGGCTGCGTGTACGACGGCGTCCCGCTGGAGGGCGTGCAGGTCGCCATCCGGGACGGCCGGATCTGGCTGGGCGGTGATGTCCTTGCGTCCGGTTATCTTCATGCACCCGAAAGGACGGCGGAGAGCTTTTACCCGGGTCTGCCCGAGCCCCAGGCCGGCACCGATTGGGCCAGCCGCACGAGCGGTGGCGGCGCCGGAGGCAGCCCGACGCGTTGGTACCGCACCGAGGATGAGGGCGAGCTCACCCCCGACGGGAAGTTGACGGTCCTGGGACGCGTGGACGATGTGATAATCACCGGAGGCATCAAGGTCTCCGCCCGGCTCGTGGCGGACTGGCTTCGCCTCCTGCCCGGCGTCCAGGACGTCTTTGTAGCCGGCCTCCCGGACCAGCAGTGGGGGCAACGGGTCAGCGCCGCCGTCGTCGGAAGCTGTACCGTGGAGGAACTGCGCGCCGCCGCCCACCGCATGAGCGAGCCCTACGCGGTCCCAAAAACGGTGCTGTTCATGACCGAACTACCCATGCTGGTCACGGGGAAGCCGGACCGCCAGGCACTACTCAAGGCCCTCGCCGCAGCGAAAACAACGTTCACTGAAGAATAAGGAGCATCCCCGTGGCCACTGCTGGTCAATGGATCGAAGGAGCCAGGCTGCGCACGCTGCCGATGGCCATTGCGCCGGTTATTATCGGCACCGCTGCCGCCTACGATCTGAGCGCCTTCCGGCCCCCGAACGCCGTCCTTGCGGCGCTGGTGGCTTTGTTGCTGCAGATCGGGGTCAACTATGCCAATGACTATTCCGACGGCGTCCGGGGAACGGACGACGTCAGGGTAGGCCCGCTGCGGCTCGTCGGTTCGGGCGCTGCAACGCCGCGGCACGTGAAGATGGCGGCCTTTGCCGCCTTCGGATTGGCCATGCTGGCCGGACTGGCCCTGGTCCTCCTTTCGCAGACCTGGTGGCTGCTGCTGATCGGCGCCGGGTGCGTGCTTGCGGCCTGGGGTTACACCGGAGGGAAGAATCCCTACGGCTATCTGGGGCTGGGAGATGTTTTCGTCTTTGTCTTCTTCGGCCTGGTCGCCACCCTCGGCACCGCGTACACGCAGGCTGGCGAACTTAGCGCCGCGGCCGTAGTCGGAGCCGTCGGCACAGGTTTAATCGCCGTCGCGCTGCTGATGGCCAATAACGTCAGAGATATCCCCACGGACGCAGAGGTCGGGAAGCGGACTCTTGCCGTCCGCCTGGGGGACCGCAATGCCCGGCTAAGCTACGTGGCAATGCTGGCCGTTGCCCTGCTCCTGGTGCTGACCATCGCGCCGCAGAAACCATGGATTTTGCTGGTGCTGCTGCTGATACCCGCTTGCCTGATGCCTAGTTGGCTGATGCTCAAAGGCAAGAAACGCAAGAGTCTGATTCCGGTCCTTCAACAGACCGGCCTGATCAATCTGGGCTACAGCATCCTTTTCGCCGCAGGCCTGGTGTTGTCAAAGGGGTGGTAAGGGAACCTGCCGACATTCGGCCGCTGCGGGTCAGAGCCGCCAGTCAGCCGGTCCGGGTCAGAGCCGCCAGTCAGCCGGTCCGGGTCAGAGGAATTCCCGCGGAACCGCATCCGGCATCATCGGATTACTCTTGCGCGTCGGAGCAGCGGGCGGTTTCTGGCGCCTATCCGCGTTCACGGTGACGTCCGGATTGGCGTCGGTCATCGCGTCCTCGGCGTCTGCATCCAGCAACTCCGTTGCGCTCCGGATCGGCTTGGCGTTGGCGGAAAAACGGTTGCGTAGTTGCTCCGCCGCTGCCTCCCGCTGCGGCCGGAAGAAGAGATAGCTGACGCAAAATGCGATCAGCACGGCGAAGATTCCCGCCAGAATAGGCGCCATCCCCAGCAGGAGGAACAACACCAGCAACGGAACAAAGACGCCGGCACGGATCAGAAAGTACTTGAAGAAAGCCACGCCTAAAGTTTAGCCGCTGAAGCTGGGGAAACCGCCGGGAGCTTTGGCCCCGCGCACACGCTAGAATAAAGCATGATCCGCCTTCTTATGGTCATTCTTCCACTGGCCTTCCTCATTTACGGGCTGATCGACGCTTTGCGCAGCGACGCCGCTGACGTCCGCAGCCTTCCCAAGACCGCTTGGGTCCTCATCATCGTCTTGCTGCCGCTGATCGGCGTTGTCCTCTGGCTCATTTTCGGGCGTCCCTCTTATGCTCCGCAGTCCAACGCCTATCCGAAGCTGCCGGTGGCGCCGGATGATGACCCCGACTTCCTCCGCAATCTGGAGACCGCGCGCCGGCACCGGACCGAGGACGAGCGGCTGCGTAAACTCCAAGCCGATCTGGCGGCCCGCGAAGCGAAGCTTCGGGACGATAAGCCGGACGACGACGGCGCAAGGGACGGCACGAACCGCCAGGACAAGCCGGGTTCGGCCACCTGAGCTAATCTTTGCCGGCCGCGGCCGGGCTAGACGCGGCAACCTCCCCGGGCAGGCCAGCCGCGCCACCCACGCCGGCAGCACCGAAACGTCATTAAGTGCCGTCATCGGGCTCTTTTGGCGGCACTTAGTGACGTCTGGGCATAGCCACGCCTGGGGAAAACCGCTTCGCTTGTCGGTTTTCGGTTCACACTGGACAAATGCGTCCCGCTTCCGAGTTACCCAAGCCCTTTGACACCCAGGCTTTTACCCTTGGCCAGGGCACCGATGCGCGGTTGACCCGTCGGCGGCTGCTGGGCGATGACTTGGTTCGTCCGACCCGTGGAGTACGGCTTCATGCCTCCCTTGCGGCTGAATTCCTTGATCGCGCCGTGGCCTATCAGCTCGCGGTCCCGGATAGTGTGATCAGTCATATCACGGCCGCCGCCTTGTGGGGATTCTGGCTTCCGCTGGATCTGCAGGCTTCGACGGACGTCCACCTCACCCGGCCGCCAGGTTCCCGCGGCCCACGGCGTTGTGGGTGCATTGGCCATACCGGCCCCTTACTGGCGTGCGACATCGTACGTGGGCGCAAGGCCGTGGTTACCAGCCCGGAGCGAACGTGGTGCGATCTTGCCGCCGTGCTGGAATTGGACGCGCTGATCATCGCGGGAGATTTTTTGCTTAAACGGCGCGGCCCATTTAGCACCGAAGCCAAATTGGCGGCCGCCGCTGCGGCTATGACCCGGCGCCGGGGATGCGCAGCCGCACGCGAGGCCCTGCTGTGGATTCGTCCCCGAACCGACTCGGCAAAGGAGACCGAACTCCGGCTGCGCCTGGTCAGAGCCGGATTGCCGGAGCCGGCGGTCAACTGTGCCATACTCGACGGCGAGGGCAGACCCGGTGACGGCGGCCGATACGTCGAAGAGCCGGACATGATGTATGGAAAGTATAAGATTGCCCTGCAATACGACGGCGGTCATCACATCAGCGAGGCCCAGAGGCGCCGGGACATCGGCCGTGATGAGCAAATCATCGAGCTGGGCTGGCGGGTCCTTAGATTCACCCAACAGGATCTCGATGATCCGTGGAGCACCGGGCCCGCTGCGGTTGCCAGGACCAGGTGCGCCCTGCTTGAGCGCGGTTGGTCTCCCGATCCGCTCAAGGAGTGAGCGTCGACGTGTGCGGGTCGCAGTGTCACGGTCGGCGCCGGCCGTAAATATTGAGAGGTGGCTAAGTGCCGTCATTTCAGGGAAATGACGGCACTTAGCCACCTCTCAACTTCGCGGAGCTGTCAGCTGATCCCCGCGTAGGAGTGCAGTCCGGCGAAGTATACGTTGACGATGCTGAAGTTAAAGACCACGCAGAGGTAGCCAACGATGGACAACCACGCCGCTCGGGTCCCGGTCCAGCCACGAGTAGCCCGGGCGTGCAGATAGCCGGCATAAACGACCCAGATGACGAAGGTCCAGACTTCCTTGGTATCCCAGCCCCAGAAACGCCCCCACGCCGCTTCTGCCCAGATGGAACCGAACATCAGCGTCAGGGTCCAGCCCACGAACGCGATGGCGTTGATCCGGTAGGCCATATTCTCCAGGCTCAGGGCGGACGGCACCAACCGCATGAACGGCAGTTTGTCCGCCGTTCCGGTTGTCAGGGCTGTCTCGCGGCGGGACTGCACCAGCTGCAGGACGGACATGGCGAAGGTCAGGGTGAACAATGCCGAGGACATCACCGCGATGGAGACGTGGATGATCAGCCAGTAGCTCTGCAAGGCCGGGGGCAGGTGACCGGCGGGCGTCCAAAAGGCGACGGAAGCGGCAGTCAGCATCACCAGTACCAGACCAATAACGAACGTCCCCAGGAAACGCAGGTCCCGGCGCGTGAGCACAATCAGGAAGACCGCCGCGACCACGAATCCGCCGGTAGTACAGAACTCGTACATGTTCCCCCACGGGACCCGGCCGGCGGCGAGGCCCCGAGTCAGCACCCCTGCGCCGTGAACAACGGCCGCCACCAGCGTCAGCGCCACGGCGACCCGTGCCGTACCCCGGCGGACAGTGCCGTAACGCATTGAATCATCGGCGGTTAGTGCGGTGCCATCAGCGCCACCAGCGGGGACCGCAGCATGAAAAGTGGGCCGTTGGACTCGTCCTTCCGGGCCCTCCAGTACCGTTTCCCGATAGGAAGAGTCCTCCGGCCCGTCCCCGGAAGCGCCGCCGGCCATCGCTCCGACCCTCGTCTTGGCTGCAGCAGTGGCGGCCCGCTGGCTCTGGGCCAGCACGGCCTTCGTCGTGCGGCTGTTCTGCACCAGGTCCCAGGCGAAGGCGACGAACGCGATCGCATAGGCAATAGCCGCCAGCAGCATGAATCGCTCGCTGTACAGGGCGAATGTCTCGTTGATTTGTGGCATTACTGGTCCTTACCTACCGTCGCAGAGCCGGTGCCCGCCGGATGTGTTGATGATGAAGCCGTTGATAACGGCGCCGTTGACGACGCCAAAAATGTTTGCGCCCCGTTGCTATCTTCCGCCTGATCAGCCCCCGGTGCCAACCAGCGCTTTTCCAGCAGCTTGCGGATGGTTGCTGCCTCCGGTGCCAGCCGGTGATCCTCGCCGCGGGCCAGCAACCCGTACTCCACCATGGTCCGTCCGTCCGGATGGTTTCCGGTCCTGATCCAGACCCGGCGCCGATTCAGGAACAATGAACCAACCAGCCCGAGTAGAGCGGTCACACCGAAAATCAGGGTCCACAGCTGCGCCGGATTATGGTGAATGTCCAAGGCGACGTACCGCTTCAGGCCGTCAAAACTGATGCTTCCCTTGCCCTCAGGAAGCGTGTAGGAGGCCCCCGGGCTCAGGACAATTCCACCGGCCGCCAGATTTCGGCCGTTGAGCTGCGTCAGTTTGGAGGTGTCCAGAGTGAAGACATTCTTCGGCTGCCCTCCATCAAGCCCCAGGTTTCCGTAGTACGCGTTGAGATTCAACTGCGGGTTGAACGGGTCCGGGTCTGACGCAACCGCAACACCCTTGTCATTGATCAGCGCCGTTGGCAGGAAAAAACCAACAAACCCCAGCTGGCTGGGCTTGGCGTCGGGCGCCTTGATGACCAGCAGCGAGGTGTAGGCACCATCGCTGGGAACGGAGACCACAGGTCCCTGAAACGCGACCTTGCCATTCCCATCCTTGACCGTGACCACGGGCGCGTAACCGTTCCCCACGAGGTAAATACTGGTGCCGCCGAGGCTGACCGGCGCGTTGACCTTCAGATCCTGCTGCTGAGCGGGCGACGACGGCGAGGACTTGGTGGTCAGGCTGGCCTTAAAGTCCAACGGCTGCCCGTAGTGCGCCTTCGATTCGCGGTCAAACGTCACACTGAATTTATCCAGCTGGACCGAGTACGGCTCCAGCTGTGCCGCGTTGAAGTTGCTGCCGGGCGTGAAGGTGTCGTAACCGACCAGCGTGTTCACAAAGGTCTCTCCCTCCACCAGTACCCGCTGCCCGCTGTAGCCGAACAGGCCACCGAGCGCAACAGAGACCAGGACACCGATCAGTGCCGTATGGAACAGCAGGTTTCCCACTTCTTTGCTGAAGCCCCGCTCGGCTCCCACTGAGGGCCGCTCGCCGTCCGCATCGCGGACCTCCACCCGGTAGCCTCGGGATTTCAAGGTTGCTGCGGCATCGCCGATTGCCTGCCCGGCGTCGATTCCCCGTCCCGCCGGAATTTCCAGCGTTCCGTATTCGGGAAGCCGGGACAGCCGTCGCGGCGTCCTGGGGGGCTGTGATCGCATCGCCTTGTAGTGCGCAATCGCACGCGGAATAACGCAGCCGATCAGCGAGACAAACAGCAGCAGATAAATCGCCGAGAACCATGGCGAGGAATAAACATCGAAGAGCTTGAACCAGTCCAGCACCGGCCCGGTGTCAGGATGGTCCTGCAAATACTTCGTGACGACCTCGGGACTGGCAGGACGCTGCGGAAAGAGTGAGCCGGGAACCGCGCCCACGGCCAACAGCAGCAACAGGAACAGCGCGGTCCGCATACTGGTCAGCTGGCGCCAGCCCCAGCGCAGGCTGCCGACAAAGCCCAGCCGCGGCAGGATGGCCGCAGCATTTTCCTGCGCCGCGGTTTCCGGCGCCATACTTACCGGGCGGGCGTTGTCCGAAGCGTCACCAACGGTGGATTTCTGTCTCTTAGTCACGGCATCTTTCAAGGAATCGGTGGTGTTAAACGGATCGGGTTCGCTCATCAGATGGGCATTCTTACGCTATTGGCAAACCAGAACTGCAAGTGGTTGATCCAAGTGCCCCACAGTCCCGTCACCATGAGCACACCCAGAACAATCAGCATCCCACCGCCAAACCATTGCAGGGCGCGGCGGTGGGTCCGGAAAAAGGCCAGCGCCCCAAGCCCGCGGCGCACACCCAAGGCGATCAGCAGAAACGGCAGGCCAAGGCCCACACAGTAGACAAAGGTCAGTACGGCACCCTTGGCTGCGCTTGAACCATCGGAAAAGGCCAGCGCCTGTACCGCGCCGAGCGTGGGCCCGGTGCACGGAGCCCACCCGAGCCCGAAGGTGATTCCCAATACCGGGGCACCCCACAAGCCGGCGGGAGTCCGGCTGTGAATTTTCGCTTCCCCCTGAAACCAGGTCAGCCCGCCCAGGAAAATCACCCCGAGCACTATCACCAAGACGCCCAATAGCTGTGTCACCCACGCTGCGCTTGGCCCTTTAAGCCATGCACCCAGCTGGCCAAAGACGGCGCCGATCAGCATAAAGACGACAGAAAAACCCAGAACGAACAGCCCAATGCCGGCGACCATCCGGCCGCGGCGCTGCTTTTGCAGATCGACGCCGGTGAGCCCGCTGACATATCCGAGGTAACCGGGGACCAGCGGCAGCACGCACGGTGACAGGAAGGATACTAGTCCTGCCAAGAGGGCGACGGGCATGGCGAGCAGCATCGAGCCGCTGAGCACCGTCTCGGCGAACGGATTGTTCACGGGCTTTCGGCCAGCGCAGCGGTGATGAGCGTTTTCAACGTGCTCTTGTCCGCCAAGCCCAAAATCCGTGCCGAGACTCTGCCCTTTTTGTCCAGCACCAATGTGGTGGGAACGGCAGCCGGTGGAACGAACGCCGTCAGCGCCAGCAGCAGGCCGCCGTCCTTGTCATTGAAACTCGGGTAGCCGAGGGAGAAGGTGCGGGTAAAAGCGTCGGCGGTGGGTGCTTCATCCCGGATATTCACGCCGTAGAAAACCGCCCCCTCGGGATTGAGCTCCCGGTACAAAGTCTCCAGGTCCGGCGCCTCTGCCCGGCAGGGAGCACACGCGGCGTACCAGAAGTTCAGCACGGTGACCTTACCGGCAAACGAGTCTGAGGTGACTACCGTTCCGTCAAAAAGCTTGCCGGAGAAACGGACCGCGGGTTTACGTTCAGCGTCCCCGTACTCCGTCACTGAGCCATCGCCGGCTATGTAGTTCTTGTTATCCCCTGCGTTCGCCTGCTGCGCCAGCGGGTCCTTGGCGGTGCAGGCTGACAGGCCAAGGGCGAGGACAGCGCCGGAGGCAGCCAGCAGTGAGCGACGGCTCATGTTAGTGCTCACGGAACTATCCACCTCCAAATTCTACAACGCGTCGAAAAGTGCGCTTTTCCTTGACGCCGGGCACTTAATCAGGCCCCCCGCGTTGTTGCCGCGCCGGGCAGCAGTGCGGCAGCGGGTTCGCAGTACCGCACGGCTGTCACGGCGTCGCCGGCGAAGACCAGGGACGTCAGCGAGGCCAGAGTGCATTCGCGATGCCGCGGGTCGTGCCACAACGGCTTATTTTCCGCGGTGCGCCGGGCGACCCAGATGGGCAGTTGATGGCTGACGAGCACGGCTTCGGCACCATCGCCACCCAGCTCGAATGCCCGCCGCCGAGCATCCTGGACCGCTTCCATGACCCGGGCGGCCTGCTGTTTGTATGGCTCTCCCCAAGAGGGCCGCAGCGGGTTCCAAAAATACGGCCAGTGCCGTGGCTTGAGGATTTCGTGTCGGGACACCTTGGACCCCTCAAAGTGGTTCTCCGCTTCGATAATTCTAGGATCCGTCACGATGCTCAGCCCCAACGCATCGGCGGCCGGTTGGGCGGTTTCCTGGGCACGAGTCAGCGGTGAGGCGACCAGATGAACCAGCTTGGCGCCGTCGTCCGAACGTTTTTGCAGATGTTTAGCCACTAAGGCGGCCATCGCATGCCCCCGTTCGGACAGATGAAACTCCGGCAGCCTGCCGTACAGGACACCATCGGGATTGAAGACCTCGCCGTGGCGCAGCAGATGGACAGTAATTTCAGGCATGTCACTAAGTTTCTCAAAGGTGCCGGACAATCGCTAAATCAGCTGATTCCCAGCTTGGGGCGGCACACTTCACAGCTGCGGCCCAACGAATCTGAGAACGTCGGAATAATAGATGCGTTTGCATCCTTATACCTCTCGATGGACGGGAAGCAGCCACTCGGCCACTTCCACACCAGCCCATTGCCCGGCAAGCATTTTCACTAGGAGAACCAATGTCTATTTCACCCCAGCTAACCTCGACCGGCCTGACCCAAGGCGTTTGGAACCTCGACGCAGCGCACAGCGAGGTGGGATTCACCGTCCGACACGCCGGCATCAGCAAGGTGCGCGGAAAGTTCACTGACATCGCCGCCACCGCTACCGTTGGCGAGACGGGCGCCGACTCTTCCGTAACGGCGACCATCCAGGCCGCCAGCTTTGATTCCGGTGACGCCAACCGCGACGGCCACGTCCGCGGCGCCGACTTCTTCGATGTGGCGCAGTTCCCGGAACTGACCTTTGTCTCCACTTCCCTCTCCGGCTCCGGCGACGATTACGAGCTCTCCGGCGATCTGACTATCCGCGGCATCACCAAGCCTGTCATTTTCAAGACCGAGTTCAACGGCGTCGCCGTGGATCCTTTTGGCGCCACCCGCGCCGGGTTCTCCGCGAAAACCAGCATCAGCCGCAAGGACTTCGGCCTGACCTGGAATGCGGCCCTGGAAGCAGGCGGGGTGCTCGTCGGAGACAAGGTCACCATTACCCTTGAGGTTGCTTTCGTCAGGGCTTAATTTTCCCGCAAGACCCGACAAGCGGCCGCTGTGTGCGCCAGGGGCGATGCCGCGCCCATGCGGCGGCCGCTTTTGCTTTCGATAGGTCACTCCGGCCCCGGCATTGCCTATGCAAGGCTCTGGGCCCGGGCTAAAGTTTGACCATGAGCACACCGTCTGAGTATCCCGGCTCCGAGCAGTCCGGCACGCAGCCCCCGGCTGGAGATCCGGGAACCCGTCCGGCCACGGATCCTGCATCCGAACCCAGCCGGCAGCAGGTTCCGCCGGGGTACGCATCCCCAGCTGGAAATCAGCAGCCGGGCTACCAGCAGCCCGGCTACCAGCAGCCCCCGGCCTATCAGCAGCCCGGCTACCAGCAACCGCCGGCTTATCAGGCACCGCCTGCCTATCAACACACCGCCGGTGGGTTTCAGAACGAATACCAGCAGCGGCCCAAGTCGCCCGCAGCTAATTTCAGCAATTTTCCGCAGCGGCTCCGGGACCTCAGCTCAATTCCACGCGAAGTGAAAAACGCATACCTGCTCTTTGTTGCCGGTGCGCTGCTGAACGTGCTGGCATCCCTCATCGGAATTTTTGTGGCCGCGAGCCGAGGAGGCATATTCGTCGCGGCGGGAATTGTCGGGTTGGTCTTCTCGGTGAGCTTTGCGGCCGTCTTCATCTGGCTCGCCCTCCTGACGAAGGAAGGCGTTGGCTGGGCCCGCATTGTCATGCTCGTACTGGCGGCCTTGAGCATCCTCGGCGCCCTTACCTCGCTGCTGGGAATGTTCGCCAGCGTCCTTGCCTTCATCAACGTCCTCGCCTACGTCGCCTCCGTTATTGCCGGCATCATGCTGCTGCTTCCCCCGGCACAGGCATACTTCGCAGCCCGGAGACCGCAGGGGCGTCTGCGGTAGCTATCCGGACAGGCGATGGGCACCTGTATTCAGGCGGCCACGGTAGGGTTGAAGAACCCTGCCGTGGCCGCTTTTTGCCTACAACCTACGACACAGGTTTTGCCGCCGAGCTAAGGCACAGGACCGCCTGCCGCTGATCGATTGGACCCCCATGAGCACCCCCGAGCAAGACCCCGCCACCGGTCCGCAGCCGCCGGGGCCCGGCCACTATGGTGAGATATCGCCGGGTGTTCCCCGCTATGGGCAGTATGCGCCGCAGGGATACCAGGCCCCGGATGCTACGCCAGTGTCGCCTTCTGCGCCACTTCCGGGCAGCACCCGCCAGACTCCACCGCGTCAGGTTGAAATTGCGTTCCGGCTCATCCTCGCAGCAGCTGTCATCGAGGCCTTGCTCGTGATTTTAGGCGGCCTCGCGCTGATCACTCCGGCCGGACAATCCACCGCCGGGCAGATGCTCCGCAACGCCGGGATCACCGACGACAGTTTGCTCCAGCCACTGCTCGTTACCGCAATGGTCATCGGCGTCGTTTCTGTTGGCATCTATGTTCTGCTCGCTTACCAGATCCGCAGGGGCCGCAATTGGGCCAGGATCACCGGCGCTGTCCTGGCGGCGGTTTCTTTGCTGTCCTTGCTCCAGCCGGATCTGGTCACCGCAGTCCAAATGGTCCTGGGGATCGTCGCCATCATTTTGGTGTTTCTGCCGGCCGTGCGGATTTACTTTAGGCGTTAGGACGCCCCGGCGGCATCGCTGGGCTCTTCAAAGCGCTGCGCGTGATACGCCAGAATCTGCAGTTCGGTGGCCATATCCACCTTGCGAAGGTTGACGGAGCCTGGTACCTGCAGGACCACCGACGCAAAGCTCAGGATGCTGTGCACGCCAGCGGCGACGACCCGGTCGCATACTTGCTGTGCTACCGTTCCCGGCAGCGCCAGGACGACCATGTTTGCCCGCGTGCGCACCAGGACGGCTTCGAGGTCCCGTACGTCGCTGACCCTGAGCCAGCCCACCTCATTGCCAACTATGAGTTGGTCGGCGTCAAAAAGCGCAACGACGTCGAAACCCCGGGATTCGAAGCCCGTATAACGGGCCAAGGCACGGCCCAGGTTACCGGCACCGACAATTGCCACACGCCAATCGTGGGTCAGTCCCAGGGTGGCCGCAATATTGCCGCTCAAGTGCTGGACTTCATAGCCGACACCGCGCGTGCCGTGCGACCCCAGGTAGGACAAATCCTTGCGGACATTGGAGGAACTCACTCCCGCCGCTTCCGCCAGCGCCTCCGACGAAACCCGCTCGACGCCGTCGGCCAGCATGGCGGACAAGGAGCGCAAATAGATTGTCAGCCGCGCCACGGTCGCGGAGGGCAGCCGACGCGCCATTTCCGGCAGCGCGGCAGGGGATGGCGGCCGAATCGGTGATGTTGTCAAAGGCGTTGCTCCAGAATTTCTTCCAGTGGTATCCACGGCGGGATTCCACGGCGGTTGAACTCCACTGTAGGACGCAGGGCCGAGCCGGCCAAGCCGTGAAGTGGCCCTTAGCCCGCGGGCGGCTCCCTAAGCGCCAGCAGAATGCGGCGCAGCCGCTGCGGATCGATGGTCCAGAAATCCCGCTGCACGCCGTTGACGAGTACCACTGGGACTTCTTCCGCGAAGCGCCCGGCCAGCACAGCGTCGTCGTCAAGGGAGCGCTCCTGCCACGCCAGGCCCAGCTCCTCGGCCACGGCTGCCACCGTTGCCCGGGCAGCCACGCACAGATGGCAGCCGGTTCTGGTCACCAGAACGAGTTCCGGCTGCGCGGCTGAGGGTCCACAGGAACGGTTGGCGTCATCGGGTGTGTGCATGGAACAAATCTAGCCGGTGGCGAAAGGCCGCACGGGCGTTGGGATGTGGATTCAGGTATTGGGCGTTCCGATTGACTAGACTCAAGCCATGCCCGAAGTGAATATAGTGAGAGCCGAGGAAAACTCGGCTAGCTCGGACCACAAGGGCGAAGCCGCTTTTTTCGACGTGGACAATACGCTGATGAAGGGCGCCAGCCTCTTTCATGTGGCGCGCAAAATGTACCAGAAGAAGGCGTTTACCCTTCGTGATGCTGCCGGGTTCGCCTGGAAGCAGGCAGCATTTGTCCTGCGCGGGGAGAGCCTCGAAGATGTCCATTCCGTCCGCGACTCGGCCTTGGTCCTCGCCGCCGGAATCCGGGTTGAAATGATCCAGACGATGGGCGAAGAGGTCTTCGACGAGATGATCGAGTCGAAGATCTGGCCCGGCACACTCGCTCTGGCCCAACAGCATCTGCGCAGCGGCCGGCCGGTGTGGCTGATGACCGCCACGCCCATTGAAGTAGCCAGCGTGATCGCATCCCGGCTGGGCCTCAGCGGCGCCTTGGGCACTGTTTGCGAGATCGAAGACGGCCAGTATACGGGCAGGCTGGTGGGAGATATTCTGCACGGGCCAGCCAAGGCGGTGGCCGTGCGCGAACTGGCCGAGCGCGAACAGCTTGATCTATCGCGCTGCTGGGCCTACAGCGACTCCTTCAACGACGTCCCCCTGCTCAGCACCGTCGGGCACCCGGTGGCTATCAACCCGGATGCCCGTCTGCGCCGGCATGCACGGGACAATAACTGGCCAATCTACGATTTCCGCTCCGGGCGCCGCGCCGCGACCTGGGGACTGCGGGCCGCAACCGGCGCCGGGATCATTTACGGGGGATGGAAAGGCTTCAGCCGCTTCCGTCGATGAAAAAGAACCCGCCACCGGGACCGGTGACGGGTTCTTTCACGCTCTGCGAAGTATCTCTACTTTTTGTTGCGGCGCTGGTGACGGGTCTTGCGAAGCAGCTTGCGGTGCTTCTTCTTGGCCATACGCTTGCGGCGCTTCTTAATAACTGAACCCACGAAAGTCCTCACAAACTGTTGAGCGACAACGTCCTTGCGGGCGGTTGTCAAGGAATTAGCTGACCGATCCCAAGGTATCGGTCACAGCCGAAAATGGATCTTTAACAGGGTACCGCTTCTAAGCCGTGTCCGCCGAACCAGCCGCCCGGCGATCCGCCGCGCCCTCGGCTAATGCTGACTGCACAAGAAGGGCCACTGCAGACTCTGGGATGCGGTAGGACCGGCCGAACCTTACGGCCGGAAGCTCCCCGGAATGCACCAAACGGTAAACGGTCATCTTCGACACACGCATCACGTCCGCAACCTCCGAGACGGTCAGGAAGCCCGGATTCAAAAAGTTCTCATCCTGCGCCATGATTTCCGCATTCCTAAGCTGGCGTCCATCTGTGCCGGCGCGGAGGGACGCTTAATCCACCAGATAACCGTGTCATAGTAACTTTAAGGGTAGATGTGGCTATTATGAAAGCCCCCCTCCGGCACGACGACCTTACTGACGGGCCAGGACAAGGTCACTCGACACGCTCATGCTGCGGCGGGTGCGTGAACTTGCGGCTAAGTGGTCCAGCACGGCAACGGTGACATCCCACTCCATACAGGCGTCGGTGACGCTCTGCCCGTAGGTCAGCTCGGCGGTCCCGTCGGCGACAGCGGCAACATCAAGTTTCTGCGCGCCGCCGACGAGGAAGCTTTCCAGCATGACGCCGGCAACTGCATGCGAAGCCGCTCCGCCCGCCGCCAGCTGCGCCCCGATCTCCAACGCCACCTCGGCTTGGCGGTGGTGACTCTTGCCGCTGTTTGCATGACTGGCATCAACAATCAGCCGAGGATTCAATGCGGCGCCGCCGAGCCGGGCTGCGGCCGCAGCCACGTCCTCGGTTCCGAAGTTTGGCCCCTGCCGGCCGCCCCGCAGGATCAGGTGGGTATCCTGGTTACCCGCGGTCGTCACCAGAGCCGCGCGCCCGTCGGCGTCAATCCCGAGGAAGGACTGCGCAGCCGAAGCGGCCGAACAGGCGTCCAGCGCCACCTGCAGATCGCCGTCGGTCCCGTTCTTGAAACCCACCGGCATGGACAGGCCGGAGACCAGCTGCCGATGGATCTGACTTTCGGTGGTGCGTGCCCCTACCGCCCCCCAGGACACCAAGTCAGCGGTGTATTGCGGGCTGATCGGCTCGAGGAATTCGGTCCCCACGGGCATTCCCAGCTGGCCGACCTTGAGCAGGAACTCGCGGGCCCTGTGGAGCCCCGCAGTGATGTCATGGCGGCCATCCAGCCCCGGATCATTGATCAGCCCCTTCCAACCCACCGTCGTGCGCGGCTTCTCGAAGTAGGCCCGCATCACGATCAACAGATCGTCCTTGTGGCGGTCGGCCGCAGAGACCAGGCGGCGGGCGTATTCCAGCCCGGCCGACGTGTCGTGAATTGAGCACGGGCCAACAATCACCAGCAGGCGGTCATCCAACCCGTCCATGATGGCCCGCACCTGGTCACGTCCACGTTCGACGGCGGCGCTAACCTGCGCGGACAGCGGCAGCTCCCCGGTCAGCGCGGACGGCGACGGGAGCGCGGTGAATTGGCTGACGCGAAGGTTAGAGGTGACCGGCACCGCGGCCTCGCGCGGGTCTGATGCGCTGCTGTTCATGGGTCCTGCTCCTTAGCTGGAAGCGGGCCCTGGACAGAACCCGCCGGAAATGGCGAAGGACAGAGAATAATCTCTGTCCTGTGGGCTCTGAAGGTCGGCTGCGTGTCAGTTAGACGCGGGCTCCTCCAGAGCCAACGAAAAATACGCATACCAACGGTTTGTCATAGCCACACCCTAGCGGCGAACCTGCCCGGCCGGCAAATTGCGGACAACGCCGGCCGGCAGCACCCTCCCGGCTTAGATCAGTCCCTGGGCGAGCATGGCATCCGCCACCTTCACGAAGCCGCCGATATTGGCCCCCATCACGTAGTTGCCCGGGGACCCATAGGTTTCCGCGGTTTGCGCACAACGGTCATGAATACCCACCATGATCTCCGCCAGGCGTGCCTCCGTATGCTCAAAGCTCCAGGAATCCCTGCTGGCGTTCTGCTGCATCTCCAGCGCAGATGTCGCGACGCCCCCGGCGTTGGCGGCCTTGCCCGGACCAAAGAGGATCCCCGCGTCCTGAAACAGTGCCACGGCCCCGCTGGTACACGGCATGTTGGCACCTTCCGCCACGGCAAGCACGCCGTTTTTCAGCAGCCGGTCGGCGGCATCGGCGTCGAGTTCGTTCTGTGTTGCACAGGGTAAGGCAACCGCGGCCGGCACGTCCCAGACGGATCCGCCCTCCACATAGCTGACAGCGGAACCGCGCCGGGCCGCATACTCACTGAGCCGGCCGCGCTCCACTTCCTTAATCTGCTGCAGCAGATCCAGATCGAGGCCCTGTTCATCCACAACGTAGCCGGCGGAGTCCGAGCAGGAGACCACCTTCGCGCCAAGCTGACGGGCCTTGGCGATGGCGTAGATGGCAACGTTTCCGGAACCCGATACCACCACGCGCTGTCCGTCCAGGGACAGACCCCGGGTCTTGAGCATCTCCTCGGTGAAGAGCACCGTGCCGTAGCCGGTCGCTTCCGGTCGGACCAGTGAGCCGCCCCAGGATATGCCCTTGCCGGTCAGAACGCCCGATTCAAACCGGTTAGTGATCCGCTTGTACTGGCCGAAAAGGTAGCCGATCTCGCGGCCACCGACGCCGATGTCGCCGGCCGGCACATCGGTGTACTCGCCGATGTGCCGGTACAACTCCGTCATGAAGGACTGACAGAACCGCATCACCTCGGCGTCGGATTTACCGCGCGGGTCAAAATCCGAGCCGCCCTTGCCCCCGCCGATCGGCATCCCGGTGAGCGCGTTCTTGAAAATCTGCTCGAAACCGAGGAACTTCACAATGCCCAGATACACCGAAGGATGGAAGCGCAGACCGCCCTTGAACGGACCCAGAGCCGAGTTGAATTCCACCCGAAAGCCGCGGTTGATCCGGACCTGTCCCGCATCATCCATCCACGGCACCCGGAAAATGATCTGCCGTTCGGGCTCACAAAGGCGCTCGAGCACTGCGGCGTCCAGAAATTCGGGGTGTTTATCCAGCACCGGTCCGAGGCTTTCAAAGACCTCGACAACGGCCTGGTGGAACTCCCCCTCCCCTGGGTTGCGGGCTAATACCTGATCCTTAATGGCTTCCAGTCTCGTGTCCATGGGTAAAGTCCCCTCTACAGGTCCTGCGCATCGCAGCATACAGATGCGCAATAAAGTCGGCAGCCTTTGCCGCTCCATCGTTCCAGCCCGGAGGTCATACGTGTCAATTACGGGCCACCGGCCGGGACGGAATCGCGTAACGGCCGCGGCCCCGGAAGCGTCACATTACTGCACATTCGGGCGCGCTCAGTCCTTGCGGCGGCCGAATTTGGGCAGATTGGCGAACAAATCGGCAGCCTTGTAAGCGGCGCGCCCCACGCTCCGGCCCAGCTGCTGCGGCATTGATCCGTCGCCCTGCTGCGTCATTGACGGACCCGCAGCGGCAAGGACGGCGGGAGCCTCGGTCACGGCCGCCGGAAGAATCTGCCCATTGTCCGCTGCCTGCACCGGCTGCAGGCAGGGCCCGTCGGAGGAAGCGCCGTCGAGCGGCGGCGCCAGGGCCGCCCCATCGAAACCGGCGAGCCATCCGCTGACGAGGTGCAGACCCGTCGGGTTCAGCGCGTAGAAACGTTTTTGTCCCTCGGCGCGCATGGTCACCAGGGATGCCTCCCGCAGCACGCGCAGGTGCTTGGATATGGTCGGCTGGCTCGCACCAAGTTCGTCAACCAACTGGCCTACCGCTTTATCCCCCGCTTTGAGCGAATCCAGGATGTCGCGTCGGGTCACCTCCGCGATGACCGCGAAAACATCGTCATTCACCATGCCCCAACCCTAACGACATATGCGCCCAAGGGCATCCGTCGTGGCCGTTTTCGTTGGCCACATCCGGCCCGTAAATTTTTCAGTCAAACCACGGATCCAGACCATATAGCGGGAAGATCTCTTTCCTGGTGGCCATCACGGTGCGGTCCACGGCGTCATTGGGGTTATAGCCGACCTCCCACGAACGCCACCAGAGGTCGACGTCATCGCCCATCAATTCCGGCGCCGCACACCCGTACTGGTCCAGTACGTGGTCCCGCCATATCCGCGGCACAGCGGTTTTCAGCGGTAGCGCAACGCCGGTGGAGATCGCGATCAAATGGCTCCAGACCCGCGGGACCACACTGGCCACGTTGTAGCCGCCACCTCCGGTGGCGATCCAGCGGTTCTCGCATAACCCTTCGGCCAGGCGGGAAATCGCTAGGGCCGCCTCACGCTGAGCGTCCACGCTGGTATTCAGATGCGTCAGCGGATCGTCCCTGTGGGAATCGCAGCCATGCTGGCTGACGATCACTTCCGGCTTGAAAGCGGTCACCAGCTGAGGGACAACGGCATGGAAGGCGCGCAGCCAGCCGGCATCTCCGGTCCGCGGCGGAAGAGCAATATTGACGGCCGATCCCGGTGCATCAGGGCCACCGCTTTCATTGGCGAACCCGGTCCCGGGAAAGAGTGTCAGCCCGCTTTCATGCAGCGAGATGGTGAGCACACGGGGATCGTTGAAAAAGATAGCCTGTGTCCCATCGCCGTGATGAGCGTCGATGTCAATGTACGCCACACGACTCACCCCGCCGTCGAGCAAGCGCTGGACTGCCAGGGCGACATCGTTGTAGATACAAAAGCCGCTGGCTTTGTCCCGGTCTGCGTGATGCATTCCGCCGCCAAAATTCACCGCGCGCGCCGTCCTCCCCGCCAGGACAGCCTCGGCAGCGATCCATGACCCACCAGCGAGCCGGGCGCTTGCTTCGTGCATGCCAGCAAAGGCGGGATCATCCTCCGTGCCCAGACCGTGGGCAACGTCAGGATTTTCCGGGTTGTCACTGATGCGCCGGACCGCTGCAATGTATTCGTGGCTGTGCACGGTCTCGAGCTGGCCGTCGGAGGCCACCGGCGGCTCCAGCAGCACCACCGCGGGACGGTCGAAGAGCCCCAGGCAATCTGCCAGCCGAGCGGTCAGTGCCAGCCGGTCAGGGGCCATCGGGTGACCCGGACCGAAGTTATAGGCGGTCATCGCCTCGCTCCAGACTATGCTGGTCGGGACGGCCGATGGTGCGGTGCTGGCAATCGATGACATCCCTCACAGATTACCCAATCCGAGCGCAGCGCGCCGCCCGCATCGACACCGCAGTTCCCACGGCGGGTAGGAAAGGTGGTTAACTACTCAACGGAGCGTTTCCCGGCAGGGACCGTTCTTTTCTTGCCGGGCAGAACAATTATGCGGGGAGGGACGGGTCTTCGATGACGACAAACCGAGATGTCTGGCACCCGCCGAAGGATTCTGCCCGATTCGGCTTCACGGCCGTCCGCGATTTCGTTGATCGCGTGGCCAACAGTTCCCCCGCCCGGCTCACGCTGATCGTTTTTGCCCTGGTGATTTTGCTGTTCACGACACTGCTGTCGTTGCCCATCGCTGCCTCTGACGGCAAGGCCACTGCCTTTCACGATGCACTGTTCACAGCCGTTTCCGCCGTCTGCGTCACCGGACTTACCACCGTCTCCACCGCCCTGCACTGGACGTTTTTTGGCCAACTAGTCATTCTGATCGGGATCTTCGTCGGCGGCCTCGGCATTCTGACGCTGGCATCATTAATGGCCCTCACCGTCAGCAGGCGGCTCGGCGTACGCGGCAAGCTGATTGCCCAGGAAGCCATGAACGCCAGCCGGCTCGGCGAGGTCGGAACGCTGCTGCGAATAGTCATCACCACCTCCGTCTGCATCGAACTCGCGCTGGCGCTGATGCTGGCACCGCGTTTCATGCTGCTCGGCGAAAGTTTCCCGCAGGCAACGTGGCACGCCGTCTTTTATGCCATCTCAGCCTTCAACAATGCCGGCTTCACCCCGCACTCCGATGGCGTAGTCCCCTATGAAAACGATCTGTGGGTCTTGGTTCCCCTGATGCTGGGCGGATTCATCGGCAGCCTTGGTTTTCCGGTGCTCATGGTCCTACTCAGCTCCGGGTTCCACGTCAAACGCTGGAACCTGCACACGAAACTCACAGTCCAGGTTTCGCTCATTCTGCTGGCTGCCGGGGCCATTCTCTGGGGGGCAATGGAATGGTCCAACCCGGCGACCATCGGCCATATGGGGACGGGGGACAAGATCACGCACTCGATCTTCGCGTCCGTGATGACCAGATCCCTCGGGTTCAACATCGTGGATATGAACTCTATGAATTCCTCCACCATGCTGCTCTCCGATGCCCTGATGTTTGCCGGCGGCGGCTCTGCGTCAACGGCCGGCGGCATCAAAGTCACGACCCTGGCCGTGATGTTCCTGGCGATCGTGGCCGAGGCCCGCGGCGACAATGACGTGAAAATCTACGGCCGTACCATTCCACAGGGCACTCTCCGGGTGGCAATTTCGGTCATAATGATGGGCGCGACCCTTGTCATGGTGGCCACCGGTGCGCTGCTGGCCATCAGCGGACAGAGCCTGGACCGGGTGCTCTTCGAAGCCATCTCCGCGTTCGCCACGGTGGGACTGAGCACCGGGCTAAGCGCACAACTGCCACCGGCCGGGGTCTATGTCCTGTCCATCCTCATGTTTGCCGGCCGGGTCGGAAGTATCACGCTGGCCTCGGCATTGGCGCTACGGCAACGTCGTCAACTGTTCCATTACCCGGAAGAAAGACCGATCATTGGCTGAAAAAACCAGCTCCAGCTCCAACAACCGCCCCTCGCATAACGCACCCGTCCTGGTGATCGGCTTGGGCCGATTCGGCGCCTCGACGGCAGAACAGCTGGTGAAGCAGGGCCGGGAGGTTCTCGCGATCGAGCGCGATCCCGTCCTGGTGCAGAAGTGGGCAGGCACCCTGACCCACGTGGTTGAGGCCGATGCCACCAACATCGACGCCCTGCGCCAGCTCGGCGCGCAGGACTTTTCCTCCGCTGTCGTCGGCGTTGGCACCTCGATCGAGTCCAGCGTGCTGATCACCGTCAATCTGGTGGATCTGGGCATCGAGCACCTGTGGGTCAAGGCCATCACCCAGTCGCACGGAAAAATCCTGACCCGGATCGGCGCCAATCATGTGATCTATCCGGAAGCCGACGCCGGCGTCCGGGCCGCACACCTGGTCTCCGGACGGATGCTGGACTTCATTGAGTTTGACGACGACTTCGCCATCGTCAAAATGTACCCGCCGAAGGAAACCCAGGGATTCACGCTTGCCGAATCCAAGGTGCGGAGCCGGTACGGCATCACTGTAGTGGGCGTGAAATCCCCCGGCGAGGACTTCACGTACGCCCAGCCGGACACCAAGGTTTCCGGCCGGGATATGCTCATTGTCTCCGGTCACGTGGACCTACTGGAGCGCTTCGCCGCCCGGCCCTGATGGCCGCCGACCCTAGGTGGCCTTGATCTGCAGCACCACCTTCACATCCCCGTCGCCGTGCTTGAAAGCATCGGCGAACTGCGCCAGCGGAACTCGACGGGTGATCAATCGTCCCAGCCACGAGGCATCCGCCTTTCCCAAGGCCTGGACGGCTGCTTCGTAGTGCCGCCGGTTGGCATTTACGCTGCCAAAAACCACCTGGTTACCAAGGACCGCCTGGCGGTTCATGGCGCCGACATCGACGGAAGTTGTCTTTCCCGTGCTGGAAACGCCCGTCAAACAGGCGACCGAGTCGGTTGCCCCGCATGTCATCACCTCGATCACTACCGATGCCACGCCCGTGCATTCCAGCAGCACGTCGGCCTTGACTCCGGAGTCGGTGAGCGTATCCGTATGGTAGATGGCGCCGAGGTCGCGGACCAGGCCCGGCTTGGGTCCGTCGGTCACGCGATCGAAAACATGGACTTCCAGGCCGCGCTGGACCCCGAGCAGTGCGGCCAGCAACCCGACCGGACCGGCTCCCGTCACGACTGCTACCTGGGGATCGAAGAACGCCCGGGCGCCGATGCGGTCAATCTGCTCCCAGGCCTTAGCCACGATCGTGGTCGGTTCCAGCAGCACCCCCACGTCCGCCAGAGACTTATCCAGCCTGACCAGAGCACTGGGCTCCGCACGCCACTGCTCACGGGCAAAACCGTGTCGTCCTTTAATCCCGTGCTCGGTGTATCTGCCATTGCGGCACATATCCCACTCCCCCGCCGCGCAGGCCTTGCACGGCACCGGGTCAGGCCTGCGGACTATGCCGACCACCAGGTCACCGGGCGACAGGTCTGAACCCTCCGGGACCCGGAGTACACGGCCGATGTTTTCGTGGCCGAGCACCAGAAACGACGAGCCTTCAGGAGCCTCGCCGTACTGTGCGTCGACGATTTCCATGTCTGTGCCGCACAGCCCCACAGCCAGCCCTTCCACCAGCACTGATCCTTCTGCGTCAGCGGGCGCGGCTATGTCACGAAGCTCGAGCGAATCTTTCTTTCCCGGGACAATAGTCAGTGCTTGCACGGTGATTCTCCTTCTCGCGGGATCTTGCAGGGTCTTGCGGGGGCTTGCCGGATACGTCCGGTGTTATCTTCAGCATACTTACCAACCTTGGCAGGTCCCCGGCCGTCCGCCCAGGCTCCTGGGTGCATTTCGACCTAGCCGGCTGACAGTTCTGCGGTGATGGCCGCGGCGCGCGCAGCGGCGGCCTGGGCTCCCGCTGCAATAACGCCCGCCAGCCCCTGCGCCTCCAACGTCGCAATGGCTGCTTCCGTGGTCCCGCCGGGGCTGCTGACTCGGCGGCGCAGGACAGCGGGATCAGCCCCCGGCTCGGTAAGCATCAGGCCTGCGCCTGCGACGGTTTCCCGGGCCAGGATCCTGGCCGTGTCTTCATCCAGGCCAAATTCCTTAGCGGCGGCCGCAAGTGCTTCGGCCAGATAGAAAACGTAGGCTGGCCCGGAACCGCTGATGGCTGAAACGGCATTCTGTGCATCTTCCGGCACGTCCAGCACCACACCGGAGGAAGCGAAGACCTCATGTGCCAGTGCCAGCTGCTCCGCCGTCGTCGCCGGACCGGCAGAAAGCGCGACGACGCCGCGACGCACCTTCAGCGGAGTATTGGGCATCGCGCGAACCACCGGCTGACCCTGTGGCAGAACAGAGGACAGCTGGTCCAAGGACACCGCGGCCGCGACGCTCACCACCACGGTCCTAGCATCCAGCGCGGGTGAGATCTCACGGCACAGCTCGGCGATGCCAACCGGCTTCACGCCAAGAATCACCACGTCCGCAGCTTGCACTGCCAATGAGTTCGCGTCCGGCTCCTCCGCCCCCGCCAGCGCGGTGATGCCATAACGGTGCGCCAGTTCCTCCGCCCGTTCTACCCGACGAACGGTGGACACCACGGCCGCAGGCTGAAGCTCCGCCCCGAGCAGTCCGGCCAGAATGGCCTCGCCCATGGACCCGCAACCGAGAAATGCAATTCTTTTGATCATGCTGCCATCTTTTCATGCCAGCCAATCCTTGGGCAGACCTTGGCCTTCCGGTGAAAAATAGCTGCCAGTGTTTTCCCAGTCTTCGGACAGGTATCATCCAGAAACCCGCGCTAGAGTCGTAACTGCCTCATAAAGGTGCGAGTGATGCCGATTGGATCCGGCTAGTCCGGCTCCAATCACCGCGTCGGGGAGTTGAGCCAATGTTTCCCCCCAATCATTGGCTTACTGCTCCCCGACGCTTTCGCTTTTAACGCTTGCCCAAGATGGCGGCGTGTGAACGCCCCGCGTCGGCGCATGTTCTCCGCGGGTCGTCTGCAAATGCCTATCCAGCTGCAGCGAGGCTGCTGTCCTGCAGGGGAAGCTGTGTCGGATACTCCAGCGGACCAGCATAAATCAACTGATCCAGCCGGCGGAGGATCAGGCCCTCCCGCAGGGCCCAAGGACAAATCTGCACGCTGTCAACCTTGAACAGCTGCAGTGCGGCTTCCGCCACCAGGGCCCCTGCCAGAACCTGGTGGGCCCGGGCGGTGGAGACTCCGGGAAGATGAAGCCTGTCCGCGGCGGACATCGCGGTTAGCCGCTGACACCACAGGCCCAGATCGGACAACTGCAGATCCCGCCTGACGTACGGTCCCAGTGAACTTGGCGCTGCACCCGTAATTCGGGCCAGTGCCCGGAATGTCTTCGACGATCCAGTGACAAGATTCGGAGTACCTAGCGTGAGTGTCTGAGCCACCGGAGTCTTTAGCGTTGCGCGGATGTGCTTGCGCAGGTCTTTCACGCTCTTGGCTGAGGGCGGGTCCTCCGGCAGCCAGTCCAACGTCAGCCGCCCAGCCCCCAGCGCCACCGAATTGGCGATGCCAGGCAGCTCGTCCTGACCCATGGCGATTTCAAATGACCCGCCGCCGATGTCCAGGTTCAAGATTGTGCCCGCACCCCAGCCATACCAGCGACGGACAGCGAAGAACGTCATTTCGGCTTCTTCTTCGCCGGTCAGCTCTTGGAGCGTGATCGTGGTTTCGCGCTGCACCCTGGCCAGAACTTCAGCGCCGTTGGCTGCTTCCCGAATGGCCGAGGTGCAGAAAGCCAGTAAATCCTGCGCTTTGTGCTTGGCCGCAAACTCCCACGCCTCGAGCATGAATTCGATCAGTTCAAACTGGCCGGCTTCGCTGATGTTTCCGTCAGCATCCAGGTAACGCACCAAGGACAGCGAGCGTTTGTGGGAAGCAAAAGGCACCGGACGCGCGCCAGGGTGTGCGTCCACCAGCAGCAAATGGACGGTGTTGGAACCAATATCGAGGACGCCAAGACGCATAGACCCATTATTGCGCGTCCCGGCATCCTCGCGTTAACCGCCCCGACAGCTCTTGCGCGCACAGTGGTCTCGACGGACATACCTAGGCGGAAAAGGGCAGCGGCCGCTCTCATGCAGCGGTCCGCGGCCCTACTTCCTGGCCGCGACCTTACGCTTGGCAGGGGCCTTGGTGGCCCGCTTGACCGGGCCACGCTCGCGCTTGTCAGCCAGAAGCTCCACGGCGCGTTCGCGGGTGAGCTCCTCCATGGACGTATCCCGGGGCACCGTAATGTTCGTGACGCCGTCGGTAATATACGGGCCGAAGCGGCCCTCTTTCACGACAATAGCCTTGCCGGAGACGGGATCTTCGCCAAATTCCGCCAGCGGGGCCACCGCCGCGCGCACGCCCCGCTGTTTAGGCTGCGAGTAAATAGCGAGCGCGTCCTCAAGGGTGATCGTGAAGATCTCCTCTTCGGTGCCGATCGACCGTGAGTCGGTGCCCCTTTTCAGATACGGGCCAAACCGGCCGTTCTGCACCGTAATTTCATTGCCGTCCGCGTCGGCTCCGAGCACCCGCGGCAGGCTCATCAGTGCCAGCGCCTCATCGACACTGACAGTTTCAACCGTCATCGATTTAAACAAGGACCCGGTCCGCGGCTTAGCCTTCACGGGTTTCTTCGGCGGCTTTGGCTTGCCGTTCTTGTAGTACTCCACCGGAGCATTCGCCAGTTCCTCGGCTGTGGGCTCCGGGATGATTTCAGTGACGTACGCGCCGTAGCGGCCGTTCTTGGCCACCACCGAACGCCCGGTCGCAGGATCGGTACCGAGCACACGTTCCTCCGGCGCGGCGGTGTTCATCAGCTCCACGGCTTTCTCCGCCGTCAGCTCATCCGGGGCAAGGTCCTCCGGAACATTCGCCCGGGCGGCTTCGATGATCTCCCCGGTTTTTTCATCCAGGGTAGGGACGGAGCTTTCCAGATAGGGGCCGAATTTACCCACCCGCAAGGTGATCTCGTCGGTGATCGGAATGGAGTTGATTTCCCGGGCGTCAATTTCGCCGAGATTGTTCACGATATTCAGCAGCCCGGCATCATGGTCATCACCGAAGTAAAAATGCTTCAGCCAGTTGGAGCCGACCTCATCGCCCTTGGCAATGCGGTCCAGCCCTGTTTCCATGCCCGCGGTGAATTTGTAATCCACGTAGTCGGTGAAGTGCTGCTCCAGTAACCGCACCACGGAGAAGGCCACCCAGCTCGGCACCAGAGCCGAGCCCTGCTTACGCACATAACCGCGGTCCATGATGGTGGACAGCGTCGAGGCGTAGGTGGACGGGCGTCCGATATCCCGCTCTTCCATTTCCTTGGTCAGGGAGGCCTCCGTGTAGCGGGGAGGCGGGGAGGTCTCATGGCCCAGCGCCGCCACATCGGCGGCCCGCAGGGCATCGTTTTCCTTGACATTGGGCAGCCGGCGGTCAGCGTCCGATTCCTCGGCGCCACGTACCTCATCGCGGCCCTCTTCATACGCGGCCAGGAAGCCACGGAAGGTGATCACGGTTCCGGACGCGGAGAACTCCGCGTCCTGGTTGCCGGACGGGCCGGTGAAGGGGGCACCCAACCGGATGGTCGCCGTCGAACCTTTCGCATCAGCCATCTGCGAAGCAACGGTGCGCTTCCAGATCAGCTCGTAGAGCTTGAATTCGTCGCCTTTAAGCGCGCCGGCAACCTGCGCCGGCGTGCGGAAGGAGTCCCCGGCGGGACGAACCGCCTCGTGCGCCTCCTGTGCATTGGCGCTCTTGTTCGCGTAGACACGCGTGGCGGCCGGAACAAATTCGGCGCCGTACAATTCCGAGGCCTGCCGGCGGGCGGCATTGACGGCCTCGTCGCTGAGCGCGGAAGAATCCGTACGCATGTAAGTGATATAGCCGTTTTCATATAACCGCTGTGCCACCTGCATGGTGCTCTTGGAGGAGAAGCGCAGCTTACGTCCCGCCTCCTGCTGCAGGGTCGACGTCGTAAACGGTGCGGCCGGGCGTCGGGTGTAGGGCTTGTGTTCCATCGAACGAACGGTGAAATCGGCGCTTTCCAGCGCCGTGGCTATGGCCTTGGCCGATTCTTCATTCAGGTGGGCCACATTTTTGCCGGTCAGCTCACCGGCGTCATTGAAATCCCGACCGGAGGCAACGCGCTTGCCGTCCAATGCCGCCAACTTGGCCTTGAAGGCCTCCTCGGAGTTCACCGGCGTGAAGGAACCCGCCAGATCCCAGTAGGAGGCGGACCGGAAGGCCATCCGCTCACGCTCGCGCACCACCACCATCCGGGTGACCACCGACTGCACCCGTCCGGCGGAGAGCCCACGGGAGACCTTTCGCCAGAGCACGGGGGAAATTTCGTAGCCGTAGAGCCGGTCCAGCACGCGCCGGGTCTCCTGCGCGTCCACCAGATCCGTATCCAATTCGCGCAGATTGCCCAGCGCACGCTGGAGGGATTCCTTGGTGATTTCCGCGAAGGTCATCCGAAAGACAGGGACCTTGGGCTTGAGCACCTCGAGCAGGTGCCAGGCAATGGCTTCGCCTTCGCGGTCCCCGTCGGTTGCGAGGTAGAGTTCATCGGCGTCTTTGAGTGCCGCCTTGAGCTCAGCGACTTTCTTCTTCTTATCCGGCGAGACGACGTAATAGGGCTTGAAATTGTTGTCTATATCGACGGCGAACTTGCCGATGGACGTCTTCTTCAGCTCCGCGGGCAGGTCTGAGGGCTGAGGCAGGTCACGGATATGGCCGATCGATGCCTCGACCACAAACCCCTCGCCAAGATATTTGCCAATGGTCTTGCTTTTGGCCGGTGACTCGACGATGACAAGCTTCTTGCCGGTTTTCGCCTTGGCAGCTGTTGCCTTGCTGGGCACGGTACTCCTACATGGGACAGATTAGGTGGGCAGACTCAGCCCCCGAGAGCCTAGTTCACCATATTTTCTCACTCAACGCGCATTCGCGCTCCCAACGGAGTAGCAGCACATGTACTCAAATCACGTTTTAAGTGCAGGTGCTGCGACTCAGTTGGGAGGGCAGGGCAGGAGGAAACCGTCCCGGATTAAGTTGCGGGTCCCGTGCAGCAACCCGCTCATAAATTGGCCCTCCGCTCCGCCGTTTTCTGCGCTGCCGTTAGCCGCACCATGACCCGCGCTGCCGTTAGCCGCACCATGACCCGCGCCGCCGTTTTCTGCACCGCCGTTTTCTGCACCGCCGTCGTCCCGCCGGTCCAGAAACGTCGCCAGTGCCGCGATGATCTGCCCAACGGTAAGATCTCCGTCGCACACCGAGACGAAACCGGCCAGCTCGGTACTGAGCAGATTGGTCCGGCGCAGGCCGGCGCCCTGGCGCAGCAGGATCACCCCGGGGTGCTCCGCTCCGGGCCGCTGGTGTCGCTCCTCGGTGACGTCCGGGGCCACAATCAGCCGGGTCTGCGGCAGGGCATCCGGCGCCAGCCCGGCGAGCCAATCCGCGCGGTCAACGGCGGCACCCAGGTGCGGGCCGACGGGCTGTTCGATCGGGTACAGAATTTCCTCGAACCTGCTGATCCGTTCCGCGCCCTGCACCCCGTCCAGCGGGGCAGGACTGCGCAGCCAGATCAGTCCGAAACCTATTCCACTCACATCACGGGAAGCGAAGTCAGCCAAATAGGCCGCATAAGACCGCCCGTACAGCGCCAGATCGCGGTTCTGCGAGGCATCCTGCAGCCATGTTTCCGCATATTGGCCCGGGCTCACTTGTTCGCGCTGGATGAACCAAGCGTCGGTGCCCTCCCTGATCCAGGATTCCGGCGCCGCACTCCAGGACGCGCCGCTGGGAATCTCCCAGTTCCCCAGCAGCTGCGCTGTACCTCCCGCCGCCAGCACATCCGGCAATCCGCGGACAAGCGCTGCAACCAGCTCATCCCCGGCTAAGCCGCCGTCCCGGTAGGTGAACCGGTCAGCGGCATCCTCGATACTGCTCCGAGGCGTGATCACGAACGGCGGGTTGGAGATCACGAGCTCAAAAGTCTCCCCTGCCACCGGTTCCAGCAGGCTGCCCAGCCGTAGATCCACCCGTGCCTGCAGATTTTCCGGTTGAATCCCCAGCTGCGCGGCATTGAGCAGGACGTTAAAGCGTGTGAACGCCAACGCCCGGACGGAAATGTCCGTGGCCACCACATGCTGCGCGTGTTCAAGCAGATGAAACGTTTGTATTCCGCAGCCGGTCCCCAGATCCAGTGCAGTCTCCACCGGTCTGCGGACGATGCTCTGCGCCAGCGTCAGGGAGGCCTGCCCTATCCCGAGCACATGATCATGGCGAAGCACGCCCGGCCTCTGGTGCGCCGCAAGGTCGCTGGCCACCCACAGGTCGGTCCCGTGGCCGCCCTTCCCGTTGTTCGCCTCGTCTGCCGCGTTCGCTTGGGCCGGCCAACCGTACGGACGAAGGTCGACGGCGGCCCGCACGGTTTCGCAGTCGGCTACCGGACCGGCTGGTTCGATCAAGCGCAGCGCCAGCAGCGCTTCTACTCCGGTTTCCGGCAGCGCCGTGTTCACAGCTGCCCGCGGGATCGGCTCCGCCAACAGCCAGAGTCTGACGACGGCGGCCAAGGCGCCGTCGTCGTCCCTGGTTTTCAGCAGCGCCGGCACGGGCTGGTCCCGGGCAAACGCCGCGTAGGCTTCCGCCCCCAGCAGCGCTTCGACGCCGTCCACCGTGTACTTCAGCGCCGCCAAGTCCCGTGCCAGCGCAGCCAGAACTTGAAGATCATCGCTGGCGGTGGCAGCAGGAATATTGGAAAAATCGCTCACGCTTACCAGTTTATGGGCGGCTGCCGCAGCTAGTCAGCGCAGCCTTGCGGGCAGAGCAGCGTTGACTGATCCTCCGCGCAGGCAGCGCAATAGAGCGCCAGGTTCCGGCAGCTCGGATTGGAGCAATTTTCAAACTTGCTGGTCGGAGCGGCGCACCGGACGCACGCACCGATGGTCGCCGACTTTTCACTGAATTCCAAGTGCATGCGCTTGTCGAAGACGTACAGTGAACCGTCCCAGAGTCCCTCATCCTTAAAGGTTTCGCCATAGCGGACAATGCCGCCGTCGAGCTGGTAGACCTCGTTGAAACCGCGGCTGACCATGAGCGAACTGAGCACTTCGCAGCGAATACCGCCCGTGCAGTAAGTCACCACAGGCTTATCCTTCAGGGCGTCATATTTGCCCGAGTCCAGTTCTTTGATGAAATCGTGAGTGGTCGAAACGTCCGGGACCACCGCGTTTTTGAACTTGCCGATCTGCGCCTCAAAGGCATTGCGGCCATCGAAGAAGACCACATCCTCACCCTTCTCCTCGACAAGGTCATGCAGTTCCTGGGGCAGGAGATGGGTTCCGCCACCGACGACGCCGCTCTGATCCACCTTCAGCTCCCCCGGCGCGCCAAAGCTGACGATCTCGTCGCGGACTTTCACGCTCAGTCGCGGGAAGTCCTCCGCTGACCCGTCCGACCACTTAACGTCGATGTCGGTGAAGCCGGCATATTCTCGGGTGGTCTTGAGGTACGCCTTGACGGCTTTGATATCACCGCCGACGGTGGCATTGATGCCGTCCGGGGAAATTAGAATACGGCCGCGAAGACCCAGCTTCTCGCAGAGTGCGCGTTGCCAGAGCCGGACGGCCGCCGGGTCCGCAATGGGAGTAAACGCGTAAAAAAGGACAATCCGGTTCAGGGCCACACTATTAAGCGTACGCGGCGCGGGCAAAGCGGCGCATTCGGCGGTTAAAGAAGGCTTCTATGCCGCGATAAATCAGGCCCAGAGCCAAGATCAGGACCAGCCAGAGCAGCACCGCCTGCAGGAGCAGGGGCAGTGAAAGCGCCGACAGCAATGGTGCCAGGAAGGCAATCACCGCCGGGGGAATCAGAAAGAACACCCCCATTGCCAGCAGCTGGCCCAACCCGTCACGTTTGATGCCCGGCACGGAATTCGCGGTGGGCCACATCCGGGGAAAAGGCCCGGAGGCCACCACCAGCTTTGCGGCCAGGAGTCCGGCCCCCGCGACGGCACAGAAAACGACGACCAGCAGCACGGTGTTGTCCCGCAGATACTGGGCGAACAGCTGCAAAGCGGCAATGGAACCGGTAAGGACGAGCAGATAGCGTCCGGGGACGGCAAACGGCTCGGAGGTCCTGTCCGCCTGGGGAGTCTTCATCTGTCCATTGAACCAAGCGGGACCAAACGGGACGAAAGCCGTCAGCCGATCGGCGTCACCTCGGCCCATGCGGCGCGCGGTCCGGGCGGGGACCGCGTCCTGGCCCGCCCCGGGTGGCAGAATACATCAGGTGGCCCTGGACAATTCGCTGATCCCGCTGCTGGGCCGCGGTACCGCCCCGGAGCAGCTGCAGCATGTGCGGACAATTCCGGCGCGCACTGCGGTTACGGCCCTGTGGCCGGACTGGGTCCATCCTGACGTCATTGACGCCTACGCTGCCGTGGGTGTGCATGAACCTTGGCGACATCAAATCCGGGGTGCCGAATTGGCACACGCCGGCCGCCACGTTGTCATCGCAACCGGCACGGCGTCGGGAAAGTCGCTGGCCTATCAGCTCCCCGCCGTGGACGCCGTCCACCGGGCGGAACTTTCGGTGCTGGCGCAGCCGGGAAGAATTGACCCGGATGGAGCCGTGGCACTATACCTCTCCCCCACTAAGGCGTTGGCGGCGGACCAGTATGCCGCCATCCAGTCGCTGCAGCTGCCCACCATCCGGGCTGCCACCTACGACGGCGACACGGAGGTTACCGAGCGCCGCTGGATCCGTGATCACGCCAATTTTGTCCTCTGCAACCCGGATATGCTGCATTTTGGCGTCCTGCCGAACCACACCTGGTGGGCACGATACTTCCGTCGCCTCAAATACGTCATCGTGGACGAGGCCCACAGCTACCGCGGCGTCTTCGGCTCGCACGTGGCCAATCTGATGCGCAGGCTGCGTCGAATTAGCGCGTATTACGGAGCCGACCCAGTCTTCATCGCAGCCTCGGCCACGTCCTCCGACCCGGAAGTCTCCTTTGGCAGGCTGATCGGTGCTCCGGTGTCCGCCGTGACGCAGGACTGCTCGCCGCATGGGGCCACGACTGTGGCATTTTGGGAACCGGCGCTGATGGAGCTTAAGGGAGAAAACGGTGCCCCGACAAGGCGGACGGCCATCGCGGAAACCGCAGACCTGATGGCCAATCTGGTGTCCTCGAGAGTGCGCACCATCGCCTTTATTAAATCCCGACGTGGTGCCGAGACCATCGCCGCGATCACCAAACGGTTATTGGAAGAGGTGGATCCCCGTCTCCCACAGCGGGTAGCCGCGTACCGATCCGGGTACCTGCCGGAGGAACGCCGGGCCTTGGAGAAGGCACTGCGTTCCGGCGAGCTGCTCGGTGTCTCCAGCACTTCGGCACTGGAACTGGGTATCGACATTTCCGGTTTGGATGCCGTACTGGTGGCGGGCTGGCCCGGGACCAGAGCTTCGCTCTTCCAGCAAATCGGCCGTGCCGGGCGCGCCGGGCAGGATGCCATCGCTGCGTTCGTGGCCAGTGACGACCCGCTCGACACCTATCTGGTCCACCACCCCGAGGCCATTTTCGATGTCGCCGTGGAAGCGACTGTCTTCGATCCGTCCAACCCGTATGTCCTGGGTCCGCATCTGTGTGCCGCCGCCGCCGAGCTTCCGCTGGGACCTGCCGACGTTGAGCTCTTCGGTCCTTCAGCGCCGAAGCTTCTGGCCACCCTGGTGTCGGACGGCTATCTACGCCGGCGCCCCGCCGGCTGGTTCTGGACCCACCCGCAAAGCGCTGCCGGTATGGTCAATCTCCGGGCCGACGGCGGCGGTCCGATCAGCATCGTCGACGCTGACACGGGCTCGTTGCTGGGCACGATGGATTCGCCACAGTCCCATTACCAGGCCCATCGGGGCGCCGTCTATGTCCATCAGGGAGAGACCTTTGTGGTCGAGGAGCTCAACGAACAGGACCACTGTGCCATGGTCCGGCGAGGAAATCCGGATTACTACACGACGGCACGCGATGTCACCCAGATAGAGGTCCGGGAGTCTCTGCGCCATGAGTTCTGGGGACCGGTGGAGGTCCATTTCGGTGCTGTTCAGGTCACCACACAGGTTGTCTCCTTTCAGCGCAAGGCGTTTGTCTCCAATGAGGTGTTGGGCGAAGAACCGTTGGACCTGGGCGCCCACGATCTGTTCACTAAGGCGGTCTGGTTCACCTTGGATAACGCAACCTTGCTGGCCGGCGGGTTGGTGGAACCCCAGTTCCCCGGCGCCCTCCACGCAGCGGAGCACGCCGCCATCGGCCTGTTACCGCTCGTCGCGTCAAGCGACCGATGGGACGTGGGCGGAGTTTCCACCGCAATCCATGCCGATACCGGCCAGCCCACGATCTTTGTCTACGATGGGCATCCTGGCGGTGCCGGGTTTGCGGAGCGGGGTTTTGAGGCCGCCCGGATTTGGCTCAGGGCAACCCGGGACGCGATCGCCGCATGCGAGTGCGACGCAGGCTGCCCATCGTGCGTCCAATCGCCCAAGTGCGGCAACAAGAACAATCCGCTGGACAAGGGAGGCGCAGTGCAGCTGATCGACATTCTGCTGGCCGGAGCAGCCGTAGCCGACGGGACACCACCATTCAGCGAGCACCGGCGTGGCGCCACGGCGCAGTAGCCGTATTAGGCGGTGGCCCTGCACGGGAGTGCCCGGTTGCCGCTCCCCACGGACCCGCTAGAATTACCCTCGTCCTTACCTCCACGATCTCCCCGTCAGGACCTCCCACGATGCAGCTGACCATTACGGCGTGATGCTGGACCACGATGTCTTCTGCTACGCCGCATGGTTCACCGATAATGATGTGCCGGGCCGCATCGGCGCCTGCCAAGGCTCCGAGATCGGCTGCGGTTGCGGCCCGGGACGCCCCGATGGCGGCCTGAGCCAGCAGGAGTAGCGCTGCCAGCAACATGAGCAGGACCAACGCTAATCCAACGGTCAGGACGGTGCCCGAACCGCAGTCCGTGGCACCGGGACGCCTTGCCTGGGCCGGAGTCGTCGATCTGGCCCTGAGTCGCGTCATCGCGCTGGACATAGTGCCCACACCTGCCGCAGTCATGGTCCTAAACCAGGCGAGGGGTCGCTGCCGCAGTTTCGCCAGCCCTTCTGCGAAACCAGCGCTACCGCTACCGCGACCGGCACAGATTCCTCCCTTGCCACCGCATCCGCGGTCAGAGGCCAACTCACCAGACCCGATAGCGGGCCGGAGACCCGGATACTTACTTCCGCTCGGACATAGCCGCCCGCCCTACTGACAGTTACCACCGCGTCATGTCCAGCGATCTGCCTGACGGCTGCCACGGCGGTGGCTGCTGGATCTCCCCGTGCCAGGGCACGTGCTGCGGAACGCGCAGATTCTTCCAGTCTCAGCTGTGTAACCCCGATCAGCGCGGCCAGCAAGAGCAGTGCCAAGAGAACGGTCAGCGACGGTAGTGCAACCGCCAACTCGGCCGTAACGGACCCGCGCTGCCGACCGCTGCGAACGTGGCATGACACAAAATTCCGCTGGCCAGCAGGCCGGCTATAGGGCCCCTCGCCTGTGCTGTTCCAAGCGCAGCCGAAACCACGCGCTGGACCCAACGTCACGGCAGACTCAGAGCGGTGCGGATGATGCCGAGCAGGAAGCCTCGCACCTCATCGCTTTTCAGGATCACGACCAGCAATCCGGCAAATCCCACCGCTGCTAAAGTACAGATTGCATATTCAGCGGTCGCCATCCCCAGTTCGTTGTCCCTTCGCCGCAGGCGTCCGGATTCCCTGACCAGGTACCCGGCGGTGGCTCCCGGATAGATTTCCGAGACGTTGTGATACTCCATATCGGTTTGGCCTTCCTTCCCTGTCTCCACGGTTCGTATTCCTGTTGGTTTTGCCATTTGATCCTCCTGGATCGTTCCAGACCGCCCCAGCTGCGGGTTCCAGTTAAACGATCCTTTTCCAGTGCCGTCAGCGACACTGGCCGATGTAAAGAGGTGCATCACGCTGCCACCGACGAAGGTTGTGGAGGGCTTGTCTGCCTGTCGCCGTCAGCGGAATGCCGGCACCATGGCCAGGACCACGGGGACTACTCCCAGACACAGAAATGCAGGCAATGAACAAAGCCCCAAGGGGATCACTAACTTCACGCCGAGGGACGCCGCACGGTGTTCGGACTCACGCTGGGCGGACCTGCGCAGCTGGGCCGCCTCAGCGTAAAGCAACGCGGCCGAGGGCGCACCCGTTATGGCGGCGAAGGTCAGCGCCTCGTACAATCCGTCCATTTGCGGGTGTCCCCTGACCGGGCGCCAGGACGTCTGCCAAGAAGCCCCGATGCTCAGGCCTGCAACCACTGTTGCCAGGCCCTCCCGTGTCCGTGTCGTTGTCACAGCGGCAAGGAGTTCCAGAGACCGGCACAGCGGGAGTCCGGCATCGAGACAGGTGGCGAGCAGTTCCAGCATGAGCGGAACATTGGCGATGCCCCCGCCCGGCGTATCAGTGTCCGAATCGCCGATCCGTTTCCGAACTGCACCCAGCTGCCGCCAACGGCTACTCCCGGTGGAAACCAGCAACAATGCATTCGACGCGCCAAGGAGGGCTAATGCCAGCCATAGCCACCCTGTCACGGCGAATCACGTGCCGCTGCTCTGACCAGGGCTCGGGACCAGAAACGGCCGGCAGCCATCAGGGCGACGCCGATGGAGAGCGCAGCCCAGCCAACCGGACCACCGAAAAGAACCGTCAGCGGGTCAACACCCATAAGCATTCCCAAGAGGAGACCCAGCAGGGGCAGCCAGCTCAGCAGCCGGATGGTTGCCTTTGGCCCGGCAAGCGATGTTTCCCGGCTGGCGGCGGCGTCCATTTCTGACTCCAGTCCCCCGGCATACCGTTGCAGCACCGCGGCCACCGGCGACCCGCTGATCTCAGCGACATCCAGGCAGGCAGCCAGCTCCTGCCAGTGCTTGCGCTGCGGGTATTGACTAGAGGAGACGCTGACGGCTGCGCAGCCGAACCGGATCGCCGAACTGGCGCTGAGCCCTAAAACGGACGCCTGGTACGCCGCCCGGAGGAGCTGCGCGTTCAGCCCTTGGCCGCCGCTTGCCAACAGCAGCTGTGCTCCGGGGGCAGTGGCTCTTCGGCCAGCCGCAACCGGCGCCGCAACCCTGGTTGCCAGCATATCCGCCCACAAATTTGGACCCGAGCGGCCAGCCGCGAGCAGAGCGGACAGTTCCCGGACCAGCCGAGCCATTTCGGCAGTATCCACCGCCAGCGGCTGCCCTCCGAAAAGCTGACGCACGCTGGACGGACGCCGGACGCCGCGCTCATTTCGGATCCCGTCGCGGGTTGCCACGTCAAGACCAGGCGACGGGTTGGCGTATACCCCGCAAGTGCGGCCACTCCTCCCTTGTTCTCGCACTGCGGTCATCCACCGGATGCCGGAGAACGAAAGAAACACGCAGCCGAGCGCCGGAAAAACGAACATCAGGATCAGGTTCACCCGCGCCTCCTGCTCCGGGTGGTACCCCGATCTCCAGGGGTCTGCACTTCACGGCCACCGCAGGCCGAGTCCCGATCGGTGGAATCCCGATCGGTGGAATCCCGATCGTGGGCAGCCTGCTCCTGCTGGACCCGAGCGGCGAAGACCCGACAGGCGTCACCGCGATCGTCGGAGGGGGCCGGCGGGCCGGGGTCCGGGCCACCCAAGAGCTCCAAAAGCCGCTCCCAGCCAGCCCCGTAAACCAGCCTGCGCGTGTCGCGGCCAGCCGCCGACCCCGGAGGATCCGCCGGCGACGCGGACCGTCGGCCGGTGGCCACACCGACAAACGATCCATCCTTAACGCTCACCGCCGGTGCGACCTCGAGCCTGCCCGCTTTCAATGTCGCCACCCCGATTTGCGCCACCCTGCGCCCGGAGGGATGCCGTTCGAGATGCACCACTACGTCCAGCGCGCTGGCAGCCTGGATTGCCACGGCCTCGGTGCTCAGCCCGGCGAGCGCGCCCAGAGCCGCCAGCCTCGCGGGGACATCCAACGCACTGTTCGCATGGATCGTGCCCCCACCGCCCCGATGGCCGGTGTTCAGGGCTGAGAGCAACTCCCGCACCTCCGCGCCGCGGCACTCCCCCACAATCAGCCGGCTTGGGCTCATCCGCAGGGCCTGGCGTACCAGCTCGGTAAGCTCCACCGCGCCTCCGCCCTCGGCATTGGCGTGCCGCGCCTCCAGCGTCAGCACGTGGGGATGATCCGGTTCGAGTTCCGCGGCGTCCTCGATCAGCACAAGCCGCTCGCGAAGCTGACATATTCCAAGCAAGGTCGAGAGCAGGGTGGTTTTGCCCGTTCCGGTGGCGCCGCTGATCAGGAAACTGAGCCGCCTGCCGATGACGGCACGCAGCAATGCAGCAATGCCTGGCTCGGCAAACCCGGAGAACACCAGCTCGTCCATGGTAAAGACCTCGGCCCGTCTGATCCTGACCGATAGGATCACCCCCTGCGCCGAGATCGGCGGCAGAACCGCGTGAATCCGGAAGCCGCCGTCGAGCCTTACATCAACACACGGTGAGCCGTCGTCTAACCGTCGACCGCCGGAAGCAATCAGCCGCACAGCAAGCGCCCTGAGCTGCTCTTCGCCCGTAAAGGAAATATCCACGACTTCCGCTCCTTGTCCGCGGTCCACCCACACCGACCGCGGGCCATTGACGAAGATGTCGGTGATTTTCGGGTCCTTCAGCAATGGTTGAAGTGGTCCCAGTCCGCTGAGCTCGGCATTGATGCTCTCCACCGCGGCCAACGATCCGGCCGTCCCTAAAAGTCTGCCGCTATCCCGCACCGCTGCCGCGACACGAAGGGACGTGACAGGCCCGGCCTCCGAGAGCACCGCGCGGCGCACGGTGTCCAGGAGCGTCTCATCCACTGCGCGCAAGTGCGGGAGCTGGGAATGACGTCTCATCCCGGCACACTTCGCAGGCTTACCAGTACGCGGTCGGCAAGCCTCCTGACCTTACGAGACTTGGCCAAATCGGCCAGCTGTCCACGCTCGGTAGCAGCCGCGGCTGCGCGCAGAACCGGCATGATCCCGAGGACTGCGCAACCCACGGAGTCCGCGATCAGTTGCACATCCAACCCTTCACGCAGCGGCGCGCGGACCACCAGCGCCGTCGGCAGCGAGGGAAGGTCGTTCAGCAACCTGGCACTCGCTGCTGACGGCCGCAATTGGGCTGGAACCACCGTTAGCAGCTGATCACAATGCTTCCCGAGCGACGACAGAGCATTCCGGTTGCGGCCAAGATCCACTACCGCGAGCTCATAGCCGCGCCTGGCGGCCCGCAGGACTTGGGCGCCGGTTGTTCCGGGGCCAAAATCGGTCCCGCTGGACGCTCCATACCCGCCCCAGGAAAGCAATGAGAATCCGGCGACGACAGGCAGCGAGGCTGCCAACTGGTCGGGGTTGATGGTGCCGGACGCCGCCAGTAGATCCGGCCACCGCAGGCCGGCAGGATCCTCGGCGGTCACGGCGATGTCCAGACCCCCTCCCCATTCGTCACCGTCAACCAGCAACGTCCGAACACCAGCCCTCGCCGCGCAGGCGGCCAGCAGGACAGCCAATGTGGATGCACCCGCCCCACCACAGCCGCCCACAACGCCGAGAATGAAACCTTCCGCGGCCGGATCGCGCAGCTGGCTGAGGAATTCCGCCAGCCATTCGGAAGCCTCGGGCAGGACGGCGACCCGATCCGCGCTGGAAAGCGATGCCTGCCGCCACAGCTGCTCCCTGTCGGCGGAAAATCCAACCAGAAGGGTCGGGCCACGCCGGCGCCGGAAGTCCGATGCCACATCGATCCCGACCATTACAGCGGCAGCGGCGTCCCACTCTCCGCGCGCCTCCTCAACCGTAGGAAAGATCATCAGTCCGACAGAGGCAGCAGCGGCAACCCGCCCAATCTCATCGTGCAGCGGACCGGATTCCGTCACCAGCAAGACCCGGCTGCCGTTCGGCGGCACCCACGCGGCCCGGTTACCGGTGTGGTCGGCAGCAGCCTCTTGGGGGTCCGAAGCCGCGGCGGGACCCTTCGGCAAATGCACCGCCCTGCGCGTCCTGGCTATCGATTGTTCCTGCATCGTCTCAGTCTTCGCCCCGATGAGCGGGAATATTGGTGCAGCTTCGAAGATGTGAACCGGAGGCGGTGCAGGAGTGCTCGTGGAGGAGTGGTGAGGAGACGGCCACCGCGGCGGCGCCACCGCGAGCTGTCACTGACAGTCACTTCCAAGGCCGCGAATGACATGAATTGGCCGTGCACTCGCCGCCCGCCCGGGGCGCGCATCCCTTAGGGGTGGAAATCGCAAGCAAAGGTCTATCAGGTGCGCGGGTAACGGGGAATGGATCCACTCACCTCCTTATCGGCAGGCGTGCGCGCGTGCCACGGACCCCGCAGATCGACGACCGATGGGATGCCTGCAACAACGCCCCTTACCGCGAGTGCGCACCGTGGATCCCATTGCGCGAGCTCAGTGAGCAGGCGCCCGCAAGCACCTATCGGGAACTCCGGATCGACGCAGACCCCGACGACACCGTCTCCGACTCGACAGATGTACTGGCCAGGATGGCGACGTGGCGTCGTGGCCGGATGTGCCGAAATTCCCTCCTCGGACTGCCCCCGAGCGCCGCGGTCTTCTCACGAGCATCGACACTGCAGCGCTGGAGATGACGGCCGTGATGCTGCTGGGCATCTTCGACCCGCACCGCGTCATGACCCCGGAAATCGTGCAGGCCTACAAGCAGTCCGCCGATTCTTACACCGCGCTGGCGCTTCGATCCGACATCTTGCCACATGGCCTCATCGGCGCGGGAGGTTCGAGGCACACTTCAATGCAGGCTCCCCTGCATTCGGCTGGCTCGTCCCGGCCACGCACATCAACACCCTTTTGCCGCGGCCGCCCTTGTTGCCGGCTCAATCGGCGAACTCGGCCCCACCATCGAATCGGCCGTCGCAACGCTGCGATCTCCGGGATCGGGGCAGCCGGGCACACCAGCACGATTTTTTCGTGCAGGTGGCCTGATTCGCTGTGCCAATCAGCGTCGGCGGCCTATTTCCATCGGGTAGAAATCCCCGATCTCGATGTCGAAACGGCCGGTCCTCCGCATGGCGGAATCTAAGCGCTTCGCACCACGACGCGCCTTCCCACAACCTCTGGGGATCAGATTCTGCGCTGTCGCCATCGAGGGCGGCACGAGAGCTCCCCTTGACAGCAAGAAATCCGGATCCAGAATATAGGTATGGGCCCCGCCGTGGGTTCGAGGATTCCGATGTCATCTGGAGACCAATCATGGACAACTTCGAGGATGATGACGGAGGGCTGTCGACGTGCGTCGCAGCTGGCTCGTCGAAAATTGGTTTGATCGTCCCTTCCACTACGACCCTGGGGACGGAACTACCGCAACTGTTCCGGCGACAGTCAGCTGCTACGGGTCATCGCTATACATTTCATTCGGCTCGAGCAAAGCTGCGCAACGTCACGGTTGAGGAACTGGCCGCGATGGTCGACAAGGCGGCCGAGTGCGCACACCGGGTTGCGATGGTCGCACCGTATATGCCGGTCCGCACACGGCTCGTCAATGACTCTATCGAAGGCGCGGGGGTCGCAGTCCAGAAAGTCGAAGACGAACTCGGGCTCCCAGTCGTGACCGCCGCGACAGCCAGCGCGTACGAGATCCTCCGGACGCTTGGCCTCGAGCCCGCCATGGCCGGTGCAGGTCGGGTGCTGGCTGACCGCTCTACCGTCGATGCGTCGGCGTCACTGGCATGAAGGCATCTGCAGACCCGGCAGCGGACGGAACGCGGGGCGCCCTACAGGATCTGTTGGTGTTGGACCTGACTCGGAAACTTTCCGGCCCATTTGCCACGATGACCCTAGCCGATCTCGGTGCCGACGTGATCAAGATCGAACAACCCAGCACCGGTGACGACGCCAGGGCGTGGGGCCCACCGTTCCAGGGAGAAGAAGCGGCGTACTTCCTCTCCGTCAACCGCAATAAACGCAGCGTGGCCGTCGATCTGAAGTCTACCGAGGGGCATGAGTCGGTGTGGAAGCTGGCCGCGAGGGCAGACGTGCTAGTGGAGAATTTTCGACCGGGTACTGCGGCGGGTCTCGGCTTCGGATTCGATAAACATTCGAAGGCGAATCCCGGATTGGTATATGCGTCTTTGAACCCATGGCGTTGGGCCACGAAGCAATCGGCCGCTTGCTCACCTCGGGCGAAGGCGTAAGTGATGTGCGTGTCGGCGACCACGTCGTGCTGGTGTTCGTACCCAGCTGCGGCAGCTGCCGGGCGTTCGCCGCCGGTAGCCCGGCGCTGTGCCATTGGGTCGCCGTTGTCAACGGCTCCGGCGACCTGCTGCACGGGGAAGCCCTGCTGAAAACCGCCGGAGGAGAGCTAATCAACCATCACCTGGGAGTCTCCGCGTTCGCCGACTACGCTGTCGTGGCTCGGGAATCCGCGGTGGTCATAGACGACGATCGATCGATCCGAATGCGGAAAAGCACAAGCTTGCCCTGGATTGCGGGGCGGCCACGGTGGGGACGCCCGACGACGACGCCCGGCTGGTCGCCGAGGCTGCAATTCGCCGGCCCCGGCAAAAAGCTGCTCGGTTCCTACCTGGGGTACTGGCGGAAGGGAAACTACCGGTGGACCTGCTGCACTCCGGCACCAGGCCGCTGACAGAAATCAACGAAGGCCTGGATGATTTGGCGGCAGGCCGCGTGGTACGCAGGCTCTTCCAGGCGTGGCGCCTGGAAGAACTCGTGATAACTGAACTGGTTGACGTAACCGAGTGAAGGAGCTTGACGATGGCTGTAGTTGGATGGATCGGACTTGGCAACATGGGCGGCGGCATGTCCGCGAACTTGGTCAACGCCGGGCATGAAGTGCGCGGCTTCGACCTAAGCGAGGCCGCCATGGCGGCGGCCGGGACAGCCGGCGTGAAGCTTGTCGGCAGCATCGCAGAAGCAGTCGGGGACGCCGACGTCGTCTTCACCATGCTGCCCAAGGGCGATCACGCCAGAGCAGTCTACCTGAACGACGACGGCGTATTGGCCCACGCCGACCCGAGGGCCCTGCTGGTCGACTCGTCCACCATCGACATCGAATCCGCGCGGACGTTGCATGATGCCGCTGCCGCCCGCGGGTTTCGCTTCGTGGACGCCCCCGTCTCCGGGGGAGTGAGCGGGGCGCGGGCCGGAACGCTGACTTTCATGGTCGGCGGGGAGGGCCGCGCGGTCGAGGATGCCGGCGTCTTCATCAAGCCCATGGCCGGGAACATCATCCCTACCGGCGGTGCCACCACGGGTCAGGCCGCCAAGATCTGCAATAACCTCATGCTCTTCATCAACCTCGCCGGCACGGCCGAAGGTGCCGTGCTGGCGGACCGGCTTGGCCTCGATAAGCAGGTCTTCTGGAATATCGCCTCAGTTTCGTCGGGGGACAGCTGGGCGCTCCGTACCTAGTACCCGGTCCCCGGGGTCGTGTCCACCGCGGCATCGAACAACGACTTTGCGCCCACCTTCACCGTCGAGTTGGCCAAGAAGGACATCGGTCTCGCCATCGCTGCGGCCAAGGGCACCGGGACTCCGCTGCACATCGGCGAGCACGTCGAGCAGCTGTTACAGCGTCTGATCGACGCCGGCGACGCCGGCAAAGACTGCTCCATAATCGTCAAGGTGGTGGATGGCACGCTGGAGCAGCAGTAGCCGCTGTAGGAGCGGCCGACCCCTCCCGGACAGCTGTAAGAGCGGCCGACCCCTCCCGGACAGCTGTAAGAGCGGCCAGCCCCTCCCGGAGTTCCCGAATGTGGCGGCTCCCCGGTCAGCGGCTACGAAACACGCCGCGAGCCTTTAACCTCTCGTGCATAGGTTTCGGGGTCCGAAATATCGGACTTGGAGTAGTCCCTTAGCCCGAAAGCCGCCGCAATCGTGATCAGGGCCGAGACCAGTATGTATACGGATACCGCATACCCGGTTCCGAACTGATGGAGCAGGAAAGTGGCAACCAGTGCGGCCGGCCCGCCGGCGATGATCGAGGCTAGCTGATAGCCCAACCCAGCGCCGGTGTACCGGAGGTTGGTCGGGAAGTTCTCCGCAATGATCGACGCCTGCGGGCCGTATTGCATCGCGTGCGGGATGAGCGCCACGCACAAGGCAGCGAAGACCAGCCAACCGACGCCGCTGTCGAGAAGTGCGAAGTAAACAAAGCCCCAGACGCCGGTGATGGCCGCCCCGATCAGGTAGATCTTTTTGCGACCAACAGTGTCGGACAGGTGCCCGAAGTATGGCACACAAAAGAGCTCGATGGCCGCCGCGATCATGGTGCCGATCAGAACGAAGTTGTACGAGTAATTGTGGTTCTTGTCGGTCAGGTAGGACAACACAAAGGCGGTCACGATGTAGAACGGCATCTGCTCCGACATCCGTAGGAGCGCCGACAGGATGATCGCTTTCGGGTACCTTTTGATCACCTCGAGAACCGGAGCCTTTTGGGTCTTTTGGGTCTTGACCACCTCGGCGAACATCGGGGTTTCCAGGATTCTGAGCCGGATGTATAGCCCGATGCCGACCAGGACCAGGCTGAGCAGGAACGGGATCCGCCAGCCCCAGGCAATGAAGGCGTCCGTGCCAATGATGGAGTTGAATACGGCAAGCAGACCGGTGGAGAGAATGATGCCAATGGCGACACCAAGCTGCGGCCAGCTGGCCATCAGACCTCTGCGCTTCTGGTCGCCCCACTCCATCGAAAGAAGAATGGAACCGCCCCACTCGCCACCGACGGCTATGCCTTGAAAGATGCGAAGGATGATCAGGACGGCTGGTGCAGCCTCGCCCCAGGTCGTCGCACCGGGAAGCACACCGATCAGGGCGGTCGAGATCCCCATCATCAGCAGCGTGATAATCAGCATCGCCTTGCGGCCAATCCGGTCGCCCCAGTGCCCGAAGATCGCCGCTCCGACCGGACGGGCCAGGAACCCGACGAAGTAGGTGGCGAAGGCGGAGATCAGCCCTAGATAGGGGGACATGTGGGGGAAGAACACATGTGGGAACACCAGTGCCGCCGCTGTACCGTAGAGGAAGTAGTCGTACCACTCGATTGTCGTCCCGATCGTGCTGGCGATCGCCGCTTTTCGCGCCTGACTTCGCTCGTCGAGGCCGCTCACTGCAGCTGGTTCGAGTTTGGACATTACTGTCTCACCTTCCCTGTTGAACGTTCAACTGGGTCCAGGCACGCCGCCCGGGCTCGGGTAACGGGGTGCGCTCGCTTTCCACGACTGTGTGTCTCGTGTGCACCGTGCTTACACCTAACTGTTTAGCCAGAGTCGAATAAGTTGTCAAGGAATCCAATGCAGCGGCGGATTCACAGGCGCGCAGCCAACGAATCCGAGCTCCACCAGCGCCGCCGCAAATCGCCGGAAGCTGGGGCACAGGAGACAATGGAGGCATGTACCTGCTGCTGGCCGCAACCGACGCGCGCGTCGCCCCCGAGGGCACCGACAGCCAGAGCGCGCCCATCGGCCCTTGTGCGGACATTGTCCCTGTCAACGCCCTTGGAGAAGCCACGGCTGCCAGACGCACTTTGGCCGTTGCCGACCTACCGGCCGCCGTAACACAGTTGGAAAGCGAGCAGCGGCCGCGCTGGGTGTGGGATCGGACGCAGAACTGGTATCCACAGCTGCTGGACGCCGGAGTCAGTGTCGAGCGCTGCCATGACGTGGCACTATGCCGCAACATTCTGGTCTTTTCGTCCCTCACCGCAGACACTGACTACGCCAAGACCACGGCACCGCTCCGCTTTGATGACATTCTTGACCCGAGCACCGAAACCGCGAATCAGGACAGCCTCTTTGATACGCCCGTCAACCGGGGCGGACCCTTTATCGACGCCCTGCGGCAGGAATTCGCCGCCCAGCTGGGAGCCGTCCGGCGCTCCGTTCAGCCGGGTCGTCTGGCCTTGCTCTTGGCGGCCGAGTCCGCCGGCGCTTTAATTGCCGCGGAAATGCGCCACACCGGGCTGCCGTGGCGTGCCGATCTGCACGAGCAGATCCTCCTGACGCATCTTGGCCCGCGCCCGGCCGGTGCGCGGCGGCCGGAGAAGCTTGAGTTTCTGGCCGGCCGGCTCCGCGAGGAGCTCAACGCTCCTACTCTGAATCCGGATTCCGCCCAGGAACTGATGCGGGCCCTGCACCGGGCCGGCATTGAGACGAAAACCACCCGATCGTGGGAGCTGGAGCAGATCTCCCACCCGGCCATTGAGCCCCTGCTGGCCTACAAGAAAATCAGCCGATTACATACGGCGAACGGCTGGGCGTGGCTGGACCAGTGGGTGGCTGGGGGCCGCTTCCGTCCCGAGTACGTGGTGGGCGGCGTTGTCTCCGGGCGGTGGGCATCGCGCGGGGGCGGTGCGCTGCAGATCCCCCGGCAAATCCGCGGTGCAGCGCATGCGGATCCGGGTTGGAAGCTGATTGTCGCCGACGCCGCGCAGCTGGAGCCTAGGGTGTTGGCTGCCTTGGCCCAGGACAGCACAATGGCCGAAGCCGCCCGGGATAAGGACCTCTATGCCGGGATCGCGGCGCAGGGCTTCGGCGGTGATAGGGCCAAGGCAAAGGTAGCGCTGTTGGGTGCCATTTATGGCGCGACGACGGGCGAGTCCGGGCGGCTGATGGGCCAGTTGAGCAGGACCTATCCCGACGCGGTGGGCTTCGTGGAAGCAGCGGCGAGGGCCGGCGAGCGAGGCGAGGTGGTGACCTCCAGATTGGGACGCAGCTGCCCTGCGCCGTCGGATCAATGGTGGGCCACGCAGCGCAGCAGCACGGAGGAGGAGCAACGACGGGCGGAGAGCGCGGCACGTTCGCGGGGGCGTTTCACCCGGAATTTCGTGGTGCAGGGGTCAGCGGCGGACTGGGCTGCCTGCTGGCTGGCCGAAGTACGACGGCGGCTGGGCACCTTGGCCGCCGAACGCACGGCCACGCCCGTCGCCGGAGCGGAAGCCGGAACCCCCTGCTCCAAGAACGGCCCGGAGCTGGTCTTTTTCCTGCATGACGAGGTGATGGTCCATGCCCCGGATGAGCTGCTGGCCACCGTCGTGCAGATGTTGGAGGAATCGTCGCGGACTGCTACCCGGTTGCTGTTCGGGAACATACCGATCGCATTTCCGGTGAACATCGCCGTGGTCGATTCCTACGCCGACGCGAAGTAGCCGGTCCGGGCACCGCCGTTAGAGCGGGGCAACGATGACGCGGTCGGCATCCCAGGGAACAGACCAGCCCAGATGGTCGAACAAGCGGCTCAGAATTCCCGCGGTGAACCCCCAAACCAGGACGCCGTTTACCAGAAAAGCAGGGCTGCTGTACGTCCGCGGACCGCGTTTCAACGTCGCCGTGTACCGATTGTCCGGATCCAGCAGATCACGGACCGGGACACGAAATACCTGGGCGGACTCACCGTAGTCCACCACGGCTACAGGCGACGGAGCCATCCACCAAGCCAGAACCGGCGTTACCATGAAATTACTGACCGGAAGGGCAACCTCGGGCAACCGGCCCAGGATCTGGACTCCGGCCGGGTCCAGTCCTGTTTCCTCCACGGCCTCCCGCAACGCCGCCGCATCCACAGAGACATCCCCCGCGTCGACTCCGCCGCCGGGAAAAGCGACCTGCCCCGGATGATCCGTCAGTGTGGCGGCCCGCTCAATCAGCAAAACATCCAACCCGGCGGGAGCCAACGGCTTGCCAGAGGCGGCGGGAACGTCATCCAAGGCACCAAAAAGCAGCAGCACCGCAGCCTGCCGTGCCGTGCGTGGATCCAACGGGCGCGGCCAATGATCATCGCGGGCTGCATCGAGCCCGCCGGCAGCAGCTTCCTGCGCAACGGCCGCCAGCTGGGCATACACACTGTCCGTCCGCCGGCCTAGCACTGAGGGTTCCCGGCTCACGGAAGGTCCGTTCCCGGCGCCGCCGGCCCGGGCTCCGGGCCGGACGACACCCCCTGCCGGGCCAGTAGCTGTGCCTCCCGGCGGTACTCGGCCGCGCGGCTTACGTCACCGAGCATCCGCGCCAGCAGATCCTCGTTGCCTGGCGCCAGCTCGTACTTGAGCAACTTCTTCGCCTTGACCGGATCCGTCTCACCTTCTCCGTAGGAGGGACACAAAGTGGCGACCGGGCAGGCGCCGCAGGCGGGTTTACGTGCATGGCAGACGCGGCGCCCATGGAATACCACCCGATGCGAGAGCATCGTCCACTCAGCCTTGGGAATGAGTCCGCCTACATCGGCTTCGATCCTGACGGGATCTTTGGACTCGGTCCAGCCGAAGCGCTGTGCCAGCCGGATGAAATGCGTATCCACAGTGATCCCGGGGATCCCGAACGCATTGCCCAACACCACGTTGGCCGTTTTGCGCCCGACCCCGGCGAGCGTTACTAGATCGTCCAGCCGACCCGGCACTACGCCGTCGTACTCGTCAACAATCCGGGTGGCCAGCGAAATCAGGCTCCGGGTCTTGGCGCGGAAAAAGCCCGTTGGTTGGATCATCGTTTCGAGCTCCGCGACATTGGCCTCCGCCAGCGCGCGCGCATCCGGGTATCTGGCGAACAGTGCCGGCGTGGTCTGGTTTACCCGCACGTCGGTGGTCTGGGCGGAGAGCACGGTGGCGACCACCAGTTCGAACGCGTTGCGGAAGTCCAGCTCCGCATGGGCATAGGGGTAGGCCTTTGCCAGCTGCCGGTTGATCTTTCCCGCCCGGCGCTTGAGTGCCAGCAGAGATTCACCGGTGTGGGGGCGCACCGCATCGGGCGTCGCTGTCTTGGCAGACGCGCTCTTGGCAGGAATGGTCGGGACCAAAGATTACTCGCTCTCCGGTGCCCGCTCGATATTGCTCAGATCACGCAGCACTCCCGCGCGGCCTTCGGTGTTCTGCACCAGGAAGTCGTGACCACGATCCCGCAGGGCCAGAATCCAACTGCCTGGTTCCACGTTGTAGAGGAAGGCCCCGGTCTTCTCATCGAACACCGGCCGCTTGCGGTCCACGGCAAACCAAAATGCGTCGTAAACGGCCTTCTCCCCGTGGCCCTTTCCTGCATCGTGGCTGTGGTCCGGTTCGTGGCGTGATCCGGGATCGACGGTGGCACCGATGCTTTCCGGTACGGCTCGTGAAGGCGTGTCGACCGCAGGATTAAGCGTGGTCTGCGGGGTCGGCGCGGCGGTTTCGGCAGCGTGCTGCACTGAAGCGCCCTGACCTGCGGCGTCCTGCCCGACGGCGTCCTGCCCGACCGCGTTCGACGGGACCGCGTTGGACGAAACCGCGGCCGAACCGGCCGGATGGGAGAGGCCTGGTATCGGCTGACTGGACGTCTTCGCCGCGGACGGCGTCGGCGCGGGCTCGTGGGCAGCGCTCCGATCAGCATCCCCCTTGGCAGCGCCAGGCCGGGAAGCGTCGGGCGTCAAAGCAACTGACGTCGCAACAGCAGGCTTCGCAACCGCAGGCTTCGCAACCGCAGGCTTTGCAACCGCAGGCTTGACAACCGCGGGCTTGGCTACCGTAGGCTTGGCGACCGCGGGAACGACGTCCCGAGCGACGGGATGGGCAGGCAATTCCGGACGATGGGCGAAGTCGGCAGCGAAGAACGGAAGCCAAGGCGCGACGACGGTGGATGCCAGCAGGCCGAGGGAACCTATCAGCCCAATCAGGAAGGCCCAGCGGAAATCAGAGACCGTGTAAAGGAAGAAAAAGGAGGTGGCAAAGGAGGCAACTACGGAGCCGAACTGGTCAACGGAGAGCGAGCCGATCCGCGTTTTGACGCCCGCAGAGAGCCGCCGGGCCAGGAACAGGATGCCGGTGAGTAACGGCAGCACCACCCCAATGCCCAGGAAGAACAGGGAAAATCCATTCCATAAATTGAGGTAGTAATCGGCGCGGAACAGCGGCAGTACGGAACCGATGAAGATCACGACGACCGATCCCAGTGCCACCACGTCGCGCAGGGTCAGCGGACCAAGCAAGGCGTGGCTGGCCTGGGGCCCCGAGGGAGCGCCCATGGACGTGCTGCCAGCCGCTGGCTCCGCACCACTGTTGCTGCGGCCTCTTCCGCCGTCGTCGTTCCGGCTTCCTCCACCGTTGTCGGCGCCGAATTGCTGCTCTGTCATCTCGTACTCCTTGCCGGACGGCGATCCTGCAGCCCGCGGGTATGTCTGGCACGGACTCGCCTCAGGCGGCCCGCGTCGCTCTGTTGGAAAGTCACGATCCTATTACAGACTAATGACACAACCCTGACATCTCTAGCCGGATGAATTCGCCAGTCGCGGCAGCGCGTCACAGACGGGCCAATTTGCTGCAGTGACTGTGATCGCCGACACGTGCGGGTATTCGGCGCGCTAAAGTTGAAGCCAGAACCCGTCTTAGCTGAAATTGAGGTAGAGATGTCCCAGGACACAACTGCGGCTTCGTCCGGAGCCGGAAATACCAGCGCCGGCGCTGCCGCCCATAACGGTGACGCGCTGGAAAACCTGCTCCACGAAGACCGCAGATTCCCGCCCAGCGCCGAATTCGCCGCGGATTCCGTCGTGAAAGCCTCCGACTATGCCGACGCGGCCGCTGATGCCCCTGCCTTCTGGGCCAAGCAGGCGCGCGGGCTGCTTACCTGGCATAAGGACTTCACCGAAACACTTGATTGGTCCAACCCGCCGTTCGCGAAGTGGTTCGGCGACGGTCAGCTCAACGCGGCCTACAACGCGCTGGACCGGCACGTCGAAAACGGGCTCGGCGAGCGCGTTGCCATCTACTTTGAGGGCGAACCTGGCGACACGCGCAGCTACACCTATGCGCAGCTGACCGAGGAGGTCAAGAAGGCCGCCAACGCCTTCGAGTCCCTCGGCGTTGCCAAGGGCGACCGGGTGGCCGTTTACCTGCCGATGATCCCGGAGGCAGTGATTACGCTGCTGGCCTGCGCCCGGATCGGTGCCGTACATTCCGTGGTTTTTGGCGGGTTCTCCGCGGACGCGCTGCGTTCGCGCATCGACGATGCCGAAGCCAAACTGGTGGTCACCGCCGATGGTACCTACCGCCGCGGCAAACCCAGCGCCCTCAAGCCCGCCGTTGATGCCGCGCTCACCGCACCCGGGCACACAGTCGGGCACGTCGTCGTCGTCAAGCGCAACGGTGAGAACGTGGACTGGACCGAGGGCCGCGATCTCTGGTGGGAGGACGCCGTCGGCGGTGCAGCCGCCGAGCACACCGCCGTCGGCCATGCTGCCGAGCACCCGCTGTTCATCCTCTACACCTCCGGTACCACCGGCAGGCCCAAGGGCATCCTGCACACCACCGGCGGCTACCTGACGCAGGCCGCGTACACGCACAAGGCCGTTTTTGACCTGCATCCGGAAACCGATGTGTACTGGTGCACGGCCGACGTCGGCTGGGTCACCGGGCATACCTACGTCGCCTACGCGCCGCTCATTAACGGCGCTACGCAGCTGATCTATGAGGGCACCCCGGATTCCCCGCATCAGGGCCGCTGGTGGGAACTGATCGAAAAGTACAAAGTTTCCATCCTCTACACTGCGCCCACCGCCATCCGGACCTGCATGAAGTGGGGCCGCGAGATCCCGGGCCGGTACGACCTGAGCTCCATCCGGGTGCTCGGTTCGGTGGGCGAGCCGATTAACCCCGAGGCCTGGATGTGGTACCGCGATGTGATCGGCGCGAACGCGGGGAAGAACGGCGAGAAAAAGAAGAACCCGGCGCCGATCGTGGACACCTGGTGGCAGACCGAGACCGGCGCGCAGATGATCGCCCCGCTCCCCGGCGTCACTGCCACTAAGCCGGGCTCGGCCCAGACGCCGCTGCCGGGCATTGCGGTGGACGTGGTGGATGAAATGGGCGAGTCCGTGCCGAACGGGTCCGGCGGCTACCTGGTGGTCCGCGAACCATGGCCGGCCATGCTGCGCGGCATCTGGGGCGACGAGCAGCGGTACAAGGACACCTACTGGTCCCGTTTCGATTCGATGTACTTTGCCGGAGACGGTGCCAAGTTCGACGACGACGGCGACGTCTGGCTACTGGGGCGGGTCGACGACGTGATGAATGTCTCCGGGCACCGCCTCTCCACCACGGAGATTGAGTCCGCACTGGTCAGCCACCCGTCCGTAGCGGAAGCGGCCGTGGTGGGGGCTGCGGACGAGACCACAGGGCAGACCGTGGTGGCGTTTGTGATTCTGCGCGGGAGCGCGGCAGATGACGCCGATATTGTCACCACATTGCGCAACCATGTGGGCAAGGAAATCGGCCCGATCGCCAAGCCAAAGACGATCCTGGTGGTGCCCGAGCTGCCCAAGACACGGTCCGGGAAGATCATGCGGCGGTTACTGAAGGACGTCGCGGAGGGCCGCGACGTCGGTGACGCCTCCACGCTGGCAGACAATTCGGTGATGCAGCAGATCGCGGATTCGCTGAAAAAGTAGCGCACCACCGGCAAGGCGGCACTAGGCGAGGTGCGCGCGATGGGGTCGTTTCGACGAACAACCCATTGCGCGCACCTCAGTTGCTTTAAGGCGTAATCCAAACGTGACAAAATGATCGAAATTTTTCTCTTTTGGGCATTGACGTTCGATTTCTGGCGTTTATGCTTGGTCTATGTGATGCGTTTCACAGCTGCATGTCTTTCCAAAGCCAGTCTTTCAAAGGGAGAAACCATGTCATCGATTGAAGAGCGGTTTGCTGCCGGCGCCAACCGGCCCGGCCTGGACCGCCGTACGCTGCTCAAGACCTTGGGAGTGGGCGCCGTTGGGCTGGCCGGCATCCCCCTCCTCTCCGCCTGCACCGGAGGCAGCGGGCCCGGTGCCTCCGCAACCGCATCGAAGTCGCTGAGCTTCGGTTCCGGCTCCTCCGATGAGGTCCCCAAAGCCGGGTACAAGGCGGTCACGGATGCCTTCACGAAGAAGTCAGGCATCACGGTCACCACCAACGTGGTCCCGCACAACGATTTCCAGAACAAAATCAACACCTACCTGCAGGGCAGCCCGGACGACGCATTCACTTGGTTTGCCGGCTACCGGATGCAGTACTACGCAGGAAAGGGACTGCTCACCCCCGTGGACGATGTCTGGGACAAGATTGGGGCCAACTTTTCCGACGCCATGAAGAAGGCCTCGACCGGACCCGACGGCAAGAAGTACTTTGTGCCGAACTACAACTATCCGTGGGGCTTCTTCTACCGCAAGAGCTTCTGGGCTGAAAAGGGCTACGAGGTCCCCACCACGTTCGACGCCCTCAAGACCCTCAGCGCCAAGATGAAAGCCGACGGCATAATCCCCATCGAGTTTGCGGACAAGGACGGTTGGCCGGCGTTCGGCACTTTCGACTACATCAATATGCGCCTCAACGGCTACCAGTTCCACATGGATCTCACCGCCCACAAAGAATCCTGGGACCAGAAGAAAGTCAGCGACGTCTTCGATACGTGGAAGGCACTGCTGCCTTATCAGAACCCCGGCGCACTGGGAATGACCTGGCAGGACTCGGCGAAGTCCTTGGGAGACAAGAAATCCGGGATGTATCTGCTCGGCTCGTTTGTCACCCAGCAGTTCACCGATCCGGCGCTGCTGGCGGACATTGATTTCTTCCCGTTCCCGGAAATCGCCATGGAAGGAATGGACGCCGTAGAAGCACCGATTGACGGGTTACTGCTGTCCAAGAAGGGCGGCCAGAATCAGGCGGCCCACGACTTCCTGGCCTTCATGGGCACGGCCGAAGGCCAGGACGCGTACGCCTCCAAGGACCCATCGAACATCGCCACTGCGAAGGGCGCCGATCAATCCAAGTTCAGTCCGCTGAACAAGAAGTGCGCGGATGTGATTGCCGGTGCCAAGAGCATCAGCCAGTTCTTTGACCGGGATGCCCTCCCCGCGATGGCGAACAATGTGATGTTGCCGGCGCTGCAGGGATTCATTAAGGACGGCTCGATCGACGTCAAGAACCTCGAGGCCCAGGCGAAGTCGCTCTACGCCGCGCAATAACTGCTGCGCGGCTCCGCCCCGGACCTCGTTGGTCCATATCAGTCGGGGCAGGCTCAAGGGTCTGCCCCGACGTTCGATCAGAAAAAGAGTCTGTCATGACCACCGGAATAGAATCACCGATCAGCGTTGTCGGCGGACAAGGCGCCGGGCGCCCCCGCAAACGGCGCCGGATACGGCTCCTCTCCCGCACCGACAAGATCGTGCTCAGCATCATGGTCGGGATACCCACCCTGATCCAGCTGCTGCTGATCTGGATTCCAACGGTGCTCTCCATCGGTCTGTCCTTCGTCCGATGGAACGGCTTGGACCTCACGGACATCAAAGCTGCCGGAGTGGCCAATTACAGTTACGTGTTCAAGGATTACCCTCCGTTTTGGCCGGCGGTGCAGCACAATGTGCTCTGGCTGGTCTTCCTGGCCGTCATCGCGACCCCGCTGGGACTGCTGCTGGCGGTCCTGCTGGACCAGAACATCCGCGGTTCCAAGATCTACCAGAGCATCTTTTTCATACCCGTGATGCTGTCCTTGGCCTTGATCGGCATTATCTGGCAGTTGTTTTACCAGAAGGACAACGGCTTACTGAACTTCCTGCTTGGCACCGCCGGCACGCCGCAGGCCGTGGACTGGTTCGGGGACTCGGATGTGAACATCTGGGCCGCCCTGATTGCGGCGACCTGGCGGCACGCCGGTTATGTGATGATTCTGTATTTGGCCGGACTCAAGGGCGTTGACGCCTCACTGAAGGAAGCCGCATCCCTGGATGGCGCGAACGCGTACCAAACCTTCTTCCGTATCGTCTTCCCCGCCATGCGCCCTATCAACATAGTTATCGTGGTGATTACGATCATCGAATCACTGCGTGCCTTCGACATTGTCTACGTGATCAACCGCGGTACCAACGGACTGGAACTGATCAGTGCGCTCGTCATCCAAAATCTGGTCGGTGAGGGACAGGTGATCGGGGTCGGCTCCGCGCTGGCAGTAATTTTGCTGGTCATTTCCCTCGTCCCGATCGTCTTCTACTTGTCCCGCGCCTTCGGGAAGGAAAAAGTGCAATGAGCTCAGCAGTCGCATCCCGCACCCGCCTATCCGCCAGCGGCGCACCCAAGCCCCGCGGAGGGAAAAAGCGCCACTACGGTACCCACATATTCCTCATCGTGATGGCCGTCATGTGGTTGATTCCGCTGGCCTGGTCGCTCTTCACCGCCCTTCGCCCCAAGGCGGACACGGACAAATACGGCTACTTCAGCCTCGGCGGGACCTTCAACTTTGACAACTTCGTCCAGGCCTGGACGCAGGGCGGCTTCCCCAAGTATTTTATGAACTCACTGATTATCACCGTCCCAACGATCATTCTGGTCCTGCTGCTGTCCTCGATGATGGCTTTCGCGGTCAGCCGCGTGAGCTGGAAGTTCAACATCACACTGCTGATCATGTTCACCGCCGGGAACCTTCTACCGCCGCAGGTCTTGGCCGCACCGCTGTTCAGCATGTTCAAGCACTTCAACCTGCCCTACGCCATTAGCGACTCGGGAAACCTGCTCAACACGTATTTCAGCGTCATCCTCGTCAACACCGCCTTCCAGACCGGTTTTTGCACGTTTGTACTGTCCAACTACATGAAGGCTCTCTCCGCGGACCTGACGGAGGCCGCATTGGTCGACGGTGCGGGCATCTGGCGCCAGTACTGGAACATCATTCTCCCGCTGTGCAGGCCGGCAATCGCCGCGCTGGCAACGCTGGAACTGATTTTTATCTACAACGACTTCTTCTGGCCGCTGCTGTTCATTCAAAGCGGGGACCGGCTTCCGGTCACTACCGCCATCAACAACCTGCAGGGCACTTTTCTTTCCGACTACAACCTGCTGGCCGCCGGAGCAACCATCACTGTGATCCCCACGCTGATCGTGTACCTGCTGCTGCAGCGGCACTTCGTGGCCGGGTTGACCCTCGGGTCAAGCAAGGGATAGCACGGGCACTGTGAGCGTCGCGGCCAGGGGTGCGCCGTCGTCCGTCTTTGACCAGCACCAATGCTGCCCGCCCGCCCGACCAACACCAGACCTGTATCAACACCAGACCTGTATCAATACCAGCCGTCAATCAACAACAGTGAGGAAGCGAAGATGCTCGCCGACGCCCGACGCTCCGCGATAGCCGCCACAGTTGCACGCGAAGGCGTGGTGCGGGTGGCGGATCTGGCCGGCATGTTCAACGTCTCTTTGATGACGGTGCGCCGGGACATTGATGTACTGGACGAGGCCGGCCTGCTGGAAAAGATCCATGGCGGCGCAAAGATCCACGGCGGCGCCAGTACCCATGAACCCGGGTTTGAGCTCAAATCGACGCAGGCTCTGGACGAAAAAGAAGCGATCGCGGCGGAAGCTGCATCGATGGCGCAGGAGGGCATGGCGATCGGGCTCAGCGCGGGCACGACCACGTTTGCGCTCGCCAAGCTGCTCTGCCAGATGAGCGGACTGACCATAGTGACAAATTCGGTGCGCGTGGCAGGTGTATTCCATGCCGCCGGGGCCAAGCTCTCCGTTATCCTCACCGGCGGTGAAAGGACTCCCTCCGATGCCCTGGTAGGTCCGATTGCCACGTCTTCGGTGCGGCAGCTGCACCTGGACCTGTTGTTCCTGGGGGTGCACGGCGTTGATGCACAGGCCGGCTTTACCACCCCGAATCTGCTCGAAGCGGAGATGGACAGGGCTCTCATTACCGCTTCCCGCAAGGTGGTGGTGCTGGCGGATCACAGCAAATGGGGCATGCAGGGCATCAGCACAATAGCCGCGCTGGAGGACGTCGACGAGGTGATCAGCGATGCCGGACTGGGCTCGGAGGCCCAGCGGGTGCTGCGGCAGCGGGTGGGGCGGCTGCGGCTGGTCAACGTCCCGCAACGGCAAAGCGCCTAATATATTCATCCGCTCACGACGCAGAGGTACCCGATGGAACCGAACCCACTGAACCCAATCTACCTGCGCGCTGCCGGGGTGAGCCTGCTGATCGATCTGAGTTCCGGTGAGCCGTCGGTGCTGCATTGGGGCGCTGACCTGGGCGGGATTTTGCCGGATCTGTCGCTGGCAGGGGTCATGTCCGGACCGGTGCCGCATTCGGCCCTGGATATTCCGGTGGTCCTGGGCCTACTGCCGCAGGCCTCCTCGGGTTGGCGGGGGCGGCCGGGGCTGCGCGGACACCGGCTGGCCGCAGGCAATGGCGGTCGCGACGGGGTCGACGGCGACGCCCTCGGGATCGGGGTCGACCGCGACGGAACCCGACGCGGCTTCTCCGCACGGTTGCGGCTGACCGGGTGCCGGGCTACCGAACGCTCAGCCGTCATTACCACCGCCGATGCACAGCTTGGCCTGACGGTGGTCACCGAAGTGACACTGCACGACGGCGGTCTGCTCGAGTTACGCCATCATCTCACCAACGACGGCGGCACTGACTACGCGCTGGAGGAACTCGCGGCCGTCCTGCCGGTTGGCCCCGAAGCAACCGAGATACTCGACCTGACCGGTCGCTGGTGCCGCGAACGCCACCCGCAGCGCCATAGTGTTCAGCAGGGAACCTGGCTGCGCAGCGCCCGGCACGGCCGCACCGGCCATGATTCCTCGCTGTTGCTGGCCGCCGGTTCCTTAGGGTTCGGCAACCGGCAGGGAAAGGTCTGGGCCACGCACTTTGCCTGGAGCGGGGACCATGAAGCCTATCTTGAATCGCTGGCCGATGGCCGTTCTGTACTGGGCGCCAGCGAGCTAGTGGGGTCCGGGGAGATTGTGCTGGCACCGGGCGAAAGCTACCTCACTCCGGCACTGTTCGCCGCCTACTCCAGCCACGGACTGGACGGGATTTCCGACGCGTTTTATGCATGGTTCCGGGGCAGGTCGAAACACCCCTCCACGCCAAGGCCGGTGGTCCTCAATACCTGGGAAGCGGTCTATTTCAACCACGACTTGACGGTGCTCACTTCGCTCGCCGATGCGGCCGCGGATCTGGGAGTGGAACGCTTCGTGCTGGACGATGGCTGGTTCCGGCACCGCCGCGACGATCACGCCGGCCTGGGTGACTGGTACGTTGACCCTAACGTGTGGCCCGAGGGCCTTCACCCGCTCATTGCCGCCGTCACGGACCGGGGAATGGAATTTGGGCTGTGGGTGGAACCGGAAATGATCAATTCGGATTCGGACGCCGCGCGGGCACATCCGGACTGGATCGCCGGGCCAGGCTCCGGCCTCCCGCTTCAATGGCGCCACCAGCAGGTGCTGGATCTGGTCAACCCACAGGCCTGGCAATATATCTATGACCGGCTGGACGCTCTGCTCAGTGAGTACCGCATTTTTTATCTCAAATGGGACCAGAACCGGGATCTGTCCGAAATGGGGCATGCGGGCGGACCGTCCGTGCATGAGCAGACCCTTGCTGCCTACCGACTCCTCGATGCCCTGCGTGCAGCGCACCCTGGCGTGGAAATCGAAAGTTGCTCCTCCGGAGGCGCCCGGGCGGACCTGGGGATCCTGCAACGGACGGACCGGATCTGGGCCTCAGACTGCAACGATGCGCTGGAACGGCAGACCATCCAACGCTGGACCTCGATGATCGTCCCGCCGGAACTCGTCGGCGCGCACGTCGGGCCGCCCACTTCGCATACCACCGGACGCACGCATACGCTGTCCTTCCGGGCCATCACCGCATTGTTCGGCCACTTCGGGCTGGAATGGGATATCCGCTCCCTGACCGGCCCCGAACACGACGAACTGCGCGGTGTCATCGAACTGTACAAAGAACACCGCACACTGCTTCACACCGGCCGAATGGTCCGTGCCGATCTGCCAGATCCGGCACTGCTGCTGCACGGTGTGGTCGCCGGGGACGGCTCCGAGGCACTGTTCGCGCTGGTGGCGACGTCGACGTCGTTCTCGGAGCAGCCGGGCCGCGTCGCCATTCCCGGGCTGGCGCCCGAGCTCAGCTACCGCGTTGAGGTGATCTATCCGCGCCCGTTGGACCCTGACCGTGAGGACCCTGGCGTCACCGGCCGCGACGCAGCCAGTACGTATCTGCAGACGTCCGCGCCGGCGTGGCTGGCCACTGGGGTCGTGGCCTCCGGGCAATTCCTGTCAGAGTCGGGCCTCCCGATGCCCATCCTGAACCCGGAACACGCCATCCTCCTGCACATCAGCGCCGCCTGATCCGCCTCCTCAGTGGCGCGTTCGGCCGTTTCGGCGATTTGGCCCCATCGAGCGCACTCCAGATGGGATAGTGGGGAAATGACTTCTGCTGCGCTCTCCGCCGATCGGGGCACCATCGTGGTGCTCAACGGACCCAACCTGAATCTGCTGGGAACCCGCGAGCCCGGCGTCTACGGCAACGCAACTCTGGCCGATGTGCAGGAACTGGCGGCTCAAACGGCTCATTCGCTGGGCTTTGGCACCGATTTCATCCAGTCCAACCACGAAGGTGACCTGGTGGACGCCATCCAAGGGGCGAAGAATTCCGCGGTGGGCATCGTCATCAACGCCGGGGCCTACACGCATACCTCCGTAGCGATCAGGGACGCTTTAGCCGCTATCGGTCTGCCGACGGTGGAAGTACACATCTCGAATGTGCACCGGCGCGAAGAGTTCCGTCATTTTTCCTACCTCTCAGCGGTGGCGGATGCGGTCATAGTTGGCGCAGGGGTGCACGGATACGAGTTGGCCATCCGTTATCTGGGAAGAATGCTCCCGGCCTAGGTCCTTCCACGAAGCACGTTACTTTTTCGCGCCGGCCGCCCTACGGCGCCGGCTGCTTATTGGTGCCAGTTATTTCCGGTGCCACTCATTTTTTGGTGCACAGCCCCGAAGGGACCGACTGATCCAGCCTTGGCGCGGCTTGGGCCACCGGAGCCAATTCCGTCAGGGTAAAGGCGTAGCCGATCTGTGTCGTGTCCGTCGATTTGGCAAAGACGGCGCCGACCACTTGCCCCGCTTCGTCCAGCAACGGGCCCCCCGAGTTCCCCGGCTGCACGTCAGCGGAAAGCTGGTAAACCTCCTCGCTGGAGGGGTTCTGGCCGTAGATATCCGGCACCAGCACGGTGGAAACCCGCTGTACCGTCGCCGGTTTGGTCTGGAACGGACCGCCATGCGGATAGCCGGCGAATGCTGCCGGTTGCCCCGCGTGCAGTTGCTGGCCGAGCGGAAGCGCCCGGGCCTGGAGCCCGTCGACGGCGATGACGGCCAGGTCCTGCTGCGGGTCAAAAGAGACGACCCGGCCCGGAAGCGAACCACCGGAGGGAAGCTCCACCACGGGACGGGCCACACCGGCCACCACATGTGCATTGGTCACCACTCTGCCGGGGGCGACCACGAAGCCGGAACCGGTCTGGTTTTGGCCGCACTGGAATGCCGTTCCGGTGATCTTCAGCACTGATTGCGCCGCCGTGTTCAGCGCCGGGGTGTCGGTGCTGGTGCTGGGCGGATCCATCGGCGTTACCGGGCCAAGCTGATCGAACAGCCGGGGAATTCCCTCGTTCAAAACGATTGAGCGAAGCTGCGCGACGGAGGATTTCACCGGCGTCGGGGTCAGTGAATCGATAGTGCCGATCACCTTGGATTGGCCCAACTGCGCCGAGACGAGCGGTATTCCAAGGTTGGATACGCTAAAAGCCAGGACGGAAATCATCAGCGCTCCGACGGCAAGATTCAAGACTCCGCCCAGCAACCGGTCCATGGAACGCACGGGCCGGAACTTCACCCGCCGGCCGATCAGCATGCCAATCCGGAGCCCCAAGGTGTGACCGAGCCCCACGAGCACCAGCACCGCCAGGATCACCAGCGCCGTCCGCCAGCCGCTGTCGGCCGCCAATGAGCTGACAAACGGCACGGCAAAGAAGGCCGCCACGGCCCCGGCAACGAAACCGAGGATGCCGGCCAGGCTCACCAGCAAGCCCACCCGCAAGCCATAAACGGCCTGCGCCACCAGCCAAATCAGCAGCGCCAGGTCCAGCCAGGTGAATCCGAACATGCCCGTCCTTGCTCCGGACCACGACCGGTCCCGGACTGTTGAGTTTACCGGCTTAGTCTGACAACTCGCCCCCGATCCGGCGCCAAAGAGTGCAGGGAGGGTTTAGCGGAGCGACGGAGGCCAGCGGCACGGCAGCGGCCGGCGGGCGCCACGGACGGCACTACTGCCATGCCGCTTAGGATGGAACCATGAAGAAGCATGCGACTGCGACGAACTACGGGCTGCCACTGTGAGGCTCCGTGACGCTACGACCGAGGAGTTCACCGACTGGGACGCCCTGGTCTTGACTAATCCGGACCGTGGGGAATTGCTGCAGAGCACGTTCTTCGCGGAACAGAAGCGGGCCAACGGGTGGGTGCCGCGCTTTATGGTCTACGACGGTGGCCCGGACCGTATCTACGCGCTCTACCTTGTGAAGAAAGTGCCGCTGATCGGCGAGCTGTGGTATTCCCCTAAGGGTCCCGGCGCCGGGTCTGCCGAGACGTTCGCCGCCGTCGTCGCGGCCAACGAAACGTACGCGCGGGAACATCCCGGCATTTTCCTCTTCAAGCTCGAACCCGAGCTGTCCGCCGGAACGTCCCTGCCGCCGTCGTTATTACCCGTCCGTGCCATCCAGCCGAACGTGCACACCGTAATCATCGATCTGGCGCCGGAGGAAGAGACGGTCTTTGCCTCGTTCCGCCAGCGCGGGCGGCGTTCGGTCCGCAAGGCGGAGAAGAACGCGGTGACGGTGCGGGAAGTGCCTGTCGAGCCGGCGACGTCGGCCCTGATGTATGCGCTGTACAAGGAGACGTCGGAGCGGGCCGGTTTTTACCTGCGCGCGGCAGATTACTACAAGAATTTCTGGCGGGACGCCGCGGCGCAGGGCTACGGTTCCCTATATTTTGCCTACCTTGACGATGAGGTGATCGCGGGGATCTTCGTGACGCATTTCGGCACTAAGGCCCTCTACAAGGACGGCGCCAGCTCGCGCAGTTATGACAACACCGGCGCCGCGCATCTGCTGCAGTGGGAGACCATGAAGGCACTCAAGGCCCGCGGAGTCCTAAGCTATGACCTGCACACCACGCCGCCGGCCGATCAGCTCGATGACAAGAACCATCCCAGCTACGGGCTGGGACAATTCAAGACGAGCTTCTCCAACGAGATCACCTCCTACGTTGGCACGCTGGACCAGGCGGTCAACAAGCGGGCCTATGGACTGTGGACAAGGCTCGGCGAGCGGGCTGCGCAGTCACTGTCGCACCGGCTGTTCAAGCGCATCTACTACTGAGCTACTCACAACGGGCCATTTACCACGGGCCACTTACTACGGGCAGGACAAACGACAGTGAAAGAGTTCACGGCACGGTTTGCCACGTCCGCCGAGATTGACGGCTGGGACGGGCACGTCACCGCAAATCCGCAGGGCGGCAATGTGCTGCAATCAAAATCTTTCGCCGCAATCAAGGACTACACCGGCTGGAAACCCCGCTTCGTGGTCCTGGAAACACCGGACTACTCCAGCTACAACTTAGTGCTGGAAAAGACATTTCCCGTGTTGGGCCGCTTTTGGTACATGATCAAGGGCCCGGATGCGGCTGCTGCCGAGGACCTGACGGGGATGTTACGGGCCCTCAAAACGTTCATTGCGGCCGGCGGACTGCGGGTCTTTGCCCTCAAGATCGAACCCGATATTCCCGCGAATGCGCAACAGCACGCCCTCTTCACCCGGCTCGGCCTGCTCCGCGCCCCCGTGGTGCAGACCAACACCAATACCGCCATCTTGGATATCGCTGAAGAACCGCAGGAATTACTGCGAAAGCTGGGCAGCCGCGGACGGCATGCCGTCCGGAAGGCCATCCGGTCAAATGTTGAAGTGGTCAAAGCTCCGGCAAACGAGGACACCTACCGCAGTATGTACAACCTGATGGGCCAGGTTGGTCAGGGCAAGGCCAACGTGGTGCTGCGGCCTTTCGAGTACTACGCGAAATTCTGGCAGCTCTTTTCCGACGCCGGGCAGGGCCGGATGTATTTTGTCTACGAGGACGGCAAGCCTGCGGTGGGTGCCTTTGTGCTTAACTACGGGCGCAAGGGTACCTACAAGGACGGCGGCTCCATTCCGGCCCGCTCCCAATATGGCGATTCGCATCTGGTGCAGTGGACCGCCATCAATGAGCTCAAGGGCCTGGGCGTGACCGAGTACGATTTCTGCGGCACCCCGCCGGGCGACAAGCTCAAGGATGAGACCCATCCCGCCTATGGCAGGGGTCTGTTCAAGACCAGCTTCACTAAGAACGTCATCGATTGGTGCGGCCCCTATGATCTGCCGTTGAGCCCGTGGCGCTACAAGGTGTGGACAAAGCTGGTGGAACGGGCGATGCGAAAGCTGTATTGGCGCCGCACCAGACAGCCCTATTACTGAGGCCATTGCCGCTCGATCCCTAAAGCAGCGACGCAAGCCATGACGTCCCATGCCAAGTTGGTCACAAAACTGTCAAACTTCTGAAACAATCGAGAGAGCGCTTTAGACCCAACACTTGAACTCAGGAGATTTTATGGACATCGAGGTACTGCGCCGGGCCCCGCTTTTTGCCACGCTCGACGACGAAGCATTCCGGCTGTTGACGGATGAGCTCACCGAGGTGGATCTTTCCCGTGGTGCCTCCGTCTTCCGCGAGGGCGACCAGGGCGACCAGCTGTACTTCATTGTCTCCGGCAAGGTGAAGCTGGGCCGCACCTCCCCCGACGGCCGTGAATCCCTCGTGGCCATCCTCGGCCCCGGCGAGTTGTTCGGCGAAATGGCGCTCTTTGATCCGGCGCCGCGCAGCACTACCGCCACGGCGGTTTCCGAGACGCGATTGGCTGGGCTTAAGAACGAAAGCCTTAAGGCGCTGCTGCGCAACCGTCCGGAGGTGTCCATGCAGCTGCTGCAGGCCCTTGCCCGCCGGCTCCGCCGCACCAATGACAATCTTTCAGATTTGGTCTTCTCGGACGTTCCCGGCCGCGTTGCAAAAGCACTGCTGGATTTGGCGGACCGCTTCGGCCGTCCCGCCACGGACGGTGTTCTGGTGGCCCATGAGCTGACGCAGGAAGAGCTGGCCCAGCTGGTCGGCGCCTCCCGCGAAACGGTCAACAAGGCGTTGGCGGAGTTCGTTCAGCGCGGCTGGCTGCGCCTGGAGGCCCGCGCCGTCGTCATTTTGGACATCAACCGGCTGCGTCAGCGCTCCCGCTAGGCGACCACCGAGGCAGCAGCCGGCGAAACACCACCGCAATGCTGGCGAAGTAGTCACCCCGGGACCTAGCCGCTGTACGCCAGCTCCGGTACATTCGGGGCTATGGGCAACAACGGGCTTTCAGTACACATCAATGCCGATGCCGAGCAGGTCTGGCGGATGCTTCGCGAGCCGGCGCGGACGGCCCAATGGCACGGCTGGGAGTCGGACGCCCTGGCGGAGGAAATTAGCCAGATTTACTACGTGGGAGTCACTGAGGGCGCCGATCATCTAAGCCTGAGCCTGGCTATGGGTGATGTCTTCACCCTCCAACCCGTGGCGGATGGCACTGTCCTGACCATGACCCGGGGCAAAGCGACGGGCGAGTGGGCTCCCTATGATGGCGATATCACGGCGGGCTGGGCCATGTTCATCCAGCAGCTGCGCTTTGCCTTGGAAAGGCATCCACACGCCGCGCGGAGAACCATCTTCGCTGAAGGAATGACCTCTTCTTCGCGCTCCCTGTGGGAAGCACTCGGGATCGACACCGGATGGCTGCCGGAGACCGGAGGAGACTATTCGCTTCAGTTGAGCACGGGGGCACAGCTGCAGGGCAAGGTCTGGTACCGCTCCGACACGCAGCTTGGACTTACGGTGCACGCTTATGCCGAACACGGGGACGGTCTGCTGATCCTCGCTGAGCAGGCGCCGCGGGAGGGAATCCGCCCTGCAAAGGGAGCACAGCTTATTGCGTCGACCTATGATCTGGGCGCTGCCGCCTATGATGCTATCGCTGAACAGTGGGACGGCTTCATGGAGCAGCATTTTCCCGAGGGCTAAGGGCAGCTGGGGCGCCTTCAGGCGATCGGCTCCGTGGGCAGTTCACGCGCCACCTTCCGCACCTTGGGATCGTCTTCGTCGGCTCCGTAATCCGAGCTCCGGGTCAGGTCGCTGCCCTCGGGAGCCTTCAGCACCCGCAGGATCAGGGTCAGCAGCACCGCGACTATAACGTTCACTGCGAAGGCCACGATCGCAATATAGACCGGGACATTGGTGCCTGGTATCGCTGCAATGGAGCCGCCGAAATGTGCCTTCGTCACTGGATTGACCACCGAGTAAGCGGCCACCGTGCCATAGATGATGCCCGCCGCCCAGCCGGCAAAAAGGGCCCACCTGTGGAACCAGCGTGTGTAGAGTCCGGCGACAATGGCGGGGAAGGTCTGCAGAATCCAGATGCCGCCCAATAGCTGCATATTAATGGCGGCAGACTGGTCCATCGCGATGACAAAGATCAGCGCCCCGAACTTCACTGCGAGCGAGACCAGTTTGGAGACCTTGGCTTCCTGCCGCGGGCTGGCATTGGGCCGGAAGACATCCCGGTAGATGTTGCGCGTAAATAGGTTGGCCGCCGCAATGGACATGATCGCAGCGGGCACTAGTGCGCCGATTGCAATCGCTCCGAGAGCGATGCCGGCAAACCAGGACGGGAAGTTATCCAGGAAAAGCTGCGGTACCACCAGCTGCGGATTGATGGTTCCATTCAGTTCCTTCGGCTTTGTACCAGCGGCAATGGCGACATAGCCGAGCAAGGCAAGGAAACCGAGCATCAGCGAATACAACGGCAGCAGAGCCGCGTTCTTGCGGATGGTGTTTCGGCTCTTGGAAGCCAGCACACCGGTGACCGAGTGCGGATACATGAACAGCGCGAGCGCCGAACCGAGCGCCAACGTCCAGTAGGCGGAGAAACTGGCGGCCCCGGGGATGACGGAGCCGACCGGTTTGCCGGTGGCCGCACTGACCGCACCGAGTTTGGTCTGTGCTGCACCGAAGATGTGGTCCCAACCGCCGAATTTTCCGGGCAGATAAATGATGGCCACCAGCACGGCCAAGTAGATCAGTACATCTTTCACCACGGCGATCATGGCCGGCGCACGCAGCCCTGAGGTGTAGGTGTAGGCGGCCAGCACTACGAAGGCGATGATCAGCGGCAGATCGTTCAGAAGCCAGTTCTCGCCGCTCCCCACGCCCAGGACCGTCAGAACCGATTTGATGCCCACCAGCTGCAGCGCAATGTAGGGCATGGTGGCGACAATTCCCGTGACGGCGATGGCTAACGTGAGCGTCCTGCTGCCGTACCGGCCGCCGACAAAATCAGCGGTGGTAACGAAGCCGTGCCGATGCGACACGGACCAGAGCCTGCTCATCAGCAGAAATACGATCGGATACAACACCACGGTGTACGGCACCGCGAAAAAGCCGCTGACCGCGCCGGTTGCCCACATCGCAGCGGGCACCGCGACGAAGGTGTACGCGGTGTAGAGATCGCCGCCGAGCAGGAACCAGGTGATCCAGGAACCGAACTTCCTGCCGCCGAGTCCCCATTCGTCCAGGGTGTGCAGTCCATCCTTTCCGCCGCCGCGCCACCGGGCGGCATAGAACCCCAATAAGCCCACCAGGACGAAAAGTACGACGACGACGGTCAGCGCCACGCCGTCGACGGGCTTCACCGGGCCTCACCGCCCTCAGTAACGCCGTCGTCGGTGACGCCGTCCTCAGCGCCGCCGTCGTCGGTCCTCCCCGGATCCGGACACCGCAGGATTTGCCGCCGCCGCCTGTCCTCCCTGCTCATCAGCGCGTAGCACACCCCTATCAGTGCCGCGTCGATGGGAACCCAGAGCATCTGGTACCAGTAGAAGAAGGGCAGGCCGCCCAGCTGTGGCGTACTCCTGGCATACGTCGGCACCAGCAGCGGAAAAATTACCGCAATGGCCAGCAGCACGCCGCTGATCACGTAAGGGCCGGGTTTCGCGGGGCCGCGCGTTGGGATATCCGGCGGGAGCTGGGTACTGGACATGGTCAGGTCCTTACGTTTTTGATAATTCCCAGCGTACTTATCTTTGGCCCGGGCGCCACCCCTGGGGGGCAACAAATTTTACCGTCGGGAGCGGGTCCGCGATGCTGGCAAAATAGGGAGGTGCCTTCCTCCCCCCAGCAGTCCCAGTTCTCCTTCACCGTCAACAAGCGCCTGGCTGATTCTGCCGCGCCCACCGCGGCACAGCTCGGTGCCAACGGGGGTGCCTTCGAGGGCCGCACGGGCACCCTGGTCACACCGCACGGGACGATTCAGACGCCGGCCTTCATTGCCGTCGGCACCAAAGCGACGGTGAAGGCCGTGCTGCCCGAGTCAATGAAGGAACTCGGCGCGCAGGCGCTGCTGGCGAACGCTTATCATCTGTATCTCCAGCCCGGCCCGGAGTTGGTGGATGAGGCCGGCGGACTGGGAAAATTCATGAACTGGGCCGGTCCCACGTTCACCGACAGTGGCGGATTCCAGGTGATGTCGCTGGGGTCGGGCTTTAAGAAGGTCATCAATATGGACGGCGCCTCCCCCGCGGAAGGCAGCGGCGCCGACGACAGGGTTGCGGCCGGCAAGGAGCGCCTGGCGCACATTGACGACGACGGCGTCTGGTTCAAGTCGCATCTGAACGGTGACCGGCACCGCTTCACTCCCGAGGTGAGCATGGCGGTCCAGCACCAACTGGGCGCGGACATCATGTTCGCCTTTGACGAGCTCACCACGTTGATGAACTCCCGCGGCTATCAGGAAATGTCGTTGGAGCGGACAAGGCGGTGGGCCCAGAGATGCGTGGACGAGCATTTCCGGCTGACGGCGGAGCGAACCGGGAAACCGTATCAGGCGTTGTTCGGCGTTATTCAAGGCGCGCAATATGAGGATCTGCGCCGCAAGGCCTCCCGGGACCTGGGCGGGATGAATTTTGACGGCTTTGGCATCGGCGGGGCACTGGAGAAGGAGAATCTGGGCACCATTGTCCGCTGGTGCAGCGAGGAACTGCCGGCGGACAAGCCCCGGCATTTGCTGGGCATCTCCGAGCCGGACGATATTTTTACCGCTATTGAAAACGGCGCGGACACCTTCGACTGCGTGTCCCCCACGCGCGTGGCCCGGACCGCCGCGTTTTACACCCCGCACGGCCGGTTCAACCTCTCCAATGCACGTTTCAAACGGGACTTCGGCCCACTCGTAGAGGGCTGCGACTGCTACGCCTGCGCCAATTACAGCCGGGCCTACATCCACCATCTGTTCAGGGCCAAGGAAATGGTGTCCGCAACACTGGTGTCGATTCACAATGAGCGCTTCGTGGTGAAAATGGTCGACGACGCCCGGCTGGCCATCGAGGACGGCAGCTTCTTTGAGTTCAAGGCCCGGACCTTGGCTGGCTACTACGCGGACCGCTGACACTGCCCTCCCGGCTTTGCCGAAGCCGGTATCCCGGTGCAAGATGGAGCAATGTCCTTCCACATCCCTGCATCCATATCCCTTCCCCGGCCGGCCCTCGCGCTGACCATAGCCGGATCGGAAGCCACCGGCGGCGCCGGCGCGCAGGCAGATCTGAAGACCTTTCAACAGCTCGGCGTTTTCGGCATCGCCGCTCTGACCTGCATCGTGTCCTTTGACCCGAACGACAGCTGGAATCACAGGTTCATGCCGGTCGATGCGCAGGTGATCGCGGACCAGCTGGAAGCTACTTTCACCGCCTACGATGCGGATGATCTGGCTACCGTGAAGATCGGCATGCTCGGAACCCCGGCCACCATCGATACCGTGGCGCAGGCGTTGCAGGGACGTTCCTGGAAAAATATGGTGCTGGATCCTGTGTTGATCTGCAAGGGCCAGGAGCCGGGCGCCGCTCTCGACACCGACACCGCGCTGAAGAACCAGATTCTTCCGCTGGCCAGCTTTGTCACGCCCAATCATTTCGAATCGCTGTCCCTGTCCGGCATGGACGCCATTAATGACGTCGACGACCTCACGGAAGCCGCGCACCGGATTCATGCGATCAGCGGGGCCGTGGTGCTGGCCAAGGGCGGCGTCCGACTGTCCGGGCCCGACGCCGTCGACGTGTACTACGACGGCAGCACACTCGAGGTGCTTAGCTCACCGAAGGTTGGCGAAGTCGCCGTCAGCGGAGCCGGCTGCTCGCTCGCCGCCGCCGTTGCCGCCGAACTAGCCAAGGGAGCGACGCCGTTGGATGCTGCGCGGACCGCGAAGGAATTTGTCACCGCGGGCATCAAGGCCCGGGTCTCCTCCAACGCACCCTTTGACGCGCTCTGGCAGGGCGGCGTTCGCTAAATGGCTGGCTCCCTCGGGGCCCAGGTTGGCAACGCGGCCGGCAACCCGTAGGTCGGTTCTCGTTTCTTGATCCATTTGATGACGACGGCGGTCAGCGGCACGAACAGGTACTCCACAAGGGTCTTGTAGACGAATCCGATGACGACGTAGTTGGCGAACATACCAAAGCCGGTAATCCCGATGACGGGTGCGGCAATGGAGCAGAAAATCACGGTGTCCACGAATTCGCCCATTCCGCTGGAACCCATCAGGCGGACCCACAGCCGGCGCTCGCCCTGCCGGGCCTTGAGCCGCACCATGACCAGTGAGTTGATGGTCTGACCGGCCAGGAATCCCAATAAGCTGGCCAGCACAATCTGCGGCACTGGTCCCAGTGCCGCCCCCAGAGCAGCCTGTTTGGCCTGGCCGAAGTCGTCCGTGAAGCCGGGCAGAATGATGATGATCCAGTAGCTCAAGGAGGCGAAGACGGAGAGTGCGAAGGTGGTCGTGATGGCCCGGCGTGCCACCTTGAAACCGTAGACCTCACTGATCACGTCCCCGAGGATGTAGGCGAAGGGGAAAAGGAAGAAACCGCCATCGGTGGTGATCGGCCCGATCTGCACACCCTTGGAGCCGCCGATATTGGACAGGATCACGATGACCGCCATGAAGGCCAGCATGATACTGAAGTAAGGGCTGCCGACCGAGGCGAAGTGGGGCGCGGTTTTACCTGCCGCGAGTGGCGGATTCTCGCGGAAGGCGGTTTTTTGCAGGGTTTTTTTGTCCGAAGGCATAACAGATCTCATATCTGGAAGTAGTGGTTTGCGAACGGGGCCGGGGAAATTCCGAAATTCACCGGCAGCTGTCCGAACCCGAGGCACGATGCCGGGCTAACGTACGGAGTGCGCCTGCAGGAAACTGTAAACCTCGGTTTCATCCACACCGGGAAACGCCCCAGGCGGCATTGCGGCGAGCAGGTGCGAGTGGGCGCGGGCGCTGGGCCAGGCAAACCCGGACCAGTCATCGGCGAGATCCTGGGGAGGCCGCTTGCAGCAACCCTCGTCCGGGCAGGTTGATTTGGAGCGCTCCGTAGTGTCCCGCCCACGGAACCATTTCACATGGGCGTAGGGAACTCCTACACTCAGTGAGAATTCGCCGCCGGCACTGCGCTCCGTCCGCGCGGTGCACCAAAAAGTTCCGGTCGGGGTGTCGGTGTACTGGTTGTAGGCGCTGAACTTGTCCTCCACGTCAAAGACGGCCCGGGACGTCCAATGTTTGCAGGCCGGCTGTCCCTCGATGGCACCGGTGTGATCCTGCGGAAAGACGATGCCATCGTTCTCGTATGCTTTGTAAATGATGCCGCTCTGATGGGTCTTCTGAAAGTGTGTGGCGATGCCTAAGTGCTCAGTCGCCAGATTCGTGAAGCGGTGCGCCGCGGTTTCATAGGAGACGGCGAAGGCATCGCGGATATCCTCGACAGCAATCTCCTTCGCACTCTTAGCCTTTTGCAGAAAATCCACGGTGGCCTGTTCCGGCAGCAGCAGCGCCGCGGCAAAGTAATTCGTGGCCACCCGCTGGGCAAGGAATTCGCCATAGTTAGCCGGGGTTTCGTGCCCCAGCACATAGTGTCCCAAGGCCTGAAGAAGCACCGAACGGGGGTCGTGATCGGAGCGCTGCCCCTGCGTTAGGTAGATTCGTCGATTTTTCAGGTCCGTAACCGAACGGGTGGAATGTGGCAGGTCGCCGACATGGTGAAGGGTAAACCCAAGGTGTCCGGCGATGTCCGCAATGACATGCTGGGAGAGCGGGCCTGTGGTGTGACCGACGGATTTGAGCACCTTCAGGGCTTCGGCTTCTAACTCCGAGAAGTAGTTATTGCGCCGGCGCATCATCGCGCGCAGCTCACCGTTGGCCCGCCGTGCTTCCTCCGGTGTGGCCACCTGCTCATCAAGCCTGCGTTCCAGCTCATGCTGAAGCCCCACCAAGGATTCGAGCACATCCATCGGCAGCCGCGAACCGATGCGGATTTTCGGCAGCCCTAACGTTTCATACAGAGGGCCGCGTTGATAGCGTTCCAGCTCAATTTCCAGCGCCGCCCGCCGGCTGGGCGGTTCGGCTCCAAGGAGTTCGTCGATGCTCACTTTCAGCGCGCCGGCAAGCTTCTGCAGCATTCCGAGCTTAGGCTCACGCTTTCCGTTTTCGATCAGGCTTAATTGACTTGGCGCGGCGCCAATGGCAGCACCCAGATCCTCCAGTGTCAGGCCGGCGCCTTTGCGTAAATGTCGTACGCGCCGGCCCAGGCTGATGACATCCAGCCCCTGAGCAGCTGCCGCGCCTTTGCCCGTTCCATCGGCACCGCGCGGTTGTTGGGCCGGTAGGTTCCACGTAGCTGTCGTCATTTCTTAACAGTACGCGAAGAACTGCGTTTCTTTCCAACAATTTCCTCTAGCGATGGACCCAAAAATGCTGAAACATTGATTTCACGAAGAAGAATCCCTCAAAGGAGCACATCATGAGCGCAGCTTTCGATCCAACAGATAATCCCGCAACAGCCGATCCTGCAGCGGCAGGTTCTTGGACCGCCGCCGCACTGGAACTTGAGTGGGCAGCCAATCCCCGTTGGGAATCAGTGACGCGCGATTACTGTGCTGCAGACGTCGTCCGTCTGAGCGGCCGGGTTCAAGAAGAACAGACGCTCGCGCACCGCGGTGCCCGGAGGCTGTGGGATCAATTGGCCGCAGGACGTGAAAACGGTGGCTATATCCACGCACTGGGCGCCCTCACCGGCAACCAGGCCGTTCAGCAGGTCAAAGCTGGGCTGAAGGCCATCTATCTTTCCGGCTGGCAGGTTGCAGCGGATGCCAACACCGCCGGCCAGACGTATCCTGACCAGTCGTTGTACCCGGTCAATTCGGTTCCCACCGTGGTCCGCAGGATCAACAATGCGCTGCTACGGGCCGATCAGATCGAATTCGCCGAGGGTACGCGGTCCGTGGATGACTATCTTGTTCCGATCATTGCCGACGCCGAGGCGGGATTCGGCGGCCCACTGAACGCCTACGAGCTGATGAAGTCCATGATTCAGGCCGGTGCCTCGGGCGTGCATTGGGAGGATCAGCTGGCGTCGGAGAAAAAGTGCGGCCACCTTGGCGGCAAGGTCCTGATTCCGACTCAGCAGCATGTGCGCACGCTAAACGCCGCACGTCTGGCCGCGGATGTTTCCGGTACCCCGACGGTGATCATCGCCCGTACCGATGCCGAAGCTGCCACGCTGATCACTTCTGATGTGGATGAGCGGGACCAGGAGTTCATCACGGGTGAGCGGACCGCAGAAGGGTTCTACAAGGTCCGGAACGGAATCGAACCGTGCATAGCCCGCGCCAGGGCCTACGCGCCGTACGCTGATTTGATCTGGATGGAGACCGGCACCCCGGATCTGCAGCTCGCCCGGAAATTTGCCGAATCGGTCAAGGCCGAGTTTCCCGACCAGATGCTCGCCTACAATTGTTCGCCGTCGTTCAATTGGAAAAAGCACCTCGACGACGACACGATCGCCAAGTTCCAGCACGAGCTCGGCGCCATGGGCTTCACTTTCCAATTCATCACGCTGGCCGGTTTCCATGCCCTCAATTACTCGATGTTCGATCTCGCCCACGGTTACGCCCGCAACGGGATGAGCGCCTACGTCCAATTGCAGGAGCGGGAATTTGCGTCCGAGGACCGTGGCTACACCGCTACCAAGCACCAGCGGGAAGTGGGAACCGGCTACTTCGATCAGGTGGCCACTGCCCTGAACCCTACCGGAAGCACACTGGCTCTGGCCGGATCCACCGAAGCACAGCAATTCCACTGACAAGATAGCTGGTGCCCTCGTTCCGACGTCGTCAATACGCAGGGATCTCCCCGCTCGACCCATACTCCAGGAGCAACGGACATGAATTCGACCAACAGCCCCAACAGCATCACCGGTTCAGTCACTACTCTGAACGGCGTCACCCTGACTGCCCAGCCCGTTGATCGCGAGGACGAGGTGCTCACGCCGGAGGCACTGGACTTCGTTGCTGCACTCCACCGCGCGACAGCGCAGCGCCGCCAGGAACTGCTGCAGGCGCGGCAAACTCGGCGCACGCAGATTTCCAACGGCATGGACCCCCGCTTCCTCCCGGAAACTTCCGGTATCCGGGAAGATCCACACTGGCAGGTGGCACCCCCGGCACCAGGTCTTCAGGACCGGCGGGTGGAAATTACCGGCCCGGTAGAGCGGAAAATGGCCATAAATGCGTTGAACTCCGGTGCCAAGGTCTGGCTGGCGGACATGGAGGATTCGTCCACTCCCAGCTGGGGCAACGTGATCCGCGGCCAGCTCAACCTGATCGACGCTCTGGAACGGCGGATCGACTTCACCTCCCCCGAGGGTAAGGAGTACCGGCTGCGGCCGGCGGACCAGCTGCCCACCGTCGTCGTCCGGCCGCGCGGCTGGCACCTGCCGGAGAACCACATGTTGGTGCATGGGCAGCCTGTTGCCGGCGGCATCTTGGATTTCGGCCTGTTCTTTTTCCACAATGCGCGCCGCTTGATTTCCCAGGGCAAGGGCCCGTACTTCTATTTGCCGAAGATTGAAAGCCATTTGGAGGCCCGGCTGTGGAATGACATCTTCATCTTGGCGCAGGATTTGCTGGGAATTCCACAGGGGACCATCCGCGCCACCGTGCTGATCGAAACCATCACGGCTTCATTTGAGATGGAGGAAATCCTTTACGAGCTTCGCGACCACGCTGCGGGCCTAAATGCGGGCCGTTGGGATTACATCTTTTCGGTGATCAAGAACTTCCGCACCCGTGGCCCGCGCTTCGTACTGCCGGACCGTGACCAGGTCACGATGACTGCGCCGTTCATGCGCGCTTACACGGAGCAGCTGGTGCGTACCTGCCATCGCCGCGGCGCCATGGCTATCGGCGGCATGTCCGCCTTTGTTCCGAACCGACGTGATCCGCATGCTAATGCCATCGCCATGGAGGAGGTACGGGGGGACAAGACGCGCGAAGCCGATGATGGATTCGACGGTTCCTGGGTGGCACATCCGGATCTGGTGCCGGTCGCGATGGAGGTGTTCAACGAGGTCTTGGGCGCAAACGCGAACCAAATAACGCGCACTCGAGAGGACGTCGTCCCGGATGACGGGGCGCTACTGAATATCGCCGACACAGCGGGAACTATTACCGAAACGGGTATCCGAAGCAACCTCTGGGTCGGCATTCAGTACATCGAATCCTGGCTTCGCGGACATGGCGCAGTCACCCTGAATAATCTGATGGAGGACGCTGCCACGGCCGAAATTTCGCGCTCGCAAATCTGGCACTGGATTCATGTCCAAGCCATCACACACGACGGAGAATTAGTGTCCGCGCACTGGGTTGCCGAGCTGCTGGAGGAAGAATTCGCCAAGCTGCCGCGCTTCGACGGCGACCGTTTCGACGACGCCCGGGAAATTTTCGAGGAAGTTGCCCTCGGCGATGAATTCCCTGAATTCCTCACCCTGCCCGCCTATGACCGGTTCCTCTATGAAGGGGTGGATGAGCCGGCGCGGAAGAAGGACCCGGTAGCAGCCTGACTCCCGGCGGGGCGCCGGGTCCGCAGCCGGGGCGCCGGGTCCGCAGCCGTGACCCGTCGGCGGGAATGCCGCCGACGGGTCACGGCGTTGGCCACAGTATGAAGATTGAAATCTGGTCCGACATCGCCTGTCCCTGGTGCTACATCGGTAAACGCCGCTTTGAAACCGCGCTGGCGGCTTTCAGCCATAAGGACGAGGTCGAGGTGCACTGGCGCAGTTACCAGCTGGATCCGTCCCTCCCGGAGCACTACGACGGCACCGAACTGGCGTACCTGAGCGAGCGCAAGGGGATGGATCCGGAGAGCGTGCGGCAGATGTTCGGCCATGTTAAGGAGCAGGCGGCGGCCGAGGGACTGCACTATGACTTCGACAAGGCCGTGGTCGCCAACAGCTTCCAAGCGCACCAGCTGCTGCATCTGGCCGCCGCACATGGCAAGGGCGACGACGTTAAAGAGGCGCTGCTGTCGGCGCACTTTGAGCGCGGCGAGGACATCGGCAGCCGGGAATTCCTGGTCAAGACGGGCAGCCAGGCAGGGATTCCTGCGACCGAGGTCGCCGAGGCGCTGGCGAGCGGCAAGTATGCCGACGACGTGCGCACCGACATTGTTCAGGCCCGCAGCCTCGGCGTTACCGGAGTCCCGTTCTTTGTGATCGACCGCAAATTCGGCATCTCCGGCGCCCAGCCGGCGGAGCTCTTCGGTCGTGCACTTGAGGAGGCGTGGACCCAGGCGCACCCGTTGGTGATGGTCAACCAACCAAGTACGGCGGGCTCCGTGACGGTGGAAAACGGCGAGGTGTGCGGCCCGGACGGCTGCGCCGTCTGACTCCTGGCAGAGCTGACCAGAAGTCGAGCCCAGCACAAGTCAGGGGTGGCATTGACATCCCCTAGTGCTGGGACGCCGGGATGCCGGGGCGCACCGGGAGCTGCCGCAAATGCGCACTCACGTGCACTCAGCACGTGCACTCAGCACGTGCACTGCATTGCCCCTTTTGCTTGACGCTCGGTAAGACGGGCCTTACGTTGTTGAATGGCCGCCGTTGGTTAATGACGCCAAACCGCCCGTCGCCACCGTCAGGAGAACCCGTGATCTACTCTCTTCAGCTCTACACCGTCCGAGGCCCCTTGGAGGCGGATCTTCCGAGAACCATCAAGCGGGTGGCCCAGATCGGCTACACCGCTGTGGAGCCCTACAATTTCGTGGCCACCGCCGATGATTTGGCGGTCGCCCTGACAGCCAACAATCTCACCGCGCCTTCCGGCCATGCTCCGTTGTTGCGCGCGGACCAGGATCAGATCTTTGCCGCCGCGCAGAAACTGGGCATCACGACGGTCATCGATCCCCACGTGGACAGCGGCCGCTGGAACACCGAAAAGGACATTGTGGCCACCGCCCAGGCGCTGAACGCCGCGGCCGCGAAGGGCGCCAGCTACGGCATCCGGGTGGGGTACCACAATCACGAGTTCGAACTGGAATCGCGCATCAACGGCCGCTCCGGGCTGGAGGTCCTAGCCGACCATCTTGAACCCTCGGTTGTGCTGGAAGTGGATACCTACTGGGCCGCCGTCGGTGGCGAGGATCCGGTGAAGCTGCTCGGCCGCCTCGGGGACAGGGTCAAGCTGATCCATATCAAGGACGGCCCGCTCACCAAGGAAGACAAGGACCAAGTGGCCGTTGGACACGGCAGCGTACCCATCTGGGATGTCATCGCGGCCGTCCCCGGACTGGAGGTCGGCGTCGTCGAGCTTGATGATTTCAACGGCGACATTTTCGACGCCGTGACCGAAAGCTTTAACTATCTCAAGGCGGGGCGGACCTAAATGAGCCAGCAACCGAACCAGGCCAGCGGCCGGCAAGCGGCTGGACGGACCGGGCCCGTGGGCATCGCAGTGATCGGTGCAGGAGTCATTAGCAGGGAATATCTGACCAATCTGACCAGTTTTCCGGACGTCAAGGTCCACATAGTTGCCGATCTGTTCGAGCAGATCGCAGCGGAACGCGCCGCGGAATTCGGCATCGGCGCCTCCGGTAGTGTCCAGGCGGCGCTCGATCACCCGGACGTCGAGATCGTCGTCAACCTCACCATCCCCGCCGCCCATGTAGAGGTCGCGACGGCGGCGCTCAATGCCGGCAAGCACGTCTGGAGCGAGAAACCGTTCTCACTGGACAGGGAGAGCGGACTCGGGCTGCTCAAGTCCGCCGATGCCGCAGGACTGCGCCTCGGCTGCGCACCGGATACGTTTCTGGGTGCCGGGATGCAAACCGCGCTGCGCATCATTGCCCGCGGCGACATTGGCGTGCCACTGACTGCGCTGACGCTCATGCAGTCCCCCGGGCCGGAGTCCTGGCACCCCAACCCGGCGTTCCTCTTCCAGGAAGGTGCGGGGCCGCTGTTCGACATTGGCCCGTACTACCTCACAGCGCTGGTGCAGACCTTTGGTGCCATCACCAAGGTCGCCGCCTTTGGGTCCACATCCCGCAAAACCCGGATCATCGGCTCGGGTCCTAAGGCAGGCGAGGAATTCGCCGTCACGGTCCCCAGCCACGTCAGCGCCATTGCCCAGTTTGCCGGCGGTGAATCTTCGCAGAGCATCTTCAGCTTTGACTCCCCGCTCAAACGCGCCGGTTTCGTCGAGATCACCGGGACCCAGGCGACTATCGCCATCCCGGATCCCAACACATTCGACGGCGACATCGTCCTGACCCGCCGAGGCCAGGACGAGCCGGAGACTTTCCCCGCTGTGGGCGCCACCAGCACCCGTGGCTCCGGTGTCCTCGAAATGGCACGCGCCCTCCGGGCAGGACGTCCGCACCGGGCGCAGGGAGCCGCTGCATATCACGTTCTCGATGCCATGGTCTCCATCGCCGAGTCCGTCGACACCGGTCAATTCGTTACCCTGCAGAGCAGCGCGGCTGCCGCCGAGCCGCTGCCGGAGGACTGGGACCCCACCGCCGCTACGCTGCAAGGTGCGCTGTGAGAATCCCCCAGTCTGTTCCGCCGGCGGACGGTACGCTCGGATCAGGCCGTCCGCTGGGCGTGGCAGTGATCGGTTATGCCTTCATGGGTAAGGCGCATTCGAACGCCTGGCGCAACGTGGGCGCTTTCTTCGACGTGCCCGCTTTTACGCAAAAGGTGCTGGTCGGCCGGGATGCTGATGCCGTTGCGGCCGCAGCAGCACGTTACGGCTGGGCCGAATCGGCCACCGACTGGCGGGAAGTGATCTCCCGCGAGGATATTGACATCGTGGACATCTGTGCGCCGGGGGTCCTGCATGCCGAGATTGCCGTTGCAGCGCTGGCGGCTGGAAAGCACGTACTGGTGGAGAAGCCGCTGGCCAATTCGCTTAGTGAGGCCGAGTCCATGGTTACCGCGGCGCAGCATGCCCGTGACCGCGGGGTCCGGTCCATGGTCGGGTTTACCTACCGCCGCGTTCCCGCGCTGGCACTGGCCCGCAGTCTGATTACCGGCAGAAAACTGGGCGTGGTCCGCCAGGTCCGCGCGGCCTATCTGCAGGATTGGCTGGCCGATGACGAATCCCCCATGACCTGGCGGCTGCGCAGGGAATCGGCCGGTTCCGGGGCGCTCGGTGACATCGCCAGCCATGCAATCGATCAGGTGCAGTTCCTGCTCGACGATACCGTCACCGAAGTCTCCGGCCGGCTGCACACCTTTGTCAGCGAAAGGCCCGGTCCGCACGGACCGGAACTGGTATCGGTCGACGACGCAGCCTGGGCCACGCTGTCCCTCGCCGGCGGCGCGGTGGCCAGCGTCGAGGTCTCCCGAGTGGCCCTGGGCCGCAAAAATGCCCTGCAGATCGAGGTCTTCGGCAGCAAGGGCAGCCTCCGGTTCGATCTGGAGAACCCCAACGAACTGTCCTTCTTCGACGGTACGGATCCCATCCGGGAACAGGGGTTCCGCCGTATCCTCGTCACGGAACCCGAGCACCCTTACCTCGATGCCTGGTGGCCGCCCGGACATGTGCTTGGCTGGGAGAACAGCTTCACACACGAGATCAGGGACTTCCTGCTGGCCGTCGGCGCCGGCACGGACCCATCACCGTCGTTCGAAGACGGACTGGCCGTCCAACGCGTGCTGGCTGCCATCGAGGAATCGGCAGCAGCCAACTCCCTCATCCAACTGGCCCACCGCTGACCAGCAGCCAATTCCAAGGAGCCAGCTATGACCCGCCCGTATACCCTTTTCACCGGTCAATGGGTCGATCTGCCCTTCGACGAGGTTGCCGGACTCGCCGCTGGCTGGGGCTATGACGGTCTGGAAATCGCCGTATCCGGGGACCATCTGGATGCCTCCCGATGGGACGACGACGACTACATTGCCGGCAAACTGGCCGTGCTGGAAAAGTTCAACCTTAAGGTCTGGGCCATCTCCAACCACCTCAGGGGCCAGGCGGTCTGTGACAACCCGATCGACTTCCGGCATCAGGCAATTGTAGGCACCAGGGTGTGGGGCGACGGCGACCCCGAGGGAGTGCGGCAGCGTGCCGCCGAGGACATGAAGGACACCGCACGGCTGGCCAGGAAGCTCGGTGTGAAGACCGTCGTCGGCTTCACCGGCTCTTCCATCTGGCAGTACGTGGCCATGTTCCCGCCGGTTCCCGAATCCGTGATCGACGCCGGCTACCGGGACTTTGCCGACCGCTGGAACCCGATCCTGGACGTCTTTGATGAATGCGGCGTCCGCTTCGCCCACGAGGTCCACCCCGCCGAAATCGCCTATGACTACTGGACCACGGTCCGAACGTTAGAGGCCATCGGCCACCGGGAAGCCTTTGGCATCAACTGGGACCCCAGCCATTTTATCTGGCAGGGCACCGATCCGGTCTCCTTCATCTGGGACTTCAAGGACCGGATTTACCACGTCGACTGCAAGGACACTAAGCTGCGCCTGACCGGTCGAAACACCGTTCTGGGTTCACACTTGCCCTGGGGAGATCCGCGCCGGGGCTGGGACTTCGTCTCCGCCGGACGAGGGGACGTGCCGTGGGAATCGAGCTTCCGGGCGCTGACCGCCATCGGCTACGACGGACCCATCTCCATTGAATGGGAAGACGCGGCGATGGACCGGCTCGAGGGCGCCCCCGAGGCCCTGGCTGCCCTGAAAAAGTTCAACTTCTCCCCCTCCGGCCAGTCTTTCGACTCCGCCTTCAGCAATCAGGACTAGGCACGCACGGACTATGGACGCCCGGACTAGGTATGCGTGGCCTAGGTAGGCCCGGCTAAACACACACGTACCAGACACACCGGGACCGGAGTCGGACAGGCCTCCGTCGTGCACTTTTACTGACAGTTCGCGGTAAAGTGTCTACATGCCTCGGATAGCCGCCCCGACGAACGTGGAACAGCGCGAGCAGACCCAACGCAAAATTTTGGCCGCCTTCGGTACGCTCCTGTTTACCCACGGCCTGCCCGGTCTGACCATGACCGACGTCGCCCGGCAGGCAGGCGTGGGGCGAACCGCCGTCTATAACTACTTTGCGGATCTGGAGCAACTCCTGGTTGCCTATGCTCTGGACGAAACCGGGCGGTTTGTCAGTGACCTGAAGTCCGAGCTGGCCCTACTTGACAGTCCCGTGGACCGCCTGGCACTGTACATCCGCGTCCAGATGGAGGACCTGGCCCGCCGGCATCTCCCGCCCGGGCCGGCCATGCGGTCCGTTCTTTCACCCGGATCCTTCGCTAAGCTCGGTGTCCACGTCGGCGAACTCAACGCCGTGCTGCAGGACATTCTGCGCGATGGCATGGAGCAGGGATACATTCCAACCAATGATGTAACAGCCCTCTCACCCCTCATCCACGGCTCCCTTGCCGCCAGCGCCTCCCGGGGGAACGAGCAGCACGCAGGGGAACACGCGGCCCATATCGACGGCGCCGTCCGCTTTATCCAGGCAGGCGTCGGCGTTGTCTTTAACGCCGACGGACACCCTGTCAGAGGCTTCCCGGCTGCCGGCTAGCCTACCGCTGGCTGGTCGCGCTCGGAGTCGCGCTCGGACTCATTTGCGGGCAGGACAGTAGGCCAGGCGTCTGATCAACCTTCGAGGCGGCCACCAGCTCGCTGAACCCGCTGGCCAGGTAAACATCCACGCTGGCATCGCTGCGGTCGTCCTGGACGTAGTCCGTCCCGGCGAGATTCCGCTGCAGATTGAACGCAGCAGATTGGCCCGCCGCACCGGAAACTATCGCCGCCGGACCCGTATAGTTCGTGGTTTTGTTTGCAACCGTTCCCACCTGGAAGCCGCGATTCTTTAGCTCCGCTGCCACCGCTGAGGCGAGCCCTTCCCGCAGCGTGCTGTTGTACACATTCACCCGGACGTCCTTATTGGCAGGATAGTCGAACGTCGCCGCCGGACAGGCGAGCGCCGCCGTCGTCCGGCTCTGCCCGAACGGTAGGACAAGGTCTCCGCGGGACAGCAGCATGGCGAAAACCACCCCAGCGATGACAAGCGCCGCGAGCGCCGTCAAAATCACGCCGTGCACCAGACGATGCCGGAATTGTATCGGGTTCTCCAGCTCCTGCGTCGGAGCAAAAACCTGCTGCAGGTCCGGACCACTGACCACGTGGTGACCGTGGAAGACCGCGACATCCTTCGAACGCCGCAGCGCGCGCCGCTGTGCCCGCAGTGCACGCTTTTCCGCCTGACGCTGCGCACCCCGCATCTTTCGGGCACCCTTGGCGCCAACGGCCGGCGCCGTCGAACCCGGCTCCGTCGGACCCGGCTCCGCCGAACCAGACGGCGTCGAACGTCCCGCTGGAGGCAGCTGCGGCTTGGGCGGCAGTCCTAGCGCAGTCGGATCTTTAGTCATCGACGACCAGAACGCGCGCGTGCAGAATTGTCCGCTGATGCAGCGCCGTCCGCACGGCCCGGTGTAGGCCATCTTCGAGGTACAACGTGTTCCGCCACTGCACCACATGCGGAAAAAGATCGCCGAAGAACGTTGAGTCCTCCGCCAGCAGCGCTTCCAGATCCAGCGTGGTTTTCGTGGTGACCAGCTCATCCAGCCGGACCTGCCGCGGGGCTACCGCGGCCCAGTCCTTGGGCGAGACATAGCCATGTTCCGGGTAAGGGCGCCCGTCGCCAACCGCTTTAAAGATCACTCGTCCAGACTAGAGAAAAGCGCCGACCGTGGGAACTTGCCGTGCCCATGTGTCGCGGGCCGTTGCCAAAAGGTTACGGCCCATAGCGCCATGCGAGGACCCGCTGGAACGCGCCCGGTGGGCAATTTGGGTCCGGTCCTGCGACGATGGAGCCATGGTTTCACTTCCCGTTCCACTGGCCCTCCTGCTCGACGTTGACGGGCCCATCGCCAGTCCTGTAACCAGGGACGTCCAGCCCCGCATCATCACGGACCTGCTGCGGCTCGCAACCGCCGGCATCCCCGTCATCTTCAATACAGGACGCTCCGATACGTTCATCAAGGAGCAGGTGATGGACCCGATGATCGCCGCCGGAATGTCGCCGGAGACCAAGATCCACGCCATCTGCGAAAAGGGTGCCGTCTGGTTCAGCTACACGTCCGACGGCGCCACACCCCTGCACGTGGACAGCTCGCTGGCAGTGCCGAAGGCCTTTGCGGATGACATCCGCACTTTAGTTACGCAGGATTACGCCAGTCACATGTTTTTCGACGAGACTAAACACGCCATGGTCTCCGTGGAGCAGCGCCTGGACGTCTCCACCGCGGATTACACGGCCGAGCAGAAACGCTTTGACGCTCAGGCCCTGGAGCTGATGACCCGGCACGGCCTTAGCGCTCTCCGCGTGGATCCGACCATCATTTCCACGGACATTGAATCCGTCCGGCTCGGCAAGGATCTGGGAGCCAGCCGCGCAGTCGAGCTCCTGGCCGCTGCGCACATCGTGCCGCAGGGGTGGCGGACGGTCGGTGATTCCCGCACCGACTATGCCATGGCCGACTGGCTGCACCACCACGACCACGAGGTCAAGCACGTCGACGTTCGCCCCGCAGACGGCGTCCCGGACAAGCCGTACCAAATCCTCACCGCCGCGGACCTGGGACTGGATCCGGACGTGATTCACGACGAGGCGGGGGCGGCTTTCCTGGCCAAATGGCTTGACATGATGGTCGGCTAAACACAGGTTATCCACAGGCCGAGCCACGGCTCCGCCGGCTTCAAGCCATAGTGGCAGGATTCCCATGCTGCCGCTGCTGGACACGGTAGCGCACGACCGTGTGCCAGGCCGCACTCGAGGCAACCCTTCGTCCCTGGCGGTCATAGTGCCTGATAATGAGCCATGGCCAACTTCCTGAAAACCTGGCAGTCCGAACTCAAGAGGACCCTGACCGGATCTGCGGACGCCGTCCCGGAGTGGGTCCCGCAACTCGCTGACGGTCACGACGCGGGCTACTTCCTGCCGGGCTCCGCTACCTGGGCCGTGCACGGTTCCATGTCCCCCATCGTGGCCGGAATCCGTGCGCTGCTGATGCAGGCCCTTCACCCCGGTGCCCTGGCCGGCGTATATGACCACTCACACTTCAGGGAAGACCCGCTGGGCCGCCTCGCGTCGACCATTCGATGGATTTTTACCGTGACATACGGCTCAACGGAGGCGGCTCAGGCCGCCTCTGGATGGGTACTGCGCATCCACGAACGGGTCAACGGCCGGTACGTTGACGGCCACGGGGTGGAACGTGACTATTCCGCCGCCGACCCCGAACTCCTGCAGTGGGTCCACATCGCATTCACCGATGCCTTCCTCAGCACACACAAGATCTGGGGTGCCCGGATTCCCGGCGGCCCCGACGCCTACGTCCGCGAGTGGGTCCAGGCCGGAACGCTGATGGGCGTCCGGGGCGTGCCGGCCAGCGAGGCGGAGATGCGCAGCATGCTGGACAAATGGTACGACGACGGCGACCTCAAGTTTGACACGCGCGTGGCCGAGGTAGTGGATTTCCTCCGCCGTCCTCCCCTGCACCCGACTCTGATGGCTGGTTACCGGGTGCTTTTCGCTGCCGCCGTGGCATCCTTGGAACCCAAATACCGCGAGTTGCTGGGCCTAAAGAGGGCGCACTTAGGACCGATTCCTCTACCCGTCGTCACCAGCACGCGGATCGTTCTCTGGGTAATTCACCTGGCCTTGGCCCGGGTAGGACCCAGCGAAATCGCTGCCCGAAGCCGCCTCAAGCGTCTGGCCCTGCTGCCCTAGACAACCGGCGATTTCCGCGGCCATGAGGGCCGGTGGAAAAACTTGGACAAGGCACTTTCGCTTCCACACCACACGTGCTGACGAAGATTACACCGGAGAACAAGAAAGCCCCGCTGGTCTGCGCGAAATGCAGAACAGCGGGGCTTCTCCCTGGCGGAGGATGGGGGATTTGAACCCCCGAGGGCGTTAACCCAACACGCGTTCCAGGCGTGCGCCATAGGCCGCTAGGCGAATCCTCCAGTGTTTGCTCGCAATGAGCAGGTTCCAGAGTACCTGCTCGCTTCACATTGCACCTAATCCTTAAATGTCTGACCCTGCTGGTTGACTTAGTTCATGGAAGAGCAGCAGATCCGCAGAAGTCTGGAAACCCGCGTGTCAGGTCCTGACGTTGCTTCCGATTCTGCCGCTGTCCCGGCTGCGCTGCCGGACGCTGCGGCTGTCCCGGTCAATGCCGTGTCGGATGCTGCGGTGGCGGCGTTGACGGTGGATGCGTTGTTCCCGAGGCTGGTCAACGCCCATCCGATGGCGTACCTCGCCCGGGAACTGACTGGCACTATTGTGGATGACCTTGATACCCCCGCCGCTGTCGCGGCCCTCGCGGACGCGGCACGGTTAGAGTCCTACGCCGCGGCTATGAAAGCGAGCCTGTCCGTGCGGATCGGGCAAACCGTACTCGACGAAATGCCGGACCGGGCCCGTAACACCGTCAGCGGGCAGTCCCTGGCCTACAACACTGCGGTCAGCGAAATCGGGTGTGCCCTGCACCTGGCCGAACGGACCGCCGGATTCCTCCTCAACGACTCCACCACCTTGATCGAGAACTTCCCCGCGACGTTCGCGGCCCTGACCTGCGGGGACCTGGACTACCAACGCGTCCGCACCATCCTGGCCCAGGCCGAAGGAATACCTCTCCAGACCCTCCCGCAATACGAAACCGCCGTCCTCACCCGCGCGAAGGAACAAAACAACCCCCAAGTAGCGGCCCGCGCCCGGCGGCTGCGGGAAACCCTGCACCCCGAAGCGTTCATCACCCGCAAAACCAAAGCCGCCGCCGGCAGGTCCCTGACCTTCCGGCCCGCCCAGGACGGCATGGCTTACCTCGAAGCGTTCCTCCCGGCCGAAACAGCCCTCGCCGCGTACAACACCATCACCGAAGCCGCCCAAAAAGCCCAAGGACCCGACGAACCCAGAACCCTGAGCCAACTCCGCGCGGACCTCACCGCCGCCTACCTCCTGGGCCTCACCTGCCCCCACACCACCACGGACAGCGCCAGCAGGGACAGCGCCAGCAGGGACCGGACAGACGGTGATGAGGACCACGGACCGCGACGGGATACGCACGGCAGCGGCCACGGTAGGGGATCAAGGGCCGGGGTGCCGAAGCCTAAAGCGCAGATCATGATCATGATCCCGCTGTTCTCGCTGCTGGGTATCAAAGATGAAGCCGCCGAACTCGCCGGGTACGGGCCGATGCCCATCGAAACGGCCCTGGACCTCGCCAAAGATGAACCCGCCTGGTACCGGATGCTCACCGACCCCGTCACGAACATTCCTGCCAAACAGGACCGGAACCTCTACAAAATCCCGCAGAAAACCCGCACCTGGTTACAGATCCGGGACGGGACCTGCCGATTCCCCGGCTGCACCCGGCAAGCCCGCTTCACCGACACCGACCACACCATCCCCTGGCCCAATGGACCATCACACATAGAGAATCTCGCCTGTCTCTGCAAACGCCACCACAAACTTAAACACAAAATGGGCTGGAAAGTCAGCCAAACCGGAAACGGCATCCTGACCTGGACGGCACCCTCCCACCAGACCTATACCACCCACCCCAAAGACACCCGATAACCAGCCACGCCCGCACCGAGGTTAAATCCCCGCGCGAAACTTCGGGTAAGCTAATTCCCGGCCCCTCATGTGGCGTCACCCTGTTGAACTCCCCCAGGACCGGAAGGTAGCAAGGGTAAACGGGCTCTGGCGGGTGCATGAGGGGTCTTTACTTTAAATGGTTCCACAGGTCTCCACCGTTGCCTGCGGAATGTCAGTTGCACCAGATAGGGTTTCACCTGTGACCGCTCCCACCGCTTTGTACCGCCGCTACCGTCCCGATTCGTTCGCGGACGTTATTGGGCAGGAGCATGTGACCGAGCCGTTAATGGCGGCGCTGCAGAAGAACCGGGTCAATCACGCCTACCTCTTCTCCGGACCGCGTGGCTGCGGCAAGACGACGTCGGCCCGGATTCTGGCCCGCTGCCTCAACTGCGCGCAGGGACCGACTGCCATTCCCTGCGGCAAATGCGACAGCTGTATCGAACTCGCGCGAGGTGGCTCCGGTTCCCTGGACGTCATCGAAATAGACGCAGCGAGTCATGGCGGCGTGGATGACGCACGGGATCTGCGGGAACGTGCAACTTTTGCACCGGTCCGGGACCGCTACAAGATCTTCATCATCGATGAAGCTCATATGGTCACCTCCGCCGGCTTTAATGCTCTGCTGAAGATCGTTGAAGAGCCCCCGGAGCACATCAAATTCATCTTTGCGACCACGGAGCCGGACAAGGTGATTGGCACCATTCGTTCGCGGACTCATCATTACCCTTTCCGACTGGTCCCTCCGGAGCCGCTGATGGAGTATCTGGGCCTACTCTGCCGGCAGGAAAACGTTCCCGTGGCGCCGGGGGTCCTGTCCCTGGTGATCCGGGCAGGTGGCGGTTCGGTCCGCGATTCACTCTCGGTGCTGGATCAGCTGATGGCGGGCGCCGGGCCGGCCGGTCTGGACTATGAGCTGGCCGTCTCGCTACTGGGCTATACGCACGCGTCGCTCCTGGATGACGTCGTCGACGCTTTGGCAGCATCTGACGCGGGTACGGTTTTCAGGGCCGTGGACCGTGTGATTCAGACAGGTCATGACCCGCGGCGGTTCGTCGAGGACCTGCTGGAACGATTCCGCGACCTCATTATTGTCCGAGCCATGCCGGAAAGTGCCCATGCCGTCCTGCGCGGGATGCCAGAGGACCAGATCGCCCGGATGCAGACGCAGTCCACTCAATTGGGTGCCGCGGAATTGTCCCGCGCGGCGGACGTTACCAACACTGCGCTAACGGAGATGACAGGCGCTACGTCACCGCGGCTGCATCTGGAATTGCTCAGTGCCCGGCTGTTGCTGCCCGGCGCCGACCAATCCGAGCGCGGAATGGGAGCACGCCTGGACAGGATAGAACGCCGGCTCAGCTATGGCGGCGCAGACACATTACCGGCCGTTGAAAGTGCGACGGCGGACGGCAAGCCTGCCGGCTCAGCTGCAGCCAGCGGTCCGGCCGTTTCCGGGGATACGCCCTCGTCCGGCGCGGCTGAGGAGCGGCGAGGCAGTGCCCAAACCAAACCGGAGCCCTCGCCGCAGGATACGCATTCCGTTCCTGCCCCTGTGAGCCCCAGTCCGTTGGCCCCAGCGCAATCCGGTCGTCCTCCGTCGAATTCAGCAGCGTCGAGTTCAGAATCTGGAGCTGACTCGGCGCCAGCGGCCCAGCACGCACCGGCGGCTTCCGGCGCAACGGGAGTAGAGGTCCTCCGCCGGGCGTGGCCTGAGATTTTGGACAACCTGACGAAGGTCAAGCGAAGCAGCTGGGCGTTGGTTGCGCCTAACGCGACCCCGCAGACTTTTGACGGCGAGGTCCTGCAGCTATCGTTCAGCACTGCGGGCCTGGCCGGAGCCTTCAGCCGCGGTGATCATGCGGACAACCTTCGCGCGGCCATTCATAAAACCTTGGGGATGAATTGCCGGATCAATGCGGTCGCAGGAGATTCCTCTTCCGCGGGTTCGAGCGCTGAGCCAGACCCAAAAGCTCCTACTAGCCGGGCAGTTCCGGCAGGCCGGCCTCCCGCTGCCATGACGGCCGCCAATCCCGCGACGCCTGCGGGTGCAACCGGGGCCACAGGTACCGGCGGAACAGCGGATGCCGCCCGAACTGCGGGCAGCGGCGGAACAGCGGATGCCGCAGGCGCCCGCGCAATGCGTTCCGACGCTTCGAGCCGTACCCCCGACGAGGCATCTGAAGACGCACCCAAGACGAACTCAGTTATCTCGTCGTGGGGGTATGAGCAGGAAGAGCCGCCTCCGCACGACGAGGAACCGGCACCAGAATGGGGTGCTCCAGAGGCAGCCCGGCCTGACTTTCTATCCCGGGCAGCGGCGGATAGTCGGCCACCTGCCAGCCAGCGGCCCGGTCAGCAGCCCGGTCAACGGGCCGGTCAACGGGCCGGTCAACAATCCGATCACCGGCCCGCTGAGCCGGTGGACCCCGGTTGGGGGGCGATTGCCGATGCCCCGGACTGGGCGGCGCCCGTACCGGCGTCGATATCCTTGCCTGCAACCGGAACCGCAGGCGGAGCTCCGACTGGATCTGCCAACGTTTGGGCGGCCGATCAGTCCGTTCCCGCCGTGTTGCCGACCTCCAGCTCCACGTCGGCCGCAGACGCTGTAGCCGTCAAACCCAAGATGAGCCTCTACGAACGCCTCAAAAACAGCCCGGAGGCCCAGGCTGGACGGGTGGCAGCGCCGCAGCGCAAAGTAGACTTGCCGTACGTTGAGGACATTCCGAGCGCGGATGACGAGACCATCGAGACTTCGCAGCTGGTGGGGCGCGCCGCCGTGGAACGGATCCTCGGCGGCAGGCTGGTCGAAGAGCGCAGCTTGGGTGGCTCCTGACGGTTATGCCTGCTGCGGCCGTCGACAAAGATCCGCAGCCGTCGGCAAAGAGCCGAGGCAACTGGGTGAGACCATCAACAAACTGCAAATGCAACCGCAACCGCAACAACAGAACGAGGAATGGGTGTACGAAGGAGCAGTTCAGGAGCTCATCGATGAGCTGGGGCGCCTGCCCGGAATCGGTCCGAAGTCCGCGCAACGACTCGCGTTCCATATCCTCGAAGCGGATCAGGACGATATCAAGCGCCTGGTGACCGCCCTGGTGACAGTGAAGGAGCGGGTTAAGTTCTGTTCCATCTGCGGAAATGTGACGGAACAGGATACGTGCAATATCTGCCGCGACTCCCGGCGCGACCCCACTGTCGTCTGCGTAGTTGAAGAGTCCAAGGATGTGGTGGCAGTGGAACGAACCCGTTCGTTTAGAGGCCGTTACCACGTGCTGGGAGGTGCTATCAATCCCATCGCCGGAGTGGGCCCGGAGCAACTGCGGATCCGCGAGCTCCTTACCCGGCTCAACGACAGCCAGATCGAGGAGGTAATCATTGCCACGGACCCCAATCTGGAGGGCGAGGCGACGGCCACCTACCTGGCCAGGATGCTGAAGACAATCGGCATTCGCGTGACCCGCTTGGCCTCGGGTTTGCCGGTCGGTGGGGATTTGGAATATGCGGACGAGATCACCCTCGGCCGAGCTTTTGAGGGCCGGCGCAGCGCCATCGGGTGAGCGCTCCCCAGCGTCTTACTCCTGCCATAAATTCAGCCGGGAACGGGATGGACGATAAACTGGGCCCAGCCGTCTGCCGCGCTGATCCATGGAAAACCTATTTGGGTAGAACCCGATCCGTGTCCAACGAGTCTCGGTGTCGCAAGAAGTCAGTGTTTAGCAGAGCCCTTCGGGAGATTGTCAGTGGTTAGCCGATGAGTAGGCAGATATGAGCCTCATAGTTCAGAAGTACGGCGGATCTTCTGTGGCCGACGCCGCCGGAATCAAGCGAGTGGCCCGACGGATAGTGGATACCCAGCGTGCCGGCAACGAGGTCGTCGTCGTCGTTTCAGCGATGGGTGACACCACTGATGAACTGCTGGATTTGGCCTCCGAAGTGGCCGGGCGCCCTCCCGCACGGGAGTTGGACATGCTGATGACCGCCGGCGAACGGATTGCCATGGCCCTGCTGGCCATGGCAATCCACGATCAAGGCGCTGTGGCCCAGTCCTTTACCGGCAGCCAGGCCGGAATGATCACGGATGGGATTCACGGCAAGGCCCGGATTATTGATGTGGACCCGCACCGCGTTAGGACCGCCTTAGACAAGGGAAACGTGGCCATTGTGGCCGGATTCCAGGGCATGAGCCGGCAAACGCACGAAATCACCACTATGGGACGCGGGGGTTCTGACACGACGGCCGTCGCACTGGCGGCGGCGCTGGACGCGGACGTCTGTGAAATCTATACCGATGTGGACGGCGTCTACACCGCGGATCCCCGCGTGGTGAGCAGCGCCCGGAAGATCGATCGAATTTCCAGTGAAGAGATGCTGGAAATGGCGGCCTCCGGAGCGAAAATCCTACATTTGCGTTGTGTAGAATATGCCCGGCGGTTCGGGCTGCCAATTCACGTTCGGTCCTCGTTCAGCGACCATGAGGGAACCTGGGTCCTGCCCAGCCCCGACGACAAAATCAAGATCTCAGAGGGAGTTGCCTTGGAGCAGCCAATTATCTCCGGCGTCGCACACGACCGGTCCGAGGGCAAAGTCACCGTCGTCGGAGTACCCGATATTCCCGGAAAGGCCGCGGAGATCTTTGGCATTATTGCCGGCGCACATTCCAATATCGACATGATTGTGCAGAATATTTCAACCCGTGGGACGGGCCGAACGGATATTTCCTTCACCCTCCCGATGGTGGAAGGCGCCGAGGCCCTCGATGCGTTGCGCGCCGCGCAGGACTCCGTAGGCTTCGATTCGCTGATTTACGACGACCAGATTGGCAAGCTTTCACTGATTGGCGCGGGCATGCGGTCCAACCCAGGCGTCTCGTACAGGTTCTTCAAGGCGCTGTCCGATGCCGGCGTCAACATCGATCTGATTTCCACCTCGGAGATCCGTATCTCCGTGGTGACTCGGGCGGATCTGCTGGACACAGCCGTGCGCGCCGTCCATCAGGCATTTGACCTCGACGGTCAGGACGAAGTCACCGTCTATGGTGGTACGGGTCGCTGAACGGATCAGCGCACGGATCACTCCGGCGGCGTTTTGCGGACCGCGTAGTGGTGTCCCTCGGAGTCTGTTTCAACCTCGAAGTGGGCTAGGTCCTCCTCGGAAGCCTTCTCAAAATCGTCGTGCAGATGAACCACCGGCGTATCAGAGTCCAACCGGTCCGCAGGGCCGAAGACCCGCTGCAGATGATCGGTGAACTTCATGAATCTCGCCATTCTGGGTTGCTTCTCAGTCATTGCCAACACCCCTTCCCTCATTCGTTTAAGGTGATGCCCAACAGTTCCCAGCTTACGCCCGAAAGGACTCAATGGGCCGGTATCACCGGTTCGGTACCTGCTTGGTGAGCGTGCACCCGCTGGGTCAGCGCAGTGACTGGTCTTCGGCATCCTTGGGCACCAGATAGGTGCTGCCGTCGGGGCGGCGAACCGTAGTCCGCTGCTGGGCTTGGAGTTCCTGGCGGTGCAGCAGCTGTTTGTTCTCCTCAGTCATTTCATGAGTAAGCGAACTGCTCGAAGCGGGTCCAAAAATCATCCGTAGCTTACCGGTAGCCCGCATGAATTTTTCCACGAAACTTTTCTCCGGCATGTACTCCCCTTGTTCGTGCAGTCGCTGTTCAGGAGCTAATAGTATCGTGATAGTTAGTGCACTAACTAATGCCCGCAGGAGGAGAGAGATTGATGGAAGAGACAGGGGACGACCTTCGGCTGGAGCGGCAGCTTTGTTTCGCTTTGAGTGTCGCCTCGCGGAGCGTGGTCGGCGCCTACAAACCCGTGCTGGCACCGTTGGGCCTGACCCACCCGCAGTACCTGGTAATGCTCGCCCTCTGGGAGGACAGCCCGCAAACAGTCAAGGACATCAGCGCGGCCTTGCTGCTGGAGCCGGCCACCTTGTCACCGCTGCTGAAACGGCTGGAATCCGCAGGCTTGGTCAGCCGTGCCCGGGCCCAAAACGACGAACGCGCTCTTGCCATCGGGCTGACCCCTTCCGGCATTGCCCTGCGCCAACGTGCACTTTCGATACCCGCAACGATGGCCGCCCGGCTCGGACTGAGCAGGGGCGACGTCCAAGCCCTGCATGCTGCTATGACCTCAATGACCTCGGCAACTTTGTCCCCGTCAGGACTTGGTGGCCATCCGCCGACGGCTGAGACAATGGAGCCATGACGGTTCCCGAGGTTGCCCTGAGCGCACTGCAGCCCGAGCAGTGGATGCAACGGCAGCAGGCCCACGAACAGCGGGTCGCCCGGTATGCGGATCCCTATCTTCAGCGCCGCTCGGCCGGCTTGAAACATCCGGTGGAAGATTTTCTCTTTACGTACTACTCGCACAAACCCGGGCAGCTTCGCCGCTGGCATCCCGGTGCCGGGGTTGTGCTGGCAGGTCAGCAGGCCCAGGACAGGCTGGCGTGGAAGCACTACCGGATGGCCGACGACGTCGAACGCCGGGCTGTCGGGCTGCCGGACGGTTGTCCGGGCGTAGTTTTTGACGCCCAGTCCTTTTGCACCGGACGCCGGGAGGTACTTGACTTCACCCGGATCATTCTGCAGCGCACCGCCGCCCGGCCGGCCCAGTTCGGATGTTTCGGACTGCACGAGTGGGCCATGGTCTATCGGCAGCAGAGTAACCAGGTGCGCCATGACTATCTCTCCTTGCGGCTGGGTCCGGCAGGAACGGATGAGGTGGTGGAGAAGAGCAGGATCCGCTGCACGCATTTTGATGCCTACCGTTTTTACACTCCGCAGGCGGCGCCGCTCAATGAGCTGGAACCGACGCGGGAGAACCAGCGGGATCTGGAGCAACCGGGATGCCTGCACGCCAATATGGATCTCTACAAGTGGGCCTACAAACTGGGTCCGGCGCTATCCAGCGAACTCGTCATGGATTGTTTCGAATTATCGTGGCAGATCCGCGCGATGGACATGATGGCCTCGCCGTATGACCTTTCCGACTGGGGCTACCCGCCGATCACCATCGAAACCGCCGCAGGAAAATCTGAGTACGTCGCCCAGCAGCGGCATTTCAGCAGCCGCTCCGCGCAGCTAAGGACAAGGCTGCTGGACGCGCTTGTGCCACTGGGCTGAATCCGCACCGCGGCTTTAACCCGGCGAGGGCCGCCGTCGGGGTTAAACCGACGGCGGCCCTCGCTGCCCGGCTGCTGGGCCCTAACTACCTCTATTTGCTCCCGGAAGGCGTCACCTGGAAGGCCCCGAAGGACAGCTGATGTCCAGCCGAATCCAGTACTACCAGATCGTCCATGCCGTTCTTGGCATCGGCCGGCAGCACAAAGTCAAAGCTGTTTTGCTGGTTCGGAAAGTACCAGCCGATCGGGGTGCTGTGCTTGTTCAGGTAGACGTAGTACCACTGGCCGAAGCCGGCATTGTGGACCGTCACCGTCTGACCCGTACGGTATTTGTCCGTCCCAAGCCCCAAGTCAACCGGCGCCGTTCCCTTCAGCTTCTGCACAGACAACTCGGGCGTAAAGCCGGGCTTAGCTGGCTGGACCACCAGGAGCGTTGGTTGCCCCGTTAGCTGCAATGCCGCTGATTTGGCACCGTTTTCGGCACTTACTCCCACCGAAACTCCGGCTACGTGCCCGGCCGCAATGTCCGCAGCCGTCACTGCGTAGCTGCTCGTGGCGGTGGCGGATTCTCCGACGCCAAGAGCGGACTGGGAGAAGCTGATTCCGCTGGCGGCCAGGTTACTCAGGGCCACGTTGCCGGTATTGGTCACCGTATAGCTGTAGTCGATGGTGTCTCCGACTGCGGCATAGGGCCAGCCCGGCGTCTTCGCGGTCCAGCGGACGCTCACGGTGCCGGTGAGCCGGGGATTACGGACCAGTAGGTCCACTTCTTCTCCGGTGACGGCCAAGGTATGGTCTACCGAGTTGTTGTCCGCGCCGGTGACCCAGCTGGACGTCGGCACGAAGTAACCCTGCGCTGCTTCGGTTGCAGTCACCGTGTGCTTGGGTGTGGAGCACACGTAGGACGCACCCACGGCGAGGGCGCCGAAGCGGCAGTTTCCGCCGCCGTCGGCCGGTATGAACGGCGCGAAGTTCCCGGAAATCGGGCGGACCGATTCGGTGATGTTTCCGGCGCTGTAGATCCTGAATTTGTACGGCACGGCATCGCCGGGCGTGTAGGGGCTGGCTGCCAGGTCGCGGCCGGCATCTTTACGCTGACCGTATACGTAGGCTCCCGTGACGTTGGCGGTGGCACCGCCGGTGATGGTCACGATCGCCGCCGTCTGGATTTTGCCGGTTCCGGTGTCGAGCACGCCGGTCAGCGTTTGGTTGCCGGCTTTCAGGTACGACGGCGACGTCACCGGCAGCTGGATCGTCACCGTGGCGCCGCCCGGGACGGCGGGGACGTGGACCGCGTCCGAGGTCCAGTCCACGGCGTCCTGCAGCGAGAGCGTACTGGCCGGGAGCGGTTGGGAGTCCTTGTTGCTAATGCTGAAATTGAGCGTTGTGCTTGCGCCATTGGGCACCGAAGCGGGAGCTGCCGTGACGCTGGCGCACAGCGGAGCAAGCCAGGTCTGGTCGAATTTGCCGAACGTGATGGTGTTGCTGTCGCCCTCATAAAGCACGCCGAAGGTTCCGTCGCTTAGGGCGGTGATGGTGGAATAGGACATTGCGCCGGACTTGAATTGGCGTGCGCTGCTCCAGCTGGCGCCATCGTCGCAGGAATATCGGACCGTGCCGTTGCTGCGGCTGGACGTACTGGCGGCGTTGGAAAACAGCAGCTTCTTCGCATCCGCCGAGCCGGCGGGAGCCGCGGGGTACATCCGCGTGAGGCCCGCGTTGTTGGTCGGGTCGATCAGCGACGCGTTATTGCTGACCGCACCGTAGCTGGCGCCGCCGTCCGTTGAGATGGCGGTTTTGCGGCCGTGACCGCCGGCGCTGTCACGCGAGTTCAGCATGACGTTTCCGTTGGAGAGCTCGACGGCTTTGTTTTCATCCATCCCGGTGCCGGTCGGCGTACCCATCTGCCAGCTCCTGCCATGGTCATCGGAATAGACACTGTAGGCCTGGAGCGTGGTGCTGCCGTTGGGCTGGATGATTTTTCCGGCAAACTGCTGGATCAGCCGCCCCGCGTGGGCTCCGTATTTTAGCTGGATGCCCTCGCCGGAGCTGGCGAACATGCTGACAACGCCGCCGACATTTTGGACACCGCCAACGGCCGCGCCGTTGGGCTTGACGACGTTGGTAATCAACGGTCCGGCGAAGTCAGCGTATTTGGAGCCCCTCGAGTAGGTTGACGGCGTCGGCAGGGCCGGCTGATTGGCCGGGTCCGTTGACCAGCTCACTCCACCGTCGGTTGAGACCGATACCTCGCTGCTGATCACATTGACGTTCGTATCATCGTTGCCGATGACACTGCCGCCGAAGCCCTGATTTTTGGAATACACGTGGAAGTTAAAGACGGTGCCGGTCGTCTTGTCCACCACGTAGCTCGGGTCGCTGAAACCGTAGCGCTGCGACCCGGCGGAGCTTTCCTGTCCGCGGGCAATGTAGGTCGGAGCGCCCCAACTGGCGCCGTTGTCGGTGCTGCGCCGCTGCACGATCGAGTTGGCGGACGGGGCATCAGCGCCGTCGGGCCGTCCGTCGTAGGCGGCCAGCAGGACGCCGTTTCCGAGATCAGCCATGGCGACAATGCGGTAATACCGCCCTAAGACCGGATCGATGGCATTGTCGCCGTTGCTGGCCAGCACCTGCTCGGTGTAGCTGCCCGGCGGAGACGTCGGGGTGGTGCCATTCGCCGGAAAGGGGTTCAGTGCAGCGCTGGCCGGCACCGCCACCGAGGCGATCAGGGCCGCGGCAGCCATGCCCGCCGCGGCAGCTTTACCCGCCCGCCGCCATCGGAGGTTCCTTCTGTCGGGTTTCCTCACTTGTTTCCTCAAAGACAGAACACTAATTGGCAGCTGCATTGGCGGAGACCTCTCGTGGACGGATTGATTACACGTGCTACATAGAACGTCCTACCACCATAGTGTGGTCCCAGTCACGTTTCAAGCGATGCAGAAATGTTTCACTCGTCGGCGCCGCTGGCGAGCCGGCGGCGTGCGCTGAGCAACTCCACTTCCGGATGGGCCGCAACCAGCCGTTCGGCGGCATCAAGCACCTCCACTACGTGGCCACCGTCTGCGGCTACCACGGCAACGCCGATTTGTGCCCGGCGTAACAGGTCCTGGCTTCCCGTTTCGGCTGCTGAGAGCTCAAAGCGATGGCGGAGCTCGCTCACCAACGGGCGCACCACGGAGCGTTTTTGCTTGAGCGAACGCGTTTCGCCGAGCAGAACGTCGAACTCAATCCAACCGACCCACATGAGTGCATCCTGCCGCTGCGGGCCTGTTGTGGCAAGGAAGCCTGGGAACCTGCGTCGGCGGAGCTTGGGTTCGCAGCTCCCGCGCACCTCCCGGTAGAATGGACAGGCAAGCTCGCGGAGCGCTGTCTTACCGGCCGGCAGACCCGGCCGCCCAGCGTGAGACGGCACTTTCCGCGGCCCCTCTTTAACCCCAGGAGTTCGACGGATGCCCAGGATCGTTGTCGATGTCATGCCCAAGCCCGAGATTCTCGACCCGCAGGGGAAGGCCATCGTGGCCGCGCTTCCCCGGCTGGGCTTTACGGGTTTTAGTTCCGTGCGGCAGGGCAAGCGCTTTGAACTGACCGTCGATGGCGACGTGACGCCGGAGATTTTGCAGCAGGCCCGCGAGGCGGCGGAGAAAATGCTCTCCAACCCCGTGATCGAAGACGTGGTCAACGTCGAAGTTGTGGCGGACTGACCATGACCGAAACTCCTCTCCTTGGCTCTGCCTTGCCTGACACGGCAGGCGGCGAGGCCGCCAACTCCCTTCTCGCGGGTGCCCGCATTGGCGTGGTCACATTCCCCGGCTCGCTCGATGACCGCGACGCGGCGCGCGCCGTACGAATTGCCGGCGGAACCGCCGTCGAACTCTGGCATGCCGACACCGGTGCTGAAGCATTGCGCGGCGTGGATGCCGTGATTATCCCCGGCGGTTTTTCCTACGGCGACTACCTGCGGGCGGGCGCCATATCGCGTTTTGCCCCACTCATGCAGGAGATTGTCCGGGCCGCCGGCTCAGCATCCGCGGCCAACCTGCTGCCGGTGCTCGGCATCTGCAATGGCTTCCAGATCCTCACCGAATCGCATCTGCTCCCCGGTTCCATGCTCAAGAACGATCACCTGAAGTTCATTTGCCGCGACCAGAAGCTGCGGGTGGAAAACAACAGCACGTGGTGGACCTCCGACTATGCGGCTGGACAGGAAATCACCGTCCCGTTGAAGAACCAGGACGGCCAGTACATTGCCGACGAGAAGACGCTGGATGCCCTCGAAGCGGAGGGGCGTGTCGTGTTCCGCTATGTCGGCCTGAATCCTAATGGTTCGCGGCGCGACATTGCCGGTATCAGCAATGCCACCGGCAACGTCGTCGGCCTGATGCCGCACCCGGAGCACGCGGTGGAGGCCGGCTACGGCCCGGAGTCCGCCAGTGGGCGCAGTTCGGGCACGGATGGTCTGGGATTTTTCACCTCGGTTCTTAGCAAGCTTGTTGGAGGCACAAAATGAGCGGGGAACACCAAACTGTGGAGACCAGGAAGTTCAACATCGACACGGTCGACCATGCTGCCCGCACGCCGGAGACGCCGCTTCCGTGGGCGGAGCTGGGCCTGAAGGAGAACGAATACAACGAGGTCGTAAAGATCCTGGGCCGCCGCCCCACTGCCGCGGAACTGGCCATGTACTCGGTGATGTGGAGCGAGCACTGCTCCTATAAGTCCTCCAAAAACCACCTGCGCCAGTTCGGCGACAAGGTCACCGATGAGATGAAGGAACATCTGCTGGTGGGCATTGGCGAGAATGCAGGCGTGGTGGATATCGGGGACGGCTGGGCGGTGACGTTCAAGGTCGAATCACACAACCACCCCTCCTTCGTGGAGCCCTACCAGGGCGCGGCGACCGGTGTGGGCGGCATTGTCCGGGACATTATTTCGATGGGCGCACGCCCTGTTGCAGTGATGGATCCGTTGCGCTTCGGTGCGATCGACCACCCGGATACGGCGCGTTTGGTGCACGGCATCGTTTCCGGGATCGGCGGCTACGGCAATTGCCTGGGCCTTCCGAACATCGGCGGCGAGGTGGTTTTTGACGCGGTGTACCAGGGCAACCCGCTGGTGAATGCGCTGGCCGTAGGCGTGATGCGGCACGAGGACATCCGGCTGGCCAATGCCTCCGGAGTCGGCAACAAGGTGGTGCTCTTCGGCGCCCGCACCGGTGGAGACGGCATCGGCGGCGCATCGGTGCTGGCCAGCGAATCCTTCGATTCCAGCAAACCGTCCAAGCGCCCCGCGGTGCAGGTGGGCGATCCGTTCGCGGAGAAGGTGCTTATTGAGTGCTGCCTGGAACTGTTCAAGGCCTCCGTGGTGGAGGGCATCCAGGATCTTGGCGCTGCCGGCATCTCCTGTGCCACCTCTGAGCTGGCGTCCAATGGCGACGGCGGTATGAACGTCGAACTGACCAAGGTACTGCTCCGCGACCCGAGCCTGACACCGGGTGAAATCCTGATGTCCGAGTCGCAGGAACGCATGATGGCCGTGGTCACGCCGGAGAACGTTGCTGCCTTTGAGGCGATTATGGACAAATGGGCGGTGGAATACTCTTGGCTGGGCGAGGTCACGGACACCGGGCGGCTGATCATCGAGTGGGATGGCGAGAAGATCGTGGACGTGGATCCGCGTACCGTAGCCCACGAAGGACCCGTGTACGACCGGCCGTTCCATCGCCCACAGTGGCTGGACGGCGTGCAGGCGGATTCGTTTACCGCCTCCCCTGCCGCTGCCCACCGGCCGGCCGACGGCGCAGCCTTGGCTGCCGCCGTCGTCGAACTGATGGCGTCCCCGAACATGTGTTCAAAGGACTGGGTCACCGACCAGTACGACCGGTATGTGCAGGGCAACACGGCGCTGGCGATGCCCGACGACGCTGGCGTAGTCCGCGTTGACGAGTCAACCGGGCTGGGGGTGTCCATTTCCACGGATGCCAACGGCCGCTACTCGTACCTGAACCCGTATGAGGGCGCACGGTTGGCGCTGGCGGAGTCCTACCGCAACGTCGCCACCTCCGGCGCCCGGCCGCTCGCCGTCACCGATTGCCTGAACTTTGGCTCGCCGGAGGATCCCGAGGTCATGTGGCAGTTCGCCGAATCCGTCCGCGGTCTTTCCGACGGCTGCCGCGAGCTGGGCGTCCCTGTCACCGGCGGCAACGTTTCGCTGTACAACCAGACCGGCGGCGTGGCGATCCATCCGACTCCCGTGGTCGGCGTCCTGGGCGTGTTCGACGACGTTGCCCGCCGTACGCCGTCGGGCTGGGTTGAGGACGGCCAGGCAATCTACCTGCTGGGCACCACGGCGGACGAGTTGGACGGCTCCGAGTGGGCCAATCTGCGCGGCCATCTGGGCGGTCAGCCGCCCAGGGCGGATCTGGCGCTGGAGCGTCAATTGGGCGAGATCCTGGTCAACGCCTCCCGGGACGGCATGGTGGATTCGGCCCACGATCTCTCCGAAGGGGGTCTAGCGGCAGTGCTGGTGGAGTCATCCCTACGCTTTAACGTCGGCGCACGGGTCAGCCTGGCCGCGGTCTGCGAGCGCGACGGTGTGGACGCTTTCACCCTGCTGTTCTCCGAATCGCAGGCCCGGGCCGTCGTCGCCGTTCCGAGGTCAGAGGAAATCCGCTTCACCGACATGTGCACCGCGCGCGCCTTCCCTGCGGTCCGGATCGGCATTGTGGACGCGGAATCCGGGTCCTTGAATGTCCAGGGACAGTTTGAGCTCTCGCTGGACGAGCTGCGCGAAGCCCACGAGGGAACGCTACCGCGCTACTTCGGCTGATTTCTCCCCCGGTAACTGTGCCGCAGCGCTTTTTCGGATAACCCGTGAAACTCAAGCGCTGCGGCACAGTCATTTTGAGATCTGCCGCGCAGGGGTCATCTACTCCCCCGACGATCAGGGGGATCCGCCAGCGGCGATGCGACGTGCAGCGTGCAGATAGCGCTGCGTGATCAACCGTTGGGACAGCGTGGTGACCGGAGCGGCAAGACGGAAGATCAGGCCAGCTGGCTTGCTGAAGGCAAGCACGTCAAACCGGACTGCGCCGTCCTCGCCAAAACGGGCGATAAAAGCCTCTTCCCCGCTGGCTGGATGCCCGGGGAGAGTTCCGTAGCCGAACCCGGCCATCTCCCCCCGTGCCGGTCCGCATTGTTCGTCCGGATCAACAGTGGCAACAGGCTCCTGCGCCCAGACCACCTGGCACGGCACCGGCAGGCGCAGATCGCCGAGCCCGAATCCACTGATCACTCGCGCACCGGGGACGGCGCGGTCTGGGCCGCGCACAGCCAGCCCGGCGCCGCGCTGGATTTCCCAACTGAGTATGCCTTCGGCAAGGCGTTCGTAGACGGCGCGCCCGCTTCCGACAACAATGCTCTTGTGCACCCAACGGTATCCGGGTGCAGTGACGGAATCCCGGCCTGTGGGGTCAGCCCCGTTGCCGTGGTCCTGCCCGGACAGCCCGCGGGCGAAAATCCCGGTCAGCCCATGCTCCGGGTAGGTCAGTTCCCCGTGCCCCGGGTGCCTCATTGGGCTGCTCCCGCGTCGATGATTCGCCGCCAGCTAAGGGTTTCACGCTGCGCCCGGGCCAGAGTCGCCACCACCAGATCGTAGGAATCTTCAATCATGTCCTTAACCATGGTGTCCTCCAGCTCTCCGTCGCAGCGCACTGCGTTCCAATGGGTCTTGTTCAGATGGTAGGCCCCGGTGATTTCCGGATGCGCGGACCGCAGCGCAAGAGCCAATTCCGGATCGCATTTCAGGCTGACCGACAACGGACTCGCAGCAAAGCTGCTCAGCGCAAACATCTTTGCCTCGTGCCGAAACGTCCCGCTGATCGCCGGCCTGACCTTGAACACGGCGGTCTCCGGCCCGAACGGAAACTCCTCGACGGCACAGGGGAGGTCCAGACACGCTTCCCGGAGCTGTTTTATATCCACAGCTGGAGTGTATACCGGGCCCCTCCCGCGATCAGTCGGTTTTCAGGTAGTCCTCCAGGAGAACCACTTTGAGCCCGGCAGCCTTCTGAGCCGACAAAAATGCCTGCATGTCCGCGGCGAATTCGGGCCGGAAGTGCATCAATACTATGTCTCCGGCCCGCAGCGAAGCACCGTACTGATAATCCATCTTGCCCGCGTTGGCCTTGGCTTCCCAGTCAATGATGGCCTTCATGCCGCAGTCCGCAGCTGCTTTACGGGTGGCGTTAGTGTAGGGTCCACCAGGCGGGCGAAAGAAGACCGGGCGGCGGCCGTAGTGTTGCTGGACATAGTCGGCCATCTGGCAGATCTCGGCCTTCTGCGCAGCGTAGGGGAGCTGGATCATGTTCAGGGAGTGGCTGACCGAGTGGTCCTCCACAACACTGCCGGCGGCAACAAAATCGGTGAAGAACGCCGGGTTGCCGCTGACAAAGGTCTGGGCCAGGAACAGGGTCGCCTTGATCCCGTTGTCCTGGAGAATTTTCAGGTCCTGCGGCAACTTGGTGGCACCGTCGTCGATGGTCAGGAAAACAACCTTTTGTTCGGTCGGCACCTTGGTCAGCACCGGCACCATGCCATCGGTGACAGGCGGCAGAGCATGGTCCGGCACGAGCGGCGGGTCCGCAGGGAAAGGAACGGCCGACGGCGTGACAACGGCCAGGTTCGATGCGGCGGCACCGGACGGAAACGGCGATGACCCCGTTCCAGGTCCTTTTCCGGCGGCAGCGGTTGCCGTGCTCGCCGTTGCGTCCGGGACTCTCTGCCCCACTCTCCCGGAGGCCCACAGGCCTGTCAGCACCAGCGCACAGAGTACGACGGCGACAAGAGCGATCCCTATCCGCCGACCCAGGGGTGGGAACGACTTGAAACGACGGGGCACTGCTGTCCTTGCTGTAAGAGGACTACTACACTCTGCATATTAGCAGACGGGCGTGGGCAGTCCGTTACGGTGCGATTCCCCGAAGGATTCAGCGGCCGATTCCCAGTTTCGGCGCTTCGATGGCCGGGCAACGGTCCATCACCACCCGCAGACCTGCCGCCGCCGCGCGCTGGGCAGCCGCCGCATCAATAACTCCGAGCTGAAGCCACACCGCTTTGGCACCGATGGCAATGGCCTCGTCCACGACTGCCCCGATCCGCTGGGAATTCACGAAACAGTCCACCACATCGATTGGTCCCGGGACGTCGGCCAGCCGCTTGTATCCGGTCGCCCCGTGCACATCTTCGCCTTTCAGCGACACGGGGATAATGTCCATGCCTAATGACTTCTGCAGCATCAGCGACACGCCCAGAGCGGCGCGTTTCGGGTTGTTGGACAGCCCGACGATGGCCCATCGGGCGGGCGTGGACAGCACATCGGCAATGACCTGCGGATCGTTGACGGGCAGCATGCGGCTAATTACTGTTGCTGAGTTCTTCGGCGTACAGGGACCAGAATTCATTGGGCCGGGCCGCGGCGGGATCTATTTTCTTAAGCCGCTGTTCAAAGTCAACGGCAACCTTGGCGAAATCGGCATCGTCATCTTCCGGGCCCAGGGAGTCGCGGTCGATCGCCCCCCAGACGGTGGCAATATCCACCAGCTGAGCCAGCGAGGACGCCATCAGGCACTCGTCATCCTCGCAGACGCAAGAGACCTCGCCGGTGCTGCGGTTGACCGCCACGAACTGGAAATCCCCATCATTGAAAATGACGGCCCGGCCCATTTCATCGTTGTTGAACGGGGGCTCCAGCCAGTCACCGTCCAGCGGAATGTCCTCAAGTCCGATCGGCACCAGCGGCGCCAGACCCTCGACAATCTCATCATCATTCATTGGTTCCTCCCGTATTCCCGACACTAGCTACCGGTTCGGGACACGTCAATAACCTGATAGTCCTGTGCAGACCGGCGGTTCTGCAGGACGGGCAGGAATTCCCGGACCTCATCGATACGCTTTCGGCTGACCTCGGCCGTGACCACGCCTTCCGCCTCATCATTGAGGAAGGTCTGCGGAACCCCCATCGGATCCAGAATGGCCGAATGGCCGACGCAGTGGTCGCTGGAGGTACCGGCGGCCGCCACCGCACACGTATTCTCGATCGCGCGGGCCTTAAGTAAAGTCTCCCAATGGTCGATCTTATGTTCGCCCTTGAACCAGGCTGCCGATACCGTAATCAGCTCGGCACCCTGGACCGCCAGGGCACGCGACAACTCGGGGAAGCGGAGGTCGTAGCACGTCATCATCCCCACGCGCAGGGCGCCGATAGAGACTACCTTAATGCCGCCGTCGCCCGGTTTAATCCGCAGCGATTCCTGATACGAGAACGCGTCATAGAGGTGCAGTTTGCGGTAAGTAGTCAGTATCCGGCCGTCATGGTCGATGGCAATCAGGGTATTGAAGGGGCGCTTTTCACCGCTGGATTCGTAACCACCGGCGATGATTGCGATGCCGACCTCGCTGGCGATGCGCGAGAGTCCCTGCACAAAGGAACTCCAGTGCGCAGCCACGGCGGCCGTGAAATCTCCATCCACCCGGCCTATGGAAAACATCGATTCTTCCGGAAAGACGATCAGCGACGATTCCCCTTCCCGCGCCGACGTTGCGAGCCGGCGCATGGCACGGAGGTTACCCTCGACGTCCCCGCCTGGGGTGAATTGCCCTACGCTGACTTTCATCGCCACTCCCGTGCTCGTTGCCGTCAGTTCCAGCGTAGCCGCTTCCAGCTCTTCCGCGCCGGGTACGTATATTTTCGCGTCAGGCGTTGATCAAATCGTGAATCACGATGGTCTGGTCCCGGTCCGGGCCGACGCCAATGGCGGAAAACCTCGTGCCTGAAATGGATTCCAGGGCCCGGACATAGCGTTGTGCGTTTTCCGGCAGATCCGCCATGGTCCGGGCCCCGGTAATGTCCTCGGTCCAGCCGTCAAAATATTCAAAGACGGGCTTAGCGTGGTGGAAATCCGTCTGTGTCATGGGCATCTCATCGAAACGCACGCCGTCGATGTCGTAGGCCACGCAGACCGGGATCTGGGCTATCCCGGTGAGTACGTCCAGTTTGGTAACGAAGTAGTCGGTGAAGCCGTTCACCCGGGAGGCATACCGCGCCAGCACCGCGTCGTACCAGCCGCAGCGGCGCGGTCGCCCGGTATTGACGCCGAATTCCCCGCCGGTCTTCTGCAGATACTCACCCATTTGGTCGAACAGCTCCGTGGGGAACGGCCCCGCACCTACCCGTGTGGTGTAGGCCTTGATAATGCCCACCGCACGGTTGATTCTGGTCGGTCCGATGCCCGAGCCGACACAGGCGCCCCCGGACGTCGGATTGGAGGACGTCACAAAGGGATACGTGCCATGGTCCACGTCCAAAAAGGTGGCCTGGCCTCCCTCCATCAAAACGACCTTGCCGTCGTCAAGCGCCTGATTGAGGACGTGTTCCGAGTCGATAATCAGCGGCCGCAGCCGTTCGGCGAAGCCCAGGAAGTACTCCACCGTCTCGTCGATGCTGATCGCACGGCGGTTGTAGACCTTGACCAGCAATTCATTTTTCTGCTGCAGCGAGCCCTCCACCTTCTGCCGCAGGATCGACTCGTCGAACACATCCTGCACTCGAATACCCAGCCGGGCCACCTTGTCCATATACGCCGGGCCGATCCCGCGCCCCGTCGTGCCGATGGCACGCTTGCCCAGGAACCGTTCGGTGACCTTGTCCAATACCTGATGGTAGGGGGCCACCAGGTGGGCGTTAGCCGAAATGCGGAGCTTGGAGGTGTCGGCGCCGCGCGCCTGCAGTCCCTCGATTTCGGCAAAGAGCGCCTCGAGGTTCACCACACAGCCGTTGCCGATGATCGGTACGGCATTTGGACTGAGAATACCGGCCGGAAGGAGCTTTAGCTCATACTTCTCACCGCCGACGACGACGGTGTGCCCGGCGTTGTTGCCGCCGTTTGGCTTGACCACGTAGTCAACGCGGCCGCCCAACAGATCGGTGGCCTTGCCTTTGCCTTCGTCGCCCCACTGGGCACCGACGATTACGATTGCGGGCATGGGATCCTCCCCCATTGGTTGGGCACTGGGTCGCGGACCCCTTGGGGCAACCGGCCTTGCGCCACACATCAGAATGCCCCACTCACACGCGTCCCGGCCGGCAAAAGATCCGGCCCGGGACGGAGTCGCAAGTTGGGGGCTCTTACCCGCTAAGTTTAGCCGACTTCGACTGTGCCATTTAGCCGACTTCGGCCGTGCCATTCAGCCGACTTCGGCCGTGCCATTTAGCCGACTTCGGCCGTGCCATTTAGCCGACTTCGGCCGTGCCATCGGCTTCCGCTGGCGAAGCGCCAGCGGGGCGGGCCATCCGACACTCCCATATACTGTCTACAGGACAGTAAATGCACGGTTAGCGATAGTGGAAAAGAGAAACCATGTTCTTCCCCGACAAAGTAGCCCTGGTAACCGCGGCCGGTGCCGGCATTGGCAGGGCCTGCGCCCTGCGGCTGGCGGCGGAAGGCGCCGACGTGGTGGTTTCCGACGTCGATGACTTGGCCGGAGCCGGGACCGTGGAGGAAATTACGGCCGCCGGCGGGCGGGCCGCATTCAAACACACCAATGTGGCCCTGCCTCAGGAGATCGCCGAGCTGCTGGACTTCGCGGTGGCTACCTTTGGTGGCCTCCATCTGGCGGTCAACAACGCCGGGATTGGCGCAATGCCTAAGCGCGTTGAAGACGTCTCTAACGATGAGTGGGACCGCATCATTAATATCACCCTGCGGGGGACATTCCTGGCCATGAAGGCCCAAGTGGGCCATTTCCGGGCAAACGGCGGTGGCGCAATTGTCAACATTGCTTCTTTAGCTGGCCTGTCCTCCACCCCGATGCTCACCCCCTACGGGGCCTCCAAGCATGGTGTTGTCAGCCTGACCCGCAGTGTGGCGATGGAAAACGCCGAGCAGGGGATCCGGGTTAACGCCGTGGCGCCGGGAGCCATAGAAACTGCCGCACTGGCTTCCTTGCCGGCGGAATCGAAGGCCGGTTACGCGGCCGAAATTCCCATGAAGCGACTGGGCAAACCGGCGGAGATAGCCAATGCTGCCGTTTGGCTGCTTTCCGACGAAGCGGCGTTCATCACCGGTGTGGTGCTGCCCGTGGATGGCGGAACGCTTCATGCCTGATCTCTGGGCCGCCGTAGATTACCGCTCCGGCCTCATCTCGGCCCTTACCCGCGTCCTCGGTGAGTGGACCGCGCCGGACTTCCTCCGGAAGGTGGCTGCCCGGGAGGGCCTGGACCTGGACCCCGGCGCCATCACCATGATCACCATTCTGGCCAACCACGGAGCCCAGCGGCCGTCCGCACTGTCGGAAAATATGGTCACTGGTGCCTCCAACGTCAGTAAGATCCTCGCGCGCCTGGTCAAAGCCGGACTGGCGGTCCGCGTCGGTGACCCCCTCGATGCCCGGGCCCAGCTGGTCAAGCTCACACCTGCCGGTCAAAGCGTGGCGGACGCGTTTGTGCGTGCCGGGAACGGACTTGTCGATGACCTTCTTCACGACTGGTCCGAGAAGGACCGGCGTGAATTCACCCGACTGCTGCAGATGTTCGAGCAATCCACCATCTCGTTCAGCGCACAACTGGCCGAGACCAGCCTCAATAAAGGAGCATTAAAATGACAACTGCCACCACAGCCCGTACCTACATCATCACTGGAGCCGGTTCGGGCATCGGCGCCGCCACCGCCGGCCTGCTGCGGGAACGCGGAGCCAGCGTCATCGGTGTCGATCTGCGCGGCACAGAGGTGACCGCGGACCTGAGTACCAAGGAAGGGCGCAGGGATGCTGCTGCCAAGGCGCTCGAGCTGGCCGGCGGCCGAGTAGATGCCGTCATCGCCTGCGCAGGCATCTCGGCCCCTAGCCCCTTGACCGTGAGCGTAAATTACTTTGGCGTTACCGAGTTTCTCCAGCTGCTCGCCCCTGCCCTGGCCGCCGGCAGCTCCCCGCGCGCCGCCGTCGTCAGTTCCATGGCGTCGCTGCAGCCGAACTCCGCAGAACTGGTCGACGCCATGCTCGCCGGGGATGAAGACCGGGCCGTCAGGATCGGGGCGGAGTTAGCAGCCCAGGGGCCGCAGATCGGCTACCTGAACTACCCCTCCAGCAAACGCGCGCTGAGCCGCTGGGTTCGCAGGGAATGCATCACCGGGCGGTGGGCCGGCGCCGGCATTCCGCTCAACGCCGTGGCACCAGGTACCGTCGTTTCGGCCATGACCGCCGAGCTGCTGTCCACGCCCGAGGGCCGCGAACTGACGGACAAGCACGTTCCGATGCCGTTGAACTACCACAGTGACGCCGTTGTGATTGCCAGGCTTTTGGCGTGGTTGACCAGCGAAGAGAACACGCACACCACCGGGCAGACCATTTATGCCGACGGCGGCGCCGACGCCTCGCTGCGCGGAGACAATATCTGGGGCTGAACCCGACGCCGCCTTCATGGCCGTTCCGCAGGTGACCTTGACAAGTTTGAGAAGGACACCTGCGGCACAGCCGGCCCAGAAACCGGTCAATCAGCCGATACCGGCGCTGGTCCGGTTTGTTGCGGTGCGGCTAGCGGGCCTCGATGGCCGCGGCCGCCAGTGGATCTGAGTCGTTGAGGAAGGCGGAGATCCGCTCCGCTTCCTCGGTCTCACCGATGGCGCCGGCCGCCCGGCCCAGGGCATACAACGCCCGCAGGAACCCCCGGTTCCCCTCGTGTTCGAAAGGAACCGGCCCGGTTCCTTTCCAGCCGGCGCGCCGCAGCGCATCCAGCCCGCGATGGTAGCCGGTGCGGGCGTAGGCATAGGACTCGATGACCCGGCCCTCCGCGAAGGCTTCGTCGGCCAGAATGGCCCACAGGAGCGAGGATGTCGGGTGCTTTGCCGCCAGATCGACGGCCTCGTCGCCGGCCGCCAAACGGGCTTCAACGTCCGGCTCGCCCGGGAGCATGGTGGGCGCCGGACCGAGCAGGTTCCTGCGGAAGTTGTCCGTCATCAGAAGGTCTTGCCAGCGGAGCCGAGTTCCTGGGCACCCACGACAACGCGCGCTGCCAGGCCCTTCTCGGCAGCGGCACCCCAGACACGCGGGTCATACGTCTTCTTATTGCCGACCTCGCCGTCGATCTTCAGCACGCCGTCATAGTTCTTGAGCATGTGGTCCGCCACCGGGCGGGTGTAGGCATACTGCGTATCCGTATCGATGTTCATTTTGATAACCCCGTAGGAGACGGCGTCCTTGATTTCCTGCTGGCTGGATCCGGACCCGCCGTGGAAAACCAGGTCAAAGGGCTTGTCCTTGCCGAGCTTGGCTCCGACCTGCTCCTGGATTTCCTTGAGGATCTCCGGCCGCAGCTTAACACCGCCGGGCTTGTACACGCCGTGCACGTTACCGAAGGTCAGCGCCGTAATGTAACGGCCGTGCTCTCCGGCGCCGAGGGCCTCCACGGTGGCCAGGCCATCGGACACCGTGGAGTAGAGCTTTTCATTGATGGCGTTCTCAACGCCATCTTCCTCCCCGCCCACGGCACCGATCTCCACCTCGAGGATCATGTGCGCGGCCGAGGTGCGGGCCAGCAGCTCCCGCCCGATGCGCAGGTTCTCCTCCAACGTTTCCGCGGAGCCGTCCCACATATGCGAGTTGAAGATCGGGTCCTTGCCTGCCTTCACGGCCGCTTCCGAGGCCGCCAGCAGGGGCAGTACGAATCCCTCCAGCTTGTCCTTGGGGCAGTGGTCGGTGTGCAGCGCCACGTTGACCGGATAGTTTTTCGCCACTTCACGGGCAAATGCGGCGAAGCCCAAAGACCCGGCAACCATGTCCTTGACCGACGCTCCGGACCAATAGGCCGCGCCTCCGGTGGAGACCTGGATGATACCGTCGCTGCCGGCATCGGCGAAACCCTGCAGTGCCGCATTCAGGGTCTGCGAGGAGGTCACATTGACCGCCGGGTAGGCGAAGCCTCCGGCCTTGGCGCGGTCAATCATTTCGACGTATTTGTCCGGGGATGCAATGGGCATGCTGACTCCTTGAGAAGGGACGGTAGCTGACATGGCGGAACTATCTCCATCCTAGCCAGACCGGGACGACGACGTCGGCGTCCCGCGCGGGACGTCCAGCGCCCCTAGATATGCTGGCCGAAAACGTGCCGGCGGATCCACGCGTGCATCGCAATGGCTGCAGCGGCCGAGGCATTGATGGACCGGGTGGAGCCGAACTGGGCAATCGACAAGGTGGCCTGAGCCGCCGTGTGCACCTCATCGGTCAGTCCCGGCCCCTCCTGGCCGAATACCAGGACGCAGTCCCGTGGCAGGTCGTAGGTTTCCAGCGGGACCGAATCGGGGAAGTTATCGATTCCGATCACGGCCAGGCCCTCGGCCTGAGCCCATTGGACAAACTCCTCGACGCTCGGATGGTGCCGCACATGCTGATAGCGGTCCGTAACCATCGCACCGCGCCGGTTCCACCGCCGTCGGCCAATGATGTGCACTTCCTTGGCCAGAAAGGCATTGGCACAGCGGACCACGGAACCGATGTTGAGATCATGCTGCCAGTTCTCGATGGCGACGTGGAAGTTGTGGCGTTTGGCGTCCAGGTCCGCCACGATCGCTTCGTGATTCCAATACCGGTACTCGTCCACGACGTTGCGCGTGTCGCCCTCGGCGAGCAGTTCCGGGTCCCAATGGTCACCGACCGGCCGGGCGCCCGGCCACGGGCCGACACCCACCGCCGGCTGCTGCGGATCCGGGTGGTGCGTGCCGCCGTCGTCGGCCTGGTGCGTATTCACCTGTCAACACTACCGTTGCCGGCACGTGATGAAGCCCCTACCGGATCGCCTGCCTCCTCTGGAAGACTGTTATCTGGAAGACCGGCGGCGGACGGCGGCGTTCGCATTCAGCTTTACAACCAGCTATCAACAATCAGGAGGACGCTGCCATGGGAAATCTTGAACCGCGCAGAACGCAGGATATCGAGTGCTGGCTGACGGACATGGATGGAGTACTGGTCCATGAAAACCAGGCGGTTCCGGGCGCCGTTGAACTACTGCAGCGGTGGGTGGATACGTCGAAGCGTTTTCTGGTGCTGACCAATAACTCCATTTATACGCCGCGCGATCTCTCGGCCCGGCTGAGGGGTTCGGGGCTGGAAATACCGGAGGAAAACCTTTGGACGTCCGCGCTGGCCACCGCGCAGTTCCTCAAGGGCCAGATGCCGCATGGTAAGGCCTTCGTGATCGGCGAGGCCGGTTTAACCACCGCCCTGCACGAGGCCGGGTTTATTCTCACCGATCAGAATCCGGATTACGTGGTACTCGGTGAAACACGCACCTACTCCTTCGAGGCAATTACCAAGGCGATCCGGCTGATCGGCGACGGCGCGCGTTTCATTGCCACCAATCCGGACGCCACCGGCCCGTCCAAGGAGGGGCCGCTCCCGGCCACCGGTGCGATCGCAGCGCTGATCAGCAAGGCCACCAACCGGGAACCGTATATTGTCGGCAAGCCAAATCCGATGATGTTCCGTTCCGCCATGAACCGCATCGAGGCCCACTCGGAGACCACCGCTATGATCGGCGACCGGATGGACACGGATATCATCGCGGGCATGGAGGCGGGGCTGCACACCGTCCTGGTCCTGACCGGAATCACGCAGCCCGAGGACGTGAACGCTTTCCCGTTCCGACCGGATGAAATCCTGAATTCGGTGGCGGATCTGATCCCGCGTATTTAGCGCCGGTGATTGCCGGAGGCGGACCGGCTAAAGCCCCAGGTCGGTCTTGCTGAAGGCAAAGAGGTAGGGGATGCCGGCCTCGGCCTCAATCCGCTCTTTGGAACCGGTGTCCCGGTCCACGATCACTGCCACGGCAGCCACCTCGGCGCCGGCACGTCGCAGGGCTTCCACGGCCGTCAGCGCAGAGCCTCCGGTAGTGGAAGTGTCTTCGAGGGCCACGACGCGTCGGCCGAGCACCTGCGGGCCCTCCACCTGCCGGCCCATGCCGTAGGACTTCTGCGCCTTCCTTACCACGAAGGCGTCAATCGCCCGGCCCTGGTCCGCGGCAGCATGCATGAGAGCGGTTCCCACCGGATCGGCGCCCATGGTCAGCCCTCCCGCTGCGGCGATGCCGGTGATGCCGGCATCGTCGAGCAGCGCCAGCATCACCTGCCCGACCAGCCGGGAGGCTTCGTGGTGCAGTGTGATGCGGCGCAGATCAATGTAGTAATCCGCCTCGGCTCCGCTGGAGAGGATCACCTTGCCCCGGACGATGGCCAGTTCCTTAATCAGGTTCAGGAGGCGGGAACGGGCAGCGGGCAGGTCCAGAGGCGCAGTCATGGCTTCCATCCTATAAGGCAGCAGTTCCCGCGGCATCGGCATTCACAGCAGCACGAGTGGTCAAAGCGGCACAGTAGGCTTGCAGGTATGCGTGAACTCCAGAGGCAAATCATTGAGGAAATGGGTGTAAAACCCACTATTGATCCCGCGGCTGAAATCCGCCGCCGGGTGGATTTCCTCAAGGAATTTTTGCTGGCCACGGGCGCCAGCGGCTTCGTGCTGGGCGTCAGTGGTGGCTTGGATTCCACCCTCGCCGGCAGGCTGGCCCAACTGGCGGTAGAGGAGCTGAATGGCGCCGGAACCGCTGCGGACTTTGTCGCTGTCCGGCTCCCCTATGGCAGGCAGACCGACGAGGAGGACGCGCAGCGGGCCTTGGAATTCATCGCGCCCAAAACGTCGTGGAGCTATAACGTCGCGGCGGCAGTGGACAGTTTTGTGGCTGAGTTCGCGGCGACCACCGGAGAGCCGATCACGGATTTCACCAAGGGCAATATCAAGGCCAGGGCAAGAATGGTGGCCCAATATGCCTTGGCCGGCGCCCGGAATCTCCTGGTGATCGGGACCGACCACGCGGCCGAATCGGTGACGGGATTCTTCACAAAGTTCGGTGACGGCGGCGCGGACGTACTGCCGCTGTTCACGCTGGACAAGCGCCAGAACCGTGCACTGCTGTGCGAGCTTAATGCGCCCGAGCGGCTCTACAACAAGGCGCCGACGGCGGATCTGCTTGACGGGGTGCCTGGCCGCACCGACGAAGACGAGCTAGGACTGCGCTACGACGTGATCGACGATTATCTGGAAGGGAAGGACGTCCCGGTGACAGATGCTCAAACCATCGAAAAGCGCTATTTGGCCACCCGGCATAAACGGACTGTCCCGGTTTCCCTGCTGGATACCTGGTGGAAGTAAGGAGTTCGGTAAATTGAGCGATGTGAAGATGGTAAAACCGATGAAAATTGCAACCTGGAATGTTAACTCGCTGCGGGCCCGCGCAGACCGCGTGGAGGACTGGCTGCGTCGGACCGACGTGGACGTTCTGGCCCTTCAGGAAACCAAGTGCAAGGACGAGAACTTCCCGTGGGAAATGTTCGAGAACAACGGGTACGAGGTGGCGCACTTCGGGTTCAGCCAATGGAACGGAGTAGCGATTGCCTCCAGGGTAGGGCTCGACGACGTTGAACGCACCTTCGCTGCCCAGCCGGCCTTCGGCAAGGCGGACAAGGACCCAATTCAGGAGGCACGCGCGATCGCGGCAACCTGCAATGGCGTCCGCGTCTGGAGCCTCTATGTACCCAACGGCCGCTCGCTGTCGGATCCGCATATGCCCTACAAGATTTCCTGGCTGGCGGCCCTGAAGGAACACGCCATATCCGGGCTGTCCGCGGATGCACAGGCTCAGATAGCCCTGATGGGCGATTGGAACATCGCTCCTCAAGACGAGGATGTGTGGGACATCGACTACTTCCTCAGCGAAGGCCTGACGCACGTCAGCGCTCCGGAGCGAGAGGCCTTTCATGCCTTTGAAGCAGCGGGTTTTACCGATGTAGTGCGCCCTTTCACCCCCGGGCCCGGCGTCTACACGTATTGGGACTACACGCAACTGCGCTTTCCCAAGAAACAGGGCATGCGGATCGACTTTATCCTGGCCTCCGAGGCGCTGGCCGCCCGCGTCACCGGGGCGTCCATCGACAGGGAAGAACGCAAAGGCAAGGGCGCCTCTGATCATGCCCCCGTCGTCGTGGAATTGGGCTAATCCATGCGCAGCGGGCTGTATTTGGGCGGAACGTCCCTTCCCTTCGTCTCCAGCCTGCGCATATTCTCACCGATGACGGCCTTCACCACGATGGAACAGCGTTACATCCAGGAGCACCTCCTGCCGGACCAGAGCCGAACGGCCGTGGATATGCAGGAACTCATCGATTCCTTGGGGCGGATCACCAGGCCCAATGGAGATCCGCTGCCCACAGCCGCCGCGGATAGAATCCGCACGTTGAGCCTTGCCGAGGACGCGCCGCTCCTATATTCGCCTGGCCAGATGGTGCTCCGTTCCTTTGCGGCGGTGGGTGAATTCCACCGGGGGTACACCGCACAACTGGCGAGTATGCTGGTGCCCGAGCGGTTCCGGGAACCACACCAGCGCCGGACGGAGGCGGCGCCGGGATATCCCGGGCCGCCATTCACCAGGATATCGACCTGGGGCATTCCGTTCAGCTGGTTTGTGCTGGTGACGGAGACGGATCGGACTGAGGTCGTGGAGTCCGCTGGCCGCATTCTGACGGTACGTATCCAGGTGCCCCTGACGGCTGCGCTGCGGCGTGCGGAAGCCTGCGTCAGCATGCTCGAAGGAACCGCGGAAGAGCTGGACCTGCACGAAGAGTTGGCGGACGTCAAGAACTGGCTTGAGGGCTTCCGGGAAGGATCCATCCTGGAGCTCGATTACGGCCCGGTGGCGGATCGTGTCTACCCAGATGATTCACCGATGGACGTCAGACTGGGGCTCGAATGCCTGGCCGAAGGAGACCTGACCGGGGCCGCGGCTGCCTACCGCAGGCTCGCCTCACGCTGGATACCCATCCGGCAGCTGGCACGGGCGTCCTGACCGATCCCGCTCAATGACGCGGCGGCGCCGTCGTCCCTCTGACGATCAGCTGGTGCTCCACCACTCTGTCCCGCACGGCCCCGGTCTTGCCCGCGAGCTCGCCCATCAGCATGCGGGCGGCAATCGAACCGTGGGCGGTCGGATCCTGGCCTACGGTGGTCAACGCCGCCGGCTCGGAAAACTCGTGGTCGTCGATGCCTATGACCGATAAGTCTTCCGGGATCCGGATCCCCCGCCGGCGCGCCTCAAACATTAATCCCAGCGCCATTTCGTCCGAGGCGCAGAAGACAGCCGTCGGCATGGGCGACGGACTGTCGAAAAGCCGTGCGGCTGCACGCACTCCGTTACGCACCGTATAGTCCCCCTCCACCTCCCACTCCGATCGGGGTCCCAGACCGGCGGAACGCAACGTCGAATGGAATCCCTCCGTCCGCAAACCCGGCACCGTGAAGTTCAGCTGGTCTTCCCGTCCACCGTGCAGGTGTCCTATGTCCTGATGGCCAAGATCAAGAAGATGCTGCGTTGCAGCAGCCGCCGCCTGCGAATCGTCTATGCGGACGCTGCTGCAGCCGCTGACCGGACCACCGACGGCGACCAGCGGGATCTCCGTGCGGTGCAGCTGTTCCAGCTCCTGATCGGACAAGGACAAACACAGCACCACCAGAGCGTCCATTTGTTTGCGCACCATGTTCCGGTTGAACAGCCGCTGCCTATCTGAAGCGTAGCCGCCCAGGCTGAACAGGAGGAGGTTATAGGAGTGCTGTCTGAGCTCCTGTTCCACACCCTCGAGGACGCGGCCGAAGTACCACCTGTCCACGAACGGAGCCAGCACTCCAATGGTGCGCGTACGCCCGGTGGCCAATGTGCTCGCCGACGGAGAGGCAACGTATCCGAGGTCATCAGCGACGGCCAGGATTCGGGCCCGGGTGACGGGGCTGACCCTGGGCAGACCGCGGATGGCGCGGGAGACCGTGGCGGTAGAGACCTTGGCTGCCGCCGCTACATCGTCGATACTTGCCGCCATGAGTCCCCTCCTCTTCAGACTGTCAGGGCATCCTGGCGGGTGCGGTCGGGTCCTGGTTATGCTGGCTGTGCCGGCTACATATGGCGCCTGGCCCGGCGCTGCGGCAGTTTACGGCGCAGCCGGAGCATACCCCACAGAGCCAGCACGATGGCCAGCAGCCCCATCGCCCAGCCCAACGCCGGTTGCCCGGTGAGTTCCAGCCAGAGCGTCATCGCCAGCAGAATGACGCCCCAGAATGCGAGGAAACCGATAATAATGTCAAAATCCTCCCCAGATCGCTGGCGCTGGCTGACACCCGGCCGGACCGCGCGGCCCTGCACAGGAACGCGTGCGGAGTTGCGCATTATTTCACCGCCCCGGCCGTCAGACCGGCCACAATCTTGCGCTGGAAGATCAGCACCAAAATGACCAAGGGAATGGTGACCACCGTTCCGGCCGCCATCACGGCTGTGTACGGCTCCTGATGCGGCTGGGCGCCGGCAAAGTAGGCGATGGCCACGGTGACGGGTTTGGTGTCCTCGTTGGACAGCTGACTGGCAATCAGAAACTCATTCCAGGCCGCGATGAACGCCAGGATGGCAGTAGTGAAGATCGCCGGTGCTGCCAGTGGCATAATCACCTTGCGGAAAGCCTGCCCCTGCGTGCAGCCGTCAATCCGTGCCGCTTCTTCCAGTTCCCACGGCATCTCCCTGAAAAAAGAGGTCAGGGTATAAACGGTAAGCGGGAGCACAAAGGAAATGTCCGGAATGATCATGGCTTGGTAGGTGCCCATCCAGCCGATATTGGTGAATAGCTGAAACAGCGGCGTCACCAGTGCCACGCCGGGGAACATCGAGGCACCGAGGATGACTCCCAGGACCAAAAACTTGAAGCGGAACTCCAACCGGGCCAGTGCATAGGCGGCAAAGACCCCAACGACGAGGGCGACGACGGTAGTAACTCCACCAATAATGAAGGAGTTGAGTAAGTTCCGGGCAAAGTGATTACCCAAGTCGGTGGAAAACACCGTCGTGAAGTTGTCCCAGGTCAGATGCGTAAAGAACGGCGTGGGATCGAAGGTGTAGCCGACCTCCCGGAACGCCGTGACAATCATCCAGTAAAACGGCAGCAGGCACCAGATCAAAATCAGCGCTGCGCTGATATAGGTTCTGCCACTGGCCCAGCGGGCCCGGTTACGCGCGGCGGTTTTAGGCGCAGAATCGAAGGCCGGAGTTTTTAGTGCTGAGACACTCATTTGCCTTTCCCCTTTCCACCGGCGGCAGATTCCACGGCGTTCGCGCCGAGAAATCTAATAAAGATGAAGGCCACAATGAAGATAATCAGGAAGGTGATGGTCGAAAGCGCGGCGGCTGAATTGAAGCCGTTACGAATTTGGGCCACTACCAGCAGGGAAAGTGTTGTGGTGTCATTGGCGCCGCCGGTCATAATCGCCGGCAGATCGTACATCCGAAGAGCGTCCAGCACTCTGAACAAAATGGCCACCATAAGCGCCGGCTTGACCAGCGGCAGGGTAATCTGGGTGAACCGCTGCCAAGCCGATGCCCCGTCCACCTTGGCGGCTTCGTACACGTCTGCCGGTATCATTTGCAGCCCCGCCAGGATCAGCAGAGCCATGAACGGCGTAGTTTTCCAGACATCGGCAATGATGATGGCCGCCCGGGCGGGCCCGGCGCTGCCGGTCCACAGAATCGCCGTGCCAAAGAGCTTGTTGGCAATCCCTTCGAAGGCGAAGATGAAGAACCACAGTTTTGCCGTTACCGCGGTGGGAATTGCCCAAGGAACCAAGACCGCCGCACGAAGCGCGCTGCGTCCGCGGAACGCCCGGGCCATGATGACTGCCATCCAGAATCCCAGGATGGTTTCCAGAACCACTGTGATCACGGTAAAGAAAAACGTTGTGTAGGTTGCGCTCCAGAATTGTGAGCCAACGCTTCCGGGGGAGCAGGCCTGCGTTCCGCCGCTGGGCGAGGCACATTGCTGAAACAACCAGCCGATGTAGTTGGAGATGCCGGCAAAGCCGCCCGCAACGAATGTTCCCGTCACCGGGTCCAACCCCTGGTCGTGTTGGAGGGACATCACTATCGCGTTGATGACGGGGTAGAGAATGACGATCGCCAGAAGGATCAGCGTCGGAGCTATGAGCAGCGTTGCCCATTTGCCCTGAGTCTTGGCCCGGCGATCCTGCCCGACCCCGTTTGTTTCTTTTCCCTGCTTGTCCGGCTTTGCCGGTTTGGGGCCCTTAGTCCGGTGCGTCGTCGTTGGTTCCGCTCCGATTGACATGTCCCCTCCTTTCCAAACGGAATCGATCGCTGCGCCGGAACACAGGACGTGCCCGGTTTACTGTGACTTCAGCTGGCTGCGGCAGGATGCCCCTGCAGGCGGCGCTTGTCCGCCGGCAGGGGCTCACCTGCTAGGAATTTGCGGAACTGATGGCCGACTGCATATCGGATAGGGCCTGATCGACGGGCTTTTCACCCTTGATTGCTGCATAGGCGTTGTCTTGGATCGCCTTGGTGACAGCAGGGTAAAAGGGCGTCACGGGACGCGGGACTGCGTTTTCGATGGAGGTCTTCAGCACCGGGAGGTAGGGCAGCTGCTTGACCAACTCCGGGTCCGCATACAGCGAGGCCATCACGGGGGCGAGCGAACCCTGCGTGGCGTAGAACTTGCCGGATGCCTCACTGGTCATGAAATTAACGAAGTCCAAGGCAGTGGCCTTGTGCTTGGAATACGCGCTGATGGCCATATTATGGCCGCCCAGGCTGGAGGCACCGGGACCGTCCTTGCCCGGCAGCGGAGCGACACCGAAGGTGTCCTTCACGGTGGAAGAACCGTCAGTCTTGGCCAGGTTGTAAACGTAGGGCCAGTTCCGCATGAACAGGAGGTTTCCGGCCTCAAAGGCCTGCCGCCCCTGCTCTTCCTGGAACGTGATGGCTTCCTTGGGAATGTTGCCGTCCTTGTAAGCCTGGACGAGATTATTCAATCCGGCCTTAGCCTGATCCGTATTGACCGTCGGCTTGCCGTCCTTGTCCACCACAGTGCCGCCGGCGGTGTTGATCGCTTCGGAGACGTTCACCGTCAGCCCTTCGTACTTGGCAAACTGCCCGGCGTAGCACCCTATCCCCTTAGCCTTGGCGATCGAACACATGCCCATCATCTCGTCCCAAGTCTTCGGCGGGGTGGGAACCAGATCCTTGCGGTAATAGAGCAAACCGCCGTCCGAGGCCTGCGGTACGGCATAAAGCGTGTCCTTGTATGTTCCGGTTTTCACGGTCGCCGGCAGCATTTTCGAGGTGTCCACCGCCATCTTGTCCTTCAACGGCTGCAGCCAGGATTTTGCGGCGAATTCGGCGGTCCAAATGACGTCCACGGAGGCAACGTCGTAGCTGGCATTCTTGGCCTGGAAATTCTGCACCAGGTCGTCATGCTGCTGGTCGGCGTTGTCGGATTGCTCCTTAAAGGTCACTTTCTCATCCGGATGGGCGGCATTCCATTTGTCCAACTGCGGGCGGACCACGTTGCTGTTGTCCTTGCCCTGGACGTACGTGATTGGCCCGCGATCCGTGAGGTTGCTGGCCGCGTCGCCACCGCCTGATCCTCCGGAGCCGCCGCCGCTGCCGCCACAAGCTGCCAGCGCCAATGCCAGCACGCTCACGGCCGCCAGGGGTGCAATCCTTTTTGAATTTCTCATCCTGCGCTCTTCTCTTGAACTAAACATGAGTTGATACACACAGCCCCGGTTCATTTTCCGGCGCGTGAGATTGAGTGGTGCAAGTCACTCTAGTAAGCTTTCTGATGATTGTGCAAGCGCTTACATCAAATCGTGATCTTTGTTCTCAGGAGGGCAAATATGGATTCCGCCATTCCCCAGTCCAGCGACTCGCAGGTCCAGGCAGCCCCCACTCCGGGGGCTCCCTGGTGGGCCGCCGCGGTTATCTATCAGATTTACCCGCGCTCCTTTGCGGATCTCAACGGCGACGGAATGGGAGACCTTCCCGGCGTTACCTCCCGGCTGCCTTACCTGCGGCGACTGGGGGTTGACGCGATCTGGCTTTCGCCTTTCTACCTCTCCCCGCAGGCCGATGCCGGCTATGACGTCGCGGACTACCGCGCCGTGGACCCGCGCTTCGGCGAACTGCGCGATTTTGATTCGCTTCTGGCACAGGCTCACGACATGGGAATCAGGGTAATTGTGGATCTGGTGCCGAACCACACTTCCGACGAGCACATCTGGTTCGAAGAGGCGTTGGCAGCCCCGGTCGGTTCCCCGGCACGGGACCGTTACCTTTTCCGCGACGGGAAGGGTGCGCACGGGGAGATTCCGCCCAACAACTGGCAGTCGATTTTTGGCGGCAATGCCTGGACCCGGCTGCGGGAAAACGGGCTGCCCGGACAGTGGTACCTGCACCTGTTCGATACCAAGCAGCCGGATCTGAATTGGGATAACGCCGAGGTGCAGGAGGAGATGCGCTCGGTGCTGCGTTTTTGGCTGGATCGTGGCGTGGACGGCTTCCGCGTGGATGTAGCCCATGGACTGGTCAAGGAAAAGGGGCTCCCGGACTGGTCCGGGCAGGCCGCGATGGTCGAAGGAAGCGAGGCCGCCGGGCACGCTCCGCACCCTGCGACGCCGGAGGCGCTCAACGTCGTCGATGACCCGACAGCCGATCCGCCGCAGTACCGGCCGAAACCGGCGATGGATCCGCCCTCACCGTATCTGGACCAAGACGGCGTGCACGAGATCTACCGTGACTGGCACCAGGTGCTCAAGGAGTACGACGGCGACCGAATGATGGTTGCCGAAGCCTGGGTCGAGCCTGCCTCGCGACTGGCCAGGTATGTCCGTGCGGATGAGATGCAACAGGCCTTCAACTTCGACTTCCTGCTGGCTGGATGGGACGCGCGCCGAATGGCCAAAGCGATCGACGAATCGCTCGACGCCGCTGCCGGGGTCGGCGCACCGGCCACCTGGGTGCTGTCCAACCATGACACCGTCCGCCACCCCTCCCGTTTCGGGCTCAGCGACCCCACGACTTTCCCCAAGGGCATTAGCTCCGAGGACGAGCAGCCGGACGAGGAACTCGGACTCAGGCGCGCCCGCGCCGCAACCTTGATCATGCTCGGCCTGCCCGGATCCGCCTATCTCTATCAGGGTGAGGAGTTGGGGCTTCCCGAGCACACCACTCTGGCCGCCCATGACCGCCAAGACCCCTCGTTTTTTCGGACCAACGGGGCGGAACGCGGCCGGGACGGGTGCCGGGTGCCCTTACCCTGGCGGGCCGACGCCCCCGGCTATGGATTTGGCGGCCCCGGTTACAGTTTCCCTGCTGACGGCGTCACCGACCCGGCCAACGACGCCGCGGCCAACAACGCAGTGCAAGCTCCGTGGCTGCCGCAGTCTGAAGCCTTCGCGGAATATGCCGTGGACCGCCAGGAAGGACTTCCCGGCTCCACCCTGGAGTTCTACCGCCGGGCCCTGGCCCTGCGCGCACGCCTCGACGCCGGGCACGGACTGCTGGTCTGGAGTCCGCTCAACAGGCCAAGCGAGGGGATCCTCGCCTACCGCAACAGATCACTGCTGGTCCTGGCGAATGTGAGCGACGAGCCGATCCCGCTGCCCGAAGGCTACACTGTGGAGCTGGCCAGCGCCGCCGCAGCGGACGGCGGCGTCTTGGCCCCGAATAGCTCGGTATGGCTGCTTCCGCGGATCGGAGCCGCTCCCGGCCCTGGCCTACGCCACGCGGTCAGCCTTGGTAAACCTGGTCCGCGTTCCCGATCCAATCCGCAGGAGAACCGGCAGTTGACGGCCGGCCACCAGGTCCAGCGCCCGCACTAGGGCGGACACGTCTGCGGCCACCTTGTGCGGGGAGACTCCCTGCCGCGGGTAAACGTGCACCCGCAGGGCTGGCCGGCCGCGTACCTCGTACGTGCTCACTGTCGATGCCAGCAGATCTGGACGTTCGGCGAGCGCAGATTTGAGCGCCTGTTCCGCCACGGCCGCGCTGATGATCACGCGGCCGGCTGCGCCGTCGTCGTCAGCGTCACCGTATTCATCCGCGAGAATGTTGCTGCGTCCCTTGCCCTGGTTCGCAATCCACGCCACCATGGCAATGATCAGCGCCACCAGAACCAGCGCTACCACGATCCAGATCCAGCTGCTACTGCGCCCGGCCACAATGGTTCTCGCCGTCAGTGAGCTCAACTGTTCCGTAGCGGGCTTGGCCCAGTCCTGCCACCAACGCCCTACTGGGGGGATGGACGCGAGGGCGATCAGCAGCGCTCCCGCTCCGAGGAAGATCAGCCCCAAAAGAGCCAAGAGCAGCCGGTTGAGGGCCCGCGGAGTGCCGTTCATACGCCCACCACCCCGACGGCGGCCACGTTGATCCGTACTTGCGGCCGCGGTTCCAGCGCCATCCGATCCGCTTCCTCCTGCACAGCGGCAAGTACTGCCGGTTCATCCACCGGGATACCCGAGGTGGGACGAATATTGACCGTCACCGACCGGCGCGAAAGGATAACCAGGACCTGCTCCCGGGTAACCCCGGCGGCAAGCCTGGCGCACCGGGCCAAGGCAGAAGCAATTACCTCATCATCGGCCACCACGGCAATCCGGTCATCGGCAATCACGTGCCGCGACCGTTTCCCGGGCAGTACTGCGGTCAGAAAGAACATTAGTCCGAGCAGGGCCAGCAGAGCTCCCAACGCGCCCAGCAACGCCGGCTCGATACCTTCGGGAAGGTCAGCCAGCCGCTGGGCAGCGGTCAGCGGATCGGCCAGCCATGGGGGCTGGTCAAGGGCACGCAGCGCAGCTTCCAGTAGGCAATACACCGCAATCAGGGTGACAGTCACTGCCGCAACAGCGGACAGGGCGGCCCGGGAGGAATGGGTCTCGCGCCGGAGAACCCGCTGCATCAACTTCTCGTCGGAAATAGGCTTACTCATCGGACACACTTTTTCATCGGACCCGGCTCCGTTCCGTCGCCCGGACTCCGGTAATCCTGATATTTACTCGGCCCAAACCGGATCCGGTCAGCCCAGACACGCGGTCAAGGATCATGGCTTTCGCCTGGACCGCACGGGACCAAATGGGTCCGCCGTAGGCAGGGACCCGACCGGGATCGCGCACGACGGCGGCCAGTGGCGGGATGCCGAGCGGCAGGGACAGCGACAGCGCCAGCAGGCCGCCGTCGTCGGCAAAGCTGACACGCACGTCTGCAGGCTGCACATCGAAAATCTCCGCAGCAGCCCCTCGAGCCACGCTGGTCAGGGCCTGTGTGCTTATCCTGTTGTGACCGGTCAAGGAACCGGACTCCCTGTGCCGGGCGGTGCCGCCGGTCACGAGGATGAACGTCTTCCTGTGACGGCGTCAACGATGCTGCGCAGATCCAGTTTTCCATCAGCTGCGCGCCCGAGCAGCGCCCCGGCAGCCATGAAAGCTGCGGCGCCAACGAATCCCCAGAATCCAAAGGCAAACGCCATAAAGGCCAGAAACGCACCAATTCCGAGGCCTAGGATGGTTAGGTTCACAGCTGCCCCCCGTTTTCGGCAGGACGGTACGCAGCCGCGGCACGTTCCGCAAAGGCACTGTGCCGGGAACGGCCCAGCAGCTTCTCCGGCGCGGAATCGGGAAGGTGGACGTCAGTGACTTCCACATTGACCTCACTGACGCTCAGCCCCACGAGGTTTTCCACAGCAACATAAACCGCAGCCCGGACGCCGTCGGCCATCTGCTGGAGTTCAGTACCATACTCGGCCACTAACTTGACGTCCACCGCGGTCTGTGTTGCGCCCACCTCGGCATGTACGCCCGCGGTACCGAGCGAACGCCCGGAGCCGGAGCCGAGGGTACGGACTCCCGGGACGGTACGCGCCGCCAGCCCGGCCACTTTGGCAACCGCTGATTCGGAAATCACCGTCCGCCCCGACCTAACCGCGGCAATTGGCGGCTGAATGGATCCAGCCATCAACGGAACATTTTGGCCATCCATCCCGAGTCGCCCCCTTCTGCTGAGTCCAGCTGCCATTGCTCTTACCGTAACCCTATGCACCGAGAGGTATGCAGGCAACGCCGCGCCCGGGCTGCCTGCACCCACCCGGTTAAAGCAAAAAAGACCCGCAGCTCCCAGGCATCGGGAACTACGGGTCCTACAGCGGTGGCTCCGACCGGCGTCGATCCGGTGACCTTTCGATTTTCAGTCGAACGCTCTACCAACTGAGCTACAGAGCCGTGGTGAAGTCAAACTGCTCACGTCACCTGATTTGACGGATTTCTCCACAAACCAAAGCGACCCTGACGGGACTCGAACCCGCGACCTCCGCCGTGACAGGGCGGCGCGCTAACCAACTGCGCTACAGGGCCATGCAATTCCACGCTTTCGCATGAAACAAGAGTTACATCGTATCAGTCTTTTCGGACCGATTATGCTGCTCTTTGGTACCCCCAACGGGATTCGAACCCGTGCCGCCGCCGTGAAAGGGCGGTGTCCTAGGCCGCTAGACGATGGGGGCATCGGACACATTCGAGACCCTCACAGTTGCCTGCGATCCTCCCGAAGTGGACTTAGAAAACTATAGGGCCTTGGCCGGGAATACACAAAACGCCCGGATCCGATACGCTCCGGCGGCAGGGACCATCTCAAGCGTACGCTGGAGCAATGCCGCGTAATCCCCTGGCGTCCATGCCATCCTTTGACCGATGCGAACTCACGCTGGCCGAATTCGAGGACGCCGCCGATGCCGCTGTGGCCCGGATCCCGCCGGAGCTGGCACGAGCCATGACAAACGTGGCCATCTTCATTGAGGAACGGTACATTCCGCGGGCGAATGAAGATCCTCAGACGTCCCTGCTGGGACTTTATGAGGGAACGCCGCTGACCGAACGCGATGCCTGGTGGGCTGCCGGCTCATTGCCCGACAGGATCACTCTCTACCGGCAGGCAATCCAGGACAGCTGCCTCTCGCGGGAGGAAGTCATCAACGAAATCACCGTAACGGTGGTTCACGAAATTGCGCATCACTTTGGCCTCGATGACAAGCGGCTGCATGCGCTGGGCTGGGGCTGACGCCTCTGGCCGATTGCCCGACCGCGGGCTTTAGCGCTCCCGCAGCTGCGCCCGTTAATATAGGGCAACGACACGCCGCCACAAATGGGACCAAACGTTGCCAGTGTTGTTTATGTTATTTATGTGATCAATGTTGCCAAAGTGACGTGGGCAACGTAATCTCAGGACTGCTGTATGAATGCAGCCCGGTTACGTCCTGTCCGCCCGGCGAGTCCGCTTCCATCGAAGCGCAGGCTGCCGGATGGATCCAGGAATAGCCTCCCCGATCGACGATCGCTTGTCTGTAGACGTCTACAGACCTGTGCATTCATGCGCCGAGCCGTAGTGAGGTTATTGAATGAATCTGGCGCCGCGTTGCACAGGGAACTCACGGACACCGTCCGAAGGGTCCGCCAAGGATCGTTCCTCCGCTGGCGTTGATCCGCGGGTTGGACGCAATTCCAGCGACGCCCGGCTGCGGACGTTGGCCCGCGGGACGGCTCTTGCCGCCACCGCCGTCCTGCTCACCGGTTCCTTCTTCTCCCCGGCTCAGGCCGCGCAACCGGCAGCTCCCTACACGGCCGCATTCCCTGCCGGTCCGCAGACTCCTTCCGCCGACGACATCGCAGCGGCGAAGGGCAACGAGGCAGCGACGAAGACCGAAGCGGACAAGATTGACTCCGTCCTCGACGACGCCACCAGGACTCTCGAGGGCACTGTCACCACATCGATGCGCGCCAACGACGACTACACCAGCGCGTTGGTGATCTCCCAGGACAAGCACGCGGCAGCCGATGCCGCCCAGGCCAGGGCCGAGGCAGCCGGCCAGGCGTCTGCCAAGGCCAAGGTGCAGGTGGGCCAACTGGCGGGGGACCTCTACAAGAACGGCGGGATGACGCCGAGCGTGCAATCCATGCTCAGTGGTGCCGCCTCGGCGGATTCGCTGTATCAGGCGTCCACGCTGATGGTGTTGGGCGAGAACCGCAGTAAGACTTTCCAGAGCGCTGAGGTCACAGCGTCCACCGCGAGTTCGCTGAGGGACCAGGCCGAGGCCGCACGCAACGCCGCCGACGACGCTAGTAAGGCAGCCGAGGACGCCAAGACAAAGGCTGTGGCCGCCAACGACGCGCAAAATACCGTGGTCACCGACAACGCACACAAACGCACTGCTCTCGTAGAGCAGTTGGCCGCCCTCCACAATACGACCGTGGCCCTGGAAGACACCAGAGTCACCGCGCTGGAGACGCAAAAAGCCGAGGCCAAGCTGACAGCGATAGTCGCCGCCTCCTCGAGCCAGCCCGCTCCCGTCGCCCCGGCTGCCGGGACGCAGACCAGTGGAACTGGCGCGCCCGGAACTCCAAACGCCGGTAATTCAAGTGCAGGAAATGCCGGGGCCAGCAGACCGGTGCCGCCCGCCGCCGTCGTCCCCGCACCAGCCCCCGCCCCCGCACCGCAGCCAGCACCGGCCCCGGCACTGCAGCCAGCACCCGCACCGCAGCCAGCACCGGCCCCCGCCCCGGCACTGCAGCCAGCACCCGCACCAGCGCCGGCACCAGCCCCGGCACCGCTGCCGGCACCGCTGCCGGCACCAGCCCCCGCACCGCCGGTCGCTGCACCGCCGACGGGCAATGGCATTGCGGGCATGGTCAATTTCGCGATGAATCAAATTGGCAAACCCTACGTCTACGGCGGCGACGGGCCGAACGTCTTCGACTGTTCCGGATTGGTTCACCGAGCCTTCGCCTCGGTAGGCATCAATGTTGCCAGGACCGGCACCCCGCAGTTCTGGAATGCCCCAGTCCGGGTCCCACTGAGCCAAATGCAGTACGGCGATCTCCTGGTGTTCGATGAATACCCCGCCGGCAGCGGCAACTTCGGCCATATCGCGATCTACATTGGCGGCGGCAAGGTAGTGCAGGCACTCAGCCCCACACAGGGAATCCAAGTCACCGAGCTGTCCTGGATGTCCGGAATGTCCCTCTATCCGTACGCCGCCCGCTACTAACCGACCTTCACTACCCGGTGAGTGTGGACATCTGCACACTAATGGCACCTGCCAAGGGGCAGACGTACCCACTCACCGGGTATTGAGGTAGGGGTTGAGGTTTTGGGTTCAGCCTTGGAAGACGGGGCCGAAGTCCGCGCGGTCGGCGAGCCTGGGATCTCCAGCCTTATCTTGGACCACCATGACGGGTCCCTTGGCGTGATGGAGTACCCCGTCCGTCGTTGAGCCCAAGAGCATGCCGGCGAAGCCGCCGCGCCCACGCGTTCCCAGGACCAGCAGCTCCGAGGACTGGGTGGACTCGATCAGGACCTCTACCGGCGGGCCTTCGATGAGCTCCGTTTCGATCGGCAGTCCGGGGAAATGGCTCTGCAGCCAGCGCTTGCCGGCTGCCAACTGCTCCTGAATATCCTTGAACAGCGATTCCCGGTCCAGCGGCGTCGGCACCCAGGCCAGCGATCCGGTGTACGGCGGCACCGCACAGATCACCCGCAGAGTACGGCCGGCGAGCTGGGCCTGCTCGGCAGCCTTCAATACGGCCAGCCGCGCACGGTCGGAACCGTCCACGCCAACGGACACCACATTGCGCACTTCTACCTTCTCCTGCGTGTTCCGCCGCGCCGAGGCCGGCCCGGACGGCTCGCCGAGGCGCTCACCGCAGCTCCACGGAACGGTCACGGTGGGGCACTTTGAGTGCGCCGGCAGGGCGCTGCTGACGGACCCCAGCAGCCGCCCCAGAAAGCCGCCCTTGCCGCGCGAGCCGAAGACCAGCAGCTCCGCAGTTTCGGACATGTCCCGCAGAACACCAGCCGGGTCGCCGTTTTCCACCCGGGCATCCATTTCAATGTTGTAGTCCGCCACTTTGGCGGCCGCCTGCTGCAGGACAGCCTCCGCGCCCTGCCGGATGACGTCGTCGTCAACCGTTGCATATCCGCCGTCCAGCCCGGACGCGGCAAAAATCGGCACCGTGTAGGCCGTCACCAAATGCAGCGGGCGCCCCCGACGCTGTGCCTCCCGGGCGGCCCACACCAGCGCGCAATTGCCCTGCTCCGAGCCGTCCAGCCCTACGACTATGCCAGTGGGCGCGGGAACTGCACGAGCCTGGTTCCCCGCCTCGTTACTGCCCATCGATTCGTCCACGACATTGCTCCTTTGCGGTTCCGGAGGTGCCCCGTCGACTGCACAGGCGCGAGTCAGGCCCCCCTAAATGCGACTATTGCCGGTTAGGCAGTGCGCGTCAAGTTGGCGCTCCAGTGCCGACCTACAACGACGACGGCAAGGCACGCGGCATGCCCACCTCCAGCACTTCCGGCCGGGCGCTATCCAGAATTCCAAAACTTCTGTAGTGTTCGAGAAAGTGCGGATTCGTTCGACGCTTTTCTTTCTACACCCAGCCACGCTGCGGACGCAGATTCTCTGGCTCAGGAGCGTCCGCGCCGGAATACTGCAGCCCCTGCAGCGGCTGAAAAGGGCACTGTGTCCTAGTGCTGAATATCCTCGGTGCTTGCTGGCTTGTGCTTGCTGGCTTGTGCTTAATGCCTTCTGCTTAATGCCTTGTCCTGAACGCCGTTGAAGGAGGAAGTACCCGATGACGAGTGCGCCCGCAGGTCCTGCCGGAGAATCAACCAGCACAGTGGTGATCGGTTCTGGATTTTCGGGTCTGGCTGTTGCCACCGAACTCAGCAGGCACGGCATCGACGCGATTGTGGTCGACGGCCTGGACTTCCTCTGCGGCGCTGTCCCGGGACGCCGCACGGAGCTGACGGATCCTGGCACACTCAGCGAGCGCGGCGATATCCTGCGGCTGCTGCGCCATTACGCAAGCAGACATCACCTGGACGTACGCGACTCAACCCGTGCCGTCCAGCTCAGCCGGGCAGCAGGCGCATCGGGCCGACAACCGAAGTGGATTATCCATACCGCTGATGGAATTCTGTTGGCAGATAACATTGTGCTGACCCGCTGCGCGCAGAACCAGCTGCGCCGGATTTTGATCTCGCTGGGCATTAAGATCGGCCGGGACGTTCTCAGTGCCATGCGTGCCCTCGGGCTATTCTGGGTCGGCGCGGGCGATCTGGTCGCGCCAACCACTCGGGAGATTCTGCATCAGGCAAAAGTAGTCAGCCAGGCAATTTCCACGCGCAACATCCCCTCCGCCCTTCCCGCTCTGTCCTAATCCGTTTTATTGAGCCGGCGCTTGGCCGTTATCGCCAGCCCGGCCACCAGTGCCACCAGCACCACAATCATCACGATCACGGCCCAAGGAATACCGTCAGCCGAGGAAACTGCGGGAACGGCTGCCGGCGTCGCGGAGTCTGTGGGCGGTACGATCGGCACCTGTGTTCCCGCTGAGGCACCCCCGGCACCCCCGCCTCCCGCGGCGGCCGTGGCCGTGAAGGTGAAGGTTCCTTCAATCGGATGACTGTCCGAGGACGCTATCCGCCACAGGACGGTGAATTTCCCCGCCGGTGCGCCGGGCTTCAGCTGCTCTGTCACGGTCCTGTCAAGCACCGCCACGGGGCCTTGCGCCCATTCGGTGCCGGCGCTGTCTTTAACGGAAATGGCGGAGCCCAGAGCCCCCGGGGTGTTGTTTAAAGTCACAGTGATCTGCTCCGGAGCTGTCGTCACCGTCGAGCCATCCACCGGGCTGGTGGATTCCACCGTGTCGTGGGCGGAGGCTGCGCTGGCAGAACCGAACAATCCGATGAGGAGAACGACGACGGCGAGCACCGCGCTCACGATGCCGCCCCTTGGGCTCGCGGCAACGGTGGGCGATGCGCGCCTTGGGCGCGCGCCAACGATGGGCGATTGTGTAATTCCGGTCATGACCAAGCTCTCCGTTAGCGGGGGATTTTCCCCTAACGCTACGCCAACGTGCCGGTTCGGGCCCACGTTCCATCCGGGACGAACGTCCCGGTCAGTCCTGCCGGGACCGGCGTAAAAAACAGTGCGGGAGGCAGAATACCCGCCATAAGCACTATTGTGAAGAGTCAGATATTTTTGCTTAGTGCTGGAGGGCATTCCATGGCGTCTCAAGACTCCGCTCTTGACCGTTATTTCCACATCACGGCTCGTGGATCCAACATCTCCCGTGAAATCCGCGGTGGTTTCGCCACCTTCTTCGCGATGAGCTACATTGTGGTGCTGAATCCGCTGATTCTTTCCGCGGCAGATTCCTCCGGTGATGCCCTCGGAATCGAACGCGTCGCCGCGGCGACGGCGTTCGTGGCCGGTGTGCTGACAATTCTCATGGGGGCCTGGGCCAAGCATCCGTTCGCCCTGGCCACGGGTTTGGGCGTGAATGCCTTTGTCGCCGTCACCGTGGCCACACACCCGGGCCTGACCTGGCCGGACATGATGGGCTTGGTGATGCTCTCCGGTATCACCATGTTCATTCTGGTGGTGACCGGCTTCCGGACCGCTGTCTTCAAAGCGGTACCGGAAGGCCTGAAAATAGCCATCGTCGTCGGGATCGGCATGTTCATCGCGTTGATCGGGCTGGTCAATGCCGGATTCGTTCGCCGCGTTCCGGACGCCGCGGGCACGACGGTGCCGGTAGGACTTGGCTTTGACGGCAAGCTGATCGGCTGGCCCACCCTGGTCTTTGTCTTTGGGCTAGTGCTGACAATTGCGCTGCTGGTCCGAAAGGTCAAGGGGGCTATTCTGATCGGCATCATTGCCTCGACTGTGCTGGCCAACATCCTCGAACTCACGTTGCACATCGGCCCCGCCGTGGCACCCGGCAAGCCGGCTAATCCGCAGGGCTGGTCCCTGGTTGCTCCCAAGCTCACCGACTGGAACCTTCCGGACCTGTCCCTGGTGGGGAAATTCGATCTCTTCGGTTCCTTCGCCCATCTGGGCTCACTGGCCGCGGTGCTGCTGGCCTTCGTGATTCTGCTGAGCATCTTCTTCGACGCCATGGGCACCGTGGTTGGCCTGGCCGGAGAAGCGGGCAGCATCGAAAAAGACGGCACCATCCCCAATCTGGACCGCGTGCTGATGGTGGACGCGTTTGGTGCGGTCGCCGGCGGCGGCGCATCCACGTCCTCCCACCAGATTTATGTCGAGTCCGGTGCCGGCATCGCCGAAGGCGCGCGCACCGGATTGGCCAGCATCGTCACGGGAGTGCTGCTGCTGATCGCCATGTTCGTCACCCCGCTGGTCCGGCTCGTTCCGTTCGAGGCCGTCGCCCCGGCCCTCGTCGTCGTCGGCTTCATGATGGTCTCCCAGGTGGGCAAGATCGACTGGAAGGACTGGGGCATCGCACTCCCGGCCTTCCTGACCTTCATCCTGATGCCCTTTACCTACTCGATCGCCAACGGCCTGGGTGCCGGGTTCATTGCGTTCGTCCTGATCCGCACCTTCCAGGGCCGCGCCAGGGAAATTCATCCGCTGATGTGGGTGGTGGCGGCGGCCTTCGTGATCTTCTTCGGCATCGGTCCGATCGAGCAGCTGTTCGGGGTCAAGTAGGCATCGGAGAGCCCGCGGGAACGATCCGGGATTCCGGACTGGTCTCGCCGTTTGGTGCTGGCGTCGCCGCACCCGATGGGGTGAGGTAGAAGGATGGACCTCGCACCGCTGACCATTGACATTCCCGCGCAGCCCTGGAGCGGGCGTAACGACGGCGACGGCGCCGAGCACCGCCGATGGTGGCAGGCCGTCACGGCGCTGGGCGGAGAAACCGCACTCGGTGCAGCCCTGCCCGCCGGGGGTACGCGGCCCGCCGTGCTGCTGGGCTTTTGCTCGGACGAGGGGGTCCGCCGCAATCAGGGCCGAGTCGGCGCTTCGGCGGCACCGGCGGAAATCCGGGCCGCACTGGGCTCGCTGGCCTGGCACGGCGAACGGACGCTCTACGACGCCGGCGATGTCCTGGTCTCCGGCGCCGGCCTGCTGGCCGGCCAGCTACGGGCGGGCGCAGCGCTGACGGCTATGCTCGACGGCGGCGCGCTGACGGTAGTGCTCGGCGGCGGCCACGAGATCGCGTACGCCAGTTACCTCGGCGTCGTAAACTCCCGGCGGGTACGCGAAGGTGCCCGGTGGGGAGTGCTTAATCTGGATGCCCATTTCGATTTACGCGATGCCCCGGTCCCCAGTTCCGGGACTGTGTTCCTACAGATGGCCAACGCCGAAGCCGAGGCGGGGCGCAGCCTTAACTACGCCGTCGTCGGTATCAGCGAACCGAACAACACCCGCGCACTTTTCCGCACCGCGGACCAGCTGGACGTGAAATATCTGCTCGATGAGGACTGCTCGCTGGAACGGGCCCGGGAGTTTGTCGCCTCTTTTCTGGAGCGTATCGACGTGCTGCATCTGACCATCGATCTGGATGTGTTTGAGGCATCGCTGGCCCCCGGCGTCAGCGCCCCGGCGGCCTATGGCGTTCCGCTTCCGGTCATCGCCGCCATCTGCCGGCAGGTCGCGGCGAGCGGCAAACTCTTTCACGCCGACGTAGCTGAGCTTAATCCGGAGTTCGATATCGACCACCGCACCGCCAAGCTGGCGGCGCGGCTGGTCAATACCGTGCTCCGGGCCGAAAGCTGCGGCCTTAGTTGAGCGCGCCGACGGCGGATTCCGCGGCCGCACGGATGGCACCACTGCCGACCAGACGGTCGGCTTCCTGCAGCTCCGGAGAGAGGAACCTGTCTGCGCCGGGCCCACTGACGCTCTGACGAAGGACGGCCAGGACGGCGGCACCGGCCGGGCCGGGCTGCAGCGGAGCGCGCATGTCGATGGCACGGGCCGCGGCCACCAGCTCAACGGCAAGGACGCGGCGCAGGTTCTGCACCGATTGACGCAGCTTGCGTGCCGCATGCCAGCCCATGGAAACGTGATCTTCCTGCATCGCCGAGCTCGGAATCGAATCGACCGAAGCGGGCACGGCCAGCCGTTTGCTGTCCGAGACCAGGCCGGCCTGCGTGTACTGGGCAATCATCAAGCCGGAGTCGACCCCCGGATCCCCCGCAAGGAAGGCGGGCAGGCCCTGCGAGCGCGCAGGGTCCAGCATTCGATCCGTGCGGCGCTCGGCGATGGAGGCAACGTCGGCGGCAACGATGGCCAGGAAGTCCAGTACGTAGGCTACCGGAGCGCCATGGAAGTTACCGTTGGAGCTGACCCGGCCGTCCGGCAGCACCACGGGGTTGTCGATGGTGGCCGCGAGCTCCCGGGTCGCCACCAAATAGGCGTAGTCCACGGTGTCCCGTGCGGCTCCGGCGACCTGCGGAGCGCAGCGCAGGGAATAGGCGTCCTGGACCCGGCTGTCCCCGACGCGGTGCGAGGCCACGATGGCGGAGCCGGAAAGGACACGCAGCATGTTATCCGCACTGGCCGCCTGGCCCGGGTGCGGCCGCAAGGCACCGTGCAGTTCGGGCAGGAACACCTGATCCGTCCCCAGCAGGCCTTCGACGGACAGCGCGGCGGTGATGTCCGCCGTCGCCAGCAGTTCACGCAGATCCGCAATGGCCATCAGCAGCATTCCGAGCATGCCGTCAGTACCGTTGATCAGCGCCAGGCCTTCCTTTTCCGCCAGCACCACCGGTTCAATCCCCGCCTCCGCGAGCAGTTCGGCGACCGGCCGGCCCGAGGGACCAAAGACCGTGCCGTCGGGGCCGGTCGCCTCGCCCTCGCCCATCAGCACCAGTGCACAGTGCGAGAGCGGTGCGAGGTCTCCGGAGCAGCCGAGTGAACCGAACTCGCGGACCAGCGGCGTGATGCCCGCATTGAGCACATCCACCATGGTCTGCACTACGACCGGACGGACACCGGTACGCCCGGACGCCAGCGTTTTGGCGCGCAGGAACATCAGCGCCCGGACCACTTCGCGTTCCACAGCCGGGCCCATTCCGGCCGCGTGCGAGCGGATCAGCGATTTCTGCAGCTGGGTGCGCATATCCATCGGAATGTGCCGGTTCGCCAAGGCTCCGAAGCCGGTGGAGATGCCATAGGCCGGAACATCGGAGTGCGCGAGCTTGTCGATGTGCTCCCGCACCCTGGCTACGGTGTCCAGGGCATCAGGGCTGATGGTCACCTTCGCATCGTGACGGGCTACGGCGATCACGTCTTCGGCCGTGACGCCGGAGCTGGAGAGGAGGACTTCGCGGGTTTCGAGAACTTCTGCGGACATGATTAGTTACTTTCTGAGTCTGGAGGATCGGTTCTGACGATCAGGTGGGCCGTGGACGTCCGCTACGGGGCTGCCGTAGCGGACATCCGGTACTGAGGCGATGGGACGGGTTCCCCTTGGCGTCATGCCGGGGAGGGGCGGGCCTGTGCGTATTAAGGCCGGGCGTCGGTCTCCAACATGGGAATCCGGACGCCGCGCTCGGCGGCTACCTCCAGCGCCCGGTCATAACCGGCGTCGGCATGGCGGATAACGCCCATGCCTGGATCATTAGTCAACAATCGTTCCAACTTTTGCGCGGCCAGCTCGGTGCCGTCAGCAACCGAGACCTGGCCGGCATGAATGGATCGGCCGATGCCGACTCCCCCGCCGTGGTGGATGGAGACCCAGGTGGCGCCGGAGGCGGTATTCAGCAGCGCATTGAGCAGCGGCCAGTCCGCAATGGCGTCCGAGCCGTCCGCCATTGATTCGGTTTCCCGGTACGGGGAGGCCACGGAACCGGAGTCCAGGTGATCACGGCCAATCACCAGAGGAGCCTTCACCTTGCCCTCGGCCACCAGTTGGTTGAACAGCACGCCGGCCTTGGCCCGCTCCCCGTAGCCGAGCCAGCAGATCCGTGCGGGCAGACCCTCGAATTCCACGTGTTTCTGGGCCGCATCGAGCCAGCGGTGCAGGTGAGCATTGTCCGGAAAGAGCTCCTTGAGGGCCTCATCCGTGACCCGGATATCCTCCGGATCGCCGGAGAGTGCCACCCAGCGGAACGGCCCCATGCCCTCGCAGAAGAGCGGGCGGATATAGGCGGGCACGAACCCGGGGAATTCGAACGCCCGGTGGTAGCCGCCCTTGCGCGCTTCGTCGCGGATCGAGTTGCCGTAGTCAAAGACCTCGGCGCCGGCGTCCTGGAACTCCACCATCGCCTGTACCTGGTTGGCCATCGACGTCTGGGCCTTTTTGGTGAATCCGTCAGGATCTGCACCGGCTTCACGCTGCCATTCATCCATCGCGATACCCTCGGGGAGGTAGCTGAGCGGATCGTGTGCGCTGGTCTGATCCGTGACGATGTCAATCGTCAGTTCACCGGCTTTGTGACGACGCAGCAGCTCAGGGAACACCTCGGCGGCGTTCCCGACATAGCCGACCGACAACGGCCGCTTCTCCTTTTTCGCGGCCAGCACCTTGGCGATGGCGGCAGTCAAGTCCGTTTCGACGTCATCGAGGTAGCGCTTGCCGGCACGACGGCGCAAACGCGTCTCGTCGACGTCGACAATCAGGACGGCGCCGCCATTGAGCGTGACGGCGAGCGGCTGCGCGCCGCCCATTCCGCCGCAGCCGCCGGTCAGGGTCAGCGTGCCGGCCAAGGTACCGCCGAACCGTTTTTGAGCAATGGCGGAGAAAGTTTCGTAGGTACCCTGCAGAATGCCCTGCGTACCGATGTAGATCCACGAACCGGCAGTCATCTGGCCGTACATCATCAGGCCTTCGGCCTCAAGGCGGCGGAATTCCGGCCAGTTGGCCCAGTCGCCGACGAGGTTTGAGTTGGCCAGCAGCACACGCGGCGCCCACTCGTTGGTACGGAAGACGCCCACCGGCTTACCGGACTGGACCAGCAACGTCTCATCCTTTTCCAGCGTGGTCAAAACGCGCGTGATTGCATCAAAGGCGTCCCAGCTGCGCACGGCACGGCCGGTTCCACCGTAAACCACCAGATCGTCAGGGCGCTCGGCCACCTCCGGGTCCAGATTGTTCATCAACATCCGCAGCGGAGCTTCCGTCTGCCAGCTCTTGGCCGTCAGCTCGGTGCCGCGGGCCGCCCTTACCGGGCGGGCACCCTTGGAGAAATCTACGCCCGGGCTCTTCGATGCGGGCGTATTCGATGCGGGCTTGGTGCTGCGGGACAGATCGGTCTGCGCCATCTCGACTCCTGATGGTTGTAAATGGAATTCTTATCTCCTACATCAAACAACGTGAGGCGGCGCACACCAAGACGTTTTGCCGCAGAGCCGTCTGGTATTCCAGACTCGGTGACCGAGTGGATCGCAGCTCAGGGTATTTGGCCGACCGGATCGCGCGCAGGCTATTCGGCCGGCCGGATCGCGCGCAGGAAATTAGGCCGCCGGCCGGCCATGAATGCGAAGAGATAGGTCATCGGCGACCTTCTGCACCCGCCGGGCCAATTCCGGCCACTGTTCCGCCGGGACCTTCTCCTCCAGGAACGTCACGGCAACTGCCGCCGTCGGCCAACCAATGTGGTCAGTGACAGCCGCGGCCACCGACCCAAACCCGGCGGTGACCTCACCGTTCTCGGTGGCATAGCCGCGCTGACGAACCTGATCCAGATGTGCCTGAAGGGCCGAGTATTTCAGGATCGGTGATGAGGTTTCGGTTCGACTGCTGAAGGCTGCGGCATTAGGGTACAGCGCCCGCACTTGAGATTTCGGTAACGCCGCGAGGATGGCACGCCCGCTGGCGGTCAAGTGGCTGGGGAGGCGGACGCCGACGTCGGTCACCAGGGAAGGCCTGTTTTTGGCACGCTCCTCAACGATATAGAGCACGTCCCGGCCATGTAGGACGGCGAGGTGTGCACTCTCACCGATCACGTCCACTAGGGCCGCCAGCATTGGACGCCCCAGCCTGGACAACGGCTCCTGGCGTGAATAGGCGCTGCTCAGTTCGAACGCACTGATACCCAGACCGTAGCGTTGCTCCTCGTGCAGATGAAGCACAAACCCGCTCTGCTCCATCACGCCGAGCAGGTGGTAGACGCTCGAACGCGGCAGCTCCAAGGCTGTCGCTATCGTGGATGCCGCGAGCGGGCCGCGCTTGGACGCCAGCAGTGTCAGGATCCGCAGAGTGTTTTCCGCGGCCGGAACCTTGGACGCCGCATTGGTCTGGCTGCGCATCTGGTCCTTCTCCTCGTCCTTTGCTGCCCGGGGGTTTGAGACCGGGCGGGAGATCCCCAGTCGTCTGGGATACCGTACTCAAGTTTGCCTCATCCCGCAGGGCTTCCCGCCCTCAGCTGACCACCATGTGTCTGGAATACCAGATAGGTGACACTCCGGCCGGCCTTCCGGGCAGGAAGACTATGATTGGGATTGACGGTTTAGCAAAAAACCGTTGGCACGCTCTCGGGGTCTGACGCCGGTACCCGCATCTGGACCTCATGCCAGCCGTGGGAACCGGAAGCGTCGTGATCGCATCGGGCACCGCGGAGCACCCATACGAACGGCGATCCCACGTGTCCAGTGAAGTAGCAGCACAGAACGACAAGGCCGAATCAGCCATCCACGATCATCTGCATAGTCTGATCCTGCAGAGTGTGGACGTCGAGGACTTCCTCGATGGCCTTGCCAATTACTCAGCGCAAAGTCTCTCCACCCCAGGAGGCAAAGTCCTGTGCGGAGTCACAGTTCTGCGGGACCGGAAGGCAGCAACCGTTGCCAGCAGCAGCGTCCAAGCCGGCCGGATGGACGAAATCCAATATAGCTTTGGCGACGGTCCTTGCATGACTGCATCCCGGGTACAAGCCACTATTTACGTTCCCAGCGTGGCGGAGGACTCCCGCTGGCCGGAATATCTGGCCGTCATAGCTGAACACGGCATCCGTTCGATTCTGGCAGTGCCTTTCAACCTTGAAGGGGATGCTAAGGCGGCCTTAAACCTCTATTCGGAAAAGGCGGCCACGTTTGATGCCCATGCCATTGATCTGGCCGAATCCTATACCCGGCAGGCCTCGCAGGCTCTGCGCCTGGGACTGCGCTTCGCCCAGCACATCGACACCGCCTCAAACCTGCGATCCGCCATGGAGTCCCGGACGGTAATCGATCTGGCAGTAGGCATCATCATGGCGCAAAACCGCTGCAGCCAGGAAAGAGCCTTCGGCATTCTCAGCTCGGCATCGAGCACCCGTCATATGAAAGTTCGTGATGTAGCGTCCACTTTGGTGGCTTCCATCGGTCAGGAAGCCCCCAACACGCACTACGAAAACTAGCAAGGGTTGCTCTGATCCATACCTGTCCAGAGCGGGAGGTCAGTCCTGCGGTTTGTCCGTGAGCACCTGCGCGGTGCGTCCAAAACTGCGCACCTCGGAGTCGTCCCACAAATGCGCCGGCATGGCTCCGCCCAGCAGTTCCCGAGGCAGCGAGGGGCTTTGCCCCAACGGGACGTCGCTTCCGGCAATGATGATGTTGCCGTACCGGCGACCCTTCAGCATGGTCGGGTCGGCAATGATCGCCGTATGCCGGAAGACGGCGCCTATGGTGGCCGCTTCACGCCTGGCCGTTGCCAGGGCAGGGCCGTCACCGCAGTTGACGATGTACATCCCGCCCGGGGCCAGGACCCGTCGGGCCGCAGCGGTGAATTCGGCGGTGGTCAGCGGCTTTGGCGTAAAGGCACCAGCAAAAACGTCCCGGATAATCAGGTCGCGGCTGCCGTCGCTGAGTGATTCGGTGACTTGCCGCGCCTCGCCCACCCGGATTTTCAGCAGCGGCGCCCGCGGCAAATCGAACCAACTGCGTACATAGCCGGCCAGTTTGGCGTCGATTTCGACCACGACGTTGCGTGATTGCGGGTAGGCGGCCACCAAGTAACGGGCCATGGAACAGGCCGCCCCGCCCAGATGAAGAACACGCAGCTTTTCGTCCGGCCTGTCCGCTGGAACCGGCCAGTGGCTATGCACCAAGGCGATGATCCAGCGCATGTACTCAAAGTCCAGCCGCAATGGATCGCCCAGGTCCAAGTGGGAACTCTGCACCCCATTGAGCTTGAGCAACCAACCATCGGGATGGTCGCCGTCGGCAATCAGTTCGGCCCGGCCGGTGTCGATTTCGTAAATTCCGGCGACGGGTCCGCCCGTGGTTCCAGCGGCCGGCTTATCCGCAACAGCGTCCATGCCTTTGCCCGATTTGGATCGCTGTCTGCCCACTAACGCGATCCCGCCTCAACCCTTAACAACGGCACGGGCGCGAACGTTGTATTCACCGGATACTGCCCCACGATGCGCACCTGGGATGTTCCGCTGGCCAGTCGTTTCCGCATGACCTCGATGGCTTCGGGATTCTGGTCCACAAGGACAAATTGCCGCTGAAGTTCCTGGGCAGCGGCACCAGTTGTGCCGCTGCCTGCGAAAAAGTCCAACACCCAGTCACCACGTTCGCTGCTCGCCTGAATGATCCGCCGCAGGATGCCCAGCGGTTTTTGTGTCGGATAGCCGGTTTTTTCCTTACCGTTGGGGGAAACAATAGTGTGCCACCACGTGTCCGTCGGCAACTTTCCGAGCGCGGCCTTCTCCGGTGTGACCAGGCCAGGGGCCATATACGGTTCGCGATCCACTTCCGTGCTGTTAAAGAAATACTTATCCGGGTTCTTGACGTACACCAGAATATTGTCGTGCTTAGCCGGCCATTTCTTCGTGGACCGCGCCCCGTAGTCGTACGCCCAGATAATTTCGTTGAGGAAGCAGTCGCGCCCAAACAGCGCGTCCAGAAGCACCTTGGCATAGTGCACCTCGCGGTAATCCAGGTGCAGGTAAAGCGTTCCATCCTCCGTCAACAGGCGCCAGGCCTCTTCCAACCGTGGCTCAAGGAATTCCCAGTACTCGGCAAAGGAGTCGTTGTAGCCCAAGGCCATCCCTTTGACGGTGTCGTAGCTTTGCCCCTTGAAGCCGATGCGGTTCCCAGTAGCGGAACGGACGTTCTTCATGGTCTGCCGGGTCTGGACTTTGCCCGTATTGAAGGGCGGGTCAATATAGATCAGCCGGAACGTTTCCGCCGGCAAAGTTTTCAGGAATTCCAAATTGTCGCCGTGGACAACCAGATTCCCTCCTTGAGGCGACCAGAGGCAGGACGTTGCGTCGCAAAACGGGGCCTCAGTCATCGCCCAGCGCCTTTTCCAGACGGTTCACCTTTCCGGTCAATTCATCCGTGTGTCCGGGTCGAATGTCCGCTTTCAAGACCAGGGACACGCGGCTGCCGAATTGGCCAACGGCCTCGGTGGCCCGTTTGACCACGTCCATGACTTCGTCCCAATCTCCCTCAACGGTGGTGAACATGGAATCCGTGTGGTTCGGTAGTCCGGACTCCCGAACAACCTTGACGGCGGCCGCGACGGCGCGGTGGACCGAACCGTCCTGAACGTAGGCATCCGCGCCTGATCCGACGGCGCTGGAGCCGGCGTGGACAGCGTCCCCGGTCTGCGCCGGGGTTCCGGAGGGGGCGAGTGAGAAGGCAACCAACATGCGCTAGTCCTCCTCTGCCCATTCGATGGCCTGGGCCGGGCACAGGAAAATGGCCTTATCAACATTCGCGTGCTGATCCTCCGGCGGCTCGTCCGTCTTCAGCCGGACCCGACCATCCTCGGGATCCTGATCGAATACCAACGGCGCGGCGATAATGCAATTGCCGCTGCTGACACAGCTGTAAGGTTCAATTTCAATCTTCATCGCTTGGTCTCCTGCCAAAAACGGGACATCGGCGGGCTGCAAGCCTGCCCCCGCCATCCTTCATTTTCCCCCACCGCAGCAGCCAAGTCCATGTGGCGGCAAGGCAAGCGCCTGGGATCACGGGGGAGGGCGCCGCTAGCTCCAGCCGAGGAGTCGCAGGACGGCAGCGACAGCTGCCCCGGCCAGGACTACCAGCAGAAACGGCGCCTTCAAATACAGGGCGACGGCGGCGCCCACCAGGGCGCCGAGCCGGGCGTCAGCGAGGACCTGGTGACCGCTGACGGCGGTGTTCAGTACGGTCAGGGCGGCCAGCAGTCCAATGGTCAGGGTGCCGGCAACGCGGGACATCCGCGGGTTAGCCAGCACCTTAGCCGGGACCAGGTACCCCAGGAGCTTGGTCGCAAAAGCCAGCGCAGCAGCCAGCAGTATCCAAGGCCACAGGTTCATTAGCGGCCACCCGATCCCTCGGCCGCTGAGGGGCCCGTGCTGGGCGGCCCGGGAGGACTGTGGGGCTCAATATCGGGCTCCATGCCGTCATGTTCGTGCCCGTGCCGGAACCAGCCAATCAATCCCGCCACCACTGCGGCTACCAAGATCGGCACGCCAGAGGGTACGAAGGGGACCGCCAGCAGGGTCGCCACGGCGCAGAGGACGGCGATGGCCGCCGGCTGCCGGCTCTTGACCCGCGGCCAGAGCAGGCCCAGGAAAGCCGCAACGGCGGCGCCGTCCAGGCCCCACTGCTTCGGATCGCCCAGCGCATCGCCGATCAGCGCGCCCACGGCGGTGAAAACATTCCAGAGCAGGAATACGCCAAGTCCGGCCACCCAGAAACCTCGGCGTTGCTCGGATGGATCGCTCTGACCGGTGCCGGTGGCCGTCGATTCATCAATGGTCACGTGCGCGGCAGCGATTTTCAGCAACCCCCGCGGAGCCAGCAGGGCATTGATTTGCATGCCGTAAACGCCGTTGCGAATGCCCAGCAACGCCGCCGCACTCATGGCCGCCAGACCGCTGCCGCCGCCGCTGAGTACTCCGATGAAGGCGAATTGCGACCCGCCGCTGAACAGCAGCAGGCTCAGCGCCATGGTCTGCCAAAAAACCAGTCCCGATGCTGCCGACAGCGCTCCGAAGGAGACCCCGTAGAGGCCGGTGGCCACGCTGATGGACAGCCCGATGCGAACGGCGGGCGATTGGAGGAACGTCATTAGCTCCGGCGCAGGCGCCAGGCCCAAAGGATCAGGGGAACCTGGAGCGGTAGCCGCAGCGCGTGAATGAGCCTGGTCTTCGGCGTCCCCCGCGGCCCGAACGCCCGGCCAAGGGCGCTGAGGTGACCGGCAGTGAAAGCACCGAACATCACCGCTGTCGCGGTTGCGGCCGGCTTCCGGGCCGCGGGAATGAGGAGTCCGACGGCGGCGGCAGCCTCCGGGATGGCGCTCAATGTCACCCATTGGCGCCGGCTCAGCACCCCGAAGCGACCGCCGGCGTCTGTGCACAGTACCGGCGGCACGACGGCGTAGAAGAACTTCGGGTTGCGCAGATGCGTGGCGGCACTGGCCGCCAGTACTGCCGCGAGCCCCAGCGCCGGATAGCCAGGCCGCAGGACGCAGCCAGGCAGCGGCCCGATCCGCGCGGCCCTCATCCGCGTTCCCCCTGACCGGCAGCGACGAGGCTCATTGGTTCAGCGGCGTGCAGCGCGTCGGCCGCCCGGACCAGAGCCAGATGGGAAAAGGCCTGCGGAAAGTTGCCCGCCATCCGGCCCTCGGCGACGGCATACTCCTCGCTGAGCAGACCGAGTTCGTTGGAGAGCCCCACCAGCCTGTCCATCAGTTTTACGGCTTCCGCCTCCCGTCCGCTGTGCGCGTACTGCTCCACGAGCCAGAATGAACACGCCAGGAAAGGATGCTCCCCCGAGGCAAGACCATCCACTGACGTCTCGGTGCGGTAGCGCAGCAGCAGCGAATCGGGGTTGTCCGCATCCAGCAGCTCCTGCTCAAGGCACGCCACCGTGCCCAGCATTTTCTCGTCGTCGTACGCCAGAAAACCGACCTGCGGGATACACAGCAGCGACGCATCCGTCTGCCTGCCGCCGTACGTCTGGGTAAAACTGTTCAGCTCGGCGTTGAAGCCGTGGGTCAGGATCTCTTCGCGCAGTTGATCACGCAGCTGCTCCCAGCGCTTGACGGGCCCGGTCATGCCGTGGTCCCGGACGGCCCGGACGGCGGAATCAAAGGCGGCCCACATCATCACGCGGGAATGGGTGAAATACTCCGGCTCACCGCGCATTTCCCAGATGCCATTGTCCTTCTTCTCCAGATGCTTTTCCGCAAAACCCAGCAGGGCCCGCTGCAGCGGCCAGGAAAAAAGATCTTCGGTGCCGCCGGCTTCGCGCAGTTTCTCCAAAGAAACCATCACCTCGCCGACCACATCGGCCTGGTACTGGCCCACCGCCCCGTTGCCAATCCGCACCGGCGACGAATATTCATAGCCCGAAAGCTGCGGCAGCTCCTGTTCGGTCAGCTCCCGCTCGCCTGAGAGTCCGTACATAATCTGCAGATCCTCCGGGTCCCCGGCAACGGCCCGCAGCAGCCAGTTGCGCCAGTGCATCGCCTCATCCGCATACCCGTGGGTGAGCATCGCCTGCAGCGTCAGTGCCGCGTCCCGGAGCCAGCAGTAGCGGTAGTCCCAATTGCGCGCGCCGCCGAAATCCTCCGGCAGCGACGTGGTGGGGGCGGCGACGATGCCGCCGGTATCCTCATGCGTGAGTGCACGGAGCACCAGCAGTGAGCGCTTCACCGCCTCCGCGTACCGGCCATCCAAGGTGCAGCTCGAGGCCCAGGCAGCCCAGTAGCTGATGGTGGCCGCGAGCGCCTCGTCCACGTCGATCGCGGCAGGCAGCTCCCGATGCGACGGGAACCACGTCAATTCCAGATCCGTGACCTGCCCCGCGGTAACGGTGAATTCCCCGCTGTGCTTGTTCTCAGCGGCCACCGGAAGCACATCCGCGCGCAGCACCAGAGCATCCGGCCCGGCCACCCCGCGAAGCACTTTGTGGCCCTGCGGATCAGTCAACTTGCTCATCCAGGGCAGCACGGTCCCGTAGCCGAAGCGAATTTTGATCTCGTGCTGCATCTGGACGGTGCCGCTGAGCCCTTCGACCCGCCGCACCAGCGATGCTCGCCGGTCCCCCACCGGCATGAACTCCGTAATCCGCACGCTGCCGCCGTCGGCCTGCCAGTGAGTCTGCAGCACGAAGGTGCCGTCAATATAGCTCCGCTGTACGACGACGGCGTCCGCTGCCTTGGGCGCCAACAGCCAGCGCCCGTTCTCCTCCGTCCCCAGGAGCGCCCCGAACAAGGACGGTGAATCAAAACGGGGGAAACAGAGCCAATCGACACTTCCGTTGCGCGAGACCAAGGGCCCGGTGTGCATGTCCGAAAGCAGGGCGTAGTCCTCGATGCGTGATGCCATAGATCCATGCAATCACACCCAACCGACGGTTTCCCTTTCGGGAACGTGCGCTGCACCTCAGCGGGTGAGGGAAGCCCGGAGCTCGGCGGGCGCATCGGTGGTGAGTTCCCCGACCCCCAGCGAAAGGCAGAAGCGGGCGTCTTGTCCGTCATTGACGGTCCAGATCCGGAGCCCGACACCGGCATCGGCCCAGCGCCGGACCCGCTCCGGATGGGCACGCACGTACGCCATCCCGGGACCGGCCAGACCCGTCACGCCGTCCTCAACCAGTCGCTCGCCTGCCGCCATGGTTGAAAGCCATTGGGGCGGCGCAGCGTCCCCGGCCCCACCGGCGGCTCCAGCTTCCTCCATCGAGACATTTTCACCAACGGCATCCTTTATGGCGGTATCCTCCATCAGGGCGCAAAGCGAGCGCCCCGGGACGCTCGCGGCCAAGTGCAGCATGGAGTCGGGATTAAAACTCATGAACGACACCAGGACATTTCCGGCCGTGGAATCCTCGGGCCGCCAACCCCGGGCGCGCAGCACCTGCAGCGTCCGGTCCTCCAACGACCTGTCCTCCAGCGACCTGTCGCCCGCTGCCGCCCTGTCCCGTAATGCCTGCGGTACGGCGTATTTGAACTCTATGGCCAAGCCGATCCGCCGCCCCGCGCCGCTGAGGATATCCAGCAACGCTTCCAGCGTCAGCAGCTGCGCGCGGACTGATCCATACTCCGGCGGAACTGCCGCGCCCTTCCAGGAGCAGAAATCCAGCTCCCGCAGTTGGGCCAGGGTCCGTTTCGCCAGCGGTCCGGAGCCGCTGGAAGTTCGGTCCACGGTCTCGTCATGCAGCAGCACAAGCTGGCCGTCCGCGCTGAGCTGCAGATCGCACTCGACTCCGTCGGCGCCGTCGGCAATGGCCTGCAGATACGCGGCCCGGGTGTGCTCGGCGTAGCGGGCGCTGGAACCGCGGTGAGCGTAGATCAAGGGCATCATTCCCCCACGATATTCCATCCGGCCACACCCGGACCTGCAGCCGTCCCGACGCTGCCCGTCGTCTCCGCGGGGGCACGGATGGGCCCTCTTTGGGGCACGTCAGGAGCGTGGTTGGCCTACGCTTACAGTATGGCGCTCACCGATCAGTCCCGACCGAAGGAATCGATGTCCGGGCAGACGGCCGGTCCTGCGGGGAGCCGGCCGCGCAACCTGACGGGCAGCGACGACGAAAAGGCCGCCGGGCTGCGCCGGATGAAGACGCTGGCGTTGTCCCTGTTGATCCTGATGGCCATAATCTTCACCGTCTCGTTCGCCTTGCAGCGCCAATATCCCTGGCTGGAATACGTCCGGGCGGCCAGCGAGGGGGGTATGGTCGGTGCGCTGGCTGACTGGTTTGCGGTGACGGCGCTTTTCAAATACCCGATGGGGCTGAAGATTCCGCATACGGCCATCATCCCCAACCGGAAGGACGCCATCGGCGCCAGCCTGGGCGACTTCGTGGAAACCAACTTCCTCTCCGAAACGGTGGTACAGGAAAAACTCGCCAGCGTTGGTATCGCCCAAAAAGCCGGCGCTTGGCTGGCTAAACCGGCCAGCGCCGAGCGCATCGCCACCGAGGCCTCCGCCGCGGTCCGCGGCGCCATGAAAATCCTCAAGGACGACGACGTCCGCGACGTGATCGAATCCATGGTCCGCAGGCATTTTGTGGACCCGCCGTGGGGTCCTCCGGTGGGCAGAATGGCGGAGCGGATTTTTCACGAAGGCCATCACCACCAGCTGGTCGATCTGTTGGTGGACACCGCGGCCGATTGGATGGACCACAACCATGAAGTCATCAGCTCGCTGGTCGCGGACCGCTCGCCGCTGTGGGTGCCGACCTTCGTGGACGGTCTGGTGGGCGACAAGGTCTATACGGAGCTGAACAAGTTTGTGCACGCCGTGCAGACCAATCCACAGCACCAGGTCCGGCTGCAGCTGGATAAATATCTGAATGACCTGGCCCAGGATCTGCAGCACGATCCGGCGATGATTGCCCGGGCAGATGCCATCAAGGAGCAGATCCTCGACGATCCGCGCGTTCGTGACCTGGCCGGGCGCACCTGGGAAACTATAAAGACCGCGCTGCTGGACGCCGCCGATGATCCCAACAGTGAACTGCGGATCAAATTCACCGCAGCCATCCGCGACTTCGGCCGCCGCCTGGTGGAGGATCCGGAGCTGGCCGGCAAGGTCAATAGGTGGATCAGCGACGCGGCGTCCTACCTGGTCAAGACGTATCGGCACGAGATTGCCTCCGTTATCACCGACACTGTGGAACGCTGGGATGCGGTGGAGACCTCGCAGAAGATCGAGCTGCAGGTGGGCAAGGACCTGCAGTTCATCCGGATCAATGGCACCGTGGTGGGCGCGCTGGCCGGCCTGACCATCTTCGCCGTGGCCAGCCTGATTTTCCGATAAATCAATCGGCGGCCATCTCGGGCTCAATGCGGTGGGGCCAGAAAGCGGATTCTCTGTCCGGTCATGGCCTGCCCCACCGCGTCCAGATCGCTGCGCCGGACGACGGCGATCACGGGATAGCCGCCGGTGACAGGATGGTCTGCGAGGAAGATAGTGGGCAGGCCCGACGGCGGCACCTGCAGTGCGCCGGTCACCATGCCCTCGCTGGGCAGCTGCGCTCCTGCTTCCTCCCGCCGCGCCAGCGGCCTGCCGAGCAGCCTGGTCCCCACCCGATTGCTGTCCGGGGAGACCTCCCACTCCTGCCCGGTCAACAAACTCCACGCTGAGCTGGCGAACATGTTCCGTCGCGGGCCCTCGGTAATCCGCAGAGCAAGGGTTTGCCCGGTGTGCGGCGGGTCCTTGACCGTTGGCGGTCCGGCAGCTGCCGTTGTAGCGCCCGCAGTGGCCGCATCAGCTGCGGTCCGAACCAAATGCATGGCTAGGACGTCGTCGGCCTGCAGCGGCCTTGGGCCCATACCGGAGAGCAGATCCGAGCTCGCAGAACCGGACAATAGCGGCACAGCCAAGCCCCCGGAGACCCCCAGGTAGTAGCGCAGGCCGGCCTCCGGAGCGCTGAATTCCAGCACTGATCCGGCGGATGCAAACAGCGCCGTGTTCAAGGGGCACGGTTCGCCGTTAAGCAGGACCAGCCCGCGCGCGCCCGTGACGGCCAGCCACGCGCAGGCGGTAATATCCAACCGCAGGCCGCCGAGGAGGATTTCCAGCCCGGCCGCCCCGGCAGCGTTTCGCAACAGCCGGTTGGCCAGCATCAGCGAGCGGCGGTCCAGCGCCCCGGAGGGGCTAAGGCCCATGGCGGCAGCGCCGGGGCGGCCCAGGTCCTGCACCAGCGTCAGCGGACCTGCGGCAGCAACTCGTGCAAAGGGAGCACTCATTCAACTCTCCCGAAACCGCACCAGCGTACCGGGCGTGAGCAATGCGGCGCCGGCGCCGTCGGGCCTGCTTCCGCCACCCCACAGGGCTACGTCGGTGTGCCCGATCAACTGCCAGCCGCCGGGGGAGGCCGAGGGATAGATCGCACTGAATTCCCCGCCGAGGGCGACTGCACCGGCGGGCACCTTGGTGCGCGGAGTATCCCGGCGCGGCACGTGCAGCCGCTCATGATCGGTCACCAGATAGGCAAACCCGGGAGCAAAGCCGGTGAAGGCAGCGGTCCATCTAGAACCCGTGTGCAGGCCGATCACCTGCGCCTGCGACAGGCCCAGAAGCCGGGCCACCGCGGCGAGATCCGGGCCGTCGTAGCGCACGTCGATGGCAACCTCCGGGGCGTGTGCGGCTTCTGCCGGCTGCGGTGGGGTTTCCAGCATCCAGCGCCGAACGGTTTCCACGCTGACACGATCCGGATCAAAGATGGCCAGGACGGTGCGGGCGGCGGGCACCAGATCCAGCAGCCCTGCCGGGGTACAGCCGGACAGCCCGCGATAAAGGGCCAGGACCGCCTGCAGGGTTGGCAGTTCGGCCAGCACGGCATGATTGCCGCATGGCAACAGGATAGGCTGCGGCGCAGGTGTCAGCTGCTTCCCTGGCTCCTGCGGCGGGACGTGCCCCGAATCCTCAGCAGAATGACTCAACCCGGACTCCCGCCGCTGCGAGCGCTGCCCGGACCGCTGCGGCCATCGCTGCCGCACCGGGAGTGTCCCCATGCACACACAGCGAGTGCACATCCAGCCGCACCGGGGACCCATCGGCAGCCTGGACCGTCCGCTCGCACGCCATGCGGACGGCGCGGGATGCGATTTCGTCCACATTGTCCAGCAGATCCCCCGGCCGTCCGCGCGGGATCAGCGTACCGTCCGCCAGATAGCCGCGGTCAACAAACGCCTCACCAAAAAACGGCAGCCCGGCCGTCCTGCACTCCTGTGCAATCACCGAGCCGGGCAACCCCAGCACCGGTAAGGCCAGCGACCGGCCCAGGCCGAAGTCCAGCACCGCCGAACACACGGCGCGGGCCTGTTCCCGGTCATAGGCGATCCGGTTATACAGCGCGCCGTGCGGCTTGACGTAGTCCACCTTGCCGCCGGCGGTCCGGGCCATTCCATCCAGCGCGGACAGTTGATAGAGCACGTCGCCGTACAGCTCGTCCGGGCGGATATCCATTGCCCGGCGCCCAAAACCTGCCAGATCCCGATAGCTCACGTGCGCGCCGATCCGGACGGAGCCGGCCACGGCACGCCGGCAGGTGTCCAGCATCGTCAGCGGGTCACCGGCGTGGAACCCGCACGCCACGTTGGCGCTGCTGACCAACGTCAGGAGCGTGCCGTCGTCGCCCATCCGCCATGCACCGAAGGACTCGCCCAGATCACTGTTCAGGTCCACGCCCGCGGTCCTTTCGACCGAAACGCGGCAACTGCGGCATACTCGGCAATGCAAGACGGCGGCCCGTCCGGTCAGTCGTAATAGGCCCGTCCGCGGCAGTGCCGTTGGTACTTGTGCGGTCGTTACTTGCGCCGTCGGTGAGACTGCCGTCGGAAATACTGCCGCCGGTAATACTGCCGCCGGCCGCGTCTGCACGGCCGCTGGATCGCTCCAGCTCCGTCAGGAGCTCCGCGGGAATCATCAGCGGCGCGGGGCCAAAGGCCTTTCGGGTGGCGGCCACGACGGCCCGCCCCATGATCAGATTTCCCCCTCCACCGATGACGGCGCCGATGCCGAACGGGACGGCCCGCCCGGCCCAAGCCGCTCCCTCACGGATGAGAAATTTCTTCAGGAAGCGCTTTTGGATCTGCCCGCCGACGCTCTTCACAGCCGACGTCGGCAGACCCTTGCCGACCGCCAGTCCCCATGCCTTCATCGGGGTCTGCCCGGTCCCCAGCACGTGGCCGGTCAGGCCCTGGACCATAGACGTGCCTTCCTCGCCCAGCATGATGGCCATCACCGTGGTCCGTGCGCGCTCCGGATCCGCCAATCGGACCCCGTGCAGCTCCGCCACAGACTGCGCGTACAGAGCTGTCGTTTCCAGGAACACCACCGTCGCGGCGGCCGAGATGGATAGGGAGGCCACGGTTCCCAGTCCGGGGACAATGGCTGTCGCGCCGATCGCCGCGCCGCCGCCGGCCACCGCACGAAGAAAGTCACGTTCCAGCAGCGAACTGAGCTTGGCGGTACTGGCCTGCGGGTGTTTGCGCTTGAGTCGGCGCAGATTGGCCAGCACCAGCGGCCGCTGGACATCCACGGCGCGCAGCAGCATCTTTTCGACCGCTGGCTTGGGTCTGCCGTGGGGGTCAAACGCCGCCTCGGTAGCGATCCGTACGGCCGGATTTGGTTTTCCGTGTCCCTTTGACTTCAACTGCTTCGCCATCTGTACCCCTGACCTCGATTGTCAGTTTAAGCGTAGGGCACCGGTCCGTGAGTCGAATTTCGTAGGCGCAGGACACCGACCTGCCAGACGGACTCCCCTGCGGGCTGAGTTAAATCTGTGTTTCTATTTTTCTCCTTGACATACAAAGACAAACACAGATAAAGTCAACCAAACAGACATTGCTGTGATGTCTGTCACGATTTCCTGGAGGCCCGATGTTTGCCGAAGAACGGCAGGACAAGATCGCCGAACTTGTAACCGCCCGCAGCCGGGTAACGGTTGTAGAACTCGCAGAGTTGTTCCGGATTACCACCGAAACTGTTCGCCGGGATCTCGCCGGGCTGGAGAACATGCGCCGCCTGCGCCGCGTTCACGGAGGCGCCGTCGCACTGGATCGGCTCAGTATGTCGGAGCCGAGCCTGGGCGAACGCCAGTCACAGCATTTGGCAGAAAAAATCCGTATTGCCGCGGCGGCTGCGGCCCTCATTCCCTCCACCCGTACCGGGTCGGTCCTGCTCGACTCCGGGACGACCACCGCTCTGCTGGCCGAACAGCTCACCAATTGGGCCCCGGCAAGCCGCGGCGATGCCCTCCTGGTCATTACCAATGCCCTGCCGATCGCCCACCGGCTCTCCGCCAACCCCGAACTACAGTTGGAGATCCTGGGCGGCCGTGTCCGCGGCCTGACCAGCGCCATCGTCGGTGCCACCGCCAGTGAACGCCTGGAAGCGCTCCGCCCGGACATTGCCTTCGTGGGCGCCAATGGAGTCCACGCGCACTTCGGCCTCAGCACTCCGGACAGCATGGAAGCCGCCGTCAAGACGGCGATCGTCCGCTCCGCGCGCCGCGTAGTGGCTCTGGTCGACTCCTCGAAACTCGGCGAGGAAACCCTGGTGCGGTTCGCGACCCTGCGGGAAATTGACACTCTCATCACCGATGCCCGACCGGCCGAAGACCTTGCTGCGGCGCTTGCCGCAGCCAACGTCGAGCTGGTAATCGCATGATCGTCACGGTGACTCCCAATCCCAGCCTGGACCGGACCATCGAGCTGACGGCGCCACTGGGCCGAGGGGAAGTCCAGCGCGCGAGCGGCGCGCACCAGGAACCCGGCGGGAAGGGCGTCAATATTTCCCGGGTGCTTTTCGCCTCCGGCGTGGACACTCTGGCCCTCCTGCCGGGAGACTACGACGACGCCGTTTTGGTGGCGTTGCGTGCCCTGGGCATTCCGCATCGGGGCCTGCCACTGGGATCCCCGCTGCGCAGCAACATCACCATTACCGAGCCGGACGGCACCACCACCAAGCTCAATGAGCCCGGCCCGGTCATGGCCAAGGCGCAGCAGCGCGCCCTGCTGCAGCTGGTGACCGAGAACTCCAAGGACGCCAGCTGGCTGGTTCTGGCCGGCTCTCTGCCGCCCGGGCTGCCGGCCGATTTCTATACCCAACTGACCGTGGGCGTGCGCTCGGCCTTCGGTGCTGCGGCGCCGCGGATCGCCATCGATTCATCCGGCGCTCCACTGGCCGCCGCGTTGGCAGGACCCGCCGGCTCCCTCCCGGATGTCGTCAAGCCCAATGCCGAGGAACTGGCGGAACTGACAGGTTTCCCGGACCCGTATCTGTTGGAAACAGATCCGCTGCTTGCTGCCAAAGCCGCTCAAACGTTGGTGGATGCAGGCGTAGGAGCCGTACTTGCCACGCTGGGCTCCAAGGGCGCCGTGCTGGTGACCAACGAGGGCAGCTGGCTTGCCCGCAGCCCGAAAATCGTTGCGCGAAGCACCGTCGGCGCAGGCGATTCCGCGCTGGCGGGCTATCTGTTGAGCCAAGCAGCCGGTGCTACCGGCCCGCAAAGCCTGCAGCAGGCGGTGGCACATGGGGCTGCTGCCGCCGCCCTGCCCGGATCCACCGTTCCGGCGTTGTCCCAAACCAATCCCGCTGCCGTGTCCGTCACGGCCCTTAGCCGATGCCAAGGAGAACTGACATGACTACACTAATCACCCCGGAACTGGTCGCCCTCGATGCGGATCTGGGCGCTGAACCCGCCACCGTGATCCGTCGCCTCGCCGAGCGGATCGCTGCCACCGGCCGGGCCAGCGAAGTCGAAGGTCTTTCGGCCGACGCGCTCGCCCGGGAACAGAAAACAGCCACCGGCATTCCCGGCGGCATCGCCATCCCGCACTGCCGCTCCGCCGCCGTGATCGAACCGACGCTGGCCATGGCCCGGCTGGCTCCGGCTGTTCCCTTTGGCGCGAAGGACGGTCCGGCGGACCTGATCTTCTTCATCGCCGCTCCCGAGGGTGCGGATCAGGAACACCTGCGGCTGCTCTCCAAACTGGCCCGGTCGCTGATTAAGAAGGAGTTCACGGCTGCCCTGCGCGCGGCATCGTCCGCCGTTGAGATCGTGGCGCTGGTCGAGGGCGCCATCGCGGACAAGCCAGCAACAGGCTCGACGGCGACGAAAGCGACGACTGCGACGGCAGCGACGTCCGCAGGAACGCAGACGTCCGCGCGGCCAAAGCGCCTCGTTGCCGTAACTGCCTGCCCCACCGGCATCGCCCACACCTACATGGCTGCCGATTCGCTTGTTGCCGCGGCCAAGGAGGCCGGTGTCGAACTTCAGGTGGAAACCCAGGGCTCAGGCGCCGTCACCCCCTTGGACCCGGCCGTGATCGCAGCCGCGGATGCAGTGATCTTTGCCGTCGACGTCGATGTCCGTGGAAAGGAGCGTTTTGCCGGCAAACCCGTCATAAATGCCCCGGTAAAACGAGGCATCGACGAGCCGGCCAAAATGGTCCAGGAGGCTCTGGCCGCGGCGGATAACCCGAACGCACATCGCGTACCTCATTTCGGTGCCGAGGAACAGGCCGAACACGATGCGGAGGCCTCCGGTGAACACCTCGGCCAGAAGCTGAAGAAGGCGCTGCTGACCGGCGTAAGCTATATGATCCCGTTCGTCGCCGGCGGCGGGCTGCTGATTGCCCTGGGCTTTCTGCTTGGCGGATACACCATCAGCACCATCGCGGACAAGGTGGTGCTGGCCAAAAGCCTCACGAATTTGCCCGACGGCGGACTGCCCATCTATCTGGGCGCCGTTGCCTTCAAGATCGGCGGCCTCTCGCTGGCCTTCCTGGTTCCAGCGTTGGCCGGCTACATCGCCTTCGGCATCGCGGACCGACCGGGCATCGCGCCCGGCTTTACCGCCGGCGCCGTCGCCGGTTTCATGGGTGCGGGCTTCCTGGGCGGCCTTGTCGGCGGTCTGCTGGCCGGGTTCATCGCGCACTGGATCGGCGGCTGGCCGGTACCGCGCTGGCTGCGTGGGTTAATGCCGGTGGTGATAATCCCGCTGCTGGCCTCGATCGTGGCCTCGGGTCTGATGTTCCTGGTTCTGGGCGGCCCGATCGCGTGGTTCACCACGGTCCTGAACCATTGGCTGTCCGGGATGACCGGCGCCTCCGCCGTCGTCCTCGGAATCATTTTGGGCCTGATGATGTGCTTCGATCTGGGTGGTCCGGTCAATAAGGTTGCCTACTCCTTCGCTGTCGCCGGCCTGGGCGCCGGGTCGGTCACCAATCAGGCTCCCTGGCAGATCATGGCCACAGTGATGGCCGCCGGCATGGTTCCACCGCTGGCCATGGCACTCGCCACGGCGCTGGATAAGAGCCGCTTCAGCCTAGCCGAACGCGAGAACGGCAAGGCCGCGTGGCTGCTGGGTGCCTCATTCATCTCCGAGGGCGCCATTCCCTTCGCCGCAGCGGATCCGCTGCGGGTCATCCCTGCCAGCATGCTCGGCGGGGCTGTCACCGGAGCACTGTGCATGGCGACCGGCGTCACCTCGCAGGCCCCGCACGGAGGAATCTTCGTCTTCTTCGCCATCGGCAACCTGGTAATGTTCATCGTTTCCATCCTGGCCGGGATGGTGGTCACCGCGTTGGCTGTCCTGGCGCTGAAACGATGGGCCGTGCGCCGCCCGGACGGCACGGCTGCCGATGGCGTCAAAGCTGACGGAGCGGCTACGGTTGCAGGAACCGGAACGGCACCGGCAGACCAGCAGGGGGTAACGGCGTGAAAACCTTCAACGGAGTCGGCGTAACGCCCGGCCGCGTGATCGGACCGGTGCGCCTGATGCCACCGGCGGTGCCCGCTCCCGCGGCCGGCGAACGGCTGGACCCGGGAACTACGGCGGACGCTGCGGCCGCGGCCCTGCGGACGGCAGCCAAAACCGTTCAGGCGGAGCTTAAACACCGCGCGGAGAGTGCCAACACGGATGCTAAGGCCGTCCTCGAGGCAACAGCGCTGATGGCTGCGGACCCGATGCTGCTCAAAGCCGCCGTCAAACTGATCAACGGCGGCACCTCGGCGGAGCGGGCCATCTGGGACGCAGCCGAGGCAGTGGCCACCATGCTGCTGAACCTGGGCGGATACATGGCCGAACGTTCCCACGATGTCTTCGACGTACGGTCCCGGATAGTAGCGGCGCTGCGCGGTGTCCCGGCTCCCGGCATTCCGGATGCTCCGGAGCCCTTCATCCTGCTGGCCGAAGACCTTGCGCCAGCGGATACCGCCACGCTGGATCCGGCCAACGTGCTGGCACTCGTTACGGCTGGAGGCGGCCCGCAGTCGCATACCGCCATCATCGCCCGCGCGCTGGGCCTGCCGGCGGTGGTGGCCGCCGCTGGCGTGACGGAACTGACCGATGGCACCATGCTTTACGTTGACGGTGCGGCCGGCACAGTCACCTCAGACCCGGACGCCGCCTTGATGGACAAGGCCGCACTCTGGGCCAGCGACACCACCGGACCCGACGAATTCGACGGCTGCGGCCGGCTGGCGGATGGCTCGGCCGTGCCGCTGCTGGCCAACGTCGGCGGAACGAAGGACGCCGTGGCCGCGGCTGCTGCCGGTGCCGAGGGCGTGGGACTGCTCCGCACCGAATTTTGCTTCCTGGGCCGGGACGCAGAGCCGTCCCAGACCGAACAGGCGGCGGAATACCGTGGCGTCTTTGAGGCGTTCGCCGGGAAAAAGGTGGTGATCCGCACCCTCGACGCGGGCGCGGACAAGCCACTGCCCTTTTTGACCGATTCCACCGAACCAAACCCCGCTCTGGGCGTGCGCGGCTATCGTACCGATCTCACCTCCCCTGGGGTTTTGGAGCGGCAGCTGCAGGCAATAGCCGCCGCGGCAAATGGTTCGTCCGCCGAGGTCCAGGTGATGGCGCCGATGATCTCCACTGCTGCTGAGGCAATGGAATTCGCGGCGCTGTGCCGGGCGAACGGCCTTAACACGCCGGGCGTCATGGTGGAGGTTCCCGCCGCGGCCCTAACGGCAGCCTTGCTGCTGGCGCACGTTGACTTCGCCAGCATCGGCACCAATGATTTGACGCAGTACACCATGGCCGCGGACCGCCAGTTGGGTCCGCTGGCCGCCCTGAACGATCCGTGGCAGCCCGCTGTCCTGATCCTGGTAAAAGCCACGGTCGACGGCGGCGCGGGAAAGCCGGTGGGCGTCTGCGGCGAGGCAGCCGCGGACCCGGCCCTCGCCGTCGTACTGGTTGGTCTGGGCGTGAGCTCGCTGTCCATGACCGCCCGCGCGCTGCCGGCCGTAAGCGCGGTTCTGCACAGCGTTACCCGCGAACGCGCCCGCACACTTGCGGCGCTGGCCCTGGCAGCGCCAAGTGCCACACAGGCGCGGTCGATGGTCCGGGAGCAGCTGCCGCTCCTTGACCAGCTTGGTCTGTAAACAACTCCAAATAGCAACCAAGACCGACGCCCTACCAACCCATTGTTCATTAGCCGCTGAAACCACAGCAGAATGCAGGAGCTCACCATGAAAGAACGAACCGCCACCATTGCCAGCCGCGTGGGTCTACATGCCCGCCCGGCCGCCATCTTTGTCGAAGCCGCAGCCGAGCTCCCGGTCGACGTCACCATCTCGATGCAGGGGGAACCGGCAGAAGATGCCATGGACGCCAGCAGCATCCTCTCCCTGATGGGCCTGGGGGCAGCGCAGGGCGACGTCGTGGTGCTCCGTGCCGAGGGCGACGGCGCGGACGATGCGCTCGAGACCCTGGTGCGGATCCTCGAGACGGACCACGACGCCTAACTCCGGTCCGCCCTCCATCGGGAATGGGGCGTGGAGTTCCCGGGGCAGCATCCCGGGGCGACGATAGCTGTAATTTGCCGGTAGACGCTGCTCCCGTCAGCGCTGGAGTGGTGATGGCGGCCGGCACGGGATCGGGGACCGGTGGCAGGACCGGAGCAGCACCGGATCGGCACCGGATCGGGGAGCCAGCTGGGGTTATACCCCAAATTCGTGTAAAATTGAAGGTCTGCCCCGAGCGCGGCAGCAAAACGTCGCAAGCAAATGACCTCCACGAGAGCTGACCAAATGCCCACAGACCTAAGTTTGAACAACGCAAATAACGGTGTCCAGGACACCAAAAAACAATCCCGCCCCATCAGGCTTCCGCGGCTCAAACGCCGGCGCCTGGCCGTTGGGGACGTAAACGTCGTAAATAAACCGATGCTCAGAAAAGCCATCAACGGCACGATCGTCGGCAACACGATGGAATGGTATGACGTTGGTGTTTTCGGTTACCTGATCACCACAATGGGGCCCGTCTTCCTCCCCCACTCCGACCCGACGGTACGGACCCTGTTTTTGCTGGGGACCTTCGCCGCCACGTTCATTGCCCGTCCCTTGGGTGGGGTGATTTTCGGCTGGCTGGGCGACAAGATCGGGCGGCAGAAGGTGCTGTCCACCACGCTGCTGATCATGGCCGCTTCAACCTTTGCGCTGGGTCTCATTCCCGGGTATGCACAGATCGGCATCTGGGCCGCGGTGCTGCTGGTGCTGGTCAAGCTGGTCCAAGGGTTCTCCACCGGCGGCGAGTACGCCGGTGCCACCACGTTCGTGAGCGAATACGCACCGGACAAACGCCGCGGATTCTTCGCCAGCTTCCTGGATATGGGCAGCTACATCGGCTTCGCCGCCGGCGCAGTTTTGGTATCCGTCATGCAGCTGATTGTCGGTCAGGACGCCATGGAGTCCTGGGGCTGGCGCGTGCCGTTCCTGCTGGCCGGCCCGCTGGGCCTGATTGCCATCCACTTCAGGAACAAGATTGAGGAATCCCCGCAGTTCCAGGCCACCCTCGACGCACAAGCGGCCGAGTCCAAGGACGCCCAGGCCGCGGATGAAGATGCCGCTAAGGGACCACTCGGAATAGTCAGGGCGTACTGGCGGCAGATTGTCCTGGCCATGATCCTCGTCGCGGCGGCGAACACGGTGGGCTATGCCCTGACGTCCTATATGCCGACGTATCTGACGGAGTCCAAGGGCTACGACGAACTGCACGGCACCATGCTCACCATTCCGGTACTGGTCATCATGGCGGTCTGCATTCCGCTGACCGGCCGGCTCTCCGACCGGATCGGCCGCCGGCCTGTGCTGTGGACCGGCGCCATCAGCACGGTGGTTCTGGCCCTCCCCGCCTTCATGCTCATCGGTGTGGGCGATGTCTGGTCCACCCTGCTGGGACTTGCACTCGTTGCGTTCCCGGTGACGTTCTACGTGGCGAACCTGGCCTCGGCCCTGCCGGCACTGTTCCCCACCGCCAGCCGCTACGGTGGCATGGGCATCGCCTACAACTTCTCGGTGGCAATCTTCGGGGGAACTACGCCGTTTATCCTCAAGGGGCTGATTTCGCTCACCGGTAACGACATGATGCCGGCGTATTACCTGATGGTGACCTCGGCCGTCGGCGCCGTAGCCATTTTCTTCCTGAAGGAATCCGCCGGCAGGCCGCTGCCTGGCTCGATGCCCAGCGTCGCTTCCGTCGAAGAGGCACACGCGCTGGTTGCCGGTCAGGATGAAAACCCCGATCTGGACCTGGCGGAGATGCCGTTCGATGAGACCTACGAACCGGCAACCCCGGGTAAGGGTATTCCCGAGACGGCTCCGGTCGGCTGACAGCTGCCCTTTGTGACCGCGTCGACCGCGTCTTCAACGGCGGTAACGGCGGTAAGGAAAATCACGACGGCGTGCACCTCACGGTGCGCGTCGTCGTCGGAGTAACCGTAGCCGTAGCCGTAGCCGTAGCCGTTACGAACAATAGGTCGACACGAAAACTAGCGTCTGCGCCATCCGGCAGCGGCGCCCAGCCTTTCGGGCAGAAACTTACTGAGCCGGGCAAGCGCCGCGTAGCGCCGGGACGGCACGGACACGCTTTTCCCGGCCCAAGCAGCGGCCAGCCCCTCACGCACCACGCGATCGGGATTCAACCACAGCCAGCCAGGGATCTTCGCCGTAGAGGCGCCCATCCGCTGATGGAACTCGGTGTGAACAAACCCCGGACACACGGCGGTTACGTGCACGCCCCGCGGTCCGTAATTGACGTTCGCCCACTTACTAAAGCTGATGATCCAGGCCTTCGACGCTCCATAAGTGCCGCGGGGGATGAAGCCGGCCAGACTGGCCACGTTGATGATCATTCCCTGTCCGCGCGCCAGCATGGGCTCCACGGCAGCGTGCATAAGCTGCATCGGCGCGCTGACCAGGATGGCCAGCTGGTCGGCTTCCTGCTGCACAGTGTTCTGCTCGAACGGTTTCGCCAGGCCGTAGCCGGCATTATTGACCAAGATGGTCACCGGGTTCTGCGGCTGCGTCAACCGCGCCGCTACAGCGGCGACGCCGGATGCGGTCTGCAGGTCCGCAGAAATGATTTCCACGTCGATGGCAAAATCCTGGCGCAGCCGCACGGCCTTGGCTTCCAGCCGGGCGGTGTCCCGGGCAACGAGCACCAGGTTGTGCCGTTGTGCGCCGAGCTGTTGGGCAAATTCTGCACCAAGTCCCGCCGTCGCACCCGTGATCAAGGCAGTTGAGTTGTTCGCAGCGTCAGTCATTCCCCCATGCTACGCAGAACTCCTGGCTCTAGCCCTGCGTAGGGGTAACGGGCCGCGGCGGACGTCAGTCCGTCTCCGGCCAGTCCGTGATCTGGCCGTAGTCCTCGTGACGGCGCAGGAACCCGGCGATAAAGGAGCAGTGCGGGATGATCCGCTTGCCGGAGGCAGAAACGTCATCGAGGGCGTAACGCGCCAGAATCTTCGCCATCCCTTTTGCGCGGGCAGGGTCCATGGTCTCCGTATGCGTGAAATCCACGTGACCGGGTAGCTCACGGAACCGGGCCACACTGGCCAGTTCCCCACCCACCCGCAGTTCATATTGATGCTGCGCATCGTTGCGCAGCATAGTCACGTCGTTGTGGAATGTCTCGGCCGTGTCATTCATATATCGACCTTGGCACGGCCGTCCCGTGCTGGCAATCCCCGCTCCGAACCACCCCAACCGACCCATGACGGGGCGGGCGCCGGACGGACGGCGGCGGGATGGGACGCGGCGGCCGGTTCAGGTTGCGCCGCGCTGACCGGCTCGGCACAAGGGACCCCGGCGGCCAGCTCCGCAGCCGCCAGCCGTTCTTCGAGCCGGGTGACGGCAACAGCATAAACCGCACAGGCCGAATCAGCGCCCCCGCGGTCAATGGCGCCCTTGGCAACGCCAACACCTCTGCGCAGGATTGCCGCCTCCCGCATGGTCCGGATCAAGACAGCCGTCTCGGCCCGGCGGACGTCGGACAGATCCGGATAGTCGATCATTTTGGCCGGGTCCAGTTCATAGTCGCTCCAGCGCGCCAGGACCGCATCGTGCCGGGTGGCCAACGCGCTAAAGTCACGCGCGTCCGCCCGCCTGCCTAAGCACTGGCGCCGCCGATCATCTTGCCCCGGCGTGCCGCGGTACACCCACGCGCCAACTGTTACCGTCAGCAGCAACAGCACTGCGCCAGCCACCGGGTTTACGACAGCCGTAATGATCACCGCGGGTAACACAAACGCCAGGCCCAGAAACCCGTGCCAGAAGAGCGCATCGCCGCGGCACCCGGCCTCGCGGCGCAATTCCTGGCGCAGCGCATAAACCATGACCGCGGTACTGACCCCGGCCACCACGGCGCAACAGAGCAGTTGAAAGAGCAGTTGAATAGGTCCCGTTGCTGGTAAGGACACTGAGCCACCTCCGGCCGGGGTTTTATCCCCTACCTCAATTGGAGTACTTCGGCCGCGTTTGGTCAATGCCCGCTCCGGCGCCCGTGCCGCTTTGGCGAAGACTTTGCCGGCGGACCTGGCAGGGTGCGGCCGGCCGCCGGACGTGAGTGGAGGCTTAATGCACAGCAGGCCGGCAGCTATCAGCTGCCGGCCTGCTGTACTGGTGGGCCCTATGGGGCTCGAACCCATGACCCACGGATTAAAAGTCCGATGCTCTACCAACTGAGCTAAAGGCCCTCACCAGTGCACACCGCTTGCTGCGGCGAACGCTTTTCTACAATAGCGCACACATTGCGCCGCCGGGAATCGTGGTCGTTGACGGCCTTCGCCGGGCACCTGTTCTCGACCCGTCCGAGGCACAGGAGTAGTCTCGGGGGATGAGTGCAACACAGGGTTCCCAGCCTCCACGGCAGCACAAGCCCAAGCTGTTTGCCCCTGCGGATTTCGAGCCTTTTGCCGGCGGACCGGACCCGGCCAGGGTCTCGGAGGCAGCTCACCTGGCCGCGCAGGCGCTCGTAAGCCGCGGGCGGGAAAGCGACGATCCCGCGGTCACAAAGCGGCTGGTCAAACTCGCGGACAGGCAAGGCCTCGAGGCGATCGCGGAACTGTGGGCGCAGAGTCCGGCCCGTTCACTGCCCGGGGCTCTGTGGCGGCTCTACGCCCTCCGGGCCTCTATGCAACAGGACCCGGAGCGTATTTCGGTCTATTTCCGGGCCGGCCAGGACACGGCACAGGTGTCCCGGGCGGTGGCCGGGGTTGCCGAACCGCCCGGCGCTGATGAGCTGAAGACCATGGCTGATGCCATCTTGTCCGGGGCGTTCGACGGCGAATTTGACGTTGCGCTGGAACGCTCGGCGGCCTTCTGCCGGGTGGTGGCGCTGGGCCAGTCCCGCATTGCGGATGAGCGCGAACACGCCGACGGCGCCCACGCTGACCGGCTGACCCGCAATGCCGGCCAGCTGATCCGAACTGCCGAGGACCTGGAACAGGCAGCCGGCTCTTGGCGCCGTGGCGAATTGGATTAGCAGCACCGGAGCGTTCGGAGCGTCCTGTTGACACAGCTTCGATGAAGTAGAACACTGAAGGAGGTGCCGGACTGCGGAACCCCCGGGCTCCATCTTTTAGCCGCCTAGAGCGGCCTAACGCCGAGAGGCGCTCCCAGTCCGGCACCACCTTTGTGTTTCAACTGTGTGTCAACGCGCTCCCGCCAGCGAAGTAAAGTTAGGTCGTTGCCACAGCCCATCCGGCCGTAGCAACCGTCGGCTCGATCCGGGAGGGACCTATCGTGAAGCTGCGCCTGTTCCCGCAGGAAAAAACAGGGCTGCGAATTTTGGCCGGGATGGCACAGGAGATTGTCCGCAGCGTCCAAACGCTCTCGGAGTTGCTGGGAGCTCCAGCGAGCGACTTTGCGCCATTGACCGAGCAGATGCGCCAACACGAGGCTGCGTCAAGTGACCTCTTGGTGTCCCTCTTGACGCATATGCGGACCAGCTTCATCAATCCGCTGCCCCGGGAAGACCTGTTTGCGCTGGCCCGTTTCCTCAATGAGGCCAATGAAAAGCTCACGGGCGCGGCGGAGCTGATCTCGCTGAATAAGCTGGAGCGTATTCCCGCCCGGGCCTCCGAGCAGCTGGAGGTGATTGCCCGGCAGGCCGAGCTCACCGCCGAGGCAATGCGCCGGATGGACAATCTGGAGGAACTGGAGGACTACTGGATTCAGGTCCTGCGGCTGGCCCGGCGTGCCGAGCACACGCACCGCGTTTTCGTCAGCGAGCTGCTCCGCGATTACAAGGCTGCAGCCTACATCCGGTACCGCGATGTGGCCGACCAGCTGGTCAACGTCACCAAGGACATGCGCCAGGTAGCCACCGCGGTAGGCAGCATCATCGTCAAGGAATCCTAGCTTGATCACAGCATTCCTGCTGGCAGTGCTGATCCTTGCCGCCGTTTTCGCCTTCCTGAACGGCTTTCGCGACGTTTCCTCCGCCGTCGCCGTCGCCGTCCGCACTCGGTCGCTGACGCCGAGCATCGCCGTCGTACTGGCGGCCTTTTTCAATCTCATCGGAGCGCTGCTCAGCGGCGGCTTCGCCGTTGCGCTTGGCGGCCGGCTCTTTCGTGTCCCGCCCGGCAGCGCGGGCCTGGGACTTCTGCTGGCGGGGCTGGCCGCGGCGGGCGTGTGGGGAATCTACCAGTGGCGCCGCGGCTACCCCTCGTCTTCCACGCACGCGCTGATCGGCGGCCTCGGTGGCGCCTCCGTCGCCTCGGTCATGGTAGGACGGGAGCCGTTGCAGGGGCTGGATGTCACGGTACTGATGCTGGTGGTCCTGCCGCTGCTGCTCTCCCCCGTGATTGCCTTCGCCCTGTCGTTTCTGCTGGTCTATCCGGCCGTCTGGGCGTCGCGGCACAGCCAACCAAGCTTCGTCAACAAACGTGTCCGGCGGGTGCAGGCTGTCGCGACTGCCGCCGTCGCCTTCGGTCATGGCCTGCAGGACGGGCAACGGACGACGACGGTCCTGCTGTTTGCGCTGGCGGCCGCCGGGCTGGGTGGGTCAGGCACCGTTCCTATGTGGGTGCTGGCATTTTCCGCCGTCCTGCTCGCCGCCGGCACGCTGGCCGGGGGCTGGCGAATTTCGCATACTCTGGGCAGCAGGCTGGCGCGGATCGATCCGATGCGTGGCCTGGTGGCCCAGCTGGTCAGCGCCGTCCTGCTTTTTGTCGGTGCGATCGGTTTTCACCTGCCGTTATCCACCACCCACACCGTGACGTCGGCGATCATTGGGGCGGGCCTGAACCAGCGGTTCTCGGTGACCAACGGCCGGCTCTGGCTGCGGATTCTCACCGCGTGGGTGGCCACTCCGCTCGCCGCGGCGGGACTGGGTGGGATCTTTTACCTCGCCATCTCCGCGCTGCTCTAGACCCACGGACCTACCCGAAGCGGCCTGAAACGTAATCTTCAGTGGATTTCTGCGCGGGGTTATTGAAGATGGTGGTGGTCTGGGCGTATTCGATCAGCTTCCCCGGTTTCCCCGATCCGGCAATATTGAAGAACGCGGTCATGTCCGAAACACGGGCGGCCTGCTGCATGTTGTGGGTCACAATCACCACCGTGTAACTGTCCTTGAGCTCGTTGATCAAGTCCTCCACCGCCAACGTGGAGATCGGATCCAGCGCCGAACAGGGCTCATCCATCAGCAGCACCTGCGGCTCCACAGCAATGGCCCGGGCAATGCACAGACGCTGCTGCTGGCCGCCGGAGAGCCCCTGGCCTGGCTTATCCAACCGGTCCTTGACCTCATTCCACAGGTTCGCGCCGCGCAGCGACCTTTCCACCAGCTCGTCGGCTGCGGAGCGGGAAATGCGCCGGTTATTAAGCCGGACCCCCGCCAGCACGTTCTCCTTGATGGACATGGTGGGGAACGGGTTGGGCCGTTGAAAAACCATCCCGATCTGCCGGCGCACCGTCACCGGGTCAACCCCCGCGCCGTACAGGTCGTCCCCATCCACCAACACCTCGCCGGTAACATGGGCCCCCGGCAGTACCTCATGCATCCGGTTCAGCGTGCGCAGCAGGGTGGACTTCCCGCAGCCTGAAGGCCCGATAAAGGCCGTCACCGATCTCGGGGCAATGTCGATGCTGACATCATGGACGGCCAGGAACTCGCCGTAGTAGACATTGAGGTCTTTGACACTGATGCTCTTGGCAACACCGTTGCTCTTGGACATGTGTTTCCTTCTAACGGGAGGTCTTGGGGGCGAAAATCATGGCGATGATTCGGGCAACCAGGTTCAGTACAATCACCAGCAGCACCAGCAGCAGCGCCGCGCCCCAGGCCTGGCTGTTGGACAGATCGATGTTCTGACCGGGGAACTTATAGCCGGTATACGCCATCACCGGCAGCGTCTGCATGGGGCCGGAGAGCGGGTTCGCGTTGAACGAATCGGTGAAGCTGGCCGCCATGAAAATCGGGGCGGTCTCACCGATCACGCGGGCAATAGCCAGCGTGACGCCGGTCGCGATCCCGGCGATCGCCGTCGGAATAACAATGCGCACAATGGTGACGTACTTGGTCACTCCGAGCGCGTAGGACGCCTCGCGCAGATCGGCGGGAACCAGACGGAGCATCTCCTCGCAGGATCGCACCACAGTCGGGATCATTAGGACCGAAAGGGCGACGGCGGCGGAAAGGCCGCTGAACGCTTTAGGTCCGAGCAGCAAGGTGAACAGCGAAAATGCGAAGAGACCGGCGACGATGGATGGGATGCCCGTCATGACATCGACAAGGAAATTGACCGTGCGCCGGAGCCAGAATGCGGGCTGGGCATATTCCACCAGGTAGATCGCCGTCAACAGGCCAATCGGCACCGAGAACAGTGTGGCCAATCCGGTGATCTGCAGTGTTCCAACGATCGCCTGCAGCGCCCCCGAGGACGAGACCAGCTCCAGGGTGTCCGGATTGATTCGGGCCGCTCCCCCGGAGGTGCTGATGAACTCCCAATTCAGGATGCCCAGGCCCTTGCTGACGACCGTCCAGAGCGTGGAGATCAGCGGCGCCAGTGCCAGCAGGAACGCCACCGTCACCAGTGAACGGATTAAACGGTCCAGCGCCTTGCGCCGGTTCTCCTTCACACGGGAAAGTAAGTAAATCGCGGGTAAATAGAACACACAAGTGAGCGCCAGCAGGGCAAACCAGTTGAAGCCGGTCAGCCCTTGGACCGCTGCGGCAAGGATAAAGGCGCCGATCAGGGTGTAGAGACCGGCCCGCTTGGGTAACTGCCGCGTCGTCAGGCGGTTCCGTACGGCGGGATGCCGGAATGCTTCGGTTGCAGCGGTCATGACGTCGATACTTTCTCTTTGCGCCAGAACACTTTCTTCCTGCCAGTACCGGCATTCACGATCAGCCGGGCCACCATGTTCACGGCCAGTGAGATCACGAACAGCACCAGCCCGGTGCCAATCAGCGCGTCCCGCTGCATTCCGGTGGCGATCGGGAAGTTCAGCGCAATATTGGACGCGATGGTCTGCGAGTTTTCACCCTCAGTGATGATCCGAAAGGACGCGATAATGGCAGGCGAGATGATCATCGCGACGGCCATGGTTTCACCCAGCGCCCTTCCCAGGCCCAGCAGGATGGCACTGACCATACCTGAGCGGGCATAGGGGAATACGCACAGCTGGATCATTTCCCAGCGGGTGGAGCCCAACGCCAGCGCGGCCTCCTCGTGCAGTTTGGGAGTCTGCAGAAATATTTCGCGGCAGATGGCGGTGATGATCGGCAAAACCATCACCGCCAGGACCACAGCGCCGGTCAGAATGCTGGAGCCTGTGGAGGTGACCTTACCGCTGAAGAGCGGAATCCAGCCCAGATAGGCATTGAGCCATTCCTGCAGCGGCAGCAGGAATGGCCGCATTACCAAAATGCCCCAGAGTCCGTAGACCACTGACGGTACTGCGGCGAGCAGATCAATGATGTAACCGAGGAAACTGGCCATCCGGCGTGGGCTGTAATGCGAGATAAAGAGCGCAATGCCGATTGCCACCGGAGTGGCCATCAACAGCGCGATCACCGAGGCCCACACGGTCCCGAAGGCCAGCGGAGAAACATACGCCCAGAAGCTGGCGAAGCCTCCGGTGACCCCGGACTTGAGCTCCGGATTGGTGCTCCAGCTCGCCGTGATCGCTGGCAGTGCCCGGATGATCAGGAACAGCGCCACCCCGGCCAGAATCACCATGATCGACACGGCCGCCGAGGTGCTCAGGAATTTGAACACCCGATCCGCCGGCCTGGTCCTGGCTGCTGCGTTCGGTTTGCCCGATCGTGGCTTTCCCTGCGTTGGCTTACCCGGCGTTGGCCTACCCGGCACGGCCGGGTCCTTGGACTCTGCGATTAGTGAGCTGCTCACATCTAGGAAACCGTCTTCAGTGTCGCCCGGATTTTGTCAGCTAGCTCGATCGGCAGCGGCGCGGAGCCGGCGTTCTTCGCTGCGATCTTCTGCCCCTGATCGCTGACAACGTAGTTGATGTAAGCCGTGGCGAGCTTGGCCTGCGCCGCATCCTTGAACTTGGTGCAGAGGATGTCGTATGAGATCAGCGGAATCGGGTAGGCATCCCCGCTGGTGAGCTTGGTGTAGTCAATGTCCTGACCCAGATCGCCGGCCACTGTGCTCTTAGCCGGCGTCACCGCCGTCGCAATTGCCTTGGTGACGCCGTCCTGGCTGAAGGAAACATATTTGTCCCCCGCCTTGATGGCTGCAGCCGGGAGGTCACCGATGGCGCTGTGGTCCGCGTAGCCGATGGTTCCATCGCCGGCCTTGACCGTATTGACCACGCCCGAGCCGCCCTGCTGGGCCGAGGAACCGGCAACCGGCCACTTGTTGCTGACCGGCGCGGTCCAGACGTCAGGAGCAACCTGGTGAAGATAGTTGCTGAAGTTCTGCGTAGTGCCGGAGCCGTCCGATCGTGTCACCGTGGTGATGGCCGTCGAAGGCAGCGTTACTCCGGGATTGTCGGCCATGATGGCGGCATCGTCCCAGGTCTTGACCTGCTGGCTGAAGATCTTCGCCAGGGTATTGGCCGAAAGCTGAAGCTTGTCCACGCCCTTGAGGTGGAAGACGATCGCCACCCCGTCCAAATAGACCGGAAGATTCACCGCTCCGCCGGTGCCGCAGACGGCCTGGGCCTTGGTGGCCTGATCCGCCGAGAGATAGGCGTCGGAACCGGCAAAATCATACGAGCCGGCGGTGAAGTTGGTGACACCGCCGCCGGATCCCTGCGATTTGTCGTAGTTGACAGTCACCTTCGGGGTCTGTGCCTTGAATCCCGCGCTCCAGGCTGCCTGGGCGTTGGCCTGCGCGCTGGAACCGCCGGCGGTGATCGTACCGGCGAGAGCGCTGTAATCCGCCGCGGCCGATGCCGACCCGGATCCGCCGGCGGAGGACGTGCCGGCAGCGCTGGAATTGCCGCCACAGGCTGTCAGTGCAAGGGCGCCGGCCGTCAATACTGCCGCAGCCTGCCCAAAGCGAAAAGCCTTCACTAAATTTTGCCCCTTCCAGGGAATCGCAGATCGGCTCCATAGTCCAGGAGCCACTGGTGTGCCTTACCGCTGCTTACGCTATGCAGCCCAGGTAACGGGACGGTCCGGGGCACATGAACGGCCGGTGAACAGTTCAGGACCTTCCGTGGACGTTGCCGACGGCCGGCCACATCGGCCCGTGTCGGTGGGCGCCGCTACGCTGGTTTGATGGCAACGAAATCCCTCCGCACCGGGCGGACACCCTCGCAAGGCTACAAATGCTCCGAATGCGGCTGGTCCACGGTCAAGTGGGTGGGCCGCTGCGCAGAGTGCCAGGCCTGGGGAACCGTGGAGGAATCCGGCGTCAGCGTCGGCAGAACGACGGCGGCAACAGCCGTCGTCGTTCCGGCGCTGAAGATTGCAGATGTGGACGCCTCGACGGCTGCATACCTGCCTACCGGCGTTCCTGAACTGGACAGGGTGCTCGGCGGAGGTATGGTTCCCGGTGCCGTGATCCTGCTGGCCGGTGAGCCGGGCGTCGGAAAATCCACCCTGCTGTTGGACGTGGCGGCGAAGTTTGCGCGCAATGAGGATCGGGTGGAGGTCCGTGATGTGCTCTATGTCACCGGTGAAGAATCGGCGGCGCAGGTCAAGCTGCGTGCCAACAGGATCGGCGCTGTTGCCGACACGTTGTATCTGAGCGCGGAAACCGATCTGGGCGCTACCTTGGGCCAGGTGGAGGCGCTAATGCCGAAATTGCTGATTGTCGATTCCGTGCAGACGCTCAGCAGCGCCGCCGTGGACGGCAGCGCAGGCGGCGTCTCGCAGGTGCGGGAGGTTGCCGCTTCCCTCATTGCCGCGGCGAAGCGGCTTAACATGACGACCCTCCTGGTCGGCCATGTCACGAAGGACGGCTCCATCGCCGGTCCGCGCCTGCTGGAGCATCTGGTGGATGTGGTCTGCCAGTTCGACGGCGAGCGCCACTCCCGGCTCCGGTTGGTCCGCGCAATCAAAAACCGTTACGGTCCCACGGACGAGGTTGGCTGTTTTGACCTCACCGAACACGGCATTATTGGCCTCGCCGACCCCAGCGGGTTGTTCGTGTCCCGGACCAAGGATCCTGTTTCCGGTACGTGCATCACCGTCACACTGGAGGGCCGGCGTCCTTTGCTGGCCGAAGTGCAGTCCCTGCTGGCGGCCAGTTCCACCTCGCAGCCCCGCCGTTCCGCCACTGGTCTTGATTCGTCCCGGGTTTCCATGCTGCTTGCCGTGCTCCAGCAGCGCGGCGGTGCCGATCTGACCGGCGAGGACAGCTACGTCGCCACCGTGGGCGGGGTGAAGCTGACCGAACCGGCCATGGACCTGGCGATTGTGCTCGCAGTGGCCTCGGCCAAGGCCAAGGTCGCCATTCCCAACCGGCTCATCGCGTTCGGCGAGGTGGGACTGGCGGGCGAGGTCCGCCCGGTCCCGGGTATCAGCCAGCGTATTCACGAGGCTCACCGCCTCGGTTTCACGCACGCCATCGTGCCCGCCAGCCCGAAGGGTGCCGGGACAGTACCCAAAGGATTCTCGGTCCGGGAGGTCCATCATCTGGCCGAAGCAATGCACCTGCTCTTCCGCGACGCCGCCAAGGAGCGTCCGGCGCAACCGTTGCCGGAATGACCAGCCGCTGTGATCCGAAGCGCCGAATTCTACTATTATTGGCGTAGTGACTAACGCGGACGTACCCGCGCGCACCGTGGAAGGAAAAAGGCGATGGCCCGGAGCCCCGAAGAAGCCCTCAAGGCCACGCTGGCCCGGGTTGCGCCCGGAACTCCGCTGCGAGACGGCCTGGAGCGGATCCTGCGCGGACGAACGGGCGCACTAATAGTCCTCGGTTCCGACCGCACCATCGACCCACTGTGTTCCGGCGGTTTCGACATAGGCATCGAATTCTCGCCGACCCGGCTGCGCGAGCTGGCGAAGATGGATGGCGCCATTACCTGCGACAAGGATGCGAACAGGATCCTGCGGGCTGCCGTGCAGCTTGTTCCGGATCCCAGCATTGAGACGCAGGAATCGGGCACCCGGCACCGCACCGCCGAACGGGTGGCCAAACAGACCGGCGTCCCGGTCATTTCGGTCAGCCAATCCATGCAGATCATCGCCCTCTACGTGCACGACCTGCGCTACGTGCTTGAGGGCTCCGAAAAAGTGCTTGCCCGGGCCAATCAGGCGCTGGCAACGCTGGAGCGCTACCGGTCCCGGTTGGACCAGGTCACCAGCTCGCTTTCCGCCCTGGAAATAGAAGCCATGGTGACGGTCCGGGACGTTGCGGTCACCCTGCAGCGGCACGAAATGGTGCGGCGCATCTCAGAAGAAATTGCCCAGTATGTGCTGGAACTGGGCGTGGACGGCCGGCTGCTGTCTCTACAACTCGACGAGCTGACGGTTGGGCGTGGCCCAGGCAGCGAAATGGTCATCCGCGACTATTCCGCTTCCCGAACGTCGGCCGAAATTGACGCTGCCGTCGCAGCGCTGGAGGGAATTGGCCCCACCGAGCTGATCGATCTGAGCCGGATTGCGAACATAGTCGGCCTCACCACCGGTCCGGAATCCCTGGAGGCAATAATCGGACCCCGCGGCTACCGGCTCGTGTCCGGGCTCAAGGCCGTGCCGAGGGCAGTGGCGGATAGACTGGTGGATCACTTCGGCGGTTTGCAGAACCTGATGGCGGCCACCATTGATGAACTTATGGTGGTGGACGGAATCGGCGAACAACGCGCCAGAACGGTTCGTGAAGGCCTGTCCCGGATCGCCGAGGCAAGTCTGCTGGACCGGTTCCTGTAAAGACCGCCGTTTCCGGCGTGGGCGCGGTTACGCTTACTGCAGCTCGAAGGAGACTTTAGGGCTGGTCCACGGCCCCAGGGTAGCTGCCAGCGAATAGTAGGCTCCACCGGCTCCCGGCGTGGCGGCGACGGTGGTACACCCGGCAGCCGAACGAATCCGTTTCCACGGGAAGTTTGCCACTTCGGAAGCGCCCGGCGCTATCGTCTTAATAAGGTCCGTGCCGCCCTCCTGGCAGTCTCTGGAGGAAAAAATCCTGTCAGCTCCGCTGCTGATCACGAATTCCATTTGATTGGTGCCAACGTTGACCGTGCACGGCGATTTGGACAGATTCGTCACTCTGAGCGTCAGCACTGGGTCCTGACCTGCTGCGTAGACCGCGGCATCCGTGCTTGCGGTGACAGAGACCGCGTCTGTCCCGCATGCGGGGACGGCCGCCTGCGTCGGGCTCGCGCTGCCGGCGGATTCCGTGCTGGTTGCATCCGAGGACGCCGTCGCCCCCGTTTCAGAGGTTTGCGTCCCTGCCGTCGGCGGTGCTGGAGCCTGCCGTGAGATGCTGCTGCCGGCACTGGACGATGACGCTGCTGCACTGGGGTGGTCCCCGCGCGGGCGCAGATAGGAGACCGCCGCAATCGCTGCGACAACGATCACGATCAGGACAAGTAGCGCGGCAGCTACCGCGGCCCGGCGGCGGCGGAAAATCACCCGCGGGGATGGGCGGGCAGAGGAGGCACCGGCAGTTCCACGTCCGCGCCCGGTGTCACCGCGCCCGTTACCCTTCCCAGCCATTCCTCCACTGTATGTTCCCTCGTCCCTGCAGCCTTGTCACCACGCCGCAGCTCTCCGGAGTGCGGCACGGGGAAGCCGGCGGACGGCAACAGCCGCACGCGCCCGTTAGCATTATTCCGGCATCGGTTATGGTTTTCGTTTGTTATTGCTTGAGGATGTTCAGTTGCACGAAGAAATCATCAATTGGTTCGCTTCCCATGCCCGGGACCTGCCCTGGCGGGACCCCGACTGCTCCGCGTGGGGTGTTTTGGTCAGCGAGGTCATGCTGCAGCAGACTCCAGTGACGCGCGTGCTGCCGGTCTGGAAGGACTGGCTGCTCCGCTGGCCGGACCCTGCCGCCTTGGCACAGTCTCCCTCCGGCGAGGCGGTCCGTGCCTGGGGCCGGCTGGGCTATCCCCGCCGGGCGCTGCGGCTGCATGCGGCCGCGGCACTCATGGCCCTGGAACACGACGGCGAGGTACCCGGCTCGTACAACGAACTGCTGAGTTTACCGGGAGTCGGCAGCTACACCGCTGCCGCCGTCGCCGCATTTGCCTTCGGCCGCCGGGAAACCGTGGTGGATACCAATATCCGCAGGGTGCACGCCCGCCTGATAGCCGGGACGGCGCTGCCGGCACCTGCTCTGAACGCTGCAGAGATTCGGCTTGCGGAGCAATTGCTCCCGGCAGAACCGGGGCAGTCGGTGCGGTGGAACGCTGCGGTGATGGAACTCGGGGCGCTGATCTGCACGGCCCGCTCACCCAAATGCGGCCAATGCCCCGTCCGGGAGAAATGCGCCTGGCTGGCTGCCGGCGGGCCCGCACCTACGTATCAGCCGAAAGGGCAGGCCTGGGCCGGCACGGACCGGCAGGTGCGCGGGGCCGTGATGGCGGTACTGCGCGCCGCCGGGCCCGGGCTGCAACGCGGGCTGCTCTTCTCCCCCGCAGCGGCACTGAGCGCGGCACCCGCACCGGACCCCGCCCAGGCGCACGATTCCGGGGCCTCTGGTTCCCGTGCTGTGGAGGCTTCCGGTCTGACGCCTACCGAACCTCCTGTAGCCACAGAACTGGCGCGGCTCTATCGGCTCAACGCCGAAGAAAGCCAACTGGAACGCGTCATTACGGGGCTATTGCGCGATGGACTTGCGCAAGCCACTGGCGGCGGTGGCATTGCCCTTCCTGCTTAGAAACTTCGTTGCCGCGCCTTCCGGTTGCCGCGGGCAACCGTTATAACTCCCCGAAGCCGTTTTCGATCTCAGAGCGCACCAGCTTCACGGCCTGCTGCGCGTCGGCGCCCGTGGCGCTCACGCACAGGGTCGTGCCGCACCCCGCGCCGAGCGTCATCAACATCATCACCGATTTCCCATCCACCCCATTGATGTCTATCTCCACGTCCATCGCACCGAGTGCCCCGGCAAGGGTGGCGGCTGGCCGGGCGTGCAGGCCCATTGGATTGATCAGCTCCAGCTCGGCGGTCACCGCATCAGCGTCCGGCCCTCTGGTTTCCGCGGGACTTGCCTTCTCGGGGAGGAGACCGGAGACGGCGGACGCCGTCGGATCCGGCTCAGGGTCCGGGTCCGGCTCCGGCTCAGGGTCTTGGCCCGACGACATTGAAGGCTGCCAAGCCTCTTCGGCAGCCCTGCGGACCGTATCCAAATCCTTGCCGGATTGCGCCGCAACTGCGGCGGCAACGGCGCCTTCAACCAGCGGCGCGTCCGCCAGCAGCGTGGTCGCCGGACTGCCGATGATTTCCAGCGCCGATTCGGCGATCATCACGGCGGAACCAAGATCGGTCAGCACCAGGACACCTTCGCCGGATTCAGCAGCGTTCAGAGCATCCATGATTTTCTCCAGCGAGGTGCCGAGCACGGTTTCCCCGGCCGCATCCATGGTCCCGCCTGCCGCAATAATTTTCACCGCCGGAGCCATTTGGGCTGCCAATTCAACGACGCCGGCCGCCAACTTCTCGCTATGCGAAACGATCACCAAGCCGACGCTCATGCGGCCTCCGCGGCGGCGCGCAGAATCAGAGCAGAAGACGCGGCCCCCGGATCACGATGCCCGGCGCTACGCTCCCCCAGATAGCTGGCCCGGCCCTTCCGCGCTATCAGCGGATCCGTGGCCACGGCTCCCGTTTCCGCGGCGGCTGCGGCAGCGGCCAGCACCGCCGTCACGTCCGCTCCGGCGGCCACTGCGGAATTGGCGGCATCGACGGCCGGCGTCCACGCATCGATCATTGTCTTGTCGCCCGGCTCCGCCTTGCCACGCAGAACAACGCCGTCACGGGCGGCTGTCAGCGCACCGGCGAGCAGCACCGGATCCAGCTCCATTGCATCGCCGACGGCGGTCGCCGCCCGCAGGAAAGCGGTACCGTACAGCGGACCCGCCGCGCCCCCCACCGTGGACATCAGGGTCATTGCCGCGAGCTTGAATGCCGCCCCTGGTGTTTCCGGGGCATCCAGGCGCAGCTTGGCCGCAACGGCGCTGAAGCCACGGTCCAGGTTTTCCCCGTGATCTCCATCGCCGATGGCTCGATCCAATTCACTCAATGCCACGCGGTGTTCGGCCACGGCCTCCGTGGCGCCCTGGAGCCATGCAATGGCCCATTCGGTGTCCAGTGTTGTCCTCATGCGCGGCGCTCCCTAATCCTCAGATGCCCCATCGCAGGGCGGCGGTGTTGACGGGGGCGTCCCACAACGCAGTGAGCTCGTCGTCCAGGCGGAGCACCGAGATGGAGCATCCCTGCATCTCCAACGCCGTGATGTAGTTCCCTACCAGTGAGCGCTCAATGATCATGCCCGCCTCGTCGAGGATGGCGGCTGCGTGCCGGTAGACAATGTACAGCTCGCTCAGCGGCGTTCCACCCATGCCGTTGACAAAAAGCAACACCTTTTCCCCCGAACGCAGCTGAAGGTCGGCCAGCACCGGCTCCAGTAGGCGCTCGGTAATGGAGTCCGCGCTCTCCATCGCGATCCGGTGCCGTCCGGGTTCGCCGTGGATGCCGATCCCTATCTCCACTTCGCTGTCCGCCAGCTCAAAGCTGGGGACTCCGGCGTGCGGTACGGTGCAGGCGGCCAACGCCACTCCCATGGTGCGCACATTCGCGTTCACCCGTCGGCCGATTTCCGTGACCGCATCCAGGTCGTCACCACGCTCGGCCGCGGCCCCGGCGATCTTCTCCACCAGCACCGTGCCGCCGACGCCACGGCGGCCGGCGGTGTACAGCGAGTCCTCAACAGCTACATCATCATTGACCAGAACGGTGCGCACCTGCACGCCCTCTGCCTCGGCCAGCTCCGCTGCCATCTCGAAGTTGAGCACGTCGCCGGTGTAATTCTTCACAATATGGACGACGCCGGCTCCAGAACTGACAGCAAGCGTTGCGGGCAGTATCTGGTCCGGTGTCGGTGAGGTGAACACCGCGCCGGGGACCGCGGCGTCCAGCATCCCGATCCCAACGTACCCGGCATGCAGTGGCTCATGACCGCTGCCGCCGCCGGAGAGCAGTCCCACTTTCCCGGGCACCGGCGCGGTCCTGCGGATGACAAACAGCGGGTCCGTGTTGACTTTGACCAGATTGGGATGGGCCAGGCCGAAGCCCTGCACGGATTCGTCGACCACGGACTTAGGGTCGTTGATGAGCTTCTTCACTGCGGACTCCTCACAGGCTTCGTCTCGGGCGCCTGCGACCGGCGCCCTGCTTGAACCCTACCTGCCGCTTTATGCCTTGGATAGGGCAGCAAAAGCGGCGGCGGACCCCCTGTGGGATCCGCCGCCGTCGAACTTACCATTACAGTGGCGCGGTGCTCCTCCGGTTTCTTCGCAACCGATTTTTTGCGCCGCACCAATGCAAGGCTGAGGCCTATTTGAAGGTGTCCTTGACGTTCTCGCCGACCTTTTTGGCGTCCGCGCTGACCTGATCCTTCATGCCATCGGCCTTGAGATCGTCATTATTGGTCGCATCTCCGGTGGTCTCTTTCGCCTTACCCATCAAGTGCTCTGCCTCGTTCTTGATCTTGTCACCCAGTCCCATTAACGTGCTCACTTTCGTTGTAGACAATGACGGATCCGCGGACGGATCCGTTGTGCCGAGTGCGACACCAAGCTCGTTTATTCTAAGCACGTAGGGGTAAAAAAAGCTAAGCAAGCGAGCTATTTTTGCGCCGTTTCCTCGTCACTGCTGAGGGAGGACGGCACCCCCGTCCCATCAGTTTTCCGTCTCGTGCTTGAGCTGTTGGCCGAAGAAGTCCTCGATTCGCTGCCAGGCATCGGCTGCGGCCTCCGGGTCCGGGCCCGCCCCGGTAATCAGTTTGAGCACCGGTCGCAGCAGCGTGGGGCCGGTGGGTGAATCGTTGAGGAAGGCATGCCCGGCATGGGGATAAATTTTGACATCGTGGGTGATGGAATGCTGCTTCAGCGCCGCCTCCAGCCGGGGGACGGATCTGGTCAGCAGAGGATCCCTGCCGCCATAGCTGGCCACTATCGGGCAGGCGCCCTCGAGCACCTGGGAGACGTCATTGGGGATCATCCCGTAGTTCACGGATGCGGCCCCAAATCCACGTGCGGCCGAGGCGAGCGCGAATCCGCCGCCCATGCAGAATCCGAGCACGCCAGCCGCCCCGGTGCAGTCCGCCCGGTCCAGTAGCAACCTGCGCGCGGCTTCAATATCCGCAAAGGCGCGGCCCTTGCCCGACTTCAGTGCCCGGAAGGTCGCGCTCAGGCAGCGCCGCGGGCCTCCGGCGCTGAACAGATCCGGCATCAAAACCAGGTAGCCGGCCGCGGCCATCCGCGCGACCTGGCGCAGCATGACGGCATCAATGGCGAACGCTTCGTGGAGCATTACTACGGCCGGCCATGGCCCGTGCCCCGGAGGTGTTGCCAGGTAACCGCGCAGTTGCGGGCTCTGCTCCGCCAGCAGCGAGGGGATGACTATCCGGCGAACGCCGGGCGGTAGTGCGGGAGGTCCGCCCTGCCCGTGTTGGGTCGGTGTGCCGGAGCGAGTAGCAGGTCCGGCGCCCAGTGCATGGCCAGCCTCGAGGGCCCCGGCATTGCTGACCGGTTGCGAGCCGGCAATCCTGCGGGCGGCCTCTTCCATCGCTTCACGGCTCACGACGTAGGGGGTCCCTACGGATGCATCCCTGGCCACCGTGGCCAGCCAAATATCGGGTGCGGTGGGGGCACCCCGGCGGGCGAACGCGTCCCGCAACATTGCACTGATCTCCTCCGGCGTGTGGCCATCGGCACGCGCCGTCACATCCAGAATGGCCAGCTGCCGGGCGACATTGTTTTGGGCTTCACTGTTCGGGGATTCCTGAGCGTTGGAATCCTGGGCGTTTTCCATCGGTCCTTCTTTCCTGCCGTCACGTTGTCCTACCGTCTGCTGTCCTCAGATTAGGCCTGTTCGGGCGCGAATTCACCCCTTAGACCGGCCGGCCCGCCATTCGCCAGCAGCAAAGACTCCGGCGACGACGGCGTCCGTGAGGGCCGCGCGTCTGCGCTTGGCATCTGCTGCAGCGAGCAGCACCATGCTGGCGGCATGAAGTGCATCCACGGCCGAACCTAACCGGTGGGCGGCAGAGGCTCTCGGGGACCCCGGAGGGGCAGAGCCTTGAACGACTGAAACCACTGCGGCCTGCAGCAGGTGCCGGGCACCGAGCACCCTGACCACCGCGGTTGCTCGCCCATCCAGCTGCAGCCCGGCCACGCGCTCTGACAGCAGGTTCGGAGCGACCAACTGCACCGTGCCGTAACCGGCCCGGGAAAGTTCCAGGCCCCTCATGGTCGCTTCCCCCGGCCCATCGCGGCTACCGTGGCTGCTGCTGTGGCGACCGTTCCGGCCACGGCATACAACAGTCCATGATGCTGCGACGCCCACAGCTGAAGGCTCCACTTGGCCGAGCGCTTGTCGAACACACCATGGGTTCCGAAATCCCGGTCCTGGTCCGCCGGCTCCCATAGATTGATTGGCTGGTCCGGGTCCTTAGGTTGGGATGTTTGCTGGGAGCTGAAGCCTGTACGTCCCAGATACCTGTCCAAGACACCGGGGGCGACGGCGTTGATGATTAGCGTTCCTGCCGTGCTGGCACCGACCCAATATTCGCGCCGTCGCGGATGCGCAGCAGCGTAGAGCACACCCCGCGCCGCCACCTCCGGTTGGTAGATCGGCGGCACCGGCTGGGCCTTGCGCGGCAGCCGGGACAGCACCCAGCTGAACTGCGGTGTGTTGACGGCAGGCATTTGGACCATGGTGTTTCGGATCGGACTCTTCTCATGGAGCAGCTCGCAGCGCAGCGCCTCGTTGAAGCCCTGAATGGCATGTTTCGCGCCACAGTACGCGGACTGCAGGGGGATGCCGCGATAGGCCAGCGCGGAGCCGACCTGCACGATTGTGCCCCGCCGCCGGGGCTTCATAAGCTTCAGCGCAATCATGGTGCCGTACACGTAACCGAGGTAGCTGACCTCGGTTACGCGCTTGAACTCGTCAGGTTTGATCTCGGCCAGCGGGGCAAAAACCGAGGTGAAGGCGACGTTGACCCAAATGTCGATTGGGCCCAGTTCGTCTTCCACCCGCGCCGCGGCCGCCTCGAGATCGTCAAATTTGGAGGTGTCCACGGAGATCGTGAGCGCGCGGCCGCCTGCCGCTTCAACCTCTTTTGCCGCCCCCGCAAGCCCCTGCTCGCCGCGGGCCAGTAGCGCTACGTGAGCACCAGCTCCACCAAAAGCGATCGCCGTCGCCCTTCCGATGCCGCCGCTCGCGCCGGTGACTACCACAACCTTGTTCAGCATGTTTATCATTTGGGCTCCTTTTCGGGTGGGCCGGCCAAAGGTCGGGATGCTTGAGGCATCGCGGCGTTAATGCGGGCCTGCGGGACTTTCCCGCACAATTCTCGCCTGTCGGTGTCGTATTTCTCGGTGAATTCCGAGCATTCGATCCACGGGTCCGCGACGGCTATGGTGTCCATGCGGAGGACCTGGGCTGACAACGCCTTAACCGAACTAATCAGCATACTGGCGAGTCTAGGAGCACCCGCTCCGAGGTTGCAATGAAAATCCCGGGAAGAAGCTGGACGTGGTCCAGAGTGGCGGGGCTACAGTCTGCGAATCATCCTGGTGTTGCCGAGGGTATTTGGCTTGACCCGCGCCAGGTCAAGGAACTCGGCGACGCCCTCATCGTGCGAATGCAGCAGCTCCTGATAAATGATCGGGTCCACGGCTTCCTGCTCTGCCATCACCGTGAAGCCGTGCCGGATAAAGAAGTCCACCTCGAAGGTAAGGCAGAAGACGCGGCTGACGCCCAGTAGCCGCGCCTCGTTCAGTAGCTGTTCCGTCAGGTCATGCCCGACGCCGTGTCCCCGCCAGGCGCCAGAAGTCGCCAACGTACGGATTTCGGCCAGATCCTCCCACATGACGTGCAGTGCACCGCAGCCAATGATCTCGCCGTCGCATTCCGCGATCCGGAACTCCTGCAGCGACTCGTAGTATGCCACCGTTTCCTTTGCCACCAGGATCTGCTGTTCCGCCAGCGGTGCCACCAAGGCCTTGATCGCCCTGACATCGGCGGTGCGGGCGGGGCGGATCCTTATAGCAGAGGCATTTACTGGCGCGGTCACCCAGCAATCCTACTGCCCATCGGTAGGCGGACTCCTGCGCGAGGTCGATTTCGCCGTGGATCCGGAGGTACCTGCTGGTTACGTTGTGCGGACCTGGACGACATAGGCAACGGCGCAGACCGGCGCTACTCGCTGACATGAAACCTAGCGGTTAAGCTGGTGAGGTTCACTTCTGGCGTTTGATGGAAGACGGTGAATCGCGAAGCGCATATTAATCCATTTCAAAAGGAATTTCATGAGGGTCGCTCTCTTAGCTGATGTAGGCCAGTCCGTGTATCACGTTGGGGATGAAGCGATAGCCCACGCTGCCACAAATGAGCTGCGAAGCCGCGGGATTGATGAATTAGTACTTCTCTCCCGTGACCCTGCGCAGACCCGGACTATACACGGCACGGACTCCGCCAAGACCGTCGAATTCCCTTGGGAGCCGCTGGGCCGGGAAAAGTATTTGGATCAAATTTTCCAGGTTCTGGGCGGTGAAACAGAAGCGCTGCCGGCGGATGACCAGTTCTGGGAACTGTTCCGCGTCGTCCAAACCTGTGATGCGGTCCTTATCGCCGGCGGCGGGAACATGAACTCGACCTACGGCTGGCTGCTTTATGAACGGGCGGCTGTCGCAGCCATCGCCAACCACTTGGGGAAACCTTTAGTAATCTCCGGGCAGACTTTCGGGCCCGTTCTCACCGTAAAGGATGCAGCCACTTTGGCCTGTCTGCTTGAATCCGCAGACTTAGTGGGAGCCCGGGAAAGTCAGTCCCGGCAATTGGCCCTGGACCTGGGGGTACCTGAGCTCAAGCTCTCAGCAGGGCTCGACGACGCGGCCTTCCTTGCCGCCGGTGTGTCGGGTACGCCAGCGGATACCGATTCGTACATCGGCGTTTCGTTCTCCCCCGCGAAAGGCGGGCTGGCAGAAGACGAGTTTTACCGTGCGGTCGGCGCAGTACTGGACGAGATCGCCGAGGTGTCAGGACTGGGCATCGTTTTTATCCCGCATATGGACTCACCCACCCTTCGGAACCAAGACCTGCACGCGCATGAACAGGTCGCAGCAACCATGACCACGACGAATCTGACCCTGCTCGAGGTCCTCCCATTCGAGGAAACTGCCGCGATGACCGCTGGAGCCAGCATGGTTATAACGTCGCGTTACCACCCGGCAGTCTTTGCCACAGGAGCCGGTGTTCCCGCCGTCGCCCTGAGTGCTGATCATTATTCCGACATCAGGCTTTCCGGCGCCCTGGGCAATTGGGGACTCGGGTCTTTTAACCTCCCCCTCACGTCCTTACTCACGAGCAGCTTTCGGGAAGCGGTTCTGGCCGCATGGGCCCAACGATCGGAAATACAAGCTCACCTCCGTAACCTCCGGAGGGGGAGGGTTCGGGAGTCACAAGCCTGGTGGGACGCCGTCGCCCTGTCGCTGAAAGGCCAAGCACAGCCGGCGCCACCGAACCTCAGCCCAGCTCCAGAGTATGCATCCCATGGCCCGTGGACCACGGAGGCAGCTGCCGTGCGGAAGGCCTTGGGTCAGGTTCAGCTGCGGGCAGCCGTTGCGGAATTGGAGCTACATCGCGAACGGGACGTGTGCCACGTCCTGGCGGGCGACAGAGACAGCATCCGCCATGAATTGGATGAGTTAGCCGGCTCCAAGGCTTTCCGAGTTGCTTCGATCGCGTGGCGTGTAACCGGGATGTTGAAGCGGGTGCGGGCCAAGTGATGGTAATCCGGCCGGACAACGACGCGGCGGCAATGAGGGACGTTCCCGCGGCAACAGTTGCGATCATCATGCGGACGAAGAACCGCACCTTGCTGCTGGAGCGGGGAATTCAGGATGTCCTTAACCAGACTTACACCGACTGGGTCCTGTTAATCGTCAACGATGGCGGTCCGGCCCGCCCTGTGAACAGCCTTGTCGCCAAGCACGCGGGCGAGGGGAAAGCACGCATCCAGGTAATACACAACCCCTCATCCCTGGGAATGGAGGCAGCGTCGAACCTGGGAATCCGGGCGACGAATTCTACCTACCTTGCCATCCACGACGATGACGACCAGTGGCGGCCAGACTTCCTACAGTCAACAGTTGACTGCCTTGAAGCCTCCGGCGAGGAAGGGGTAATGGTTCGGACGGACATCGTCTACGAACGGATTGTCGGAAGCCAGATCGAAGTTGTGGGCCGTGAACCGTTTGCGGCGGATATCACCGAAATAACGCTTTTCGATCTCCTCCGCCATAACCGCGGGGTACCGATCTCTTTCCTCTACCGACGGTCCGTCCATGACCAGATCGGCTACTACGATGAATCCCTCCCCGTCGTGGGCGATTGGGAATTTCACCTGCGATTCGCTGCCTGCTTCAGCATCAGCTTTATTGACGGTGCGGCCCGCGCCTACTGGAACCAACGCCGTGACGCCACCGGCGACATGGGCAACAGCTTCATCGCCCGAAGCGACGACCACCGAAAATACGATCTTAAGGTGCGGGAGCAGTATCTGAAAAACTATGTGGAAACCCACGGCGTCGGTGCCCTGCTCTACCTCACCAAACTTCAGGACCGCCAAACCCATGAATTCAACCTGCGCTCAGACCAGATTGAGCGCAAACTGCAGGAACTACTCGACGCGGTCAACACTGCCAGTGCCGGCTTAGCCCGTCTAGAAGCCCGTCACAACGATCCACATCACATCGGTGTCCTCCGCCGCCACTATCACCAATTCAAAAAACTAATAACAACGAAAAACCGCACCGCAGAGTAATCTGTGCCACCTAGGCCAACCCTTGGCAGACGCGCAGCATGCCGGACCGGTGGCGGGGCAGATGATCTTTAGGATGCGGACAAGGTAGAGCGGAGCCGCACAAAGCACGGACTCCTGTAAATAGGCTGGTAAATATCTGCTGAAAGACTTTACATGTCGGTCATTACACATAAGGGTAGAAGCAGTGGCCGCTTCTCCTTTTTTTTGGGGGGGGTCTGCCACCGGGGGCCCGAGTATCCGCTCGGTTAATCCTGACTTCACCGTATAGCCGCGGCGCCTGGGGGCAGCACTAACCTCATGCACGGCTCAGCACCGCCGTGGCGATCCTGCATGAGGAGTTCGATGAGCAAGCAATCACGACGAGCCAGATCACAATTTCTGGCCGTCCTTACCGGAGTGGCCATCGTCGCAACCATGGGCAACGCAGCCATGGCCGACGATGCCAAACCACCCAGCAATCTGGCCGCGGGGATTTCCGGCCAGAAAGCACCAGTCCAGCTGAAGCCGGTCCAAAAAATTGGCGGAACGCTCGGTTCCGCTTCCGGACCGGTTTCCGTCTACGTCCAGTTCAAGGGCCAAGGAGCTTTCGCCGCCACTCAGCCGCAGCAGGTTAAGGACGGTACGCAGGCGCCGGTGGACAAGTCAGCGCAGGTCAAAGAGCTCCGCGCCGGCATCGAGGCCACGGCACAATCTGTCGCAGGCGAAGCATCGGCCCAACAGATCTACACCACCACCAATACGCTTCCTGGTGTGGCCATCATTGGCGACGCTGCCAAGGTCCGGGCCTTGGCCAACCGGAGCGACGTCGTAAAGATTACTCCGATCGTGTCGAAGTCCTACGAGAACAAGGGCACCGACATCGACACCAAGGCTCTCGACGCCTGGGTCTCCAAGCACCAGACCGGAGAGGGCGCAACGATCGCTGTACTTGACACCGGACTGGATTACACGCACGCCGATTTCGGCGGCCCCGGAACTGAAGCAGCCTTCGCCGCTGCCAAGGCGATGACAGATCTGCCCCCTGCCAGTTCGGGGCTGTACGATCCGGCCAAGTTCGCCGGCGGTTGGGACCTCGTCGGCGACGACTACAATGCTGCATCACCAGACCCTGCAATGCACGTACCGCATCCGGACAGCAACCCGCTGGACTGCGGCGGACACGGTAGCCATGTGGCCGGCACTGCCGCCGGATACGGGCTCAATGCTGACGGCAGCACCTTCACCGGGGATTACAGCAAGCTGACGGCGGCTGATGTCAACTCGATGAAGATCGGCCCCGGCTCAGCACCGAAGGCCAAACTCGTAGCTCTGCGCGTCTTTGGCTGTGAAGGCAGCTCGGACGTCGTCGGCCTCGCCTTGGACAAGGTGCTGGACCCCAACGGGGACGGTAACTTCAGCGACCGCGCCAATGTGGTCAATATGTCCCTAGGCTCCGACTACTCCCCCACCGACGACCCGGAAAATGACATTGTCGATGCCCTCACCGGCCTCGGTGTACTCTCCGTGGTGGCGTCCGGAAATGCCGGCGATTTCTATGACATCGGGGGTTCCCCGGGCAATGCAAAATCCTCACTGACCGTCGCCAACAGTGTCGGCTCCCAGGCCGCTGTGGACCGGATCGATGTACTTGCACCCGCAGACAAGGTCGGTTCGGTTGCCGGTCAATATTCGGCCAGCTTCAACTACTCGGATCCTTTGGTGACACCGGCCACGCTCAAGGGCACGGTCCAGTTTGCACCGGATTCGAACAACACCGGATGTGCGTCTTTCACCCCGGCCGAGGCTGCCACCTTCGGCGGCAAATGGGTGATGCTCAGCTGGGATGACAACGATGCTACCCGTGTCTGCGGCTCCAAGGCCCGGTTCGACAATGCCGAGAAGGCCGGCGCCAAAGGCGTCGTTTTCACCTCCCAGCGCACCGTCTTCGAAGCCGGGATTGCCGGCAACTCGACGATCCCGGGTGTTCAGTTCAACAAGGCAGCAACAGATTCGTTGACACCCGCCGCCAAGGCAGGAACTCTGCAGATCCAGCTGGACGAGGCATTCAAGGGTGCTGCCGCTGCAGCCACTAATGCCCTCGATACGCTCAATTCCAGCTCCTCCCGCGGAGTCCACGGTTCCAATGGCATCGTCAAGCCCGACGTTGCAGCCCCAGGGACCTCGATTGGCTCTGTTGGTGTTGGTTCCGGTAATGGAATCGCCGTTATGAGCGGAACGTCGATGGCTACCCCGCATGTGGCCGGCATCGCCGCCCTGTTGTACGCAACGGGCAAGATGACGCCCTACCAGGTCAAGAGCACCATCATGAACACCGCCAACGTGGACATCATGACCGGTGATCTGGCGTACGGGCCGAACCGGGTAGGTTCCGGCCGGGTCAATGCCTTGGACGCCGTCAGCGACAGTGTTTTGGCGTATGCCACCGATGATCCGGCGCTCACCAGCGTGGACTTCGGCGTCGTGGAGGTGGCCGACAAGGCGGTCTCCGTGACAAAGAAGATCACCGTCGAAAACCGCAGCAATACAGCGCAGACGTTTGATGCGTCCTACCTTCCTGCTACGCAGATGCCTGGCGTTGCCTACAGCGTCTCTCCGGCTTCCCTCGTGGTTCCGGCGAACTCCTCGGCGGCCCAGGTTTCCGTCACTATGACGGTGGCTGATCCCTCCAAGCTGGCAAAGTCGCTGGATCCCACGATGTCCACGACTCAGTTGGGCGTTCCCCGCACGTTCCTTGCGGATGCCTCCGGCCGGGTACAGCTGAAGTCGGATTCTTCACCCACGCTGCGGGTTCCTGTCTATGCAGCCCCGAAACCCGTCTCCACCATGACCGCCGGCCCGAAGATCACTTTCAACCCTTCGGACAACACGGCAGCTGCCACCCTCGCGGGCCGCGGCATCATGCAGGGCACAGGGACACAGCAGTTCGTGTCCATCGCGGCTCCCTTCGAACTCGGCGCAAGCAGCGAGCGTAAGGCAGACAACCCGGTCGCTACGATCACTAACAGGTCGATGGATCTGCAGTACGTCGGCGCATCCTCGACTGTGCCAGCCTTGCTGAAATCCGGCGGTGACGTTGCTAACGGCATGATCAACTTCGGCGTCAGCACCTGGGGAAATTGGCCGGCGTTGCTGGCGGCCAGCCAGATCAGCGTCGAAATCGATACAAACGGCGACGGGCAAGCCGATTTCCAGACGTACACTACGGTGGCAAAAGGTTACGACGGCATCCTCGTGGTCACCGACAAACGAGCTGCCGATGGCACCTGGGAGACCGTGGACCAGGAGTTCGCGAACGGCGTGCTGGGTAATACCGATACCAACACCTACGACACCAACACCATCGTGTTGCCGGTGCTTGCCTCAGCCCTCGGAGTGGATGTGAAGAAGCCGGTACCGTTCACCTATAAGGTGGTCACCTCCAGCGCCTACAGCATCGACAACACGGGCGCGAATGTGCCGGTGGACCAGACCGCGGCGATCTCCTACAACCCGGTCACGCCCAACCTGTGGTTCGAAGGCGGTGCCCCCGATTCGCTGTTCGTTGATGCTAACGCAGCACAGCTGACCGTGCACCGTGCCTCTAAGGTTGTTAAGTCGCAGGCGTTATTCCTGCACCTGCACAATGCAACCGGGCAGAAGGCTGAGGTCGTTCCGACCGAGAACGGGCAGCTCCGCTTCAGCGATGTACCGAGAACGAAGTTCGAGGCGGACATCAACTGGATGGCTGACAAGGGCCTGACCACCGGATACCCGGACGGCACCTACCGGCCCTACGAGACGATGAACCGAGACGCCATGGCGGCGTTCCTCTACCGCCTGGCTGGTTCACCGGCGTATTCCGCCCCCGCGGAATCGCCCTTCAAGGACATCAACTCCAATACGCAGTACTACAAGGAAATGTCCTGGATGGCTGCGGAGAAATTGTCCATGGGCTATGACGACGGTTCCTACCGTCCACTGGCTCCGGTCAACCGTGATGCGATGGCCGCTTTCCTGAAGCGATTCGCCGGGGACTACTGCATGATCCCGGCTGCCAAGGACTACAAGGCCCCGGCAACCTCCGCGTTCAAGGATGTCGCCACGAACAATCAGTTCTACAAGGAGATCTCCTGGATGGGCGAGACCAAAATCTCCACCGGCTACCCGGATGGAAGCTACCACCCGGTGGAAGCCAACACCCGTGAGGCGATGGCCGCCTTCATCCACCGTCTGGACACCTATGAAGGTGCCAACGGCGGCTGTAACCCCGTAGCCCCGTAACGAGGCTGGGGATACACAACAAATAGCGAGCAACTGAGGTGGCCCGGAAGCGTTCCGGGCCACCTCTCTTGCGTCCGGGCAGTGGGCGCTCGGCGGCTCAGCCATCTCCGGATCCATCGGTCCGCCCCGGTACGCAAACCCACAGGGCCACTACAAAAAAGGTGAGTGTGGCGATCTGCCCCCAACAACCCTCGTTGTAGGGGCAGATCGCCACACTCACCGTGCAGTTGCTGCGGTGTTTAGCCGTGCAGTGCTAGGCGCCTGCGGGCAAGGCATCGGGGACGCGCGGCTTCGCCGTTCCCTCGAAGGTGAACTTGGCGTCGTCGCCCTCCCCTGCCACGTCAATAGCGACGATATCCCCGGCCTTGATCTCGCCGAAGAGGATCTTCTCGGAGAGCTGGTCCTCGATTTCGCGCTGAATGGTGCGGCGCAGCGGCCGGGCACCCATCGCGGGATCGTAACCCCGGGTGGCCAGCAGTACCTTGGCGGCACTGGTCAGCTCGATGCCCATGTCCTTGTCCTGCATACGCTTTTCCAGCCTGGCGACGAACATGTCCACGATCTCGATAATCTCCGTCTGGGTCAGCTGCGGGAACACCACAACGTCGTCCACGCGGTTGAGGAACTCGGGACGGAAGTGCTGTTTGAGTTCTTCCGTGACCCGGGCACGCATCCGGTTGTAGCCGGTCTGCATGTCCGTGCCGGACTGGAAGCCGGTGGCCACGCTCTTGGAAATATCCCGGGTACCGAGGTTGGTGGTCATGATGATGATCGTGTTCTTGAAGTCCACCACGCGACCCTGGCTATCCGTCAGACGTCCGTCCTCGAGGATCTGCAGGAGCGAGTTGAACAGGTCCGAGTGGGCCTTTTCCACCTCATCAAAGAGCACCACCGAGAACGGCCGACGGCGGACCTTTTCGGTCAGCTGCCCACCCTCCTCATAACCGACGTAGCCCGGAGGGGCACCGAAGAGGCGCGAGACAGTGTGCTTCTCCGAGTACTCGGACATATCCAGCGTGATGAGGGCGTCTTCGTCGCCGAAGAGGAATTCCGCCAGCGCCTTGGCCAGCTCCGTTTTGCCGACGCCGGTGGGGCCGGCAAAGATGAACGAGCCACCCGGACGCTTAGGATCCTTCAGCCCGGCACGCGTGCGGCGGATAGCCTGCGAGATGGACTTTATCGCCTCGTTTTGGCCCACCACACGCTTATGCAGTTCGTCTTCCATTTTCAGCAGACGCGAGGACTCTTCCTCCGTGAGCTTGAAGACCGGGATGCCAGTCGAGTTGGCCAGCACCTCAGCAATCAGTTCCTCATCAACCTCGGAAATGTCATCCAGCCCGCCGGACTTCCATTTGCGTTCCTTCTCCGCCCGCGCGGCAATGAGCTTTTGCTCCTTGTCACGCAGCGAGGCAGCACCCTCGAAGTCCTGTGCATCAATAGCGGATTCCTTCTCCCGCTTGACCTCAGCAATGTTGCCGTCCATGACCTTAAGCTCCGGCGGCGCAGTCATCCGCCTGATGCGCAGCCGGGCCCCTGCCTCATCGATGAGGTCAATGGCCTTGTCCGGCAGGAAACGGTCGCTGATGTATCGCTCGGAAAGCGAAGCAGCAGCCGCCAAGGCGCCGTCTGTAATGGAAACCCGGTGGTGAGCCTCGTAGCGGTCGCGCAGGCCCTTGAGGATCTCGATGGTGTGGACGACATTGGGTTCAGCCACCTGGATAGGCTGGAAACGCCGCTCCAGCGCTGCATCCTTTTCAATGTGTTTGCGGTACTCATCCAACGTGGTGGCGCCAATGGTCTGCAGCTCACCGCGCGCCAGCATTGGCTTAAGGATCGAGGCCGCGTCAATGGCACCCTCGGCCGCGCCTGCACCGACCAGCGTGTGGATCTCGTCGATGAACAAAATGATGTCCCCGCGCGTGCGGATCTCCTTGAGGACCTTCTTCAGGCGTTCCTCAAAATCACCGCGGTACCGTGACCCTGCCACAAGTGAGCCGAGGTCCAGCGTGTACAGCTGCTTGTCCCTAATGGTTTCCGGGACATCTCCGCGCACAATGGCCTGGGCCAGGCCCTCGACGACGGCCGTCTTGCCGACGCCCGGCTCACCGATCAGGACGGGATTGTTCTTGGTCCGGCGGGAGAGGACTTGCATGACGCGTTCCATCTCGTGCTCGCGCCCGATGACCGGGTCCAGCTTGTTTTCGCGCGCTGCCTGGGTCAGGTTCCGGCCGAATTGGTCCAGGACCACCGAACCGGCGGGCGCGCCTTCCTGTTGCCCGGCACCGGAAGCGACAGGCTCCTTGCCTTGGTATCCGGAGAGCAGCTGGATAACCTGCTGGCGCACTCGATTGAGGTCGGCGCCGAGCTTGACCAGGACCTGCGCCGCAACGCCTTCGCCCTCGCGGATCAGGCCAAGCAGAATGTGCTCCGTGCCGATGTAATTATGACCAAGCTGCAGGGCCTCGCGCAGCGAGAGCTCCAGCACCTTTTTGGCGCGCGGGGTGAACGGGATATGCCCGCTCGGTGCCTGCTGGCCCTGACCGATGATTTCCTGGACCTGCTCACGCACGCCATCAAGGGAAATGCTCAGCGACTCAAGTGCCTTTGCTGCGACACCCTCGCCCTCGTGGATGAGGCCGAGCAGAATATGCTCGGTGCCGATGTAGTTGTGGTTGAGCATGCGGGCCTCTTCTTGGGCCAGCACGACAACTCGTCGGGCTCGATCGGTGAATCTCTCAAACATTGCGCCACACTCCTAGCTACTGCGTACTTTGATGCTACGCAGGTACCGGGCTCCGTGGGGGCTTGTTCGCCACGGGGGAAATATGCAGGACGCGGCGCTTAGCCGTTGGCCCGGAAGTACGCCTCCTGGATTTCCGCCTGTATCCTGCCACGTTCGCGGACGGGATAGCCGTTTTCCCGCGCCCAGCGCCGGATCTGCCCCACGTCCTGGCCCTTGGACGTGCTCCCGGAGCGGCCCTTGGTTACGCGGCCCGTGACACGTCGGCCCTTGGTGAGATAAACGCCTAAGGCCTCGCGCAACTCACCGGAATGGGCGGTGGAAAGGTCGATTTCATAGCTGACACCGTCGAGGGCAAAACGGACATTTTCATCCGCGGGGCCCCCATCAATGTCATCGACCAGGGTGATTTCAACTTTTTGCGCCATCAGAACCCCTTACATAGATTCACGGATCCGCTGAGCCTGACATATAGCAGACCACACCTAACGGACGGTTGCTATTGCCAATTCATTTCCATATTAAGTATGGCTCTCTGCAGGTGCGCAGTCAAAGGCCTTTAATTCAGCTGTGGAAATGGAACCTTTTAATCGAGTCTTTCGTCCGCTTCCCGCTCGGCCTGTGCCAGCGCCTCACGTTCCGATCTGTCGGCATTGAAAATTGCCTTCATGGCGAAATAAAACAGCGCCGCAAGGGCGGCCGACGGGACGATAACCGCCAGGTAGGGCACCATAGCTGCCAGAAAATCCATTATTTCCCTCTTCTATTCTGGTTTTGGGAGGCTTTCGGGCTTCATAAGGGGGAAGAGAATGGCCTCGCGTATTCCCACACCGGTAAACAGCATTACCAGCCGATCCACCCCCAGGCCCAGGCCACCCATCGGAGGCGCACCATATTCCAGGGCGCGCAGGAAGTCTTCATCTAGCGCCATGGCCTCCGGATCCCCGGCCGCGGCCTGGAGCGACTGTGCGGTGAGCCGCTCGCGCTGAATCACCGGGTCCACCAATTCGGAGAACGCTGTGCCGGTTTCCCGGCCGTCAATGATCAGATCCCACGCCTCGATCAGCCGACCGTCCGCGCGGTGCGGGCGGGCCAGCGGCTGGGCCGACGGCGGATAGTCGCAGACGAAGGTCGGCTGGATCAACGTTGGCTCAACGATCTCGCCAAAGAGCTCCACCGCCAGCTTCTCGGCATCCCACGCCGGATCAACTGGCACGCCGCGCTGCGCGGCGATGGCCCGCAGCGCCGGCGCCGACGTCTCAGGTGTTATTTCCTCGCCGATGGCGTCCGAGAGCCCCCGGTACAGCGGCAGCCAGGGCCACTCGCCGTCGAGCTCCACCGTCCCGCGCGGCGTCTGGATGGTCCGCGAACCGGCCGCGTCGGCGCACGCCAAAATTATGCGCTGCATGATCCGGGCCATGCTGAACTGATCCCCGTAGGCTTCATAGGCCTCAAGCATGGTGAATTCGGGGCTGTGGGTGGAATCAACGCCTTCGTTGCGGAAGATGCGGCCGACCTCGAAGACCTTGTCAATTCCTCCGACGACGGCCCGCTTGAGGTAAAGCTCGATCGCGATGCGCAACGTCATGGGCTGATCAAAGGCATTTAAGTGTGTCCGGAACGGCCGGGCAGCAGCGCCGCCGTGCAACAGCTGAAGAATAGGCGTCTCCAGCTCAAGGTAATCCTCGCCGTGCAGGGTGTCCCGAATGGCCCGGACAATTGCCGAGCGGGTCCTGACCTGGTCACGGGCCTCCTGGCGGACAATCAGGTCTACGTAACGCTGGCGGACGCGCATTTCCTCGGAAAGCTCCGCGTGCAGCACCGGCAGCGGGCGCAGCGCCTTGGAAGCCATCCGCCACGAGTCCGCCATGATGGAAAGCTCACCGCGCCGCGAACTGATGACCTCCCCGTGGATGAAGACGTGGTCCCCCAGATCCACCAGCGCTTTCCAGTTAGCCAGTGTCGCCTCCCCCACCACCGCCAGGCTCAGCATGGCCTGCAGCCGAGTTCCGTCGCCGGCTTGGAGGGTGGCGAAGCAGAGCTTGCCGGTATTGCGGATGAAAACGATGCGGCCGGCAACACCGACGATGTCGCCGGTGCTTTCATCGGCCGCCAGCTCCGGGTACTGGGCGCGCACCTGCGCCAGCGTGTGGGTCAGCTCGACACCGACCGGGTAGGCCTGCGCCCCCGTTTCGATCAGCTGTGCCCGCTTTTCCATCCGGACCTGCATCTGCTCGGAGACTTCCGCGGCTTCTGGGATCAGGGTTTTTTCATTGCTCACAGGAGACAAGTTTAGTCCGTGGAACCGGGAACGCTTCCCAGCTGCGGACCCCGGGTCCGGTCAGTACCCCAAGGGCATGCTGTCGATCAGCCGGACTGGGCCAACCCGGGCTGCGATCAGAGCCAGCGCCGTACCGGTGAATGGTGTTTCGCGGCAGTTCTCCGCCCTCGGCTCCAACGTCTGGGGGTCAACAATCTCGAAATAATCCAGTTCCGCTAACGGCTGGCTTTTGATCATTTCGAATACCGAATCGGGATCCAGCGGAATGTGCCGGTCCGCGCGGTCGCGGAGGAGTTTCAGGGCCCGGGAAAGAACCAGGGACGCGTCACGTTCGGCCGTGGAAAGGAAGCGGTTCCGACTCGAAAGTGCCAGGCCTTCGGCACTGCGCACGGTCGGGACTGCGACTATCTCGACGGGAAAATTCAAATCTGCCGCCATTTGCCGGACGAGGACCAATTGCTGAGCATCTTTTTGGCCGAAATAGACTCGGTAATCCCCCGCCGCGGGCTGGCAGATATGCAGCAATTTGGCGACCACTGTTAGTGCGCCGTCAAAATGTCCCGGCCGGGAAGCCCCTTCATACTTCTGGCCTAAACGCCCGGACGCCACGCAGATCGACGGTTCGCCTGCCGGATAGATCTCCAGTGCCGAGGGAGCGAAGACCAGGTCCACCCCCGCTGCCTCAAGCAAGGCCATGTCCGCATCCAACGTGCGCGGATAGCGGTCCAGGTCTGCCGGGTCACCGAACTGCAAAGGGTTGACAAAGATGCTGGCGACGACGACGTCGTTGTGCTCCACCGCGGCGCGCGCCAGACCGGCATGGCCGGCATGCAGTGCGCCCATGGTCGGCACGAAGCCCAGCGACGGCAGCTGCGCGGACCCGACGGACCCGACGGCCGGCCCCTCTTGGTGGGCTTCCTGGCTTTTTTTCGCCAGCAAAGCCGCACTGGCGCTCCGGAGTCCGGCAATGGTGGTGGCAAGCGCGATGGCCATGATTTGAATCGCTTTCGTGGATTGGATTAAACGTGCTGCAGCGCAGCGGGAACGTTAAGCCGGCGGCAGGTGATCGGCCAGTGCCGCCTCGATCAGCTGAAGCTGAACCGGCGTGAGCAGACCTCGCGCCGCTGCCCGTGACGCGGTGGCTGCGGCCATGGCGAGATATGCGGCAACAAAATCTTCCGTCCCATCGCTGTCGCCGTACTCCCGCAGGGCGTGGGCATGCGCCGCGACCGTGCCCACATCACCGCGGGCGACTGGGCCGGTCAGCGCCGATTCGCCGGACGCCAGCGCGTTCTCCAGGGAGGCCCGCAACAGCGGTCCGAGCATCCGGTCCGGTGCTTCGACGCCAATATCGGCCAGCAGTTGCGCGGACTGCGCCGCCAGCGTGACCAAATGGTTGGCGGCATGTGCCAACGCGGCGTGGTAGAGAACCCTGTCCCCCTCCGCGATGACAACCGGTTCGGCACCCATTTCCACCACCAGCGCCTGCGCAATCGGCAGCATGGCCGGATCGGCGCTGACTCCAAAGCAGCAGTCCGGCAGTCTCGCCAGGTCCAGCGTCATTCCCGTGAAGGTCATTGCGGGGTGCAGCGCCAGCGGTATGGCACCCGCGGCGCGCGCCGGTGCCAGCACACCCGTGCCGTAGCGCCCGGAGGTGTGCGCGACGAGCTGCCCCTGCTGCCAGGCTCCGGCGCTTGCCAGGCCCTGCACCAACACCGGGAGAGCGTCATCCGGGACGGCAAGCAGCACCAGTTCCGAACGCTCAATCAGATCGGGGATTTCCAGTACCGGCACTCCCGGCAAAAGGACTTCGGCGCGGTCCAGCGAATTTGCCGACACGGCAGAAACCCCGACGACGGCATGGCCGGCGGCACGCAGAGCGGCCCCCAGCACGGCTCCCACCTTCCCGGCTCCAATGATCCCGACGCCCAGTCGTCCGGGCTTAGTGTTCATGGTTGCTCTCCTCTAACCAGCGGTCCGGGCGACCGATTCGCCGCGCTGTGGCCGCACGGGCGGCCTGCCCGGTGAATAGTTCGTGTGCCGTGGCCGTGTCCAGATGACGAACTACCGGGCGGACCGGCCCCGCGGTGGAATGCAGCTCAAAATTCACCAGGTGCAGCCGGCGCATCAGCGGGCCCTGAAACAGGCTCAACGATTGGGTGCGCTCATGCGGCACGACCTGGAGGCGGCGGAAGAACACGCCGTGCCGGCAGAGCAGTGCGGTGTCCGTAAACCGGTAGCCATTACGCCGCCAGGCCAGCGGATCCAGCAGCCGGGCGCGCGGCGGGGAATGGACGAACCCGTGCGCGGTCCCCTTGCCCCGAAGCCCGGCCCGGAAGACCCCCAGCGGGTCGGCCGTGCCGGGGTCCGGGAAGATCAGCCCCAAAATCGTCATGACCTCCGCCTCGGTGCCTACCGGCAACACCACCGTCCGTGGCCCGCTGTCCCGATGATCCGATCCGTAGCCGGCAACGTTGATATGTACGCGGTACCACCCAGCGGGCCGCCACCAGGGGCTCTGCGTGATTCCCACGGCCTGCACTCTTCCGGGCGGGATGGTCTGCGCCCGGGTATCGAGCATGCCGTAGCGCAGCCGGACTCCGTCGGGGGATTGGGCTATGCGGAAATTACAGTCAATGGTGAACGCTTTCCAGTAGGCGGCCGCCACGGCGAGCGCCAGCGGGAGGAACACGGCAAGGATCGACGGCGAACCCGTAGCGTACAGCGCGCCGATGGCGGCCGCGGCGAGGGCCAGTGCCGCGACGGAGATACCCGAAAGCAGCGTTGCGCCGGCAATCCGCCCCGGCGTCAGCGCCAGCACCGCCCGTTCCGGAGCCTGCGGGGCAGCCGATGGCCGGCATGGGTCCACGCTCATGCCCGATGCCCGGGCCAGAATCGCTGCCCGCAGCCGCTGTGCCTCGTCCAGTCGCAGAAAGGACAGTTTCATCGCTGATTTTCCCGCGTCCGCAACCTCGAATTTGAGTTCCGCCAGGGCAAAAATCCTTGCCAGCAGCGGTTGCACCACGTCAATGGCCTGGACCCGGTCTATCCGCGCCTGCCGCTGCCGGCGGAAAACCACGCCACTGTTGACCCGCACGTGATCGTTGGTGACCTGATATCTCGTGTAGTACCAGGACAGGAAGAAGTAAATACCAAAGACCACCACGGCGGCGCCCAGAAACAGAAGAATCAGCCAGGCGGGTGCCCCAGCCGGGTTGTGTCGCCCGCCGGAGCGAATCGACGCCAGCAGATCGTCAAAAGAGTTACGCCCGAATAGGAAGATCAGGGCGACGACGGCGAGCCAGCCGCGCACCAGAGGGGAGACGGGATGCACCCGATGCCATTCGTCAACGGAGTCGGTACGAAAACCGGTCCCCTGCGCGAACGCCAAGCCGGCGGTACGGCCCTGCGCATCGTCGTTGGGCGCAGCTGGCCCGGACACCACGCTCATAGCCCTGCCAACTTTGCCTCACCACGGGCGGACAACTGCTCGCGCAACCGTGCCGCCTCCGCTGTCGGCAGGCCGGCAAGGAGGGCGTTGGTGCTCGCCGAAGCCGTGTGCAGCTTGATCGAACTCAGGCCGAAGAGCCGCTCCACCGGGCCGACGGAAACATCGACGTACTGCATCCGGCCATAGGGCACCACCATGACCCGCTGAAAGAATATTCCGCCGCGGATCAGCAGATCATCGTCCCGCTCCGCATAGCCGATCGCACGCACCTGGCGCGGAATCAGCGCAAGGCGCCAGAGCATGATCAGCAGGGTCAGCAGCAGGATGGCCCACGCCAGCCAGCCGGGAAAGCCGCCCCAGACGCCCGCCAGCCTCAGCACCAATGGAAGGGAAGCCACGGCAACGGTCAGGAGGGAGCCCAGACCCCGTTCGAGGAGCCGGACCGTGACAAGCTTCGGGGAAACATGCCTAAACTCCAGTCCCGCCGGGGAAATCGGCTCACGCATATTCTTCCTCGCCGGTGCTCGTCCGTTTCGGTCCCCCCGCCGGTGGCGGGCCGTCCTCCGGCGGGATCCGGCAGAACCGTTCCACGATGAAACCAACCGCGACCATGACCAGACCCCCGGCCACCATAGCCAAGGCCAGCCAAATGACGCTGAGGTTACTGCGCAGGGCTACCGTGGGCAGCTGGTCCACCAGGATCCCTGCATGCCAGCCAACCAGCAGGGCACCGGCATAGGCGCAGGCCTGCGCCAGCACCCAGGTCCGGGCCGCCAGGATGGGATTGAGCACCCGGTCCCGCTTACCGTTGCGCCAGCGGCGGACGCGAAGCCCGAAGACCAGGGTCATTAGCACGATGATTCCCATGGTGATCAGCGAACTCAACGGCAATACGGGGGTGGGCAGGCTCCCGCGATTGGTCAGCATCGTCGCCACCCAACCGGCGGCGCCGGACACGAACGCTATTACGGCCAGCCAGAGGGGCCGGATGGTTTTCATGCTTCGCCTCACCCATCTCGGTTGCCCATCTGGTTCCACCGTACAGTTCTTTCCCGGCACGTGATGCAGTTCCGGCCATTCCCCCGCAAGCTGCGGGACGTTAGCTTGCAGCGCCGAGGTGGAGACCGTCGTCATCCGCAAAGTGCTCGATGCCGGCGAAATCGGGGGCATTGTGGGCCAGGGCCGAGACCGGTTCACCGTCGAGCGTGGCCTGCGGGTCCATGAGCGCCCACGGATACAGCACAAACGCACGCTGCGCTGCACGGGGGTGCGGCAGCGTCAGCCGTGCGTCAGCACTGCTGACGCTGCCGTAAGTGATGATGTCCACATCCAGGGTTCGTGCCCCCCAGCGGACCTCGCGGACGCGCAGATGCAGGTTTTCCACCGATTGGCAGTGCTCCAGCAGGGCGTAAGGCTGCAGCGAGGTGTCGATCTCCAGCACCATGTTCAGAAACTCCGGCTGCCCGGGAGGGCCGCCAACCGGCTTGGTCTGCACTACCGGCGAAACGTCCCGCAAGCGCACCTCGGGCCGGTCGACCAGTTCGGCGACCGCAGCGCAGAGGGTGTCGTTGCGCTCTCCCAGGTTGCTGCCGAGGGCCAGCACAGCCCTCGTGAAGGCCGGCTCGGTGGCAGCGGCGCTCATGCCTTCCCGCGGGCAAATGCTCATTGTTTTTCCCGGTAAATACTCACTGCTACGTCGCCGAAAGGAACCTGGATCGGGGCCTTCGGTTTGTGTACCGTCACCTCGACGGCGGACACGGGGAATTTGAGCAGAATCTGCGCAGCTATCCGCTCGGCGAGGGCTTCGATTAAATCGAACGCCGGCCCGGTAATCAGGGCTGCGATTAAGTCCGCGGCGTCGCCATAATTGGCCGTCAGGAGAAGGTCATCGGCTTCCGCGGCGGCCCGGATGTCGGTGTACAGCACGGCATCGACAATGAACGGCTGTCCGTCACGTCGCTCGCGCTCGAAAACCCCGTGCCGGCCAATCGCAGTGACGCCCGTGAGAGCGATCCGGTCCGGGCGGTGCAGCGCCGGGCGCGCGCTCATCGGCTGGCCTTCTGCGCAGGAACAGATAAATCGGGAACGCGCCCGCATTGCTGTGCAGCTACTTTTGCCGCGGCAAGGTTGCCGACCACATCATGGACCCGCACGCCCCAAGCGCCATTCGCGGCAGCCAGGGCCGTGGTGGCTACGGTGGCGCTGTCGCGCTCCTTGGGCGGGGCCGCCTTTCCGGCGCTGGCCAGCAGGGACCCCAGGAACCGCTTTCGCGAGGTCCCTACCAGCAGGCGGTGGCCCAGCACCTCGAATCGGTGCAGATTTGCCAGCAGTTCCCAGTTCTGATCGGAATTCTTGGAAAATCCCAGTCCAGGATCCACAATGATCTGTTCCGGACGGACACCGGCCTGATAAAACCGGTCCCGCACCTGCGCCAACTCGGAGATGACATCCCCCACCACGTCGGTGTAGTCGGTCAGGGCGTCCATGGTTTTGGCAGTGCCTCGGCGGTGCATGAGCACGTACGGCACGCCGCGGCTGGCCACCAAGGACACCATCTCCGGCTGAACACTCATTCCGGAGACATCGTTAATCAGGCCGGCACCGGCGTCCAGCGCTTTGGCAGCAGTATCCGCATCCCTAGTGTCCACGCTGATCAGCGCCCCGGCCTTGACCAGGGCTGCGATGACCGGCAGGATCCGGCGCTGTTCTTCCTCTGCGGGAACCTCTGGAGCGCCGGGGCGGGTGGATTCGCCGCCGACGTCGATGATGTCCGCTCCGGCATACATCATCCGCAGACCGTGCGCGATCGCGGTGTCAAGGGAATTGTGTTCGCCGCCGTCGCTGAACGAATCCGGGGTGCAGTTCAGGATCCCCATCACTACCGCACGGTTCGTCGGCAGGTCGGCAAATCCGGCCACCCGCCGAGGCCCCCGCAGCACCGGCAGGGGCGAGGTTGCGGGTCCGGTCCCGGGTGCTGCTGCAAGGGAATCCATAAAGTGCTGGTGTTACCTTCCGAGAATCAAGCTCATGGCTTCGGCCCGGGTCGCGGGCTCGTGCAACAAACCACGCACCGCGCTGGTCACGGTCTTGGCGCCGGGCTTGCGCACGCCGCGCATGGACATGCACATGTGTTCACATTCGACGACGACAATAGCACCGCGTGGCTTGAGGTGCTTAACCAGCGCCTCCACAATCTGCGTTGTCAGGCGTTCCTGCACCTGGGGTCGTTTGGCATACACATCCACCAGCCGTGCCAATTTGCTTAGCCCCGTCACCCGGCCCTCCAGCGAAGGGATATAGCCGACGTGCGCGGACCCGTGAAAAGGCACCAAGTGGTGCTCACAGGTTGAATAGAACGGAATGTCCTTCACCAGCACCATTTCCTCGTGCGCGATGTCGAACGTGGTGGCAAGGACGTCCGCGGGATCCTGATGCAGACCGGCGAAGACCTCTCGGTAGGCCTTCGCAACGCGCTTGGGCGTGTCAATCAGCCCGCTGCGGTCCGGATCCTCCCCAATGGCCAGAAGAATCTCTCGGACGGCTTTCTCGATCCGCGGCAGGTCAACGTGCGGCGCCCCGCCCGCCTTCGCCGTGCCGCCGTCCTCCGTGCCGCCGTCGTCAATTCCGTCAGCGTCAATATCGCCACAGTCGGCCATACCGGACTCAGCCCTGCGCCGAATGCGGCGGCTGCTCGCCGGGCTGGCCCGGTCTGCTGCCATTGCGCGCCGCCGGCGAGTCCGGAGCATCGACGCTGCCGGTCAGGTTGGCGTGCGCCAACTGATCCTGCGGCGGCACCGTTTCAGGGGCTGGCTCACGGGCAGCGGCGGCATCCCGGCGTTCCTTCTCACTGACCACCGGTGGCAGGTCCGACACGGGCCGGCTCTGTTTGGACAGCCAGACGTCACGGAGGTCGCGCTTGCGGATGTCCCGGAAAATGTACTGAATCTCGGCCTGGTTGAGGGTTTCACGCTCCAGCAGTTCCAGCGCCAGGCGGTCGAGTACATCGCGGTTTTCATTCAGGATTGTGTAGGCCTCGTCGTGGGCCTGGTCTATCAGCCGGCGTACTTCCTCATCGATGACGTAGGCTACCTGATCCGAGTAATCCCGATCATGCCCGGCATCACGGCCCATGAACGGCTCGCCTCCGCCGGTGCCGAGCTTAACCGCGCCGATCCGCTCGCTCATGCCGAACTGGGTGACCATTTTGCGGGCCGTTGCGGTTGCCTTTTCAATGTCGTTGGAAGCTCCTGTGGAGGGGTCGTGGAAGACGATTTCCTCGGCCGCGCGGCCACCCATCGCGTAAGCCATCTGATCGAGCAGTTCGTTGCGCGTGATGGAGTACTTATCATCTTCCGGGACCACCATGGTGTAGCCAAGTGCCCGGCCGCGGGGAAGAATGGTGATCTTTGTGACCGGGGCAGTATTCCGCAGCGCGGCTGCAACGAGGGCATGGCCGCCCTCGTGGTACGCCGTGATCTTGCGTTCCAGCTCCTTCATCACGCGGGTGCGCTTCTGCGGTCCGGCCATGACACGGTCAATCGCCTCATCCAGTGCCCGGTCGTCGATCAGCTGTGCATTGGAGCGTGCGGTCAGCAAAGCCGCTTCATTGAGCACATTGGCCAGATCCGCGCCGGTGTAACCCGGAGTCTTTTTCGCCACCGCATTGAGATCCACGCCGGGGGCCATCGGTTTGCCCTGTGCATGTACGCGCAGGATCTGCTCGCGGCCGATCCGGTCCGGCGCCTCGACGGGGATCTGGCGGTCAAAGCGTCCGGGCCGCAGCAACGCCGGGTCCAGAACGTCCGGGCGGTTGGTGGCCGCGATCAGGATCACGTTGGTTTTGACATCGAAGCCGTCCATTTCGACCAGCAGTTGGTTCAACGTCTGTTCGCGTTCGTCATTGCCGCCGCCGATGCCGGCACCACGGTGGCGGCCGACGGCGTCGATCTCGTCCACGAAGATGATGGCCGGTGAGTTCGCCTTGGCCTGCTCAAAGAGATCGCGCACCCTGGAGGCACCGACGCCGACGAACATTTCGACAAAGTCGGAACCGGAGATGGAGTAGAACGGGACGCCCGCTTCGCCGGCAACGGCCCTGGCCAGCAGCGTCTTGCCGGTTCCCGGAGGACCGTAGAGCAGCACGCCCTTGGGAATCTTGGCGCCGACGGACTGAAATTTTGCGGGCTCCTGCAGGAACGACTTAATTTCGTGCAGTTCCTCCACCGCCTCATCAGCTCCGGCAACGTCGCTAAACGTCACCTGCGGATGATCCTTGGTGATCAGTTTGGCCTTGGACTTGCCAAACTGCATGACCTTGGAACCGCCGCCCTGCATCCGGGAGAGCAGGAACCAGAAAATGGCACCCAAAAATACCACTGGCAGGATCAGGCCGAGGATGCCGGACCAGAAATTGTTCTGGATCGGCTGATCATCAAAGCTCTTCAAATCGGCGGAGCTGACAGCCTTAACGACGTCCGCGCCGCGCGCATCAACGAAGAAGAACTGCACGTCCTTGCCGGCCTTCACACCGCTGGGGGTGGTGTAGTCGTTCTTCAGCACCAGATCCACCCGGTCCTCGCCGTTGAAGATCTTCGCCGACTCAACTTGACCCTTATTCAGCAGTCCCAGGGCCTCAGAGGTGTCGATCTTGGTCGGGCCGCCGCCGGAAAGGGTGCCGAACGCAATCAGGAGCAGCACAACAACCGCAACGATCCACACGATTGGACCCTTGAAGATTTTCTTAATGTTCATGAGCTCGAGGCCGTGCCTCGCCCCTCCCGATCAATACGTCAGATAAGTCAGTTTGCTGCCGAATGCAGACGCGACTGCACGACTACCGTACTAGCTTTACACGCCCGCAAACTTTCACGATCGACGCGGGCGTTTAGTTCCCTGACAGCGGAAAAACCACACCACGGGCTTCCTTACCTAGACCGCGACGGAGCAATTTGATCGAGACTGCTTCATTGCGGGCACTTCAGCTGATGATTTTACTCGTAAATGTGCGGAGCGAGGGTACCGATGAAATCCAGGTTTCGGTACTTCTCCGCAAAGTCCAGCCCGTAACCGACGACAAATTCGCTGGGAATGTCATAGCCGACGTACTTGACATCGATTTCCACCTTGGCGGCCTGCGGCTTGCGCAGCAGCGTGCAGATCTCCACCGATGCTGGTCCGCGGGAGATCAGATTGGCCTTGAGCCAGGACAGCGTCAGGCCGGAGTCAATGATGTCCTCCACAATGAGCACATGCTTGCCCATCAGGTCGGTTTCCAGGTCCTTGAGAATCCGCACCACTCCGGAAGATTGGGTCCCAGAACCATAGGACGACACGGCCATCCAGTCCATGGTCACATGGCTGTGCAGGGACCGGGCCAGATCCGCCATCACCATCACCGCGCCCTTGAGGACGCCCACCAGCAGGACGTCACGACCGGCGTAATCCGCGTCGATCTGCCCGGCAAGTTCCGCGACTCTCTCCTGGATCTGTTCCTTGGTGTAGAGAACGTGCTTTAGATCGGCCTGGACGTCTTGTGAATCCACCAATTGCTCCTGGTGTTGAAGGGGTCGTGCGTGCAGTTAGGCATTGCGTCTAAAGACTAGCTTCCCATAGCCGGAGCGGTCCTGGGGAACCGAGGCGCGCCGCGGTTGCCGGTACACGCTGACCCCACCGGCCAATTCGACAGGTCCGGCGGATCCACGTCGCGCCAGCAGGGCTTCGGCGGCCAGGAGACGTTCAAAACTGGGCTGCTCCCCGCCAAGTCCGACGACGGCAAGCGCCAAGACGCGCTGCCGAAGTGCGGCGGGGAGGGCGCGCAGGTCTTCTTCGGAGATCCTGACCTCCCTGGACGCAGCCGAATCCGTCCCGTGAACCTCACTCAGCCGGTGATACTCGACGGCTGCCTGTTGATCCAGATAGTCCGCGTCCTGCGCCAGGATCCGCGCCGAGCGGTATAGCGACTGCGCAATGCCGGGGCCCAACTCGTCCTCCAGGTACGGCAGCACACGGGTTCGGACCCGGGAGCGCAGAAACACCGGATCATCGTTGGTCGGATCGTGCCAGGGCTGCAATCCCTCGGCGGCGCAGATCTGCAGCGTTTCAGTCCGCCGCAGTCCCAGGAAGGGCCGTAAGTAGATCCTGCGCCGCTGCGGGATGCCGGCTAATGAGCGGGTGCCGGAGCCGCGGGCCAGGCCCAACAGCACGGACTCCGCCTGATCATCCAGGGTGTGGCCAAGCAACACGGTGCGGGCGTTTAGCCGCGCCGCGGCTTCATCGAGCGCCGCGTAACGCGCGTGCCGGGCGGCCGCCTCCGGACCGGTACCCACCTGGGTGCTGGTGACGCTGCTGATCTCCACCGGGTCCAGGCCGATGCCCCGAAGTATCCCGGCCGTTGCCTCCGCCACCGCCCGGCTGTGCGGCTGCAGCTGATGATCAACAATCACTGCACCTACCCGGATTTCTCCCCGGCGGCCCAGAAATGCGGCAACTGCAGCCAGCGCCAACGAATCCGGTCCACCGCTGCAGGCCACCAGAATCAGCGGACGCGCTTCCCCGCTTGAGGCCCGCTGCGCTTCCTGCCGCAGCCTGCCCGTGGTGGCAACACCGAGCAGATCGCCCACTGCCTTCCGTGCCTTGCCGACGACAGGATCTAACCGGGGGCGTGGTGGGCCCTGCATCGGGATCAGAGTCCCATCCGATGGACCCAGCGGATGGGATCATGAATTTCCTGCTCGTTGGGCAGATGATCCGCGCTGGTCCAGACATGGTTGAACCCCTGCATCCCGGCCTCGGCCACCACGGCCCGGACAAAGCGGGCGCCATCACTGTACTGGCGCATCTTCGCATCCAAACCCAACAGGTTGCGAATGAACTTCTCCAGCACTCCACGGTCCTTGCCCCGGGAGTTGAAACGCTGCCGGATGGTCCGCACGCTTGGCACGATGCTGGCGTCCACCGCATCCATCACCACGTTCGCGTGCCCCTCCAACAGGCTCATCACCGCGGTCAGATGCGACAGGGCGGCCTTTTCCTCCGGGTCCTGCAGCAGATCCAGCACACCGCCCCGGCTCGGCGTTGTGTCGGTTGCTCGTTCCTTCCGGTTCCGAGTGAGCGAACGCGCGGCGGCTGCCACTTTTTCGGTGAGCTTTTCGGTATCTCCTACCAGCAGGGTGCTGAGTTTTTCGATCTCACTGAGCATGTGGTGCCGCAGCCAAGGTGCAGCAGCGAACTGGACCCGGTGGGTCTGCTCGTGCAGACAGACCCAGAGCCTGAAATCTGCGGGATCAACGTGGAGCTCCCGTTCGACGGATAGAATGTTCGGTGCCACCAGCAGCAGCCGGCCTCCGCCGGCACCGGTGGATTCCGCCCCGGCGGTCGAGGCAGGCGAGGCAGGCGAGGCCGGCTCGGCAAAGGGATCATACTGGCCCAGCACTTTGCTGGACAGAAATGCCAGCACACTGCCCAGTTGCGCGCCGGTGACCGTCCCGCTCACGGCAGTACTGGACGGCCGCTGGGCCGCCTGTTTTTTGGCTAGTGCGGCCATCGTCGACGCCATCAGGACCGAGAAACTTTGCGTATTGGCCCGCGCCCAGGACGCCCTGTCCACAATCAGAACCTGGGAATCCCGCAGATCCCGGGCCGCGTCAAGGCCGGTGATTTCGTGCACATACGGCACGGATCGGTCAGCACTCACGCGCAGATCAGCTACGGCCGCTCCGATCTCCGCTGCACTCAGGGCCGGGCCCGCCGGCGCCAACCTGGCGGCCGTGGAGGCGGCAAGCTCCCAATTGATCAGGCTTGTTCCCGGTCCGGCGGCGCTGTTCGGTAAATCCATAGTCTCCATCAGATCACACAACAAGGCACCGGTCAGCGGCAGCCGCAACCTGCCAGGATGGTCGCCGACGCGTCGATAACGGGTTTTGCCGCCGCGCTGCCGCCTTCCAGGTCGTTGCCGATCAGGGAAAACACCAATAACCGCCCGTCGGCATCCACCACGTATCCGGAGAGCGATATGACAGAATTCAGCGTCCCGGTCTTGGCCCGGACCAGACCGGCTCCCCCCACCGTCCCGGGGTCTAGATAGCGTTGCCCCAGCGTTCCGCTCAGGCCCGCAACAGGCAGGCCCAGCATGCCCAAGCGCAGATCCGGATTTGGGTCCGTGAGCATGATTTTCACTGCCTGGGTCAGTTGCTCCGCGCTGACCCTGTCGGCAGCGGCCAGCCCACAGCTGTCCGCCAGCACCAAACCGTCGGTTTTAACGCCCAAGGTGCCCACTGTTTCCCGCACGGCTTCGCTCGCTCCCGCCGAGGAGCCATCGTTGTGAAGATTCGCCGCGCTCATGCGCGCGAGCGTTTCCGCCACGTAGTTATCGGACTCCTGCAGCATGTATTGGACCTGCTCGCCCACGGTGGCTGAGCTGACAGCGGCCAGGGCAGCGGCGCCGTCGGCCGCGGTACCGCGCCGGATATCGGGCTTGACGTCGATTCCCAGGGCGGCCAGAGCTGCCGCGAACGCCGACGCGACCCGCATCGGCGAGTCCTGCGGCCGGACTCCGACGGACGCATCCGGCGTCAGTCGGGCACCATAGAGCGCCATGGGAAACACCGGCGCGATCTCGCCTGCGTCCACGTCGGCCTGCAACCAGGCCGGGTTCAGCGCCGGACCGGTGAAGAGTGTGTCATCGACGTCGATGCTCACCGCCGCTATGCCGTTGGCTTTGAGTGCGACGGCGGTCTGCGCCGCCAGCGAGGCCACGCCGGCATGCCCGACGGTAGCCTGCCCGTCGCTGTTACCCGGTGTGAGCAGTACGTCACCACCGCCGCGCAGCACGATCGAATCGGCCCCATCCGCGGTCCGGCCCCCGGCCAATACGGTCGTACTGAACCGGGTCTGCGCCCCCAAGGCCGCCAAGGCGGTCAGTGCCGTGAGCAACTTTTGGCTAGACGCCGGAAGACGCCCCGCGGAGGCATTACGGCTGTACAACACCTGGCCGCTCGCTGCGTCCTGAACCAGTGCTGCGTAGTTTCCCCCCTCCCGTGCCACCAAAGTCGCGTCGAGGGCCTTGGACAACGTCCTGCCGTCCGGGACCGGCGCGCCGGCATACAGGCGGCCAATTCCGTCGGGAGTACTCAACGCCGTCGGCAGCTGCTGTCCAGCGGGAGCGGGCGGCAGCGGGGCGGCGGCCGGCAGGGGGGAAAATGCCGGAGCCACGTTAATTCCGACCGGAACAGCCAGCACGCCCAGAACAAGCGTCAGCAGGGCCGCCGCCAGGACATTCGACGTGCGGCTCATGGGGAATAACGCCCTTCGGTGCAGGAAAAACAACAGCAGAATATTCGCGTGCGACCAGCGCCGAACGGCATCGCTCAAGGACGCCGGGCAACGGTGCAGTGCGGGTCGCTATATCCTCATATTAGACGGAACGCCGGCGCGCCTTTCGCGTTGCTGACCTTCATGGGGCAGCAGCGAGCGCTGCCGCCGTTCGGAGATCGCCTGACCAATACCCGCTGACCAACACCGGACGCTGCGGGTTTGACCCCAACAATGCGAACAGCCAAGGAGCATTAGATGAAGCACGACGTCACCATCGAAATCCCGCGCGGATCCCGCGTCAAGTATGAAGTCGACCACGAGACGGGCCGGGTGCGGCTGGACCGCGTGCTCTTCACCTCCATGGGATACCCCACGCACTACGGCTACTTCGAGGACACCCTCGGCGAAGACGGGGATCCCTTAGATGCCCTGGTGCTGCTGCAGGAATACGACCTGCATCCCGGTGTGGTGGTGCAGGCCCGCCCGATCGGCGTCTTCAATATGACAGACGACGGCGGCGGCGACGCCAAAGTGCTCTGCGTCATCGATGACAAACGGTACGACCACATTCAGGAAATTTCCGATGTTGACGACTTCCTGATCAAGGAAATTGAGCACTTCTTCACGCACTATAAAGACCTTGAGCCGGGCAAATGGGTCAAAGCCGAGGGCTGGGAAGACCGCGCAGCGGCCGAGACCGAGCTCGAAGCCTCGATCAAGCGCTTCGTGCCGGGCGGGCACTGACACCGGGCGCAGACAGCGCACCTTTACAGGAATCAGGAACGACGGCGGCTCCCGGACCGGGAGCCGCCGTCGTTGTGGTGTGCACGGTCCTTGACCACGGGCTTCAGCGGCGCTCCGTCCCCGGCTGCTTTAGAGCAGGCTGCGTAAAACGTGCGCGGCGCCGTCGTCGTATACCGACGCCGTCGTCTCGTTGGCAGCAGCGCGCACCGCGTCATTGGCCTGCCCCATGGCAACCCCACGTGCGGCCCACGTCAGCATTTCGATGTCGTTGTTGCCGTCCCCGACCGCCACAGTGTGCGATTGCTGCACGCCCAGGCGCGAGCGGAGCTTTTCCAGCGCCGTCGCCTTACTGACACCGGCCGCCGCGATGTCCAGCCACGCAGTCCAGCCCACCGAATAAGTGACACCCTGCAGCCCGCAGGCCGCGATGGCGGCGGCGAACTCCGCCGTGCTGCTGTCCGTGCTGTTCACCACCACGCGAACCGCTTCAACGTCGAGCAAATGCTGGAAATCGACTCCCTTGGCTTCGATGCCGAAACTGCGGTCCTGGAAGCGCTCGGTGGCCAGGAAGTTGCCGTGCGCATCCTCCACCGCATATCGGGCCCCCGGCAGGCGCTCCCGCAGCGCGGTCAGGGCAAGGCGAGGGTCGAACGTTTCGCGCTCGATCACCTCGTACCCCCATTCCAGGGACGGATCCAGCCGCACGGTCACGCCGCCGTTGCTGGCAACGCCAAAACCGCGCTCCAGCCCGATCTGCTTCACAACGGGCAGCAGCGCGCCCAGCGAACGGCCGGTGGCGATGATGACCTGATGACCGGCAGCCACGCTCTGGCGGGCGGCGGCGCGTACGGCATCACTCATCATCCCGTCGTGGTCCACCAGGGTACCGTCCACATCAAGGGCGATCAGGTGGCTGGGGAGGTTGCCCCCGTTAGCGTCGTCGTTGCGTTTGGTGATGTTGTCGCTTTCGTTATACCTCTGGTCCTCGGTGCCAGAGACTTCTGATGAAGTCAATATAGTCATTGACCAAGTCAAGCAGATGGAAGCGGCCGCTGGCTAGGAAGCAGATCACAGCACCGGGAAGACCTCAAGGCCGCCAAGATATTTGCGCAGCGCGGCCGGAACGTTGACCGAACCATCCGGATTCTGGTGGTGTTCCAGAATGGCAACGATCCACCGCGTGGTCGCGAGCGTCCCATTGAGCGTAGCGACGGCGCGGGTCGTACCCTTGCTGTCCTTGCTTCCGGCCTCCTTCTGCGTACCTGCCGGTGCCGGCACGCGTTCGCGGATATTGAGTCGGCGCGCCTGGTAGGTGGTGCAATTGGACGTCGAAGTGAGTTCCCGATAGGCATCCTGCGTCGGGATCCAGGCCTCGCAGTCGAATTTACGGGCCGCGGATTGACCCAGATCGCCAGCCGCCGTGTCGATTACCCGATACGGCAGGTCGACCTTCGCCAGCATTTGCTCCTCCCAGCCGAGCAGGCGCTGATGCTCCGCCTCCGCGTCCTCCACCGTGGTGTAGGTGAACATTTCCACCTTGTTAAATTGATGGACTCGGATGATGCCCCTGGTATCCTTGCCGTGCGATCCTGCTTCCCGCCGGTAGCAGGACGACCAACCCGCATAGCGCAGCGGGCCGTTGGACAGATCCAGGATCTCATCTCCGTGGTACCCGGCAAGGGCAACCTCCGAGGTGCCGACCAGATACAGGTCATCTTCGGCCAACCGATAGATCTCGGCGTCGTGCTTAACGTCGAATCCGGTGCCGGCCATGGTCTCCGGCCGCACCAGAGTCGGAGTGATCATCGGCGTGAACCCGGCATCGATGGCCTGATCCATCGCCAATTGCAGCAACGCCAGCTCCAGCCTGGCCCCAACGCCCCGGAGAAAATAAAAACGCGAGCCGGAAACCTTGGCGCCGCGTTCCATGTCAATGGCGCCGATCAACTCGCCGATTTCCAGATGGTCCTTGGGCTTAAAGCCCTCGGCGGCGAAATCCCGCGGAGTTCCCACGGTACGCAGCACCACGTAGTCGTCTTCCCCGCCGGCCGGGACACCGGAGGACACCAGATTTGCCATGCCGCGCACCAGCACATCAGCAGCAGCAGCGGCGGCATCGGCCTGCGTGGACGCGGCTTTCACCTGCCCCGCGAGATCCTTCACCTCGGCCAGCAACGTCTGCTTGTCGGCACCCTTGGCCTGCGCCACCTTTTTCCCGAAGGCATTCTGCCGGGCCCGCAGCGCTTCGTAGCTGCTAATGGCGTTCCTGCGCGTCGCATCGGCCGCGATGACCGCGTCAATCACAGCGGAATCTGCACCGCGCGCCCGCTGGCTGGCTCGGTAGTTATCGGGGTTTTCGCTGAGGTCTTTGACATCGATCACGCTCCAAGCGTATCCAACCGCACGCCCAGCCAGATGCAGGCCGCCCCGGCGCCCCTACCGGGCGCGCAATCCGGGGGCCGCATGACCGGCCTGCCAACAGCTATTGTTAGAGGATTATGCCCACCTCGGTTCTGGTCCTCATCATAGTTTTAGCGTCCCTTGCCTTCCTGACCGCCAGTTGGTGGGGCGTGCGGAAACTGGCGCAAAAACATACCCGCAGCGCTGTCGCGGACGTCCCGCACAAAGGCCAGACGGGCAAGCAGAAGGTGGTTGTGATCCTCAATCCGGTCAAGACCGGTGCGGCCGATGCCAAGACCTTCATCCTGCGCTCGGCTGCGCTGGCGGGCTGGAAGGAACCGATCTTCCTGGAAACCACCCGCGAGGACCCAGGGTACTCACAGGCCCGTCGTGCCCTGGATTACGGTGCCGACGTCGTTGTCGTGGGCGGCGGGGACGGTACGGTGCGCGTCGTGGCGGAGGTCCTGCGGCACACGCAGGTACCAATGGGGGTAATTCCGCTGGGCACCGGCAATCTGCTGGCCCGGAACCTTGGCCTGCGCATTAACGACATTCACAGCGACGTGCAAACCGCACTGTTCGGCCATCAGCGCCATATTGATACGGCCACGATGGCCATGGAGAACTCCGTCACGGGAGCCAGTTCCAAACACGCGTTCCTGGTCATCGGAGGCCTGGGCATGGATGCTGAGGTGCTCGGCGATACCAGCAGCCGGCTCAAGAGTTCGATGGGCTGGCTGGCCTATAGCGAGGCAGGCATGCGGCACCTGCCCGGTCGGCGGAAGAAAATCAGCATTGCCATGGACGGTGCGGATCCGCAGCAACGCAAGGTCCGGACGGTGCTCTTTGCCAACTGCGGTCTACTCCCGGGGGGCATCGATTTTGCCCCCGATGCGCTGCTGGATGACGGCGTCCTGGATGTTGTGGTGGCCAGTCCACGCAGCGCTCTGGGCTGGGCAGCAATGGCGGTGAAAATTGTCCTCCAGCACAAGGGCCGGCTGCCGGTGATCGATTATTACCGGGCGAAAACAATCACCATCCGCACCGCCGTGCCGGAGGAGACCCAGCTCGACGGCGACATCTTCGGCAAAGCGACGAAGGTTACCGTCGCCGTCGAGCCTAAGGCACTGCTGGTGCGGGTTACGCCTTAATACGAAATCGGCTAGATGACCGGCGGGGCAGCTTCCCTACCGACATCGCCGGCCGACTGCTCTGCGTGGCCCTGCTCGGTGATCAGCTCCTCTTCCTCGCTGAAGCGCAGTTCATTGGCGTCATCCCCGGCATCTCCCACCGAGTCGTCACGCTTATAGTCGGCACCGGGGTTGGTGATGGTGCCATCGTCATTACTGTCCCTGCCGGAGTGCATGCTTTCGCTCACTGGGTCCGCCTTTTCTGTCGGTGCACTCCCCCGTGCACGCCCCGCTATGGGGTTCACTCAGCTTACTTTCAATATCTGAGCTTTCAATGCCGGCGGCAGTTCCGGTGCTACAACACTCGCGGGGGCTGCGAATTTTCCGACACCATCGGGCGTTCGGCCTCGACCCACGCACCCATGCCACCGGCAACGTTCGTGGCCGAATAGCCGTTCTCCGTCAGCCACGTTGTGGCACGGAGCGAGCGGCCGCCGGTGCGGCAGATGATCTGGAGATCCTCGTCCGGATCCAGCTCGTCCAAGCGCGCCGGAATCTGCTCCAGCGGTATATGCAGCGCCCCGGCGATGTGCCCGGCCTCCCACTCGTAGTCCTCACGGACATCAAGGATCCGGGAATTTTCGTCCAGCGCCGTCACCTCAGTCGTCAGAATGTCAGCCATTGTGATCTCCTTTTCCATTAGCGGATTCGTGCGCAGGCGCTCGTCCAACGCGGCTTTTGCTTCAGTTTATCGCCGGGATCCACTCCGCGGGGAGGCGACGAGACTCAGCTAAAGTGCTCGCGAAATGGGGTGCGTGCCGCATTTGAGAAGTGCTCGCGAAATCTCTGGTGCATGTTCGGGTGCTTTGGTGTGCTGGAGGGATGGACTATGGGATGTCGTT
>NZ_JAPNLH010000040.1 GCF_026627425.1 Arthrobacter endolithicus
GAGTGGGACCGCCGGCAAACCCGACATCCCCAGATACCTGAAGGACCAGGCGTGCTCCGCCCCGACCCCCCCTGGTGTGATGCCAGTCACCTACCCGGCGTCCCACTGCAAAACTACGCCACCTAATTCATATAGTCCAGTCTTTTTTCGAATTATTCGTGTTGGAGTTCATCAGTTCCATCAACAGTGGGCTCGTAGACGGCAGCAAACAAGCATGCGGAAAACTCGCGCACTGCTACAAAGGTGGTGATTCGACACACGCCGCTACACAGCAACGCCTATCGTGGCCTGTGCCATTTTGGCCCACGGGGCCATCCAGTTCAGAGATTAAGGTCGCTACCGGGAGACGACGTTTCGTCAGTACAAAACGCCAATGAAAGATATGTAGGTAGGAACAAGCAAGTACCGTAGACTCCCTGGCGCAGAGACAGGAAGGTAGACCGCTCATTTGCCGATCTACCTTCCTGTCTCTGCGGAATTGAATTAGACCATTGCAGGGTCAAGCTGATCGTCCTCATCAGCAACAACATCAGCAGACGCCAGCACGGCTGCCGCATGTTCTTCCAGGACACCTGTACGGTGCCTGATACGCAGCCTGTACAGCAGGAGACCGACCGCAACCACGAATCCGACGAACATAACCCCGCCCCACTGGAAATACCACTCGAACGGAGGCACAGAGTTGTAGATCTCCGGCCGGGGCCAGATCAGGTTGACAGTCATAGCAGCTCCCCACACCACAGCAATGAGATTGACGATAAAGCCCCACTTACCGAGGCTGAAGCCAGTCTCTGCCCCATTGTCAGCCAGCGGCCACTTTTTCAGGAACCTGTTACGGAGCATTGGAGCGGTGACCAGCAGATAGGCCAGGTAGATCAGGACAATTCCAATGCTGGAAAGAATGGTGAAGATGGCGGGCTGGCCGATATTGAGCAGCAGTGGAATGATCGCGAGAACGCCAGTGGTGATGGCCGCCACCGTGGGGGTTTTGCGAACCGGGTGGACTCTCGCAAGCTGGCGGCTGAACGGCAAGTTATTATCCCGCGCCATGGCGAACATCATGCGGATGGCGGCGGCGTGGACGGCGAGTGCGCAGACAGTGATTGCCACCACTACGCAGATCAGGAAGGCCTTGCCAAAGGGGTCTCCGAGGACCGACAGGACGATGTGCTGCAGGCCTCCATCCGCTTCCCCGAGTTTGGGGTCGGACAGGTCCGGAGCAGCGAGGAGAGCAGCGAGAAGCACCGCTCCCCCCAGGACGAAGGACGCCGTTACAGCCCTGATGATTGCCCTTGGCGCGGTTTTCTTCGGGTCCTTGGTTTCCTCCCCGAGAGAACTGGCGGTGTCGAAACCGTACATGGCGTAGCCGGAAGCCATGGCTGCAATAATGAAGGCACCGAAGTATCCGAGGGGTTGGCCTTTACCGATTCCCTGGGTGTCGAAGACGACCCCGGGCCCGCGCACTACATGCCATGCCAGAGCGAGGACGAGGAACACGGCCGCGAAGAGTTCCACAAATACGCCGATGCTGTTGAGCCTAGTCAACAGCTTGACGCCAAACGCATTCACGAGTGTCGTGAATGTGACGAGGATCGTTGCAAGCAGAACGCCGTTGACCGCGAAGTCGTAGGGGCCGCTTCCGTCACCTACCATCTGGAAGCCCTGCCAGATCTGCGGCATCGTGATCTGAAGAGAAAGTGCAACAGCGCCGATTGTAACGATGGATGCAATCAGCATCAGCCAGCCTGCCATCCATGACGTCGTTTTCGAGGCAAGCTGCTTGGCCCAGTTGTATACGGCGCCGGCGATCGGATATCGGCCCGCGAGCTCGGCGAAGCAGAGCGCGACCATCAGCTGGCCGGCGAATACTAGGACCCAGGTCCACCAATAGGCCGGTCCTCCGGTGCCGTAGCCGAAGTAGAAAAGCTGAAAAACACTAGTGAGGATGGAAATGTAACTGACGCCAGCGGCGAAGCTGGCGAATTTACCGATAGTCCCGGTCGAGAGCGACTGCTTGTAGCCAAAGTCGCTGAGACCGCTCGAATCGTGTGGCTTGAGTTGAGACATGTGGGGAGTCCTTTGTCGAATCTGAATGGCAATAAGTGAGCCATTGCGGTCGTTGAGGAAGACGCCATAGGGGGGTCGAATTCGCGGGGGTGTCGAACTCGGAGAGGTGCTTCTTCATCCGGTCTGCGATCTCTGCAGGGACGTCGGATCGTTCACGTGACGTCTCCTGTGAAACAGATCACTTCAGAGATTACATCCTTAAAGCTCTATTCTGATAGCTTTTTCCATGGCTAATTTTTTTGCCTCGTAGTCACTTGTCAGACGAAGAAGCACTTCTCGGGCCAACCAAGTCAGTCCCAACGTAGACGTTGAGGCTGAAAAATCCCTCTCATAAGCGTCCACGCCTGCCAGACTCCTCAGCGAAACGAACTGGCGCCGCCGCGACCAGCCGGCGGGAAGCCGACCCCGTCCAGCTGGCGGACAAACCCGAACCTAAAAGCCCTACCTCGCCAAAAAACAGCCTCGAACCGCGTGGGTATCGTGTAGCCGACAACATGCCCTGTCAGGCAACCACCGCACGCTGACGTATCAAATCATTCAGGGCATGAATTTTAACATTGATCCGCCGCCTGCTTCCGGCGCTCCGAGGCTAGGTGGTGTAGATCAACGAGAGCCCGAGGTGGGGAACATCCAGAGCCATTCGATGCTGGTCTGGAGTTTTTGATTTGACTCGTTCGCCAACCAAGTACCTTCCGGAATTGCCGAGAATGACGCGGTTACTGGCGTTGACGAGGGCTGCATCGCTTGGGATGACAAGCAGGTTTGGCATGATGAGAGGTTCCAGGTCCTTGATCCGAATGTCGCATGCCGCCACCCCCATGAAATCTCCATAGACGGAAAACGGAGCCGCGAATGTAAGGATGTACTCCTCGAAGCCGAGAAAGTCTACGTATGGGCCCCAAAGGGTCTGCTTGCCTGTGGAAGCGGCCGTCGAGAAGAACGGTAGCTTCTCGTAGTCGTAGTATCGATTGCTGCCTGGAGTCAGGTCAAAATCGAGCCTTCCTATGGCGCCGGATTCCTTGCGCGACCACCATTCCAAAGCTCGGATGCCTTCCTCACCGGATGCCGCCGCGAAGAAGGTCCCAGCGCCGACAGCAAAAGTGTTTTTCGTCAAGAACTCCCGAGAGACTTCGTCCAATCCGGCCAGAGCAGCTTTATGGACCTTAGACTTGCCGACGAGATTTCGTTCAAGCAGCGCGGCAACGTTTCTGGAGAGTTTCTCGGTCTCGGTGGAGACGCCGTTAATCCAGGAAGTGAGGGCCTTGGCGGCACGTTCGACCTCAGTGGTGGGGTTCATTGGCCATCCTGAATCGATTGGACATAACCGAGGGTGAGTTTCGTGTCAATGAGATGGAAGATGTTTCGCTTGATATGCTCAAGCACTAGTTTCTGTGCCTTTTCTGGTTGGTCCAGAGCCACTGCCCGGACCAATTCCAAGTGTTCAGCGGTTGCCGGTTCCGGGTCAAGTGCCGCAGCGACGGGCGTCCATAGTTGTTGAACTGTTTCTTCCTGAAGTCGGATTTCGGCATCGGTAAGCCTCGGTGATTGGGCGGAGACTGCCAACTCAATGTGGAAGCGGCTGTCGGCCGGGGCACGCCCTTCAGGAGTCGTGGCCAGAACTAAGGCCCGAGCAAGTTCCTGAAGCCGGTCGAAGTCGCGTGCTTCCGCGCGCTCACAGGCGAGACGGACGGTCGTGGCGGATATAGCGGAATGTTCATCTCCGATGTCGCGTATTTCCGAAATGGACGTCGACAGAAACCAATCCCGTATTGTGTCGGTCTGGGTTTGCGGCTGATTCACGACAAAGGATCCCCCGCTCCGGCCTCTGCGAGTCTCCACGACTCCACGCTCTCGCAGTTCCCCCAAAGCTTCGCGAAGGGTCGCGCCGCCAACCCCAAACATTTCCGACAGTGCCGCTTCGGGGGGCAGGCGTTCCCCTACTTTGAGCAACCCGAGGGCGATGGCCGTGGTGATTCTGTCGACAATCGCATCGGCCCTCTCGATTTCGGGCAAGGACCGATATATCTGCGACTGGAATGAGGTCGGCGAGGCCAAAAGTCTGCGCTCCGAAAATGGGCTACGGGTCAGGTCAATACTAAGCCCTGGCACCCAATAGTTCTTGACTCGTCCGCCGTAGACGGGGTGTCATCGGGCCGCCTTTTGCCACGGATTCATAAAAAACTCGCCATAAACTGCAGCCGCGCTCATCTGAATTGTCCATTTGGGGTGGGATGGTTTGGCCTATCCTTAAGTGTAGTAAGAACTGTCAGAAAACAGTGTTCCTCCTGCCCGTTTGTTTCGAGACGATGGTTGTGAGCCAGAAAGTATCTGTTCGGCCGTTTTGGGGCCGATGATCGAATCGAAGGGGTTT
>NZ_JAPNLH010000041.1 GCF_026627425.1 Arthrobacter endolithicus
GCGGTAGAGGAATCACGATCTAGACAATCCGATTCTCTCCCAAGGCCCTCACCTCAACCGAAAAAACCTGCCGCCCACGGACTCCTAACGCGGCAACGCTGACTACACTCTCAATTCTGAAGAGCCGGATATCTACCAAATGCTGGCGTACTGCGTGAAGTTCGGGCTCACCGACGGGCATTTGATCTATGCCACCGGCGAGGAAGAAGAGAAGCTCCACGTGATCGATCCCCCCGGAATCCGGATTCACTGCCATGCCCTGGACCTGGACCAAGGGCCGGAGCAACTGTTGGCAGCGGTGGACCGGATAGGCCAATTGATCCGGTTTGGCGCACGGTCCGAAGCGATTTCCCGCGCCTAAGTCCTGCTCTCAGGTGGTGTGAACTGAAGCCGACGGTCATCGGCCCTCATCCGCGGTTCATTCTGGATCGTGGCTATTACGGTGAAGCACTCCAGCAGCCGGACCCTTCAGAAAACAACTCCCGTAGATAGCTATCGGCGACGGACGGGACAGCTGAAAGGTCGACGGACGGACCAACGGCAGTAGCCAATGAAGAACTCTATCCTCGCAGCATTGTTTCTCTGAGCCGTGATCGCACACCTGTGTTGTTAAAGCCGACCGAAAATAGGCCCACCGACCAAACTGGGTGATCAAATTGGATGACTGGGCGGAGAATCGCCACCTGCGATAGCGATGCGCCGAAACGCAGAATGCGCGCCCACAGGCTGGCGGAAAGCTCACCCCGAGGCGGGTCGCTCCCGCTCCGGGTGAACGGCAAAAGTCCAGATGACGCGCGGCGGGGAAATTGGCAATCCGCCCGGATCTGGCCCAAGAGAGTACAGATTCGAACCTAGTCGGCTCAGCGAAACCAAGTACTGCGTTGCAGTCCGATAAGAGCCTGGCAGCCGAGGCCCAACCGGCGGCTGCCACACAACCCAGGGCGGATGCACCAGCGTGGTGTCAGCCCGAGGTTGCGGGGCAGGATCAGTGGCGGCCGTAGAGCGTTGGTTCCGGCAAAATGAGATGCTTTCATAGCGGTCGTCGCTTTACACCGCAGGTAGAACCGAAACGGGTCTTTAGAGCCCGGTAGTCCCCACTCCGTATTCAGCCTGCTCTGGAGTGAAGCCTTCGAAGACCAGCTGGTCGACGAGACCGGAGTGTGAGAACGAGCTGAATTTCAGGTAGCTTTTGGCGGACTTGGCTGCCTGCTCGTTCCAGTCAACTGCCACACGATCGACAGCCCACGTCGCATCCTCGGCAGAATACTTTTCATACGCCAACTGCTCGATCAACCCAGTGCGGGAGAAGGCGCTGGTTTTGAGATAGCTGCCCGCGGTTCGCAGTGCGTTTTGCTGGCTGGTCGTGCCGGCCTTGGCTGCCGCATCAGCAGCAGCCTTGGCTTTGGCTGCGGCGGCGTCGGCGTCTGCTTTTGCTTTGATGGCCGCGTCAGCGTCCGCCTTGGCTTTAGCGGTAGCCGCATCAGCATCCGCTCTCGCTTTGGTCGCGGCGGCGTCGGCATCTGCTTTTGCTTTAGTGGCCGCGTCAGCGTCCGCCTTTGCCTTGGCGTCAGCGTCCGCCTTTGCCTTGGCGTCAGCATCAGCTTTTGCCTGTGCTACCGCCGGGTCCTGAGCTACAGCTTCAACAGGAACGGCCGTAACAGCGGTTTTTGTGGGCGCCACAGAAGAAGCGGACGACGGGGCGGATCCGGCACGGGTAGAGCCGAAGATAACGCCAAGGACGAGGACAACAGCGGTGACAATCAGGGCCATCTTCTTGTGCCTGTCATACCCCTCCAGCGGAACGCCCTGCTTATCGCGGGTTTTATTCGTCAACACGAAGATGAGGTCAACAAGAGCCCAAATGCCGAAACCGCCGAATGTGATCAGTTTGAGGATGGCGGTTCCGATTTTGCCCAGGTAGAAACGATCAGCGCCGAACGCGCCGAGGAGGAGAGAAAGAAGCCACGCCGTCAAAAACGACTTTTGGTTCCTCTGCGGCTTACCGTAACCGGCTTCCGTCGGATATGGCGCGATATTGGGGGATTGGCTCATGAGAGTCCTTTCATAGGACACCTGACCGACGTGTGATGCAAAGGGTGCGGGGCGGCGGGTGCGGTGATGGACGCGCATTGAGGACAAGCCAGCGCCGAGCACTGACCGCAGCGGCGGAATATCGCGCCAGCACGCAGTTAAAAAACATGTTCGCTTCCCCCAATAGCATCACGGGCGGCAGCGCCCGTAAAACGGAGCATACATGATTTCTTTACGATTAATGCAACAACAGGAAGAAGGCAGATGAAATGAACTCCAACTCCGCAGGATGCTCATCCCCGCGCTTGCCTGGCCCGAAGCGTGCGTCCTCGTCACCATCAACGGTCTTCGCTTCCTCCATCAACGTACCGATCTCCTCCGCCAACACCTTCTTCTTGGCGGTCAACCGGGCGTAGCACATGGCCTTGTGACGGGACGCGTTCGCCCGCACCTTCGTCCCATCCAAGTCGACCTTCCCAAAGAGACCATGCCGGCGGCCCGGCAGAGCTGAAGGGCTTGGAGGAACACGTTCGCCAGCGCCGCCCAGTGCCGGTCACGAAAACGACCAATGGAGCGGAAGACCGGGGCCTGCTGCGTCGCCAACCACCGGAACGCGACCACATCCGTACACGCCCGCTTCAACTCTCGGGAGGAGCGGACCCGACGGAATACCCGTACAACACGATCCGCAACATCAGGCGCGGATCATAGGGCGGCTTGCCCTTAGCCTTGGCATAGGGGGTATAGAACGGGTCCAAATCCAGCTCATCATCAACAAGTTGTCGGCGGCCATGAAAAACTGACCATAGACGGCCACGGAAGTGACCGTAGGCGGCCATCAAAACTGACCGCTGGTGGCCAATCAATCTGCCCACTTCATTTTCTGATCCGCCGTTTTCAATACGGCGAAGGCCTCTCCCCGGGATTCAATGACGTTGTCGAATCGTTTTTGAACTCACCGGAGAGAGACCCATATGAAGCATGACGGAGAAATCATGGAAATTCTTGCTGCCTACGACCTGACGGGGTCGTTGCGTGCCACCGCAGCCCTGGCCGGGTGCTCGCATAACACCGTCGCTAAACATATCCAGGCCCGTGACGCTGGCCGTCCGATGGCCGCCCCGGTGCTGCGGGGCCGGGTCACGGATCCGTTCCTTCCCGTGATCGAGGGTTGGGTTGAAGAGTCCAAGGGCAGGATCCGTGGCGATAAAGCCCACCAACGGCTCCTGGCCCTGGGCTACGAGGGATCGGAGCGATCCACCCGCCGCGCCGTGGCGCAGGTCAAGGCCCTCTTCCGGCTCGGCCATGTGCGGGTCCACCGGCCCTGGATCACCGAGCCTTGGCACTGGGTTCAGTATGATTTCGGCGACGGACCCAGTATCGACGGGGTGAAGACCGTGCTGTTCGTCGCATGGTTGGCGTGGTCCCGCTTCCGGGTCGTTATCGCTTTGGGGGACAGGACCATGCCCTCGGTCTTCGCGGCCCTGGATACATTGTTCCGAACGCTGGGCGGCGCGCCGACGTATGTCCTGACGGATTATGTTCCGCGGAACATAATCGGTCTTCTGTGCCCTGCCTGATTATGTGGCCGCGGCTGCCGTGCGGTGGGCATCGGCGGCTGTTCTTAGTCTGAACCGGTGTTCCATGGCACATAACGGTTGGCTGGGTAGATGGTGGTTACTTC
>NZ_JAPNLH010000042.1 GCF_026627425.1 Arthrobacter endolithicus
TCTACATAATTACAGCCCTTCCAGGAATGCCAATAGGTCATCGGGTGGCCGGTACCGGCCGGGCGTGGTGCTCGGGGGCGCCGTTCGGTCGAGAGCGCGCTGCTTCAGGTCGAGATCGGCGTGCAGGTAGATCTGCGTGGTGCGGATATTTTCGTGGCCGAGCCATAATGCGATGGTGGCGATATCGATCCCGGCGTGCAGGAGCCGCATGGCACAAGCGTGCCTGAGCGTGTGGGGTGTTACCGTCTTCGTTGTCAGTGAGGGACAGGTCGTTGACGCTGTTTTGACGTGCCGGGCAACGATTTTGGCCACTGCATCGCGGGTCAGTTTCTGGCCTGAGGGGCCGGGAAACAGGGGGTCTGTGTCCCGTGAGTGCTGTTCTGCCATCCATTCCTTGAGTTGCGTGCAGGCGCTCTTGGTCAGAGGTGTGATGCGTTCTTTGCGTCCCTTTCCTTGGCAGGAGAGGTACGCGCCGGCATCCAGATGAGCGTCTTTCGCGGTCAAGTCGACCAGTTCACTGACGCGCATGCCGGTGACGACGGCCGTCATCAGAAGTGCTTGGTCCCTTCGGCCCCTCCATGTTGACGGGTCGGGGGCGTTGATCAAGGAGTTGGATTCGTCGTCCGTCAGGAATGTCACGATGGCAGTGTCGGAGCGCTTGTCCGGGATTGCCAGTACCCGTTGGATGAGTTCGGCGTGCTCGGGGTAGTCGAAGGATGCGTATCGAAAGAGGGAACGGATCGCTGACAATCGTGTATTTCTGGTGTGGATGCCGGATCCTCTGCTGTTCTCCAGCCAGGACAGATAGCCGCCAATGAGAACGGCGTTGAGGTCTTCAAGTTCGAGGTTCTGTGGTCCCTTGCCGGTTTGCTCGTGGGCGTACTGGAGGAGCAGCCGGAATGCGTCCCGGTAGGAGGCCACCGTGTTCTGGCTCGCCCGGCGCTGGCCGATAAGCCGACGAAGGAAGAACGACTCCATGATCGGGGCCAAGGAAGTCATGACTCCTCCTGCAAGTACGAGCCCAGCCGGTCGGAGACCAAGGTCATCAATTCCGGAGTCCCGCTTAAATACCAGTACGTTGCTGCCGGGTTCTGATGCCCGAGATAGGTCCAGAGCAGCGGCAATAGGGGGCCGACGTCCGCACCCGCGCGATACCAGCCCTGCAGTGTCTTCACTGCATAGGTATGTCTCAGGTCGTGCAAATGGGGCTGGTGGTGAAATCCAGGCCGCGTCACATCGGCTTCCCTTGCCAGTCGTGCAAATACCTGGCTGGCGTTAGCGGGGATCAAGCGGGTTCCGCGGGCGGAAAGGAATACGGCCGGATCTTTGGGATGTGGATACTTTGCGTCCCGAATCATGGAATATTCCGCCAGCGCGGCTACTGTGCTTGGATGCAGCGGCAGTTGCCGTGATTTATGGAATTTCGCTTCCCGGATCGTCAAGATCCCTTGTCCCCAGTCGATGTCGGAGCAGTCCAGATGTGTGGCTTCGCTGCGCCGCATCCCTGTCACCGCAACCAGCGAAATGTACGTCCGGTAGGTTCTGGCGCGGAATTCCGTGATCAGCCTGTCGGTGGCCTGCAGCACCCGAGCCAGCTCATCATCGGAAAATATGTAGGGCAATACCCGATGGCTCCCATCGAGCAACAGTGAAGGATCAGGGACCTGCGTGAGTGGGTCAAAGGCCTGCAAATATTGGGCGAAGGGCCGCACCGCTCCCAGGCGGGCGTACCACCACACCGGGTTGGCGCCCGCTGGCAGTGTCGCCCATTCCAGTACCTGACGACTGGTGAGATGGGCATCGCCGCTACGAAGGAAGTACGTGATGAATTCCATCAGCAGTTGTCCCTGCTGATCCAGTTTGTAGCCCATGCTCCGGCGCATCTGCAGGTACTTGTCGGCCATCAACGCCCCATCGATACGCGGCGTGCTCATGGCTTACTCCCCGGCCACGGCAACGCCAGGGAGCGCAAGGCCGCGTAGTCGACTTTTGCATACTGGGACGTGGTGGAAAGGCTTCGATGGCGCAGTACCTGGCCGACATCGGTCAGGGAACCGCCGGACCGCAGCAGTTGCGTTGCCGCTGTGTGCCGCAGTTGGTGGGCGTGTACTCCTTCAAGACCGGCACGTCTGCTGGCTGCCAAAACCACCTCGGAAACTCCCGACGATTTCAGCGCGCCCACGGGCGCATGGACCCGTAGAAAAAGGGATTCTCCCGCACAATCGGGCCGGTCGCGACGCAGGTATTCTGCCAAGGCCGTTCCAACATCGCTTGGTAGGGGCAGCTTCTCCCGGCAACGTCCCTTGCCCTTCAGAACCATGTCCCCGGCACGCCAATCAATGTCCTTGAGCGTCAGGGATGCCACCTCATTGGCGCGTAGCCCCAATCGACTCATCACGACGAGAATCGCGTAGTCACGGAGCCCGATGCTGGTGTCGCGGTCACACGATGCCAACAAAGCCTCCATTTCCGCTACGCCCAGACCCTGCGGAATGTTGCTGCCGTGACCGGCAACCGACGGAACCACACCGGCCAGCGTCCGGGCACACAACCCATCCATAAACGCCCAACCCAGGAAGGACCGCAACCCGGTGACGGCGTATTTGGCGCTCTTTACTTCCAATACCTCGTTGAGTTCGGTGGTGAACGAGATGACTTCCGCCCCGCTCATCGCGCCCACGGAACTCGAATGTGCGGTCAACCAATCCATCAACAAACTGGCAGTCCGGCGGTAGTGTTCCACCGTCTTTGCCGTAAGTCCCCGTTCCTCCACGAGGTAGCGGTCGAACTGGCCCAGAACGATGCATTTCGGGGACATCGCGTCTGGCGGCGGCTCAGGAACCGGAACCACGGCCAGCTGGCGCAAGTAGTCCATCAACAACACAAACGACGCGGCCGTCGGATGCGTCTGCCGTGTTTCCGCAGCCAGATCGTCAACGAACCTCTGCAGCACCACATCCGTCAGCGCGCCAGCGGCCAGTCCCTGCCTCTGAAGCCAACGACTCAACCGGGCAGCCAAGGATCCCAGCTGCCCTGACGTTGAGTGCGCATATCCACGCCCGGTCAACCGCTCCCGGTAGCCGACCAGATAAGGGGCCAATGGGCCCTTCGGCCCCGGAAAATACTTCGTCATCATGCTCACCTTCCCGTATCGAGAAAACAAGCATGCGCCACATGCGATTATGTAGAAAGCCGACCAGAACAGATCAGCACGACGGCAACTCATTTCCCGGCCAGGACCACCTGGTTTCTGCATAACCGCGCGTTCTACATAGTGGCTGCAATATGATTTCGGCGACGGCCCCTATATTGGCGGGGTGAAGACCGTGTTGTTCGTGGCGTGGCTGGCCTGGTCGCGCTTCCGGATTGTCATTGCGTTGCGTGATAGGACGGCGCCGTCCGTGTTCGCCGCCCTGGATCGCTCCTTCCGCATCGTTGGCGGGGCACCCACTTACGTCCTGACGGATTATGTTCCGCGAAACATAATCGGTGTTCTGTGCCCTGCCTGATTATGTGGCCCGGCCGCCGGAACCGGTTCTGGCCGGCTGGTTTGGTTGATTCGGGCCACATAACGATCAGAGGTTTGAGAGCCAGTTGAGCAGTGATTCGTCGGACCTCC
>NZ_JAPNLH010000043.1 GCF_026627425.1 Arthrobacter endolithicus
GTTGCGGTCATCTGGGTAGTCTATCGGGGTGGGCGTGTCTTGGCAGTCCTTTAGTGTAGGTAGAACCGTCAGAAAACAGTGTTACCCCTACCCGTTTGTTTCGAGACGATGGATATCAGCCAGAAAGTATCCGTTCGGCCGTTACAGGGCTGATGAACTAATCGAAGGGGATCTATCGTGAATCCAACAACTGCGGTGCTTACCTCCGGGTCTAATCCGGAAGCAGCAACATTGAACTGGACGTCCGAGGACCAGCGCGCGGTGGACACAATCCGTGTTTTGGCTGCTGACGCTGTCGAGAAGGTCGGCAACGGTCACCCCGGAACGGCCATGAGCCTTGCACCGGCGGCCTATCTTCTGTTCCAGAAGGTCATGCGCCACGACCCGAAGAACCCGGATTGGGTCGGCCGAGACCGTTTCATCCTGTCCCCCGGACACAGTTCACTTACCCTTTATATCCAGTTGTTCCTTTCCGGCTGCGGCTTGGAGCTCAGTGATCTGGAAGCCTTGCGCACCTGGGGCGCGCTGACCCCTGGCCACCCGGAATATAAGCACACTAAGGGTGTGGAAATTACCACCGGCCCGTTGGGTCAGGGCCTGGCTTCCTCAGTGGGCTTCGCCTACTCGCAGCGCCGGATGCGTGGGATTTTCGACGCCGATGCCCCGGCCGGGACCAGCCCGTTTGATCACACCGTCTGGGTCATTGCCTCTGACGGGGACCTGCAGGAAGGCGTGACCTCCGAGGCTTCCTCGCTGGCCGGGCACCAGGAACTGGGTAACCTCGTGGTGGTTTATGACGAGAACCATATTTCCATCGAGGACGACACCGACATCGCCTTCACCGAAGACGTTCTCAAGCGTTATGAGTCTTATGGCTGGCACACTCAGCGCGTGGACTGGACCGAGACGGGCGAGTACGTCGAAGACGTACAGGAGCTCTATACCGCCCTGCTTGCTGCGAAGGCTGAGACCTCCAAGCCCTCGATCATTTCCTTGCGCACTATCATCGGCTACCCCTCGCCGAAGAAGCAGAACACCGGTGGCATCCACGGTTCGGCCCTTGGTGCCGCAGAGGTGGCGGCGCTGAAGGAAGTTCTGGGCTTTGACCCGGAGAAGAACTTCGAGGTCGACCCGGCCATCCTGGCCCACGCCCGCAAGGTCGTGGACCGCGGAGCGGCAGCCCGTGAGGAATGGACCAACGGCTTCAACGCCTGGAAGTCCGCGAACCCGGAAAACGCGGCCCTGCTCGAGCGCATCGAGAAGAAGGAGCTTCCGGCAGGCTGGGAAACCAACCTTCCGGTATTTGAGGCCGGAAAGGATGTCTCCACCCGTGCAGCATCGGGGAAGGTCCTTAACAGCATCGGCGGTGTGCTGCCGGAGCTTTGGGGCGGCTCCTGCGACCTGGCCGGGTCCAACAACACGACCATCGACGGATATGGCTCGTTTGTGCCGGCGTCCAAGCAGACCGGTACGTGGTCCGGCGGCCCTTACGGCCGGGTGCTGCATTTTGGTATCCGCGAGCACGCAGCGGCCGCCATCGTGAACGGCATCCAGCTGGGCGGGCCCACCCGTGCGTTCTCCGGTACGTTCTTAATCTTCAGCGACTACCAGCGCCCGGCCATCCGCCTCAGCGCTTTGATGGGCGTCCCCTCGATCTATGTCTGGTCGCATGACTCCATCGGCTTAGGCGAGGACGGTCCCACCCACCAACCGGTGGAACAACTCGCCACCTTGCGTGCCATCCCGGGCCTGGATGTGGTGCGTCCCGGCGATTCCAATGAGGTTGCCGCTTCGTGGAAGAAGATCCTGGAAACCACGGACAACCCGGCCGGTATTGTGCTGACCCGCCAGAACGTCCCCACTTATCCCCGCGGCACCGGCGCTGCGACCGCCACCGAGTTCGCTTCTACCGGCGATGTGGCCAAGGGCGGCTACGTGCTGGCCGAGGCCGTGTCCGACGGTGCCGTCCTCACCCCGCAGGTGATCCTGATCGCGACCGGTTCCGAGGTCCAGCTCGCCGTTGAGGCCCGCGAAGCCCTTCAAGCTCAGGGCATCGCCACCCGCGTGGTCTCCATGCCGTGCGTCGAGTGGTTCAAAACCCAGAGCGGCGCTTACCGCGAATCCGTGCTCCCGGCAGCGGTCAAGGCCCGTGTCTCCGTGGAGGCCGGCCTGGCACTGGGCTGGAAGGAATTCGTCGGTGACGCCGGTCGTTCCATCAGCCTGGAGCATTTCGGCGCCTCCGCGAACTACGAGCGCTTGTTCCAGGAGTTTGGCATCACGGCAGAAGCAGTCATCGCCGCAGCCAAGGACTCTTTGGCCGCCGCAGCGAACTAACACCTTTCAATCGCACTGCGATCGGCGCCGCAGGAGACTCTCACGCGGCGCCGACCGCAAACTGTCCACTATTTTTGAAGGAAGAAGCAGAAGCCATGACCAACGCAACACCCACCGCACAGCTTTCCGACGCAGGTGTGTCCATCTGGCTAGATGACCTCTCCCGGGAACGGCTCTCCAGCGGCAGCCTGCAAAAGCTCATCGACGAAAAGAACGTCGTCGGCGTGACCACCAACCCCTCCATCTTCCAGGCCGCGATCACCTCCGGCACGGACTACGACGCGAAAATCGCCGAATTTGCTGCACAGGGCGCCAGCGTCGATGAGACGATCTTCGAGATCACCACCACCGACGTCGCCGACGCTTGCGACCTCTTCGCCCCCATCGCCGCCACGACCAAGGGCGTCGACGGCCGTGTCTCCATCGAGGTCGACCCCCGCCTGGCATGGGACACCGAAGGCACGATCGCTGAAGCCAAGCACCTCTACAAGAAGGTCGACAAGGACAACGTCCTCATCAAGATCCCGGCAACGCTCGAAGGCCTCCCGGCCATCACGGCCACTCTGGCCGAAGGTATGAGCGTCAACGTGACCCTGATCTTCTCCCTGGAGCGCTACCGCGCAGTCATCAACGCCTTCCAAACAGGTCTGGAACTGGCCAAGGAAAACGGCCACGACCTCGCGAACATCCACTCGGTGGCATCATTCTTCGTCTCCCGCGTGGACACCGAGATCGACAAGCGCCTCGATGCCATCGGCACCGAGGAAGCCAAGGCACTCAAGGGCAAAGCAGGCGTTGCCAACGCCCGCCTCGCCTACCAGGTCTACGAAGAGCTCTTCACCACCGGCCGCTGGGCAGCCCTGGCCGAAGCAGGCGCACCGCCGCAGCGTCCCCTGTGGGCCTCCACCGGCGTCAAGGACCCCGCCTACCCCGACACCCTCTACGTCACCGAACTCGTCGCATCCGGCATCGTGAACACCATGCCGGAAAAAACCCTCGACGCCACCTTCGACCACGGCAAGGTCACCGGCGACACAATCTCCACCACCTACAAAGAAGCAAACGGCGTACTCAACGCCCTCGAAAACCTCAGCATCTCCTACAACGACGTCGTCACGATCCTCGAATCCGAAGGACTAGACAAATTCGTAACCAGCTGGAAAGAACTCCTCACCGACGTCGAAAACGCCCTCACCACCGCCCGGGAAAACAACCCAACCCACTAAACCCCCTCAACCAAAAACAACGAGCCGCAGGCGCAATTCCAGACCCAGGG
>NZ_JAPNLH010000044.1 GCF_026627425.1 Arthrobacter endolithicus
GCGGCGAGTCCTACCGAGTCAAAAACGCGTTGATGAAATGAGCAGACAGCTGAAATGGCCTAAAAACGCGCCGCAGTGGCCTGATTCTTAGCGCCGAAATGGCCTACTTTAACTTGACGAAACACAGTCACCCCCGAATCCTTGCGGCGCTGGCGGGTCAGCCTGACCGGCGAGGGGGTCGCCGCGTTGGCGCCTATGAAGAAAGGCCCCAAGGGCCCGACCGTCCTGACCGGGGCGAAAGCGGCCGAGATCCGCCGCGTCCGCGCTGGTGGTGCGAGCCTGCGGGCAACGGCTGCAGCGGCCGGGGTCTCCACCGACACTGTCCGGCGCGCCCTCACCAACGAGGCTGTGACCGGGGAACCCGTGGCGACACGGGCTAAATTGGCGCCCCAGGCACCAACGCAGTTGGTGTTGCCCGTACTGCCGGAACCGACAGCTCGTTCCGGGGAACGGGCGGTAGCGAGGTCCGGTTTACTCGAGTGCGCGGCCCCGGTGTTTGCCCCTGCGGCGCGGGTGCCGTTGGCCGGGCTGTTCCTGGCCTTGCCGGCGCTGGAGGCCACCGGGCTGCTCGCTTGCGCGAAGGTAACCTTCGGGGCGTTGCCGGCCGGATTTTACGGGCTGGAAACGGTGCTCCTTGACGCGGTGCTGCGGGCCCTGGCCGGGGAACCCCGCGCCGAAGGTGCCACCCGGATCGAGCCCACGGCGCTCGGTCGGGTGTTGGGCCTTGACCGGGCCCCGGAAGTAAAAACCATCCGCCGCAAAATCGGGTTTCTGGCCGACACCGGGAAGGCCGGGGACCTGCTCACCGCCCTCGCTAAACACCACCTCCACGGTCCGAACGGCGATAGTGCCGGCGTCGAGGGCGGGGATCTGGCCGCTGTTCTGTATGTTGACGGGCATGTCCGCGCCTACCAAGGGACCAAGAAGATCGGGAAGGTCCACTCCACGAGGCTGAAGTTCCCGGTCCCGGCGACCGAGGAAACCTGGGTCTCTGACGCCCACGGATCCCCGGTGCTGGTCGTCATGGCCAAACCCGGCACCGCCCTGACCGGTGAACTTCGGGCCCTGCTGCCGCACTTACGCACCATCGTTGGAAACTCCCGGCGGGTGTTGGTCGGTTTTGACCGGGGAGGTTGGTCACCGGCGCTCTTCAAACACATGGACGAGGCCGGCTTTGACGTCCTGACCTGGCGCAAAAGCACCCCACCGGAGATCCCCGAGAACCACTTCACACCCGTCACCCATACTGACGCCCACGGGCAAACCAGAACCTGGAATGCCGCGGACACGGCCGTTGACCTGGCACTGGCCACCACCGGGGAAGCGTTCCGGATACGACAGATCAGCCGCATCGTCCCGGTCCGGGGCGGGGCAACCCGGCAGATCCACATCCTCACCACCGATCAGGGCATGTCCGCCGGTGAGGTGATTTACCGGATGGGCTCCCGCTGGCGGCAGGAAAACTACTTCCGCTACGCCCGCATCCATTTCGACCTGGACTCCCACGACGCCTACACGTCCACCGAGGATGACCCCGGACGGTCAGTACCCAACCCGGACAAGAAAAAGGCCTACCAACACGTGATCGCCACACGCGCCCACTACGACCAGGTCCTGGCCCGCACAGACGCCGCCATGCTAGGGATCCGTACCCCGGGGCCCGGCACCAATGAAGTCCTGATTACCAGCGCCATGCACAACACCGTCACCGCGCCCCTCTGGGACGCGGAAGCCGCCCTCGACCAGACAGAAGCCGCCCACCAAAAAATCCCCGCCAGAATCCCGTTGGGAGAACTCTCACCCGGGCAACAAGTCCTCGACACCGAGACGAAACTGATCACCCACGCGATCAGGATGGCCGCGTTCAACACCGCCACGACCCTCGCCCGGGAAATCCGGACCAACACCGGCTACGCCCGCGCCGCCGAGGAAGCCCACACCCTGGCACGACAGGCGCTCACCGGCAGCGGCGACACATCGACACCACCACCCCGGGATACCTCATCATCCGGCTGGACCCACTCCCCACACCACGGGCCACCACGGCAATCGGTGAACTCTGCCAGCACCTCACCACCACGGCAACCCGCTACCCCGGCACCAACCTCATCCTGCGCTACGAAATCAAAAACCACGCCTAAACCCACACGCAATACCTCACCATGTCAGGAGCCCTGGACACGGGGCACCAAATTGTGGCTCTGACCTGCGGTTATGCTTCGCAGGTCAGAGTCATTTAAGACCAAAAACGGCCCAAGTCACGTTTTACTCACGTTCTTGAACGAAAACCTGCTCACGTTTTTGGCTTGTTTTGGGGCGGAAATAGGTTCGATTCCTGCTCACGTTATTCATTGCTGGAACATCTGCAATCGTCGCCTACCATCCACTCATATGGTTCGCAGAGTCGACTGCCGTGGCACTACATCTGGGCCTTGCTGCCCTTTTGTTTACGGGGCTAGGAAACTTACTGCGAGTACTTTGACCCCGTGCCATTGCTGCATAATCTGTTGCGTGGCTATTGCTGTCGGAGTCCCACCCGGACTGCCCCTCGATGGCTGCGCTGCCGTTACCAGTTTGCCGCAGCAAAACGTGGTGTAGGGCGCACCAAAATCTAACGTTCGACTTGCACGCTTAACAGCCGAAAGCCTTCCTGAAGTAGCCGTTGCATGGCCTCGAAGCCTTGCCAACAGTCAGCGCTTTCGGATTCGGTCAGCTCAATGGCGCCAGTGTGCCGATAATCTTCATGACACCATGATAGTTACCGTTTGGACGTATGTTCGATATCTTGCCATGAAACCATACTGTAGTAGTGAATAAATTTGATCCAGGTTCGAAGCTCATGGAAGTCATTGCCGCCGACAAGCGCCATCCCGACCGGACCGACGGCAATCCTCAGCATTCCTCACCGTGGGATATACCGCTTGTCAAGGAAGGCGAAATATTCGGCACGGCCGTCGAGTACACGCGATCTTACGGACTCGTCGAAGGGCACGAGCCCGACAGGGCATACAGAGTCGAGTGGTTCCCCGCAGCCGACATCAAGAGAGTGGACCGAGCAGACTGGCATGGCAAATAGCCTGCTGGTTCAGGGACTGGACATGAACAAAACCCCAAGCCTTCAGGTGCTGCCCTTGACGCGTGCGGCTGGACGTTTTCCATGTGACGCTCGACCGGAACGGAGCGCAGCAACGGAAATGATTTTAGTTTTCCCCGATAGGGCGAATTCAGGCGAAGCAGGTTTCGCCTCCCGCGAGCAACCAGCGTCCACGCAGACCCAGCCACGGGGATCGTATATCCCCGCTTTACAAGCATCGGGTTGTTGCCACTTGCCACTACCCCGTTTTGGCCCATCTTTCCAGAAGAATATTAGAACAGTGGCAGGTACTAAACACTCTCCAGTTTGCATTGTTTCTGGAGAGTTTACGGCGAGTCGGTTCGAATCCATATTGCCGTTTCAGACATCCATAACCGGCTCTTCAGAATTGAGGGTGTAGTTTCGGTCTGAATCCGCCGGATTCCAGCAGTGATCTTGCGACGTAGTTGGTGAGGTTGCGGAAGCCGAGAGCGGAACCGCGAAGGTGTTCGAGCCG
>NZ_JAPNLH010000045.1 GCF_026627425.1 Arthrobacter endolithicus
AGCGATTATGCCGAGGAAAACGTTAAGCCGAGCTTGGTGCGCTTGCCCTGGTGATTCGGGGGTCTCCGTCCCGTTCCTCGGCTTAACGTTTCCTGCTATCTCAGTGAGTAGAGTAGCTGAAGTTTGTCTTCGCTGAGCATTTTGGTGTTCGTTTCATTGATCGCCGGTGTGGCGGCATTCATTGCTGCTCTCATCATGTCGAGGGTGGCAAACGCGTAGAACGCCGAGGTGGTGCTCATGCTTTCGTGCCCGAGCAGCTGCATGATGATCGGCAACGGGATGCCTTGCTTGTAGAGGTCCATGGCCTTGGTCTTCCGCAGCATGTGGCAGTGGAGTTTGCCAGGGATCGAAGGACACCGTTCTCGGGCGAGCTCCCCGGCTTTCTTGAGCACTGCGGCAACGGTGTCGCTGGAGAGCTCAACTGGTTCCCCGTGGTGCCAGCTATAGAACAAGGGATGCGTCGAGGGCAGGGCTGCGCGTTGCGGGTAGAACTCGTTGAGATAAACCCTGAGATGTTCAACTGTCTTCTCTCCCAAGGGAACGACGCGGCTTTTGTTCCTTTTGCCGGTGAGGGTCAGATGGGCTGGTTTTGCCAGCTTGAGATCGTCAAGGGTGAGCGCGGTGATCTCGCTGACGCGTGCCGCGCTGTCGTAGAGCAGGATAAGTAGCATGCGGTTGCGGCGGGATTTCTGGTCTTTGCCGTCGTACGCGTGCAGGATCGCTGTTGTTTCGTTCTCCTGCAGGTATTCGATGGGTTTGCGCGGTGCGGCCGGCGCCTTGATGTTCTTGGCCGCTTGGTAAACCGCAACCAACGTGAGGTCCTCCGCGGAAGCGAAATGCAGAAAGGCTTTGACTGCGCTCAAGCGCAGGCCGATGGTCGCGGGCTGGTATCCCTTGGCTTGCCGCATCCATACCAGCCAGTCCTTGAGGGCTTGCCGGTCGAAGTGATCGAAGCTGATGTCTTGGCGGTGAACCTGCTTCTCCGTGGTCAGGTAGTGGACGTAGTTCTCCAGGCTGATCCGGTACGCCTCGATGCTGCGCGGTGCCATGGCTCTGACGGTGGACAAATAGTCATGCAGATAGTTGCGGGCGTAACCCCAGAAGTCAGGGGTCGGTTCTTTCGGTGTGCGTTTCATTCGAATCCCACCTCGGGAAGCATTCCTTGGCCTTGTTGGACGAGTGTTGCGTAGCTATCCATGAAGTCCGGTGATGTGTGGATGTAGTAGAAGGTGCTGTCCAGCGTTGCGTGCCCCATATATCGGGAGAGATAGGGCAGCATCACGTTGACGTCCCGCCCCTCGGCCATCCACCGTTCGATGTTGGCGTAGGCAAAGTGGTGCCGAAAATCGTAAGGGCGTGGCTGTTTGCCACCCAGGGATCGCTTCAATCCGGCTTGGTCCCAGATCTGGTTGAACGTGACCCCGATCGAGGCCGGAGATACCGGTGCTGCAGTCGAAGAGACAAAGAACCCGGAACGGTGCTGCCCGAACTTCTGTCGGGATATCCGATCACAACTGGCCAGGACATCGATGATCTGGCCGGTGATCGGAAGGCGCCGGCTTCGATTGCCCTTGGACCACAGCACATCGATAAACCCTTCGGTGAGATCAACATCCTTGGGCTGCAACCTCCGTGTTTCGCAGGTCCGAAGCCCGCACGAATGCATCAGCGCAAAAAACGCAACGGCCTGCCATTTCCACGGTGAGACGGTTTCCAGGACGGCTGCGGATCGGAAGAACAGCGAAATTTCCTCGCGGCTCAACAAGTAGGGCTGGGAGCGGAAGAATCCGCTCTTCCAGGACTCGGCAAGCACGTACGCCTCCGGGGTGCCATGGGTCCGCATCCAGCGGCCGAAGTCCCTGATGTATGACATCCAGGATGGGCTGGAACCTGGTTGGGAGGATTTCTTGAAGATGACCCAACCCTCGATGGCTTGCTGGTCAAAAGCCGTCACCGCGTGTTCGGTGCAGTACGTGTCGAAGCTGCGTAGGTACCAGATGCGCGACGCACCGTAACAGCCCATGCTCTGCTTGAAGGCAAGATACCCCGTCAGCTCCTGAGCAAAAACACTGGTGAATTCGTACTTGCGCATCACCATGCCCCTTCCGGCAAAGGAAGGACACACAAGCGTAGGTGTTCGGCATCCATACTCAAATACACGTTGGTCGAGTCTCCATGAGCATGGCCAAGCACCGCTGAGATCGTCGGCAAAGCGGTTCCCGCACGCAACAGCCTGGACGCCGCGTTATAGCGAAGGGCACGCGTTCCAACCTTCACATCTTCCACTCCGGAAACACGGAAGACCTTGTTGACAATCACGTAGATCGACGCATGATCTGCCAAGGCAACATGCGGGGCCTTCAGCCTCAAGAACACCTCATCTGCATCGGAGGCCGACCGCTCCTCGAGCACGTACTGCGCAAGATTGGCCAGGATCAAGGGTGGCAGCGGCAGGGTCAACGGGTTTCCGGTCTTTTGCTGCACGAGTCCCAGCGTGCAACCACGCCAATCGATATCCCTCAGCCGCAGGTTACGGATATCGCAAGCACGTAGACCGATGGCCAGAGAGAGCAAGGTAATCGCCGCATCCCGCGCCGAAACCAGACCCTCCTGGCAAGCGTCAACGACTTGCCGTTCCACTCCGGGCGCGAGCAATGGAACGATTTCATGGTGCCGCCTGGCCCTGACCAAGGCCAGAGCATCGAGCAGGTCCGTGCGGTTTGTGAATCTCAGGAACGGGCGGAAGCTGGCCACGGCCGACCACATGCTTGATTCAACCCACCGGGTTCGAAGTGACTCAAGGAATCCCAGGACGCTGGCCCCGTCGGCGGCCTCCCACGAGGAAATCCCACGAGCCTCCAAATAGTTCAGATACTCGCAGGCCAACCCTCCAAAACACTTTTGGGTGGAACATGCCAGACCACGCTGATCCATGTCATGGGACCACGCAGCCAACAGCTCGGAGAATTCCGGGCTGCTGGGCCCTTGCTTCTGCTGACCACGGGGCCTCACGGACAGATCCACGGTGCCGGTGAGCACGTACGAGTCGAACAACCACACCAGCCGGCCATAATCGGTATGTCGCTGGGAACTGTATCCGCCAGTCCGCGGGCTCGTTGTCATCAAGGCGAATTCCGCACCCAACTCGCCCGTATAAACGCCATCTCGTTTCTCGGCCAGAACACCCAGCCACCTGATCGACTTGCGAACCTGTCCAATCGTGGACTGCATATAGCCGGCGTCCTCCAACGCGGCTACAACAACATCTCCGATGGCCGCGACTGTCGTATCCATTGCCTTGTCCTTCCGCTAGGAACATGGATACAAGACAGGCTAGGCCGCAATATTAAGCCGAGGAACGGGACGGAGACCCCCGAATCACCAGGGCAAGCGCACCAAGCTCGGCTTAACGTTTTCCTCGGCATAATCGCTATTAAGCCGAGCTCGGCTTAACAGCGAC
>NZ_JAPNLH010000046.1:0-1355 GCF_026627425.1 Arthrobacter endolithicus
TTCTGTGCCCTGCCTGATTATGTGGCCCGGCCGCCGGAACCGGTTCTGGCCGGCTGGTTTGGTTGATTCGGGCCACATAACGATCAGAGGTTTGAGAGCCAGTTGAGCAGTGATTCGTCGGACCTCCAGACGGGAGTGGGGCGGCGTGCCGCCGAAGTATCGGGCGGCTCGGTGGCCCGCAGGGCTTCCATTTTTGTCCTGGTGTTGATTTCAGCGTAGCGATTCGTCGTTGTCAGGTCGGCGTGCCCGAGCCAGCCGCGGATGACGTTGATTTCGACTCCGGATTCAAGGAGGTGCATCGCTGCGGTGTGGCGGAAGACATGTGGGCTGACCGTGCGGTTGATGCCGGGATCGTCGAGGTGTCCGGCGAGGCGCCGCACGGCCTTGTAGATGCCGAAGCGGGTGAGTGCTTCACCGGTTGCCGAGCAGAAGACCGGGGCGTTTGCCGCTGCCGGTGCACCTGATGAGTCGAGCAGGGCGGTGAGTCGTTTTGCGGTCTGGTCCCATAGCGGGCAGGTCCGCCATTTGTCTCCTTTGCCGTGGAGCCTGACGAGGTAGGGCTCGACCAGCTGCAGGTTTCCTGCCCGGAGCTCTGCGATTTCCTGTGCCCGCGCCCCGGTGTTGTAGAGGAACAGGATGAGGGCGTGGTCCCGCTGGGCCAAGCGGCCGGTGCGTGGCAGGTGCCGCAGCAGTGCCTCCATTTCGTCGCGTTCCAGGAAGTGCGTCTCGGCAGGTGCCGCCCGTTTTATGGGGATGGCCGCAACTCGTTGGCAGGTTTCGAGCATTGTCGGTTCCCGGCTGGCGATGTATTCGAAAAGGGTGTGCAGGGCAGCCAGGCGTTGGTTGCGGGTCCGCACGTGGTTATGGCGATCGCCTTCCAGGTAGCGCAGGAAGCCGAGGATATGCTCGAAGCTCAGGTCCTCGAGCTTAAGTCTGGTGATCTTGGTTCCCTTTCGCTCGGCCACGAAGCACAACAGCAGCCGGATGGTGTCGCTGTAGCTGCGCACTGAGGCAGGGCGGAGGCCCTTGACGGTGACGAGGTGGTCGATGAAGAAGGAGTGGATCAGCGGCCCCAGCTGTTGTGTTCCGGTCATGGTTTCGCCTCCGCCCAGGCGCGTTCGGCATAGGTTTCGAACCGGTGGCTTGCCTCGGAGAGGAGTTCCGGGGTGATGGTCAGGTAGACAGCGGTCGAGGATGGATCCACGTGGCCCATGAACGTTGAGAGCTGGTAGAGCATCGCCGATGGATCCACGCCTTCCCTGTACCAGCGGAGCAGGCATCCGACGGCGAACGAATGACGCAGGCAGTGCAAGCGCGGTGCCGTGGTGCCCTCAGGAACCGGGAACGCCAGGCCG